>NZ_CP027712.1:0-1361637 GCF_003945765.1 Pseudomonas chlororaphis subsp. chlororaphis | reverse complement strand
GATCCTGGCCATAGATATTGACGACCGGGGCGAAAGTGACCTGCTGGCTGGAAGCCGAGCTGGCCACCAGGTTCTTGCTCACCTCATCCGGCGACTTCAGGCGGTTCCCCGCCTCGCCGCCGAGCCGGCCGAGCGCCTCGCCGCCCAGCCATCCGCCAATGGCGCCGCCGACCAACCCGCCGACAGCCGTGCCGAGGATCGGCACGACGCTGCCCAGGGCCGCGCCCAGCGCGGCACCGGATGCACCTCCGGCCCAGGAGCCACCCAGGGTGCCCAAGCCGGAACCAATGGCCCCGGGGTCGCGGTTACGCACACCCCTGAACACATTCAGGCCGGCCCTGAGCAGGTTGAGCGGCCGACTGGCCACCCGGCCGGACACGGAACGCACGACGGCAAAACTGCCTCTCAACCCACGGCCAATGCGCGACATCAGCCCGGCGCGTGGCGCAGTTGCAGAGGTGTTTTTGGGGGCGGGTTTTGCCGTATTGGCTTGTTTCTTTTGCTGCTCTTTCTTTGCTTGCCTCTCCTGTCGCCTTCGCTCTTGTCTATTCTGGCCGCGGCTTTCACCGCCGCCCGAAGGGCCACCACAGCAGGCCCCGCCCTCGCCGAACAGCTTGCCAATACTCGACGGCAGGCTCGGAGCCGCCAGGCTCAACAGCTTTTTCGCTACCTGGGTAAAGACTTCGTCCAGCACCGACTTGAGCAGGCGGCCCACCACCGGTGCGATGGCGGCCCCCGCCAAGGCCAGGCCGGCAGCGATCTTCGGAAACTCCGTAGCCAGGCTGCTCAAGCCATCGACCACCCCACCGATAGGCACCATCGCCCCTTCCGCCACCGGCGCGAGAGCGGAACCGAACGCGCTGTTCATCCGGTTCAAGCGGGCGTCGAAGGTATTCGCCTGGGCCGATGCGGACTGGCGTACCGAGCCCTTGTCGCCCAGCTCCGAGGTGGCGTACTGCTGCTTGTCGGCGACCTGCGCCAATGCCTTTTGAACTTCAGGCAGCTGTTGCGACAGGCGCAACGCTGCTTCATCCGCGCCACCGAACAGCGCGCCGGCCAGCGTGGAGCGCTCCCGGCTCGACAAATCGGGCGCTTGCAGCGCCTTGAGCAGGTCGGTCAGGGCGCCCGCCCCCTCCAGCTTCAGCGGGTCGATATTCAACCGTTGCAAGGCCGCTTGCTGCGCCTGGGACTTCGGTTCGCCCTTGCCCAGCACGGCAGTGATGCCTTTCAGCGCGGCTCCCGCATCGGCCTTTTGCGTGCCGGTGTTGAGCAAGGCCGTCGTCAGTGCCGCCGCCTGCTCCGGGGCAAGCCCCGCCGTCGTGGCGGCAGCACCATGCCGTTGCAGGATCGTCCCGATGTCGGCCGCCTCTGCATCTCCTGGTCGCTTGCCGAGGTGGTTGATCGCATCCGCCAGATCGAGCGCCTGGGTGCGATCGAGCTTCATCGAGGTGCGCCAGCCGGCCATCATGTCCCCGGTATCCTTGGGAGGCATCTTGAACGCGGTTGCCGTAAGCGCGGCATCTCCGGCGAATGTCGTCAGGGTTTGCCGTGCAGAGGCGCCCTTGTCGTTGTCGATCCCGGCCTTGGCCGCGGCGTATTCGAGCTTCGCCAGGTCGACGGCCGTGGTTCCACCCGCGGCGACCCCTCGATAACTGGCCATGCGGTAATTATCTTGCGCGAGTTCATCGCGCTCATTGCCAGGGAGGTAAACCACCCTCCCCAGATCGGCCAGCGCCGCATCCATCGCCATCGCCGACTTGAACAGGTCAGGCGCTTGAAGCCCGCCTGCGGCCTTGTCGGGGGCTTTAGCCTCGGCCTTGGCGCTGCCGGCGAATGCCAGCGGCAACGAACGTTGCGACGACAGCGTCAACTTCAACGAGTCGATGGCCGTGGTCAGCAGGCGAATGTCCACGCTGGCGGCATTCAAGGCCAGGATAAAGCTGCCGGATGACAGGCCGGCATCCGCCGGGCTCGTCACGGGGGCGCCTGGCTGCATGACGCCGACGGGCGCCAGCCCGTGCTGTTGCACGGTGGCGTTCTTGAGCGAAAACTGATTGTTCGCCATTTCGCTCTACTCCTCTTTCACGCCAAGGCGAGTGATCGCGATGTCGTAGCGGCGCAAGGCCTTGCCAGCGTCCCACTCCAGGATTTCCGCCTCACTTACCGAGTAAATGAGCGGCACCACATCGAGAATCACTTCGATGTCGCGCTCCGAAAGAAGGCCGCCGGTTTGTTTAAAAAATCGTCGATGCGCTCTTGCAACTGCGTCCAGTCAGGCACGCTGAGCAGCGCCAGGTCGGGCAGCATCAGGCCGGTGCAATGCGCGGTGATGAATTCGGCGCGCTCCTTGGTGGTCTTGAGCTTCTTCATCACCTTGGTCGCTCGCAACGCGGGCATTTCCAGGGTCAGGGATGTCAGGCGCTGGCCCGCCACTTCAAGTGGCAACAGCAGGTTCACCTGGTCCAGGTCGCCCTGCGCCGAGGCGTCGCCAGGGATGTCGCTGGCCGTTTCAAACTCGGCGCCCTGCTGGAGGAAGTACGCAGCCGGGCGTGTCGACATGTCATGGACGTACTGCGCGATGCTCACGTAGTCCGGCCGCTTGAGCTGGTCGAGCTCATTGGCCGACAACCCGGTGGCCAGCTTCGCCAGCTCGAAGAACTGATCGTCCTCATCATCGCCGGCGCGGGCCAGGGCCTCTTTTTGCGCGGCATAAAACAATGGTTTGAGCTGAATCTGCGCGATCTGCGACTCATCGTCGGCGGTGATCGGGCACAACAGGACATGGAGCGGAGGCGTCCAGGACATGAATGAATTCCTTGATAAAGGGGGTAGCAGCGAGTTGCTCGCGATTGGGGATTGAGCGACGACTGTGATGTGGCTGTTGCATTGCCATCGCGAGCAAGCTCGCTCCTACAAGAGTGTTGCAGGGGGTATTGCAAAGGGTGTTGCCAAGGGGGGTTACGGCATCAGCACCGCGCGACGGGCGTCGCCGAGAATGTCGACGCCGCTGAGCACGAACTTCTGGGTGCGCACGTCGATGTCGATCACCGGCACGCCGTTCTCGATGCGGTTGTAGGTACGGCAGGCGAGTTCCAGGGTGGTGGTGGGTTTTTCATTCATCTTCATGGCCGTTTCGGCCAGGGATTTCAGCTTGCCGCCCACGGTGTGGTAGGTGAACCAGGTCTTGCCATCCTGGTCCTGGCCCGCCTCGCGGACATTGAGCAGGATGTCGTCGCCCAGCTTCACGCCCAGCGCCAGCATGATTTCCGGCCCCAGCCCCTGCAGCTTGAGGGTGGCGGTGAGTGCCTTGCCGCTCTTGGCCATTTCTTCGGCGATGAAGCGCCCACCGGTCATCGCTTCCATTTCGAACTCGATCTTCGGCGGGGTGAACTCTTCCACGGTCGCCGACAACGGCAGGCCTTGCAGGGTGGCCGCGATGGCCTGTCTTACGCGGTTGGTAAACATTAGAGAACATCCTCCAGGAACTGCTCGATGATTTCATCGCGGGCGTTGAGCTGATACACCATGTGCTCGTTCGGCGCGTAGCGGCCGTAGTCGATGACCACGTACCAGGTACCGTTCTTGTACTTCTCGACGCTGTTCAGCTCGGGGTGCAGGTACACGCTGCCGCCCGGGATGGTTTCGTCGGCGACCAGGGTCTGCAGCCAGTCGTTGATGCGCTTGACCTCCTGATCCATGAAGGACTTGGTCAGGTTCTTGGCCATGGCTTTCTGCCCGGCCTTGACCAGCTTGCGGCTGATGGCGTCTTCCAGGCCGACATAGCTGATGAATTTGCCGGTGATGGAGCGGTTACCCAGCAGCGAGAAGCCGCCGAGCACGGTGCGGGCGTAGTAGCTGACGCCGTAGCGGTTGAGCAGGTCGCCCTCGGTCGAGGTGTCGAGGATGTTGTATTCCACAGTGCGCGAGACGTCTTCGGCGAAGGTCACCTGGTTGCCCGGGCTCTCCCACTGCTTGACCTTGGCCAGCGCGGCGATGGCCAGGCTCGACGGCGCCAGGAACACGTTCTTCTTCGCCGCCTTGGAGTACACGGCCGGCATGTTGTGCACCACCAGGCAGCGGTCGAAACCCAGGTCCGCACCGCCCAGTTCCTTGCTGTAGGTCACTTGGTCGGCAACCGCGGCATCCTTGCCGTCGAGCACCACACGGGCCTTGATGCGCTTGCCGAAGGCAGCGAACTCACCGGCCACCGCCTTGGTGCCGGTAAAGCCCGGCGCGCCGATGATGGTCAGGTCTTCCGGGACACTGCCCAGGGCTGCCAGGCCGAGCTTGCGGCCGGTGGTGGCGTCGACGCCGCCGATCACGTTGTTGACGGTGTCGGCCGGGGTCGCGCCCTCTTCGACGATCACCACATAGACCGGGACCTTGACCACTTTGAGGATCTGGTACACCGCCTGGAACAGGGTGCCCGACTCAGCGCCGGTCGGGTCCAGCAGGGCCTGGGTGGTGAAGCTGTTGATGCGGAACGGCGCATTGCGCGGAATCAGCGGGTCGGCCTTCGGCGCGGTGCCGACCAGGCCGATGACGTTGTCACCCAGGCCACCCATGGCCTCGGGGGATTCGGTGGCATTGACGGTAATGCCGTTGTGCTCGAAGTTCAGAACCTCAGCCATGGTTATTCAGCCTTCTTGGCAGCGGCCTTTTTGGCCGCGGTGGATGGGGTGGCCGCTTCGGCCGGTTGGCGCGCCGCAAGGACGCTGGTCAGTTCCAGGCGGCCGGCGGCACGCAAGGCGCTGGCCTCGACGTCGAGCAGGTCGAGCTGCTGATCGACCTTCGACCAGTGGCCGCCGCCGGTGGGGAATGGCACGAGGACGGTGTAGGTTTGGCGGATGGACATGTATGAGTTTCTCCAGACGCAAAAGCGCCAAAGCCCCTCTATGGGGCTTTGTGCGGGCGAAAAAAAACCGCTTTCGCGGTGGGTGTTACTTCACGAAGTCTGGCAGTTCAGGCCAAACCAGTTTGGTGGGATCTTTTTCCTGCTGGGGGATGTCCCGCAGCGCCTTGCGGTACGCCGCTACTTCAGCTCGCTGGGCCTCAGTGACCGGGTAATCCGCCAGTTGAGTAAAGTCAGTAGCCTGCAGAAGCTGATCCCGGCGGGTACGAATGGCGGCCCATTCGATTTCAGGTGTCGGCAGCGCCAGCGGAAGTTCTGTACTTACGGTTGTATCGGTCATTTCGGTTCCTTAACTAAAAACAACGGTTTCAGCCAATGACAATTTTGTTTTCAGGTCACCCTGCTTGAACAAACGGCCATTACCCACACGCATGGTATCGATGCGCACAGTTGTGAAATAAATATTCGGAAGGAGAATGCGCATCACAATATTGCCGTTGGTATCGACATAAACAGCAGGTGTCATATTTCCGAATGTTGATACATTTTGCAGAGACCGGGTTGGCTGATAGCAATAACCTACCAGTGTCTCGTCGATAATCTTTGCGGTCCCGTAACTGTAGCCCTTGATATTGAACCAGAACATTTCCGAGTTCACATTGATATTCAAAGGCACCTGGAAATGCATATACACATTTGTGATGGTGCCCAGGTCGGTCGATACGAAATCACCCTCCACCGAAGTCCCCTGCAAGCCTCCCGTACCATAGACGTGTCCTTGCAACATATTACGGCGAAGGGTGCCTAGCGCCGCGGGGTCACCGTCAATATCTTTCTGGCTTCGCCACTCATTGAATTGAGCCAAAGCCGTGGTCATGGTGCTGTTGATGCTGCCAATTTTCCCATTGACGACAGAGGTCAAGTTATTTGCCGCCGTCACCAACGATGCGACTGTAGTTTCTAGACTCACGTTTAAAATCCTTGTGCTATTGATCAGCTTGCGCACCCAAGAACAGGTACACCCGTTGCAGACTTACTTATAAAATAAACTTCAAAAAGAACAGCCATTGCCACCTACTCTTTTTATTTGGCTTCCAGCGACATGACACGAAACATCAAATCAACATGGCGCGCCATATTGTCGATATTCGCAGTCGCAAGAGCAGTGATCTCCTCGCTTATCAAGATATTGAGGTTTTCAGCCCCCACCACCACCGTCACGCTGTCTGCCGGCAACGGCGAAATATCCAGCGTGAACTTTTGCAGCACCCGTGCAGCAGCAGCCTTGTAAGTCAGCAACTTGCCAGCCACCGAATACACCGCCAGCAGGGTGCCGCTGGCCAGGTAGAAACCGAACTCGCCGATCTCGTATTCATCCGCCCCCTCGAACAGCGCCGCCATCCGTAATTGGCGCGAGCCCAGGTCCTCGTAGTCCACGATCGCCACTCGCTGGCGCTCGTTACGCAGGGCTGTTTCCGTGCCGTCCGGGTTGTAGCGACCGGTGCCGGCGCCGATGTGAGTGATCTCACCTTTCAAGCCTTGGTTCTTTGCCGCCAACACTTCATCCAGACCGGCGGAAGTGAAGCGAACCAAGCGCGTAATGTCTTCTGTCATAGCTGCGCCCTGAGGTCGTAGTCGTTAATGGTGTAGTGCAGGGAAACCCCGGCACTGTTAAACCGAGCGCCGAGCCCGAATTCAGGCAGTGCTCCGTCAAGACAGAGTTCGCCATCGCTCAGCGGTGTATATGCAACGCAACTCATGCTCAGCGATCCGTGCAACTTGACCTCGGGCAAGGCCCCAGGCTGGCTGTCATCGCTGATGCTCAGGCCAGGATCGGCGCCAGCGGCCAGTCGCAACCCACCCGTGGTTTGATGGACGATGGTGATAGTGCCGTCGTCGCGCTCGCTCTTGGCGGCGTTGATGCGGCGTATCAAGCGATTGTGATCACCGCTGGACCAGTCGCGGACAATGATTGCCTGCACATCGAAGGTATAGGGATGCCCCTGCGGTCGCTGCTCGTACCAGGCCGCGATGTTGGGCATGAAGCCCAGGGACTCGACGGCATGACTCAATGCCTTGTTGGTCCCGGCCTGCCGCTGGATCTGCCAGGACAGCGAAACAGTCAGGCGCTTTTCGGCCTCACTGGCTCCCGCATCCCATTCGCTGACCCCGCGATCTGCCGCCAGATAAGGCAAGAAGTCCAAAGGAGTCTGGGTAGGCCTCATCAGTTCGGGAAAAGGCGGGTCCACACGTTCGAGCAAGCGGGCGAAACCGAGATCGAGGGCCTTTTCCAGCGCTGAGCTGTTGGCCGGCAGCAGGCTCAAGCGAACAGTGTCGTCACTCATAGGGTACGCACCTCCACTTCAACCTCCGTGCAATACGGCGCCTGGAAAGCCGTGGTCACGATCGGTTGCACCGGCTCGAGAATCTCCAGCTGTACCGCTCCTGCCGTATGCAGCGTGTAATCAATCCAGCTCGGATCCACCCGCCCTTCCAGGCGATGGCAGCTGTCGGCGTACGCCTGCAATTGCTGCTGCGTGGCGAGCTGGGTCAGTCCCGAATCGGGCCCCGGGTTGATCTTGGCCACCACGCGGATCTTGTAGGGCTTGATCTGTGCCGCCTGCACCGTCACCCGATCCGTTTCCGGCTTCACGTCCGGCCGGGCAAAGTGTTTGCGCACGCCTTCGAGCAGGTCCTCGGATGGGGTGCCGTCGCCTTCCCGCGAGAGCACCGTGACCTGGACTTCGCCCGGTGCGGTACGGCGCCCGTTGCCATCCTTGACCTGAGCGGCGAAACCGTCCGGGTCGAAGGTGTAGGTGACGGTCACCACGCCCGCCTCGGTGGAGTCCACCTTCACTGTCGGCCGCTCGCCGAGGGTGAAGACTTCGCGGCGGTACTGCATGCGCGAACCGGCGGCCGGCGCGTGGGGCGCCAGGTAGTAGCGCAGGCGCGCATCTTGGTCGCTTTCGTAGACCGCGGGCACCGGCGGAAAGGCCGCCGGATCGCCCGGGTCGAGCAACTGCCGCTCCAGGCCCATGTCCGCCAGCCGTGCATCGAGATTGCTGCCGGTGGCCCACCAGGCCAGCATCTGCTTGATGCGGGCGTTGTACTTGCGCTCATGGGTTTGCAGGCGCAGACAGAAGGCCTCCAGCGCCAGGGTCAGCAGCTCGCTTTCATTGGCCAGGCTGGCCTGGAGTTTCTGCGCATTGGCGGGGGAACGCTGGGCCACGTAATCGACGACGAAGGTCTTGAACTCGGCGAGCAGTGGCTCGAATTCTTCGACGGTGACAATGGCCGGCTCGGCCAACTGGTGTTCGCCAGGTATCAGCATGCTCATGTCACGACCTCGAACGTCTGTTGGCGGTTTTTCCAGGTGCCGGCGAAACGCAACAGCAACCCGGCGCCGCGCCGGCTGGCGACTATGACCTGCGGCTCGAAATCGCCGATGCCGTTCTGCTCGTTGTAGAACGCCTGCGCGGCATGGCTCTGGGCGAGGATCAGCAAGTCATCGCCGAGGTTCTGGCCCAGCAGGTCGGGAATCAGCGAGCCGTACAACGGGCGCTTCTGCCGCGTGCCCAGCGGCGTGGTCAGGGCGCGGGTCGCGCGCTGCACGAACTGCAGCCAGTCATCGACCGCGGCGCCGGTGTTTCTATCGACTCCAATCATGGGAAGCCTCTTAATCAAGGGCTGATAACGCGGCCCTGGTGTTCCACCAAGGGGCCGCTGAAGTGGATGCCGGCGCTGTCGAGCAAGATGCCCACCGCGCCCAGCCGCAGCTCGATCGCCTCTGGTCTCATCGCCAGCCGGGCGGGCCCGATGCTCAACTCGACCGCCTCGCGGGAAGCGGTGAGCGCGGTCGGGCCATTGCTCCAGCTCAAGACATGACCGGCATCGTCATAACTGCTTTGGGTGCCATCGGCGTATTGGCGGCGGGTCAGCGCGGCCAGGGTCGACACCGGTGGAAAGCGGTCGCAGTTGAGGCCGAACAGCGCCACCGACTGCGCGCCACCGTCGCCGCCACCGTAGTTGAACAGCAGGCACTGCTCGCCCACGGAGGGAATGCGCGATTCGCTTTGCGCGCCGGCGCTGGGGTTGAAGAAACGGATCGCCGGGGTCAGCAGCTCTCCGTGGCTGACCCGACAGGTGTTGCTGGCCGCATCGACCGCCTGGCACACACCGATACGGCAGTGGTTTTCCGCCCGCCGGTGCAAGTCATCGAGTTCGGTTTCCATCTCGGCCAGCCGCTCGATGATCGGGCCCAGCTGCATGCGCAGCAGCTCGTCAAACATGGCTCAGCCCTCCAGTGCTTGGTATTGGTCGGGGTCATCGATGTTCGAGACTTCCCAGGTACGGGCGAACTTCGGTATGCCGGTCGGGTCGTCCAGCAAGGGCTGCCCGAGGTACAGCGTCTGGGTGAACGACAGCGTCCAGGCCGCGTGCTGCTGCTCACCGCGAATCAGGGTCGAGGGCAGGCCCTCGAGGTTCATCGGCAAGTCGCACTGCGCTGCCGGCAGACCCCAGCGGTTATCCGTGGCCAGGTCCTTCAGCGCGCTCGCCAGATCACAAGGCTCGAACCCGGACCGCTCGGCCCCCACAGCCGCCACGGCTTGCAGCGAGACTGTCAGGACATGGGCGACACGCCCTTCCTGGCTGCGCATGCCCGGGGCATCGCGCTCGATCGCAATCAACACCCAGGCTTGATCGAGCACTCCATCAAAGTCCTGGTGACTGCCAACCTTGAGGCCAAGGCCAGCCCCTCGCAGGGTCTCGGCAATGGCGAAAAACAGCTGCGACGGCTTGTCGATGACTGTGGGCATAGAGAGGCCTCCTGTTCAGATAGCAGGGGTTGAAGTTGTGCAGGAGCGCTGCGGATGTCGCGCGAGATGGAGGAACAGCGAATGTCGATTTGGGCAGGATTCTCGATCGCCAGGTCGGCGAGCGACGTCAGGGACGGGATCGGTGATGCAACAGATGGCTCACGAGACTTCGCTGAGGTCCGGCATCACCTTCGATGGAGCCCCTGCCCTGCGAGTGATTCGCCTTGATCGAGTCAGGCGTACTTCTCATTCAGCGCATAAAGAATCGCGCAGGTTTCCACGTCCAGTTTCCCGGTGTAGTTCTTCGGCCTGAAGTGCATCTGGAACGCCCGCACCAGCGACTGGAAGAAGTCATCCGTTGCCTGGGCCGGCACGCCATAGCCGTAGGTGGCGAAAGCCTTGAGCACTTCGGCACGTTCGGGTAGTCCCGCGGCGCGGAATTGCTGGACGTATTTCCTCTTGGTCGGCTCGTCGTACCAGGCGCCAATCCCGGCTTTGTAGAGCTCTTTCCAGGGCAGCTTGGGGCCCGGATCGGATTTGCGGCCCACCGCGATATCGGAGTGGCCCACCACGTTTTTTGGCGACAGGTCCGGATAACGCTGGAGAATATTCAGGGCCAGTTGCTTGAGCGCCTCGACCTGGGAGCGTTCGTAGTCCGGGAACGTGAAGACGCCATTGACATCGGTGGCCTCATTGACGATCTCAATGCCGATGGAGGTGTCGTTCAAGCCGCTGCGACCGGCCCAGTCACTGACACCGGCATGCCAGGCGCGGTCTTCTTCGGCCACCAGGTTGAAGATTCGTTGTTCCTGGAAGCCCGCGGCCTGATACGTCGGGTCCTGCAGCGCCGGGATCAGGTAATGGGCACTCGCCGCGCCAGTGGTCAGCGCCTTGACCGATGCCTCGAAGTTCAGCGCCGTGTAATGCAGCACCAGGAAACGCACCCGCTTGTTGTAGGGCGCGAGGGTGCGGTAGCTGTTGTAGTCGATTGGGATCATGGTTTGCCTCTCTTTGAAACGGATGGGTGTACGACGCTGGGCCGTATCTGGCACCTCCCGGCCGGGAGGGTTGATTGAGTGCCGTTCAATACGAGTACGCGTCCTGCGTCAGGCGGGTAGATATCCACGTGGATAAGGCGGCAGGGTCGACTTAATGAATGAACGAATGCTTGCGGCGGTTGTTCAGGCGTCCGAACGGGGATCCTTGGGCGGCACCTCACACACACCGAGCCGCTTGGCCGCCCAGCGCTCGTAGAGCCCGATGGCCACATCGGCGCCCGCCATGGCGGTCAGGCAACCGAAGGCGCCGGCGGTCCAGATCGATACGCCAGCGGCGTACAGCAGCATGATGGTCGAGACCCCGCAGATCACGCAGGCCCCGGAGCGCAGGGCCAGGCGCCGCAGCAGCAACCAGCCGCGGGCGCCCTCCTTGTCGGCGCGCCACATTTCGCCGGACACCCCACCCACCAGGGCAAGGACGATGACAAGCCAGATGGGCATGTCCAGCAACGCTTGTTGCTCGTTTGTCATGTCACGCCTCCAGGAGTGATTGATGAGTGATGAATATTGGGTTCAAACGTTTTCTCTTGAGGTAGGCATTCCAAAAACCCCGGCACTGAAGCTGGGATTTTCAGTAATGCACTCTCAGCTCTTGGCCTGATAGCCGCTATTAATTAGAAGGGAGCTACTGGCCAGTTGATCGTGTACGGATAGTTGGGTTGGTTTTTCACTTCGCTGACAGCAATGTAGTACTGCTTGTAAGCAAGCAATGACGCTTCATCTGCTGGAGTGGCGACACCAAGATCCAACTTATACTGCAAGGGATTCAACCTCAGCCAACTAACAGCTTCACTAAGCAGACTTTCCATATGCCTAGTTACTTCATCTACATAGTCTTGATAGGTTGGCTCACTGAAAACCCACTCACCTGTCAGGTTTAAAGCCTTCCATCCCACTTGGACTGTTGTGTTACCTGTTACATCAACCCATATGCCCGTTGCACCTTCTGGATAGGTAGTGGGAGCTTCCTCAGAGTCCAAAATCTGTAGAACTTTGGGAAATGGTTTTGAATAGTCAATTCGAATGAAGGCATAACGATTCATTTGTTCTTCCTACTGGCAATTAATAGCGAATGCTGTTCTTACGTTCTGCGTACCTGCATACCCACTAACTTTCTTGAATGGGGCAGTTACATCGGGTAGGCATTCCAAAAAGCCCGGCAATCCGCTGGGCTTTTCAGAATGCGATCCTTCGCCTTCCTTTCATCCTGTGAACAAAAAGGAAGCTGACTTTTCGGCGCTACTGGCGCGGTACGAGTCTATTCAAATTGTTTTTCCGACCGCGGTCCCTGCCCGCCGGATAACTGTTCACGGTGCTTTACGCTGCACACCCGGGTCAGTTGCCAACCCTCTGAACCGTCGAGGCCGGTTCATCGCTGCCTTTGCTTTTGCCACTAAAGAGCGGTGTTGCTCGCCGCTGTCGGGCGGCTTGGAACGAATAATATGCATGTACGCATATACAGTCAATGCACAAATGCATTTATTTATGCGCGACAAATGCACCTGCGCATGAACACCGCATAAATAAAGGCGTGGAGGGTTTTCCACAGGCACAAAAAAGCCCGCTCGATGGCGGGCTTTGGCATTATGGGCTGCGGTTAACGGGCGTACATGCCCCACCAGAAGACGTGACCGAGGATGACGATCTGTTCTTCCTGCATTTCCTGGAAGCTGTAGTCCTCATCCGGATGTTCGTCGCGGTTGAAGCTACGCAGGCGAATGCCGGAAGGCAGGCGATAGAGCTGCTTCACCCGCAGCTGACCGTTGTGGTTGATGGCATACAGGTCGCCGTCGATGATGTCGCCGATACCGCACTTGCCGGCATTGACCCCCACCGTGGCACCGTCGCGCAGCACCGGCAGCATGCTGTTGCCGCGGACCGTCACGCATTTGGCCTGGTCGAACTGCACGCCATTGTGCCGCAGGCTGCGCTTGCCGAAGCGCAGGCTGGAGCGCTCGCTTTCCTCGATGACGAATCTTCCTGATCCCGCAGCCAATTCAACCTCGCGAAGAAAGGGGACCGACACCTCGTCGTCATCGACGGGGGTATCGTCGTCCCACAGACTTATGTCCTTGAGTTCCGAATGCGGATCGGCCGACCGGGCAGGAGCGACAGCCGCGCGCCCGCGCAGTTGATCAGTGCTCACTTGGAAGTACTCGGCGATCCGCGAGATGTGTTTGTCCGAAGGATCGACAATCTTGCCGCTGAGGATCCGCGAAAGGGTGGATTGAGGCACACCGGTACGCCGATGGAGTTCCGTGGGGGAAATGCCATCGCGATCGAGCAGCTCTCTTAAGACGGTAGAAACGTTGCGCTTTTGCATAATGCGCATATTGCGGGTTATTTTCGCCGACAGCAAATGCTAAAATGCATATTCATGCATAAAACACCCGAAATCCTGCCGGGTTCATCCCTGCGAAGGTCGGACCGCCCATGGTAACCTTGCGCCCATCGCGAAAAAGCCGGGCCCATGCCCTCTGCTTTTGCCCACCCTTTCAACGAATCAACCTGACGACCCGATGAATAAAGCGCTCACCGATCTGTCCTCCCACACGCCGATGATGCAGCAGTACTGGCGCCTCAAGAACCAGCACCCCGATCAGCTGATGTTCTATCGCATGGGCGACTTCTATGAAATATTCTATGAAGACGCAAAGAAGGCCGCCAAGTTGCTGGACATTACCCTGACCGCGCGCGGGCAGTCGGCTGGCCAGGCGATTCCGATGTGCGGGATTCCTTATCACGCCGCCGAAGGTTACCTGGCCAAGCTGGTGAAGCTCGGCGAGTCGGTGGTGATCTGCGAACAGGTCGGCGACCCGGCCACCAGCAAGGGCCCGGTGGAGCGCCAGGTGGTGCGGATCATCACCCCAGGGACCGTCAGCGACGAGGCCCTGCTCGACGAACGCCGGGATAACCTGATCGCGGCGGTGCTGGGCGACGAGCGCCTGTTCGGCCTTGCAGTGCTGGACATCACCAGCGGCAATTTCACGGTCCTGGAAATCAAGGGCTGGGAAAACCTGCTGGCCGAGCTGGAACGCATCAACCCGGTGGAACTGCTGATCCCGGACGACTGGCCACAAGGCCTGCCGGCGGAAAAACGCCGTGGCGTGCGCCGTCGCGCGCCCTGGGACTTCGAACGCGACTCGGCCCACAAGAGCCTGTGCCAGCAGTTCTCCACCCAGGACCTCAAGGGTTTCGGTTGCGAGAACCTGACCCTGGCCATCGGCGCCGCCGGCTGCCTGCTGAGCTATGCCAAGGAAACCCAGCGCACCGCCCTGCCCCACCTGCGCAGCCTGCGCCACGAACGCCTGGACGACACTGTGGTGCTCGACGGCGCCAGCCGGCGCAACCTGGAGCTGGACACCAACCTCGCCGGCGGCCGCGACAACACCCTGCAATCTGTGGTCGACCGTTGCCAGACCGCCATGGGCAGCCGCCTGCTGACCCGTTGGCTGAACCGCCCGCTGCGCGACTTGAAAGTCCTGCAGGCGCGGCAGACTTCGATTGGCTGCCTGCTGGATGGTTACCGTTTCGAAAGGCTGCAACCGCAGCTCAAGGAAATCGGCGACATCGAGCGGATCCTCGCCCGTATCGGCCTGCGCAACGCCCGCCCCCGCGACCTGGCGCGCCTGCGCGATGCCATGGCGGCGTTGCCGGAACTGCAAGTGGCGATGACCGAGCTCGAAGCCGAGCACCTGAGCCAACTGGCCGTGACCACCAGCACCTATCCGGAACTGGCCGCGCTGCTGGAGAAAGCCATCATCGACAACCCGCCGGCGGTGATCCGCGATGGCGGCGTGCTGAAGACCGGTTACGACGCCGAGCTGGACGAGCTGCAATCGCTGAGCGAAAACGCTGGCCAGTTCCTTATCGACCTGGAAGCCCGGGAAAAGGCCCGTACCGGCCTGGCCAATCTGAAAGTTGGCTACAACCGGATTCACGGCTACTTCATCGAATTGCCAAGCAAACAGGCAGAACAGGCCCCGGCGGACTACATCCGCCGCCAGACCCTCAAGGGCGCCGAACGCTTCATCACCCCGGAGCTCAAGGCCTTCGAGGATAAGGCGCTGTCCGCCAAGAGCCGCGCCCTGGCCCGCGAGAAGATGCTCTACGAAGCCTTGCTGGAGACCCTGATCGGTCACCTGCCGCCGCTGCAGGACACCGCGGGGGCGTTGGCTGAGCTGGACGTGCTGAGCAATCTGGCCGAGCGAGCGCTGAATCTCGACCTCAATTGCCCGCGCTTCGTCAGCGAGCCATGCATGCGCATCACCCAGGGTCGCCACCCTGTGGTCGAGCAGGTCCTGACCACGCCGTTCGTGGCCAACGACCTGAGCCTCGACGATCAGACCCGGATGTTGGTGATCACCGGCCCGAACATGGGTGGTAAATCCACTTATATGCGGCAAACCGCGCTGATCGTGCTGCTGGCCCATATCGGCAGCTTCGTGCCGGCAGCGAGCTGCGAGCTGTCTCTGGTGGACCGGATCTTTACTCGGATCGGCTCCAGTGACGACCTGGCCGGCGGTCGTTCCACCTTCATGGTGGAAATGAGCGAAACCGCCAACATCCTGCATAACGCTACCGAGCGCAGCCTGGTGCTGATGGACGAAGTGGGTCGCGGCACCAGTACCTTCGATGGTCTGTCCCTGGCCTGGGCTGCGGCAGAACGTCTCGCCCAGGTGCGGGCATACACCCTGTTCGCCACCCACTACTTCGAGCTCACCGTCCTGCCGGAAAGCGAACCTCTGGTGGCCAACGTGCACCTCAACGCCACCGAGCACAACGAACGCATCGTGTTCCTGCACCACGTGCTGCCAGGCCCTGCCAGCCAGAGCTATGGCCTGGCCGTGGCCCAGTTGGCGGGGGTTCCGAGCGATGTGATCGTCCGCGCCCGCGAGCACCTGAGTCGCCTGGAGACCACCAGCCTGCCCCATGAAGCGCCGTCTCCGGTACCGGGCAAGCCTTCAGTCCCGCAGCAAAGCGACATGTTCGCCAGCCTGCCGCACCCGGTCCTCGATGACCTGGCCAAGCTCGATCTGGACGACATGACCCCGCGCAAGGCACTGGAAATGCTCTATACATTGAAGACACGCATCTAACGCTGATGCTTTCAAGCTGTTAGAATCTCGCGCGGTTTGGGATGCTGCGGACTATTAGCCTGGTCCGCAGACTATCGCTCCCGAACCTGGCGACCCCGTCCTGAAGGGGCTCCGCTGCCGCCGCCTGAGGAGAGAATTAGAAATGACCTTCGTCGTCACCGACAACTGCATCAAGTGCAAGTACACCGACTGCGTAGAAGTCTGTCCGGTGGACTGCTTTTACGAAGGCCCGAACTTCCTGGTGATTCACCCGGATGAGTGCATTGATTGCGCGCTGTGCGAGCCTGAATGCCCCGCTGTAGCGATCTTCTCCGAGGACGAAGTTCCAGAAGAGATGCAGGAATTCATTCAGTTGAACGTTGAGTTGGCCGAGATCTGGCCCAACATCACTGAAAAGAAAGATTCCCTGCCCGATGCCGAAGAGTGGGATGGCGTCAAAGGCAAGATCAAGGATCTCGAACGCTGATTACCTCGCGTTCCCCAAAAAGGCCCGTTGCGGGCCTTTTTGCTGTTCCGGATTCACTTTTACGCAGGCAAAAAAAGGGGCGGTATGACCCGCCCACCTTTTTTCCCTAGTCCCTGTGTTCCTTTTCATCGTCCTGATGAATCGCGTCCTGCGATGTCCTGACCATCATCCTTGATGGCTGTGTCTATCCGTCGACACAGGGCTGATATTAGAGAGTTTCCATGACAGAGCAATGGCACTGACAGGTAGAAAACGTGTCGGACATTGTTCTAAACATTAAAATAAGTTGTTATAAATCAATAAGATAACTAAAAACCTCAGATCAAACGGACAACTTTCATACCGCATAAAAACCGAACACTTACGAAAGAGTCAGCCTTTACTTACATGCTCTTTCAGCTATTGAACGCGCGCCTGCCTATTTCATCTGGCTCCTATCGATTACCCAATAAAAAGCCCCGAACGTGTCGGGGCTTTTCACGGCAGGATCGCTCGTGCCGTTACTGGAACAGCGACTCGCTGGAGAGGCCGTTCTTCTCGAGGATCTCACGCAGACGCTTGAGACCTTCGACCTGGATCTGGCGTACCCGCTCTCGGGTAAGCCCGATCTCCAGGCCCACATCTTCCATGGGTGCTGCTCTCGTGGCCGCGCAAGCCGAAGCGGCGAACCACCACTTCACGCTGCTTGTCGGTCAATTCGGAAAGCCACTGATCGATGCTTTGCGACAGGTCGTCATCCTGCAGCAGCTCGCACGGATCGGTAGGACGATCGTCGGTGAGGGTGTCCAGCAGGGTTTTATCCGAATCCGGACCCAGCGAGACGTCGACTGAAGAAACCCGCTCGTTCAAGCCCAGCATGCGCTTGACCTCACCTACCGGTTTCTCCAGCAGGTTGGCGATTTCTTCAGGGGAGGGTTCATGGTCGAGTTTCTGTGTCAGCTCCCGTGCTGCCCGCAGGTAGACGTTGAGCTCTTTGACCACATGAATCGGCAGCCGGATAGTCCGGGTCTGGTTCATGATTGCCCGTTCGATGGTTTGACGGATCCACCAGGTGGCATAGGTCGAGAAGCGGAAACCGCGCTCCGGATCGAACTTCTCCACCGCCCGGATCAGACCGAGGTTGCCCTCTTCGATCAAGTCCAGCAGCGAAAGCCCACGATTGACATAACGTCGGGCGATTTTCACCACCAGACGCAGGTTGCTTTCAATCATGCGCTTGCGCCCGGCCGGATCGCCACTTTGCGACAGACGCGCAAAATGAACTTCTTCTTCCGGAGAGAGCAATGGGGAAAAGCCGATTTCATTGAGATACAGCTGCGTCGCGTCGAGCGCTCGCGTGTAATCAATGTATTTGTGTTGTTTCAATGAAGCGGAGTGTTTGGATTTGGCACGAACTGAAGGTACAGCAGATCCCTCATTCGACATCGAATCAGTGGCGATATCCGTCTCCATAAGGAGAACTTCATCGTCGATGTCAAACTCCGGCACTTCTTTACTGAGAGCCATTGTTATAGTCCTTTGGTGAGTTCGACCTCAGGCTCAAGCGACGCCTTTATCCTTGGCAACGCTGGAACCTGTTCCCTCTACGTGACGGAACAGGCTTGGTAACGGATCAACGACGTGGCAGGAATTGCAGTGGATCTACAGGTTTACCTTGTCGGCGAATCTCAAAGTGCAGTTTCACCCGGTCTGTACCAGTTGATCCCATTTCGGCAATTGTCTGTCCGACTTTGACCTGCTGCCCCTCCCGAACCAACAGCCTACGGCTGTGGCCGTAAGCACTGACGTAGGTATCGCTGTGTTTGATGATGACCAGTTCGCCGTAGCCCCTTAAGCCACTCCCGGCGTAAACCACCGTCCCATCAGACGCAGCTAAAACAGGCTGTCCCAAATCCCCGGCGATATCAATGCCTTTATTCAAACTACCGTTTGAAGAGAATTTTCCAATCAGAATACCGTTCGCAGGCCAGCCCCAGCCCTTTGGCGCGGGGCCTGCAGGCGGTAATGGAGCCGGCGCGGGCTGGCTCGCAATCGTTGGCGCAGCCCCTGCCGGACGACGAATTACCGTGGTTTTACTTGAAGAAGATGCACTGGAAGCCGACTTTGTAACCACGGCTGTCGGGGCCGAGCCCGAGCGGCCGTCGAAGCGGATGGTCTGCCCCGGGTGAATGGTGTACGGCTCGGCAATATTGTTGCGCGCGGCCAGGGCCTTGTAGTCCCAGCCATAACGGAAGGCGATGGAGAACAGGGTGTCGCCGCGACGAACCGTGTATTGCCCCGTGGTCACCGTCGGGCGCTGCGGTACCGCGCTGGTGCGATCGACGACCCGGGCGCTGCTCGACTTATTGCTCGAACAGCCGACCAACAGAGAACTCAAGACAAGGCCAATCACCAGTCGCTGAAAGCTTGTTGTACCCATACGCTGCGCAATGACTGTGAGACTCACCCGCCGCTCCCTTTGTGGTGGTTGAAGATAATTAGTGCCTGGCTCAGGCATGAAATGTCGCAAGTATAACCGGCCACCCACGCTTTATTCCCGGCAAAGCGAAATCAGCAGGCACCAGCATATCGATCAGGGTTCAAGGTTACTTAACCGATTGATCAAGCTGTAAGACCAAGCCGATCAAACAGAATTCACCCGTTCCAAACAAATGCTCAGGCCAATGGCCCGTTGAGCAAGGGAACGAAGCGAACCGAGCCGAGAACCTGCCGTGAAAACCCCTGCTCCTCACGAATGACCAGCATCAGTTGCTGCACTTCGCCGGCACCGACTGGAATCACCATCCGGCCACCGGGCGCCAATTGGTCCAGCAGGGCCTGGGGGATGTCGGTGGCGACCGCCGTCACGATGATCCCGTTGTACGGCGCCAGTGCCGGCCAGCCTTCCCAGCCGTCACCCCAGCGGAATACCACGTTGCGCAGGTTCAGCTCGACCAGACGCTCCTTGGCCCGATCCTGCAACACCTTGATGCGCTCGACCGAGAACACCCGCTCCACCAGTTGCGACAATACCGCCGTCTGGTAACCCGACCCGGTGCCGATCTCCAGCACCTTGTCCAACGGGCCAGCCGCCAGCAGCAACTCGCTCATGCGCGCCACCATATAAGGCTGCGAGATCGTCTGGTTGTGCCCGATCGGCAGGGCCGTGTCTTCATAGGCGCGATGCGCCAGGGCCTCGTCGACGAACAGATGCCGCGGTGTACGCCGAATGACTTCCAGTACCTGGGCGTTGGACAGGCCTTCATCGTAAAGACGCTGGATCAGGCGTTCGCGGGTACGCTGGGAGGTCATCCCGATACCGCGACGCAACAAATCGTCCTGTTCGCGAGCCATTAGCGCAGCCCCTCCAGCCAGCCATCAAGACTTCTGAAGGCATCATTGAAGGTGCGATCGAGCTGCAACGGCGTGATCGACACATAGCCCTGCATGATGGCGTGGAAGTCCGTACCCGGGCCACCGTCCTCGGCGTCCCCCGCCGCAGCAATCCAATAACCGGCCTTGCCGCGCGGGTCGACCGTCTTCATCGGCGCCGCCGCACGGGCGCGATGGCCCAGGCGGGTCAGCTGAATGCCGCGAATATGATCAAGGGGCAGATTGGGAATGTTCACGTTCAGCACGGTACGTGGTGGCAGATCCAGCTGCCCGTGGGCCTCGACCAGTTTGCGGGCGAAATAGGCAGCCGTCGGCAGGTTATCCACCTGACGCGAAACGAACGAAAAGGCAAACGCCGGCAGGTTCAGGAAACGCCCTTCCAGGGCTGCGGCGACGGTGCCGGAATACAGCACGTCGTCACCCAGGTTCGCCCCGAGGTTGATTCCGGACACGACCATGTCCGGATCGCGCTCCAGCAGCCCGTTGAGGCCCAGGTGCACGCAATCGGTGGGGGTGCCATTGATACTGATGAAACCGTTACTCAAGGTGTGCGGGTGCAACGGCCGGTCCAGCGTCAGCGAGCTGCTGGCGCCGCTTTTGTCCTGGTCCGGGGCGATCACCACACACTCGGCGTAATCCGCCAGCGCAGCATGAAGCGCGGCGAGACCGGGTGCTGTTACACCATCGTCGTTAGAAATCAGAATACGCATGGGCTGTCCGTCTGCCCCACCGGCACCAGATCGACGAGTTCACGCACCAATACGGTGGCGAAGCATCCGGCCGGCAGGACGAATTCCAGTTGCAGAATGTCAGGCTCGGGATAATGCCACGTCAACCCGCCAATGGGCAGCCGCAGGATGCGACGTTCGTGGCTCATTCCGGCTTTAATCAACCAATCGCGCAGATCCGCTTCGTCGGCAGCCACCTGCTGTTCCAGCAGCTGGGTCGCCCCGGCGGCAGGCGATTCGCCTTCGCCCCACTGCGGGCCGGTCGGGTGCAAGTCGAGGATGGCCAGGCGCGGATCGCTGCATTCGGCTTCGCCGGCCGGGAAAAAACTGCGGCTGTCGGTGAAGGCCAGCAGGTCGCCGACCTGGGCCCGTTGCCAGCTGCCATCGGCCACGCGCGCCGCCAGCACCCGGTTGAACAGATAGCTGCGCGCGGTGGAAAGCAGCCGCGAACGTACATTGCGCTTCTCCGGCAAGGCCTTGCGGGCGGCCCAATCACGGGCATCGACCAGGTTACCGCCGTTATGGCCAAAACGCTGGGCGCCGAAATAATTGGGGATGCCGTGTTTGGCGATCGATTGCAGGCGCTCCTCGATCCCCGCCTTGTCTGCCTTCAATTCGGTCAGGCGCAGGGTAAAGCCGTTGGCCGCATGGGCGCCGCGTTGCAGCTTGCGCTTGTGGCGGGTCAGCTTGAGGATCTTCAGCGTGTCGTTTTCAGCCGCCGACAGATCGGGATCCGCCTTGCCGGGCAACTGCACACTGAACCACTGCCGGGTCAGCGCCTGGCGATCCTTCAAGCCGGCATAGCTGACGGTGCGCAACGGCACACCCGCGGCCTTGGCAATCCGCCGCGCCGCTTCTTCGGTGTTCAAGCCGCGCTTTTCCACCCACAACCACAGGTGTTCGCCTTCGCCGGTCAGGGGAATGTCCAGGACTTCGTCGACCTGGAAGTCTTCGGCGGTGGCCTTCAGTACCGCGCTACCCAGGGCTTCGCCATAGGCCCGCGGGCCCAACAGTTGCAGTTCGTTCATGCGCGCAGCAACAAGGCAACGGAATGCACGGCGATGCCTTCTTCGCGCCCGACGAAGCCGAGCTTTTCGGTGGTGGTGGCCTTGACGTTCACTTGATCCAACTCGACTTGCAGATCCGCGGCAATCAGCGCGCGCATCGTTTCAATATGGGGAGCCATCTTCGGCGCCTGGGCCACGATGGTGTTATCGACGTTGCCGACCTTCCAGCCCTTGGCATGGATCAGTGCGACGACATGACGCAACAGCGCACGGCTGTCGGCGCCCTTGAACTGCGGATCGGTGTCCGGGAAATGTTTGCCGATGTCGCCCAGTGCGGCAGCACCCAGCAAGGCATCGCTCAGAGCATGCAACAGCACGTCGCCGTCGGAGTGGGCGAGCAGCCCGAAGCTGTGTGCAATACGCACGCCGCCCAGAGTGATGAAATCGCCTTCAGCGAAACGGTGCACATCGTAGCCGTGGCCAATACGCATAAAAAAACGCCCTGATTGAGTCAGGGCGTGATTCTACCTGCTTTGGCGGACATTAGCCGCTCAGAGCGCGCGCATGATGCTGCAGGTGGTCGCCAATGAAGCTGGCGATGAAGAAATAGCTGTGGTCGTAGCCGGGTTGCAGGCGCAACGTCAGCGGATGACCCGCGGCTTTCGCCGCCTGTTGCAGCACTTCGGGCTTGAGCTGATTGGCCAGGAAATCGTCACGATCGCCCTGGTCTACCAGCAACGGCAGCTTTTCGCTGGCCTCCTGGATCAGCACGCTGGCATCCCATTCGCGCCAGCGGGAGCGCTCTTCGCCCAGGTAACGGGAAAAGGCTTTCTGCCCCCACGGGCAATCCATCGGGTTGCTGATCGGCGCAAAAGCCGATACCGACTGGTAACGTCCCGGATTGCGCAACGCGCAGACCAGAGCACCGTGGCCGCCCATGGAGTGCCCGCTGATGCCACGCTTGTCCGAAGCCGGAAAATGCGCCTCGACCAATGCCGGCAGCTCCTGCACTACATAGTCATGCATGCGGTAATGCTCGGCCCAGGGCTGCTGGGTGGCATTCAGATAGAACCCGGCCCCCAGGCCGAAATCCCAGGCGCCATCCGGATCGCCCGGCACGCCTGGGCCACGCGGACTGGTGTCCGGCGCGACGATGATCAACCCCAGCTCGGCGGCCAGGCGCTGGGCACCGGCCTTGTGCATAAAGTTCTCGTCGGTGCAGGTCAGGCCGGACAACCAGTACAGCACCGGCAGCTTGCCGCCCTGCTCTGCCTGCGGCGGCAGGTACACGGCGAACACCATGTCGCAGCCCAGCACCTGGGAATGATGCTTGTAGCGTTTGTGCCAGCCGCCGAAGCTTTTCTGGCAGGACAGGTTTTCCAGAGTCATGGGTATTTCAGTCGCAAGCTGCAAGCTTCAAGCGGCAAGAGGGGATGAACCTGCTTGCAACTGACGGCTTGCAGCTTGCCACTGCTCCTTAGAAATGAATGACGGTGCGGATGCTCTTGCCTTCGTGCATCAGGTCGAAGGCCTTGTTGATGTCCTCCAGCCCCATGGTGTGGGTGATGAAGGTGTCCAGCGGGATTTCACCGCTCTGGGCCATTTCCACATAGCTTGGCAACTCGGAGCGGCCACGCACGCCACCGAACGCCGAACCGCGCCAGACGCGTCCGGTAACCAGCTGGAACGGACGGGTAGAGATTTCCTGGCCGGCACCGGCCACGCCGATGATCACCGACTCACCCCAGCCCTTGTGGCAGCATTCCAATGCGGCACGCATCAGCTGCACGTTGCCGATGCACTCGAAGGAGAAGTCCACGCCGCCGTCGGTCATGTCGACGATGACCTCCTGGATCGGCCGGTCGAAGTCTTTCGGGTTCACGCAATCGGTGGCGCCCAGCTGCTTGGCGATCTCGAACTTGGCCGGGTTGATGTCGATGGCGATGATCCGGCCAGCCTTGGCTTTCACGGCACCGATCACCGCCGACAGGCCGATGCCGCCCAGGCCGAAGATCGCCACGGTGTCGCCAGCCTTGACCTTGGCGGTATTGATCACCGCGCCGATCCCGGTGGTGACGCCGCAACCCAGCAGGCAGACCTTTTCCAGAGGTGCTTCTTTAGGGATCTTGGCCACCGAGATTTCCGGCAACACGGTGTACTCGGAAAAGGTCGAGGTGCCCATGTAGTGGAAAATCGGCTGGCCTTTATAGGAGAAACGGGTGGTGCCGTCCGGCATCAGGCCCTTGCCCTGGGTAGCTCGGATCGCCTGGCACAGGTTGGTCTTGCCCGACAGGCAGAATTTGCACTTGCCGCATTCCGGGGTGTACAGCGGGATCACGTGATCGCCCACGGCCACCGAGGTCACGCCCTCGCCGATGGCCTCGACCACGGCGCCGCCTTCGTGACCGAGGATCGACGGGAAGATACCTTCCGGATCGGCCCCGGACAGGGTGTAGGCGTCGGTGTGGCACACGCCGGAAGCGACGACCCGCAACAACACCTCGCCAGCCTTGGGCATGGCGACATCGACCTCAACGATCTCAAGGGGTTTCTTGGCCTCGAAGGCAACGGCAGCGCGCGACTTGATCATCCTGGGTCTCCAGCGAATAAAAACGAGACAGGGAGTGTAAAACAGCGCCTGACGATGAATAATCCGAACAAAAGCAAAACATTATTGCTGTACAGGGATAATCACCATGAACGAGAACCGCTGGGAAGGCATCGACGAATTCGTCGCCGTGGCCGAGTGCAGCCAGTTCACCGCCGCCGCGGAGCGCCTCGGGGTGTCGTCCTCCCATATCAGCCGGCAGATCGTCCGCCTGGAAGAACGGCTGCAGACCCGCCTGCTGTATCGCAGTACCCGCCGAGTGACCCTGACCGAGGCCGGGCAGACTTTCTTGCAGCATTGCCAGCGCCTGCAGGACGGGCGCGAAGAGGCATTGCGCGCCGTCGGCGACCTGACCAGCGAGCCCAAGGGCATGCTGCGCATGACCTGTGCGGTGGCCTACGGTGAGCGGTTTATCGTGCCGCTGGTCACCAGTTTCATGGGCCTTTATCCGCAACTGCGGGTGGATATCGAACTGAGCAACCGGCCCCTGGACCTAGTGCACGAAGGTCTGGACCTGGCCATTCGCCTCGGTCGCCTGCAGGACTCACGACTGGTGGCGACCCGCCTGGCGCCACGCCGCATGTACCTCTGCGCCTCACCGTCCTACCTGGAACGCTACGGCCGCCCCCACAGCCTGTCGGAATTGAGTCGCCACAACTGCCTGATCGGCAGCTCGGACATCTGGCAACTGGAGCAGGACGGCCGCGAGTTCTCCCAGCGGGTGCAAGGCAACTGGCGCTGCAACAGCGGGCAGGCCGTGCTGGATGCAGCGCTACAGGGGGTTGGCCTCTGCCAGCTACCGGATTATTACGTGCTGGAGCATTTGCATCAGGGCAGCCTGATTTCCCTGCTCGAGGCGCATCAGCCGCCGAATACCGCGGTGTGGGCGCTGTATCCGCAACAACGGCATCTGTCGCCCAAGGTGCGCAAGCTGGTGGACTATCTCAAGGAGGGGTTGGCCAAACGGCCGGAGTACAAGGATTGATCCGTAGCCGCTGCGGCAGGCTGCGATCGGCTTGAAGTACATGACGACTACAAAAACGCGTCCCGTTCCGGGCCGTTCGCAGCCTGCGGCAGCGGCTACAGGGGCCCGCGAAAAGCTACGCTCAGCGGCGATTGGCCCAACGCTGGCGCAGCCACTCCAGGTCTTCCGGACGGGTCACCTTGAGGTTGTCCGAACGCCCTTCGATCAGGCGTGGCGCCTGGCCGGCCCATTCCATCGCCGACGCTTCATCGGTAATCGCCACATCCGCCACCAGGCTGTCGGCCAAGGCGCGATGCAAGGCGCCAAGACGGAACATCTGCGGCGTATAGGCTTGCCAGATCAGGCTGCGGTCCACGGTTTCCAGCACCCGTCCGTGCTTGTCGATCCGCTTCAGAGTGTCACGGGCCGGCACCGCGAGCAGGCCGCCCACCGGGTCATCCGCCAGTTCACTCAGCAGCTTGTCCAGGTCATCACGGGACAGGTTCGGTCGTGCGGCATCGTGAACCAGCACCCAGTCTTCATCCGCAGCGCCCTGGGCATGCAGATGGAGCAAGGCATTGAGGACCGATCCGGAACGCTCCGCACCGCCTTCGACCCGCTGGATCCTTGGGTCGTGGGCACAGGCCAGGGTCGGCCAGTAAGGATCGTCAAGCGCCAGGCTGACCACCAGCCCCTTCAGGCAAGGATGGTCGAGGAAACAGCCGAGGCTGTGTTCGAGAATAGTGCGCCCGCCCAGTTGCAAGTATTGCTTGGGACGGTCCGCGGCCATGCGGGCACCGACGCCCGCGGCAGGAATCACGGCCCAGAAGGCCGGTAACGACTGGATCATTGGGCCAACTGGTAGAGGGTTTCGCCCTCCTTGACCATGCCCAGTTCATGACGAGCCCGCTCTTCCACGGTCTCCATGCCTTTCTTCAATTCCATGACTTCCGCGTCGAGTACACGATTGCGCTCCAGCAAGCGCTCGTTTTCAGCGCGCTGATCGGCAATTTGCTGAGTCAGGTCGGTTACCTGCGCCAAGCTGCCATTCCCCACCCAGAGGCGGTACTGCAGGCCAGCCAGCAGCAAGAGCAAGACGAGGAACAACCAATTGGGACTGCGCATCGAATATCGGGTATCCAGTGAAAAAAGACAGCCATGCCAACAACTTCGAACCTACTGACAGCACGAAGCCTGGAAGAACCAGGCTTGTGCTCTTAAGGCATCAGATTAGTGGCAAAAACCTCGCTGATGCGATTTTTCTGACCCAATCCGGTGTCTTTGTACCATCTACCGCTTAACCGCGAAACTCGCTGCGGCCGTTGTACTTGGCCTTGCCATTCAATTGCTCTTCGATACGCAGCAATTGGTTGTACTTGGACACGCGGTCGGAACGGCACAGCGAACCGGTCTTGATCTGGCCAGCCGAGGTGCCCACGGCCAGGTCGGCAATGGTCGAGTCTTCGGTTTCGCCGGAACGGTGCGAAATCACTGCGGTGTAACCGGCAGCCTTGGCCATCTGGATGGCTTCCAGGGTTTCGGTCAGGGTGCCGATCTGGTTGAACTTGATCAGGATCGAGTTGGCGATCTTCTTGTCGATGCCTTCTTTCAGGATCTTGGTGTTGGTCACGAACAGGTCGTCGCCCACCAGTTGGGTCTTCTCGCCGATCTTGTCGGTGAGGATCTTCCAGCCAGCCCAGTCGGACTCGTCCAGACCGTCTTCGATGGAGATGATCGGGTAGCGCTCGGTCAGGCCTTTCAGGTAGTCGGCGAAACCTTCAGCGGTGAACACCTGGCCTTCGCCGGACAGGTTGTACTTGCCGTCTTCGAAGAACTCGCTGGCTGCACAGTCCAGAGCCAGGGTCACGTCGGTGCCCAGCTTGTAACCGGCGTTGGCCACGGCTTCGGAGATCACTTTCAGCGCGTCTTCGTTGGAAGCCAGGTTCGGCGCGAAACCACCTTCATCACCCACGGCGGTGCTCAGGCCACGGGCTTTCAGCACAGCCTTGAGGTGATGGAAAATCTCGGTGCCCATGCGCAGGCCTTCGGAGAAGGACTTGGCGCCCACCGGCTGCACCATGAATTCCTGGATGTCGACGTTGTTATCGGCGTGCTCGCCACCGTTGATGATATTCATCATCGGCACTGGCATCGAGTAGACGCCCGGTGTGCCGTTCAGGTTGGCGATGTGCGCGTACAGCGGCAGGTCCTGGTCCTGTGCTGCTGCCTTGGCCGCGGCCAGGGAAACGGCGAGGATCGCGTTGGCGCCCAGGGTTGCCTTGTTGTCGGTACCGTCCAGCTTGATCATCGCCTGATCGAGGAATTTCTGGTCGCTTGGGTCTTTACCCAGCAGCAGGTCACGGATCGGACCATTGATGTTGGCTACGGCCTTCAGTACGCCCTTGCCCAGGTAACGGCTCTTGTCGCCATCACGCAGCTCCAGCGCTTCACGCGAGCCGGTGGAGGCACCGGACGGCGCGCAGGCGCTGCCGATGATGCCGTTATCGAGAAGCACGTCCGCTTCGACGGTGGGGTTGCCACGGGAGTCGAGAACTTCACGACCTTTGATGTCGACGATTTTTGCCATTGTTGTAAACACTCCAAAGTTGACGAAAACGACGCAGCTGAAGGGAATCTCTTTACCGTCGGCAAGCAGGGAACAGGAGGCAGACTTGCAGACGATAAGGCTCAGGCCCGCGGGCCTGAGCAATTAATCGTGCGGTACTTTACCGGAGAAATCGGTTTTACGCGGTCTCTACCGTCGGAAAACTCTTAACCAGTTCGTCCAGGGCCTTGAGCTGAGCCAGGAAAGGTTCGAGCTTGTCCAGGCGCAGGGCGCATGGACCGTCGCATTTGGCGTTGTCCGGGTCCGGGTGGGCTTCCAGGAACAGGCCGGCCAGGGACTGGCTCATGCCGGCCTTGGCCAGGTCGGTGACCTGGGCACGGCGACCGCCAGCCGAATCGGCGCGACCGCCGGGCATTTGCAGCGCGTGGGTCACATCAAAGAACACCGGGTATTCGAACTGCTTCATGATGCCGAAGCCGAGCATGTCCACCACCAGGTTGTTGTAGCCGAAGCTCGAACCACGCTCGCAGAGGATCAACTGATCGTTACCCGCCTCCTCGCATTTGCTCAGGATGTGTTTCATTTCCTGGGGCGCGAGGAACTGGGCTTTCTTGATGTTGATCACCGCACCAGTCTTGGCCATCGCGACCACCAGGTCGGTCTGGCGCGACAGGAAGGCCGGCAACTGAATGATGTCGCAGACCTCGGCGACGATCGCGGCCTGGTGCGGCTCGTGGACGTCGGTGATGATCGGCACGCCGAAGGCTTGCTTGATGTCCTGGAAGATGCGCATGCCCTCTTCCAGGCCAGGACCACGATAAGAGGTCACAGAAGACCGGTTGGCCTTGTCGAAACTGGCCTTGAACACGTAAGGGATACCGAGCTTTTCGGTGACCTTCACGTACTCTTCGCAGACCTGCATGGCCATGTCACGGCTTTCCAGCACGTTCATGCCGCCGAACAGCACCATGGGCTTGTCGTTGGCAATCTCGATGTCGCCAACGCGGATGATCTTCTGTGCCATCGGGGTTACGCCTTCTTCTGGTGTTGAGCCAAAGCCGCCTTGACGAAGCCACTGAACAGCGGATGGCCGTCACGCGGAGTCGAGGTGAACTCAGGGTGGAACTGGCAGGCGACGAACCATGGATGATCCTGCGCCTCGACCACTTCAACCAGCGCGCCATCGCCGGAACGACCGGAAATCTTCAGACCGGCGTCGATCAGCTGCGGCAGCAGGTTGTTGTTCACTTCGTAGCGATGACGGTGACGCTCGACGATCACGTCCTTGGCGTAGCAATCGTGCACCTTGGAGCCAGCTTCGAGCAGGCATTCCTGAGCGCCGAGACGCATGGTGCCACCCAGGTCGGAAGCTTCGGTGCGGGTTTCGACGGCACCGGTGGCATCAGCCCACTCGGTGATCAGGCCGACGACCGGGTGACCGCTGGCGCGATCGAACTCGGTGGAGTTGGCGTCTTTCCAGCCCATGACGTTACGAGCGAACTCGATCACGGCCACTTGCATGCCCAGGCAGATACCCAGGTACGGCACTTTGTTTTCGCGAGCGTATTGGACGGCGGTGATCTTGCCTTCCACGCCACGCAGACCGAAGCCGCCTGGAACCAGGATCGCATCGACGCCTTCAAGCAGCGCGGTGCCCTGATTCTCGATGTCTTCGGAATCGATATAACGCAGGTTGACCTTGGTGCGGTTGGTGATGCCGGCGTGACTCATCGCTTCGATCAGCGACTTGTAGGCGTCCAGCAGCTCCATGTACTTGCCGACCATGGCGATGGTGACTTCGTGCTCGGGGTTGAGCTTGGCGTCGACCACCTTTTCCCACTCGGACAGATCGGCACCGTTGCATTGCAGGCCGAAACGCTCGACGACGAAATCGTCCAGACCCTGGGCGTGCAGCACGGCCGGGATCTTGTAGATGGTGTCGACGTCTTCCAGGGAGATCACCGCGCGCTCTTCAACGTTGGTGAACAGCGCGATCTTGCGACGCGAGGACACATCCACCGGATGGTCGGAGCGGCAGATCAGCACGTCAGGCTGAAGGCCGATCGAACGCAGCTCTTTCACCGAGTGCTGGGTTGGCTTGGTCTTGGTCTCGCCAGCGGTGGCGATGTACGGAACCAGGGTCAGGTGCATCAGCATCGCGCGCTTGGAACCGACTTCGACACGCAGTTGGCGGATGGCCTCGAGGAACGGTTGCGACTCGATGTCGCCCACGGTGCCGCCGATTTCTACCAGGGCCACGTCGGCATCGCCGGCGCCCTTGATGATGCGGCGCTTGATCTCGTCGGTGATGTGCGGAATCACCTGGATGGTGGCGCCCAGGTAGTCACCACGGCGCTCTTTGCGCAGCACGTGCTCGTAGACGCGACCGGTGGTGAAGTTGTTGTTCTGGGTCATGGTCGTGCGGATGAACCGCTCGTAGTGGCCCAGGTCCAGGTCAGTCTCGGCGCCGTCGTGGGTGACGAACACTTCACCGTGCTGGAACGGGCTCATGGTGCCCGGGTCGACGTTGATGTACGGGTCCAGCTTGAGCATGGTGACCTTAAGTCCCCGCGCCTCCAGGATGGCCGCCAATGAAGCCGAGGCAATGCCTTTCCCCAATGAAGAAACAACACCGCCCGTGACGAATATGTAGCGCGTCATGAAAAACCCTAGAAGTCTGCGTTAAAGCGGTCCGAGCCGCCGGGGAAAGCGAAGGAAGGCCGAAGCCCCCGATCACCTGCATTAATCACAGTGCACCTTTCAAAAAAACCGCCGCGTTGGGACAGACCGGAAGAGAAAACACCGGTACGTTGCTCGCTACACATTTTTTGGAATCGCCCAGCAAAGACTGCTTGGTAATCGGCAACTCCTGCAATTCAGGCGAATCCACAGAAGTTGTATCAAGAAGGGAGCGTAGTCTACCGGAAAGGGACTTTCAGCTCAAACCTTGATCGCTCGAAGGCGGCTGCCAATGCAATTGCCAACCTTCATGGGCATTTGCGTCAAGACCTGGCAGGTTCGCCACCGCGAGCAATTCTTCGCCTCGATACAGCAGCGGCAATCTGCCACGGACGAAGGCTGGCAGACCTGCCTCGTTGAGCAGACGCTTGAGGTCGCGGTGGCCGCGTCCTGGCAGTTGCATCACCTCCCCTCCTTGACGGTAGCGCACTTGCAAAGGTCCTTGCGGCGCGCCACCGATGAGTTGCAGTTGACCATTACCTGGCAACGGCAGAGGCGCAGCGGTATCGACCCAACTCGGTGCAGACAGTACGGGGTGCAGCCAGCTATCCGACAACCACCAGACGCGCCCTGCCGCCCGCTGCAACTCGCCCTGCCCCAGCCGCCATACCGGACGGCTGTCGCCCGCGGCATCGCGCAGCGTCTGCCAGCCCACCCAGTGATCGCTGTCCGGCAGCGGCGTGAAGCGGCTCAACCAGTGACTCAGGGCATTGCGCTGGCGCGCCTGCGACAAGCCGAGCAAAGGCGCCAGCGCCAGGGACGGCAACCCCAGCCACTCGAACTCAACGCCCTTGACCGCCTCTTGCAGATCGATAATGGCCAGCTCATCCAGCAACTCCCGGGCCTCGCGCAAATGCGCCGCGCTACGCGCCATGCTGCTGGCAGCTTGTGGCCAGCGGGCGGTCAGCAACGGGAATACCCGATGGCGCAGGTAATTGCGGGAGAACTGCCGGTCCTGGTTGGAGGGATCGTCGATCCAGTGCAACTGGTGATCCCGAGCGTAGCGCTCCAGTTCGTCGCGGGAGACGTCGAGCAAAGGCCGCAGCAAATGCCCCTGCCCCAACGCACGCGACGCCGGCATGGCCGACAGCCCCCTGACTCCGGCCCCACGCAGCAGACGGAACAACAGGGTTTCCGCCTGATCGTCGCGGTGCTGGGCCGTCAGCAGCAACTCATTGCAGCCGGTTACCTCTTCGAACACGGCATAACGCGCTTCCCGCGCCGCGCGCTCGAGACTGGCTCCTGGTTGCACCTGCACCGCCACTACCTGCAACGGCACAGCCAAAGCCTCGCACTGGGCCCGGCAATGCTCCGGCCAGGCGTCAGCCGCAGCCTGAAGGCCGTGATGCACGTGTATGGCAGTCAAAGGGGGAAGACTGTGTCGCTGCCTGAGTTGGGCCAGCAGGTGCAGCAGGACGGTGGAATCGAGGCCACCAGAGAATGCGATGCGCCAGGCCGATCGATCCAGCCAGGGCAGGAGGCGTTGCAGCAGTTTTTGCGTGAGGGCTGTATCGAATGGGCTCATGAATGGAGCGGATCCTGAGTAGAGACCGAGCGTGCTCGCAATGCCTGAAAAGCCTCGACCTGAATGGCCGAGGCGCCCATTTCGCGAGCAAGCCCGCCCCTACAAGGAGCGTCGATCTATCAGAGACCGTAGCTCATCAGGCGATCGTAACGACGCGCCAGCAGTGTGTCGTTATCCATCTTCTTGAGCATCGCCAGTTGGGAAGTCAGCTCGGTGCGGATCAGCGCGGCCGCCGCAGCCGGATCACGGTGCGCGCCACCCAGTGGCTCGCTGATGACCTTGTCGACAATGCCCAGGCCTTTCAGGCGTTCGGCGGTGATGCCCATGGCTTCGGCGGCATCCGGCGCTTTCTCGGCGGTTTTCCACAGGATCGAGGCGCAGCCTTCCGGCGAAATTACCGCGTAAGTGGAGTACTGCAGCATATTCAGCTGATCGCAGACACCAATGGCCAGCGCACCGCCAGAACCACCTTCACCGATCACGGTGGCGATGATCGGGGTTTTCAGGCGTGCCATGACCCGCAGGTTCCAGGCAATGGCCTCGCTCTGGTTACGCTCTTCGGCGTCGATGCCCGGGTAGGCGCCCGGAGTGTCGATGAAGGTCAGGATCGGCATCTTGAAGCGCTCGGCCATTTCCATCAGGCGGCAGGCCTTGCGATAGCCTTCAGGACGCGGCATACCGAAGTTGCGGCGGACCTTCTCGCGCACTTCACGGCCTTTCTGGTGACCGATGATCATGACCGGCTGGTCGTCCAGGCGGGCAACGCCGCCGACGATCGCAGCGTCGTCGGAGAAGTGGCGATCGCCATGCAGTTCGTCGAACTCGGTGAAGATGTGCTCGATGTAGTCCAGGGTGTACGGACGACGCGGATGACGCGCCAGGCGTGCGATCTGCCAGCTGGTCAGCTTGCCGAAGATGTCCTCGGTCAGGGTGCTGCTCTTGTCTTGCAGGCGGGAGATCTCATCGCCGATATTCAGCGAATTGTCATTACCGACCAAGCGCAACTCTTCGATCTTGGCTTGCAGGTCGGCGATCGGCTGTTCGAAATCAAGAAAATTCGGGTTCATAGGCGTCCGTCTTGGGTCGACGTCCAAGAGAGCTTGGGCCGGCCGGTTGTCTATTCGCGCCCTACCTTAAGGGAGAGGCGCGTTCAGGTCGAGATTAAAAATTCGGGTCGAGATCGGCGCACTTTTATGGCGCCAGACCGTCAACGGTATTGGAGGAAGACGTTGTCTCGCCCGAACTGGTCACGCAGGGCTTGAATCAAGGCATCCGCCGGATCGATCCGCCAGGCTTCGCCGAACTGCAGCAAGGCCTTGGCGTCCTCCTTGGTGTACTCCATGGAGATCGGGCAAGCGCCGCGATGGCGTTTGCACAACTCCCCCAGCCAGCGTAGCTGATCGCCCTTGAGGGCTTCGGTATGCACCTTCAGGCGCAGGCTTTCCGCCAGGTTGGTGCGCGCATCTTCCATGCTCATCACCCGCTTGACCCGCAGGCGCAGGCCGCCGGAGAAGTCGTCGTTGCTGACCTCGCCCTCGACCACCACCATCGCGTCGGTCTGCAGCAGGGACTGGGCCGAATGGAAGGCCTCGGCGAACAGCGAAGCCTCGATCCGCCCCGAACGATCATCAAGGGTAATGAACCCCATCTTGTCGCCCTTCTTGTTCTTCATGACCCGCAGGGCAATGATCATGCCCGCGACGGTCTGGGTATCGCGCGCCGGCTTCAGGTCGACAATGCGCTGGCGGGCGAAACGGCGGATCTCACCTTCGTATTCGTCGATCGGGTGCCCGGTCAGGTACAGGCCGAGGGTATCTTTCTCCCCTTTCAGGCGCTCCTTGAGGGTCAGTTCCTTGGCCTTGCGATGATTGGCGTAGACGTCCGCATCTTCTTCGACGAAGACCCCGCCGAACAGGTCGGCGTGGCCACTGTCGGCGGTACGCGCGGTCTGCTCGGCCGCCTTGACTGCTTCCTCCAGGGCCGACAACAGCACCGCGCGGTTGCGGTCGATGTTGGCCTGGTAAGCCTTGATTTCGTCGTGGAAGTAGGGCCCCAGGCGGTCCAGGGCACCACTGCGGATCAAGGCATCGAGGGTACGCTTGTTGATGCGCTTGAGGTCGACCCGGCTGCAGAAGTCGAACAGGTCCTTGAACGGGCCACCTTCGGCACGAGCCTCGACGATCGCCTCCACCGGCCCCTCGCCCACGCCCTTGATCGCTCCCAGGCCATAGACGATGCGGCCGTCGTTATTAACGGTGAACTTGAAGTCGGAACTGTTCACATCTGGAGCATCGAGGCGCAGCTTCATGCTGCGCACTTCTTCGATCAGCACCACCACCTTGTCGGTGTTGTGCATATCCGCGGACAGTACCGCGGCCATGAAAGGCGCCGGGTGATGCGTCTTGAGCCATGCAGTCTGGTAGGACACCAGGCCGTAGGCGGCCGAGTGGGACTTGTTGAAACCGTAGCCGGCGAACTTTTCCACCAGGTCGAAGATGTTGCCCGCCAGGTCGGCATCGATATTGTTGTTGGCGCAACCTTCGATGAAGCCGCCGCGTTGCTTGGCCATCTCCTCGGGTTTTTTCTTACCCATGGCACGACGCAGCATGTCGGCCCCGCCAAGGGTGTAGCCCGCCATCACCTGGGCAATCTGCATCACCTGTTCCTGATACAGAATGATGCCGTAGGTCGGCGCCAGTACCGGCCGCAGGCCCTCGTACTGGTAGTCCGGATGCGGATAGGCCAGTTCGGCGCGACCGTGCTTACGGTTGATGAAGTCGTCCACCATGCCTGATTGCAACGGACCAGGACGGAACAACGCTACCAGTGCGATCAGGTCTTCCAGACAGTCGGGCTTGAGCTTTTTGATCAGCTCTTTCATGCCTCGGGATTCGAGCTGGAACACCGCAGTGGTCTCGGCCTTCTGCAACAGCTCGTAAGTCTTCTTGTCGTCCAGCGGGATGAAGTCGATGTTGACATCGGGCAGGTTCTTTTTGACCTGCTCGCGGTTGATGGTCTCCATCGCCCACTTGATGATGGTCAGGGTCCGCAGGCCGAGGAAGTCGAACTTCACCAGGCCGGCGGCCTCGACGTCGTCCTTGTCGAACTGGGTTACCAGGCCATCACCGGCTTCGTCGCAGTAGATCGGCGAGAAGTCGGTCAGCTTGGTCGGGGCGATAACCACACCACCGGCGTGCTTGCCGACGTTACGCACCACGCCCTCGAGCTTGCGCGCCATTTCCCAGATTTCCGCCGCTTCTTCATCGACCTTGATGAAGTCACGCAGGATTTCTTCCTGCTCGTAGGCTTTTTCCAGGGTCATGCCGACTTCGAAGGGAATCATCTTCGACAAACGGTCAGCCAGGCCGTAAGACTTGCCCTGCACCCGCGCCACGTCACGCACCACCGCCTTGGCGGCCATGGAACCGAAGGTGATGATCTGGCTTACCGCGTTACGGCCATATTTCTCGGCCACGTAGTCGATGACCCGGTCACGACCGTCCATGCAGAAGTCGACGTCGAAGTCGGGCATGGAAACCCGTTCCGGGTTGAGGAAACGTTCGAACAGCAGGTCGTAGGCCAGCGGGTCGAGGTCGGTGATCTTCTGCACATAGGCCACCAGGGAGCCGGCACCCGACCCTCGGCCTGGTCCCACCGGCACACCGTTGCTCTTGGCCCACTGGATAAAGTCCATAACGATCAGGAAGTAACCGGGGAACCCCATCTGGATGATGATATCCAGCTCGAAATTCAGCCGGTCGACATACACCTGGCGCTTGGCTTCATAGTCTTCGGTGGTGTCCTTGGGCAGCAGCACGCTGAGGCGCTCTTCCAGCCCGTCGAACGACACCTTGCGGAAATACTCATCGATGGTCATGCCATCGGGAATCGGATAGTCAGGCAAGAAGTGCTTGCCCAGCTTCACTTCGATATTGCAGCGCTTGGCGATCTCGACCGTATTTTCCAGGGCCTCGGGCAGGTCGCTGAACAGCTCGGCCATTTCCTCGGCGCTTTTCAGGTACTGCTGGTCGCTGTAGTTCTTCGAACGGCGCGGGTCGTCGAGGGCACGGCCTTCACCGATGCAGACCCGGGTTTCATGGGCCTCGAAGTCTTCGCGCTTGATGAACCGCACATCGTTGGTCGCCACCAGCGGCGCGCCGATCTTGTCCGCCAGGGCCACAGCTGCGTGCAACTGCTCTTCGTCGTTGGGACGGTTGGTACGCTGCACTTCCAGATAGAAACGATCCGGGAACACCGCCATCCACTCGCGTGCCAGGGTTTGCGCTTCTTGCAGGTCACCAGCGAGCAGGGCAATACCGATTTCACCCTCTTTCGCGGCCGAGAGCATGATCAGGCCTTCGGCGGCCTCGGCCACCCACTCGCGCTCGATGATGATCTGGCCATTACGCTGGCCATCGATGAAGCCGCGGGAAATCAGCTCAGTCAGGTTGCGATAGCCCACGGCATTCATCACCAGCAGGCTGATGCGGCTCAGTGGATTCTCGGGATCCTTGTTCGACAGCCACAAGTCGGCGCCACAGATCGGCTTGATCCCGGTGCCCATGGCCGCCTTGTAGAACTTGACCAGGGAACACATGTTGTTCTGGTCGGTAACCGCCACGGCGGGCATGCCCATGCCGGCCAACGTCTTGACCAGCGGTTTGATCCGCACCAGACCGTCAACCAGGGAATATTCAGTGTGCAGGCGTAGATGAACGAATGAAGCCGGCATAGTGATCCTGTAAGAAAGCGCGAAAACAACAAGGCCCGGAAATCCGGCGATTTAAAGGGGTCGAGCTCGGTAATACTGCGTTGAACAGCGGCTCAAAATGCTCATTGACTAACGTCAACTGCGCTTTATCACCACCGTTCGCCTTGTCTTACCTTCGCTCTTCGCCCTCTAAAACAGCCGGATTGTACCGGGCCTTCGCTAAAACATCAGCCTCAGGACTGAATCTCGCCCACGTTCTCACGGGCTTCGTAGGCTTGGCGTACCGGCGCGAACGAGCGCCGGTGAATCGGCGTCGGCCCCAGGCGGGCCAGCGCTTCCAGATGAACGGGCGTCGGATAGCCCTTGTGTCCGCCTATGCCATAACCGGGGTAGATCAGCTCGAACGCCGCCATCTCGCGATCCCGGCTGACCTTGGCCAGAATCGACGCCGCGGCGATCGCAGGCACCTTGCTATCACCCTGGACCACGGCTTCGGCAGGCATCGACAGTTTCGGACAACGGTTACCGTCGATCATCGCCAGTTTCGGGGTCACACTCAGCCCCTCTACCGCGCGCTGCATGGCCAGCATGGTGGCATGCAGGATATTCAACTCGTCGATCTCCTCGACTTCGGCGCGGGCAATGCACCAGCTCAGGGCTTTCTCACAAATCTCGTCGTAGAGCTTTTCACGACGGGCCTCGGTGAGCTTCTTCGAGTCGTTCAAGCCGAGAATCGGCCGGCTTGGATCGAGGATGACCGCAGCCGTGACCACCGCGCCGCACAAGGGGCCGCGCCCTACTTCGTCGACACCGGCCACCAGGTCTTCGGCATCGGCCACCAGCGAGAAATCCAGTCCCATCTGCATCTTTTCGTTACTCATGCCGGTTTGCCAATCAGGTTCAACACCGCTTCAGCCGCCTGGTTGGAGGCATCTCGGCGCAGGGTACGATGGATCTCGTCAAACCCGCGGGTCTGCTCCTGGCCGCCTTCGATCAAGGGCGATAGGGTCTGGGCCAGGGCCTCAGCAGTGGCGTCGTCCTGCAGCAGCTCGGGAACCAGCAGGCGCTGGGCCAGCAGGTTCGGCAGGGAAATATAAGGGCTCTTGACCATACGCTTGAGAATCCAGAAGGTTAGCGGCGCCAGGCGATAGGCAACGACCATCGGGCGCTTGTACAGCAGCGCCTCAAGGGTCGCGGTGCCAGAAGCGATCAATACCGCGTCGCAAGCCGCCAGCGCCTGATGCGACTGGCCATTGAGCAGGGTCAGCGGCAGGTCGCGACCGGCCAGCAGCTCTTCCAACTGAGTGCGTCGCTCGGGGCTCGCGCAAGGCATGACGAAACGCACCCCAGGACGCAAGGCGCGCAGGCGCTGTGCCGCATCGAGGAACAAGGCTCCCAGGCGCCCGACTTCACCGCCACGGCTGCCCGGCATCAGGGCCACCAGCGGGCCCTCGGGCAAGCCCAGCTCAGTGCGAGCCGCGGCCCGGTCAGCCTCCAGCGGAATGGCGTCAGCCAGGGAGTGCCCAACGAACCGCACCGGCACGCCCTTCTCTTCATAGAATTTGGCTTCGAACGGGAATAGCGTCAGCATCAGGTCGCAACCTTCGCGGATCTTCAGCACGCGCTTTTGCCGCCACGCCCAGACCGAGGGGCTGACGTAATGCACGGTCTTGATGCCGGCCTGACGCAACTGGAGTTCGATGTTGAGGTTGAAGTCGGGGGCATCGATACCGATAAACACGTCCGGCTTCTCGGCGATCAGGGTCTGAACCAGCTTCTTGCGCCGGGCCAGCAGTTCGCGCAAGCGCCCCAGGACTTCCACCAGCCCCATGACCGCCAGGCGCTCCATCGGGAAGTAAGAGGTCAGCCCTTCGGCCTGCATCAGCGGGCCACCGACACCGATGAATTCAACGGCGGGATGCTGGGCCTTGAGCGCGCGCATCAAACCGGCGCCAAGAATGTCGCCGGAAGCTTCGCCAGCCACCAGCGCAATACGCAGTTTGCTCATGATTAACGGGTGATGCCGCGGGTCGAAGACTGGATCGAGTCGCGAAATACCGCGACTTCGGGAAACTGTGCAGCAGCTTCTGCCAACTCGACGAGCGCCTGATCGACGGTCAAGCCTTGGCGATACACCACTTTATAGGCTCGACGCAGGGCGTGAATCGCGTCTTCGCTGAAACCACGACGACGCATGCCCTCGAAGTTCATGCTGCGTGCCTCGGCCGGGTTGCCGAACACTGTGACAAAGGCCGGAACATCCTTGCCGATCGCCGTACCCATGCCGGAAAAGCTGTGGGCGCCGATATGGCAGTACTGGTGAACCAGGGTGAAACCGGACAGGATCGCCCAGTCGTCCACATGCACATGGCCGGCCAACGCCGTATTGTTGACCAGGATGCAATGGTTGCCGATCACGCTGTCGTGACCGATATGGGCGTACGCCATGACCAGGTTGTGATCGCCGAGGGTGGTCTCGGAACGATCCTGGACAGTGCCGCGATGAATGGTCACGCCTTCACGAATGACGTTGTGGTCACCAATCACCAGGCGGGTTTCCTCGCCTTTGTACTTCAGATCGGGAGTGTCTTCGCCTACCGAGGAGAACTGGTAGATACGATTGTGCTTACCGATCCGGGTCGGGCCTTTGAGAACTACATGAGGCCCGATCACCGTACCCTCGCCGATTTCCACACCGGCACCAACGATCGACCACGGGCCAACCTCAACGTCGTCGGCCAGAATGGCCGTCGGATCGATGATTGCGCGAGGGTCAATCAAACTCATAGTTTGCGTTCCGCACAGATAATTTCAGCGGAGCAGACTGGCTTGCCGTCGACCGAAGCCTGGCATTCGAATTTCCAGATCTGGCGCTTGCAGCTGATGAACTTGGCTTCCAGGATCAACTGGTCACCCGGCAGCACCGGCTGGCGGAAGCGCAGCTTGTCGGAACCGACGAAGTAATAGAGGGTGCCATCGGCCGGCTTCACGTCCAGCATCTTGAAACCAAGAATGCCCGCAGCCTGAGCCATGGCTTCGATGATCAGCACGCCCGGCATGATTGGATGCGCGGGGAAGTGACCATTGAAGAAAGGTTCGTTGATGCTGACATTCTTGTAGGCACGAATGCACTTGCCCTCAACATCCAGGTCCACTACCCGGTCCACCAACAGGAACGGGTAACGGTGAGGCAGGTATTCGCGAATCTCGTTGATGTCCATCATTTCGGGGGGAAGCCTGTAGTAAAGATTGGGAGCGTGCGACTAACGCACACTCCTCTAGCAAATCAAGGAGGCAGTCTAACGGCTGTGCACACTTGATATGGAAATGGTATCAGCCATCTGATGAAGCTTTACCGTCGGGGGTCACTTCCCCAACGCGCTTTTCCAGTTGCCGCAGGCGTCGCGCGAGATCATCGAGCTGACGGATGCGTGCCGCGCTTTTGCGCCACTCGGCAGCAGGCTGCATGGCTGTACCGGAAGAGTAGGCACCCGGCTCGGTAATCGAGTGGGTCACCATGGTCATCCCGGTCAGGAAAACGTTGTCGCAAATATCGATGTGGCCAACCAGCCCGACACCGCCGGCGAGCATGCAGTGCTTACCGATCCGGGTGCTGCCGGAAATACCGACACAGGCTGCCATGGCGGTGTGATCACCGACCTGGACGTTGTGGGCAATCTGAATCTGGTTATCCAGCTTCACGCCATTGCCGATGACGGTATCGGCCAGCGCTCCGCGATCGATAGCGGTATTCACGCCGATCTCGACATCGTCGCCAATGGTGACACCACCAATCTGCGCGATCTTCTGCCAGATGCCCTTCTCGTTGGCGAAACCGAAACCTTCGCCGCCCAGTACCGCACCAGACTGAATGACCACACGCTTGCCGACACGCACATCGTGATAAAGCGTCACGCGTGGAGCCAGCCAGCCGCCCTCGCCGATCTGGCAACGAGCACCGATAAAACAATGAGCACCGATCGTGACGCCCGCAGCAATTTGCGCGCCGCTCTCGACAACCGCAAACGCGCCAACGCTGGCCGCTGCGTCGACCACAGCATCCTCGGCAATGACCGCAGTCGGATGAATACCGGCCGGCGCCTTGGGCTTGGGATCGAACAGGTGGGAAATCCGCGCGTACGACAGGTAGGGATCGGCCACGACCAGGGCATCACCGGCATAACCTTCGGCATCCGCCGCCTTCAGCAGCACGGCGCCTGCCTGACTGTCAGCCAGATACTTACGGTATTGGGGATTTGCCAAAAAGCTCAACTGAGCTGGGCCAGCCTCCTGCAAGGTGGCTAGCCCAGTGATTTCTTTCTCTGCGGAGCCACGCAGGGTGGCTCCGAGGAACTCGGCCAGCTGGCCGAGCTTTATAGTCGCTGTCATGGGTTACTTCAGCTGATTCATGCGCTCGATAACCTGGCGAGTGATGTCGTACTGAGGTTTGACATCAATCACTGCGCCACGCTCGAACACCAGGTCAAAACCACCTTTCTTGATGACTTCTTCCACGGCGCTGTCGAGTTTCGGCTTCAGTTGCTTGAGCATTTCACGATCGGCAACGGCTTTGGCTTCGTTCAGTTCCTTGGACTGGAACTGGAAGTCACGGGCTTTCTGCTTGAATTCGAGTTCCAGACGCTCACGCTCGCCTTGCTGCATCTTGTCGCCACCGGCAACCAGACGATCCTGAATGCCCTTGGCACTGCTTTCCAGGGTTTTCAGCTTGTTCAACTGCGGGCCGAACTTCTTCTCGGCATCCACTGCGTATTTCTTCGCAGCATCGGATTCCAGCAGTGCCATCTGATAGTTCAGCACGGCGATTTTCATGTCGGCGAAGGCCGGGCCTGCTACCAGGACAGTCGCCAGGAGAACCAATTGAGTCAACTTACGCACGATGCACTCCTACAAAATCCATTGTCGTTATCTTGGGTCGGACTCTTAGAAAGTCTGACCGAGGGAGAATTGGAACACCTGGGTTTCAGCGTCGTCAGGTTTCTTGATCGGCATCGCCAGAGCAAAGCTCAGCGGGCCCAGAGCGGTTACCCATGTCACGCCGACACCCACGGAACTGGCCAGATTGCTCAGGCTGATGTCGTTACACTGTGTATTGGACGGCGTGCCGTTGGTGTTGGTGGTCTTCTCGCACTTGGAGTCGAATACGTTACCCACATCCCAGAACACGGAAGTCCGCAGCGAACGCTGATCCTTGACGAACGGCATCGGGAACAACACCTCGACACCACCCTGGATCAGCACGTTGCCACCGAATGGCAGGGCATCCTGGTCCGGGTCAAGCGAGGTACCGGCGTTGCCTGTCGCACCCACACCACGACTCGGAGTACTGCGAGGACCCAAGGTGCTGTCCTTGAAACCACGAACCGAGTTAAAACCACCAGCATAGTAGTTTTCATAGAACGGCAAGCCGTCGGTCGAACCATAACCGTCGCCATAACCCAGTTCGGTGTGCAGGCGCATGGTGTAGGTGTCGGTCAGCGGCTGGAACAACTGGCCGCGGTAGTCGAGCTTGAAGAACGACAGGTCGCTACCTGGGGTGGTGGCTTCCAGCACCAGGCTCTGGGAATGACCACGGGTCGCCAGGACACCTTTGTTCAGGGTCGACTCGGACCAGCCGGCCGAAGCCTTGAAGTTCAGGTAGTTGTCGCCTTCACGGTTCACGAAGTCGAAGATTTCGTCGACGGTATAGCGACCGGTCTTGATCTTGTCTTGTTGCGCGGTCAGGCCGAAGGTCAGACGCGAAGTCTCGCTGATCGGGTAGCCAACGCTGACGCCGGCACCCAGGCTGTCTACCGCATAGCTCGCCACGTCGACATCGAGGTCGTCGTAGTCAGTGGTGCGATAGAACGCGTTATAACCCAGGCTCACACCATCGGCAGTCCAGTAGGGGTCGACATAACCGAAGTTGTAACGGCTCTGGTATTCGCTGCGAGTCAGGCCGATGCTGACCTTGTTACCGGTACCCAGGAAGTTGTTCTGGGTGATCGAACCACCGAGGATCAGACCGGCGCTCTGGGCGAAACCGACGCTGGCGGTGATCGAACCGGAAGCCTGCTCTTCTACTGCGTAATTGACGTCTACCTGGTCGTCGACACCTGGCACGGCCGGGGTTTCGACGTTGACTTCCTTGAAGAAGCCCAGACGCTCCAGACGGGTCTTGGACTGGTCGATCAGGTAAGTCGAAGCCCAGCCACCTTCCATCTGACGCATTTCACGACGCAGCACTTCGTCCTCGGACTTGGTGTTGCCGCGGAAGTTGATGCGGTTCACATAGGCACGCTTGCCAGGATCGACCACGAACGTGATATCGACCGTGTGATCTTCGTCGTGAGGCTGCGGAACACCGTTGACGTTGGCGAAGGTATAACCCTCGTTGCCCAGGCGGCGGGTGATCAGCTCGGAAGTGGTGGTCATCAATTTGCGCGAGAACACCTGGCCCTTCTCGACCAGCAGCAGCGACTTGACCTGGTCTTCAGGCACTTTCAGGTCACCGCTGAGCTTCACGTCACGAACGCTGTACTTCTCGCCTTCGTTGACATTCACAGTGATATAGACGTGTTTCTTGTCCGGGGTGATCGATACCTGGGTCGAAGCGATATCCATGTTGATATAGCCACGGTCCAGGTAGTAGGAACGCAGGCGCTCCAGGTCACCGGAAAGTTTTTCACGCGCATACTTGTCGTCGTTCTTGAAGAACGACAGCCAGTTGGTGGTTTTGAGTTCGAACAGTTCGACCAGGTCTTCGTCCGGGAACACGGTGTTGCCCACGACGTTGATGTGCTGGATCGCAGCGACGGTGCCTTCGTTGATGTTGACCTTCAACGCCACACGGTTGCGCGGCTGCGGAACCACTTCGGTATCGACGGTGGCCGAGTAGCGGCCCTGGGCTACATACTGGCGCTGCAGTTCGTTACGAACACCTTCAAGGGTCGCACGCTGGAAGATTTCTCCTTCCGCGAGACCGGATTGCTTGAGGCCTTTCATCAAGTCTTCAGTGGAAATCGCCTTGTTACCTTCGATTTCGATACTGGCGACGGATGGACGCTCGACTACCGTGATGACCAGGACATTGCCATCGCGGCCCAGCTGGATATCTTGAAAGAAGCCGGTTTTGAACAGCGCACGAGTGGATTCCACCAGACGACGATCGTCCGCCTGCTCACCGACGTTCAGCGGCAAGGCCCCAAAGACGCTACCCGCGGAGACCCGCTGGAGGCCGTTGACGCGGATATCGGAGATAGTGAAGGACTCGGCGTGAACTTCGGCGATCATCAATACGGAGAGAACCGCAGTTAGCAGCAGACGTTTCATGAAGTCCTTTCTTATTCCAACTGGCAATAAAGAAACTGCCGCAAAATGCGGCAGATTCGCAATTCAGCGAAGCGTTACAGACGACCCAGATCGTTGACCAAGGCAAGCAACATCACCCCGACCACCAAGCTGATACCGATCTGTATCCCCCAACCTTGCACCCGATCCGACAAGGGACGACCACGCGCCCACTCGATCAGATAAAACAACAGATGCCCCCCATCCAGTACAGGAATGGGCAGCAAGTTCAGAACCCCTAGGCTAATACTCAGATAAGCAAGGAAATTCAAGAAATCAGCAACGCCCGACTGGGCAGAAGCGCCCGCCACTTTAGCAATGGTTATCGGTCCACTCAAGTTTTTTACCGAGAGCTCGCCGAACAACATTTTCTTCAGTGAGTCGAGGGTCAGCACGCTCATGGTCCAAGTACGCCGGGCACCTTCGCCAATCGCAGCCAGCGGGCCATAACTGACCTCGCGAAGCATTTCCGGCGGCCAATCGACTGCCTTCACCCCAGCCCCCAGATAACCACTGGCAACTTTCTCTTTACCGCGCGCGGCCAAGGTCACCGGGACGTCGATTTGAGCACCATCACGCTCGACGCGCAGCACAATTTTGGTATCAGGACGTACACGCACCCAGTCGACGACCTGTTGCCAATCGGTCAGCGGCTGACCATCCAGCGCCAGCAAACGATCGCCGGCTTTCAGGCCAGCTGCCTGGGCCGGGCCTTTCGGGTCGAGCTCGGCCAGAACGGGGGCGAGCTCCGGACGCCAGGGGCGAATCCCCAGGGAACGAATAGGATCCGGCTCATCGATCCCCTTGAGCCAATTGTCGAGCACCAGCTCGCGGGGCGAATCGGCAGTCGAACCCTGCTCGCGAACCAACAACTGCAAGGTGCCGCTTTCGCCCAGACGCCGAACCAGCTGCAGGTTGACCGCCGACCACCCCACGGTGGGTTCGCCATCGATTGCAACAATTTCCTGGCCGGAACTCAGGCCGGCCTTGGCGGCAATGCTTCCAGCCTCGACACTGCCGATGACCGGACGCACCTGCTCGCTACCGAGCATCGCCAGCCCCCAGAAGAACACCAGCGCCAGCAGGAAGTTGGCGACAGGACCGGCGGCAACGATGGCGATACGCTGACGCACCGACTTGCGATTGAACGACTGATCAAGCTGATCGACAGGCACTTCACCCTCGCGCTCGTCGAGCATCTTCACGTAGCCGCCCAGCGGAATGGCGGCAATCACGAACTCGGTACCCTGCCGGTCATGCCAACGCAGCAGCGGCATGCCGAAGCCCACGGAGAAACGCAGAACCTTGACGCCGCAACGACGCGCCACCCAGAAGTGACCGAATTCATGGAAGGTGACCAGCACACCCAGGGCGATCAGGGTGCCGACAATCATATAGAGCGCGCTCATCTACTTTCTCCGCAATCCTATCCAGTGCCGATACGCTCAGGCTTGTCGCAATCCTTACCGGCCGTTGCGACCCAGCCACTGCTCAGCCAGGGCACGGGCTTTGGCGTCCGCCGCGAACACGGTGCTCAGTTCATCGACTGCAACAACCGGCTCGAGGCTTAAAACTTCTTCGATGATACTCGCGATCTCGGGGTAGCGGATGCGCCGTTCGAGAAACGCGGCAACAGCCACCTCGTTGGCCGCGTTCAACATGGCCGGAGCGCTGTTGCCAGCTTCCGCGGCCTGGCGCGCCAAACGCAAGCAAGGGAACCGCTGTTCATCAGGCGCCTGGAAATCCAGGCGTGCCACGGCGAACAGATCCAGGGGTGGCACGCCGGAGTCGATCCGCTCCGGCCAAGCCAGGGCATTGGCGATCGGCGTGCGCATATCCGGGTTGCCCAACTGGGCCAGCACCGAACCGTCCACGTAGTCGACCAGCGAATGAATCACGCTTTGTGGATGAATCACCACCTCGACCTGGGCGGGCTTGGCATCAAACAACCAGCACGCCTCGATCAATTCGAGGCCTTTGTTCATCATGCTGGCCGAATCGACGGATATCTTGCGCCCCATGGACCAGTTGGGGTGGGCACACGCCTGCTCGGGCGTTACCTGCTCCAGTTCGGCCAGCGGAGTTTGGCGGAACGGGCCACCGGATGCGGTCAGCAAAATACGCCGCACCCCCACATTGCTCAACCCACGGGAAAAGTCCGCAGGCATGCACTGGAAGATGGCGTTGTGTTCACTGTCGATAGGCAGCAATACCGAACCGCTCTTGCCCACCGCCTGCATAAACAGCGCGCCGGACATGACCAGTGCTTCTTTATTGGCCAGGAGAATTTTCTTGCCGGCCTCGACGGCAGCCAGGGTCGGACGCAAGCCCGCAGCACCGACGATAGCCGCCATGACTGCATCGACTTCAGGGTCGGACGCCACCTCACACAACCCCTCTTCGCCCACCAGTACACGGGTGCGCGAACCGGCATTGCGCAAGTCCTCCTGCAAGCTACGCGCGGCAGCGATATGCGGGACGACGGCAAAACGGGGAGCGTGACGGATGCATAGCGCCAGCAACTCAGCCAGACGACTGAAACCGCTCAAGGCGAAGACCTGATAACGCTCGGGATGACGGGCAATGACATCCAGCGTACTGAGGCCGATAGAGCCGGTGGCTCCGAGAACCGTAATCTGCTGTGGGCGACTCACAATGCAGCCATCCACAACAGCACGGCGAATACCGGAATGGCCGCGGTCAGGCTGTCGATACGATCGAGCACGCCGCCATGCCCAGGCAGCAGGTTACTGCTGTCCTTGATCCCGGCCTGGCGCTTGAACATGCTTTCGGTCAGGTCGCCGACCACCGAGATGAACACCACGATAGCCGCTCCGAGCAAGCCTAGAATGATCTGCCCGACGGACCAGCCCGCAACCAGACCGACCGCCGCAGTGATCACCAGACTCAGCAGCAGGCCGCCGTACACTCCCTCCCAGCTCTTGCCCGGGCTGACCTGTGGCGCCAGCTTGCGCTTGCCGAACGCTTTGCCGGAGAAGTAGGCACCGATATCAGCCCCCCAGACCAGCACCATCACCGCCATGATCAACCAGTTACCCAAAGGCTGCTGCTTGATGAAGACCAGGCCTTGCCAGGCCGGCAGCAGAATCAGCAGGCCGATCACCAGCTTGGCCGCGGCACCGGCCCAATGCTCACGGGTACGCGGATAGGTGAGCACCAGGAAAGTCGCCAGCCCCCACCAGAGCACCGCAGCCCCCAGCACCCAAGGCGCGATACCTGGCAACAGCTGCATCAGGAACAACAGCGCAGCGACCACTACTGCATAGGCAATACGGGTCGACTGAGCCTCGAAACCCGCCAGGCGCGCCCACTCCCAAGCCCCGAGGGTCACCACCAGCCCAATAAACAGGGCGAAGGCAGAACCTTCGAGCAGGAAAAAACCGCACAAGGCGATCGGCAGCAGGATCAGCGCAGTAATGATTCGTTGTTTGAGCATTAAACCCGGGCTCCAGCTTCGACCTGCTCGCTCGTTTTACCGAAGCGGCGCTGGCGAGAAGCGTAATCGGCCAGCGCAGCGCGCATGGCATCGTGTTTGAAGTCCGGCCAGAACAGGTCGGAGAAGTACAGCTCAGCATAAGCCAGCTGCCAGAGCAGGAAATTGCTGATGCGGTGCTCGCCACCCGTACGAATGCACAGGTCCGGCAATGGCAGTTCGCCAGTCGCCAGGCAGGTTTGCAACAACTCAGGGGTAATGTCCTCAGGACGCAGGTGCCCCGCCTGAACTTCCCGCGCCAGGCGCTGAGCGGCCTGGGCGATATCCCACTGACCGCCATAGTTGGCAGCGATCTGCAGAATGAAGCGGTCACTACCCGCAGTCATCGCCTCCGCCTCGCGCATTGCCGCCTGCAACTCAGGATGGAAACGCGAACGATCGCCAATGATGCGCAGGCTGATGTTGTTTTCATTGAGGCGTTTGGCCTCGCGGCGCAATGCCTTGAAGAACAGATCCATCAAGGCGCTGACTTCATCGGCCGGCCGCTGCCAGTTCTCACTGGAGAAGGCAAACAGGGTCAGCACCTCGACCTTGGCCTCGGCGCACACCTCGATCACCGCGCGAACAGCATCGACACCCGCCTTGTGCCCGGCGACGCCGGGCATGAAGCGTTTTTTTGCCCAGCGATTGTTGCCATCCATGATGATCGCGACATGGCGCGGCACCGAGGACGGCGCACTCTGCTTGGTCTTGTCCATTTAAAGCCCGACCCTTATACGGCCATCAGGTCCTTTTCTTTCTCGTCAGTCGCCTTAGCGATCTGAGCCTCGAACTCTTTGATCAGCTTGTCGATCTCAGCTCCGGCGCGACGCTCTTCGTCTTCACTGATTTCCTTGTCCTTGGACAGCTTCTTCAGATCGCCCAAGGCATCGCGACGAATATTGCGCACGGCAACACGGGCATCTTCAGCAGCAGCACGCGCCTGCTTGGTGAAGCCTTTGCGGGTTTCTTCAGTCAGCGGCGCCATTTTGATCAGCAGCAGCTCGCCAAGATTGGTCGGATTGAGGTTCAAGCCAGCACTGCCGATGGCCTTGTCGATTGCCCCAAGCATGTTGCGCTCGAATGGCACCACCTGCAGGGTCTGAGAGTCTTTCACGGTAACGTTGGCCACACCGCTCAATGGGGTGTCAGTGCCATAGTAAGGCACCATCACGCTACCCAGGATGCTCGGGTGCGCCTTGCCGGTGCGGATCTGGCCAAACGCGTGAGCCAGCGACTCCAGGGACTTCTTCATGCGCTCTTGAGCGTCTTTCTTGATTTCGTTGATCATTGTTCGCCTTCCTCGATCAGGGTTCCTTCAGCGCCGCCATGCACGATGTTCAGTAGGGCGCCGGGCTTGTTCATGTTAAATACGCGCAACGGCATCTTATGGTCGCGGCACAGGCAGATCGCCGTCAGATCCATGACACCCAGCTTGCGATCCAGCACTTCATCGTAGGTCAGATGATCGAACTTCTCGGCATGCGGGTCTTTGAATGGGTCTGCGGTGTACACACCGTCAACCTTGGTTGCCTTGAGCACTACGTCGGCATCGATCTCGATCGCCCGCAAGCATGCTGCGGAGTCGGTCGTGAAGAACGGGTTGCCGGTACCGGCAGCGAAGATCACCACTTCCTTGGAGTTCAGATGGCGCATCGCCTTGCGACGGTCATAGTGATCGGTCACACCCACCATGGAAATGGCCGACATGACGATCGCCGAGATATTCGCACGTTCCAGCGCGTCGCGCATGGCCAGGCCGTTCATCACAGTGGCCAGCATGCCCATGTGGTCGCCTGTTACCCGATCCATGCCTGCCGCGCTGAGCGCCGCGCCACGGAACAGGTTGCCACCACCGATGACCAGGCCGACCTGAACACCGATGCCCACCAGCTGGCCGACTTCCAGCGCCATGCGATCGAGCACCTTAGGGTCGATCCCGAACTCTTCCGAGCCCATCAGGGCCTCGCCGCTAAGCTTGAGTAGAATGCGTTTATAGCGAGCTTGATAACCACTGCCCTGCTGAGCCATTGCGAATCTCTCCTGCGGCGTATTTTAAAAATTCTCTGCAAGCTGTTTGCAGCCTGCGTTCACTCTAGCTTGACGCTGTCACAGCGCCATCAGAACACGACTTTGTAAACCGGTTCCGAAGGCAACCCAATAAATTGGTTACCCCATTTGAAAAGAGGCTGCGCGCGTGAGCGGGCAGCCTCTTTCGGGCGACAGTTGAAAAACCGTCTTACTGTTGCTTGGCAGCAGCCAGTTGTGCGGCAACTTCTTCAGCGAAGTTGTCTTCTTTCTTCTCGATACCTTCACCTACCGCGAAGCGGGTGAACGAAACGATTTCTGCGCCGCCTTTCTTGGCCAGGGCACCTACGGTGACTTCTGGATCCTTGACGAAAGCTTGCTCAACCAGGCTGGCTTCGGCCAGGAACTTGCTGATACGGCCACCGATCATTTTTTCAACGATTTCGGCTGGCTTGCCTTTCATCTTGTCTTCGTTCAGCTGCAGGAACACAGCTTTTTCGCGCTCGATGGCTTCAGCGGAAACTTGCGATGGCAGCAGGAACTCAGGGTTGCTTGCAGCCACGTGCATGGCGATGTCCTTGGCCAGTTCTACGGAACCGCCTTTCAGGACAACCGCAACACCGATCTTGTTACCGTGCAGGTAAGTACCGACCACGTCACCTTCAACGCGAGCCAGACGACGGATGTTGACGTTCTCGCCAGTCTTGCCAACCAGGACCAGACGATCGGCTTCTTGAGCTTCGATCAGCGGAGCGGCATCGGTCAGCTTGTCAGCGAAAGCTTTTTCGACGCTGGCAGCAACGAATGCCTTGAAGTCGTCCTGCAGAGCCAGGAAGTCGGTCTGCGAGTTGACTTCCAGCAGAACGGCGGCTTTACCGTCGTCCTTGATGGCAATGGCGCCTTCAGCAGCGATGTTGCCTGCTTTCTTGGCAGCCTTGATGGCGCCCGAAGCGCGCATGTCATCAATGGCTTTCTCGATGTCGCCGCCAGCCTTGGTCAAGGCTTTCTTGCAGTCCATCATGCCTTCGCCGGTACGCTCGCGCAGTTCTTTAACCAACGCTGCAGTAATCTCTGCCATTTTCAAATTCCTCTTGGATAGGTTTTCAACCATTCCACCCGACTCAACGGGCGATCAATTCTTGAGCTGCGCTCTCGAAAACCCTTGATAGCCGCCACACATGACAAGAACTGCAGGGGCGCCATCGGCAAATGATTTTCGAGGTGGCAAAAAGGGGGCCTAGCCCCCTTTTTGCGTACTGAGTAAACGCTAAGCGTCAGTTACTCAGGCTTCAGCTGCCGGCGCTGGAGCGTCTTCAGCGAATACTTCGGTGCCGCCAGCAACGTTGTTGCGGCCACGGATCACGGCATCAGCCATCGAACCCATGTACAGCTGGATGGCGCGGATGGCGTCATCGTTGCCTGGGATGATGTAGTCAACGCCTTCCGGGCTGCTGTTGGTATCGACAACGCCGATGACCGGGATGCCCAGCTTGTTGGCTTCGGTGATCGCGATGCGCTCGTGGTCAACGTCGATCACGAACAGTGCGTCAGGCAGACCGCCCATGTCCTTGATACCACCCAGGCTACGATCCAGCTTTTCCAGATCGCGAGTGCGCATCAGCGCCTCTTTCTTGGTCAGCTTGGCGAAGGTACCGTCTTCCGACTGAACTTCCAGGTCACGCAGACGCTTGATGGAAGCACGGATGGTCTTGTAGTTGGTCAGCATGCCGCCCAACCAGCGGTGATCGACGTACGGCGAACCGCAACGTGCTGCTTCTTCAGCAACGATCTTGCCAGCGGAACGCTTGGTGCCGACGAACAGAATCTTGTTTTTGCCCTGGGCCAGACGCTCTACGAAAGTCAGAGCTTCGTTGAACATTGGCAGGGTTTTTTCAAGGTTGATGATGTGAATCTTGTTACGCGCGCCGAAAATGTACTTGCCCATTTTCGGATTCCAGTAACGGGTTTGGTGACCGAAGTGCACACCGGCCTTCAGCATATCGCGCATGTTGACTTGGGACATGATAGTTCCTTAATAAGTCGGGTTAGGCCTCCACGTATCCCAATGACCAACCAACAGCTTGTGCTGAGGGCACCCAGGTCATCGTGTCGACACGTGTGTGGGTTTAGGCTTTTCGGGGCATCCCCGGAAAGCGGCGCATTTTATACCATAAGAAGGGTAAAAACGGAACCCGGATTCTCATTTCCCCCGGAGGGCTTTTTTGCTCCCCCCTTGGAATCGGGCCAGAATGCTCCACTGTTATAGAAAGAAGCGACGCACAGAGCCTCAGATTTGCCCCAGGGCTCTGTTAGAATCGCACTTTTGAGGCTTTTGAAAGCGCGGCGACCCCACAACGGGATCTGCCTTCGATACACCGCTTTCAAGCCATTTCGTGTTTATCCGCGCCACTGAGCGTCAAGAGAGCCTGTATGACCGTCACCCTCAAAACTCCCGAGGACATCGCAAAAATGCGTGTCGCCGGCAAACTGGCCGCCGAAGTGCTGGAAATGATTGCCGAGCATGTCAAACCCGGCGTGACCACCGAAGAGCTGGACCGCATCTGCCACGACTACATCGTCAATGTGCAGCATGCAATTCCCGCGCCGTTGAATTACAAGGGCTTCCCCAAGTCCATCTGCACCTCGATCAACCACGTGGTGTGCCACGGCATCCCGAACGAGAAGCCGCTGAAGGATGGCGACACCCTGAACATCGACGTCACCGTCATCAAGGACGGCTACCACGGCGATACCAGCCGCATGTTCCACGTCGGCACCGTGCCGGTCTGGGCCGAGCGCCTGTCGCAGATCACCCAGGAATGCATGTACAAGGCCATCGAACTGGTGAAGCCGGGCTGCCGCCTGGGCGACATCGGCGAAGTCATCCAGAAGCACGCTGAAAAGAACGGTTTCTCGGTGGTGCGCGAGTTCTGCGGCCACGGTATCGGCAAGGTGTTCCACGAAGAGCCGCAGATCCTGCACTACGGCCGCGCCGGCACCGGCATGGAACTGAAAGCCGGCATGACCTTCACCATCGAGCCGATGATCAACCAGGGCAAGGCCGACACCAAGGTGCTGGGCGACGGCTGGACCGCGATCACCAAGGACCGCAAGCTCTCCGCGCAGTGGGAACACACCCTGCTGGTGACCGAGACCGGCTACGAGATCTTCACCCTGCGCAGTGATGACACCATCGCGCGCGTCTCGGCCTGATCCACGCAGTGCGCCCTGACCTATAGATAGAAAGGAAAGCCAATCGATGCCGCAGGTGGATCCCGAATTGTTCGACCGCGGCCAGTTCCAGGCGGAACTGGCCCTGAAGGCAAGCCCTATCGCTGCCTTCAAGAAAGCCATTCGCCAGGCACGCGAAGTGCTCGACGAGCGCTTTCGCAGCGGACGGGATATCCGCCGGCTCATCGAGGACCGCGCCTGGTTCGTCGATAACATCCTGCAAAAGGCTTGGGACCAGTTCGACTGGAGCGACGACGCCGACATCGCCCTGGTGGCGGTCGGCGGCTACGGTCGCGGCGAGCTGCACCCCTACTCCGACATCGACCTGCTGATCCTGCTGGACAGCGCCGACCACGAGATTTTCCGCGACTCCATCGAACGCTTCCTGACCCTGCTCTGGGACATCGGCCTGGAAGTCGGGCAAAGCGTGCGCTCGGTGGAGGAATGCGCCGAAGAGGCCCGCGCCGACCTGACGGTGGTTACCAACCTGATGGAAAGCCGCACCATCTGCGGCCCCGAACGCCTGCGCCAGCGTATGCTCGACGTCACCAGCACGGCGCACATGTGGCCGAGCAAGGACTTCTTCCTGGCCAAGCGCGCCGAACAGAAAGCGCGGCACCACAAGTACAACGACACCGAATACAATCTGGAACCCAACGTCAAAGGCTCGCCCGGTGGCCTGCGTGACATCCAGACCATCCTCTGGGTCGCCCGCCGCCAGTACGGCACGCTGAACCTGCGGGCCCTGGCCGGCGAAGGTTTCCTGGTGGAAAGCGAGAACGCGCTGCTGGCCTCGTCCCAGGAGTTCCTGTGGAAAGTCCGCTACGCCCTGCACATGCTCGCCGGGCGTGCCGAAGACCGCCTGCTGTTCGATCACCAGCGCTCGATCGCCAAGCTGCTGGGGTTCGAGGGCAACGATGCCAAGCAGGCCATCGAAAGCTTCATGCAGCAGTACTACCGGGTGGTGATGAGCATCGCCCAGCTCAGCGACCTGATCATCCAGCATTTCGAGGAAGTCATCCTCGCACCGGAAGACGAAGCGCCGCCGCAGCCGATCAACTCGCGCTTCCAGCTGCACGACGGCTACATCGAGGCGATCAACGCCAACGTGTTCCGCCGTACGCCGTTCGCCATGCTGGAAATCTTCGTGCTCATGGCCCAGCACCCGGAGATCAAGGGCGTACGCGCCGACACCATTCGCCTGCTGCGCGAAAATCGCCACCTGATCGACGACGATTTCCGCCACGACATTCGCAATACCAGCCTGTTCATCGAGCTGTTCAAGTGCGAGATCGGCATCCACCGCAACCTGCGGCGGATGAATCGCTACGGCATTCTCGGGCGTTATCTGCCGGAGTTCGGCCATATCGTCGGGCAGATGCAGCATGACCTGTTCCACATCTATACGGTCGACGCCCACACCCTAAACCTGATCAAACACCTGCGCAAACTGCAGTACACCCAGGTTTCGGAGAAATTCCCGCTGGCCAGCAAGCTCATGGCCAAGCTGCCCAAGCCCGAACTGATCTACCTCGCCGGGCTCTACCATGACATTGGCAAGGGCCGGCACGGTGACCACTCGGATATCGGCGCCGTGGACGCGGAAGCCTTCTGCATCCGCCACCAATTGCCACTGTGGGACACGCGCCTGATCGTCTGGCTGGTGCAGAACCATCTGGTGATGTCGACCACCGCCCAGCGCAAGGACCTGTCCGACCCGCAGGTCATCCATGACTTCGCCCAGGTCGTGGTCGACCAGACCCGCCTGGACTATCTCTACGTGCTGACGGTTTCCGACATCAACGCGACCAACCCGACGCTGTGGAACTCATGGCGCGCCAGCCTGTTGCGCCAGCTCTACACCGAGACCAAGCGCGCCCTGCGCCGCGGCCTGGAAAACCCGGTGGACCGCGAAGAGCAGATCCGCCAGACGCAAAGCGCGGCCCTGGACATTCTGGTCCGCGCCGGCACCGACCCGGACGACGTCGAGCAGCTCTGGGCGCAACTGGGTGACGACTACTTCCTGCGCCACACCGCCGGCGATGTGGCCTGGCACAGCGATGCGATCCTCCAGCAGCCGGCCGACGGCGGCCCGCTGGTGCTGATCAAGGAAACCACCCAGCGCGAATTCGAGGGTGGCACGCAGATCTTCATCTACGCCCCGGACCAGCACGATTTCTTCGCCGTGACCGTGGCCGCGATGGACCAGTTGAACCTGAACATCCATGACGCCCGGATCATCACCTCGAGCAGCCAGTTCACCCTCGACACCTATATCGTGCTCGACAATGACGGCGGCTCGATCGGCAACAACCCGCAACGCGTCAAACAGATCCGCGACGGCCTTACCGAGGCCCTGCGCAATCCTGACGACTACCCGACCATCATCCAGCGTCGGGTACCGCGTCAGCTCAAGCACTTCGCCTTCCCGCCGCAAGTGACTATCCACAACGATGCCCAGCGCCCGGTCACCGTGCTCGAACTGAGCGCTCCCGATCGCCCCGGCCTGCTGGCGCGCATCGGCAAGATCTTCCTGGAGTTCGACCTGTCGCTGCAAAACGCCAAGATCGCGACCCTGGGCGAGCGCGTGGAAGACGTGTTCTTCATTACCGACGCGCACAACCAGCAACTGTCCGATCCCCAGCTGTGCAGCCGACTGCAGGACGCCATCGTCGAACAGCTGAGCGTCAGCCACGAACCGCCTACCGCCTTGACGCGCCTGAACTTCTGACCACGCGCCACGACCCGCTTTGAGTGAGACACTGCACCGATGAACAACGCTCTGAACCAGCTGCAGCCCTACCCGTTCGAGAAACTCCGCGCCCTGCTCGGCGGCGTCCAGCCCAACCCGGCCAAGCGCCCTATCGCGCTGTCCATCGGCGAACCCAAGCACCGCTCGCCGAGCTTTGTCGCCGAGGCCCTGGCCAATAACCTCGACCAGATGGCCGTGTATCCGACGACCCTGGGGCTTCCAGCCCTGCGCGAAGCCATCGCCAGCTGGTGCGAACGGCGTTTTGGCGTGCCCGACGGCTGGATCGACCCGGCGCGCAATGTGCTGCCGGTCAACGGCACCCGCGAGGCGCTGTTCGCCTTCACCCAGACCGTGGTCAACCGTGGCGACGACGCGCTGGTGGTCAGCCCGAACCCCTTCTATCAGATCTACGAAGGCGCGGCCTTCCTCGCCGGCGCCAAGCCGCACTACCTGCCGTGCCTGGATGAAAACGGCTTCAATCCGGACTTCGACGCGGTACCGGCCGAGATCTGGCAGCGTTGCCAGATCCTGTTCCTGTGCTCGCCGGGCAACCCGACCGGCGCGCTGATCCCGATCGTAACCCTGAAGAAACTCATCGCCCTGGCCGACCAGTACGATTTCGTGATCGCCGCCGACGAGTGCTACAGCGAGCTGTACTTCGACGAGCAGACCCCGCCTCCCGGCCTGCTCAGTGCCTGCGCCGAGCTGGGACGCCAGGACTTCAAGCGTTGCGTGGTGTTCCACAGCCTGTCCAAGCGCTCCAACCTGCCGGGCCTGCGCTCCGGCTTCGTCGCCGGCGACGCGGAGATCCTCAAGGGCTTCCTGCTGTACCGCACCTACCATGGCTGCGCCATGCCGGTTCAGACCCAGCTGGCCAGCATCGCCGCCTGGAACGACGAAGTGCATGTGCGCGCCAACCGCGCGCTGTATCGCGAGAAGTTCGATGCGGTGCTGGAGATCCTGGCGCCGGTACTCGACGTGCAGCGCCCGGACGGTAGCTTCTACCTGTGGCCGAACGTGGCGGGCGACGACACGGCGTTCTGCCGTGACCTGTACGAACAGGAACACGTGACCGTGGTACCGGGCTCCTACCTGTCGCGCGATGTTGACGGCAGCAATCCGGGAGCCGGTCGGGTGCGCATGGCCCTGGTGGCGCCATTGGCCGAATGCGTGGAAGCCGCCGAGCGGATCCGCGATTTCGTTCAGCGTCGTAAGTAACTCCCCCCCCCGTAGGAGCGAGGCTTGCCCGCGATAGAAACGACGCCGTACAACTGATACACCGCGTTATCGTTCATCGCGAGCAAGCTTCGCTCCTACAAGAAGACAGACGTTATTTCACCTGCCCCAGATTGGCCTCGCTGAGGTCCAGCTCGCCCAATACCTCGCGCAACACGTCGTCGCCGATCTGGTGCTGGCGGCTCAACCGATACAACTCCAGCCGTTGCGCCCGCAGCGCCTTCAAACGTAATTTGCGCTCCAGCAAGTCCATCTGAAACGCCAGCGCCTGGGCCTCGGCGGAATCGTTGAACACCTCCAGTTGATGGCGATACTCCGACATCAGCCGCCCCTTGAGCTCGGTGGCCAGCGCCGCCTGGGCCGCATCCGGCGAGCCGGCCCCATCGGCCACTTCCTCGGCCTCCAGGGCATGGATCGCCGCCTCGGCGGTTTTGCGCCAGGCGTCACGCACTTCGGCATGCCGCTTGTCGTCAGGACTCTTCTGGATGCCCCGCAGCAACAGCGGCAAGGCGATACAGGCGGCCACCAGCGACAACAGGATCACCCCGGCGGCAATGAAGATCAGCAGGTCGCGCTCGGGAAAAGCCTCGCCCGCTCCCAGCAACAGCGGCACCGACATGACGCCCGCCAGGGTCACCGCCCCGCGTACCCCGCCCACCGTCAGCAACCAGCAGGAACGCGCGGTCGGCACCAGGGTCAGTTCGCCCTTGCCACGCCAGCGGCGCAACAGGCCGGACAGGCGCCAGATGCTTTGCACCCAGATGAACCGCAGCACCAGCAATACCAGGAAGATCGCTCCCACATCCAGGCAGCGATAGAACAGGGTCGGCCACAAGGTGGTTTCGTGGCTGACCACGGCCTTGATGATGTCCGGCAGTTGCAGGCCCAACAGCAGAAAGATCAGGCCGTTGAAGGCGAACTCCAGCAGCGACCAGACGCTGCGGTTGAGCAAGCGCGTGCTGGTCTGCCGGGGCAACAGATCGAGCCAGCTCTGCATCATCCCCGCCGCCACCGCCGAGAGGATGCCCGAGGCTCCCAGGCGCTCGGCCAGCACGTAGGCGGCGAACGGCAGCAACAGCATGAACACCACATGGGTCGCCGGGTCGTCCCAGCCGCGGGCGATCATCCAGGCCCGCAAGCGCCCCACCAGCCAGCTCAGGGCCACGCCGACCGCCAGGCCGCCGACGGCCACCAGGACAAAAGTCAGGCTGGCATTGGCCAGGGAAAACACCCCGGTCACGGCTGCCGCCAGGGCGAACTTGAAGGTCACCAGGCCGGATGCGTCGTTCATCAGCGCCTCGCCCTGCAGCATGTGCATCAAGGGCGTCGGCAGGCGGTTCTGGGAAATCGCCGAGACCGCCACGGCGTCGGTCGGCGACAGCACCGCCGCCAGGGCGAAGGCCACCGGCAAGGGAATGGTCGGCAGCAACCAGTGAATGAAATAACCGGCTCCCACCACGGTGAACAGCACCAGGCCCACGGCCAGGGTCAGAATCGGCCCGCGCAGGCGCCACAGCTCACGCTTGGGCATGCGCCAGCCATCGGAGAACAGCAGCGGCGGCAGGAACAGGAACAGAAACAGTTCCGGGTCCAGGGCCACGTGCAGCCCCAGGGTGGGCCAGGCCAGCAAGGCCCCGGCGGCGATCTGCAGCAGCGGCAACGGCAACGGAATCACCCGTCCGACCAGCCGCGAGAGACTCACCAGCATCAGCAGGATAAGGACGGTATAAGCGGTTTGCATAAAGCGGTTTTCCCAATCGATCAGCAGCGGACTTCAGGCAACAGGTTACCGTCGAAGTGCCATATTAGCCGCTTAAGCTGGGGCCTCGCCGCTGCACAAAAGTCGCAAGCGGCCTATGCCGCTGTCACACAAAGCTACAAAGCCGGGCCTTCGCCGACGCCGAACCGCCGCGGGCATGGCATAATCCGTGACCTTTAACTCCAGCATCTCAAAAGGGGGCAATTCCTTGACCGCTTCAAGCAAAACGTTGCACCTTTTCGGCATCAAAGCCTGCGACACCATGAAAAAGGCGCGCACCTGGCTCGATGAACACGCTGTCAGCTATGACTTCCATGACTACAAAGCGGCCGGAATCGACCGCGAACACCTGGCCCAGTGGTGCAACGAGCACGGCTGGCAGGTGGTGCTGAACCGTGCGGGCACGACCTTTCGCAAACTCGACGACGAACGCAAAGCCGATCTCGACCAGGCGAAAGCGATCGAACTGATGCTCGCGCAACCCTCGATGATCAAGCGCCCGGTGCTCGATCTCGGCGACCGAACCCTGATTGGCTTCAAGCCCGATATCTACGCGGCAGAAATCAAATAACGCCTGCCCGCTCAATTTTGTAAGAGGTAACAGCATGTCCACTACCCTGTTCAGCCTGGCCTTTGGTGTCGGCACTCAAAACCGTCAAGGCGCGTGGCTGGAAGTGTTTTACGCCGCGCCCCTGCTCAAGCCGTCCGCGGAAATCGTTGCCGCCATCGCCCCGGTGCTGGGTTACAGCGAAGGCAACCAGGCCATCACCTTCACCACCACCCAGGCCGCAGAACTGGCCGACGCCCTGAAAAGCATCGACGCCACCCAGGCCGCGCTGCTGACCCGCCTGGCCGAGAGCCACAAGCCGCTGGTCGCCACCCTGCTGGCCGAAGACGCCCAGTTGACCTCCACCCCGGAGGCCTACCTGAAGCTGCACCTGCTGTCCCACCGCCTGGTCAAGCCGCACGGCCTGAACCTGGCCGGGATCTTCCCGCTGCTGCCGAACGTGGCCTGGACCAACCAGGGCGCGGTGGACCTCGGCGAACTGGCCGAGCGTCAACTGGAAGCCCGCCTGCGTGGCGAGCTGCTGGAAGTGTTCTCGGTGGACAAGTTCCCGAAAATGACCGACTACGTGGTACCGGCTGGCGTGCGTATCGCTGACGCCGCGCGTATCCGCCTGGGCGCCTATGTGGGCGAAGGCACCACCGTGATGCACGAAGGTTTCGTCAACTTCAACGCCGGCACCGAAGGCCCGGGCATGATCGAAGGCCGGGTGTCCGCCGGCGTGTTCGTCGGCAAGGGTTCGGACCTGGGCGGCGGTTGCTCGACCATGGGCACCCTGTCGGGCGGCGGCAACATCGTGATCAAGGTCGGCGAAGGCTGCCTGATCGGCGCCAACGCCGGTATCGGTATCCCACTGGGCGACCGCAACACCGTGGAATCGGGCCTGTACGTGACCGCCGGGACCAAGGTGGCGCTGCTGGACGAGAACAACCAGCTGGTCAAGGTGGTCAAGGCCCGCGAACTGGCCGGCCAGCCTGACCTGCTGTTCCGTCGCAATTCGGAGACCGGTGCCGTGGAGTGCAAGACCCACAAATCGGCCATCGAACTGAACGCAGCGCTGCACGCTCACAACTAAGCGTCACGCACCTCTACCTGTAGGAGCGAGGCTGGCCCGCGAAGCTTTGGGCTGCCTCGAGGCCCCCTTGGCGGGCAGCCTCGCTCCTACCGGTTACAGGTCCGGCGTATACCCGCCCATGTTCACCAGGGCCCGATAGCATGATGATTCCTTCTCCCTGGCGTGCCGACTTCCCGGCCATCGCCGCCCTGCAACGGCAGGACCAGACCTATCTGGACAACGCCGCCACCACGCAAAAACCCCAAGCCCTGCTGGATGCGCTGGCCCACTACTACGTCAATGGCGCGGCCAATGTGCATCGCGCGCAGCACCTGCCCGGCGCTCACGCCACCCAGGCGTTCGAGAACAGCCGGCACAAGGTGGCGCAGTGGCTGAACAGCGGTGACAGCGGGCAGATCATCTTTACCCACGGCGCGACCTCCGCGCTGAACCTCTTGGCCTATGGCCTGGAACACCAATTCAACCCGGGCGACGAAATCGTCATCAGCGCCCTGGAGCATCACGCCAACCTGCTGCCCTGGCAGCAACTGGCGCACCGTCGCGGCCTCAACCTGGTGGTTCTGCCGCTGGACGACGACGGCCTGATCGATCTCGACGCCGCGGCCCGCCTGATCGGCCCGCGCACCCGGCTGCTGGCCGTCAGCCAGCTGTCCAACGTGCTCGGTGCCTGGCAGCCCCTGCCGCAGTTGCTGGCCCTGGCCAAGGCGCACGCCGCCCTGACCGTGGTCGACGGCGCCCAGGGCGTGGTCCACGGCCGCCACGATGTGCAGGCGCTGGGCTGCGATTTCTATGTGTTCTCCAGCCACAAGCTCTACGGCCCGGACGGCGTCGGCGTGCTGTACGGGCGCACCGAGGCGCTGCAAGGCCTGCGTCACTGGCAGTTTGGTGGCGAGATGGTCCAGCAAGCCGAATACCAGCACGCCAGCTTCCGCCCCGCCCCGCTGGGTTTCGAAGCGGGTACGCCGCCGATCGCCAGCGTGATTGGTCTGGGCGCGACCCTGGATTACCTCAGCGGTCTCGACCAGGACGCCGTCAGCGCCCATGAAGCCGCGCTGCACGACTACCTGCTGCACGGCCTGCTGGCCCGCAAAGGCCTGCGCCTGTTGGGCAAGCCGCAGCTGGCGCTGGTCAGCTTCGTAGTCGATGGCGTGCACAACGCCGACCTGGCTCACCTGCTGACCGAACAGGGCATCGCCGTGCGCGCCGGGCATCACTGCGCCATGCCACTGCTGAAAAGCTTCGGCCTGGCCGGTGCGACCCGCGTATCCCTGGCGCTGTACAACGACTCCGAGGACCTGGAACGCTTCTTCGAGGCCCTTGATCAGGCGCTGGAGCTGTTGCGATGAGCCTGCCCGCCGAGGCCCTGGCGGCCCTCGACAGCTTTCAGGGCGCTCCCGGTTGGGAACAGCGCGCACGCTTGCTGATGCAATGGGGCGAACGCCTGGCACCGCTGAGCGACGCCGACAAGGTCGAGGCCAATCGGGTGCATGGCTGTGAAAGCCAGGTCTGGCTGGTGGGCACCTTGCAGGACGGTCACTGGCAGTTCGCTGCCAGCAGCGATGCACGCCTGATCCGTGGCCTGGTGGCCCTGCTGCTGGCGCGGGTCAACGGCTTGTCCGCCGAGGAACTGCAACGGGTGGACTTGCCGGACTGGTTCAATCAACTGGGCCTGTCGCGCCAGCTGTCGCCGTCGCGCAGCAATGGGCTGAACGCAGTATTGCAGCGGATGCGCGAGCTGGCTGGCAACTACTGATCCAATCGCGATCTACCCGACCCGAATCTCTGTAGCCGCTGCCGCAGGCTGCGATCGGCTCCGCAGGAGACGTGCTCTTGAGGCCCCCGGAAGCCCTTTCGGGCCTTATCGCAGCCTGCGGCAGCGGCTACAGGAATCTATTGCGTCAGATGGGTTTGACTCTGTCCGCCGGGCGCCGCACACCAGCCACCAGTTTGTCCACCGCCTTGGTCGCCGCGACCATGCCGAAAGTCGCGGTGACCATCATCACCGCGCCAAAACCGCCGGCGCAGTCGAGTTTCACGCCATCGCCGACAAAGCTCTTCTGCAGGCAGATGCTGCCGTCCGGTTTCGGGTAGCGCAGCTGCTCGGTGGAAAACACGCAAGGCACGCTGTAGTGACGGGTCACGGTGCGGGAAAACCCGTAGTCGCGCCGCAGGGTCGAGCGCACTTTCGAGGCCAGCGGGTCGTTGAAGGTGCGGTTCAGGTCGCAGACCTGGATCAGCGTCGGGTCGATCTGCCCGCCCGCGCCGCCGGTGGTGATGATCTGGATCTTGCGCCGTTTGCACCAGGCGATCAGCGCCGCCTTGGCGTTGACGCTGTCGATGCAGTCGATCACGCAATCGATGTTCGGCGTGATGTATTCGGCCATGGTCTCGCGGGTGACGAAGTCCGCCACCGCATGCACGGTGCAGGCCGGATTGATCCCGCGCAGGCGCTCGGCCATGACCTCGACCTTGGCCTTGCCGACCGTGCTGTCGAGGGCGTGCAGCTGCCGATTGCTGTTGCTGACGCAGACGTCGTCCAGGTCGAACAGCGAGATCTCGCCCACGCCACAACGGGCTATGGCTTCCGCCGCCCAGGAGCCGACCCCACCGACCCCGACGATCGCCACATGGGCGGCACGCAAGCGTTCCAGCCCCTCGATGCCATACAACCGGGCGACGCCAGCAAACCGCGGATCTTCTGTACTCATGACCATTACCCCAAAAACCGGCGCGCATTATAGGGCCGATGTCCGTCAAGAGCATCTTTGCCCTATGAATGGCAGTCGGGACTGCTTTAATGAGGGAACAATCTGAAAATTTCGTCGCCGAGAACTTAAATCAAGTTGAATTGCCCAACCTGCGGCTTTCCCCTGTGCGCTGTACGCTCAGTCGAAGGCCAGTGTAGGATGCGCGCCGCTTGGCGCATGCCGACCGTTCCCCCGTTCCACACCCTTTGGAACCCGAAATAGCTATGTCATCGCGTAAATTTGGACTCAACCTGGTGGTGGTTCTGGCAATCGCCGCCCTGTTCACCGGCTTCTGGGCACTGGTCAACCGCCCGGTTTCCGCCCCCAATTGGCCTGCACAAATCTCCGGCTTTTCCTACTCGCCTTTCCAGCTGGGCCAGTTCCCGCAGAAAGACCAGTTCCCGACCGACGACGAAATGCGTCGCGACCTGGAGATCATGAGCAAGCTGACCGACAACATTCGGACCTACTCGGTCGACGGCACGCTGGAGAACATCCCCAAGCTGGCGGAAGAGTTCGGCCTGCGCGTGACCCTCGGGATCTGGATCAGCCCGGACCTGGAGCGCAACGAGCGTGAAATCACCCGCGCCATCGACATCGCCAACAACTCGCGCAGTGTGGTGCGCGTGGTGGTCGGTAACGAAGCGATCTTCCGCAAGGAAATCACCGCCGACCAGTTGAGCGTCCTGCTCGATCGCGTACGGGCCGCGGTCAAGGTGCCGGTCACCACCTCCGAACAGTGGCACGTCTGGGAGGAACACCCGGAACTGGCCCAGCACGTCGACCTGATCGCCGCGCACGTCCTGCCCTACTGGGAATTCATCCCGATGGACAAGGCCGGGCAGTTCGTCCTCGACCGCGCCCGCGACCTGAAACAAATGTTCCCGAAAAAACCGCTGCTGCTGTCCGAGGTGGGCTGGCCGAGCAACGGCCGCATGCGTGGTGGCGCCGACGCCAGCCCGGCGGACCAGGCGATCTACCTGCGTAACCTGGTCAACAAGCTCAACCGCCAGGGCTACAACTACTTCGTGATCGAAGCCTTCGACCAGCCGTGGAAGGCCAGCGACGAAGGTTCGGTAGGCGCCTACTGGGGCGTGTTCAACGCCGCGCGCCAGCAGAAATTCAACTTCGAAGGCCCGGTGGTGGCGATCCCGCAATGGCGCGTGCTGGCCATCGGCTCGGTGGTCCTGGCGCTGCTGTCGCTGACCCTGCTGATGATCGACGGATCGGCCCTGCGCCAACGCGGGCGGACCTTCCTGACCTTCATCGCCTTCCTCTGCGGCTCGGTACTGGTGTGGATCGGCTACGACTACAGCCAGCAATACAGCACCTGGTTCAGCCTGACGGTGGGCTTCCTGCTCGCCCTGGGTGCGCTCGGGGTGTTCATCGTGTTGCTCACCGAGGCCCATGAACTGGCCGAGGCGGTCTGGGTGCACAAGCGCCGGCGCGAGTTCCTGCCGGTCGAAGGCGACTCCAACTACCGGCCGAAAGTCTCGATTCATGTGCCGTGCTACAACGAGCCGCCGGAGATGGTCAAACAGACCCTCAATGCCCTGGCCAACCTCGACTATCCGGACTTCGAAGTCCTGATCATCGACAACAACACCAAGGACCCGGCGGTCTGGGAGCCGGTGCAGGCCTATTGCGAAACCCTCGGCCCGCGCTTCAAGTTCTTCCACGTCGCGCCCCTGGCCGGTTTCAAGGGCGGCGCGCTGAACTACCTGATCCCGCACACCGCCAAGGACGCCGAAGTGATCGCGGTGATCGACTCGGACTACTGCGTCGATCGCAACTGGCTCAAGCACATGGTGCCGCACTTCGCCGACCCGAAGATCGCCGTGGTGCAATCGCCGCAGGATTACCGCGACCAGAACGAAAGCACCTTCAAGAAGCTCTGCTACGCGGAGTACAAAGGCTTCTTCCATATCGGCATGGTCACCCGCAACGACCGTGACGCGATCATCCAGCACGGCACCATGACCATGACCCGCCGTTCGGTCCTGGAAGAACTGGGCTGGGCCGACTGGTGCATCTGCGAAGACGCCGAGCTGGGCCTGCGGGTGTTCGAGAAAGGCCTGTCGGCGGCGTATTACCACACCAGCTACGGCAAGGGCCTGATGCCGGATACCTTCATCGACTTCAAGAAACAGCGTTTCCGCTGGGCCTATGGGGCGATCCAGATCATCAAGCGCCATACCGCCAGCCTGCTGCGCGGCAAGGACACCGAGCTGACCCGTGGCCAGCGCTACCACTTCCTCGCGGGCTGGCTGCCGTGGGTGGCGGACGGCATGAACATCTTCTTCACCCTCGGCGCCCTGCTCTGGTCGGCGGCGATGATCATCGTGCCGCAGCGCGTCGATCCGCCGTTGCTGATCTTCGCGATCCCGCCCCTGGCGCTGTTCGTGTTCAAGGTCGGCAAGATCATCTTCCTCTACCGCCGGGCGGTCGGGGTCAACCTCAAGGACGCGTTCTGCGCGGCCGTGGCGGGCCTGGCGTTGTCCCACACCATCGCCAAGGCGGTGCTGTACGGCTTCTTCACCAGTAGCATTCCGTTCTTCCGCACGCCGAAGAACGCCGACAACCACGGCTTCTGGGTGGCGATCTCGGAAGCCCGGGAAGAGCTGTTCATCATGCTGCTGTTGTGGGGCGCGGCGCTGGGCATCTACCTGGTGCAGGGCGGCCTGCCGAGCAACGACATGCGCTTCTGGGTGACCATGTTGCTGGTGCAGTCGCTGCCGTATGTGGCGGCACTGGTCATGGCCTTCCTGTCGTCGCTGCCAAAACCGCTTGCCGAAAGCGCACCGGTGGCGGCTGCATAAATCGCGGCAAAGCACTAAACGGCGGCCTCTGGCCGCCGTTTTGCTTTAAGATATCCGCCATTTTGCGCGCCTTGCCCCATTACCGTAGGAGCGAGGCTTGCCCGCGATAGCCACGACGCGGTTTGCCTGAGACACCTCAGGTTTTCCATCGCGGGCAAGCCTCGCGCCTACACATAACGCCTTGCACCGGAGTTTCCCCATGACGGCCCACGCCGACCTTTCGCCGACCCTGCAACTCGCCTGTGACCTGATCCGCCGCCCGTCGGTGACGCCGGTCGACGCCGACTGCCAGAAGCTGATGATGCAGCGCCTGGGCGATGCCGGCTTCAAGCTGGAGCCGATGCGCATCGAGGATGTGGATAACTTCTGGGCCAGCCACGGCAAGCACGAAGGCCCGGTGCTGTGTTTCGCCGGCCATACCGACGTGGTACCGACCGGCCCGGTCCAGGCCTGGCAGAACGACCCGTTCGACGCGTTGATCGACGAGCACGGCATGCTCTGCGGGCGCGGCGCGGCGGACATGAAAGGCAGCCTCGCGGCGATGCTGGTGGCGGCCGAGCGTTTTGTCGCCGACTACCCGGACCACAAAGGCTCGGTGGCCTTCCTGATCACCAGCGACGAAGAAGGCCCGGCCCACCACGGCACCAAGGCGGTGGTCGAGCGCCTGGCGGCGCGCAAGGAGCGCCTGGACTGGTGCATCGTCGGCGAGCCGTCGAGCACCAGCCTGGTCGGTGACGTGGTCAAGAACGGCCGTCGCGGCTCCCTCGGTGCCAAACTCACGGTGCGCGGCGTGCAGGGCCACGTGGCCTACCCGCACCTGGCCAAGAACCCGATCCACCTGGCAGCCCCGGCCCTGGCCGAACTGGCCGCGGAACATTGGGACGACGGTAATGCCTTCTTCCCGCCCACCAGCTTCCAGATTTCCAACCTGAATTCCGGCACCGGCGCGACCAACGTGATCCCTGGCGAGCTGGTGGCAGTGTTCAACTTCCGCTTCTCCACCGAATCCACGGTCGAAGGCCTGCAACAGCGCGTGGCCACCATCCTCGACAAGCACGGCCTGGACTGGCATGTGGAGTGGGCGTTGTCGGGCCTGCCGTTCCTCACCGAACCGGGCGCCCTGCTCGACGCTGTGTCGGCCAGCATCAAGGACGTCACCGGCCGCGAGACCAAGGCCTCCACCAGCGGCGGCACCTCCGACGGGCGTTTCATCGCCACCCTCGGCACCCAGGTGGTCGAGCTGGGCCCGGTCAACGCCACCATCCACCAGGTCAACGAGCGCGTGCTGGCCAGCGACCTCGACGTGCTGACCGAAATCTACTACCAGACCCTGATCAAGTTGCTCGCCTGATGCTTGCCTGCCCTATCTGCGCGGCGCCCCTGAGCGCCGTCGACAACGGTGTCGTGTGCCCGGCCGGGCACCGCTTCGACCGCGCCCGCCAGGGTTACCTGAACCTGCTGCCGGTGCAGCACAAGAACAGCCGCGACCCGGGCGACAACCAGGCCATGGTCGAAGCCCGCCGCGACTTTCTCAATGCCGGCCATTACGCCCCGGTGGCCAGGCGCCTGGCCGAACTGGCCGCCGAGCGCGCCCCGCAGCGCTGGGTCGATATCGGTTGCGGCGAGGGTTACTACACCGCCCAGATCGCCGAAGCCCTGCCCCAGGCGGACGGTTATGCCCTGGACATCTCCCGGGAAGCGGTCAAGCGCGCCTGCCGCCGTGCCCCGCAGCTGACCTGGTTGATCGCCAGCATGGCCCGGGTGCCCCTGGCCGATGCCAGTTGCCAGTTCCTCGCCAGTGTCTTCAGCCCGCTGGACTGGCAGGAAGCCAAGCGCCTGCTCAGCCCTGGCGGCGGACTGATGAAGGTCGGACCGACCAGCGGCCACCTGATGGAATTGCGCGAGCGCCTGTACGACGAGGTCCGCGAATACACCGACGACAAACACCTGGCGCTGGTGCCCGCGGGCATGGCGCTGCAACACAGTGAAACCCTGGACTTCAAGCTGACGCTGAGCAATCCGCAGGATCGCGCCAACCTGCTGGCCATGACGCCCCACGGCTGGCGCGCCAGTGCCGAACGCCGGGCCAGCGTGATCGAGCAGGCCGAGCCCTTCGAGGTCAGCGTGTCGATGCGCTACGATTACTTCGTGCTGCAATAACCCATTAATCCACGGCCTCGAGCAGCAACTCGAGGCCGAATAAATCCGCGAATGGATTTTTCAGACCCGCAGTGAGGACATCCATGCGCCAACCGGATATCGAGATTTACCTGAAAGACGCCGACGTCGACCACAAGGCCATCGCCGCCTGGCTCGGTGCGGCCCTGGGCCCGTGCAGCGACTGGGTGCAGAAAGGCCAGACCTACAAATGCAAGGCGGGCAGCGTGCCAGTGACCTGGCTGCCGAAAGCCGTGGGCAAATGGAACAGCCTGTACCTGGAAAGCGACCAGACGCCGTGGGACGACGACATCGCCTGCGCCCGCGCCGCCTTCGCCGCGCTGAACGTCGAAGTGCGCTGCGCACCGGGCAGCTGGGTCGAGGAAGAAGGTGAGGAATCGGCCGACCGCTGGATTCGCATCAGCGCCGACGGGGAAGAAGAGATTACCTGGCGTACCGCCTGATTCTGCTTACTGTAGGAGCGAAGCTTGCCCGCGATAGCGCTTTACCTGACACAACGCTATCGCGAGCAAGCCTCGCTCCTACAAGGCACAGCGCTTACAAGCCGACTACATCCTCTGCCTGCAAACCCTTCTGCCCCTCTACCACGGCGTATTCAACCTGCTGCCCTTCGGTCAGCGAGCGGTGGCCTTCACCACGAATAGCACGGTAGTGGACAAATACATCAGCACCACCTTCACGCTGAATGAAGCCGTAGCCCTTGGCGTCGTTGAACCACTTCACGCTGCCGGTCTCGCGAGTTGCCATCAATCCATCCTCCGTCTTTTTATTATCAGTCGGCTTACTGAAACGAAGCCGTGAGAACTTTCGCCTGGACCTGGGTTTCTATTGATGGGCCCCGCATGCCCAGGCGTCAGTCGGGCGAGTATATGACAGGCAGAAAAACTCTCAACTCAATCTTGTTTGCCGCTTTTTTGCCGATTTTCGGTGAATCCGGCACACTAGCCGCCCCGAGCAACTGCTCGGTTTTTTCCACTAAAGCAGAAGCCGTATGACCCGCTCCCCGTTCCGCCGTCTTGTGTTTGGCACCTTGCGCCGACTGTTGTACCTCTGGGTTCGCTCGGAGACGATCAACCAGTCGTCCTTCACCCTCAACCTCGACCGCAGTCGTCCGGTGTTCTACGTCCTGCAAAACCCTTCGCTCACCGACCTTGCCGTGGTCGATACCGAGTGCACCAAGGCCGGGTTGCCGCGCCCGGTGCTGCCGGTCTCGGTGGGTAACCTGCTGGAACCCGCCGCGTTTTTCTACCTGACCCCGGCCCCGGACTGGCTCGGCCGCCAGGACAAGCGCGGCGCGCCACCAACCCTGACCCGTCTGGTCAGCGCCCTGAGCCAGAATGCCGCCGAAGACGCGCAGATCATTCCGGTCAGCGTGTTCTGGGGTCAATCGCCCGACAGCGAATCGAGCCCATGGAAACTGCTGTTCGCCGACAGCTGGGCAGTCACCGGGCGTCTGCGCCGGCTGCTGAGCATCATGATCCTGGGCCGCAAGACCCGGGTGCAATTTTCCGCGCCGATTCACCTACGCGAACTGATCGAACACAACAAGGGCCACGAGCGCACCGTGCGCATGGCCCAGCGCATCCTGCGGGTGCACTTTCGCAACCTGAAGGCCGCGGTGATCGGCCCGGACATTTCCCACCGGCGCAACCTGGTCAAGGGCCTGCTGAACCAGCCACTGGTCAAGCAGGCGATCCTCGACGAAGCCGAACGGGAAAAGATCTCCCCGGAAAAGGCCAAGGCCGTGGCCCTGCGTTATGGCAACGAGATCGCCTCGGACTACACCTTCACCGCGATCCGCTTCCTCGAAGTGGTGCTGAGCTGGTTCTGGAACAAGATCTACGACGGGATCAAGGTCAACCACATCGAAAGCGTGCAGAAAGTCGCCCCGGGCCACGAAGTGATCTATGTGCCCTGCCACCGCAGCCACATCGACTACCTGCTGCTGTCCTACCTGCTGTTTCGCAACGGCCTGACTCCGCCGCACATCGCCGCCGGGATCAACCTGAACATGCCGGTGATCGGCAGCCTGCTGCGAAGGGGTGGAGCGTTCTTCATGCGCCGCACCTTCAAGGGCAACCCGCTCTACACCTCGGTGTTCAACGAATACCTGCACACCCTGTTCACCAAGGGTTTCCCGGTGGAGTACTTCGTCGAGGGCGGACGCTCGCGCACCGGGCGCATGCTGCAACCGAAAACCGGGATGCTGGCCATCACCCTGCGCAGCTTCCTGCGCTCCTCGCGCATGCCGATCGTCTTCGTCCCGGTGTACATCGGCTACGAGCGCGTGCTGGAAGGCCGCACCTACCTGGGCGAACTGCGCGGCGCGAGCAAGAAGAAAGAGTCGATCTTCGACATCTTCAAGGTCATCGGCGCCCTCAAGCAGCGTTTCGGCCAGGTGGCGGTGAACTTCGGCGAGCCGATCAAGCTGGCCGAGTTCCTCGACCAGGAACAGCCAGGCTGGCGCGCCCAGGAGCTGGGTCCGCAGTTCAAGCCGGCCTGGCTCAACGAAACCACCAACCGCCTGGGTGAAAAAGTCGCCCAGCACTTGAACGAGGCGGCGGCGATCAATCCGGTCAACCTGGTGGCCCTGGCGCTGCTGTCTACCAGCCGCCTGGCCCTCGACGACCGCGCCATGGCCCGGGTCCTGGACCTGTACCTGGCACTGCTGCGCAAGGTTCCCTACTCGCCCCACACCACCCTGCCGGAAGGCGATGGCCGGGCCTTGATCGAGCATGTGAAGGACATGGACCTGCTGTCCGAGCAGAGCGATGCCCTGGGCAAGATCCTCTACCTAGACGAGCAGAACGCCGTCCTGATGACCTACTACCGCAACAACGTGCTGCACATCTTCGCCCTGCCGGCGTTGCTGGCGAGCTTCTTCCAGAGCTCGTCGCGCATGAGCCGCGAACAGATCCTGCGCTACACCCGGGCGCTGTACCCCTACCTGCAGTCGGAGCTGTTCATCCGTTGGTCCCTGGACGAGCTGGACGGGGTGATCGACCAATGGCTGGAGGCCTTCGTCGAGCAAGGCCTGCTGCGCTTCGAGAAGGAGCTGTACCTGCGTCCGGCCCCAAGCTCGCGGCATTTCGTGCTGCTGACCCTGCTGTCCAAGAGCATCGCCCAGACCCTACAGCGCTTCTACATGGCCATCTCGCTGCTGCTCAACAGCGGCCAGCGCAGCATCAGCGCCGAAGAGCTGGAAGACCTGTGCACGGTCATGGCCCAGCGCCTGTCGATCCTGCATGGCCTGAATGCCCCGGAGTTCTTCGACAAGAGCCTGTTCCGCCACTTCATCCAGACCTTGCTGGAGCAGGACGTGCTGCGCCGCGACGAGGCCGGCAAGCTGAGCTACCACGAACTGCTCGGCGAACTGGCCGAGGGCGCGGCCAAGCGCGTGCTGCCGGCGGAGATTCGCCTGTCGATCCGCCAGGTGGCCCTGCATCGCAGCGAAGATGCCGCCGAGCAGGTCGCCGCACCGCAGCAAAGCGACTAGATTCTTATCGGCGCCAGGCGGTTTCTGGCGCCCCCCGATACGGAGATCCAACATGAAAAAGTTCACCCTGCTCGCCCTTGCCACCCTGCTCGGGGCCTGTAACAGCATGCAACCTGCCAGCAAAGCCAGCCTCGATGGCGAAGTCTTCTACCTGCAACGCATCGCCCTGCCGCCAGCCGCCACCCTGAGCGTCAGCCTGCAGGACGTGTCGCTGGCCGACGCCCCCGCGGTGCTGCTGGCCGAACAGAAAGGCCCGGTCAAAGGCCAGGTGCCGCTGCCCTTCCACCTCAGCTACGACCCGGCCCAGGTCAAACCCGGGCACCGTTATTCGGTCAGCGCGCGGATCGAAGTGGCTGGCAAACTGCTGTTCGTCACCACCGAGCACAACGGGGTGAAACTCGACGGCAGCGATCCGCAACCGCTGAAAATCCGCGTCGACGCGGTTCGCTAATCCCTTTTCTCGAACAAGGAAGCTGCCATGCTCCGTTCTTCCCTTCGCTTCACCAGCCTGTGCGCCGGTCTGCTGATCTGTGCCAGTGCCCTGGCGCTGTCCCTCGGCGACCTGTCGCAGCAAGACGCCACCGGCGGCCTCAAGGATGCCCTGACCCAGGGAGCCCAGGTCGCGGTCAAACAACTGGGCACCGCCGGCGGTTTCAGCAACAACCCGGATGTGCGCATCGAACTGCCGGGCAACCTCGGCAAAGTGGCGAAGAAAATGAAGCAGTTCGGCATGGGCGCCCAGGTCGAGGAACTCGAGACCAGCATGAACAAGGCCGCCGAGGCCGCCGTGCCGCAGGCCCAGGCGCTGCTGGTGGATGCCGTGAAGAAGATGAGCGTGGAGGACGCCAAGGGCATTCTCAGCGGTGGCAAGGATTCCGCCACCCAGTACCTGAGCAAGACCAGCCGCGAACAGATCCGCGTGAAGTTCCTGCCGATCGTCAAGCAGGCCACCGACCAGGTGGGCCTGGCCAAGCAGTACAACGCCTTCGCCGGCCAGGCCGCCACCTTCGGCGTGCTGGATGCGAAGAACGCGAATATCGAAAGCTACGTGACCGAACAGGCGCTCAACGGCCTGTTCGAGATGATCGGCAAACAGGAAGCGACCATTCGCGAGAACCCGGCGGCAGCGGCCACCAGCCTGGCGAAAAAAGTCTTCGGTACCCTGTAACCCCTACCTGTAGGAGCGGCCGGTCGACGCTCGATTGCCCGCGATCTAGACGCCGCGGTGTGCCTGACACACCGCGGCGTCTAGATCGCGGGCAAGCCTCGCTCCTACAGGCGAATCAGGTTTTCCTGACCCGGAACCACGCCGCATACAACGCCGGCAGAAACAGCAGGGTCAGCGCCGTCGCGACAATCAGCCCGCCCATGATCGCCACCGCCATCGGCCCGAAGAACACGCTGCGTGACAACGGGATCATCGCCAGCACCGCCGCCAGCGCGGTCAGCACGATCGGCCGGAAACGCCTGACCGTCGCCTCGATGATCGCCTGCCACGGCGTGAGCCCGGCAGCGATGTCCTGCTCGATCTGATCCACCAGGATCACCGAGTTGCGCATGATCATCCCCGACAGCGCGATGGTCCCGAGCATCGCCACGAAGCCGAACGGCTGACGGAACACCATCAGGAACAGGGTCACACCGATCAGCCCCAGCGGCGCGGTGAGGAACACCATCGCCGTGCGCGAGAAGCTGCGCAGTTGCAGCATCAGCAGGGTCAGCACCACCACGATGAACAGCGGCACGCCGGCCTTCACCGAGTTCTGCCCACGCGCCGAGTCTTCCACGGTGCCGCCGACGTCCAGCAGATAACCGTCCGGCAGTTCGGCGCGGATCGGCTCCAGGGTCGGCAGGATCTGCTGCACCAGGGTCGCCGGCTGTTCCTTGCCATAGATGTCGGCCCGCACGGTGACGTTCGGCAGGCGGTTGCGGTGCCAGATGATGCCTTCCTCGAAGCCGTACTCCAGGGTCGCGACCTGCGACAGCGCCACGCTCTTGCCGTTGTCGGTGGGCACCGCCAGGCTCGACAGCAGCGACAGCTCGGTGCGTTCATGCAAGGTCCCGCGCAGCAGGATCTCGATCAACTCGTTGTCTTCGCGGTACTGGCTGACGCTGGAACCGGTCAGCGAGCTTTGCAGGAATTTCGCCAGGTTGGCGGTACTCACGCCCAGGGCCCGCGCACGGTCCTGATCGATATTGAGGTAGACCACCTTGCTCGGTTCTTCCCAATCCAGGTGCACGTTGACCACGTGGGGGTTCTCGCGGACCTTGGCCGCCACCTTGCGCGCCAGGGCCCGCACCTCTTCGATGTGCTCGCCGGTGACGCGGAACTGCACCGGGTAGCCCACGGGCGGGCCGTTCTCCAGGCGGGTGACCCGCGAACGCAGGGCCGGGAACTGCTCGTCGAGGGTTTCGATCAGCCAGCTGCGCAGGCTTTCACGCTCCTCGATGGTCTTGGCCAGCACCACGAACTGGGCAAAACTCGCCGCCGGCAGTTGCTGGTCCAGGGGCAGGTAGAAACGCGGCGAACCGGTGCCGACGTAAGCCACATAGTTATCGATGCCGGCGTGATCCTTGAGCATCGCCTCCAGGCGCTTGACCTGATCGGCGGTGTTGCTCAGGGATGCGCCCTCGGCCAGTTTCAGGTCGACCATCAGCTCCAGGCGCCCGGAAGCCGGGAAGAACTGCTGCGGCACGAAGCGGAACAGCATCACCGAGGCAATGAACAGCAGCACGGTCAAGGCGATCACGGTCTTGCGCCGGCGCACGCACCATTCCACCATCCGCCGCACCCGCTGATAGAACGGCGTGCCGTACGGATCGGGCTGGCCGTCGGCGCTGCCGTGCTTGGCCGCATGCAGCTTGGCCAGGTCCGGCAGCAGCTTCTCGCCCAGGTAGGGTACGAACACCACCGCGGCGATCCATGAGGCCAGCAAGGCGATGGTCACCACCTGGAAGATCGAACGGGTGTATTCGCCGGTGCCGGACTGCGCCGTGGCGATCGGCAGGAAACCCGCGGCGGTGATCAGGGTGCCGGTGAGCATCGGGAACGCCGTGCTGGTCCAGGCGTAGCTGGCGGCCTTGAGCCGGTCGTAGCCCTGCTCCATCTTGATCGCCATCATCTCCACCGCGATGATCGCGTCGTCCACCAGCAGGCCCAGGGCCAGCACCAGCGCGCCGAGGGAGATCTTGTGCAGGCCGATCCCCAGGTAGTACATGGTGGCGAAGGTCATCGCCAGCACCAGCGGAATCGCCAGGGCCACCACCATGCCGGTGCGCACGCCGAGGGAAAAGAAGCTCACCAGCAGCACGATCGCCAGGGCTTCCACCAGCACCTGGACGAACTCGCCGACGCCGGTCTTCACCGCGGCCGGCTGGTCGGAGACCTTGCGCAGCTCCATGCCGGCGGGGAGGTTTTTCTGGATCCGGGCGAACTCCAGTTCCAGGGCCTTGCCCAGCACCAGGATGTCGCCGCCATCCTTCATCGCCACGGCCAGGCCGATTGCGTCCTGGCCCATGAAACGCATGCGCGGCGCCGGTGGATCGTTGAAGCCGCGATGCACATCCGCCACATCACCGATACGGAAGGTGCGGTCGGCCACCCGGATCGGGAAGTTACTGATCTGCTCGACGCTCTGGAAATTACCGGACACCCGCAATTGCAGACGCTCGCTGCTGGTCTCGAAGAAGCCGGCGGTGGACACCGCGTTCTGCTCCTCCAGGGCCTGCTGCACCGCCGCTAGGGGCAGACCCAAGGTCGCCAGCTTGACGTTCGACAGCTCGATCCAGACCTTCTCGTCCTGCAAGCCCAGCAGGTCGACCTTGCCCACGTCCTTGACCCGCTGCAGCTGGATCTGGATGCGGTCGGCGTAATCCTTGAGCACTGCGTAGTCGAAACCGTCGCCGGTCAGCGCATAGATATTGCCAAAGGTGGTGCCGAACTCATCGTTGAAGAACGGGCCCTGGATACCCGGCGGCAGGGTATGGCGAATATCGCTGATCTTCTTGCGTACCTGATACCAGAGCTCGGGGATCTGGTTCGAGTGCATCGAGTCGCGCGCCATGAAGGTCACCTGGGACTCGCCCGGGCGGGAAAACGAGACGATGCGCTCGTATTCACCGGTTTCCATCAATTTCTTTTCGATGCGTTCGGTGACCTGCCGGGAAACCTCCTGGGCCGTGGCGCCCGGCCAGTTGGTGCGGATCACCATGGCCTTGAAGGTGAAGGGCGGGTCTTCGCTCTGGCCCAGCTTGGTGTAGGACAACGCCCCGACAATGGCCAGCAACAGCATCAGGAACAGCACGATCTGGCGGTTGCGCAACGCCCATTCGGAAAGATTGAAACCCATCGGGGATTACTCCTTGGCCGCCAGATTGACCACGCGGTTGGAGCGATCCACCGGGCGCACCTGCTGCCCCTCATGGAGCACATGCACACCCGCCGCCACCACCCAGTCGCTGACCCCGAGGCCTTCGAGCACCGGCACGCTCTTTTCGCCAAAGGCGCCAAGGCGCACCGGGGTCTTTTTCAGAATGTTGTTGGCGTCGACCCGCCAGACATAGGCGGCACCGTTTTCCGCGGTCACCGCCGACAGCGGCACCGACAGCGGCACACTGCCCGCTGTCTGAATGAACACTCGGGCACTCTGCCCCAGTTCGGCCGGGACCTTGCCGGCGGTAAAGGCGATGCGGGCAGCGAAGGTACGGGAGCGTGGGTCGGCGGCCGGCGACAGCTCGCGGATCTGCCCGGCGAAACGCTGGTCGGGCTGGCTCCACAACTCCACCGACACCGGCTGGCCGATGCGGAAACGGCCGAAACCCTGCTCCGGCAGGCTGATCAGCACTTCCCGCTCGCCGTCGGTAGCCAGGGTAAAGACGGTCTGGCCGGCGGCGACCACCTGCCCGACCTCGACCGTGCGCCGGGCCACGACACCGTCCTGGGGCGCGCGCAGCACGGCGTAACCGGCCTGGTTGCTGGCCACGTCGAACTCGGCCTTGATCTGCTTGAGCCGGGCCAGGCCGGAGCGATATAGATTCTCGGCGTTGTCGTACTGGGAACGGCTAACCAGTTGCCGATCCATCAGGGTCTTGTAGCGGTCACGCTCGGAGCGCACCAGGTTCAGGTTGGCTTCGGCCGCCGCCACCTGGGCCCGGGTGGCTTCCAGTTGCAGCCGCACGTCCTGCGGATCGAGCTCGGCCAATGGCTGGTCGGCTTTCACCCGCTGCCCCTCATCGACCAGTCGTCGGCTGACCTTGCCCCCAATCCGGAACGCCAGGTCCGGTTCGTAACGCGCGCGGACCTCGCCGGGGTAGCTGTCCATGGCCTGCGCCGCAGGCTCTGGCTGCACCACTATGGCCGGGCGAACGGTGGTTTGCGCCGTTTCTTCATGTCCGCACGCGGACAGCAGAACGGCCAGGCTGACGGGCAACGCGAGGGGTAAGGCATAGCGGAACATGGCGGGGGACCTTTCGCTAAGGGTGCTTCGAATAATTATACTGGCGGGCATGTTATTAATAGCAAACTCACCAGTCCAGTATTAAAGCGAAGAATGTCCGACAATCTTTCCACCTCAAACGGCCCCGGCCGCCCCAAGGACCTGGCAAAACGCCAGGCCATCCTCGAAGCCGCGAAAGCGCTGTTCCTGAGCAATGGCTACGCCAACACCAGCATGGACGCGGTAGCCGCCGAAGCCGGTGTTTCCAAGCTGACGGTGTACAGCCATTTCAACGACAAGGAGACCCTGTTCTCCGCCGCGGTGATGGCCAAATGCGAGGAGCAGTTGCCGACGCTGATTTTCGAGCTGCCGGCCGGCATGCCGATCGAAAGCGTGTTGCTGAACATTGGCCGGGGCTTTCACCTGCTGATCAACAGCGAAGAATCCTTGAACCTGCATCGCCTGATCATGGCCCTGGGCAGCCAGGATCCGAAGCTCTCGCAGATCTTCTTCGAGGCCGGACCGCAGCGCATGGTGCAAGGCATGGAGCGGCTGCTGACCAGGATTGACCAGAGCGGTGCCCTGCGCATCGACAAACCGCGCAATGCCGCCGAGCACTTCTTCTGCCTGCTCAAGGGCGCGGCGAACTTTCGTCTGCTCTACGACTGCGGCGAGCCGCTGAGCGACGAAGCCGCCGAGGAGCATGTGCGGGAAGTGGTGGGGTTGTTCATGCGGGCGTATCGGCCGGGGTCGGCCTGAGGTTGTGCCAACGGAGCGAGCGGGACGCCCGGTCCCTGCTCGCTATAGACAGCCGAAAGGCCCGATAAAGATCAGGCCTTGAGCGCCTTCTTCGGATAGATATCGTAACGGCTGGATTTGCCATCCAGCGCATGGCTCGGCTTGGGGCCTGCGATGCACGGCGCCTTGCGCGGGCGCTTGACCACCACCCGGTGGCTGGCCAGGGCCAGGGCGGCCTCCAGCAGCGCCGGGGCGTCCGGGTCGTCCCCGACCAGTGGGCGGAACAGGCGCATTTCCTTTTTCACCAGCGCGGTCTTTTCCCGATGCGGGAACATCGGGTCCAGGTAGATCACCTGGGGAGGCTCGCCCTCCCAATTGCGCATCACCTCGATCGAGTTGCCCTTGAGCAGGTGCATGCGCGCCACGATCGGCGCCACCTCGAAATCCTCTCCCGCCCGGGCCAGGCCGTCTTCGAGCAAGGCGCCGATCAAGGGCTGGCGCTCGATCAGGCTCATCTCGCAGCCGAGGCTGGCCAGGACGAACGCATCCTTGCCCAGCCCCGCCGTGGCATCCAGGATCCGCGGGCGCACGCCCTGGGCAATCCCCACCGCCTTGGCAATCATCTGCCCGCTACCGCCGCCATACAGCCGCCGGTGCGCCGCGCCACCCTCGACAAAGTCCACCCGCACCGGCCCTGGCGCATCGGCGCCGAGCTGCTGCAGTTGCAAGCCCTGCTCGCCGACCTGCAGGGCGAACTCCGCCTCGTCGATCTGCAATGGCAGCCCCAGTCGCTCGGCCCAATGCGCGGCCTGCGGCTGGAATGCCTCGGCCAAGGCCTCGACTTTGATACGGCAGGCCGCTGGTTGCTCACTCATCTGAAAACACGCTCAAAAAATTAATGATCGGCAAAAACTGCCGATAAAAGAACTATCCGGCATTTTGCCAGAGCTGAGCGTCGACCCGAGAGAAATGTCAGACATTCGAAGCCTATCCATTGGCGTCATATCGCCCCACGGCGATTACGGCCTAAAAAATTCCCAGGCACTGAGCGGCGTCAGCCATCTGTGGCAGGATTTTTTTGCCCAGGCGCTGGCCGAGCAACGCGGCGATGGCACGAAGGTCACTGACGACAATTCTCCGGTGGCCGTGGACGGCCCGACCGAACCCCATGGCGGCAGCGACCTGCTGGCGCAAATCGTTACCCAGCGTCATTGCGACGTCCAGGACACCGAGATCCGCCCGCCGGAACCGTTGTTCCTGCCGATCGCCGAGTTCGAGACCGAGCTGCTGGACAAACCGTTTCCGCCGTTCCCACCGGAAGAAATCGCCGCCCAGCAACACCAGCAAGACTTCGAAAGCGGCTGGGTACGCCCCATTGTCCTCAATGCCGGCCAGCCCCTGCCCGAGCCGGGCCCGGCGCCGCAACCGCGGCCGTTGCACCTGCCGATCGCCGAATTCGAACTGGAGCTGCTGGACAAACCCTTCCCGCCCTTCCCGCCGCAAGAGCTCATCGAGCAACAGAAACAGTTCGATTTCGATACCGGCTGGGCGCGTCCGCTGATCCTGCAGAACCTGCGGATCGCCGCCTGACCTCAAGCCGGTTTCACCGACAGATCCACTACCGGCAATGGCGCCCAGCGGCAACCCGACCGCTCAGTCCTTGAACAACTGATTGATCTGCCCGAACGGCAAAGCCTGGTCGGCAAAGTCGAAGCTGCCGTGGTCGCGGATTTCCTGCGCCGCCTGATAGAAGGCGCCATAGGCGGCCCGCGCCAGGGCCGAACCGACGCTGATCCGCTTCACCCCCAGCTCGCTCAACTGCGCCAGGGTCAATTTCAGGCCGCCCGACATCAGCACGTTGACCGGTTTGGGCGCCACCGCGCGGACCACGGCGATGATTTCCTCGGCCGAGCGCAACCCAGGCGCATACAGCACATCGGCGCCGGCCTCGGCATAGGCTTGCAGGCGGCGAAGGGTGTCCGGCAGGTCCTGCCGGCCATGCAGCAGGTTTTCCGCCCGTGCCGTGAGCACAAAGGGAAAAGGCAATTGCCGCACTGCGGCGACCGACGCCTCGATACGCTCGACCGCCAGTTTGAAGTCATAGATCGGATCATCGGCCCGGCCCGTGGCGTCTTCGATGGAGCCGCCCACCACCCCGCAGGCGGCCGCTTGGCGCAGGGTCCGGGCACAGCCTTCGGGGCTGTCGGAAAAACCGTTCTCCAGGTCCACCGCCACCGGCAGGCTGCTGGCGCCGACTATGGCGCGAACGTTACCCAGGGTGTCCTCCAGGGACAAGGCACCTTCGGCGTCGGGGCGCCCCAGGGAAAAAGCCAAACCGGCGCTGGTGGTCGCCAGAGCCTCGAAGCCGAGGCTGGCCAGCATCTTGGCGGAGCCCGCGTCCCAGGGGTTGGGAATCACGAAAGCCCGATCACGCTCATGCAGGGCCTTGAAGGTTTGGGCACGAAGGGTTTGCGCATCCATTGGCGGACTCCTGGACAGGGAAATGATCCCGCTCAGAGCAAGCCGAGTTGCTCCGCGGCGGGCTCTCTGTATAGCTCAGGCAAGGCCGGCAATCCAGGCAGGCGCTCCATCAGGCGCGCATGGAAACGCCGCGCCAGCTCGGCGGCCAGGCGGTTATCGGCGGTGTGCAGGAAGATGTAGGGGGTTCGCCCTTCCTCGATCCAGCCGGCGACCTTGTCGATCCAGGGCACCAGGAATGGATCGTTGGCCTCGAGCTCCGGATGACCGATAAAGCGCACCTGGGGAAACTGGGTGAAGGCGGCCGGGCGCGGCGGTACCTTGGGTTTCTTCGATTGCGCATGGAGCACCGACGGCTCGCTGGAAGTACAACTGAACAAGGCGCGCGGGTCGAGGCAGATGCGCTCCACGCCACGATCCAGCAGCAGGCGGTTGAGCATGCGCTCGGCATCGCCCTTGGCGAAGAAATCCCGATGCCGGACTTCCACCGCCAACGGCCGCTCCAGGGCGTCGATAAAGCCCGCCAGTTCCGCCAGGCGCTGCGGTGTGAAGCTTGCGGGCAGTTGCAGCCACAGCGGCGAAACACGTTCGCCCAGTGGGCTGAGCAACTGCAGGAAGCTCTCGGCCGCGCCCAATTGTTCGCGCAGGTCGCCGCCATGGCTGATGTCGCCGGGAAACTTGGCGGTGAAGCGGAAATGTTCGGGCATGGTCTGCGCCCAGCGCTGCACCGTGGCCTCGGCGGGGCGCGCATAGAAGGTGGTATTGCCTTCCACGGCATTGAAGACCTGGCAATACAGGCCGAGAAAATCCGTCGGCCGCGCGCTTTCCGGGTACAGGTACTCACGCCAGGCGTTTTCGCTCCAGGAAGGACAACCGAGGTAATAAGGCAGCAACATCAGATGTGCAGGTCGAGACCCACCACTTCCATATCCCAATCGACGAAACCGGCGGTGGTCAGGTAACTGGCCAGGGCATTGGCCACGCTTCTTTTCATGGCGCGGTGGAAGATCATGTCCTGCGGACGGGCGGGCAGGTTGCTGGTGCGCCCGGCGGAAGCCTGGGAGCGCGCCTGGGCTGAAGTCTCGGGCTGGACTTCGACGGCATCTGCGTCCTCGAGGGAGTCGTCCAGCAGCACGCTGCCTTTGCGAGGCTTGCGCTTGATGGGGTAGGACTGAGAGGAAATGCCGTCTATGCGCATAATCACATGCTCGATATCGATGATGGCAATTTAGCGGCACCTCGCCGACTACGCAAATGCCGAGTGATAACTAGAACACAGAAAATGCAAAAGGTTTAAAAGCCACCGGAAACTGGCACGAAAACCTGACGATTGACACGCTCGCCACGCGGGCTCGTGGTGGCGAACAGCTCTGCAGCGGCCTGTCAGCGCGCTTTTGGCGTCGCCACCTTGTCCCGCAGGTACACCGGTTGCGCCTCGTCCGCCGGGATCGCCTCGCCGCGTTCCCAGGCAAAGCGCGCCAGGGTCAGCAAATCTTCGGAGTGGGGCAGCATGCCCGCGTCCTGGCCACTGAGATTGACCCCGATACGCTCGGCGTAGCCCCAGCCGGTGCCCGCGCCGAACCAGTCGCCGCTGGCGTCCGCCGGCAACGCAGCGGCTTCCGGCGGCAGCACCGCTTCGGCCCCTGCCAGGCGCATCTCGCCCGCCACTTCGCGGTAGCAGCCCCAGTAGACCTCATCCATTCGCGCATCGATGGCGGCGGCCACCTGGGTCGCGCCGTGTTCGCGCAATGCGCGCTGCGCCAGCACCGCCAGGTTCGACACCGGCAGCACCGGGCGCTCCAGGGCGAAGGCCAGGCCCTGGACCACGCCGATGGCGATCCGCACACCGGTAAAGGCCCCAGGCCCGCGACCGAAGGCAATGGCATCGACGGCCTGCAGGCTGGTGCCGGCATCGGCCAGCAGCTTCTGGATCATCGGCAGCAGCTTCTGTGCATGCAGGCGCGGGATCACCTCGTAGTGGCTCGTCACCTTGCCGTCGTGCAGCAAGGCGACCGAGCAGGCTTCAGTCGCGGTGTCCAGGGCCAGCAAGGTGCTCATCGATGTATCCATAAGGCAGAGGAAGTTGAAAAAAGTGACGCATTATAAACAGCAACGGCCCGCAAGCGGGCCGTTGAAGATCAAGCTGGTACGACTGATCAGCTCAGCGCTTCGAGCACCTTGCCGGTGATCGACTCGACCGAACCGACGCCCGCGATGTGGCTGTACTTCGGCTTGCCCTGGCTGGCGGCCAGGCTCTGGTAGAACTCCACCAGCGGCTTGGTCTGGGAGTGGTAGACCGACAGGCGATGACGCACGGTTTCTTCGGTGTCGTCTTTACGCTGGACCAGGTCTTCACCGGTGATGTCGTCTTTACCGGCGATTTTCGGCGGATTGTAGACGGTGTGGTAAACGCGGCCCGAGGCTTCGTGCACACGGCGGCCAGCGATACGCTGGACGATCTCTTCGTCGTCGACGGCGATCTCGACCACGTTGTCCAGCTCGACGCCGGCTTTGACCAGCGCTTCGGCCTGAGGAATGGTGCGTGGGAAGCCGTCGAACAGGAAACCCTTGGCGCAATCGGCCTGGCTGATGCGTTCCTTGACCAGGTTGATGATCAGGTCATCGGAGACCAGACCACCGGCGTCCATCACGCTCTTGGCTTTCAGGCCCAGCTCGGTGCCGGCCTTGACCGCTGCGCGCAGCATGTCGCCGGTGGAGATTTGCGGAATGCCGAATTTTTCGGTGATGAACTTTGCCTGAGTACCTTTACCGGCCCCGGGAGCTCCCAGCAGAATTACGCGCATCGATGTGCTCCTCAATTTTTTATTTAGAAACGCTCGGATTCGCCTCGTGGGGCCAATCTCGGAAATGGGATAGTGGCCGCCCAAACGGCCAAAGGCTGATCAAGATACACAGCCGACACAGCGCACACAAGCAGCCGAAAGTCGGAGCAACCCGCCGCCTTTATGCCCTGGCGACAGGGTATTGCTGGTCGCAACCCCATAACAAAGTGTCGCCTGGCGACGGTCGCCAGCCCTCTCGGGCCAGCGCTCGAAGTAGCGTGCCAAGCCACTGAAAACCCCAGCAATTACCTTAGCCGGTATTGCGCAAACCGGCGGCAATCCCCGCCACAGACACCAGCAGCGCCTGTTCCACCGGGCTGTCCTGGGCGCCGTCCTGGCGCCGCGAACGGGCCAGCAGTTCGGCCTGCAATAGATGCAGCGGGTCCAGGTAGGTATTGCGCAAGCGAATGAACTCCAGGGTGTCGGGGCTATGTGCCAGTAACTGCGACTGACCGGTCAGCCCCAAGACCACCGAACACGCCTGCGACAATAAGTCGCGTAAATGCGCACCCAATGGCAGCAGCGCCGGTTCGACCAATCGTTCGTCGTAGGAACGGGCGATATCCGCGTCGGCCTTGGCCAGCACCATCTCCAGCATGTCGATGCGCGTGCGGAAAAACGGCCACTGTTCGCGCATCTGCCCCAGCAACTCGCCCTCCCCGCGCTCCAGGGCCTTGCTCAAGGCGGTTTCCCAGCCCAGCCAGGCCGGCAGCATCAGGCGGGTCTGGGTCCAGCCGAAAATCCACGGGATGGCCCGCAGGCTTTCGATGCCACCGGCACGCCGCTTGGCCGGCCGGCTGCCCAGTGGCAGGCGCCCCAGTTCCTGCTCAGGCGTGGACTGGCGGAAATACTCGACGAACTGCGGGTTCTCCCGCACCACCGCGCGATAGGCCTTCACCCCATCGTCGGCCAGTTCGTCCATCAGGTCGCGCCATGCCGGCTGCGGCAGGGGCGGCGGCAGCAAGGTCGCTTCCAGCACCGCCGCCAGGTAGAGATTGAGGTTCTGCTCGGCGATGTCCGGCAGGCCGAATTTGAAACGAATCATTTCCCCTTGCTCGGTGGTACGGAAGCGCCCCGCCACCGAACCCGGCGGCTGCGACAGGATCGCCGCGTGGGCCGGGCCGCCGCCACGCCCCACGGTGCCACCGCGACCATGGAACAGCAGCAGCTCGACCTGCTGCTCGCGGCAGATATCCACCAGTTTTTCCTGGGCCCGGTACTGCGCCCAAGCGGCAGCGGTAGTGCCGGCATCCTTGGCCGAGTCGGAATAACCGATCATCACTTCCTGCGGGCCCTGCAGGCGCGAACGATAGCCTGGCAGAAGCAGCAACTGCTCGATCACCGGGCCGGCGTTGTCCAGGTCGGCCAGGGTTTCGAACAGCGGCACCACGCGCATCGGCCGCAGCACGCCCGCTTCCTTGAGCAGCAGTTGCACGGCGAGCACATCGGATGCCGCGCCGGCCATGGAGATCACATAGGAACCCAGCGAAGCCGCCGGGGCCGCAGCGATTTCCCGGCAGGTCGCCAGCACTTCGGCGGTGTCGGCCGAGGGCTTGAAATAACCGGGCAGCAGCGGACGACGGCTGCCCAGTTCGCGCATCAGGAAATCGATGCGCTCCTTCTCGCTCCAGTCGCCATAGCGGCCCAGGCCCAGGTAGTCGGTGATTTCGGTCATGGCCGCGGTGTGCCGCGAGGAGTCCTGACGCACGTCCAGGCGCACCAGGAACAGGCCGAAGGTCACCGCGCGGCGCAGGCAGTCGAGCAACGGACCGTCGGCGATCACGCCCATGCCGCATTCGTGCAGGGACTCGTAGCAGAGCTCCAGCGGGTCCAGCAGCTCGCGGTTGTTCTGCAGCACCTGGGCAGTCGCCGGCACGCTACCGCTCAACGAGGCCTGGGCCCAGTTGCGGGTGGCCCGCAGGCGCTCGCGCAATTGCTTGAGCACCGCGCGATACGGCTCGGCGCTGTCGCCGGCCAGTGCCCGCAATGTCGCGTTGGCTTGCTGCATGGACAGGTCGGCCGCCAGTTGATCGACATCGCGCAGGTACAGGTCGGCGGCCATCCAGCGCGCCAGCAACAGCACCTCGCGGGTCACCGCCGCGGTGACATTGGGGTTGCCGTCACGGTCGCCGCCCATCCACGAAGCGAAGCGGATCGGCGCCGCCTCCAGCGGCAAATGCATGCCGGTGGCCGCATGCAGGGCCTGGTCGGCCTTGCGTAAATAGTTGGGGATGGCCTGCCACAGCGAATGCTCGATCACCGCGAAGCCCCACTTGGCTTCGTCCACCGGGGTCGGCCGGGTCCGGCGGATTTCTTCGGTGTGCCAGGCCTCGGCGATCAGCCGCTGCAAGCGTGTCTGGATCTGCGCGCGCTCGGCCGAGGTCAGGTCGCGATGGTCCTGGGCAGCCAACTGCGCGGCGATGGCATCGTATTTCTGGATCAGCGTGCGGCGGGCGACTTCGGTGGGGTGGGCGGTCAGCACCAGCTCGATCTCCAGCCGTCCCAACTGCCGGGCCAGCGCCTCGGCACCATGGCCTTCGGCCCGCAGGCGCGCCAGCAGTTCCGGCAGCACCCGCGACTCGAACGGTGCCGGCTGCGACTCCTCGCGACGGTGAATCAACTGGTACTGCTCGGCGATGTTGGCCAGGTTGAGGAACTGGTTGAACGCCCGCGCCACCGGCAGCAGCTCTTCCTCGCTGAGCTGGTTGAGGCTGGCGCTGAGTTCGGCATCCAGCGAACCGCGTCGGTCGGCCTTGGCACCCTTGCGAATCTGTTCGATCTTGTCGAGGAAACCCTCGCCATACTGTTCACGAATGGTGTTGCCCAACAGCTCACCCAGCAGGTGAACATCTTCGCGCAAGCGCGCATCAATATCGGTCATCTACCTGTTCTCCAGCGGACTCGGGGCTCCTGGTAAGCCCCAAGAGTGCCGCCAGCACATGGCTATTAGCAAGGGCGGTCTTGACGCGAACGGCTGCGGGCAACGCCGGTGCACGACGAAGCGCCTTTAAACCTTGCACGATGGAGCTAGTCTCAAGAGTAAGCCGCACAACGGCTTAGCGCCGGCACAGGCCGGTCACTCACCAAGCCCTGCCACAAGCAGGTGTTCATTGAGGTTGCCATGAAAATCCGTGAGCTCGCGCAACACTGGGAAGAAAACGCCAAGGGTCGCCTGACCCAGACCGGCTACACGATCTATCTGGATGTCGAAGCCGCCGCACGCCTGGCGGCGATTTCCGAGATGTACCCCAAGCGCCGGACCGAGGAACTGCTCGGCGAGCTGATCGGGGCCGCCCTGGAGGAACTCGAGACCAGCTTCCCTTATGTCCAGGGCCAGCATGTGGTCGCCACCGACGAAGAAGGCGATCCACTCTACGAAGACATCGGCCCTACCCCGCGTTTTCTCGCCCTGTCGCGGCGTTATCTGCACGATCTGTCGGCTCAGGCAGACGAGCAGAAACACTGATCCACGCCTGCATTTCTCACCGATAAGAGCGTTATTCCTGACCCCGGATCGGGTCAGGAGTACCCCTGCGCACGGCAAAAGTTCCTTATTTAGAGCCTTGTCCACACAGTCAGGAAATTTCCGGGCGATAGGCCATCTTCTCTGAACTATTCAAAAAAGCCTCGGGTCACAGCCAATAACCATCACTGGAACGGCCGTTTCATTTTCAACGCCCCCAGCCTTGTCGTCACTCAGCGTTACGGCGTCGGAACCGGGATGGATTTTGATGTTTTTCAGGAGTTATCCAATGGAGTTGAAGACCATGAAGATCAGCACTGCCAAATCCTCGTCAACCTCTCTGCGCGGGCTGAAACTGGCCGCGCTGGCTCTCGGTAGCAGCCTGGTCCTGGCCGGTTGCGCCGGTAATCCGCCAAGCGAGCAATACGCGGTGACGCAATCTGCGGTCAACAGCGCAGTCAGCGCAGGCGGTACCGAATTTGCCGCGGTGGAAATGAAATCGGCTCAGGACAAGCTCAAGCAAGCCGAGCTCGCCATGCACGACAAGAACTACGACGAAGCCCGGCGTCTGGCCGAGCAGGCCGAATGGGACGCCCGCGTCGCCGAGCGCAAGGCTCAGGCAGCCAAGGCCGAACAGGCATTGAAGGACTCTCAGAAAGGCGTTCAGGAACTACGTCAGGAAGGCATGCGCAGCGTGCAATGAGCCGCGGGCGCCGATTCCCACGTATTCGCAATCGATAAAAGGACGAAACCATTATGCGCAAACAACTGATGATCCCTGCCCTGTTGGCCCTGAGCGTAGCGCTGGCGGCATGCTCCACCCCGCCTAACGCCAACCTGGAAAACGCCCGGACCAACTACTCCGCCCTGCAGACCAACCCGCAGGCCACCAAGGTGGCGGCCCTGGAGACCAAGGACGCCAGCGAATGGCTGGACAAGGCCGACAAGGCCTACCTGAACAAGGAGGACGAAAAGAAGGTCGACCAACTGGCCTACCTGACCAACCAGCGGATTGAAGTGGCCAAGCAGACCATCGCCCTGCGCACCGCGGAAACCCAGCTCAAGGACGCCGGCGACCAGCGCGCCAAGGCGCTTCTGGATGCCCGTGACGCACAGATCAAGCAACTGCAATCGAGCCTCAACGCCAAGCAGACCGACCGCGGTACGCTGGTGACCTTCGGTGACGTACTGTTCGCCACCAACAAGGCCGACCTGAAATCCAGCGGCCTGGTCAACATCAACAAGCTGGCGCAGTTCCTGCGCGACAACCCTGATCGCAAAGTGATAGTCGAGGGCTACACCGACAGCACCGGCAGCGCGGCCTACAACCAGTCGCTGTCCGAGCGTCGCGCCACTTCGGTACAGGTCGCCCTGATCAAGATGGGTGTCGATCCGGCACGCATCGTCGCCCAGGGTTATGGCAAGGAATATCCGGTTGCCAACAACGGCAGTGTTTCCGGGCGCGCCATGAACCGTCGCGTGGAAGTGACCATTTCCAACGACAACCAGCCGGTCGCGCCACGTTCGGCCATCAGCGCCAACTAAGCCCGGCCCCGCGCGATAAACCGCGCAGCCAATAAAAAGCCCCGCCTTGACCGGCGGGGCTTTTTTATCCGGCAACCGGATCGCGGCTTGCGCTGGCATGCCGACCGGTCACTGCTCCAGCTTCGGGGTTTCCTGGCCCATGCAGCGCACGGCGCGCTTCTTGTTGTTGATCAGCACGCCCGTCAGCCCCTTCTGCTCGGTGTCGAACAGCACCAGCACGCCATCGATGCATTGCGCCACCTCGGCCGCCGGCTCCAGGGACACCTTGTAGTCTTCGCCGGGCACGGTCTTGAGCATGGTGAAATCGTTGAGCAGCAGCGCATCCTCCGGCTTGGCGAAATGCAGGTAGCCGTAGTACCACAGGCACGCCACGGTGCCGAGGATGCTGCAGATACCGGTGATGATCAGGGGGATGGCGTTACGTTCTTCGCTCATTGCGGACTCTCTGGAGGTTCTACGACTGGATTCAAAGGTGTGGGGTAATTGGGGATTTCGCCCAGGCGGCGCAGGCCGTTGAAATGCTGCGGGTCCTCAAGGTAACGCAACATCACCTGGCGCCAGACCGGGTCGGCGAAGGTCTGCACATGACCGCCTCGGGTCAGCTGCAGCACCCTGGGCGGGGGCGCAGCTTGATACAGACGGATGCCGTTGGAAAGCGGTACGAGGGAATCGTCGATGCTGTGGTAGATCAGCTTGGGCACGCCATCCAGGCGCGCGATGGCCTTGATCGCACTGTCGCCATCCGGCACCAGCCAGGACAGCGGCACCTGGAACGGCCAGGTCATCCAGGACGTACTCAGGGCAAAACGACCCACCTCGCGGTAACTGGCCGGCACCCCGTCGAAGACTATGGCCTTGAGCTGGCGCTGGCGCTCCGGGTGCTGTTCCACCAGATAGTGGATGGCCAGGGCGCCGCCCAGGCTCTGGCCCAGGACAATCAGCGGCTTGCCCTGGACCTCGGGCGCCCGGTCCAGCCACTGGAAGGCCGCGTCGACGTCCTGGTAGATCGCCGGCAGGCTCGGTTTGCCTTGCGACACCCCGTAGCCACGGTAGTCCACCAGCAGCACCTGGTAGCCCTGCTCCGGCAACCACCAGCTGCCGCCGAGGTGCCCGGACAGGTTGCCGCCATTGCCGTGCAGGTGCAGCACCGTGCCCTTGACCGGCACCCCGGCCTTGGCCGGCAGCCACCAGCCGTGCAAGCGCGTACCGTCGGCGGTGGTCAGGGTGACGTCGCGGTAGTCGAGCCTGGCCTTGTCCGGGGTGAACGGCAGGCCCCGCTCGGGATAGAACAGCAGCGAGCTGCAACCGCTCAGGGTCAGCAGCAGGCAGACAATGCTGAGGACTCGCATCCGTTTGAAGCCTCGCGACAGGGGATGAAAAGGATACTTCCGTAGGAGCGAGGCTTGCCCGCGATAACCGATGGCGCGGTGGCTCGGAAAAACCGCGGCGCCTTTATCGCGGGCAATCTAACGTCGATCGGCCGCTCCTACAGGGTATGCGTCAGAGGATGTTCGAGTAATCCGCCTCGATCCGGTCCAGGCTCAGGTGATTGAGGAAGTTGGAGAAGCACATCCAGGCCGACAGCGCGTTCATGTCGCGGAACTGGTCCGGCAGGTACTTGGGCGGCACCACCAGGCCTTCGTCGACCAACTGGCGCAGGGTCCGCATGTCCTCCAGGGTGGTCTTGCCGCAGAACAGCAAAGGTATCTGCTCGAGCTTGCCCTTGCGCACGGCCAACTGAATGTAGTTGTAAACCATGATGAAGCCCTTGAGATAGGACAAGTCTTTGGTGAATGGCAGGCCCGTCGGCACCGAACCGCGGAACACCCGGCTGGCATTGCCATAACTTTCGGCCATTTCGAAACCCTGCTCGCGGAAGAACTCGAACACCTGCATGAAGTCCGCGCCCTCCTCCACCATGTGAATGGCGCGAGTGCGGTTGGTCAGCTTGCGCAGACGGCTCGGGTAGGAGGCGAAGGTAATGATCTCCATCAGGATCGCCAGGCCTTCCTGGGTCACGGTCGACGAGGGCGGGCCCTTGGACAGGAAGGTGCAGATCGGCTGGTTCAGGCCGTTGAGGGTTGTGCCCACGTGGACCAGGCCTTCGTGGACTTCCAGGGCGCGCACATCGCGATCGTTGAACAGCGCGTCGGCGCGGATCTTGATGTAGTCGGCGCCGGCCGCCGCGTCCGCGACTATGCCATCGGACTCGAAGACCCGGATGGTTTCCTCGGCCTCGCCGAACACCTTGTTCAGCCGGCTTTGCAGCAGGTTCACCGCTTCCTTGGCGCTCAGGGTCTTGGGTTCGTCCTTGAGATCGCCACGGCCGTCGATATTGTTCAGGTAATCCGAGAGCATCAGGCCCAGGTCGGCCAGGGTCGGGTCGCCGGCATGAAAGGCGTCGGAGGCCGCGCCGTAGAGTTCCTGGGAAATCAGCCCGAAGTCCTCGGTGCCACGGGCCTCGAGCATCCGCACCACCATGCGGTACTCCTTGCACATGCGCCGCATGATCTGCCCCACCGGGTTGAACTGGCCCAGCTGGCGGGTGATGTCACGCTCGATGTTCTGGAACTCCAGCTTCACCGCGCTGGAGTCGAAAGACAGCGGCCGGCCTTCGTAATAGGCGCGGTCCACCGCCGGCATTTCCTTGCCCTTGGCCTTGAGGAAACCTTTGCGGATGTTGTCATCCCACTTCACCGCATCCAGTACGCGGATCGGCGTCTGTGCCAGCACAATGCGATCGGACAAGGTGCGTATCGTCTGCTGGTAATCGTCCACCCCAAAACTCCCGTTAAAACGTCTGTACTGCGTTTACTTGCCTGCCCGCTGGAAGCGCGCCGCCTCGACGAACACGTCGGAGTTGGCGGGATCGTCCAGATAGGCGAAAACCTGTGGCAGCGCGCTGTCGATCAGCACGCCCTCGCCGTCCTTGGTGTCGAACGGTTCGCCCCGCAGGGCGTTCTGCCCGCGGGCCTGATTGATCTGCTCGAGATCGAGCTGGTAGAGCACCAGCTCGTGTTCGTCGGTCAACTCGAAACCGGCGATGGTGAAGTGCCCACCGAGCGCCTGGGGCACCGCCGCCGAGAGATACCAGCGGCTGCCGTGGCGGGAAACGGTGAACTCATAAGTATCGTGCTGCTGCGGCTTGGCCATGACGGAAGTGACGGCCTTGTAGCGGTTGTTGCCGATGCGGCTCAGTTGCAGGGTGAGCGGTTCGCCCCAGGCATTCTTGCTGGTCCATTTGCCGAGCAGCGCCGCGGGCGCCGCCTGGTCGGCCGGCAAGGGTTCCTTGAAGGACACCAGGCAGCCGCTGAGCAGCAGGAACGACAAGGCGATCACAACGCGCCAGGCTTTCATTCAACACTCCCTATCAGCAGTCGACCCGTAGCCGCTAGCGCAGCCTGCGTTCGGGCGGGCGGATCACACCGAGGCCAATACCAGGTGCATGTACCGGGTCAGAATGCCCAGCATGTCTTCGTCGGCCAGAGGCTCTGCCCCGTTGAGCAGGCCCTGATATTCCATCCGTCCGATTATAGACGTCAACACTTTGGCATCCTGTTGCGGCTCGCGGGAACCCAATACCTGGAAAAACTGGCAGGTGCCCTGCAGCAGGATCTGCTGGTGGGAACGCACCAGCAGCGCCAGGCGCGGGTTGAGCAGCGCTTCCTGGCGAAACGCCTGCTCGGCCATCAGATGCTCGCGGCGGTTGTGCAGTTGGCGCTGCACGTAATCGGCGGTCAGACGGGCAATGTCATCGGCCAGTTGCGCGCGGGACTGCGGGCTGCCGTCGCCATAGGCGACCATCTCCCGCAGCAAGCCCTCGTTGTTGGCCCACAGCTTGGCCATGAAGGCGGCGCTGCGCTCGACGTATTGGGCGAAGGTATCGGTGAGCAGGTCATCGATATCCTTGAAGTAGTAGGTGGTGGCCGACAGCGGCACACCGGCTTCGGCGGCGACCGCGCGATGACGCACGGCGCGCACGCCATCGCGCACGACGATGCGCATGGCCGCGTCGAGAATATCCTGGCGACGTTGCTCACTGCCCTGTCGGCTGGCCTTGCGGCCTTGGTACTGAACACTTTCAGCGACCGCAGTGGCGATGCCAGCTGCACCTTCTTGAGCAATTGCACGGTTCACGACAGGTATTCCTCTCACATAAAAAATGAAAAAAGCAGTACGTCAGTGCCACACAGACAATAAAAAGCCGCCTGTTAGCGGCGGCTTTTTATTCAACATATTTACGCTTGCGGCCGCATGTGCGGGAACAGGATCACGTCGCGGATCGACGGGGAGTTGGTCAGCAGCATCACCAGGCGGTCGATGCCGATACCTTCACCGGCGGTCGGCGGCATGCCGTACTCCAGGGCGCGAACGAAGTCGGCATCGTAGTGCATGGCTTCGTCGTCACCGGCGTCCTTGTCGGCCACCTGGGCCATGAAACGCTCGGCCTGGTCTTCCGCGTCGTTCAACTCGGAGTAGGCGTTGGCGATTTCGCGGCCACCGATGAACAGCTCGAAACGGTCGGTCACGTTCGGGTTCTCGTCGTTGCGACGGGCCAGCGGCGAGACTTCGAACGGGTACTGGGTGATGAAGTGCGGCTGCTCCAGCTTGTGCTCGACCAGCTCTTCGAAAATCATCACCTGCAGCTTGCCCAGGCCTTCGAAGCCGAGCACCTTGGCACCGGCCTTCTTGGCGATGGCGCGAGCCTTGTCGATGTCGTTCAGGTCCTCAAAGGTCAGCTCGGGGTTGTACTTGAGGATCGAGTCGAACACCGACAGGCGGGCGAACGGCTCGCCGAAGTGGAACACCTTGTCGCCGTACGGCACGTCGGTGCTGCCCAGGACCAATTGCGCCAGTTCGCGGAACAGTTCTTCGGTCAGGTCCATGTTGTCTTCGTAGTCGGCGTAGGCCTGGTAGAACTCCAACATGGTGAATTCAGGGTTGTGCCGGGTCGAAACGCCTTCGTTACGGAAGTTGCGGTTGATCTCGAACACTTTCTCGAAGCCACCGACCACCAGGCGCTTGAGGTACAGCTCCGGGGCGATACGCAGGAACATTTCCATGTCCAGGGCGTTGTGGTGGGTCTCGAACGGCTTGGCCGCCGCACCGCCGGGAATGGTCTGCAGCATCGGCGTTTCCACTTCCAGGAAATCACGCTTCATCAGGAAGCTGCGGATATGGGCGATGACTTGCGAACGTACGCGGAAGGTTTCGCGTACGTCTTCGTTGACGATCAGGTCGACGTAGCGCTGGCGATAGCGCTGCTCGGTGTCGGTCAGGCCGTGGTGCTTGTCCGGCAGCGGACGCAGCGACTTGGTCAGCAGGCGTACCTGGGTCATCTCGACGTACAGGTCGCCCTTGCCGGAACGGGCCAGGGTGCCTTCGGCGGCGATGATGTCGCCCAGGTCCCAGGTCTTGACCGCGTCCAGGGTTTCTTCCGGCAGGGTCTTGCGGTTGACGTAGACCTGGATCCGCCCGGTCATGTCCTGGATCACCATGAACGAGCCACGGTTGAGCATGATGCGACCGGCAACCTTGACCGGGATTGCAGCCTCGGCCAGCTCTTCCTTGGTCTTGTCCGCGTATTGCTTCTGCAGGTCGTTGCAGTAGTTGTCGCGGCGGAAGTCGTTCGGGAAGGCATTGCCCTTGGCGCGCTCGGCAGCAAGCTTTTCCTTGCGCAGGGCGATCAGGGTGTTTTCTTCCTGTTGCAGGGCCTGGTCGAGTTGTAGGTCGCTCATGTCTTTAAATTTTCCATCACAGGTACGTTGCCCCTTGCCTGTGGCAAGGGATCGCGGGCCAGCCTCGCTCCTACAGAAGCGCGCCGTGCCCGCGGCATGGGTGTCGCGGCTTACAGCCCCGATTTCAGGCTGGCCACCAGGTATTCGTCGATGTCGCCGTCGAGCACCTTGTCGCAGTCACTGCGTTCGATGTTGGTACGCAGATCCTTGATCCGCGAGGCATCGAGCACGTAGGAGCGGATCTGGTGACCCCAGCCGATGTCGGACTTGGTGTCTTCCAGCGCCTGGGAAGCGGCGTTGCGCTTCTGCATTTCCTGCTCGTACAACTTGGCCCGCAGCATCTTCATGGCGGTGTCCTTGTTGGCGTGCTGGGAACGTTCGTTCTGGCAGCTGACCACGGTGTTGGTCGGTACGTGGGTGATACGTACGGCCGAGTCGGTGGTGTTTACGTGCTGGCCACCGGCACCGGAGGAACGATAGGTGTCGATGCGCAAGTCCGCCGGGTTGATCTCGATTTCCACCTTGTCGTCGATCTCGGGCGAGACGAATACGGCCGAGAACGAGGTGTGGCGGCGGGCGCCGGAGTCGAACGGGCTCTTGCGCACCAGGCGGTGCACGCCGATCTCGGTGCGCAGCCAGCCAAAGGCGTACTCGCCCTTGATGTGCACGGTGGCGCCCTTGATCCCGGCGACTTCGCCTTCGGACAGTTCCATGATGGTGGCGTCGAAGCCACGCTTGGAGGCCCAGCGCAGGTACATGCGCAGCAGGATGTTGGCCCAGTCCTGGGCTTCGGTGCCGCCGGAGCCGGCCTGGATGTCCAGGTAGGCGTTGTTCATGTCCATTTCGCCGCTGAACATGCGACGGAATTCCAGCTTGGCCAGGGCCTCGTCGAGACGGGTCAGTTCGGCGACCACATCGCCTACCGCGCCTTCGTCGTTCTCTTCGACGGCCATCTCCAGCAGATCGCGGCAATCGGCCAGACCACCGGACAACTCGTCCAGGGTCTCGACGATCTGTGCCAGCGCGGAGCGCTCGCGGCCCAGTTCCTGGGCGTATTCAGGCTTGTTCCAGACGTTCGGATCTTCAAGCTCGCGGTTGACCTCGGTCAGACGCTCATGCTTTTGATCGTAGTCAAAGATACCCCCGAATAGTTTCGGAGCGCTCGGACAGGTCCTTGATAGTGTTAAGGATCGGGTTGATTTCCATGGCAGGCAGCACTCGTTGGCGAACTTTTGAAAGCCGGCGAGTATAACGTAATCAAGCTGGTGCGGCAGCCCGCCTGGCGGCTTTAGGCCCCCGCGGTGGCGGTTTTTTTCACTCGATCCCCACCTGATTGCGGCCATTGTGCTTGGCCAGATACAGGCCTTTGTCGGCGGCCGAGATCAATTGCCGGCAACTGGTGCTCGGCTGCGGCGTCATGGTGGACAGACCAATGCTGATGGTCAGGCTCGCCCCTTCGGTCGGCGCGATATGCGGAATCTTCAGCGCGGCCACGGTCTGGCGCAGTTTCTCGGCCACCAGCCGCGCCCCGCCAGGCGAGGTGTTCGGCAGCACCAGGGCAAACTCCTCCCCGCCGTAACGCGCCGGCAGATCCGACGGTCGGCTGCTGGCTTCGCGGATCGCCGTCGCCACCTTGCGCAGGGCTTCATCGCCTTCCAGATGACCGAAGTTGTCGTTGTAGGACTTGAAGTAATCGACATCGATCATCAGCAGCGACAACTGGGTCTGGTCGCGCATTGCCCGGCGCCACTCCAGTTCCAGGTACTCGTCGAAATGCCGGCGGTTGGACAGGCCGGTCAGTCCATCGGAGTTCATCAGGCGCTGCAGCACCAGGTTGGTATCGAGCAGCTGCTGCTGGCTGACCCGCAGTGCGCGATAGGCCGCGTCCCGCTGCAACAGGGTCATGTAGGAGCGCGAGTGGTAACGGATGCGCGCCACCAGTTCGATATTGTCCGGCAGCTTGACCAGGTAATCGTTGGCCCCGGCGGCGAAGGCCGCACTCTTGATCAGCGGGTCTTCCTTGGTCGAAAGCACGATGATCGGAATGTTCTGGGTCGCCGGGTGGTTGCGGTACTCGCGCACCAGCGTCAGCCCGTCCAGGCCGGGCATCACCAGGTCCTGCAGGATCACCGTCGGCTTGATGCGGATCGCCTGGGCAATGGCCTGGTGCGGGTCGGCACAAAAGTGGAAGTCGATGTTTTCTTCATTCGCCAACCCACGCCGCACAGCCTCACCGATCATTGCCTGGTCGTCGACCAGCAGCACCATCGCAGCATTTTCATCGGTTTTAAAATCGTCGAGCTGTAAATCATTCATGGGTTGTCACCTGAGTTGCTACCTGGCCAGGACAGCTGCGTTTGTCGGTCATTTGGCAAATATCTCCAGCAATCGTGGAGCGATCTTGTCCAGTGGGCGAATCTCTACGGCAGCGTCGATGGCAGCGGCCGCCTTGGGCATGCCATACACCGCACTACTCTCCTGGTCCTGGGCGATGGTCAGATAACCCTGGTCGCGCATCAGTTTCAGGCCCTGGGCGCCATCGCGGCCCATGCCGGTCAGCAGTACGCCGACCGCATCGCCATTCCAGTAACTGGCGACACTTTCAAAAAACACATCGATCGATGGCCGATAGATCTCGTTTACCGGCTCGGCGGTGTAGGCCAGGGTGCCGTTCTTCAACAGCCGGATATGGTGATTGGTCCCGGCCAGCAGTACCGTGCCGCTCTGCGGTGGCTCACCTTCGCGGGCCAGGCGCACCTTGAGCCTGGAGGCGCTGCTCAGCCATTCGGCCATGCCCGCGGCAAACACCTGGTCGACGTGCTGCACCAGCACGATGGCGGCCGGAAAGTCGGCGGGCAGCCCCTTGAGCAACACTTCCAGCGCCGCCGGGCCACCGGCGGACGAACCGATCGCCACCAGGCCCTGGCGTTGCGCCATGGTGCGCATCGGCACCGGTGCCGAACGCACGTGGCTGCCACGCTGCTGGCCGATCAGCCAGCCGATATTGAGGATCTTGCGCAGTAAGGGCGCCGCCGCTTCCTGCGCATTGCCGGCCCCCAGGGCCGGTGTATCGACCACGTCCAGCGCACCATGTCCCATGGCCTCGAACACCCGATGCACGTTCTGCTGGCGATCCACCGTGACAATCACGATAGCGCAAGGGGTTTCGGCCATGATCCGGCGGGTCGCCTCCACGCCGTCCATCACCGGCATGATCAGGTCCATCAGGATCAGGTCGGGCGTCAGCTGGGCGCAGTACTCGACCGCCTCGGCGCCATTGGTCGCGACCCACACCACTTCATGCGCGGGTTCGAAGGCCAGGGCCCGGCGCAGGGCCTCCACGGCCATGGGCATGTCATTGACGATCGCGATTTTCATGCCCGCGCTCCTCCAATCAGCTCCACCACCGCATCCAGCAGGGCGTCATCATGGAAACTGGCTTTGGCTAGATAATAGTCGGCCCCGGCATCCAGTCCACGGCGCCGGTCCTCTTCGCGATCCTTGTAGGAAACCACCATCACCGGCAACGACTGCAGGCGATTGTCACGGCGCAGGAGTGTGACCAATTCAATCCCATCCATTCGGGGCATATCGATGTCGGTGATCAGCAGGTCGAAGTCTTCCGAACGCAAGGCGTTCCAGCCATCCATGCCGTCGACGGCGACCGCTACGTCATAACCACGGTTGAGCAAAAGCTTGCGTTGCAGCTCACGCACGGTGAGCGAGTCATCGACCACCAGGATGCGCTTGCGCGCCGTCTCGGCCTGATGGCGGTTGTGCCGGGCGATGCGTTCCAGGCGGCCGGTATTGAGCAGCTTGTCCACCGAACGCAGCATGTCCTCGACGTCGACGATCAGCACCACGGAGCCGTCATCAAGCAAGGCCCCGGCGGAAATGTCCTGGACCTTGCCCAGGCGGTCGTCCAGTGGCAGCACCACCAGGGTCCGCTCGCCGATGAAACGCTCGACCGCCACGCCGTAGACCGCGTCGCGCTCGCGAATCACCACGACCTTGAGCGTGGACTCATTGTTCTGCCCCGCCGGACGTTGCAGCAACTGGCTGGCCGCGACCAGGCCGACGTGGCGGCCTTCGTGCCAGAAATGCTGGCGTCCTTCCAGCTGGACAATGTCGTCGGGCTCCAGATCGCACATGCGTTCGATATGCGCCAGCGGGAAGGCATAGGCCTCTTCGCCGACCTCCACCACCAGGCTGCGCACCACCGACAGGGTCAGCGGCACTTCGAGGTGGAAACGACTGCCCTGCCCCGCCACCTGCTCCAGCTGCACCGCGCCGCGCAACTGACGCACCATGTGCTGCACCGCGTCCAGGCCGACACCGCGACCGGAGACCTCGGTGACCTTGTCCCGCAGGCTGAAGCCCGGCAGGAACAGGAAGGTCAGCAGCTCTTCTTCGCTCAGCTGGGCAGCGGTCTCGGCGGGGGACAGCTGGCGCTCGACGATGCTCTGGCGCACCCGTTCCAGGTCGACGCCATTGCCGTCATCGCTCAGCTCCAGCACCAGCAGCCCGGCCTGGTGGGAAGCGCGCAGGCGAATCAGGCCCTCGGCCGGCTTGCCCGCCAGCAGCCGCTGCTCGGGCGTTTCGATGCCGTGATCGACCGCGTTGCGCAGCAGGTGGGTCAGCGGCGCCTCGAGCTTTTCCAGCACGTCGCGATCGACCTGGGTCTTCTCGCCCTCGACCTCCAGGCGAACCTGTTTGCCCAGGCTGCGCCCCAGGTCGCGAACCATCCGCACCTGGCCCACCAGCACATCGGCGAACGGCCGCATGCGACAGGCCAGCGCGGTGTCGTAGAGCACCTGGGCGCGCTGGCTGGCCTGCCAGCCGAATTCATCCAGCTCGGCGGTTTTCTCCGTCAGCACCTGCTGGGATTCCGCCAGCAGGCGCCGCGCATCTTCCAGGGCTTCGAGGGCCTCCAGGCCCAGCACCTGCTCCTTGAGATGCCCATTGAGGTTTTCCAAAGCGCGCAGGCCGTTGCTCTGCAGGCGCTTGAGGCGCTGCAGGGCCGCCAGGTACGGCTTCAGGCGCTGGGTTTCCACCAGCGACTTGCTCGACAGGTCGAGCAGGCTGTTCAGGCGTTCGGCCGTGACCCGCAACACCCGTTCGCCCCCCTCGGCGAGCTTCTTGCCCTTGTGCGTAATCGCCGCGGCTGTCTCTTGCAGCGTCTCCTGCAATACCTCCTGCGGCATCTCGAACGGCGGGACCTGTGGTTCGGGTTCGACCCGCGGAGCCTGCATTTGCAGCTCGGCCATGGGCGGCAGGTGCGGCTCGATCCGGGGCAGGACAACGCCCGCAGGCGCCGCGCCCGGCGAGCCGACCAACTGTTCCATGAGCGCCACGTAGGCGGCAATGTTCTGCTCACTGACCTCGCTGCCCGGCGTGGCGATGCGCATCAGGAAATCGGTGCCCTGCAGCAGCGCATCGATATGTTCGGGACGCAGGTACAGTCGCCCTTCCTGGGCGCTGACCAGGCAATCTTCCATCACATGGGCCACGCTGACCCCGGCGTCGACCCCGACGATCCGCGCCGCGCCCTTGAGCGAGTGGGCAGCGCGCATGCAGGCTTCCAGCTGGTCGGCCTGGGTCGGATTGCGCTCCAGCGCCAGCAGGCCGGCACTGAGCACCTGGGTCTGGGCTTCGGCTTCCAGGCTGAAGAGTTCGAGCAGCGAGGCGTCGCGCATTTGATCAGGGGTCATGTCAGGCTCCGGGTCACGGCGGACAGCAACTGCTCTTCATCCAGCCAACGCAGGCTGCGGCCCTTCCATTGCAGGACGCCACGGGTGTACTTGGCACTGGCCTGCTGGCCGGAAACCGCGGCGGCGTCCAGGGTGCGCTCGTCGATGGCATGGATGCCCTCCACCTCGTCCACCGGCACCACCACCGGGCCGCCCTGGGCGGCGATGATCAGCATCCGCGGAATCACCCGCGCCCCCGACACGACCGTGCTGGTGGTGTCCAGCCCCAGCAGCTCCACCAACGACAGGCACGCCACCAGCGCACCACGCACATTCGCCACGCCCAGCAAGGCCCGCGAGCGCTGGTGCGGCAAGGAATGGATCGGCTGCAGCGGCGCCACTTCCACCAGGCAACGGGTGGCAATGCCCAACCATTCCTCGCCCAGGCGGAACATCAATAACGAACGGGTGACGACATCCGTATCGGCCTCGACCGCGTGCTCATGGCGCTCCTGCTGCAACGCATAGCGGTCGAGCAGGCGGGTGGCCGCGGCGGAATACACCGAGCAATTGCGGCAATGCACATGCCCGGCCAGCAACGGGCAACTCTTGTCGCCGTGGATACCGATACGGTTCCAGCAATCGTCGATGGCCTGCGCATCTTCGTGGGTCACGTTCAACGAAACAGAGCCGCTCATGATTTACGCTCACTGTCTGCTGCACGGCCGCTGCGGGCCGCGCGCTCCTGCAATCGACGGGCACCGGCGACGTCTCCCTGGGAAGCCAGCAAGGCGGCCAGGTGCGCCAGCGCTTCGGCGTGCTGCGGATCCAGGTACAGGGCCTTGCGATAGAAACCCTGGGCTTCCAGGGCGCCGCCCGCCACGTCGCTGAGCAGCCCCAGCCAATAGAACACCTGCGCCACCGGCTCGTGGGTGTCCAGGTAATGCTCGCAAGCCACCCGGGCCTCTGCGCTTTTGCCTTCGTTGGCCAGGGCCGCGATGCTCGCCAGCAACGTCGCGGCATCGCTGGCCGGTCTGGTCGGCGCAGGGCGCTGGCTCGCCACCGCACTGGAAAACGGCCGGCTGCGCACGGGCGGCGCGATGCCGCGCACCGGCTGGCGCGCCGGCAATGCGCTTGGGACAAAGGCCGGCGCGGGTTCGGGCTCGGGTTCGTTATGCCGGCTGAAGGCAAAGGACTGGGCAATGCCGATCGAGCGCATGCCCAGGCGACCCAGCAGGCTGCCTTCGGCCGGGCCGATGAACAGCACGCCGTCGACATGCGTCAGGCGCTTGAGCACTTCGAACACCTGGCGCTGGGTCGGCTGATCGAAATAGATCAGCAGGTTGCGACAGAAGACAAAATCGTAGGGCGGCTCATTGGCCAGCAAGGTCGGGTCCAGCAGGTTGCCGACCTGCAGGCGCACCTGCTCGCGCACCCGCTCGCTGAGGCTGTAGCGCTCATCTTCGGCGGTGAAATGCCGTTCGCGAAAATCGCTGTGCTGGCCGCGAAAGGAGTTCTTGCCATACACCGCCTGCCTGGCCCGCTCGACCGACAGCGGGCTGACATCGAACCCCTCGACCTTGAACTGATGAGGGGCCAGCCCGGCATCGAACAGGGCCATGGCAATCGAGTACGGCTCCTCGCCGGTGGAACACGGCAGGCTGAGGATGCGCAAGGCGCGCATGCCCTTGAGTTCGGCGAGCCGCGAGCGAGCGAGTTTGGCCAGGGTCGCGAAGGATTCCGGGTAACGGAAAAACCAGGTTTCCGGAACGATCACTGCTTCGATCAGGGCCTGCTGTTCATCCCGCGAGCCTTGCAGGGTCTGCCAGTAATGGTCGGCGCTGGGCGCCTGCTGGGCGATGCTGCGCTGGCGCACCGCGCGCTCGATGATCGCCGGGCCCACCGAGGCCACATCGAGACCGATGCGCTCCTTGAGAAAATCGAAAAATCGCTGGTCGCTGCTCATGACGACTCCCCGAGCAACGCCAGATCCAGCGGCGGCGAGGGAAACAGCAGCGCACGCACCTCGGCATCCAGCAGATCGTCGACACACACCCATTGCAGCAGGCCCTGGGCGTCTTCGTAGACCGGGCCCAGGTACGGCGCATTGCGGTTATCCAGGCCGTAGGCCTTGAAGTCCTGCGGGTTGCAACGCAGGGTGTCAGTGGCCTGCTCGAGGATCAGCCCCAGCAACTGCGCGGGCTGTGCCGTCTGCGGGCGGTAATGCACCAGCACCAGGCGGGTGCTGGTGCGTTCCTGCGCCGGCTCGCCAAAGGTCAGGGCACTCAGGTCGAGCACCGGCACCACCGCGCCGCGATGGGCGAAGACCCCGGCCACCCAGGACGGCGCCCGGGGAATCGGCTTGAGTTGCAGGCGCGGCAATACCTCGACCACCTCGATGGCCTGCAAGGCGTAACGTTCGGTACCGATGCGGAACACCAGGAACAGCGTGTCTTTCGTCGCCGTCCCTGCGCCGCCTTTCGCTGCGAGCTCGTTCATCAGACTTTGAAACGCGAGACGCCGCTGCGCAGCCCCACCGCCACCTGGCTCAGTTCATCGATGGCGAAACTGGCCTGGCGCAGCGACTCGACGGTCTGGCTGCTGGCATCGCCCAGTTGCACCAGGGCGTGGTTGATCTGCTCGGCACCGGTGGCCTGGGCCTGCATGCCCTCGTTGACCATCAACACCCGCGGCGCCAGGGCCTGGACCTGATGGATGATCTGCGACAGCTGCTCGCCGACCTGCTGCACCTCGGCCATGCCGCGGCGCACTTCTTCGGAGAACTTGTCCATGCCCATGACCCCGGCCGAGACCGCCGACTGGATCTCCCGGACCATTTGCTCGATATCGTAGGTGGCGACCGCGGTCTGGTCCGCCAGGCGCCGCACCTCAGTGGCTACCACGGAAAAGCCGCGCCCGTACTCGCCGGCTTTCTCGGCTTCGATTGCGGCATTGAGCGACAGCAGGTTGGTCTGGTCGGCGACCTTGACGATGGTCACCACCACCTGATTGATGTTGCCGGCCTTCTCATTGAGGATCGCCAGCTTGGCGTTGACCAGGTCGGCCGCGCCCATCACCGAATGCATGGTTTCTTCCATCCGCGCCAGGCCCTGCTGGCCGGAGCCGGCCAGCACCGAAGCCTGGTCGGCGGCGGTGGAGACTTCGGTCATGGTGCGCACCAGATCGCGAGAGGTAGCCGCGATTTCCCGGGAGGTCGCACCGATTTCGGTGGTGGTCGCCGCGGTCTCGGTAGCGGTCGCCTGTTGCTGCTTGGAGGTGGCGGCGATCTCGGTGACCGAGGTGGTGACCTGGACCGAGGAGCGCTGCGCCTGGGACACCAGGGAGTTGAGCTCGGTCATCATGTCGTTGAAGCCGGTTTCCACGGCACCGAATTCGTCCTTGCGATCCAGGTTCAGGCGGCTGGTCAGATCGCCCGTGCGCATGACGTCGAGGATCTTCACGATACGGTTCATCGGCGCCATGATCGCGCGCATCAGCAACAGGCCACACAGGCCCGCCGCCAGCACCGCCACCAGCAGGGAAACGCCCATGGTGACTTTGGCCGCGGCCACCGCATCGTCGATCTGCAAGGCGGCCGAATCGGCGACCCCCTTGTTCTCGTCGATAATGTCGTTGAGTTTCATCCGACCGGCGATCCAGGTGGGCGTCAACTGGTCATGGAACACGCGGACAGCCTCGGCTTCCTGATTACGCCGATGCAGATCCAGGACCATGGCCTGGATCTTGAGAAATTCCTGATGGCGTTTTTCAAACTCGTCGAACTCCAGCTGGTCGGTCTCACCGCGAAGCGTGTCCTTGTAGCTGGCCATGTATTTCTGCAGGCGTTGCTCGAAGCTTTTGAAATCGGCCTCGTCCTTGGCACTGACGCCCTTGCCTTCGTTCAGGCCGATGATTTCCTGGGTATGCAGGAAACTGTCGACCCACGAACCGCGAATCATCGAACTGAAATAGACCCCGGGAATGGCATCGGAGCGCATGCGGTCTTCGCCGGCCTCGATCTTCAACAAACGGGAGTACGAGGCTATGACCATCAGCAGCATGATGGTGATAATCACCGCAAAGCTCGCCAAAATGCGTTGGCGCAACGTCCAGTTCTTCACAGTCAGTCCTCGGGGCCATTCAAATGGTGGGGAGTATAGCCGAGGGCGTGCCATCATTTATCAGCGTATTGCGCACCACGTCTCACTCAGAGCGAAAGGCAGGGTCCGCTCTGGAGGGCTACTTTCCGCCAGATGACTCGAGCGCCGCCAGTGATGATCCGGCACAAGCAGAGGGCATTTTAGCCATCAAAGAGGGCGTGCGAAGCTTTCTCCAGCGCACGCCCGACTGGCGTCAAAGATTGGCCTGGCGCACCTGTTTTTCCAGTTCGAGTTTCAACCCCGGCTCCAGCTTGAGTTGACGCGCCAACTCATCCAGATAGGCCTTTTCCATGAAGTTTTCCTCGTCCACCAGCATCACGCTGGCGACATACATTTCCGCGGCCATTTCCGGGGTGCCGGCGGCCCGCGCCACATCCGCCGGGTCCAAGGGTTTGTTGAGTTCGGCGTGCAGCCAGTGCTGCAGCTCCTGATCGTTGTCCAGCCGGGTGAACTCACCTTCGATCAGGGCGCGCTCGCGCTCGTCGATATGGCCATCGGCCTTGGCCGCGGCCACCAGCGCCTTGAGGATCGCCTGGCTGTGTTGTTCGACCTGTTGCGCGGGCAGGCGGTCGAGGGTCTGCGGCTCGCTTTTCGGCGCGCCGGCCTGCTGCGCCTGCCAGTTGCCGTAGGCCTTGTAGGCGATCACGCCCAGCGCCGCCAGGCCGCCATAGGTCAGCGCCTTGCCACCGAATTTGCGGGCTTTTTTATTGCCCAGCAGCAGGCCCATGGCGCCGGCCGCCAACGCCCCGCCGCCAGCACCGGACAACAGGCTGCCGAGCCCGCCGGAACCGCCACCGAGCAACCCGCCCAGCGCGCCCTTGTCGGCAGCGGATGCCTTGTTCTGCTGCGCCCCGGCCTTGTTCTGCAACAGGTCCTGACCAGACTTGAGCAATTGATCGAGCAATCCACGGGTGTTCATCCAAACCTCCAGCAACTTGAGTTGATCGAATCAATAAGGCCACCAGCCTAGATCGAAGTGCCCCGATCCTGGGCTCGAGTGTGCTTCCAGATGTTGCTTCGCCGGGCCCGGCCATACGCCTGGGCAGCCCTTCGATTAAAAAGATATACACTCGAAAAAATCGATAAAACCGCCTGACCGGTGATTGCCCATGATGACCTTGCGCCAGATCCGTCACTTTATCGCCGTGGCCGAGACCGGCTCGATCTCGTCCGCCGCCCAGGCGGTGTTCATTTCCCAGTCGACTCTGACCCTGGCGATCCAGCAGCTCGAACAGGAAATCGGCGTCAACCTGTTCAACCGCCATGCCAAGGGCATGACCCTGACTCACCAGGGCCACCAGTTCCTGCGCCAGGCGCACCTGATCCTGGCCACGGTCGACAATGCCAAGCGCAGCCTGCAACAGAGCACCGACCAGGTGGCCGGCCAGTTGATCGTCGGCGTGACCAGCCTGGTCGCCGGTTACTACCTGGCGGACTTGCTCACGCGTTTCCAGCGCGCCTACCCCAATGTGGAAATCCGCGTGATGGAGGATGAGCGCCCCTACATCGAGCACTTGCTGGTCAGCGGCGAAATCGACGTCGGGGTGTTGATCCTCTCCAATCTCGAAGACCGCCACGCCCTGCAGACCGAAGTGCTGACCCACTCCCCCCACCGCCTGTGGCTGCCCGCCCAGCACCCGCTGCTGGAACACGACAGCATCAGCCTGGCGGATGTCGCTCGCGAGCCGCTGATCCAGCTCAACGTCGATGAAATGGACCGCAATGCCCAGCGCCTGTGGTCCGGTGCCGGCCTGCAACCGCGCATCACCCTGCGCACCGCCTCCACCGAAGCAGTACGCAGCCTGGTGGCGGCCGGGCTTGGGGTGTCGATCCAGCCGGACATGACCTATCGCCCCTGGTCGCTGGAGGGCGACATCATCGAAGCCCGGCCCATCGCCGACCTCAGCCAGACCCTCGATGTCGGCCTGGCCTGGCGCCGGGGCACGGCGCGCCCGGCGCTGGTCGACCCGTTCCTGACCGTGGCTCGTGAACAGCCCCACGGCGGGCGCAAGCCATCTATTTAATCGAACGCTGCATTCAGTATTTGGTATTTGTCGAGCACCGGCCCCGCCACTAGTCTCTGATCATCCGTCCAGAGAGGGCCGGGCCTCCGTCACTGGAGAGCACCATGGCCATACAAGAAAAGAGAACCCGGAAAATGGCTGGCGCGCAGACTCCGTTGTCCACCGCTTTGTTGATCGATGGCGAATTGGTCGCCGGCCAGGGGCTTGTCGAACCTATCCTCAACCCGGCCACCGGCGAAGTGCTGACCCGGATCGCCGAGGCCAGCAGCGAACAGGTGGAAGGCGCGATCCTCGCCGCCCACCGCGCCTTTACCGACTGGTCGCGCACTACGCCCCAGCAACGCTCGAACATCCTCCTGGCGATTGCCGATGCCGTGGAAAAGCAGGCCGACCACCTGGCCCGCCTGGAATCGCTGAACTGCGGCAAGCCGCTGCACCTGGCGCGCCAGGACGATCTGGGCGCCACCGTCGACGTATTCCGCTTCTTTGCCGGCGCCGTGCGCTGCCAGACCGGCCAGCTCGCCGGCGAGTACCTGCCGGGCTACACCAGCATGGTGCGGCGCGACCCTATCGGCGTGGTGGCGTCCATCGCGCCGTGGAACTACCCGATCATGATGGCCGCCTGGAAGATCGCCCCGGCCCTGGCCGCTGGCAATACCCTGGTGTTCAAGCCGTCGGAGCATACCCCGCTGTCGATCCTGGCCCTGGCGCCGACCCTGGCCGAACTGCTGCCGCGCGGCGTGCTGAACATTGTCTGCGGCGGTGGCGAAGGCGTGGGCAGCCACCTGGTCAGCCACCCCAAGGTACGCATGGTGTCGCTGACCGGCGATATCGTCACCGGGCAGAAGATCCTCCAGGCCGCCTCGAAAACCCTGAAACGCACGCACCTGGAACTGGGCGGCAAGGCCCCGGTGATCGTCTGCAACGACGCCGACCTGCAGGCCGTGGTCGAGGGCGTGCGCAACTACGGCTATTACAACGCCGGGCAGGACTGCACCGCGGCCTGCCGGATCTATGCCCAGGGCGGGATCCATGACCGTCTGGTGGCCGAACTGGGCGCCGCCGTGAGCAGCCTGCGGTTCGCCGGCAAGCGCGATGCCGACAACGAGATCGGCCCGCTGATCAGCACTCGCCAGCGCGACCGCGTGGCCAGCTTCGTCGAACGCGCCCTGGGCCAGCCGCATATCGAACGGGTGACCGGCGCGGCGGTGCATTCGGGCGCCGGCTTCTATTACCAGCCGACCCTGCTGGCCGGCTGTCGGCAGCAGGATGAAATCGTCCAGCGCGAAGTGTTCGGCCCGGTGGTCACCGTCACCCGTTTCGACGAACTGGCGCAGGCAGTGGACTGGGCCAACGACTCGGAATACGGCCTGGCCTCATCGGTCTGGACCCAGAACCTGGACAAGGCCATGCAGGTGGCAGCCCGCCTGCAATACGGCTGCACCTGGATCAACAGCCATTTCATGCTGGCCAGCGAAATGCCCCACGGCGGCTTGAAACGCTCCGGCTACGGCAAGGACCTGTCCAGCGATTCGCTGCAGGACTACAGCGTGGTGCGCCACATCATGGCCCGCCACGGCAATGACCTGGAATAACGGCACTAAGCTAATAACAAGCCCTTAGGGCGCGCTCCACCACGCTCACAACTGCCCCGACCATAATTTGAAGAAGAGGGTTTCCCCATGTTCGTGCACAAGACCGCACTGCTCAGTGCAATCACCACCGCCCTGCTGGCCAGCGCCAGCCTCCAGGCCGCCGAACCGCTCAAGGCCGTCGGTGCCGGCGAAGGCCAGCTGGATATCGTGGCCTGGCCCGGCTACATCGAACGTGGCGAGAGCGACAAGAACTACGACTGGGTCACCGGCTTCGAGAAGGAGACCGGTTGCAAGGTCAACGTCAAGACCGCGGGCACCTCCGACGAGATGGTCAGCCTGATGGCCAAGGGCGGCTACGACCTGGTCACCGCGTCCGGCGACGCCTCCCTGCGGCTGATCGTCGGCAAGCGCGTGCAGCCGATCAACACCGCGCTGATTCCCAACTGGAAAAACCTCGACCCGCGCCTCAAGGACGCGCCCTGGTACGTGGTCGACAAGCAGACCTACGGCACGCCCTACCAGTGGGGCCCGAACGTGCTGATGTACAACACCAAGGTCTTCAAGCAGGCACCGACCAGCTGGAGCGTGCTGTTCGACGCGCAGAACCTGCCGGACGGCAAGCCCAACAAGGGCCGCGTGCAGGCCTATGACGGGCCGATCTACATCGCCGATGCCGCGTTGTACCTCAAGAGCACGAAACCGGAACTGGGGATCCAGAACCCCTACGAACTGACCGAGGCCCAGTACAAGGCGGTGCTCGACCTGCTGCGCGCCCAGCAACCGCTGATCCACCGCTACTGGCACGACACCACGGTACAGATGAGCGACTTCAAGAACGAAGGCGTGGTCGCCGCCAGCTCCTGGCCGTATCAGGTCAACGGCCTGATCAACGAGAAACAGCCGATCGCCTCGACCATTCCCAAGGAAGGGGCCACCGGCTGGGCCGACACCACCATGCTGCACAGCGAGGCCAAGCACCCCAACTGTGCCTACAAATGGATGGACTGGTCGCTCACGCCGAAGGTCCAGGGCGATGTCGCCGCCTGGTTCGGCTCGCTGCCAGCCGTGCCGGCGGCCTGCCAGGAAAGCCAACTGCTGGGCGCCGAGGGCTGCAAGACCAACGGCTTCGACCAGTTCGACAAGATCGCCTTCTGGAAAACCCCGCAGGCCGAGGGCGGCAAGTTCGTGCCGTACAGCCGCTGGACCCAGGATTACATCGCAATCATGGGCGGCAGGTGAGTTCCCTGTAGCCGCTGCCGCAGGCTGCGATAAGGCCGAAGGCCTTCAGCGATCTCAAGATCCTGCGCCCCCTTCGGGGTCGATCGCAGCCTTCGGCAGCGGCTACAGGTTCCTGCGCTCTTCGCCAAACCTGATTCCGCGCTTTCCCGGAGCACCGCACCATGACGCTTGCAGTCCAGTTCACCAACGTTTCCCGGCAGTTCGGCGAGGTGAAGGCCGTTGACCGGGTGTCCATCGATATCCAGGACGGCGAGTTCTTTTCCATGCTCGGCCCTTCCGGCTCGGGCAAGACCACCTGCCTGCGCCTGATCGCCGGTTTCGAACAGCCGAGCGCCGGCTCGATCCACATCCACGGGGCCGAAGCCACCGGGTTGCCGCCCTACCAGCGCGACGTCAACACCGTGTTCCAGGATTACGCGCTGTTTCCCCATATGAACGTGCGCGACAACGTGGCCTACGGCCTGAAAGTCAAAGGCGTCGCCAAGGCCGAACGCCTCAAGCGCGCCGAAGAGGCCCTGGCCATGGTCGCCCTGCAAGGCTACGGCGAGCGCAAGCCGGTGCAGCTGTCCGGCGGCCAGCGCCAGCGCGTGGCCCTGGCCCGGGCGCTGGTCAATCGGCCGCGGGTCCTGCTGCTGGACGAACCCCTGGGGGCGCTGGACCTGAAACTGCGCGAACAGATGCAGGGCGAACTGAAGAAGCTGCAGCGCCAGCTCGGCATCACCTTCATCTTCGTCACCCACGACCAGACCGAAGCCCTGTCGATGTCCGACCGCGTGGCGGTGTTCAACAAGGGCCGCATCGAGCAGGTCGACAGCCCGCGCAACCTGTACATGAAACCGGCCACCACCTTCGTCGCCGAGTTCGTCGGCACCTCCAACGTGATTCGCGGCGAGCTGGCCGAACGCCTGAGCGGCAGCCAGCGGCCCTTCTCGATCCGCCCGGAACATGTGCGTTTCGCCGAAGGCCCGCTGCCCAGCCACGAGATCGAAGTCAGCGGCCTGCTGCACGATATCCAGTACCAGGGCAGCGCCACCCGCTACGAACTGCAACTGGACAACGGCCAGACCCTCAGCATCAGCCGGGCCAACGACCAATGGCTGGACAGCGGCGCCCAGCACCAGACCGGGCAACGCCTCAGCGCGCGCTGGGCCCGCGCAGCGATGATCCCGCTGGCCGATACCCTGGCGAGCGGGGTGTGACATGAACACCCTGGCGATCACTTCCCAAAGCCCCGGCGGCTCGCCGCTGCGGCGCTTTTCCAACCTGCTGTACCGACGGCCGAACCTGTACCTGGCGCTGCTGCTGGTGCCGCCGCTGCTCTGGTTCGGCGCGATTTACCTGGGCTCCTTGCTGATCCTGCTCTGGCAGGGCTTCTACACCTTCGACGACTTCACCATGGCGGTCACCCCGGACCTGACCCTGGCCAACTTCGCCGCGCTGTTCCAGCCGTCGAACTTCGACATCATCCTGCGCACCCTGAGCATGGCCATCGCCGTATCGCTCGCCAGCGCCGTAGTCGCCTTCCCCATCGCCTACTACATGGCGCGCTACACCAGCGGCAAGACCAAGGCGTTCTTCTACATCGCGGTGATGCTGCCGATGTGGGCCAGCTACATCGTCAAGGCCTACGCCTGGACCCTGCTGCTGGCCAAGGGCGGCGTGGCCCAGTGGTTCGTCCAGCACCTGGGGCTGGAGCCGCTGTTGCAGTTCATTCTGGGGATTCCCGGGGTCGGCGGCAGCACCCTGTCGACCTCACACCTGGGGCGCTTCATGGTGTTCGTCTACATCTGGCTGCCGTTCATGATCCTGCCGATCCAGGCCTCCCTGGAACGCCTGCCGCCGTCCTTGCTGCAAGCCTCCGCCGACCTCGGCGCCAAGCCGCGCCAGACCTTCATGCAGGTGATCCTGCCGCTGTCGGTGCCGGGCATCGCCGCCGGCTCGATCTTCACCTTCTCCCTGACCCTGGGCGACTTTATCGTGCCGCAGCTGGTGGGCCCACCCGGCTACTTCGTCGGCAGCATGGTCTACGCCCAGCAAGGGGCGATCGGCAACATGCCGATGGCCGCCGCCTTCACCCTGGTGCCGATCGTGCTGATCGCCATTTACCTGTCCATCGTCAAACGCCTGGGGGCCTTCGATGCACTCTGACTCAGCCAAGCATGGAGAACACGCCTCGTTGGGCCTGCGCCTTGCCGCGTGGGGCGGGCTGCTGTTCCTGCATTTCCCGATCCTGATCATCTTCCTCTACGCCTTCAATACCGAAGACGCGGCCTTCAGCTTTCCGCCCCAGGGCTTCACCCTGAAGTGGTTCAGCGTGGCCTTCGCCCGCCCTGACGTGCTCGAGGCCATCAAACTGTCGTTGCAGATCGCCGCCATCGCCACCCTGATCGCCATGGTCCTCGGCACCCTGGCCTCGGCGGCGTTGTACCGGCGGGAGTTCTTCGGCAAACAGGGGATTTCGCTGATGCTGATTCTGCCCATCGCCCTGCCCGGGATCATCACCGGCATCGCCTTGCTGGCAACCTTCAAGACATTAGGGATCGAGCCGGGGATGTTCACCATCATCGTCGGCCACGCGACCTTCTGCGTGGTGATTGTCTACAACAACGTGATCGCCCGCCTGCGCCGCACCTCCCACAGCCTGATCGAAGCCTCGATGGACCTGGGCGCCGACGGCTGGCAGACCTTCCGCTACATCATCCTGCCGAACCTCGGCTCGGCGTTGCTGGCCGGCGGCATGCTGGCGTTCGCCCTGTCGTTCGACGAAATCATCGTCACCACCTTCACCGCCGGCCATGAACGCACCCTGCCGCTGTGGCTGCTCAACCAGCTCAGCCGGCCGCGGGATGTACCGGTGACCAACGTCGTCGCCATGCTGGTGATGCTGGTGACCATGCTGCCGATCCTCGGCGCCTATTACCTGACCCGCGGCGGCGAAAGCGTGGCGGGCAGTGGCGGGAAATAACCCTGTAGCCGCTGCCGCAGGCTGCGATCGACCCGCAGGGTCGTGGCGCCCTCCGGTTCGCTGAAGGCCTTCGGCCTTATCGCAGCCTGCGGCAGCGGCTACAGATCGCAGAACATCCAACAGATATTTCAGGAGAACAGCCATGCAAACCAAACTCTTGATCAACGGCCTACTGGTCAGCGGCGAAGGCCCTGCCCAGGCGGTTTTCAACCCCGCGCTGGGCAAGGTGCTGGTGGAAATCAACGAGGCCAGCGAAGCCCAGGTCGATGCCGCGGTGCGCGCCGCCGACGCGGCGTTCCAGAGCTGGTCGCAAACCGTGCCGAAAGAACGCTCGCTGCTGTTGCTCAAGCTGGCCGACAGCATCGAAGCCCATGGCGAGGAGCTGGCCCGGCTGGAGTCGGACAACTGCGGCAAGCCGCTGAGCGCGGCCTTGAACGACGAGATCCCGGCGATTGCCGACGTGTTCCGTTTCTTCGCCGGCGCCAGCCGTTGCCTCAGCGGTTCGGCCGGCGGCGAATACCTGCCGGGGCACACCTCGATGATCCGTCGCGACCCGGTGGGGGTGATCGCCTCCATCGCGCCGTGGAACTACCCGCTGATGATGGTCGCCTGGAAAATCGCCCCGGCCCTGGCCGCCGGCAATACCGTGGTACTCAAGCCCTCGGAGCAGACCCCGCTGACCGCCCTGCGCCTGGCCGAACTGGCGGCGGCGATCTTTCCCGCCGGCGTGCTGAACCTGGTGTTCGGCCGCGGCGCCACCGTGGGCCAACCGCTGGTGACCCATCCGAAGGTGCGCATGGTGTCGCTCACCGGCTCCATCGCCACCGGCTCGAACATCATTTCCAGCACCGCCGACAGCGTCAAACGCCTGCACATGGAACTGGGCGGCAAGGCACCGGTGATCATCTTCGACGACGCCGACATCGACGCCGCCGTGGAAGGCATCCGCACCTTCGGTTTCTACAACGCCGGCCAGGATTGCACCGCTGCCTGCCGCATCTATGCCCAGGAGGGTATCTATGAGCGCTTCGTCGAGAAGCTCGGCGCGGCGGTCGCCAGCATCCAGTACGGCCTGCAGGGCGACCCGGGCACCGAACTGGGCCCGCTGATCAGCGCCCAGCACCGCGACCGCGTGGCCGGGTTCGTCGAGCGCGCCATCGCCCAGCCGCACATCCGCCTGGTCACTGGCGGCAAGGCGGTGGACGGCAACGGCTTCTTCTTCGAACCGACGGTGCTGGCCGACGCCCGGCAAGACGACGAAATCGTCCGCCGCGAAGTGTTCGGGCCGGTGGTCTCGGTCACCCGCTTTACCGACGAGGCCCAGGTCCTGGGCTGGGCCAACGACTCGGAGTACGGCCTGGCCTCCTCGGTGTGGACCGCCGATGTCGGCCGCGCCCACCGCCTCTCGGCACGCCTGCAATACGGCTGCACCTGGGTCAACACCCACTTCATGCTGGTCAGCGAAATGCCCCACGGCGGGCAGAAGCTCTCCGGCTACGGCAAGGACATGTCCCTGTACGGGCTGGAGGACTACACCGTCGTGCGCCATGTGATGTTCAAGCACTGACCGGCATCGCGGGCAAGCCTCGCTCCTACGGGTTGTACAGGTTCGTAGGAGCGAGGCTTGCCCGCGATGGTCACGACACGCATGAAACAACGATGTGGCCAGGCCCGGCGGCGCCTCCGCCGGCCCGGCTAATAGCAATTACCGTCGGTTTCAGCACAGAACTCGTAGGGCGTGTTGCTGATGAACCTATCGAGCCAGTGGTGCTCCCAGTCCGGCCACTGAAGGATGTAGGTCTTGCTGGCCTTGATGAACTCCAGGCCAAAGATGCTGATGCTGTTGTCGTCCTCGTACATCCGCAGGTCCAGCGACCAGTCTTCGATCAAGGGCGTGCGATAGACCCGTTGCGGCTCCTTGAGGTCGATGATTTGCAAGTAGCCCAGGCCGCCGAAGGGCACCAGCAGGCCACCGGCCGAGGCATGCTGCAGCAGGTAACGGCCGGAGGGGCTGGTGCTCGAATAGGGCTTGCGCTCAAGCACGGTGTTCAAGGCGCAGACGAACACCAGCGCGCAGGCGAACAGCAGTAAAACCAGCACCGTCAGCGCCTTCCTGTACTTCATCGCGCGCCCGCCGAAAAACTGCAATTCATTTGCCCGATCTCCTTGAAAGGCGGCTATTGAACGAGGTCTGGCCAAGCCGATCAAGTTGCGGCACCATCCGCCGCCACAAAGCGCCTGGCTTCGCAGCCCGCAGCGCTGAAATTCCTCCGGCAGCCAGGATGCGCCCATGCCCTCGCGAATCGTCAGCCTGATGCTGCAAGTGGCCGTCTGGCTGGTGCTGCCGTTCGCCGCCCTGCAACTCGGCCTGGTACTGACCGGCGCCGTCGCCGCGCCTTTTATCTCGGCCCTGGCGATCCCCACCGGGGTCCTGTCCCTGGTGCTGATCCAGGTCAGCCTGGTGTATGCCGCCGCCAAAGGCTGGCACGCCTGCGGCATGCCGGCCCACTATTGCTGGCTGGGCCTGTGGCTGGGCTGCGTGCTGGTGCTGTGTGCCGTGCCGTGGCTCATGCCCTTGAGTCAGTAGGAGCCCACGAATCACTGATGCCGTTCATCCAACCGGCCGACCTGGTGCCAACCCGCTGAAAATCAGGGCAACCTGAGGTACAGATGGATATCCTCGGGCTCCAGGCGATACAGCTCTGGATCGGGGGCCGCCAACAGCTCGCAGCCCAGGCGGCGATAGAAATCCACAGTGTTGCGCGACGGCGTGGCCGAGACATACAGCCCCTCGCCGCCCATGCGCCGTGCCTGCTCGGCGGCCAGGCCGAACAAGCGCTGGCCCAGGCCGCGCCCGCGATACGCCTGGCTGACATGCAGGAACTTCAACTGCCGCAGCTGCAGGCCGGCGTTGTGGATCACCAGGCAATCGACCACCGCCGCGGCCACCAGCCGGTGTTCGTCGAACACCCCATACAGCCAGCCGCCGCGCTGTTCACACGCCTGCAAGACCCGCGCGTCATGCTCGGCTTCGCCGGGCGGCCAGCCGGTCACCACCTCGCGCTGGGGATAACCCAGCAGTTGCCCGTCCTGCAGGCGGTAGAACGCCTCGATCAGCTCTGCACGATCAATCAGTTTGAACAGCGGGATGTCTTGCGGGGTCAAAGGGCGTTCATTGAGCATCTTGGTTTTCCTGAAGCCGTCCGTGGTTTTACGTATCGATACACGCGGGGCATTTTTTGCCTCGGGCGAACCGATTATTCTATCCGCCCGCTGTTAAAAGTCCGTTGTGTTTGGCCGAAGGCATGACCGAACCTCCATTTCCGATCCAGCGCAGCCAGGAAGGGCTCGGGATCTCCTGACAAGGTTCACTTATGCATCGCAGGCATCTTCTGAAAGCATCCATGGCGCTGGCCGCCTACACCGGCCTGTCGGCCACGGGTCTGCTGGCCACCCGGGCCTGGGCGGGCGCCGCCGACGGCGAGGCGCAGGCCTTCGATTTCGAGATTCTCAAGGCCCGGGCCAAGCAGTTGGCCGGTAAACCCTACGTGGACACCAAGCAGGTGCTGCCGCCGACCCTGGCAACCATGACCCCGCAGAACTTCAACGCGATCCGGTACGACGGCAACCACTCGCTGTGGAAGGAGCTGAACGGCCAGCTGGACGTGCAGTTCTTCCACGTCGGCATGGGCTTCAAGCAGCCGGTGCGCATGCACAGCGTCGACGCCAAGAGCCGGCAGGCGCGGGAAGTGCATTTCCGCCCGTCGCTGTTCAACTACCAGAACACCAGCGTCGACACCGCGCAGCTCAAGGGCGACCTGGGTTTTGCCGGCTTCAAGCTGTTCAAGGCCCCGGAGCTGGACAGGCACGATGTGGTGTCCTTCCTCGGCGCCAGCTATTTCCGCGCGGTGGACAAGACCGGCCAGTACGGCCTCTCGGCCCGCGGCCTGGCGATCGACACCTACGCCAAGAAGCGTGAAGAATTCCCCGACTTCACCCAGTTCTGGTTCGAGACCCCGGACAAGGACAGCACCCGTTTCGTGGTCTATGCCCTGCTCGATTCGCCCAGCGCCACCGGCGCCTACCGCTTCGACATCGACTGCCAGGCCGAGCGCGTGGTGATGGACGTCGATGCGTACGTCAACGCCCGCACCGCCATCGAACAACTGGGCATCGCGCCGATGACCAGCATGTTCAGCTGCGGCACCCATGAGCGGCGCATGTGCGACACCATCCATCCGCAGATCCACGATTCGGACCGCCTGGCCATGTGGCGCGGCAACGGCGAGTGGATCTGCCGCCCGCTGAACAACCCGGCGACCCTGCAGTTCAACGCCTTCGCCGACAAGGACCCGAAGGGTTTCGGCCTGGTGCAGACCGACCATGAGTTCGCCAACTATCAGGACACCGTGGACTGGTACAGCCGGCGCCCGAGCCTGTGGGTCGAGCCGACCACCGCCTGGGGCGAAGGCTCGGTCGACCTGCTGGAGATCCCCACCACCGGCGAGACCCTGGACAATATCGTGGCCTTCTGGACCCCGAAAACACCGCTGGCCGCCGGGGATTCGCTGAACTACGGCTACAAGCTGTACTGGAGCGCCCTGCCACCGGTGGGCACGCCGCTGGCGCGGGTCAACGCCACCCGTTCGGGCATGGGCGGCTTCGTCGAGGGCTGGGCCCCGGGCGAGCATTATCCGCCGGTCTGGGCCCGGCGCTTCGCCGTGGACTTCAACGGCGGCGGGCTGGAGCGGCTGCCGGAGGGCACCGGCATCGAGCCGGTGGTCACTGCGTCGAACGGTCAGGTCAAGGATTTCCACGTGCTGAAGCTGGACGAGATCCAGGGTTATCGCGTGCTCTTCGACTGGTACCCGACCAACGACAGCGTCGATCCGGTGGAACTGCGGCTGTTCATTCGCAGCAACGATCGCACCCTGAGCGAAACCTGGCTGTACCAGTACTTCCCGCCGGCACCGGACAAGCGCAAGTACAGCTGAGCAAGCACTATCGCCTGTAGCCGCTGCCGCAGGCTGCGATCGACCGGGAACCGGTCGTAAACGGGCGCCTCGGATGGAGCGATCGACCGTTGTGTCCAGAGGCGGTCCGCTACGCGGCCCATCGCAGCCTGCGGCAGCGGCTACAGCTCGCGGTTACACGACACGGCATAAAAAAACCGGCCCTCACAGGCCGGTTTTTTTATGCCTCCGCGCAGCTCACTCGCGCAGATCCGACTCGTGAATCGGCTGGTCGCGATGGGTCGCGCGCTGGTACTGCGCCGGCCAGATCGCCTTGTGCCCGCTCAGGTCGTCGTCGGCATGCAGCGGCCAGTACGGGTCGCGCAGCAGCTCCCGGGCGAGGAAGATGATGTCGGCCTGGCAGGTGCGCAGAATATGCTCGGCCTGGGCCGGCTCGGTGATCATGCCCACGGTGCCGGTGGCGATCCCCGACTCCTTGCGCACCCGTTCGGCGAAGCGGGTCTGGTAGCCCGGGCCGGTGGGGATTTCGGCGTTGACCGCGGTGCCGCCCGACGAGACATCGATCAGGTCCACCCCCAATGCTTTCAGGCGGCATGCCAGCTCGACGGTTTCGTCCGGATTCCAGCCGTCCTCCACCCAGTCGGTGGCCGACACCCGGACGAACAGCGGCAATTCTTCCGGCCAGACCGCCCGCACCGCCTCGCACACCTGCAGGACCAGGCGAATGCGGTTATCGAAGGAGCCACCGTACTGGTCGCGACGCTGATTGCTCAGGGGCGAGAGGAATTGATGCAGCAGGTAGCCATGGGCAGCATGCACTTCGACCACCTTGAAACCGGCGACCAGGGCGCGTTTGGCCGAATCGACGAAGGCCTGGACGATCGCGGCGATCTGCCCTTCGTCGAGCTGGGTCGGCGGCGTATGTTGCGGGTCGAAGGCAATCGGCGAAGGGCCAACCGGGACCCAGCCGCCCTCCTCGGGCTTGACGCTGCCATGCTTGCCCAGCCATGGCCGATGGGTGCTGGCCTTGCGTCCGGCGTGGGCCAGCTGGATGCCGGCGACCGCGCCCTGGGCGGTGATGAACCGGGTGATGCGTTGCAAGGGTGCGATCTGTTCGTCGTTCCACAGGCCGAGGTCCTGGGCGGTGATGCGCCCGTCAGCGGTGACCGCCGTGGCCTCGGTGAAAATCAGTCCGGCGCCGCCCACGGCACGACTGCCGAGGTGCACCAGGTGCCAGTCATTGGCCAGTCCATCTACGCTGGAGTACTGGCACATGGGCGATACCGCGATGCGGTTGAGTAAGGTCAGTTGACGAAGGGTATAGGGCTCAAGCAGCAGACTCATGGGGCACCTCTCGATCAGTGGTCAGGCTCCAGGGTTCTGTTTGAAAAGTCGACGAGTGACTGGAAAGGAACAGCGCCCGCCCCCGCGGGAGAAAAAGGACAAAACGTCACAAGGCCAATCAAGCAGTGTTTAGAGCCTAGTCGACAACGGCGCGACCAGCAGGGTTCCGATGCACTTTGTCAGTGCCCGGCCTGGTACACCGCAGCGTCCTCTTCGCCGGCAAGCCTGGCTCCTACAGAAGCAGCGCCCACCGTTCGTAGGAGCGAGGCTTGCCCGCGAAAGCGTCCGCGCGGATCAGCGCGGTTCGATATGGGCAATCATCAGTTGCACCGTTTCCTGGCCGCGGAACTCGTTGAGGTCTAGCTTGTAGGCCAGTTCCACCCAGCGGATGGTCGGGTTCGGCCAGATATCGCGGTCGATGCCGAAGGCAATGCCATCGAGCTTCACCGAACCGCATTCGCTGCGCAGCACCACCTTGAGGTGGCGCTCGCCGACGACCCGCTGCTCCACCAGCTGGAACACGCCATGGAACAGCGGCTCGGGAAAGTGCTGGCCCCAGGGCCCGGCATGGCGCAGGGCGCGGGCCAGTTCGAGGTGGAACTCTTCCACCGCCAGGGTGCCGTCCGACAGCAGGCGCCCGGTCAGGTCTTCCTCGCGCAGCTGGCGGCGCACCTCGGCATCGAAGGCCTCGGCGAAGGCCGGGAAATTCTGCTCCGGCAGCGACAGGCCAGCAGCCATGGCGTGACCGCCGAACTTGCTGATCAGGTCCGGATGTTTGGCCGCCACCGCGTCCAGGGCATCGCGGATATGAAAGCCCGGCACCGAACGCGCCGAACCCTTGAGCATGCCTTCGCCGGCGTCGGCAAAGGCGATAGTCGGCCGGTGGTAACGCTCCTTCAGCCGCGAAGCGAGAATCCCGATCACTCCCTGGTGCCAGTCGGGCTCGAACAGGCACAGGCCGAACGGCATCGACTCCACCGGCAAGTCCTTGAGCTGGGCCAGGGCTTCGCGCTGCATGCCCTGCTCGATGGATTTGCGGTCCTGGTTCAACTCGTCCAGCTGGCTGGCCATTTCCCGCGCCAGGGCCATGTCATGGCTGAGCAGGCATTCGATGCCCAGGCTCATATCGTCCAGGCGACCGGCGGCATTCAACCGTGGGCCAAGGATGAAGCCCAGGTCGGTGGAGGTGATACGCGACGCCTCGCGCTTGGCCACTTCGAGGATCGCCTTGATCCCCGGCCGCGCGCGCCCGGCGCGAATCCGCTCCAGCCCCTGGTGCACCAGGATGCGGTTGTTGGCGTCCAGCGGCACCACGTCGGCCACGCTGCCCAGCGCCACCAGATCCAGCAGCTCGCCGATATTCGGCTGCGGCTTGGCTTCATACCAGCCAAGGCTGCGCAGGCGGGCGCGCAGCGCCATCAGCACATAGAAGATCACCCCGACGCCGGCCAGCGCCTTGCTCGGGAACTCGCAGCCGGGCTGGTTCGGGTTGACGATGGCGTCGGCCGCCGGCAACTCGTGGCCCGGCAAGTGGTGGTCGGTGACCAGCACTTTCAGCCCGGCCGCCTTGGCCGCCGCCACGCCCTCGACACTGGAGATGCCGTTGTCCACGGTGATCAGCAGCTGGGGCTTGCGCTCCAGGGCCACCGCGACGATTTCCGGGGTCAGGCCGTAGCCATATTCGAAACGGTTCGGCACCAGGTAATCGACATGGGCCGCGCCCAGCAGGCGCAGGCCGAGCAGCCCCACGGTACTGGCGGTAGCGCCGTCGGCGTCGAAGTCGCCGACGATCAGGATGCGTTCGCGCTGCTCCAGCGCCGTCACCAGCAAATCGACTGCCGCCTCGATGCCCTTGAGCTGCTGGAACGGGATCAGCCGCGCCAGGCTCTTGTCCAGCTCGGCCTCGGACTGCACGCCACGGGCGGCGTACAGGCGGGTCAGCAACGGCGGCAGATCACCGAGAAACGGCAGGGTGGCGGGCAACTCACGAGGTTCGATACGCATGGGGTGACAGAAGCTTCTCTTCGATACGGGGGATACGGCGAAACAGCGCGGCGTAGCGAACTCAGCGTTCGCCCAACAGCCATTCCAGCTGGACTTCGTGCTGGCCGCGATCGTCGGTGACGAAGATCGTGCCTTCGCTGATCATCACGTCCCACTTGATAACGCGCGGCATGTCCTTGGCCAGGACTTCCAGGACGTCCTGGGGCACGCCGGCGATATTGAGGTTCTTCAGGTTCTTCACCGCGTCCACTACGCGGGTCTGCCACACACGCAGGCTGCCGTAGGCCAGCAGGCTGGTGCGCTCGGTACGGCGCGAACACCAGGTCAGGCGCTCGGCGTCCGGCTGGCCGACTTCGATCCAGTGCAGCACGCGGTCGTCCAGGCTTTTTTCCCACAGGGCCGGCTCATCCACTTCCGACAGGCCACGACCGAACGACAGGTGTTCGTTGTACCAAAGGGCGTAGGCCAGCAGACGCACGGTCATGCGCTCTTCGGTTTCCGACGGATGGCGGGCGATGGTTTGCTTGACGCTTTCGTACACCCCGCGATCGAGGTCAGTCAGGTTCAATTCAAACTTGTAGGTGGTAGACGGCTGGGCCATGGACGGGGCTTCTTGATACGAGGAAAGGCGGCAAGTCTAACCGATGCACGCGCCAATCCACGAATCGCGCACCATCATCCTTTGGCGAGGGAACGCCGGGCTATGTTAAAACGCTCTACCGTCCAATCTTTGTCCTACAAGGATCTTCCATGCCGCTTACCGCCAAACCCCTTGCCGGCCTGAAAGTCGTCGAACTCGGCACCCTGATCGCCGGCCCGTTCGCCTCGCGCATCTGCGCCGAATTCGGCGCCGAGGTGATCAAGGTCGAATCGCCGGACGGCGGCGACCCGCTGCGCAAGTGGCGCAAGCTGTATGAAGGCACATCCCTGTGGTGGTTCGTCCAGGCGCGCAACAAAAAGTCCCTGACCCTGAACCTCAAGCACCCGGACGGCTTGGAGGTGCTGAAGAAGCTGTTGGCCGAGGCCGACATCCTGATCGAGAACTTTCGCCCCGGGGTCCTGGAAAAACTCGGCCTGGGCTGGGACACCCTGCACGCCCTCAACCCCAAGCTGGTGATGGTGCGCCTGTCCGGCTTCGGCCAGACCGGGCCGATGAAGGACCAGCCCGGTTTCGGCGCGGTCGGCGAATCCATGGGCGGGCTGCGCTACATCACCGGTTTCGAGGACCGTCCGCCGGTGCGCACCGGCATTTCCATCGGCGACTCGATTGCCGCCCTGTGGGGCGTGATCGGCGCGCTGATGGCCCTGCGGCACCGTGAGGTCAACGGCGGCCAGGGCCAGGTGGTGGACGTGGCGTTGTACGAAGCGATCTTCGCCATGATGGAAAGCATGGTCCCGGAGTTCGATGTCTTCGGCTTCATCCGCGAACGCACCGGCAACATTATGCCCGGCATCACGCCCTCCTCCATTCACACCAGCGCCGATGGCAAGCATGTGCAGATCGGCGCCAACGGCGATGCGATCTTCAAGCGCTTCATGCTGCTGATCGGCCGCGACGACCTGGCCAACGACCCGGCCCTGGCCAGCAACGACGGCCGCGACAGCCGGCGCGACGAGCTGTACGGAGTCATCGATCGCTGGGTCAACTCGCTGCCGCTGGAGCCTGTGCTCGAATTGCTGAACCAGGCACAAGTCCCTGCCAGCCGCATCTTCAGCGCCGAGGACATGTTCAGCGATCCGCAGTTTCTCGCCCGGGAAATGTTCCTCCAGGCCAAGCTGCCGGACGGCAAGGCATTCAAGATGCCCGGCATCGTGCCGAAACTCTCGGACACCCCGGGCTCGTCCGAATGGGTCGGCCCCGCGCTCGGCGAACACAATGCCCAGGTACTGGGCGCCCTGGGCTACGACGAGCAGCAGATCAAAAGCCTGCGTGACAACGGCGCGATCTAGTTTGAAAAACGATGCCTTTTACCGACAAGGATCAGCAGCCTGATGACCCCATGCCGTAGCAGGCGAATGATTCGTGGCATACGCCTGTTGTCGATGCTGCTGGCGCTCGGCGCCTGGTCACCGGCCAGCCAGGCCCGGGACACGCTGATCTGGGTGTTGCGCGACCTGCCGCCGATGACGATTTTCGAAGGTCCGCAAAAAGGCCTGGGCGTGATCGATCAGGCCCTGCCCGTGCTGATGGCCAGCCTGCCGGAGTACGACCATCAGTTCGTGCACGTCAACCGCGCCCGGGCCATGCAGATGCTCCGGGAACTGCCCTTCGTCTGCGATCCGGCGCTGCTGTTCACCCCGCAGCGAGCACAATGGCTGGCGTTTTCCATCACCACTTTTCGTATATTCAGCAACGGCCTGGCGGTACGGCGCCAGGACCGTCCCGACCTGCTGCCGTTTATCCATGACGGCCAGATCGACCTGGGCGCACTGCTGGTCAGCCCCCTGCACAATGTGGGCGTGGTGGCCGAGCGCAGTTATGGCGAACCGATCGACAGCCTGCTCAAACAGGCTCCGCTCGGCGCGCTGATGGCCCACTACGGCAACAGCGCCATCGGCAACCTGCTGCAGATGCAACGCCACGGGCGCCTGAAAGCCTTGATCGGTTACCAGACAGAAATCCGTTTCCAGGCGCAACAGCAAGGGATCGATCCCGATGAGCTGGAGTTCTACCCGATCCAGGGCATGCCCAGGTACCAGTCAGTGAACGTCGGCTGCTCGAACACAGCGCAGGGCCGGCAGGCGGTGGAGCGCATCAACCGGGCGCTGCTCGAACTGCGCCCGCACACCTTGCTGGAGCTTTATGCCCAGTGGCTGGAACCGTCGCAGCGCGAGCAATACCGCAGCGATGCCCTGGCGTTTTTCCGCGACACGCCGCAGCGATAAAAAATCCGGGCAAAAAGAAACCCCGAGCAGTGGGGAGACGACTCGGGGTTAAACGTGGCCTGAAACCAGACCCGCGCAACAGGCGACAAGCACCGGAGCACAATGCTCGATCCTGTTGCCAAGGGTCTGACTGATGGCTTGCTGCGAAGGTTCCCGAAAATTCCAGTCAGCGTGCGCTGTCGAACGTCTTCTCCCGGGCCACATTGCGCAAGGCCGCGATGACACAGGGTTCCAGACGGCCTTCGGCGATCAATACGTCGCGATGCAGACCGTCGACGACATCGGTCAACTGGCGCTTGTCGGTCAACTGGGCCTGGCTGAACTCGCGCTCGACCACGATGGCCCCCAAGGCATTCTTCAGGGTTACCAGGCATTCCCCCTGCGCGCGCGGGGTCAGAGTTACCTGATACGGGCTCAAAGCTTCACCCAACAATAGGCTGATACTTTCCATCTCGATCACCACTCAATAGCTGGAATTAAGGCTCGAATACACCAATGCCGGTAGCTTTCTGGCATTCAAGTGACCATCGCCCAGAGAAGAAAGTTCGCAACCGCTGGCGGTTGCCGACCTGAGTCGATCCAGCATGCCCGCAAAACATGACAGATAAAAAACAGCCCGGATCAGACTAGAATCGGCACTCAAACCAGAAACGAACGCGACGGTGCCGGTTGATCGATCAGCGCCTCGACCTTCTTGTAGCGCAATACCGCCTGTTGGCAGGAATAGCGCCGAGGGTCGATCCGAACCGGCATCGCGACCTGCTCCCGAGGCGGATTTTCAGGCCTGGCGCAGGTCTTTCTGGCAGGTGGGGGTGTGGCCATGGGGGCCCTCTCCTCGAGCGGTTGGCAAAGCCCGGCGGCGCAGCGATGACGGTTGCCCGGTTGCAGGGCCTGTCCGAAATGCTGCCTTCTCACCGGAGCGAGTCTTGAATCAAACGTCCAATAAAAAACTGCGGATCGTCCTGGCCGACGATCACCCGATTTTCCTCATCGGCCTGCGGGCCGTCCTGGAGCGCGACGACAACCTGGAGATCGTCGGCGAAGCCAGCTCCCCGACCGCCCTCGGCGAACTGCTGCAAAGCTGTCCCTGCGACGTACTGGTCACAGACTTCATGATGCCGGGCGAACAGCAGAACGATGGCCTGCGCCTGATCGAGCAACTGCGCCGGCATCATCCCCAGCTGCCGATCGTGGTGGTGACCATGCTCAACAATGCCGGGCTGTTCCGTTCGATTCTCGACCTGGGCGTCTCGGGGCTGCTGAGCAAGGCCAGCCTGGCCGACGAGCTGCCGGCGGCGATCAGCCATGTGCGCCGCGACAAGGTGTTTGTCGCCCAGGCCATCCAGCAACTTCTCAGCCTGGCGGGCGAGGTCGGACCGGATCGCTTGTTGTCCGGAGAACAGCTGTCGCCCCGCGAGCTCGAGGTCATCCGCCTGCTGGCGGCCGGGCTGACGGTCGGGGAAATCGCCGCGAAGCTCAGCCGCAGCAAAAAGACCGTCAGCACCCAGAAGGTCAGCGCCATGCGCAAGCTCGGCCTGTCCAGCGCCGCGGCGCTGTACATCTACGTGCAGGAACACGGGCTCGCCTGAGCCCGGCTCAGCCGGCCTGCTCGTCGAGGTCGTCATGCAAGCGCCGGGCGATCCACTGGCGCACGGCGACGGCGCTCATGGGCTCGGCGATGAAACAGCCTTGCAGGCGCGCCTGCCCCAGCTTCTTGGCCGCCTGGTAGTCGGCGGCGCTCTCGATACCCGCCAGCACCACGCCCAGCGACATGCGCCGGGCCATGCTCATGGCGCCGGCCACCACGGCCGCCTTGCGCTCATCGCCAGCCAGCCCGCAGACAAAGGCCGGCGGGATCTTCAGCTCGGTGAACGGCAATTCCAACAGGCGCTGCAGGCTGGTGCCGCCGGTGCCGAAGTCGCCAATCGACAGCTTGCAGCCGATCATGCGCAGGCGCAGCAGGGCCTCCACATGGGCGATATCGGTTTCCAGTTCGGTGGTCTCGACAATTTCCAGGGTCAGCAGGCGTGCCGGCACTTCAAAACGCCGTAGCAGGGTTTCCAGCTGGCGCGCGAAGTTCGGCAGTTCCAGCATGCCCACCGGGATATTCACCGAGATCGCCAGCGAACGGCCCATGACCAGGCGCACTCCGGCCGACAATTGCAGGGCCTGCTCCAGCATGAGCCAGGTGAAGGCTTCCTCCAGGCCGGCGAATTCGATCACTGGCAGGAACTCGGCGGGCAGCATCAAGCCGTGTTCCGGGTGCTGCCAACGCGCCAGCGCCTCGACGCCCAGGACCTCGCCGTCCTGGCTGACCACCGGCTGGAAATGCGCGACCCCATGGCGCTGTACCGCCGCCTGCCCTTCCTCGGCGGTCGGCACCTCCGGCTGGAACACATCCAGGGCCAGGGTTTCGCGCACCTGGGCCAGCGACAAGTCTTGCGGCCCAGGCTCGAAACATTGCTGGTACAGGCCCAGCAGTTCATTGACCAGGGTCACCGAGGCCGGCTTGGGCAGACAGCCCAGCACATTCAGGCCCTGCTGCCGGGCCATCGCCGCGGCGCCTTCGCGGACATCCGCTTGCGCGTCGCTGAGAATGATCAGCGCCCTCGCCCGTTGCTGCTCTGCCAGGTAGCGAATCAGTTCCAGCCCGTCGGCCTGCTCCAGGTACAGATCGCAGATGGCGATATCCACCGGCCCCTTGCTGTCCAGGGATTGCCGGGCGGCGGCAACGCTTTCGGCATTCAACACGTTGAACACGCCATTGGCGTTGAGCATCTGGTGCAGGGCCATCAACTGGAACGAATTGTCTTCAAGAACGAGCACTTTCAACCTGTGCATGGAACGACCTCCGATACGGCGAGAGCGGCGAGAATCCGCAGCGGGCCGGTACGTTAATCGCAGCGAGCAGGCCGCCCCATAAGACAAGTCTTAATCGCTACCCAGATGCGGCTCGATATCGCTGCGCAAGCAGCCGATGGCCTCCTTCAGGCGCAGCCAGTGCTCCGCCAGCACCGCCGTCGAGTGGGCCCGGGCAACGGCCTCCAGGTCGATGCAGACCTGGGCCAGCGGCAGCGCATCGATCAGGCAGCACACCCCTTTGAGGCGGTGCGTGGACGCGCCGATACGCGCCCAGTCCTGCTCCAGCACCGCCGACTCCAGGGCCGCCTGCTCCTGCCCCAGGTTGCTCCACAGCTCGCGCAGCATGCGTTGCAGGATCGGCTCGTCCGCCTGGGTCATGGAGCGCAGGGTCTGGATGTCGAAGGACGGCGGCGGCAAGAAGCGCGCAAGCATCTGCGCCAGCCGGTCCAGGGTCACCGGCTTGACCAGCAGTTCATCCATGCCGGCCTGCTCGCAGCGCTGCTGCTCATCCTCGAAGGCATTGGCCGTGCAACCGATCAGCGGGCAGGCGTCACGCCCTTCCCGGGCCTCGATCTGCCGTATCGCTTCGCTCAGCTGATAACCGCTCATGCCCGGCATGTGGCAGTCGGTCATCACCAGGTCGAACGCCTCGCCCTGCCAGCGCGCCAGCGCCGCCTCGGCGCTGTCAAGCGCCACCACCTTGTGCCCGAGGAACATCAGTTGCTGGCTGAGCACCATGCGATTGGCGCGCACGTCGTCGACCACCAGCACCGACATGCGACGGCTCTGCGGGCGCTCGCGAGTCACCTGGGGCGACTGGCTGAAATCCTCGACCACCTGTTCCGGGTAAAGCTCAAGGGTCACGGTGGTTCCCGCGCCAGGTTGGCTTTGCAGCAGAATGCGCCCGCCCATCAGCTCCACCAGTTGCTTGCAGATACTCAGGCCCAGGCCGGTGCCGCCCTGCTCCGGCGTCGTCTGCAGATGGGCCTGGATGAACGGATCGAACAGGCTCGCCTGCTTCTCGGGGCTGATGCCCGACCCGGTGTCGGCCACGCTGATGCACAAACGGTCGGCGCCATGTTCATCGGCCTGGCGCTCCACGGACACCCGCACCTCACCGGCCTGGGTGAACTTCAGGGCATTGCTCAGCAGGTTGTGCAGCACCTGGCGCAGGCGCAGCGGGTCGAGCCAGTAGAAACCGTCCGCCGCCTTGTCGAAGGCCAGCGTCAGATGCAGCCCCTTGTTGCGCGCGGTGACCTCGAACAATTGCTGTATGTCTTCGAAGAAGCCTCGCAGGGCCACGGTCTGCGGCGCCAGCTGCATGTGCCCGGCCTCGATCTTGGCCAGGTCGAGGTTATCGCCCATCAGGCCGACCAGCTCCTGCGCCGATTGGTAGGCCACGCGCAGCGCATCGGAAAACGGCATGCCGCGCAGGCGCGCCTGTTCCTTTTCCAGTTCCAGCAAACCGATGATCGCATTCATCGGCGTGCGTATTTCGTGGCTCATGGTCGAGAGAAAGGCGCTCTTGGCGTAGTTCGCCTGATCCGCCGCGCGACGCGCTTGCAGCAGCTCTTCCTCCAGGCGCTTGCGCTCGGTGATATCGATCCAGCCCCCCAGCAACCCCTGCAACTCACCCTGGGCGCTGTAGAACGGCACCGTCCATTGATAGACATGCACCGGGCCCCTTCTGGACTCGATCTGACGGTCGACGAACACCGACTCCTGGGACTCCAGCTGCTCCAGGAACTCGCGGTGCAACTGCCGGGCCGTGGCCTCGGGCAACACATCCAGCTCGGTCAGGCACAGCCCCTTGATCTGTTCCAGGCGCATGCCGGTCTGGGTTTCGTAGCTTTTGTTGCAGGTGATCAGGCGCCCGGCCAGGTCGCGGACGAAGATCGGGTTGGGGATACCGTCGAGCAAGGCGCGCTTGAACGCCACCTGGTCGTTGAGTCGTTGCTCGGCTTGCAGGCGCTGGCGGATCTGCCCCTTGAGCCGGGTGTTCCAGGCCAGGGACAGCAGGCCGAACAGGATGGCGGTGAAGGTGACCCAGTAGATCCACACTGGCACCCGCTGCCACATGGGCACCGGCACCGGGGTCACCCCCAGCCATTTCAGGCGGATGGCGCTGAGCTCGGCCACCGGGAAGGCTTCCAGGGCCTTGTTCAGAATGCTCAGCAGCTCGGGCTGGTCCCGGCGCACCGACAACTCGTCGGCCGACCACTTGCCTTCGACACTGCGGCCGATGCGCAGCCCGTTCGCCGGATACCCCTGCACCTCGACTTCATTCTGGATAGTCGCGTCGGCCTCGCCATTGGCCACCAGGGCCCGCGCCTCCTGGTAGGTAGCGACCGAACGCAGGCGGACCTTCGGGTAGTTCTGCCGGACGTAGCTCTCCAGCGCATGCTTGGCCGGCAGCGCCAGCACCCTGCCCGCCAACTGGCTGAAGGTGTTGAGCTGGATGTCCTCGACGCGGACCACGAACACCCAGGCCGAACCGCCAAAGGGGTGGGTGAAGTCGAGGAAGCCGCAGCGCTCGTCATTGGCCGACAAGGTGGTGTTCATCTGGGCCCGGCCCTTGAGCAGCAGGTCCAGGGTATGGGTCGTGGAAAAGCTTTCCTCCTGGATGAACTGCAGGCCGGTCATTCTCGAAATGCGGTTGAGCAGGTCGATGTTCAGCCCGGTCCACTGGCCGTCCTTGTCCTTGAACACGTAGGGTGGGTACTGCTGGGAAGCCACCACCACATGCTGATGTTCGAGCAGCCAGGCGCGCTCCGCCTTGCTCAACTTGATCCGCTCGTCGCCGGTGCTGGCGCCCAGCCCGGTAGTCCAGCGGGCCAGGATTTCCCGGTCCGTGGAATCGTCGATGCTCTCCAGCGCTCGCTCGATCAGGCGGCTCAACAACGGGTCGCTCTGGCGCGTGGCGAAGGCAAAGCCGATCGGCGGCAGCCGGCTGCCGGTGCGGACCTGCAACCCCAGGTAAGGACGCAGCGCCTTGTAGGCACGGACGATCACTTCATTGCCGATAAAGGCATCGACATCCCCCTGATTCAGCGCTTCCAGGCCGCTGTACAGATTGGGCGAGAGAATGATCTGGCTGTGGGGATAAGCCGCGTGGGCGACCTTCGCGTCCGCATACCCTTCCAGCAGCACCACTTTCTTGCCGGCCAGGTCCTCGGGGATCTGGGCCTCGTCCCGGCGTACGACCACCACCGCCCGGTCAGGCATGTAGTCGCTGGAAAAGTGCAGACCGGCAACCCCGCGCTCGTAACCGTTGGCGCTGGTGAGAATATCGATCGTGCCATTGCGCAGCGCCTCGACCGCTTGCTCGCGCTCGGAGAACCCCAACACCTCCATGGGCATGCCCAGGCGTTCGCCGACCAGGCTCAGGTAGTCGGCGCTGATACCCTGGTAACGATTGCGGTCGCGCGTGATGTCGATCGGCTGGTAGTCATCGATCGAAATGCCCACCTTCAAGGTGCCACGGCCCGCCAGCCATTGCCGTTCGACCGGGGCCAGGGTGAGCGGCTCCAGTTCGACGAAGGCTGGCACCAGCTTGAAGGGCAGGTTCTGCGCCGCCATCAGGCACGGGGCCAGGGCCAGCGTCGCCAAAACCATCAATGTGCACAAAACCGGGCGCAGCAACATAAGTATCCTGTGGGTGATCCTCGACGCGTCGCCGCCCTGTCCTTGAGCTCCGTCCTTAAGCTCCGTCATTGAAGGCACGCCGCGATAAACAGCCTGTGTATAAAAAGACAAAGCCCGTCAGAGACGGGCCTTGTTGACGATCGATGTCAGTCGATCAGAGCGGTTTGCCGCGATTGCCGTGCTGGCTGACGAAGGCCTGGACGGCCTTCAGGTCGTTGGCCAGGACGGTGCAACGCTCTTCGCGCTCGAACAGATCGGACAGGTGCGCCGGCAATTCCAGGGCCTTGCCGATCCCGGCCTGCTCCACCGCTTCCGGGAACTTCACCGGATGCGCGGTGCCCAGCACCACCATCGGGATATCCAGGCTGCGACGGCACTCACGGGCGGCCTTGACGCCGATCGCGGTGTGCGGGTCGAGCACTTCGCCAGTCTGGGCGAAGACTTCGGCGATGGTCTCGCAGGTCTGGGCGTCGTCCACGGCCAGGGAGTCGAACAGCTTGCGCGCTTCGGTCCAGCGCTCCTGCTCGACGCTGAAACCGCCACCCTGCTTGAAGGAGTCCATCAGCCCGGCCAGCGCGGCACCGTTGCGACCGTGCAGGTCGAACAGCAGGCGCTCGAAGTTCGACGAGACCATGATGTCCATCGACGGCGACAGGGTCGCGTGCAGGGTTTCCTTGACGTACTGGTTGCCGCTCATGAAGCGGTGCAGGATGTCGTTGCGGTTGGTGGCGACGATCAACTGATTGATCGGCAGGCCCATGTTGCGGGCCAGGTAACCGGCGAAGATATCGCCGAAGTTGCCGGTCGGCACCGAGAACGCCACCGAACGCGCCGGGCCTCCCAGTTGCAGGGCTGCGTGGAAGTAGTAGACGATCTGGGCCATGATCCGCGCCCAGTTGATCGAGTTCACCGCCACCAGGCGGGTGCCCTTGAGGAAGCCCTGGTCGGCGAAGCTGGCCTTGACCATTTCCTGGCAGTCGTCGAAGTTGCCTTCGATGGCGATGTTATGGATGTTCTCGCCGAAGATGGTGGTCATCTGCCGGCGCTGCACTTCGGACACACGGTTGTGCGGGTGCAGGATGAAGATATCGACGTTGTCGCAACGCTTGCAGCCTTCGATGGCGGCCGAACCGGTATCACCGGAAGTGGCGCCGATGATCACCACGCGCTCGCCGCGCTTCTCCAGCACGTAGTCCAGCAGGCGACCCAGCAGCTGCAGGGCGAAGTCCTTGAACGCCAGGGTCGGGCCGTGGAACAGCTCCAGGACCCACTCGTTGCCGTTCAGCTGGCGCAGCGGAGCGATGGCGTTGTGGGAGAAAGCGCCGTAGGTTTCCTCAAGGATTTTCTTGAAGTCGGCATCCGGAATGCTGCCGGTGACGAACGGGCGCATCACCCGGAACGCCAGCTCGTGATACGGCAGGCCGGCCCAGGAAGCGATTTCCTCCTGGGTGAAACGTGGCAGGTTTTCCGGTACGTACAGACCGCCGTCGCTTGCCAGGCCGGCCAGCAGGACGTCTTCGAAATTCAGGGCCGGTGCCTGGCCGCGGGTGCTGATGTAACGCATATAAGCAAACCTTTGGTGTGGAGCTGCAAGCTTCAAGTGACAGGCGACAAGTCAAAGCGAATCGGCTTTTACTTGCAGCTTGCGGCTTGGCGCTTGCCGCTGAATTAATTCAGATGTTCGACACGGATCCGCACGACCGGACCGACCACGCCCTGCAGGGCTTCCAGCGCGGTGATCGCATCGTTGATGCGCTGTTCCACCACACGGTGGGTCAGCAGGATCATCGGCACCAGGCCGTCGTGTTCTTCGACCTCTTTCTGCATGATCGACTCGATGTTGATGCCGCGCTCGGACAGGATGCTCGCCACCTGGGCCAGTACGCCCGGGTGATCCTTGGCCTGGATCCGCAGATAGTAGGCGCTTTCGCAGGCCTCGATCGGCAGGATCGGGTGCGCCGACAGCGAGTCCGGCTGGAAGGCCAGGTGCGGCACACGGTTTTCCGGGTCGCTGGTCATGGCGCGAACCACGTCCACCAGGTCGGCGATCACCGACGAAGCGGTCGGCTCCATGCCGGCGCCGGCGCCGTAGTACAGGGTGGAGCCGACGGCGTCGCCGTTGACCATCACCGCGTTGAACACGCCATTGACGTTGGCGATCAGACGATCGGCCGGGATCAGCGTCGGGTGCACGCGCAGCTCGATGCCGGCATCGGTGCGGCGGGCCACGCCCAGGTGCTTGATGCGATAACCCAGGGCCTCGGCGTAGTTCACGTCGGCGGTGGTCAGCTTGGTGATGCCTTCGGTGTAGGCCTTGTCGAACTGCAGCGGGATACCAAAGGCGATGGACGCCAGGATGGTCAGCTTGTGCGCGGCGTCGATGCCTTCGACGTCGAAGGTCGGGTCGGCTTCGGCGTAACCCAGGGCCTGGGCCTCGACCAGCACGTCTTCGAAGGTGCGACCCTTCTCGCGCATTTCGGTGAGAATGAAGTTGCCAGTGCCGTTGATGATCCCGGCCACCCAGTTGATACGGTTGGCCGACAGGCCTTCGCGGATCGCCTTGATGACTGGAATACCACCCGCCACGGCGGCCTCGAACGCCACGATCACACCCTTCTCACGGGCCTTGGCGAAAATTTCGTTACCGTGTACGGCGATAAGCGCCTTGTTGGCGGTGACCACATGTTTACCATGCTCGATGGCCTTGAGTACCAGCTCGCGGGCAACGGTATAGCCGCCCATCAGCTCTATGACGATGTCGATCTCAGGGTTCGTGGCCACTTCGAACACATCGTTGGTAATCGCAATACCGGTCGTTTGGAACTGAGGCTTTGGCGTGCGCATGGCAATTTGTGCCACTTCGATTCCACGCCCGGCACGACGAGCAATTTCCTCGGCGTTACGCTGAAGTACATTGAAGGTACCGCCACCGACGGTACCCAGCCCACAGATGCCCACTTTGACCGGATTCACTCTGAACTCCCCATGAAACGGCCGACACTAGGTCGGCCGTGGAAAACAGCCGCAAACCACACGGCTCTCTATTAATGACGCGTCGGCCACAACCGCCGCGTCATGATCGTCAAAGGCTCGACGACGCAGGATTATTTCGCGCCCAGCGCCAGTTTGGCGACTTGTGGCGCAGGCTGGTAGCCCGGAATCACTTGGCCGTCGGCCAAAACGATGGCCGGCGTGCCGTTCACCCCGATCGACTGGCCCAGGGCGAATTGCTTGGAAACCGGGTTGGCGCACTTGGCGGCCTTGATTTCCTTGCCATCGACCATCTTGTCCATGGCCGCTTTCTTGTCGGCCGAGCACCAGACCGCCTGCAATTGCTCGTCGCCCGGCGAACCCAGGCCCTGGCGCGGGAAGGCGACATAACGCACTTCCACGCCCATCTTGTTCAGCTCAGGCACTTCGGCGTGCAGCTTGTGGCAGTACGGGCAGGTGGTGTCGGTGAAGACGGTGATGTGGGTCTTGGTTTCGCCGATAGCCGGGTAGACCACGGTTTCAGCGACCGGAATGGCGTTGATCAGCTTGGCCACGCCCAGGCGCTCGGTCTTTTCGGTCAGGTTGACCGGCTTGCCGTCCTTGAGCTGGAACAGGTAGCCCTGCATCACGAACTGGCCGTCGGCGCTGGCGTACAGCACGCGGCTGCCCTTGAGCTTGACTTCATAGACACCGGGCAGCGGGCTGGCGCTGATGCTTTCTACCGGGACTTCGAGTTGCAGGCCCTGGAGGCTTTTACGAATCGCTTTTTCGGCGGCGTCATCGGCCATAACAAAGGTACTGGCCAACGCAATGGCTGCCGCGGCGATTATCTGGGTCACGCGCATTGGGAACTCCTGAAGGCGGACAAATGGGACGGTCAGAACGCCCGTACTGGAACACCGGGTCATAACGGCCCACTTTGTAAACCGGCAAAGCCTACCACATAAGGCCCGCCTGGCGGGCTCCCGCTGAGCCAAGCCGGTCATTTGCCGATCGGCGCGGAACCGCTCCCGGGTCGCCGCAGCCGGCGTTCGCGGCGACCGACACCTCACTCAACCGCGGGGATGGTGCTTGGCATGCAGGTCCTGCAAACGGGCCCGGGCGACATGGGTGTAGATCTGGGTGGTCGACAGATCGCTGTGGCCCAGCAGCATCTGCACCACCCGCAGGTCGGCGCCGTGGTTGAGCAGATGGGTGGCGAAGGCATGTCGCAAGGTATGCGGCGACAGCGACTTGCCGATCCCGGCGACCTTGGCCTGATGCTTGATCCGGTGCCAGAAGGTCTGCCGGGTCATCTGCTCGCCACGTTGGCTGGGGAACAGCACATCGCTGGGCCGCCCGCCGAGCAGCTCGCCACGGGCATCGCGCATGTAGCGCTCGACCCAGACAATCGCTTCCTCGCCCATCGGCACCAGGCGCTCCTTGCTGCCCTTGCCCATCACCCGCAACACGCCCTGGCGCAGGTTGACCTGCTCCAGGGTCAGGCTGATCAGCTCGGTCACCCGCAGGCCGCAGGCATACAGGACTTCAAGCATGGCGCGATCGCGCTGGCCGATGGCCTCGCTCAGGTCGGGAGCGGCCAGCAGGGCCTCGACATCGGCCTCCGACAAAGACTTGGGCAACGGCCGCCCCAACTGCGGCATGTCGACTTGCAGCGTGGGGTCCACGGCAATCAGCTTTTCCCGCAGCAGGTAACGATAGAAGCCGCGCACCCCGGAGAGAAAACGCGCGGTCGAGCGTGGCTTGTAGGCCTGCTCCACCCGCCAGGCGAGGTGGTCGAGAATCAGCTCGCGGCCGGCATTCACCAGCTCCAGCCCCTTTTCCTGCAGCCAGCCGTTGAACAACGCCAGGTCACTGCGATAGGCCTCGCGGGTGTTGTCCGAAAGGCCCTTTTCCAGCCATAGCGCATCGAGGAAACGGTCTATCAGGGGATGGTCGATGGCAGGCATAAATACTCGAAAGGCGCGGCCTTGAGGCCGGGCGCAAATAAATAGTGAACTGTGCAGAGGGTCGCTAGTCTTTCATAGCCCGCTATTTCAAGGAACAGGGAGCTTCAATGAACGAACAACAGATTCTGTTGGCCTTTGGCGGCATAGGCGTGGCGGCAGTGGGCTGCCAATGGCTGGCCTGGCGCCTGAAACTGCCGGCCATTCTGTTCCTGCTGTTGAGCGGCATTCTCGCCGGCCCGGTCCTGGGCTGGCTCGACCCGCAGGAACTGTTCGGACCGCTGCTGATGCCACTGGTGTCGCTGGCGGTGGCCTTGATCCTGTTTGAAGGCAGCCTGACCCTGCACCTGTCGGAGTGGCGCGAGATCGGCAAGGTGGTGCACCGGCTGGTGACCATCGGCGCCCTTTCGACCTGGGCGGTGATCACCCTGGCCACGCACTGGCTGCTGGGCTTCGACTGGTTGCTGGCGCTGCTGTTCGGCACCCTGACCCTGGTCACCGGACCCACCGTGATCGTGCCCATGCTGCGGGTGGTGCGGCCCAAGGCGTCGATCGCCAACATCCTGCGCTGGGAAGGCATCGTCATCGACCCGATCGGTGCCCTGCTGGCGGTAGTGGTCTACAGCTTCATCATCGCCAGCGCCGAGGGCCAGGGCCTGCAGCACAGCCTGATGACCTTCGGCGGGGTGATCCTCTGCGGCAGCCTGTTCGGCATCGTCGGCGGCTGGGTGCTGGGGACCATCATGCGCCGCCAGTGGCTGCCGGAATACCTGCACAACCTGGCCACGCTGGCGGCGGTGCTGGGCATCTTCATCGGCGCCAACCAGATGATGCATGAGTCCGGCCTGCTGGCCGTGACCCTGATGGGCATGTGGATGGCCAACATGAAGGACGTCGACGTCCGGCACATCCTGCACTTCAAGGAAAACCTCAGTGTGCTGCTGATTTCCGGGCTGTTCATCCTGCTGGCGGCGCGCCTGGACCTGCATGCCCTGATCGCCCTGGGGCCGCTGGTGTTGATTCTGCTGCTGGTGATCCAGTTCATCGCCCGGCCATTGAACGTGCTGCTGTCCACCGCTGGTTCGAACCTGAGCTGGCGCGAGCGGGCCCTGCTGGCCTGGATCGCGCCTCGAGGCATCGTTGCCGCGGCGGTCTCGGCGATCTTCGCCATTCGCCTGGACCAAGCTGGTCATGAAGGGGCGCTGCTGCTGGTACCGCTGACCTTTGCCGTGATCATCGGCACCGTGGTGCTGCAAAGTGCCACTGCGCGGCCGCTGGCACGTCTGCTGAAGGTCGCGGAACCGGCGCCAAGCGGCTTCCTGATCGTCGGCGCGAACGCTCCGGCGCGAGCCATCGGCAAGGCCCTGCAACAACTGGGCAGCCGCGTGCTGCTGACCGACTCGAGCTGGGAAAACATCCGTGCCGCGCGCATGGACGGCCTGCCGACCTATTTCGGCAACCCGGCATCGCAACATGCCGATGCCCATCTGGACCTGGTGGGGCTTGGCCATCTGCTGGCGCTGTCGCCCTCCGGCGAATTGAACACCCTGGCCTCCATGCGTTTTCGCCACGACTTCGGCCATCAGCGCCTGTTCGGCCTGGCCAACAGCCAGGAAAGCCGGCGCACCGACAAGCACCGGGCCAGCCATGAACATCGCGGGCACCTGCTGGGTAACGAGACGCTGTCCTACAGCAAACTGGCCAGCCTGCTGGGACAGGGTGCGGAGCTGTACAGCACCAACCTGACCGAAGGTTTTGGCTGGGAGGATTACCAGGCGCTGCATGGTGAGCGGGCGACCCTGCTGTTCGCTCGCGACAACAGCGGCTGGGTGCATGTGCTGACGCCAGGCAGCGCCCTCAAGCCCTCCGCGGGCTGGACCCTGGTGGCGTTGATTCAGAAGGATACGGCGGCCTGATAGCCCATCGCGGGCAAGCCTCGCTCCTACAGAACGGTGAAATCCCACAAGAGCGAGGCTTGCTCGCGATCAGTCGACAAACCCCGGCAGCACCGGTACCGGGCGCTTGTCATCATCGATAGCGACAAAGCTGAACAGGCCATGGATGGCCTTCTCTCGCCCATCGCAGCTCATGCTCTCGACGAACACCTCAACCTCGACCTTGAGGCTGGTATTGCCGACCTTCACCACCCGTCCCACCAACTCGACGATGGAGCCGGCGGCAATCGGGTGATTGAAGTCGATACGGTCGGTGGACACGGTGACCAGCGGCAACCGGCAGAAACGGGTCGCGGCGATGAACGACACTTCGTCCATCCAGGCCAGCGCCGTGCCGCCGAACAGGGTGTTGTGGTGGTTGGTGGTCGACGGGAATACCGCCTTGGTCACGCGGGTCACCGACAGCTCGGTCCGGCGTTGGATTTCTTGCTCGCGGGGGCTCATGGTTCTACTGCCTGAAACACAATTCGGGGATAAATGACGGGCAACAAAAAAGCAGCCCGTAGGCTGCTTTTTTCTGCATCGGAAGCTGGACTTAAGCCAGTTTTTCCTTGATGCGAGCTGCTTTACCCGACAGGTCGCGCAGGTAGTACAGCTTGGCTTTACGTACGTCACCGCGACGCTTGACAGCCATGCTGTCGATTTGCGGGCTGTAGGTCTGGAAAGTACGCTCTACGCCAACACCGTTGGAGATTTTACGAACGGTGAATGCACTGTTCACGCCGCGGTTACGCTTGGCGATTACAACGCCTTCGAACGCTTGCAGACGGGAACGATCGCCTTCCTTCACTTTCACCTGAACGACAATGGTGTCGCCCGGGGCAAAGGCTGGGATCTCTTTGGTCATCTGCTCTGCTTCGAGTGCAAGAATGATTTTGTTGGTCATGCTGTGCTCCTAAGGTAAATCGTCAGATCTACCATCGATACGTTGTTAACTATCGTCCCGCTCGCGGATGTATTCCTCGAGCAGCTTCTTCTCTTCTCCAGAAAGCGAGCGGCTTTCCAGAAGATCGGCGCGTCGTTCATAGGTCCGACCAAGGGACTGCTGTAAACGCCAACGCCGGATGTGTGCGTGGTTGCCACTCAGCAACACGTCGGGAACACGCTGATCCGCATACACCTCCGGTCGGGTGTAGTGCGGGCAATCCAGCAGACCATCCGTGAAGGAATCCTCCTCCGCGGAATCCGCATGCCCTAAAGCTCCGGGCAGCAGTCGCGTAACCGCATCAATCAGGACCATCGCCGGCAGCTCGCCACCGGAGAGTACATAGTCGCCAATCGACCACTCTTCATCGACATGAGCTTCAATAAAACGCTCGTCAATGCCTTCATAACGACCGGCAATCAGGATCAATGCATCCTCATTCGCCAACTCGCGTACCGCCGACTGAGTCAGTCTGCGGCCTTGGGGCGACAGGTAAATCACCTTCGCGCCCTCCCCGGCTGCCTGCCTGGCCTGAACCAGAGCATCTTCCAGGGGCTTGATCTTCATCACCATGCCCGGGCCACCGCCAAATGGGCGATCGTCCACAGTGTGATGTCGATCCGTGGTGTAGTCTCGCGGATTCCAACAGGTCAGCTGCAAGAGCCCCTGTTTCACCGCGCGGCTGGTTATGCCGTAGTCGCTGATGGCGGAAAACATCTCGGGAAACAAACTGATCACTTCTACGCGCAGGCTAGCCACGTTCAGAAGTCCGCGTCCCAATCCACCTTCATCTCGCCCGCTGCCAGGTCGACGGCCAACACGCATTGCTCGGTATAGGGCAACAGGCGTTCGCGATCATCCAGGCTGCCAGCGCAAGGCTTGACCACCATTACATCGTTCGAGCCGGTCTCCAGCAGGTGATCGATCTTCCCGAACAGTTGTCCGTGAGTGTCGATGACCTTGAGACCTTGCAGCTGGTACCAGTAGTACTCGCCGTCGGTCAGTTCAGGGAACAGGTTGCGCGGCACGCAGATCTCATAACCAGCCAGAAGACGCGCTTCTTCACGATCATCGAGACCTTTGAGCTTTGCGACCAGGAATTTTTCATTCCCGCGTCCGCTGACCAGCTCAACCTGTTTCACGCTACCTTCGCGCTTGAGCGTCCAGGTTTTGTAATCCAACAGGTTTTTAATCGGATCAGTAAAGGAATAAACCTTCACTTCGCCGCGAACGCCGTGAACAGAGTAGATTTTGCCGATAACGATCAAATCATCAGCAGGAGCAGGCGTCGCGTTCATAGGGTTCAGGCTGCAGCCTTAGCCGATTCCTTCAACAGCTGAGCAACGCGCTCAGACGGTTGTGCACCAACGCTCAGCCAGTAGGCTACGCGCTCTTGGTTCACGGACAGGCGGACTTCTTGACCACGAGCGATCGGGTTGAAGAAGCCAACTTGTTCTTTGTGCGAACCGTCGCGTGGGTTGCGGCTGTCGGTCACGGTCAAGTGGTAAAACGGGCGCTTTTTGGAGCCGCCAAGGGCAAGACGGATTGTTAGCATGTGAACATCGTTCCTGTAGTCGGTGCTGCAAATCTAAATGCACAGCGGGCATGGGTGCCCGAAAGGCCGCATATTCTAAGGAATATCCGGACTTTTGCAAATGACTTTTTCCGGCGCCTACCGGCTGCCATCCAGATTTGCTATAGGGCCGTTGGCAACAACGGCGAGTCAGCTCCCGCCAAGCGCGGGTTTGCTGGAGGTCCCGCGTCCCCGCGGGAAACGCCGGCATGGCTGCCGGCGCGGATTCTTCAGATCTTCGGCATGCCGCCGCCGGGCAACATTCCACCCATGCCGCGCATCATTTTCGCCATCCCGCCCTTGGCGGAGAATTTCTTCATCATCTTCTGCATCTGCTTGTGCTGCTTGATCAAGCGACCGATGTCCTGCACCTGGGTGCCGGAACCCATGGCGATCCGACGCTTGCGCGAACCGCTGATCAGCTCGGGGTCGCGGCGCTCGGCCGGGGTCATGGAGTTGATGATGGCTTCCATCTGCTTGAACTGCTTCTCGGCCGCGCCCTGGGCATTGCCCATTTGCGCCAGGTTCACGCCACCGATATTCGGCAGCTTGTCCATCAGACCACCGAGGCCGCCCATGTTCTTCATCTGTTGCAGCTGATCGCGGAAGTCTTCGAGGTCGAAGCCTTTGCCTTTTTTCAGCTTTTTCGCCAGCTTGTCGGCTTTTTCCTTGTCGAGGGTCTGTTCGGCCTGCTCGATCAGGCTAAGCACGTCGCCCATGCCGAGGATGCGCGAAGCGATACGCTCAGGGTGGAACGGTTCGAGCGCTTCGCTCTTCTCGCCCATACCGATGAACTTGATCGGCTTGCCGGTGATCGCACGCACCGACAGCGCGGCACCGCCACGGGCATCGCCGTCGACCTTGGTCAGGATCACGCCGGTCAGCGGCAGTGCGTCGCCAAAGGCCTTGGCCGTGTTGGCAGCGTCCTGGCCGGTCATGGCGTCGACCACGAACAGGGTTTCCACCGGCTTGACCGCCGCGTGCAACGCCTGGATCTCGTCCATCATGTCAGCGTCGATGTGCAGACGACCGGCGGTGTCGACGATGACCACGTCGATGAACTTGAGCTTGGCTTCTTTAATAGCCGCTTCGGCGATCGCGACCGGCTTCTGGCTCAGGTCGGACGGGAAGAAGGTCACGCCAATGTCGTTGGCCAGGGTTTCGAGCTGCTTGATCGCCGCCGGACGGTAAACGTCGGCGGATACCACCATCACGCTCTTCTTCTTGCGCTCTTTAAGGAAGCGCGCGAGCTTGCCGGCGGTGGTGGTCTTGCCGGCGCCCTGCAAACCGGCCATCAGCACGACGGCAGGCGGCACGGCGCTCAGGTTCAAATCTTCGTTGGCCGCGCCCATCAGGCTTTCGAGTTCGGCCTGGACGATCTTCACGAACGCCTGGCCGGGGGTCAGGCTGCGCGACACTTCAGTGCCAACCGCACGTTCCTTCACCGAGTTGACGAAGTCCTTGACCACCGGCAGGGCGACGTCGGCTTCGAGCAACGCCATGCGCACTTCGCGCAGGGTGTCTTTAATGTTGTCCTCGGTCAGCTTGGCCTTGCCGGTGACATGGCGCAGCGTCTGCGAGAGACGGTCGGTTAGGTTTTCAAACATGCGCGATCCTTTCAGGCCCTAAGTAGACCGAGGTAATGGCGGCTCGGGGCCCCTATATTAAAGAGGTGCTCCGTGGGCAGGTCGCGGATTATAGCGAAGACTGCGTGCGACGCACAGCCGCCGTCTGGTTGCACGGTCTTTCGTGTGATGGCGGTTCTATGCCAAACTCAACGACTTTCGGGCTTGCCTAACAGGATTTATGCTCCCCTTGTCACCCAGCTTGCTAACCACCCTCGCCGCCGCCTGTCTCTATGCCGCTGCGACCCTCTATCAAGGCACTCGTCTGGCTCAAGCCGCCAAGACGAACAAGCGCCTGCTGGTCTCGCTCGGCATCCTTGCCCTGCTCGCTCACAGCGCCAGCCTCCTGACCCACCTGATGACGCCCGTGGGCCTGGGCCTGGACTTCTTCAGCGCCGCCAGCCTGATCGCCGCCGCGGTGATTGCCCTGACCCTGCTGGCCTGCTCGCGCATTCCGGTGGAGAACCTGCTGGTCCTGCTGTTTCCGCTGGGGGCGCTGACCGTGCTGCTGGCGCAGTTCGTGCCCACCGGCACGGTGCCGGTGATCGACGAAGAGCCAGGCATCCTCGCCCATATCCTGCTGTCGATCCTCGCCTACGGCATGTTCACCATCGCCGTGTTCCAGGCCCTGTTGCTGCTGGTGCAGGACCACCAGCTCAAGCACAAGCACCCGTCCGGGCTGATCAAGAACTTTCCGCCGCTGCAGACCATGGAGAGCCTGCTGTTCGGCTTCCTCTGGGCCGGCTGGACCCTGCTTTCGCTGTCGCTGATCTCCGGCTGGCTGTTCGTCGAGAACCTGTTCGCCCAGCACCTGGTGCACAAGACCCTGCTGGCCTGCCTGGCCTGGGTGGTGTTCAGCGTGCTGCTGTGGGGCCGCAACCGCCTCGGCTGGCGCGGACACAAGGCGATTCGCTGGACCCTGGCCGGCTTCTGCCTGCTGATGCTGGCGTACTTCGGCAGCAAGCTGGTCCGTGAATACATCCTGCATATCTGACGAGCGGCGATAATGGACAACCTGCCCATAGAGCCGATGCTCGTGGTCCTGGCCTTGCTGGTGCTGTGGTCGGGGCTGTTCACCGCCATCGAAGCCGCCCAGCAACACCTGCTGAGCCTGCGCACCGCTTCGCGCTCCGGCGACAAACCGCTGGCGCGCCTGAGCTTCCCGCGCGACAGCCTGATTCTCTGCAACACCCTGTGCCGGGTGCTGGCGGTCATCATCAGTACCTTGCTGGCGCTCCTGCAGTGGGCGGAAAACGGCCCCTGGCTGGCCTGCCTGCTCGCCACCAGCGTGTTACTGGTACTCGCCGACTACCTCCCGCGCACCCTGGCCACCCGTTATCCGGATGCGATCCTCAGCCTGGGCAATACCCTGCTGGGCGTGCCGCTGAAGATCATCTACCCCGCGGCCTGGCTGCTCGACAGCATCAGCCAGCTGTTGCTGCGCCCCTTCACCCGCAAGGCCGGCGCCGTCAAGCAGAGCGAAGACGAGCAGGCCGCCGACCCGGACGGCGCCGAGGAACATGCCAACGGCCGTCCGCACCCGGTGTCGGGCATCCATGCCCTGGACAACATCACCGTCAATGACATCCTGGTGCCGCGCAGCGAGGTCGACGGGATCAACCTCGACGACCCCATCGCCGACATCATCGAGCAGCTGCGCCTGTCCAAGCGCACCCGCCTGCCGGTGTTCCACAGCGATATCAACCAGGTCGAGGCGGTCCTCAACACCCGCCAGATCCGTCACCTGCTGGCGGATGCCAGCCTGACCCAGGAGGCGCTGCTGGCGGCCTGCCACGAACCTTACTTCGTGCCGGAAAGCACCCCGCTGCAGCTGCAACTGCTGAACTTCCACAAGCAGCAGCGCCGCCTGGGCATGGTGGTGGACGAGTACGGCGAAGTGCTGGGCATCGTCACCCTGGAAGACATCCTCGAAGAAATCGTCGGCGAATTCGAAAGCGAACACAGCCTCGACAACCCGCATATCCATCCCCAGGCCGACGGACGTTTCGTGATCGAAGGCGCGGCCTCGATTCGCGAACTGAACAAGAGCCTGGGCTGGCACTTGCCCTGCGACGGCCCGAAAACCCTCAACGGCCTGGTCACCGAAGCGCTGGAGACCATTCCCGACAGCGCCGTTTGCCTGAAGATCGGCCGCTACCGCCTGGAAATCCTCGAAACCGAGGACAACCGGGTCAGTCGCGTGCTGATCTGGCACACCAAGCCGCTCACCGCGCCCGCCCTGTAGCCCTGTAGCCCTGTAGCCGCTGGCGCAGCCTGCGATCGACGGCGCAGCCGGCGCAAAACCTGCCAATACGCTGTATCAGACAGAACGCGGATACAGGGTTTGCGACCGACTCGCGGTCGATCGCAGCCTCGCAGGCTCGGCAGCGGCTACAGGGTTTCAAGTCCCGCTTGTTTGATCGTTAGGGGCCTTCCTATAATCGATCCGCTTACCCAAGCCCCGCAGCACCCGCGTGCTACCCGCACCCAGCGGCTTCTGCCCTGCTCCGCCCGCTTCTGGCAGGTTTCGCTCCCACCCCGAGCCGCGCCCGCGCCAAACCCACATCCCTGGGTGTTCGACCATAATAATTCGCTCCCATGGAGCACATGACTGTCAGGGATAACCGCATGACGACCAGCACCACTTACAGCGCCTCCGTGCCTGCCCAGCCGACCAACTCCGCCAGCCGCGTGGCCACCGCCAGCTTTATCGGCACCGCCATCGAGTTCTACGACTTCTACGTGTACGCCACTGCCGCCGCGCTGGTGATCGGCCCGGTATTCTTCCCGCAGACGTCCGGCACCGCCCAGATGCTCTCGGCGTTCCTGACCTTCGGCATTGCCTTCCTCGCCCGCCCCCTGGGCTCGGCGCTGTTCGGCCACTTCGGCGACCGGATCGGCCGCAAGTCGACCCTGGTGGCATCGCTGCTGCTGATGGGCGTGTGCACCACGCTGATCGGCGTGCTGCCCGGCTATGACAGCATTGGCGCCTGGGCACCGATCCTGTTGTGCCTGCTGCGCTTCGGCCAGGGCCTGGGGCTGGGCGGCGAATGGGGCGGCGCCGCGCTGCTCGCCACGGAAAACGCGCCCAAAGGCAAACGCGCCTGGTTCGGGATGTTCCCGCAGTTGGGACCATCGATCGGTTTTCTCGCGGCCAACGGCCTGTTCCTGACCCTGGCCATGAGCCTGAGCGACGAACAGTTCCGCTCCTGGGGCTGGCGCATCCCGTTCCTGCTCAGCGCCGCCCTGGTGCTGGTCGGCCTGTATGTGCGCCTGAAACTCCACGAAACCCCGGTATTCGCCAACGCCATCGCCCGCCAGGAGCGGGTCAAGATGCCGCTGGTCGAGCTGTTCAGCCAGTACTGGCTGCCGGTGCTGCTGGGCGCTGCGGCGATGGTGGTGTGTTACGCGCTGTTTTATATCTCGACGGTGTTCTCGCTGAGCTACGGCGTCGCGACCCTCGGCTACAGCCGCGAAACCTTCCTCGGCCTGCTGTGCTTCGCAGTGCTGTTCATGGCCGCGGCCACGCCGCTGTCGGCCTGGGCCAGCGACCGCTATGGACGCAAGCCGGTGCTGATCATCGGCGGCCTGCTGGCGATTCTCTCCGGCTTCACCATGGAACCGCTGCTGACCCAGGGCTCGACCTGGGGCGTGGCGCTGTTCCTGTGCATCGAGCTGTTCCTGATGGGCGTGACCTTCGCCCCGATGGGCGCCCTGCTGCCCGAGCTGTTCCCGACCCACGTGCGTTATACCGGCGCATCGGCGGCCTATAACCTGGGCGGCATCGTCGGCGCCTCGGCGGCACCGTTCTTCGCCCAGAAGCTGGTGGCGATGGGGGGATTGAGTTGGGTTGGCGGCTATGTGTCGGCGGCAGCGGTGCTCAGCCTGATCGCTGTGCTGTGCCTGAAGGAAACGCGCAATAACGACCTGAACCAGGTCGGCTGAGAGATTGTTATCGCGGGCAAGCCTCGCTCCTACAGAAGAAGATCGCGCTCTTCTGTAGGAGCGAGCGGGCGGCGATCTGACTTGCCGCGATGTTTTTTACAGCTCTACAACGACCGCCTGGGAAGCGCGAGTCGCCTTGGCCCGCGCGGCCTCGATCGACTCGTCGCGCGCCAGGGCCACGCCCATGCGGCGCTGGCCGTTGACTTCGGGCTTGCCGAACAGGCGCAGGGCCGTATCCGGCTCGCTCAGGGCCGCGCCCAGGTTGGCGAAAGCGGTCTGGGTCGACTGGCCTTCCACCAGGATCACCGCCGAAGCCGACGGGCCGAACTGACGGATCAACGGGATCGGCAGGCCGAGAATCGCCCGCGCATGCAAAGCGAACTGCGACAGGTCCTGGGAAATCAGGGTCACCAGGCCGGTGTCATGGGGACGCGGCGACACTTCGCTGAACCAGACCTGGTCGCCCTTGATGAACAGCTCGACGCCGAACAGGCCACGGCCACCCAGGGCCTCGGTCACGGCCTTGGCCACGCGCTCGGACTCGGCCAGGGCTTTCGGGCTCATGGCCTGGGGCTGCCAGGACTCCTGATAATCGCCCTTCTCCTGGCGGTGGCCGACCGGCGCGCAGAAGGTGGTACCGCCAACGTGGCGCACGGTCAGCAGGGTGATTTCGTAATCGAAATCGATGAAACCTTCGATGATCACCCGGCCCTTGCCGGCACGCCCGCCTTCCTGGGCGTAGTCCCAGGCCTTCTGCACGTCGTCGACGCTGCGCAGCAGGCTCTGGCCCTTGCCCGAGGAACTCATCACCGGCTTGACCACGCAAGGGAAGCCCAGGTCGTCCACCGCCTTGCGGTAGTCTTCGAAGGTATCGGCGAAGTGGTAAGGCGAGGTCGGCAGGTCCAGTTCTTCGGCGGCCAGGCGACGGATGCCTTCACGGTTCATGGTCAACTGGGCGGCCCGGGCGGTCGGGATCACGGTGAACCCTTCGGACTCCAGCTCCACCAGGGTGGCGGTGGCGATGGCTTCGATCTCCGGCACGATGAAGTGCGGCTTCTCCGCCTCGATCACTGCACGCAGCGCGGCACCGTCGAGCATGTTGATCACATGGCTGCGATGGGCGACCTGCATCGCCGGCGCATTGGCGTAGCGATCCACGGCAATCACCTCAACGCCCAGGCGTTGCAGCTCGATCACCACTTCCTTGCCCAACTCACCACAGCCACACAGCAAAACGCGGGTCGCGGTTGGCGACAATGGAGTTCCGATACGGGTCATCTGAAAGTCCTCAAAAAGGAGCGGATCATCGAGGGTCGCACACCAGGCAGGCGGCCCATGGGGAAGAAAGCGCGGCATTTTACATGAACCGCGCGCTTTGGCCTCAGCTGGCGCACGCCGCCTTGCGCAAACGCCAGGCCATGGCCAGCCAGACCACGGTCACGCCGGCGAACTTCGACCCCAGCGCCGTGAGGATCACGCCCGGGGTCAATGCATCGATCAGGCCGAAAAAGATAAAGGTGTCCAAGGGAATGCTCAACGCCGAACTTATCCACAGGCGGTCGTGCAGCGGGCGCTTGGTGATACTGAACACCAGCCAGTCGATGCACTCGGAGACCGCGAACGCCGTGGCGCTGGCCAGGGCGATGGCCGGGTCGGAGGTCACGTAGGACAGCACCAGCGCCACCAGCATGGCGACGAGCGCGCCATGGCCGAAGCGGGTCTGCACCATGTCCCGCAGGACGAACACCAGCCCGCCCCAGGCCGACCAGATGATGTCCAGGTGCGGAGCGGTAGAAAAAGCGTAGTTGATCAGTACGACACTGCCGATATAGGCGATCAGGAAGAGCATGGGGTGAAAAGTACCTGTCAGTAAGGCGCACAGGGTACTTCAGGCGGATGGGATGGGCCAGACGGGAGCTGGCCCGAGATAGCCGTCTAGCCGGACTGGGTGCCGATCATCCACAGCACCCCGCTGGACTTGGCGCGCTCATGACACAGCGCCAGCACCTCGCGGCGCTCGGCGTTGTCCATGCGGCTCCAGCGGGTGATCTCGCTCACCGTGCGCTGGCAACCGGTGCAGATATCGTCATCGTCCAGCGCGCAAATGCTCACGCAGGGCGAACGGACGGGTTTTTCGGGTTTGGTCATTGTTCTTGCTCGGCCAGATCGCGGGCGTAACGCTGGGAATTATGCACATAGTGCGCGGCGCTGGCTTCGAGCATCTTCTTCTGCTGCTCGGTCAGTTCACGGACCACCTTGCCCGGCGAGCCCATCACCAGCGAACCGTCAGGGATCTCCTTGCCTTCGCCGATCAGCGAGTTGGCGCCGATGATGCAGTTCTTGCCGATCTTCGCGCCGTTGAGAATCACCGCGTTGATGCCGATCAGGCTGTAGTCGCCGACGGTGCAGCCATGCAGCATGGCGTTGTGGCCAATGGTCACGCCGGTGCCGATGGTCAGCGGAAAGCCCATGTCGGTATGCATCACCGTGCCGTCCTGCACGTTGCTGTTCCTGCCGATCAGGATCAGCTCGTTGTCGCCACGCAGCACCGCGTTGAACCAGACGTTGGCCCCCTCCTCCAGCTTGACCTTGCCCACCAGCGTGGCATTGGGTGCGACCCAGCTTTGCGGGTGGGTTTCGACACGGGCGTCGCCCAGGCGGTATTTCATATTGTTGTCCTCAAGGCCAGGCAGGTTCATATACACAGTGGGGGTCAGGCCATACGAGCGATGGCTTCAAATATTGATAAAGCTTTTGGGCGGTTGGTGCAGGCTGATCTGGGCGTCATACAGCAGGTTGATCAGCTCGACGATCATGATCGCCGTCAGGCCCCAGATCTTGTACTCGCCGAAGCGGTAGCTCGGCACGTACCAGCTGCGGCCCTGATAATCGATGCGGTGAGTATGCTCGCGCGGGTCCTGGCGGAAAAACTCCAACGGCACGCTGAATACCGCGGCGATCTCGGCGTCATTGGCCAGGTACTCGACGTAATCGGGAATCACCCCGACATAGGGCGTGACCTTGATCCCGTGCAGGGAAATCAGCGGGCTTAAAGGGCCGATCACCTCCACCAGCCCTGGAGGCAGACCAATTTCCTCTTCGGCTTCGCGCAGGGCGGTAAAAACCAGGTCGGGGTCTTCCGGGTCGCGGCGGCCGCCGGGGAACGCCACTTCGCCGCCGTGGGTGGACAATCCTTTGGCGCGCAGGGTCAGCACCAGCTCAGGCTCGTCACTGCGGGTAATGGGCACCAGCACGGCGGCCTCGGGGAAACGTCGATCCGTCTCCAGCGGTCGCGGCGTATGGTTGCTTACCCGGTGCAGTAGCTCGTCCAGCATGAGTCTTCTCGATCTGTCGACTACCTTGCATCATGCACCAAACAAACCGACCGCCCAAGCCCCGATCCACGCCATGTCGCGTAACGACAACTTGCCGACAAAGCCCCGCGCACGCCAAGATAGGTGCAGCCTTTTCGGATACCCAGCATGAAATTCTGCAGCCAGTGCGGTCACCCGGTCACCCAGCGCATTCCCGAAGGCGATTCGCGCCTGCGTTTTGTCTGCGACAACTGCCAGACCATCCATTACCAGAACCCGAACATAGTCGCCGGGTGCCTGCCTACCTGGGGTACCCAGGTGCTGCTGTGCCGGCGCGCGATCGAGCCGCGTCGTGGCTACTGGACGCTGCCGGCCGGATTCATGGAGAACGGCGAGACCGTCGAACAGGCGGCGATTCGCGAGACGTTCGAGGAAGCCTGCGCCCGGGTCCGCAACCTGAGCATCTATACCCTGATCGACGTCCCGCACATCAGCCAGGTGCATGTCTTCTTCCGCGCCGAACTGGCGGACCTGGATTTCGCCGCCGGCACAGAGAGCCTAGAAGTCCGGCTTTTCGAAGAAGCCGACATTCCCTGGTCCGAGCTGGCTTTTCGCACGGTCGGGCGTACCTTAGAATGTTTCTTCGCTGACCGGCGAAACGAGGACTACCCCGTGCGTTCCGAGTCCATTCCGCCCCTGGCTCAGCCTGCCCTCACTTAAACAACAAAACGTACGCGGCACCTGTGTACTCTTAGGGATATCGTTTCATGCGCTGGTTGCTCGCTCTTTTCTGCTACTCGGTTATCGCGGTCTCCCACGCCTCCGCGACGGATACCCTGAACGGCAAGGTCATCGAAAAAGTCCTGGTCCTCAAGTCGGCCCATCAGTTGCAACTGATCAACGACGGCAAACCCATCAAGACCTACCGCATTTCCCTGGGTAAACGACCCAAGGGGCCGAAGCTCATGGAAGGCGACAAGCGCACTCCGGAAGGCTTCTACTGGCTGGACTGGCGCAAGACCAGCGACCGCTTCAACCTGGCCATGCATATCTCCTACCCGAACATCAGCGATTCCGCCCGCTCGCGCCGCGAGGGCGTGGAGCCCGGCGGCATGATCATGATCCACGGCACTCCGGACAGCGAAGACTACCCGGAGCAGTACTTCCATACCCTGGACTGGACCGACGGCTGCATCGCCATGCGCAACGTCGACATGCGCGAAGTCTGGGGCCTGGTCCCGGACGGCACGATGATCGAAATCCGCCCCTGACTCCTCGCTGAAACGCCGCTAAAACACCTCCGTTACAAAAAAAATCGCAGGCCGCGCCGGCTTCGAAAGGTGAATACCAATTCCCGTTCGAAAAACCGCCGCCCCTGCGATTTTCGCGTTCACGGCCAGACCGCCCTAATACCACTTTCCCAAACCATCCCCGCCAACGCCCATAAAGCGCCTGCTTTCGTGCGTCATCGTCACACTACTGGCGTTGACATGGTATTTAAGTGGTATTAGTTTTTGCCACATTACCGGGCGACAACAAACCAATAACGCATCGGAATCTCGACAGATGAACCACATCCTGGCCCTGCGCCCTGACGATACCCAGCCGACCCCGCTGTACCTGCAACTGGCGCGCAACCTTGAAGCCGCGATCCATGCCGGACAGTGGAAAGCCGAACAGGCCTTGCCCTCGGAACGCAACCTGAGCGAGATGCTCAATATCTCCCGCGTCACCGCGCGCAAGGCCCTGGAAGTGCTGTTCGAACAAGGCCTGATCCGCCGCAGCCAGGGCTCCGGCACCTTCATTACCCCGCGCCTGGAACAACCGCTGTCGCGGCTGTCGGGCTTCAGCGAAATGCTCCGTCTCAAGGGCTTCGTGCCCGGTTCCCAATGGCTGGAGCGGGAAATCACCACGCCGACCCACGAAGAACTGATCCGCCTCGGCCTGTCGCCGAACGACAAGGTGGCGCGCCTCAAGCGCCTGCGCAAAGCCGACGACACGGTGATGGCGATCGAAATGAGCACCCTGCCGGCCACGATCATTGCCCAGCCGGATGCCGTGGGCGACTCGCTTTACGCCTACCTCGATGGCATCGGCCGCCCGGTGGTGCGTGCCCTGCAGCACATCCAGGCGATCAACGCCAGCGCCGAGTTCGCCGCCCTGGTGGGTATCGCCCCCGGCACCGCGATGCTGCTGATGACCCGTGTCGGCTACCTCGAAGACAACACCCCGATCGAAGTCACCGACACCTATTGCCGCAACGACTATTACGACTTTGTCGCCGAGCTGCGTCGCTGAGCCTGGCCGCCGAGTCGCCAAGAATTCGTCCCAGAGAGCTGCCCATGTCCGAACACAACATCCTCACCCCACAAGGCTGGATTCGCGGCCGCCTGAACCACCGGGACGGCAAGGTCACCGGCATCGAAGGCAGCCCCTGCGACCCGGCGGACAACGACCTGCCCTACCTGCTGCCGGGCTTCATCGACCTGCATGTGCACGGCGGCGGCGGCAAGGACATCATGGAAGGCGCCCCGGCGTTCGAGACCATCACCCGCACCCACGTGCGTTTTGGCACCACCTCGCTGCTGGCCACCACCATGACCGCGCCGACCGAGGAGATCACCCGGGTCCTGGGCGCCATGGGCGAATACTGCGAACAGCGCCCCAGCGGCAGCGCCCGGGTACTCGGTGTGCATCTGGAAGGCCCGTACATCAACCCGGGCAAGCTCGGTGCCCAGCCCAATTTCGCCCACACCGCGCTGATGGCCGAAGTCGAGGCCTACCTGCGCCTGGCGCCGATCCGGGTGATCACCATCGCCCCGGAAATCGCCGGCCATGACGCGCTGATCCGTGCCCTCGGCGCCCGCGGCATCCGCATGCAGATCGGCCACACCCTGGGCAGCTATGAGGAAGGCGTGGCCGCGCTCGACGCCGGGGCCACCAGCTTCACCCACCTGTACAACGCCATGAGCCCGCTGCATCACCGCGAGCCGGGCATAGTCGGTGCCGCCCTGGCCCACGCCCAGTACGCGGAACTGATCCCCGACCTGCTGCACGTGCACCCCGGCGCCATGCGCGTGGCCCTGCGCTCGATCCCCTGCCTGTACTGCGTCACCGACTCCACCGCGGCGGCCGGCATGCCGGACGGCGAATACAAGCTCGGCAGCCACACCGTGACCAAATGCCTGGGCGGCGTGCGCCTGCCGGACGGCACCCTGGCCGGCAGCACCCTGACCATGGACCAGGCCTTGCGCAACCTGGTGAAGATCGGCCTGCCCCTGGCCGAGGCTTCGCAACGCTTGTCACAGTTTCCCGCCGATTATCTCGGCCTGGCCGAACGCGGGCGCTTGCAGGTCGGCAGCTGGGCCGACTGCGTGTGCCTGGACCGCTCACTCACACTGACCGCCGTGATGGTCGAAGGAGAAGACATTGACTTCAAAAATGCTTGAAGAGGCGCTGTCCGCCGCCGCGGCCGTCGAAGGCCAGTTGCAGCACCTGGACCCGCAACTGATCGAGGTGGCCGGGCGCCTGAACCGCCAGCCACCGCAAGTGGTGATGACCGTCGCCCGCGGCAGCTCCGACCATGCCGCCAGCTATTTCGCCTACCTGACCATGCAGCAGCTGGGTTTCCCGGTCGCGTCCCTGCCGATGTCGGTGGTGACCATGCAACAGGCGCCGCTGCGGGTCAGCGGCCAGGCGGCGTTCGCCTTTTCCCAGTCCGGGCAAAGCCCCGACCTGGTCAACAGCATGCGCCTGCTGCGCAAACGCGGGGCCTTGAGCGTGGCTATGGTCAACGCCCAGGACACCCCACTGGAAGCCGCCAGCGAGTTCTGCCTGCCGCTGCACGCCGGCGCCGAACGCAGCGTGGCGGCAACCAAGAGCTTTATCGCCACCCTCAGCGCCAGCGCCCGCCTGATCGCTCACTGGAAACAGGACGCGCAGTTGCTGGAAGCCGGCCTCGCCCTGCCCCAGGGGCTGCGCGAAGCCACGACCCAGGACTGGAGCCCGGCCGTCGAGGCCTTGCGCGATAGCCAACGGTTGATGGTGATCGGCCGTGGCGCCGGTTTCGCCATCGCCCAGGAAGCGGCGCTGAAACTCAAGGAAACCTCGGCGATCCAGGCCGAAGCCTTCAGCAGCGCGGAAGTTCGCCACGGCCCGATGGCGCTGATCGGCGACAACTACCCGCTGCTGGTGTTCGCCCCACGGGGAGCGGAGCAGGCTGGCCTGATCAGCCTCGCCGCCGATATGCGCCAGCGTGGCGCCCGGGTGCTGCTGGCGGCGCCGGACGACATCGTCGAACGCGACCTGACCCTGGGCCGGGCCGAACACCCGGCACTCGATCCGATCCTGGCGATCCAGAGTTTCTACGGCATGGCCGCAAGCCTTGCCGAGGCCCGGGGCATGGACCCGGACCAGCCACGGCACCTGAGCAAAGTGACCCGCACCCACTGAGCCTTTCCTTCAACGGATGAGTACTGCGCCATGCACAACAACAATAAAGACCTGACGCTCGGCGCCCCCTTGAGCGGCCCGGTGCTCACCCTCGCCAGGGTGCCCGACCTGGTGTTTTCCAGCGGCGCCATGGGCGACGGGATCGCCATCGACCCGCTGAACAACACCCTGCACGCCCCCTGCGCCGGCGTGGTGGTGCATGCCGCCCGCACCGGCCACGCGGTAACCCTGCGTGCCGACAATGGCGCGGAACTGCTGCTGCACCTGGGCCTGGACACGGTCCAGCTGCAAGGCGAGGGTTTCTCCATGCTGGTGCAGGAAGGCGCCCGGGTCAGCAGCGGCCAGGCCCTGCTGCGCTTCGATCTCGACCAGGTCGCGCGCAATAGCAAAAGCCTGATCAGCCTGATAATCCTGACCAACGGCGAACACTTCCAGACCCTGCCCATCACCCTGAAATCGGTGAAAGTCGGCGAACCGCTGCTGCACATCGTTCCACGCGCGGCCAATACGGCCCAGGCAGAAGCGGGTGACACCTCGACCGACGAGGTAGAAGGCCAGACCCGGGTCAATCATCGCGGCGGCCTGCACGCCCGGCCGGCCGCGCTGATACGCCAGACCGCCCAGGGCTTCGGCAGCAAGGCGCACCTGCATTTCAACGGCAAGTCGGCGTCCTGCGACAGCCTGGTCAGCCTGATGGGGCTGGGGGTCGGCGAGCAGGACGAGGTGCGGGTCAGTTGCCAGGGCAAGGACTGCAAGGCCGCCCTGCTGGCGCTGCTGGACGCCCTCGCCACCCCGCTGGCCGAAGACGCCCATGCCGCGGCGCCAGCGGTGAAGGCCGTCGCGCCCCAGCGCCCCGCCGAAGCCGGGGTAATCCAGGGCGTCTGCGCCGCCCCCGGGCTGGTCTGCGGGCCGCTGTTTCACCTGACCGCCATGACCCTGCCCGAAGACAGCGGCGATCACCTGCCCCAGGAGCAACTGCAGGCGCTGGACCTGGCCCTGGACAAGGTTCGCAGCGACATTCGCTGCACCCTGGAGCACGCCCGGCAACGCAAGGACAACCAGGAAGAAGCGATCTTCGCCGCCCATCTGGCCCTACTCGAAGACCCGGCGCTGCTGGACGCCGCCCGCCAGAGCATCGGCCAGGGACGCGCCGCCACCCACGCCTGGAGCGACGCCATCGGCGAACAGTGCGAGGTCCTGCTGCAACTGGGTAATGCCCTGCTCGCCGAACGCGCCAACGACCTGCGCGACCTGCAACAGCGGGTCCTGCGCGCCCTGCTCGGCGAGGCCTGGCATTACCAGTTGCCGGCCGGCGCCATAGTCGCGGCCCACGAACTGACCCCGTCCGACCTGCTGCAACTGAGCGAGCAAGGCGCTGCCGGCCTGTGCATGGCGGCCGGCGGCGCCACCTCCCATGTGGCGATCCTGGCGCGCGGCAAGGGCCTGCCCTGCCTGGTGGCCCTGGGCTCGGAGCTTCTCGATGTACCGCAAGGCCAGCAAGTGGTGCTGAATGCCGACCACGGGCGCCTGGAACTGACACCGGACAGCACGCGTATCGAACAGGTGCGGCAGAACCATCTGCTCCGCCAGCAACGCCGCGAGCAACAACAGCAACAGGCCCAACTGCCGGCCAGGACCCTCGATGGCCAGGCGATCGAGGTCGCCGCCAATGTCGCCTCCAGCCAGGAAGCCCAGGGCGCCCATGCCAACGGTGCCGATGGCGTCGGCCTGCTGCGTACCGAGTTTCTGTTTGTCGACCGGCATACCGCCCCCGACGAACAGGAGCAGCGCCTGGCTTATCAGGCCGTGCTCGACGCCATGGGCGACAAGTCGGTGATCATCCGCACCATCGACGTGGGTGGCGACAAGCAACTGGACTACCTGCCGCTGCCGGTGGAAGCCAACCCGGTGCTGGGCCTGCGCGGCATTCGCCTGGCCCAGGCCCGCCCGGAACTGCTCGACCAGCAACTGCGGGCCCTGCTGCAGGTCAGCCCGCTGCAACGCTGCCGCATCCTGCTGCCGATGGTCAGCGAGCTCGACGAACTGCTGCATATCCGCGAACGCATCGATTGCCTGTGCGCCGAGCTGGGGATCAGCCAGCGCCCGGAGCTGGGGGTGATGATCGAAGTCCCGGCCGCCGCCCTGCTCGCCGAGCAACTGGCCGAATACGCCGACTTCCTCTCCATCGGCACCAACGATCTGTCGCAATACACCCTGGCCATGGACCGTGACCATGCCGGCCTGGCCGCCCGGGTCGATGCGCTGCACCCGGCGTTGTTGCGGCTGATCGCCCAGACCTGCGCCGGCGCGGCCAGGCATGGGCGCTGGGTCGGCGTGTGCGGCGCCCTGGCCTCCGACCCGCTGGCGACGCCGGTGCTGATCGGCCTGGGGGTCAGCGAGCTGTCGGTGAGCCCACCGCAAGTGGGCGAAATCAAGGAGCGGGTCCGCCAACTGGACGCTGCGCAATGCCGACGCCTCAGCCATGACCTGCTGAACCTGAGCAGTGCCTCGGCGGTGCGTCATGCCTGCCACCAACACTGGCCCCTGAGCTGAATAACAAGAACACCGGGAGACACGCCATGTACCAATTATTCATCGAAGGCCTGCAGCGCCTGGGCCGCGCCCTGATGCTGCCGATCGCGATCCTGCCGATCGCCGGCCTGCTGCTGCGCCTGGGCGACACCGACCTGCTGAACATCGCGATCATCCACGATGCCGGCCAGACCATCTTCGCCAACCTGGCGCTGATCTTCGCCATCGGCATCGCCGTGGGCTTCGCCAAGGACAACAACGGCACCGCCGGCCTGGCCGGGGCCATCGGTTACCTGGTGATGGTGGCAACCCTCAAGGTGCTCGATGCCAGCATCAACATGGGCATGCTCGCCGGGATCATCAGCGGCCTGCTGGCCGGTGCCCTGTACAACCGCTTCAAGGACATCAAGCTGCCGGAATACCTGGCGTTCTTTGGCGGGCGGCGCTTCGTGCCGATCGTCACCGGCTTCAGCGCCGTCGGCCTGGGGGTGGTGTTCGGCCTGATCTGGCCGCCGATCCAGCACGGCATCAACAGCTTCGGCCAGTTGCTGATGGAAAGCGGCAGCCTCGGTGCCTTCGTTTTCGGTGTGTTCAACCGCCTGCTGATCATCACCGGCCTGCACCACATCCTGAACAACATGGCCTGGTTCATTTTCGGCAGCTTCACCGACCCGGCCACCGGCGCCGTGGTCACCGGCGACCTGACCCGCTACTTCGCCGGCGACCCCAAGGGCGGCCAGTTCATGACCGGCATGTTCCCGATGATGCTGTTCGGCCTGCCGGCGGCGTGCCTGGCCATGTACCGCAATGCGCTGCCGGAGCGGCGCAAGGTGATGGGCGGGATTTTCCTGTCGATGGCCCTGACCTCGTTCCTGACCGGGGTCACCGAGCCGATCGAGTTCGCCTTCATGTTCCTCGCCCCCATGCTGTACCTGGTGCATGCCCTGCTGACCGGCCTGTCCATGGCCCTGACCAACCTGCTGAACATCCACCTGGGCTTCACCTTTTCCGGCGGCGCCATCGACATGGCCCTCGGCTGGGGCCGCTCCACCAACGGCTGGCTGGTATTCCCGGTGGGCCTGCTGTACGCGGTGATCTACTACCTGGTGTTCGACTTCTGCATTAAACGCTTCAACCTGAAAACCCCGGGCCGCGAGGACACCCCGGGCACCGAAAAAGCCGCCATGACCAACAATCAGCGCGCCGGTGCCTATATCCAGGCCCTGGGCGGCGCGGACAACCTGATAACCGTCGGTGCCTGCACCACCCGCCTGCGCCTGGAACTGGCCGACCGCAGCAAAGCATCGGACAGTGCCCTCAAGGCTCTTGGCGCCATGGCCGTGGTGCGTCCCGGCAAGGGCGGCAGCCTGCAGGTGGTGGTCGGTCCGCTGGCCGACAGCATCGCCGATGAAATCCGCCTGGCCATGCCCAGCGGCGGCAAGCCACTGGAACAGCCAGGCCCTGCCGCCGCCTTCGAAGCACCGCCAGCGGTGAGCATTGCGCCCCAGGAAGCCGTGAAATGGCTGGACGCCTTCGGTGGCAGCGACAATGTGCTGCAACTGGACTGCGTGGCCATGACCCGTCTGCGGGTGCAACTGGGCGACAACAAGGCGCTGTCGGAATGCCAGCTGAAGAACCTCGGCTGCCAGGGTTCCAGCCAGCTCGACGATGGCGTCTGGCACCTGCTGCTCGGGGAAAAGGCCGCGAGCCTGAGCCAAGCACTGGATAGCCTGATCAACCGCAGCGAGGTCAGCGTCAAGGTCTGACCCTCTCCTGCCGGAGAGCAGGCACAAAAAAGCCCGCTGACCGTTACCGGTTCAGCGGGCTTTTTCATGGGCGGGCCTTAGAAGTCTTCCAGACGCCAGACTTCATAAGCCGGTGTCTCGTAGGGATGGCTCTGCTTGAGGGCCATCACCACGCTACGGATCAACTCGTCGGCCACCACCAACTCGACTTTCCATTCCTGCACCTGCTCGACCAGGCCGGTCTGCCCGAGAAACGGCTGGCTGCCGTCCAACGGGCGAAACTGGCCCTGGCCCAGCACCTGCCACGCGCACTGGTCGTAAGCGCCGATCCGTCCGCCACCGGCGGCAAATACGGCGTTCTTGACCACATCCACGTGGCTGGGCGGGACGAAAAAGCTGAGCTTGTACACGGGTCTTAGTTCACCCACACGCGAGCGTTACGGAACATGCGCATCCACGCCGCATCTTCGTTCCACTCTTCCGGACGCCAGGAGTTCTGCACGGCGCGGAATACCCGCTCAGGGTGCGGCATCATGATGGTGACGCGGCCGTCGCGGCTGGTCAGGCCAGTGATCCCGCGCGGCGAGCCGTTCGGGTTGGCCGGGTAGCTTTCGGTGACCTTGCCGTGGTTGTCGACGAAACGCAGGGCCACGCAACCGGACAGGTCGGCTTCAAGCAGCGCTTCTGCGCTTTCGAATTCCGCATGGCCTTCTCCGTGGGCGATGGCGATCGGCATACGCGAACCGGCCATGCCCTGCAGGAAGATCGAGTTCGACTCCTGGACCTGGACCATCGCCACACGGGCCTCGAACTGCTCGGACCGGTTGCGCACGAAGTGCGGCCAGAACTCGCTGCCCGGGATCAGCTCGTGCAGGTTGGACATCATCTGGCAACCGTTGCACACGCCGAGGGTGAAAGTGTCGCTGCGCTCGAAGAAGCCCTGGAAGGCGTCGCGGGCACGGCTGTTGAACAGTGCCGACTTGGCCCAGCCTTCGCCGGCGCCGAGTACGTCGCCGTAGGAGAAGCCGCCGCAGGCGACCATGCCCTTGAAGTCGTTCAGGTCGACGCGACCGGCGAGGATGTCGCTCATGTGCACGTCGATCGCGTTGAAGCCGGCACGGTCGAACGCCGCGGCCATTTCCACCTGGCCGTTGACGCCCTGCTCGCGCAGCACGGCAACCTGGGGACGCACACCTTTCTTGATGTAAGGCGCGGCGATGTCCTGGTTGACGTCGAAGCTCAGCTTGACGCTCAGGCCCGGGTTGTCTTCTTCCAGCAGGACGTCGAATTCCTGCTCGGCGCAGTCGGCGTTGTCCCGCAGGCGCTGGATCTGGTAGCTGGTTTCAGCCCACTGGCGCTGCAACAGGCGACGCTCGCCGGCGAAGATATTCTCGCCGTTGAAGGTGATGTTGATATGGCCGTTGTTGACCGGCTGGCCGATCACCGCCACGCAGTCGCCCAGGCCGGCGGCGCTGAACTGCGCCAGCACATCCGGGGTTGCGTCCTGGCGCACCTGGATCACCGCACCCAGTTCTTCGTTGAACAGGATGGCGGCGATCTCGGCCGAGCTCTCGGCCAGGGCGTCGAGGTTCAGGTTCAGGCCGCAGTGACCGGCGAAGGCCATTTCCACCACGCTGGTCAGCAGGCCACCGTCGGAACGGTCGTGGTAAGCCAGCAGGTGACCGTCGGCGTTGAGGCCCTGGATCACCGCGAAGAAGGCTTTCAGGTCTTCGGCGTCATCGACGTCCGGGGCCTGCTTGCCGAGCTTGCCGTGCACCTGGGCGAGGATCGAGGCGCCCATGCGGTTCTGGCCACGACCGAGGTCGATCAGGACCAGATCGGTGGTGCCCTTGTCCATGCGCAGTTGCGGGGTCAGGGTCTGGCGGATGTCCGCCACAGGCGCGAAACCAGTCACGATCAGCGACATCGGCGAGGTCACGGTTTTTTCTTCACCGTTGTCGTTCCAGCGCGTGGCCATGGACATCGAGTCCTTGCCCACTGGAATGGTGATGCCCAGCTCAGGGCACAGTTCCATGCCGACCGCTTTCACGGTGTCGTACAGCCGTGCGTCTTCGCCCGGGTGGCCGGCGGCGGACATCCAGTTCGCCGACAGCTTGATGTCGGAGATCTTGTTGATGCGCGACGCGGCAATGTTGGTCAGGGTTTCGCCGATGGCCATGCGGCCCGACGCCGGGGCGTCCAGCAGCGCCAGCGGAGTACGCTCGCCCATGGCCATGGCTTCACCGGTGTAGACGTCGAAACTGGTGGCGGTGACGGCCACGTCGGCCACCGGAACCTGCCATGGGCCGACCATTTGGTCACGGGCCACCAGGCCGGTGATGGTGCGGTCGCCGATGGTGATCAGGAAGCTTTTGCTCGCGACGGCCGGGTGATGCAGGACGCGCTCGATGCTTTCGCCGATGTCGAGGCTCGACGGGTCGAAATCGTCGCCCAGCTCGGCTTCGCGAACCACCGAACGGTGCATGCGCGGCGCCTTGCCCAGCAGCACTTCCAGTGGCATGTCCACCGGGCTGTTGCCGAAGTGGCTGTCCGTGACCGTCAGATGCGGTTCGGCGGTGGCTTCACCGACGACGGCAAACGGGCAACGCTCACGTTCGCAGATGGCCTGGAAGCGCTCGAAGTCGGCCGGGCCGACGGCCAGAACGTAGCGTTCCTGGGATTCGTTGCTCCAGATTTCGTGCGGGGCCATGCCCGGCTCGTCGTTTGGAATGTTGCGCAGTTCGAAACGGCCACCGCGGTCGCCGTCGTTGACCAGTTCCGGGAAGGCGTTGGACAGACCGCCCGCGCCGACGTCGTGGATGAAGCTGATCGGGTTCTTGTCGCCCAGCTGCCAGCAACGGTCGATGACTTCCTGGCAACGGCGCTCCATTTCCGGGTTTTCACGCTGAACGGAAGCGAAGTCCAGATCCGCCGAGCTGGTGCCGGTGGCCATGGAGGAAGCGGCGCCGCCACCCAGGCCGATGAGCATCGCCGGGCCGCCGAGGACGATCAGCTTGGAGCCGACGACGATCTCGCCTTTCTTGACGTGCTCTTCGCGAATGTTGCCCATGCCGCCGGCCAGCATGATCGGCTTGTGGTAACCACGCACTTCATCACCGTGCGGGGTGGCGATCGACTGTTCGAAGGTACGGAAGTAGCCGGTCAGGGCCGGACGACCGAATTCGTTGTTGAACGCGGCGCCGCCCAGCGGGCCTTCGATCATGATGTCCAGCGCGGTGACAATGCGCTCAGGCTTGCCGTACGGCACTTCCCACGGCTGTTCGAAGCCCGGGATCTGCAGGTTGGATACGGTGAAACCGGTCAGGCCGGCCTTTGGCTTGGCGCCACGCCCGGTTGCACCTTCATCGCGGATCTCGCCACCGGAACCGGTGGATGCGCCCGGGAACGGGGCGATGGCGGTCGGGTGGTTGTGAGTCTCGACCTTCATCAGGATGTGCACCGGCTCCTGCACCGCGCCGTACTGGCGGGTTTCAGGGTTCGGGAAGAAACGGCCGGCGACATTGCCGACAATCACCGAGGCGTTGTCCTTGTAAGCCGACAGCACACCTTCGTTGTGCATCTGATAGGTGTTCTTGATCATGCCGAACAGGCTTTTTTCCTGGCTCTGGCCGTCGATGTCCCAACTGGCGTTGAAGATCTTGTGACGGCAGTGCTCGGAGTTGGCCTGGGCGAACATCATCAGTTCGATGTCATGCGGGTTGCGCTTGAGGCCCTGGAAGGCGTTGACCAGGTAATCGATTTCGTCTTCGGCCAGGGCCAGGCCCAGTTCGGTGTTGGCCTGTTCCAGCGCGGCGCGGCCACCACCGAGGATATCGATGGCGGTCAGCGGCTTCGGCGTGGCATGGCTGAACAGGCCGGCAGCCTGCTCCAGGTTGCCCAGCACGATCTGGGTCATGCGGTCGTGCAGAGTGTCGGCGATCAACTGCGCTTGCGCGTCGCTGAATTCACCGGCCACATAGAAGGCAATGCCGCGCTCCAGGCGCTGGATCTTGCTCAGGCCACAGTTGCGGGCGATATCGCTGGCCTTGCTCGACCATGGCGAGATGGTGCCGAAACGCGGCAGCACCAGGAACAGACGACCGGTAGGTTCTTGCACCGGTACGCTTGGGCCGTACTTCAGAAGGCGCGCAAGCACCTGCTGTTCGTCGCCGGTCAGGACGCCGGTAACTTCGGCGAAGTGAGCGAATTCAGCATACAGGCCACTGACAGCTGGAACCTTCTGGCTCAGTTGCTCAAGGAGTTTGCTGTGGCGAAAGGCAGAAAGGGCAGGAGCGCCGCGCAGGATCAACATCTTCGGGACAGCCTCGGGAAGGGGGTGTGCTTTGAGGCCGTGCATTCTAGCGTAAACCGCCCGCGACGGCACCCGAAACGGCACGCCCGAGCGCAGCCAGACGTCGGCCCGCGCGCAGCACCCTGTGACAAAGGCTCGTCAGGACCATTCAGCAGGGTTATTTCACCCCTCTCCACGGGCCCCGAAGGCCCATTCCCGAGGGCCCTGGCCGGGGGCTGGAACCTCTAGCAGACAAGCCCTTCGCTGTCGAGATATGGCGGTTGTTGTCCTTTGCGTATACTGCGCAGATGTTTTCCCCTATGGCTTTACGTCCGCGCTGTGCCCGATGGCTCATCGCAACCGGACTCTTCCTGATGCTCAGTGCCTGCGTTGAGAAACCCAGCACGCTCGAGCGAGTAAAGGAGGATGGCGTGCTGCGGGTGGTCACCCGTAACAGCCCGGCCACCTACTTTCAGGATCGCAACGGTGAAACCGGCTTCGAATACGAGCTGGTGAAACGTTTCGCCGACGACCTGGGGGTGACGCTGAAGATCGAAACCGCGGACAACCTCGACGACCTCTTCGACCAGCTGGGTAAACCTAACGGCCCGGTGCTGGCTGCTGCCGGTCTGGTCAGCAGCGAGAAACGCAAGCAGCAAGTCCGGTTTTCCCACACCTATCTGGAAGTCACCCCGCAGATCATCTACCGCAACGGCCAGTCCCGCCCTACTGACGCGGGCGATCTGGTCGGCAAGAAGATCATGGTCCTCAAGGGCAGCACCCACGCCGAACAACTGGCCGCACTCAAGCTGAAATACCCCGGCATTCAATACGAAGAGTCCGACGAGGTCGAAGTGGTCGACCTGCTACGTATGGTCGACGAGGGGCAGATCGACCTGACCCTGGTGGACTCCAACGAAGTGGCGATGAACCAGGTGTATTTCGCCAATATCCGCGTGGCCTTCGACCTTGGCGATGCCAGCAACCAGAGCTGGGCCGTGGCCGCCGGCGAAGACAACAGCCTGCTCAACGAAATCAACGCCTTCCTCGACAAGGTGCAGAAGAACGGCACCCTGCAGCGCCTGAAGGACCGTTATTACGGGCATGTGGACGTCCTGGGTTATGTCGGCGCCTACACCTTTGCCCAGCACCTGCAACAGCGCCTGCCCAAATACGAGAAGCACTTCAAGGCCTCGGCCAAGGAAGAAAAGGTCGACTGGCGCCTGCTGGCGGCCATCGGTTACCAGGAATCCTTGTGGCAACCGAGCGTCACCTCCAAGACCGGCGTGCGCGGCCTGATGATGCTGACCCAGAACACCGCCCAGGCCATGGGCGTATCCAACCGCCTGGACGCCAAGCAAAGCATCCAGGGCGGCGCCAAGTACCTGGCGTACATGAAGGATCAACTGGACGACAAGATCGAAGAGCCGGACCGCACCTGGTTCGCCCTCGCCGCCTATAACGTCGGCAGCGGCCATCTGGACGACGCCCGCAAGCTGGCGCAAAAGGAAGGGCTGAACCCGAACAAGTGGCTGGACGTGAAGAAGATGCTGCCGCGTCTCTCGCAGAAGCAGTGGTACAGCAAGACCCGCTATGGCTACGCCCGGGGCGGCGAGCCGGTGCATTTCGTCGCCAACATCCGTCGCTACTACGACATTCTGACCTGGGTTACACAGCCGCAGCTGGAAGGCGACCAGGTGGCCGAGGGCAACCTGCACGTGCCGGGCGTGGACAAGACCAAGCCGACCCAGGAAACCCCGCCGCTTTAAACCCTCTGCGTAGAAAGCCGCTGCCGACGATTGCGACAAGTCCGCAGGACCTGAACAACCGTAAAATCGCCACGACCGTTCCGGTCGATCGCAGCCTGCGGCAGCGGCTACAGAGTCTCCGTCAGGCCTTGGCCGCCGCCAGGATCAGCGCCTTCATCTCCGCCACTGCGCCTTTGAAACCGACGAACAGCGCATGGGCCACCAGCGCATGGCCGATGTTCAACTCGTTGATGCCCTTGATCGCCGCGACCGCCTCGACGTTGTGGTAATGCAGGCCGTGGCCGGCATTGACGATCAGGCCCTGGCCCAGGCCGAAAGCCACGCCGTCGGCCACACGCCGCAGCTCCTCGGCCACCTCGCTCGGCGTTTCGGCATCGGCATAACGCCCGGTGTGCAGCTCGATGGCGGGCGCGCCCACGCGGCGAGAGGCGGCGATCTGCCGCTCATCGGCGTCGATGAACAGTGACACTTCGGCGCCGATCTTCGACAGCCGCTCTACCGCCGCCTTGATCCGCGCTTCCTGCCCGGCGACATCCAGGCCGCCCTCGGTGGTCAGCTCCTGGCGGGTTTCCGGAACCAGGCAGATGTGCGCCGGACGGATGCGCTCGGCGAACGCCATCATTTCCTCGGTGACGCCCATCTCGAAGTTCATGCGGGTTTGCAGCACGTCCTTGAGCAGCAGCACGTCGCGCTCCTGGATATGCCGGCGGTCCTCGCGCAGGTGCACGGTGATGCCGTCGGCCCCCGCCTCTTCCGCGTCCAGCGCCGCCTTGACCGGGTCAGGGTAACGGGTGCCCCGAGCCTGACGCAGGGTGGCTACGTGGTCGATGTTCACGCCAAGAAGAATGCGATTGCTGGTGGTCACGGAAGCGCTCCTGAGGAGTTAGAGATTCGGTGCACAGCATATAGTGTCCGCTGGCGAAAATAACTGCCGGCTTTCGGTCGCACGAGCAAGCCAGGCAGGATTCGAGCGTATTGGCGCAATGGGACGACTAGGGCTTGCGAAACAATTCGCGACTGACCAAGGGCCGACCGCCCAGGTGCACCGCCAGGGCCTGGCGCATCAGGCGCTTGGCCGCCGCCAGCGCGCCGGGGGCGCTCCAGTCGGCTTGCGCCATGGCCAGCAGCTCGGTGCCGTTGAACAGGCCTGGTTGCAACAGGTGAACCTGCTCCAGACCAGCATCCACCTGCAGGCGGTACATGCCCTGCGCCTCAATCGGCGCGCCGTGGATATCCATGTCCAGGGCGAAGCCGTAGCCCAGGTCGTCCAGCAGGCGCCATTCGAACGCGCGCAGCAAGGGCTCAAGGGCCCTGCCCTCGGCCAAAGCCAGCAAGGTTGCCGCATAGTGCTCGAAGATCGCCGGATGCGGGTCTTCGGCGGGCAGCAGGCGGATCAGCAACTCATTGAGGTAGAGGCCGCTGAACAGCGCTTCGCCGTTGAGCCAGGTGGAGGTTCCCGCGCTTTCCATGCGCCCGACGTTTTTCAGCTCGCCGCGCCCACGAAATTCGACTTCCAGCGGCACGAACGGCCGCGCCAGGGTCCCGGCCTTGCCCCGCGCGCCGCGCAACACCGCGCGCAGCCGCCCCTGGGGCGTGAGGAAGTCCACCAATGCACTGCTCTCGCGATAGGCGCGACTGTGCAGGACATAAGCGGGCTGGCCGATGGGAGCGTTACTGGACATAGGTGTCGGGGGGATCTCAAGGCTTGAGAAAGTGACAGGTCCACGGGAAGGTTCGTTGAACCTTTATCGCCAGCGGCTCGCCCTGCACGTTGCAGGAACGAGGCGCCGGCGACGGGGCAGGATTACAGGTCGCCGTAGCCCAGCGAACGCAGGGCGCGCTCGTCGTCGGACCAACCACCTTTGACCTTGACCCACAGGTTGAGCATGACCTTGGAGTCGAACAGCAGCTCCATGTCCTTGCGCGCTTCCATGCCGATGCGCTTGATGCGCTCACCCTTGTCGCCAATGATGATTTTCTTCTGGCCGTCGCGTTCGACGAGGATCAAGGCATGAATATGCAGGGTCTTGCCCTGCTGCTTGAACTCTTCGATTTCCACGGTGATCTGGTACGGCAGCTCGGCACCCAGCTGGCGCATGATCTTTTCGCGCACCAGTTCGGCGGCGAGGAAACGGCTGCTGCGGTCGGTGATCTGGTCTTCCGGGAAGAAGTGATCGTTTTCCGGTAGGTGCTTGGCGATCAGGCCTTCCAGGGCTTCCAGGTTGTGGCCTTGCTGGGCCGATACCGGGACGATCTCGGCATTCGGCAACTGCTCCTGCAACCAGGTCAGGTGCGGCATCAGCTCGGCCTTGTCCTCGATGCGGTCGGTCTTGTTGATCGCCAGGATCACCGGGCCCTGCACGTACTGCACACGCTCCAGCACCAGCTGGTCTTCGTCGGTCCACTTGGTGCGGTCAACGACGAAGATCACCACGTCGACGTCTTTCAAGGCCGCCGAGGCGGTCTTGTTCATGTAGCGGTTCAGCGCCTTCTCGTTGCTCTTGTGCATGCCCGGGGTGTCGACGTAGATCGCCTGGATGGCGCCTTCGGTCTTGATGCCGAGCATGTTGTGCCGAGTGGTCTGCGGCTTGCGCGAGGTAATGGCCAGCTTCTGTCCCAGGATATGGTTCAGCAGCGTGGACTTGCCCACGTTCGGACGGCCGACGATGGCGACATAGCCACAGCGTGTTGCGGTTGTATCAGTCATGGCCATTCTCCACGCCCAGGGCAATCAGTGCTGCGGCGGCCGCTACCTGTTCGGCAATGCGACGGCTCACACCCTGACCTCGGCTTTTTTCGTTCAGTAGGGTGATTTCACATTCGACGAAGAACGTCCGGCAATGGGGCTCACCCTGGATATCCACCACTTCGTAGCGGGGCAGTTCACAGGCACGCGACTGCAGGAATTCCTGCAGGCGGGTCTTGGGGTCCTTGTTGGTGTCGACCAGCGTCAGGCTGTCGAACTCGGACGTCAGCCAAGACAGCACGCGCTCGCGCGCGACCTCCATGCCGGCATCCAGGTAGATCGCACCAATCAGCGCTTCCAGGGCATCGGCGAGGATCGACTCACGACGAAAGCCGCCGCTTTTCAACTCACCGGAGCCCAGGCGCAGGTATTCGCCCAGATCGAAACCACGGGCCAGTACGGCCAGGGTTTCACCCTTCACCAGGCGCGCGCGCAGACGCGACAGCTGGCCTTCGCGAGCCTGGGGAAAACGCTCGAACAGCGCTTCGCCGGCGACGAAGTTGAGAATGGCATCACCGAGGAATTCCAGGCGTTCGTTGTTGCGCCCGGCAAAACTGCGGTGAGTGAGGGCCAGAACCATCAGTTCCTGGTCCTTGAAGGTGTAACCGAGCTGACGCTCGAGACGGCTCAAAGAAACGCTCACGGTTTACCCACGCTGAGTTCGTGGTTGAATTTCACCACCTTGGAGACAAGGCACGAGGTGCCTGTGGCAATTAACGCTGTGTTCAAATCCACATCCTGAATATCGTTGACTGCTGCTTCTGGTGACGCCTGGGAGGCTGCCGAACCTGGCGGGCCGGTGTTCTACAAGATCCAGAAAAGCATTCGGCGCTGTGTTCAACAGCGCCGTGTTTGATTACTTGATCAGGCCAACCCGCGAGAAATTCGGCAGGTGGCTGAGTTTCGGTTCGGGCCAGCTCATCCAGACTGCGAAGGCCTTGCCGACGATATTCTTGTCGGGAACCATGCCCAGCAGGTCCTTGGGAATGCTTGGGTCATCCCAGTAGCGGCTGTCGTTCGAGTTGTCGCGGTTGTCGCCCATCATGAAGTAGTGCCCGGCAGGCACGGTCCATTGACGATCCGGGGTGGCCCGGTAGCGGCTCATTTCCTTGCGGATCAGGTGCTCGGCGGCGCCGAGTTTTTCCTTGTAGAGCTCCGCGCTGCCCAGGGTACCCGGCTCGGAGCCGACCAGTTGCTCGGCGACCGACTGGCCGTTGACCAGCAGGCGCTTGTCGCTGGTGTAGCGCACTTCGTCGCCCGGCAGGCCGACCACACGCTTGATGTAGTTGACGTTCGGATCGCTCGGGTAGCGGAACACCATCACATCGCCGCGCTGCGGATCACCGACCTCGATGATTTTCTTGTCGATCACCGGCAGGCGGATCCCGTAAGAAAACTTGTTCACCAGGATGAAGTCGCCCACATCCAGGGTCGGTTTCATCGATCCCGAAGGAATCTGAAACGGTTCCACCAGGAACGAACGCAGCACCAGCACAATGAACAGCACCGGAAAGAACGATTTGCCGTACTCGACCAGCATCGGCTCCTTGTTCAGTTTCTCGATGACCAGTCCATCCGGCTGGCTGACGCTGCCCTGATAGTTGGTAATGGCGGCACGCCGACGCGGCGCCAGAAAGACCAGATCGAGCAACGCCAACAGACCGCAGACGGCGACGGCGATGACCAGCAACAGCGGGAAATTTAGCGACATAGGACCTAACTATCCAACCTGAGCACAGCAAGGAAGGCTTCTTGTGGAATCTCCACGTTACCCACTTGCTTCATGCGTTTCTTACCGGCCTTCTGCTTTTCCAACAGCTTGCGCTTACGGCTAACGTCACCACCGTAGCATTTGGCCAGTACGTTCTTTCTGAGCGCCTTGACGGTTGTCCGCGCCACAATCTGCCCACCAATGGCGGCCTGGATTGCCACGTCGAACATCTGCCGAGGAATCAGTTCCTTCATCTTTTCGGTCAACGCACGCCCTTTGTAGTGCGCGTTGTCACGGTGCACGATCAATGCCAGGGCGTCGACCTTCTCACCGTTGATCAGCACATCCAGCTTGACCAGATTAGCCGATTGGTAGCGATCGAAATGATAATCCAGCGAAGCATAGCCACGACTGGTGGATTTGAGGCGGTCGAAGAAGTCCAGGACCACTTCGTTCATCGGCAGGTCGTAGGTCACCTGGACCTGGCTGCCGAGGAACAGCATGTCGTGCTGTATGCCGCGCTTCTCGATACACAGGGTAATGACGTTACCCAGGTGCTCCTGCGGCACCAGGATATTGGCCCGCACGATCGGCTCGCGCATATCTTCGATGGACGACAGATCCGGCAACTTCGACGGGTTATCGACGTAGATCGTCTCACCATTCTTCAGTTGCAGTTCGAAAATCACCGTCGGCGCCGTGGTGATCAGGTCCAGGTCGTATTCGCGCTCCAGGCGCTCCTGGATGATTTCCATGTGCAGCATGCCGAGGAAGCCGCAACGGAAGCCGAAGCCCAGTGCGTCGGAGCTTTCCGGAGTGTATTGCAGCGACGAGTCGTTCAGCGTGAGCTTTTGCAGGGCTTCGCGGAAGTCTTCGAAGTCGTCGGAGCTGACCGGGAACAAGCCAGCGTAGACCTGCGGCTGAATGCGCTTGAAGCCGGGCAGCACTTCGACGTCGGGGGTCGAGCTCAGGGTCAGGGTGTCACCTACCGGCGCACCGTGAATGTCCTTGATACCGGCGATGATGAAGCCTACTTCACCGGCCTTCAGGTCGGTGGTGGCGGTGTGTTTCGGGTTGAATACACCGACGCTGTCCACCAGGTGGATCTTGCCGGTGGATTTCACCAGGATCTTGTCGCCCTTCTTCACGCGGCCATGGCGCACGCGAACCAGGGACACGACGCCCAGGTAGTTGTCGAACCAGGAGTCGATGATCAACGCTTGCAGCGGATCTTCGATGTTGCCGGTCGGCGCGGGAATGGTGGTGACCAGGCGCTCCAGCACCTCGTCGACACCCAGGCCGGTCTTGGCGCTGCAGGTCACGGCGTCGGTGGCATCAATACCGATGATCTTCTCGATCTCTTCCTTGACCCGGTCCGGATCGGCCTGTGGCAAGTCGATCTTGTTCAGCACCGGCATGACCTCCAGGCCCTGCTCGATGGCGGTGTAGCAGTTGGCGACCGACTGCGCTTCCACGCCCTGGCCGGCGTCGACCACCAGCAAGGCGCCTTCACAGGCGGCCAGCGACCGGCTGACTTCATAGGTGAAGTCCACGTGGCCAGGGGTGTCGATGAAGTTCAGCTGGTAGGTGATGCCGTCGCGGGCTTTGTAATAGAGGGTAACGCTGTGGGCCTTGATGGTGATCCCGCGTTCCCGCTCAAGGTCCATGGAGTCCAGGACCTGGGCTTCCATTTCACGCTCGGCCAGGCCGCCGCACATCTGGATGAAGCGATCGGCCAGAGTCGACTTGCCATGGTCAATGTGGGCGATGATGGAGAAATTGCGGATATGACTCAAATCACTCACGGATCAACACTCAAAAAGGCTGCAGGCATAGCCCGCCGAAAAATAGCCGGGAATTGTACCTGATAGACGACGCAAGCGTCACGTTCGCCTGTCAGGGGCGCGCAAACGCAAAACGCCCCGGTCTTTCGACAGGGGCGTTTTGCGTAAGACTGGCGGCATTGGCGCCGGTCAGCCGGCCCGGCGCAACAGCCAGACCCCGGCCAGGGCACAGATCCCGGCGGGAACCAGCACCGCGAACAGCGGCGAGAAACCGAATACCAGGCTCGACGGCCCCAGCAGGTCCTGGGCGATGCGGAAGGTGAACCCCACCAGCACGCCGGTGAACACCCGCTGGCCGAGCGTCACGGAACGCAGCGGACCGAAAATGAACGAGATCGCCATCAATACCAGGGCCGCGGTGACCAGCGGTTGCAGCACCTTGACCCAGAACGCCAACCAGTAGCGACCGTTGTTCAGGCCCTGGTCGGCCAGGTAATGGATATACCCCCACAGACCGCTGATCGACAGCGACTCCGGCGCCATCACCACAGTACTCAGCAATTGCGGGCTCAAGGCCACATCCCAACGTTCCTGCGGGACGTTGATGACTTCGGTGCTGCCCTCGCGGAAATAGGTGGTGGTGACGTCGCTCAGCAGCCAGTAGTTTTCTTCGAAACGGGCCTGGCGAGCGAAGCTCGAGGACAACATGTGCCGCTGATCGTCGAAGTGATAACGGGTCACGCCATACAGCAGGCCGTTGGGTTGCACGGCGTTGATGTGGATGAACTCCTCACCCTGGCGGTGCCACAGGCCACGCTTGGAACTTTGCGCGTCGCCCGAACCCTGGGCCAGCGCACGACTGGCCTGCGCCTGGCTTTCCGTTGCAGGAGCGACGTACTCGCCGATCAGCACACCCGCCACCATCAGGAACAGCATCGGCTTCATCACCGCCCAGACGATCCGCCCGATGGACACGCCAGCGGCCCGCATGATGGTCAGCTCACTGTTGCTGGCCAGGCTGCCCAGGCCGATCAGGCAGCCGATCAGGGCCGCCATCGGCAGCATTTCGTAGAGCCGGCGAGGCGCCGTCATGACCACGAAACTCAACACATCCATCACGGTGTAGTTGTCACTGACACTGCCCATCTCGTCGATGAAGGCGAACAGCGATGCCAGGCCGAGAATGATCCCCAGTACCGCCAGGATGGCTAGCAGGACACTGTTACCGATGTAGCGATCGAGCTTAACCACGAGCCACCTCCTTCATGCTGCGGCGGCTCGCCAGTTTCAGGCGCAAGGGTTCCCAGTACAGCAACCCGAGGCCAATCAATAGAAACAGTCCGTGTACCCACCACAGGCCCAGCGCCTGCGGCAGCTTGCCTTTTTCCAGCGAGCCACGGGCCGCGATCAGGATGGTCAGGTAAGCCATATAAAGAAGAATCGCCGGCAACAGCTTGAGGAAACGGCCCTGGCGCGGATTGACCCGGGACAGCGGCACCGCCATCAGGGTCACGACAAACACCAGAAGCGGCAGGGAAATACGCCATTGCAGCTCGGCATGGGCGCGCAGGTCCGGGTTGCCGATCAGATCGCGGGTCGGCATGGCGTCACGGTCGGTAACTTCTTCACTGACATCCGGCTTGGCCAGCAACACGCCGTAGGTGTCGTACTTGATGATCCGGTAATCGGCCTGGCCCGGATTACCGTCGTAGCGATAACCGTTTTCCAGAATCAGATAGCGGTTGCCGTCCGGACGAACGTCCTGGTGCCCCTTCTCCGCCACCAGCACCGAGATGCCCTGGTCCTTCTTGTCCTGGCTCAGGCGTTTTTCCGAAATGAACACGCCACCGAGGTTGGTCCGGTCATCGGACAACTGCTCGGTGTAGGTCACCCGCGTGCCGTCGTTGAGGGCCTGGAAACGGCCTGGCACCAGGGTATCGAACTCGGTCAGCGCATCCTGCTTGTTGAGGATCAGCTGGAACTGGTTGGCGCCCTGAGGCGCCAGGCTCAGGCTCAGCCAGGCCACGATCAAGGCAACCAGGGTCGCCGGAATCATGGTCATGCCCAGCAAGCGCTGCTGGCTCATGCCGGTGGCCGAAAGCACAGTCATTTCGCTTTCGAGGTACAGCCGGCCATAGGCCAGCAGAATGCCGAGAAACAGCCCCAGGGGCAGGATCAATTGCAGGAAGCCCGGCATGCGGACCCCCATGATCAGGAACAGCGAGCCCGGGTCCAGTGCGCCCGAGGCCGCTTGCGCGAGGTATTTGACGAAACGTCCGCTCATGATGATGACCAGCAGTACAGCGCTCACGGCGCTCAGGGTCAGCAACACTTCGCGGGATAGATAACGGAAGACGATCAAACCAGACACTCCAGGGTTGTCAGGCTAAGGCGGCCAAACAAGCAAACACGGCCCGTGAAGCCGAGCCGCCGAAAAAGATGGCGCATTATCCTGTGATTGCATGCGCCTGTCACTGCGCATGCTCACGCAGGCCTCTAAAGCGGCGAAGTTCGCTCATGGGAGGGTTGTCAGCCTCGACCGCCGGGGTTCAAACTGGCGGCCCTGTCGTTGGCCGCTGCCGACGCCTCTTCCTTATAAAAGCTGCATACATGACAAGCCTGGCGCACGGCATTGGCCCTGCGCTCTTTGACCATTAATTCAGGGACCCGGACATGGAACTGGTTGTAAAAAGCGTTAGCCCGGAAACGTTGAAGACCGCCACCCTGGTGGTCGCCGTCGGCGAAGGCCGTAAGCTCGGCAGCGTTGCCAAACAACTCGACGAGCTCAGTGGCGGCGCCATCGGCGCGGTACTCAAGCGCGGCGACCTGGACGGCAAGGTCGGCCAGAGCCTGCTGCTGCACGCCCTGCCAAACCTGAAGGCCGAACGCGTCCTGCTGGTCGGCACTGGCAAGGACGCCGAACTGGGCGACCGCCCGTTCCGCAAGATCGTCAGTGGCATCCTCAATACCCTCAAGGGCCTGGGTGGCAGCGATGCCGCACTGGCGCTGGACGAAGTGGTGGTCAAGGGCCGCGACAGCTATGGCAAGACCCGCCTGCTGGCGGAAACCCTGGTGGACGGCGAATACAGCTTCGACCAGTTCAAGAGCCAGAAAGCCGAACCGCGCGCCCTGAAGAAAATCACCCTGCTGACCATCAAGGCCGCGCAGGCCGAAGTCGAGCGCGCCGTGGCCCACGCCAAGGCCATCGCCAACGGCATGGCATTCACCCGCAACCTGGGCAACCTGCCGCCGAACATCTGCCACCCGACCTTCCTCGGCGAACAGGCCAAGGCCCTGGGCAAGGAATTCAAGGCCCTGAAAGTCGAAGTCCTCGACGAGAAGAAGATCAAGGAACTGGGCATGGGTTCGTTCTATGCCGTGGGCCAGGGCAGCGCCCAGCCGCCGCGCCTGATCGTCATGCAATACAACGGCGGCAAGAAGTCCGAGAAGCCGTACACCCTGGTCGGCAAGGGCATCACCTTCGACACCGGCGGCATCAGCCTCAAGCCTGGCGCCGGCATGGATGAAATGAAGTACGACATGGGTGGCGCCGCCAGCGTGTTCGGCACCCTGCGCGCCGTGCTGGAACTCAAGCTGCCGATCAACCTGGTGTGCATCCTGGCCTGCGCCGAGAACATGCCGAGCGGCACCGCTTCGCGTCCGGGCGACATCGTCACCACCATGAGCGGCCAGACCGTTGAAATCCTCAACACCGACGCCGAAGGCCGCCTGGTGCTGTGCGATGCCCTGACCTACGCCGAGCGCTTCAAGCCACAGGCGGTGATCGATATCGCCACCCTGACCGGCGCCTGCGTGGTCGCCCTCGGTTCCCACACCTCGGGCCTCCTGGGCAACAACGACGAACTGATCGGCCAGTTGCTGAGCGCCGGCGTCCAGGCTGACGACCGTGCCTGGCAACTGCCGCTGTTCGACGAGTACCAGGAACAGCTGGACAGCCCGTTCGCCGACATCGCCAACATCGGCGGGCCGAAAGCCGGCACCATTACCGCTGCCTGCTTCCTGTCGCGCTTCACCAAGCAGTACAACTGGGCGCACCTGGATATCGCCGGTACCGCCTGGACCAGCGGCGGCAAGGACAAGGGCGCCACTGGCCGTCCGGTTCCTCTGCTGACCCAGTACCTGCTGGACCGCGCCAAAGCCTGAAACCTATGACCTCGGGGTGCGCCCACACGCGGCGCACTCCCGGGTTCAGGAACCGCAATGACCAAAGTCGACTTCTATATCCTTCCCAGCGCGGATCCTTCGGCGCGCCTCGATTTCGCCTGCAAGCTCACCGACAAGGCCTGGCGCATGGGGCACCGCATCTACCTGCATTGCAGCGACGCGGCCCAGCGCGATGAGCTCGATGCCCGGTTGTGGCGCTTCAAGGGCGAAACCTTCGTGCCCCACGGCCCCGCCGAAAGCGAACCGGATGGCCTGATCGTTCTCGGCCTGGGCGATGACCCCGGCGAGCACCATGACCTGTTGGTCAACCTGGACCTGAAAGTCCCGGCATTTGCCCAGCGTTTCGCCCGCATCGCCGAAGTGGTGGTGGAAGACCCGACTATCCGCCAGGCCGCTCGCGAGAGTTTCCGTTTCTACCGCGAACAGGGCTATCCTCTGCAAGATCACCGTTTACAGCGACTCTGAGCCATCGATGGACACTCCCAAACCGCTGCAAAAGTCCGCGCACCTGCTGGATGACCTCGAGTCCATCCGCCAACTGCTCGGCGATGACGACCTGCAACCTCCGCTGCTGACCGAGACCGTCGACGGCGAAGTGCAGATTCCTCTGCTGTTCGACATGGTCGGCGGCAAGCCTGCCGTCGAAACCCACGAAGAGGCGCCGGCAGAACCACAACCGGCTCCCGCTCCGGTGGTCGAACCGCAACCTGCCCCCGTAGTTGCCGCGCCAGCCCCTACACCGACACCGAAACCCGCGCCAGCACCCAAGAGCCAGGATGCCCTGCTGCACCTGGACAGCGAACTGCGCGCCGCCGCGCAACTGATCATGCAAGACGTGATCGACGACTTCGCCCCGCACATCGAAACCGAGATCAAGCGCCGCCTCGATGCGCGGATGGAACGTTTGCTGAGCCAGTACGACGCCTGATCCCCTGCCTTATTCAGCGGACAAACCTCGCCGCTACAGGCCACCCAGCGTCTGTAGGCGCGAGGTTTGCCCGTGATGACACCCTGGCGGCAAGCAAAAACCCCGTTCAGTGGGCAACTTTCGCCCTCCCGCCGTCAGCCTGCTCTACGCGCATCGGCTCATCCCCGCTATACTTCCCGGCTTTTCCTGAATAAATGCCAATAGGGTCCCGCCGCGCATGGATAAGACCTACCAGCCGCACGCCATTGAAACTTCCTGGTACCAGACCTGGGAGTCAGAGAATTACTTCGCCCCGCAAGGCGCGGGCGACTCGTACACCATCATGATTCCGCCACCGAACGTCACTGGCAGCCTGCACATGGGCCATGGCTTCAACAACGCAATCATGGATGCCTTGATCCGCTTCCGCCGCATGCAGGGCCGCAACACCCTGTGGCAGCCGGGTACCGACCACGCCGGTATCGCCACCCAGATGCTGGTGGAGCGTCAGATCGAAGCCCAAGGCCAGAATCGCCACGATCTGGGCCGGGAAAAATTCCTCGAGAAAGTCTGGGAGTGGAAGGATCAGTCCGGCGGCAACATCAGCCGTCAGATCCGCCGCCTGGGCTCGTCCGTCGACTGGAGCCGCGAGCGCTTCACCATGGACGACGGCCTCTCCGAAGCCGTTAAAGAAGCCTTCGTGCGCCTGCACGAAGACGGCCTGATCTACCGCGGCAAGCGTCTGGTCAACTGGGACACCAAGCTGCACACCGCGATCTCCGACCTCGAAGTGGAAAACCACGACGAGAAAGGCTCGCTGTGGAACCTGCGCTACCCGCTGGCCGACGGCGCCAAGACCGCTGAAGGCCTGGACTACCTGATCGTTGCCACCACCCGTCCGGAAACCATGCTCGGCGACTCCGCCGTGGCCGTTAACCCGAACGATGAACGCTACAAGGCACTAATCGGCAAATTCGTCGAACTGCCGCTGGTGGGCCGCCGCATCCCGATCATCGGCGACGATTACTGCGACCCTGAATTCGGCACCGGCTGCGTGAAGATCACCCCGGCCCACGACTTCAACGACTATGAAGTCGGCAAGCGCCACAACCTGCCGCTGCTGAACATCTTCGACAAGAACGCCGAAGTGCTGCCGGCCGCCCAGGTGTTCAACCTGGACGGTACGCTGAACGAAAGCATCGACGGCAAGATCCCGGCCGAGTTCGCCGGTCTCAACCGCTTCCAGGCGCGCAAGGAAATCGTCGCTGCGTTCGACGCCGCCGGCCTGCTGGTCAGCGTCGACGACCACGCCCTGAAAGTGCCGAAAGGCGACCGCTCCGGCACCATCATCGAGCCGTGGCTGACCGACCAGTGGTACGTCTCCACCAAGCCCCTGGCCGAGCCGGCCATTGCCGCCGTGGAAGACGGCCGCATCGCCTTCGTGCCAAAACAGTACGAAAACATGTACTTCTCCTGGATGCGCGACATCCAGGACTGGTGCATCAGCCGCCAGCTGTGGTGGGGCCACCGCATCCCGGCCTGGTACGACGAGTCGGGCAAGGTCTATGTAGGCCGCGACGAAGCCGAGGTGCGCGCCAAGCACAACCTCGGGCCTGAGGTTGCACTGCAACAGGACAACGACGTCCTCGACACCTGGTTCAGTTCGGGCCTGTGGACCTTCTCCACCCTGGGCTGGCCGGAGCAGACCGAGTTCCTCAAGACCTTCCACCCGACCGACGTGCTGGTGACCGGTTTCGACATCATTTTCTTCTGGGTCGCCCGGATGATCATGCTCACCATGCACCTGGTGAAGAACGAAGACGGCACGCCGCAGGTTCCGTTCAAGACCGTGTACGTCCACGGCCTGGTACGCGACGGCCAGGGCCAGAAGATGTCCAAGTCCAAGGGCAACGTCCTTGACCCGCTGGACATCATCGACGGCATCGATCTGGAAACCCTGGTGCAGAAACGCACCACCGGCATGATGCAGCCGCAACTGGCGAAGAAGATCGAGAAGCAGACCCGCCAGGAGTTCGCCGACGGCATCGCCAGCTACGGCACCGACGCCCTGCGCTTCACCTTCTGCTCGCTGGCGTCCACCGGCCGCGACATCAAGTTCGATATGGGCCGCGTCGAAGGTTATCGCAACTTCTGCAACAAGATCTGGAACGCCGCGCGCTACGTGCTGGACAAGGGCGAAGACTGCGGTCAGAACGGCGAAGCCTACGAGCTGTCGCTGGCCGACCGCTGGATCATCTCCCAGTTGCAGCGCACCGAAGCCGAAGTGACCCGCCAGCTGGACCAGTTCCGCTTCGACCTGGCGGCCCAGGCGCTGTACGAGTTCATCTGGAACCAGTACTGCGACTGGTACCTGGAATTGTCCAAGCCGGTACTGTGGGACGAAAACGCGCCGGTCGAGCGCCAGCGCGGCACCCGCCGCACCCTGGTGCGCGTACTGGAAGTGGCGCTGCGCCTGGCCCACCCGTTCATGCCGTTCATCACCGAAGAAATCTGGCAGCGCCTGGCGCCGCTGGCCGGGGCCGAAGGCAAGACCATCATGCTGCAGCCTTGGCCGGTGGCCAATGAAGCACGCATCGACCAGGCCGCCGAAGACGACATCGAATGGCTCAAGGGCCTGATGCTCGGCACCCGTAACATCCGTGCCGAAATGAACATCGGCCCGGGCAAGCCACTGGCGTTGTTCTTGAAGAACGTCAGCGCCGAAGACCAGCGTCGCCTGAGCGAAAACGAGACCCTGCTGAAGAAGCTGGCCAAACTCGAATCGATCACCGTGCTGAAGGCCGGCGACGAAGCACCGCTGTCCGCCACCGCCCTGGTCGGCGAGATGGAAGTGCTGGTGCCGATGGCCGGGCTGATCGACAAGGGCGCGGAACTGGCGCGCCTGGACAAGGAAATCCAGCGTCTGCAAGGCGAAGTCCAGCGGGTCGGCGGCAAGCTGTCCAACGCCGCCTTCGTCGACAAGGCCCCGGCCGAAGTCATCGACAAGGAGCGCGCCAAACTGGCCGAGGCCGAACAGGCCCTGGGCAAGCTGGCCGAGCAGCACGCGCGGATTTCCAGCCTGTAACGGCGATCCGAGCGGTAAAAAAGGGAGCCCTGCAAGGGGCTCCCTTTTTTGTGCCCGGCCGAAAAGCTAATGCCTCTGCAGGAACGAGGCTTGCCTGCGAAGCGTTATTCCTGGCACACCGCGTTATCCTTGGCGGCTCCTACAGAGGCTACGTCGCCCGGGCAGATATGGGACAATGTGCGCCACTTTGAGCCATACCCGAACCGATTTCGCCCATGACTGCCCCCCGCCCTCCCAAAGCTTCGCGCACCAAGCCTCAACCTGCAGCTCCGGCCAAGGCCGTCGCGCCACGGGAAAAGGCCAGCCTGCACCCGCGCAATCGCCATCAAGGCCGCTATGACTTTCCCCAGTTGATCAAGAGCACCCCGGAGCTGGGGGCTTTCGTGATCATCAATCCTTATGGCAAGGAGAGCATCGACTTCGCCAACCCGGCGGCGGTGCGGGTGTTCAACCGGGCATTGCTCAAGGCGTTCTACGGCATCGCCCATTGGGATATTCCGACCGACTTCCTCTGCCCTCCGGTCCCCGGTCGTGCCGACTATGTGCATTTCCTGGCCGACCTGCTGGCCGAGCGTAACGAAGGCGTAATTCCCCGCGGCGCGGCGGTGCGGGTGCTGGACATCGGGGTCGGCGCCAACTGCATCTACCCGCTGATCGGCCACTGCGATTACCGCTGGCAGTTCCTCGGTTCCGACATCGACACCACCGCTCTCGCCGCCGCCAAGGCGATCGTCCAGGCCAACGCCCTGAACAAGGCCATCGGCCTGCGCCAGCAGAGCAACCGCAAGCAGATCCTGCTGGGGCTGCTGGAAAGCGACGAACGCTTCGACCTGACCCTGTGCAACCCGCCCTTCCATGCCTCCCTGGAGGAAGCCACGCGCGGCAGCCAGCGCAAATGGCGAGCGCTGGGCAAGGCCGATCCCAAGCGCAAGCTGCCGGTACTGAACTTTGGCGGCCAGGCGGCGGAATTGTGGTGCGAAGGTGGCGAAGCGCGCTTCGTGACCCAGTTGATCGGCGAAAGCGCCCAGGTGGCGCAACAGGTGCTGTGGTTCAGCACCCTGGTGTCGAAAGCCTCGAACCTGCCGGCGATTCAGGTCGCGCTGAAAAAAGCTGGAGCCCTGGAGAGCCAGGTGGTGGAAATGTCACAGGGGCAAAAACAGAGCCGCTTCGTCGCCTGGACCTTCAAGGACAAGGCACAGCAACAGGCCTGGCGCCAGGAGCGTTGGGTTCAAAAGGGATAGATACGAGGGGCAAAACGGCGATTTACCTTGCGTAAATCGTTGCGGCCTTAGAGCCTGAAAACCGTGCCCGGAAGCGTTCCGAGGCACGGTCTTACTGCAGTCTTACTTGTTGATCGAGTCGGTCAGGCCTTTAGCCACAACCAGCTTGATAACTTTCTTGGCAGCGATTTCGATGGCAGCGCCAGTCGATGGGTTACGGCCAGTACGGGCAGGACGCTCGGTCACTTTCAGTTTGCCGATACCTGGCAGAGTGATTTCGCCGCCATTTTCCAATTGATCAGCAACGATCTGGGCCAGTTGGTCCAGAGCGTTACGCGCGGTGGTTTTCGGCGCGTCGATAGCTTCAGCGATATCAGCGATCAGTTGGTCTTTAGTAATAGCCATTGTGGTGTTCCTTCCCTATCAAATTCATTTGGATTGCAGAGTGCAGTGTCAGCCATCGAGCCAGATCTTGTGGATCTGGCACCCCGGTCACAACCACGAAAGATCGGGGTTATAGATACCGAAATCAGGGTTTGGTTCGACCTGACAAATGCTGAATGCACGCTTAACGCCGAGACATCGCGTAAGACGGGGCAAAACTAGCACAGAGACGGGGAAATATCCGCCTCTACCTAGCCATTTGGTCAGCTTTATTGCTCTAAATCCGTAAAAAAATGCATAAGCTTGACCCAGGCCGCCTTCCACACCCTTCAAACAGCGCCAAAACCAGCGGGTGCGGTACACTGGGCACTTTTTCGGGGAGTCACGCCCTCTCCCGCCAACCAGCCGAGAAGCCCATGCCGATCCGCCATTGCATCGTCCACCTGATCGACAAAAAACCCGACGGCACACCCGCAGTTCTGCACGCCCGCGATTCCGAACTGGCTGAATCCGCGGCCATCGAGAACATGCTCGCCGATCTCAACGAAAGCTATAACGCCAAACAGGGCAAAGCCTGGGGTCTGTTCCACCCGGAGTCCGGCGCGTTTCCCTTCAGCGGCTGGCTGAAGGAATACCTTGATGGCGGCCAGGACTTCACCGCCTTCAGCCGAGTCGCGGTCGAGCACCTGCAAAAGCTGATGGAAGAATCCAACCTGTCGGTCGGCGGCCACGTGCTGTTCGCCCATTACCAGCAAGGCATGACCGACTACCTGGCCATCGCCTTGCTGCACCACAGCGAAGGCGTGGCGGTGACCGACGAGCTGGACGTGACCCCGTCGCGCCACCTGGACCTGGGCCAACTGCACCTGGCTGCGCGGATCAACGTCTCCGAATGGCAGAACAACAAACAGTCGAAACAGTACATCTCGTTCATCAAGGGCAAGAACGGCAAGAAAGTCTCGGAGTACTTCCGCGACTTCATCGGCTGCCAGGAAGGCGTCGACGGCCCGGGCGAGACCCGTACCCTGCTCAAGGCGTTCAGCGACTTCGTCGAAAGCGAAGACCTGCCGGAAGAATCCGCCCGGGAAAAGACCAAGGCCCTGGTGGACTACGCCAGCAGCCAGGCCAAGCTCGGCGAACCCGTGGGCCTGGAAGAACTCTCGGAGCTGATCGACGAGGACCGCCCCAAGGCGTTCTACGATCACATCCGCAACAAGGACTACGGCCTGTCGCCGGAAATCCCGGCGGATAAACGCACCCTCAACCAGTTCCGCCGCTTCACCGGCCGCGCCGAAGGCCTGTCCATCAGCTTCGAGGCGCACCTGCTGGGCTCGAAGATCGAGTATGACGAAGAAGCCGGGACCCTGATCATCAAGGGTCTGCCGACCCAACTGACCGATCAGCTCAAGCGCCGCAACTGATGCTGCAGGGCGTGCTGAAGAAATTCCTGCTGATCCTGCTGGTGGTCGTGGCGTACCAGAACTGGGGCAAGCTCGAGCACCTGTTCAACCCCTCGCAGGCCGCCTCGGAGCAGGTCCGGGCCAATGCCCGAGTGGTGCTCTACGCCACCGACTGGTGTGGCTACTGCAAGGCCACCCGGCGCTTTCTCGATCAGAAGGGCATTGCCTTTCGCGAGTTCGATATCGAGAAGGATGCCGAGGCGCGCAAGGCCTATACCGAGTTGGGCGGCGCCGGAATTCCGATCCTGGACGTCAATGGCACCTTGATCCGTACCTATGACCCCGACGGGATCATGGCGGCGTTGCAACGCTAAACGCATCGCGAGCAAGCTCGCTCCTACAAGGGCCGAACAACCTCTGTCGGAACGAGCTTGCTTGCGATAGACCTGCCGCCTTATAGCGCCTCGATACGGAACCCGAAACGCGGGAAGTGCACATGCACCAATCCGCCGCGTGGGTCTTCGCGGCGCAGGATCAGCTCCTCGCGCCCGGCAAATAGCAACTCCCCTTCCACCGGATCGACGCCATAGTCGGTCGCCGCGATCCGCACCTGCTGGCCAGCCTGGAAACCGTTCGGATCGATGAAGGCTTCATCCGGCAAGGCTGCCGGTGTAGCCCTGCGCGCCACTTCAAGTGCCTCTTCGGAAGTCATGGCACTCGAAGCACCATGACCGAACCCCAGTACCCGGGCCAGCCACGCCGACACCGCCGGATAGGCGTCCACCAGCGGCGCAGTCACCGGCGTGCCCTTGAGGAACCACAGGGGGTGGGCCATGGCAAAGTCGGCAATCGACGGCTCACCGAACAGGAAGTCGCCCTCCTCACGCTGCAACTGCAGCTCCAGGCGCGCCATGAGCGTCGGCCATTGATGCTTGGCCAACTCCAGCGGCACACGGGTAGAACTGCCGCCGCTGAACAGCCCGGCGCGGTCGGTCATGAAGGCCTTGACCGCTTCCGGCGGCAGATGGCCGAAACGCACGGCCGCCGACTCAGGCTGGAACACCAGGCTCACCGTATGCTGGAACACCACCGAATCGGCCCAGGCCGCGAAGGTCGCGCTGACCATTTCCCGACCTTCGGGAAACAGTGCCGGCGAGGCCTTTTCCTGCTCCAGCCGCCGGGCGATCAGCGCCGTGTCGCAATAGATATCGGCACCGACCTGCAACACCGGGGTCTTGCGATAACCACCCGTGAGCGCGGTGAGATCGGGTTTGGGCATCACCGGCGAGATCTTCACCGAGCGCCAGGACAAGCCCTTGAAGCCTAGCAACAGGCGGGCTTTTTCCGCGAAAGGCGAGGTCGGGTAATGATGCAGAATCAACTCTGACATGCTGGGGTCCACCGGATAAGTAGGAAGAACCAGCTTAGCGTGCAAAGACCGGGCAGCCTATATACCCTGTCCGATCATCATCCATCACCGACATTGATCGGGCACCGTGCTTCACCAGACCAGCCGCCTGAGCATGATAGGGAATCCAGCCTTTGGCCATTAAGAACATGAAACCCGTACTGGTGTACTACACCCGTTTTCTCTTTTTCTGCGTTAATAGGTTCCCGAGGCTTTTCACCCGCACATTCAGAAATCACTTCAGTCCATATTTGGGTAACCTATTTTTTCAAGTTTCGGATGCGGTCTCTTACCAAAGCGCTGGTATTCTTGATGGAAATGGCCGGTGGAGCTCAATAAATGTCATCTGCCCCATCACGCCTACCGAATTGACAGCCCTTATCGAATGGATTCAAAAAAAAGAATTCCTGCATGATAAAAACGATCCAGAGACTTCAACTCCCCATACTGAAGCGCCAGACTTTCCAATTAAACACTCCACCTATATCCCATTCAACGACACCTATCGCTTTCATGTAGACCGAATATCGGTAAGACCTGATGCGTTCAGGGACTGCACTATAACGCTTATCCAACTGACTAACAGCGTCAATTATTTATCTTTCGATTTCTCCTTCACACCCGATTCCAAAAAAAGACTATGTAAAGTAGACATTCTCGACCGAGTAGAGTACTTCCAATTTAGAACAATAAATCCCTTTTCAAAAAACTTTCGTATTAGTCGCTCAATCGACTATATACATGAACATTTGATCGAAGGGATCGGTGTTCTCGTAGATGACGCCCATCAAATCGTCGAGAAACTGCTCACCCCCCTGGGCATCAAGACAGGCGCACGAATCAAGATAACCACGGGCCAACTCAAGAGTGGGATAGATGTTCACTACATTGACTCCTACGACATTACCAACGAGCAAGATCACTATGCCCTGATCAGCTCATCAGGAGTTGGCTGCAGTTACTATAAAGACACCACAAGCGACGCCAGTTACATCTATGATCTCTGGTCCAACAAATTAAAAATGAACGCTTTTTTTGTCGACAACATAGATGACACTTACAATCTAACAGACCACTTAAGCTCCCACCTGTATCTTTCACTCATAAGGGAGATTGAACACAAATACGTTCAGTGTCGAGATGCGGTAAATCCTGTCCTTTCAACCATTACCCAGAACACTTCAGAAAGCCTAGGCTCTTTACTACAAGCAAGTATAGAAATTGGGCGCATCGAGGAAAAAATAGAGGCTATAACTCGACTCGCCGAACAGTACCATTATCGGGCTTTCCGAACCGAAGCAGAAAATGAACTGCAAAGCCTGACTGAGAAAGTCGAGTTACTGAAAAAACGTATCGCGCAACGAAAGTCACTCAGCAACGATCAGGTGCAATTTGAAAACCTGAAGTTCAATCGTTTCTACTCTTGGATCGTCGGCGGCCTGGCTCTTCTTCAAGTGGCCCTGGCGGCGATCACCATCGATTGGAGCCAAGCACTACAAAGTAACAACCCGGTTCTGAACAATCTGAAAGCCCTGCTGCGCTGGCTTCAGGGTTGAGCCCCCGACTCTGACAGGATCAGGTAGCCAAATCCCAACTGGCCACCAGGCACTCCTTGGCGCTTTTCCGGAGTTTCTTGATCAGCCGCTCCTGGCGCAGGGCTTCGCTCTTGTCGCGGCAGGCCTCGGTGTAGACCAGCGCGACGGCCGGGCTGGAGAGGAAGAAGCGCGCGCCCTTGCCGCTCTGGTGCTTGGCGAAACGCTTGACCGGGTCGTCGCTGATGCCGCAGTACAGGGCGCCGTTGGCGGCGCGCACCAGGTAGACAAACCAGGGTTTGCTCACCACAGAGACAGGCTCGGAATCGCTGGCGGGGGATGGGCTGGGGCGGGTCACGGTGATCGCGGCGTGTGGATAACAAGCCGCGATCTTACCAGAGGCGAAGATTCAGCGGCCGGCCTGGAAGGCTTTCAGGCCTTTGCGAGCCTGGGCGCGCACGGCGTTTTTCAGCAGCGGGGTCCAGCCGAGGATCAGGCCCTTGGTCCCCAGGGCCTGGCGGGCCCAGCGCCACATATTGAAATGATCGTGGTGCTCGCAGATCTTGCCGTCACGAAACACAAAACGCGCCTGGATATCGTTGACCACGGTATTGCCAGTCTGGCTGAATAGGTAAGTCGCCACCCAGTGGGCTTCGCCGCTGCGCTGGTCAGCGCGGACCTTGTCGAAGACCAGGGAGAAATCCTTGGCCCGGGTGGTGAGCATGCGCCACATGTCAGCGGCATCGCGGCCGCGCAGTTCGCCGAACGCCGGATCACTGAACAGCACATCCTCGGTGTAGCAGGCGGCCATGGCCTCGGCATCCAGGCGCTGGAAGGCGCTATAGAACTCAGTGATCAAGGCGCGGTGGGCGTCACTCATGAAACAGGCTCCGACTCGGGGAAAGATGCCTGCACGATAGTCTGCAAACCCGGGAAACACTATCGGCATTCGCCGCGCAAATACCGACAGTGGGACGGATCAGATTTTTTCGCTTTCGACCTGCACATAGAGCGAACGCCCGGCCCCCAGGCCGGCGACTATGGCCCCCAGGCCGATCACCGCGAAAATCCAGCCCAGGGCCGTCCAGCCACCGGTCCAGTCGTGCACCAGGCCGACCGCGAACGGCCCCATGGAGGCCAGGGTGTAGCCAAAGCCCTGGGCCATGCTCGACAGATTGGCCGCCACATGGGCGTCCTTCGAACGCAGGACTATCAGGGTCAGCGCCAGGCTGAAAGTACCGCCCTGCCCCACGCCCAGCAGGATCGCCCAGCCCCACAGGCCATCGAGCGGGGCATACAAGCAGCCGAACAGGCCGCCGAGGGTAAGCAGCATCACCACTACGATCGCCAGGCGCTGATCCTTGCCCCGCGTTGCCAGCCAGGGCGCGGCCAGCGAACTGGCGAGCTGGACGATCACCGAGCCGGACAGCACCAGCCCCGCCTGGGTCGGGCTCAGGCCGCGACCGATAAGGATCGACGGCAGCCAGCCGAATACGATGTAGGCCAACGAGGATTGCAGACCCATGTACAGCGTCACTTGCCAGGCCAGCGGGTCGCGCAGCAAGCCGCGCACCCGATAGGCCACATGGTGCGCGCCCTGCCGCTTGCCGACCTGGGGCAGCCAGAACAGCGCCGCTACCAGCGCCGGCAGCACCCAGAAGCCGAGGCCCAGCGCCCAGCTGTTATCGAAGTGCTGGCTCAAGGGCACGGTCGCCCCCGCGGCCATCGCCGCGCCCAGGCACAGGGCCATGGTGTAGACGCCGGTCATGGTGCCCGCGTGTTTGGCGAAGTCGCGCTTGACGATGCCCGGCAGCAACACCCCGATCACGCCGATGCTGGCACCACCTAGGATGCTGCCGGCGAACAGTCCGACGTCTCCCAGGGAACTACGCAGGATGATCCCGCCCGCCAGCGTCAGCAGGATGCCAAGCACCACGCGCTCGGCACCAAAGCGCCGCGCCAGCACCGGGGCCAGGGGGGCGAACAGGCCCAGGCACAGCACCGGCAAGGTGGTCAGCAGGCCGGCCTGGGCCGCCGACAGCCCGAGGCTGTGCGACACCTCGCTGAGCAGCGGTGCCATGCTCGACAGCGCCGGACGCAGGTTCAGCGCCACCAGGATCAGCCCCAGCAGCAACAGCCACGGGCGACTCGGCGCCGGGTGGCTCTGCTGGACCTCGGCATCGTCGGCTTCGGCGTCGATCAACAACTCTTCGAGCTCGGCCTCGCGTCGAGGGACAGCAATAGGTGGCGGGTTATTGGCCTGGTGGCTGGACATGGCGCTCTCAGTCTCAAGGTTCATTGATCAGCTGCCGGGAAATGGCCTTGGCCCGCTCCGGGTCGCGCTGCTCGACGGCGTCCAGCAGGTCGATGTGCAGATCGAACACCGCCTGGCGCCGGGGATGGATGTTCAGGGTCTGGCGCAGTTGCGCGCCGACCACGCTGGAGAAATAGCGGTACAGCTCGCTGAGGGTGGGGTTATGCGCGGCGTCCACCAGGCGCCCGTGAAACACCAGGTCGCAGGCGATATAGCTCTCCAGATCGCCGTGATAGTGATCGCCGCTGAGAGCCAGGGCTTCGCGCAACGCCAGCAGGTCCTGGTCGGTACGCCGCAGGGCCGCCAAGCCGATGGCCTCCGTCTCGATGATCTGCCGGGTTTCGCGCGCCTGCTCCAGGGAGCACTGGGACAGGGCCTTGAGGGTGTCCAGCGGATCGACCACCGCACGCAGGTAACTACCGTCGCCCTGGCGAATCTCCACCAGGCCGGAAAACGCCAGGACTCGCATGGCTTCGCGCACGGTATTGCGGCTGATGCCCAGCTCTGCCGCCAGCTCCGGCTCGGTCGGCAGGCGCTGGCCGATGCTCCATACACCGTCATTGATGCGCTGGCGCAGCTGTTCCAGGGCCTGATCGACCAGGGAACGTTTAATCAAAGGAGAATTTTCTGTCATGTGCCATCGCCTTTTCATCCAATCATCGGATGAATTTTTTTGGCATATTAGTCAGCTTCGCGTGGGTGAACAACAAAGCCGATGCATGCATGTAGCAAGCGGAAAGGAAATCCGATTGCCAAAAAACCCTTTAAGGGTAATTTAATCTCGACTCCAGGTGTCTTATGGAAAAGCACACACCTCATTACGACCTGTCGGTGATCAAGGCGGATGTCGCCCGGCTGGGGGCAGCCGCCTTTACCCGAACCGCCCTGGTCAGCGGCCGGCACCTCGGCCTGACCTGCCGGGACATGCAGCAGGTGATTGCCGGGCTGCTGGGGAAAATGCTCTACAAATCGACGACCAGCTATCTCGATCATCGAATCTGGCAGGACGTGTATTACACGCACATCGATTCCGTGGAGCTGTACATCAACGTCACTTACCGCCCCGGCGGCGGTCCCCCAGTGATCTCCTTCAAGGAGAAACACCCATGAAACAAAGACAATGCGTCAGCTGCGGTGCCCCGGCCGGCATGCAGCCGTTCGAGAACCGCAGCGAGCTGATCGATTACAAGCACCTGCTGCGGCAAATCGACGGCCTGGATGGCTGGGAGTGCCAGGCCTGTGGGGAAGTCGAATTCGACCCGGCCAGCGCCGAACGCTACGCCAGCGCCGGCGACCAATTGCTGGAAGATTGCCGGCAGTTCATGGCCAGCGAGATGAAACGCATCCGCCGCAAGCTGCACCTCTCGCAGAAGGATGCGGTAAAGCTGCTCTCCGGCGGCGGGCACAACGCCTTCTCCCGCTACGAACGCGGCGAGGTCGCCCCGCCCCAGCCGCTGTTCATGTTGATGCGCCTGCTCGATCGTCATCCGCAACTGATGGCCGACGTGCAGGCACTCAGCGAACAACAAGCGCCCGCGGCCGACAACGATCCGCACCAGGCACGCGTCGCGACGTCGTGAAATCCCAGGCAAAAATAAACCCGGCGCCAGGCCGGGTTCATTTTCAAGACGGTACCTGGATCAGTGCAGAATCTGGCTCAGGAACAGCTTGGTCCGCTCGTTCTGCGGGTTGTCGAAGAAGTCGTTAGGCGCGGCCTGTTCGACGATTTCACCCTTGTCCATGAAGATCACCCGGTTGGCCACGGTGCGCGCGAAGCCCATTTCGTGGGTCACGCAGAGCATGGTCATGCCGTCTTCGGCCAGGCCGATCATGGTGTCCAGAACCTCTTTCACCATTTCCGGGTCGAGGGCCGACGTCGGCTCGTCGAACAGCATGATCTTCGGCTTCATGCACAGCGCCCGGGCAATCGCCACGCGCTGCTGCTGACCGCCGGAGAGCTGGCCCGGGTACTTGTTCGCCTGCTCCGGAATGCGTACGCGCTCCAGGTAATGCATGGCGATTTCCTCGGCCTTGCGCTTGGGCATCTTGCGCACCCACATCGGCGCCAGGGTGCAGTTCTGCAGGATGGTCAGGTGCGGGAACAGGTTGAAGTGCTGGAACACCATGCCGACTTCACGACGGATCGCCTCGATCTGCTTGAGGTCGTTGGTCAGCTCCACGCCATCGACCACGATGCGGCCCTGCTGGTGTTCTTCCAGGCGGTTCAGGCAGCGGATGGTGGTGGACTTGCCCGAGCCCGAAGGCCCGCACAGGACGATACGCTCGCCCTGCTTGACGTTGAGGTTGATGTCCTTGAGCACGTGGAACTGGCCGTACCACTTGTTCACGCCCTGCATCTGAATAATGCCTTCAGGGCTCACAGGCTTTTTGATCGCTTCACTCATGGAGATACTCCTAACGCTTGTGGCCTGTGTCCAACTTACGCTCCAGATGCATGGAGTAGCGGGACATACCAAAACAGAAAATCCAGAACACCAGGGCCGCGAAGACATAGCCTTCGGTGGCCATGCCCAGCCATTTCGGGTCGGCGGCGGCTTGTTTCACGCTGTTGAGCAGGTCGAACAGGCCGATGATGATCACCAGGCTAGTGTCCTTGAACAGGGCGATGAAGGTGTTGACGATGCCGGGGATCACCAGCTTCAGGGCTTGCGGCAGGATTACCAGGCCCATGCTGCGCCAGTAGCCCAGGCCCATGGCCGCGGCCGCTTCGTACTGTCCCTTGGGAATCGCCTGCAACCCGCCGCGCACCACTTCGGCGATATAGGCCGACTGGAACAGGATCACCCCGATCAGCGCCCGCAGCAGCTTGTCGAAGTTCATGCCTTCGGGCAGGAACAGCGGCAGCATTACCGAGGACATGAACAGCACGGTGATCAACGGCACGCCACGCCAGAACTCGATGAAGGTCACGCAGACCACACGAATCGCCGGCATGTTCGAGCGTCGCCCCAAGGCCAGCACGATGCCCAGCGGCAAGGCGCCGGCGATGCCGACGGTGGCGATCACCAGGGTCAGCATCAGGCCGCCCCACTGGCTGGTGGCGACGTTGACCATGCCAAACAGACCGCCATGCAGCAGGAAGTAGGCAATGATCGGGTACAGCACCAGGAAGCTCAGGCCATAAATGGCCTTGTGCGGAACCCGGGCGATGAACAAGGGCGCCACGCCAATCACCGCCAGCCACACGGTCAGGTCCACGCGCCAGCGCAGGTCCGCCGGGTAGTAGCCGTACATGAACTGGCCGAAGCGCTGCTGGATGAACACCCAGCAGGCGCCCTCCTTGGTGCAGTCGGCACGGGTAGTGCCCACCCAGTTGGCGTCGAAAATCGCCCAGCTGAGGATCGGCGGCACCACCAGGTAGATCAGGTAGAAGGCAAACAGGGTCAGCAGGGTGTTGATCCAGCTGGAGAACATGTGTGCCCGCATCCACGCCACGATCCCGATGCTGCTGCTCGGCGGTGGCATGTCGGGTTTGAAAGTATGAGTGCTCATGCGCGTTTCCTCACCGCTCGATCAGCGCAATGCGCTTGTTGTACCAGTTCATCAGCAAGGAAATGCTGATGCTGATCGCCAGGTACACGCTCATGGTGATGGCAATGACTTCGATGGCCTGGCCGGTCTGGTTGAGCACGGTACCGGCGAACAGCGAAACCATTTCCGGATAACCGATACCCGCCGCCAGGGATGAGTTCTTCGCCAGGTTCAGGTATTGGCTGGTCAGTGGCGGAATGATCACCCGCAGGGCTTGCGGGATGATCACCTTGCGCAGGGTCGGGCCGTTGCGCAGGCCGAGGGAACGGGCCGCCTCGGTCTGGCCGTGGCTCACCGACTTGATCCCCGAACGCACGATCTCGGCGATGAACGCCGCGGTGTAGACGGTCAGGGCTAGGGTCAGGGCCAGCAGTTCCGGGATCAGCACCCAGCCACCGACGAAGTTGAAGCCCTTGAGCTCGGGCATTTCCCAGTGCAGCGGGGCGCCGAACACCAGCATGCACAGTGCCGGGATCACCAGGAACAGCGCCAGGCCGGTCCAGAACTTGTGGAACGGTACGCCGGTGTCTTCGAAGCGCTTGTTGGCCCAGCGGCACATCAGCACGATGGCGACAATCGCCACCACCAGGCTGATCACGAACGGCCAGAAGCCGTCGGCCACCAGGGCCGCCGGCATGTTCAGGCCCCGGCTGCTGACGAAGAAGGTGTCGCCGAAGTTGTGGCTGTTGCGCGGCCCCGGCATGGTCAGGAACACCGCGAAATACCAGAACAGGATTTGCAGCAGCGGCGGAATGTTGCGGAACACTTCCACATACACGGTCGCCAGTTTGCTGATGATCCAGTTCTGCGACAGGCGCGCCACACCGATGATGAAACCGAGGATGGTCGCCAGGATCACGCCGATGAACGTCACCAGCAGGGTGTTGAGCAGGCCGATCACGAACACCCGGGCATAGCTGTCCGCTTCGGTGTAGGAGATCAGGTGCTGAGCGATGCCGAAGCCGGCGCTGCGCTCGAGAAAGTCGAAGCCGGAGGTAATCCCCCGGTGCTGAAGGTTGGTTTGCGTGTTATCGAACAAGTACCAGCCAAGCGAGATCACGGCCACGACGGTGATGATCTGGAATAGCCACGCACGCACTCGTGGATCGCTGAGACTGAGCCTCTGCTTAGGTGCGCCGATTGAGTTTTGCATGAAGTGCCCCGGAAATAATGGAACAAGAACATCACCCGGCGGTTGGCCCGCCGGGCGATAGAACCATCAGCGCACTGGTGGTGCGTATTGAATGCCGCCGTTGTTCCATAGCGCGTTCAGGCCGCGATCGATCTCCAGCGGAGTGCTCTTGCCGAGGTTCTTCTCGAACACTTCGCCGTAGTTGCCGACTTGCTTGACGATCTGTACCACCCAGTCCTTGCGCAGCTTCAGGTCCTTGCCGTATTCGCCGTCGGCACCCAGCAGACGCGCAACGTCAGGGTTCTTGGTGGACTTGGCTTCAGCTTCGACGTTCTTCGAGGTGATGCCGGCCTCTTCGGCGTTGAGCATGGCGTAGCCCGTCCAGCGGATGATGGCCAGCCACTCGTCGTCGCCGTTACGCACGACCGGGCCCAGCGGTTCCTTGGAAATGGTTTCCGGCAGAACCACATAGTCCTTCGGCGAAGCCAGCTTGCTGCGCTGGGCGAACAGCTGGGACTTGTCGGAGGTCAGCACGTCGCAACGCCCGGACTCCAGCGACTTGGCGCTTTCATCGGAGGTGTCGAAGGTGATCGGGGTGTATTTCAGGCCGTTGCCGCGGAAGTAGTCGGACACGTTCAGCTCGGTGGTGGTGCCGGCCTGGATGCAGATGGTCGCGCCGTCCAGTTCCTTGGCGCTCTTGACGCCCAGCTTGTTGTTCACCAGGAAACCGATGCCGTCGTAGTAGGTGATGAAGCCCGGGAATTTCAGGCCCATGCCCGCGTCGCGGGAACTGGTCATGGTGGTGTTGCGCGACAGGATGTCGATTTCGCCCGATTGCAGCGCGGTGAAACGCTCCTTGGCGTTCAACTGGCTGAATTTCACTTTGGTCGCGTCGCCGAATACCGCGGCGGCCACGGCGCGGCAGATATCGGCGTCGATGCCGAGGATCTTGCCGGTGGCGTCCGGTACCGAGAAGCCCGGCAGACCGTCGCTCACACCGCACTGCACAAAGCCTTTCTTCTGCACCGCATCCAGGGTCGCACCCGCCTGCGCGAAGCCGCTCATACCCAGTACCGCGGCGGCCGTGACCACAGCCAGGGTGGATTTCAACATCTTCATTCAAACCTCCAGTTTTGCTCTTGTTGTGTCGGAGCTTGAGTCCTGCCGCACCCTTATGAGGCACTGTTGACCCGTGTTGGCTTTTTATAGGGTCAAGCGGCGTAGGACTTTAGCTATGAGTCTAGTAGGAGAAAATCCATTTAAGAGAAAACCCATACTCACCAAGCGACCGAACGGGCTGTAGCCCTTGCATGTTCGCGAAGCCCGTAGCGGCCACTGGCGAACGTCCATCATCGGATCTTTGCTATCCCACACCCGCCAGTAGCCTGATAGTGTTACCGGCAGGGTGAACGCAATCACTTCACGCAACGGCTATAGCAAAGCCCATACCAGAGTGCCGGCTAAAGCGGTTCAGCCCGGGGTCAAGAGCAAAACTTGCAGCCTTGCGACATCTTCTTCACTGATCAACCGACCGCGCACCTCGATCACGCCCCGCTTGGGCGCGTGCGCACATATTTGGAGCAACCATGACCGAGCCCTTGATTCTTCAGCCCAGCAAGCCCGTCGACGCCTGTGTGATCTGGCTCCATGGCCTGGGCGCCGACCGCTACGACTTCCTGCCGGTGGCCGAAGCGCTGCAGGAAAGCCTGTTGACCACCCGCTTCGTCCTGCCCCAGGCACCGACCCGCGCCGTGACCATCAATGGCGGTTATGCCATGCCCAGCTGGTACGACATTCTGGCCATGAGCCCGGCGCGCGCGATCAACCGCGAACAGCTGGACGAGTCGGCCAAACGCCTGACCGACCTGATCGAAGAACAGCGCGCCAGCGGAATAGACCCTTCGCGGATTTTCCTCGCCGGTTTTTCCCAGGGTGGCGCGGTTGTCCTGCACACCGCCTTCCTTAAATGGCAGGGCCCGCTGGGTGGCGTGCTTGCCCTCTCCACCTATGCCCCGACCTTCAGCGATGAACTGGAACTGTCGGCCAGCCAGCAGCGGATTCCGACCCTGTGCCTGCACGGCCAGTACGACGAAGTGGTACAGAACGCCATGGGTCGCACCGCCTACGAGTACCTGAAACACCATGGTGTCACCGTGACATGGCAGGAATACCCAATGGGCCACGAAGTGTTACCCGAAGAAATTCGCGATATCGGCGCCTGGCTCGGCGAGCGTTTGCGCTGAATCGATAAGTTAGGTAGCCCGTTGAGCAATCCACTACGCCGCGCCCGATTCTTGCATTACACTGCCCGGCGTACATTCCTTAACCAATTGATGAGATGACCGTGCTCAAAGCACTCAAGAAAATCTTCGGTAAAAGCGAGGCTGAGCAGCTCGCGCCAGGCTCCAGCCCATCTTCCTCCAGCCCCAGCAGCCGTACCGACGGCCATCAGCCGGAACGGACCGCGCCCGCCTCCATGGCCAGGCAAGAGCCGGTGGCCCCAGCCGCCCCGACGGCCCAGACCGCGCCGCGCAGCGACAAGCCCAAGGCCGAGCAGCCGCGCCGCCCACGCGCGCCGAAACCACCGGTAAGCACCTGGAAACTGGAAGACTTCGTCGTCGAACCGCAGGAAGGCAAGACCCGTTTCCACGACTTCAAACTCGCGCCGGAACTGATGCACGCGATCCACGACCTGAGTTTCCCCTACTGCACGCCGATCCAGGCGCAGGTACTGGGGTTCACCCTGGCCGGCAAAGACGCCATCGGCCGCGCCCAGACCGGTACCGGCAAGACCGCCGCGTTCCTGATCTCGATCATCACCCAGCTGCTGCAGACCCCACCGCCGAAAGAGCGCTACATGGGCGAGCCGCGGGCGCTGATCATCGCGCCGACCCGCGAACTGGTGGTACAGATCGCCAAGGATGCGGCCAGCCTGACCAAATACACCGGTCTCAACGTGATGACCTTTGTCGGCGGCATGGACTTCGACAAACAGCTCAAGCACCTCGAAGCCCGGCATTGCGACATTCTGGTGGCCACCCCGGGCCGCCTGCTGGACTTCAACCAGCGCGGCGACGTGCACCTGGACATGGTCGAAGTGATGGTGCTGGACGAAGCCGACCGCATGCTCGACATGGGCTTCATCCCCCAGGTACGCCAGATCATTCGCCAGACCCCGCCGAAAAGCGAACGCCAGACCCTGCTGTTCTCCGCCACCTTCACCGACGACGTGATGAACCTGGCCAAGCAGTGGACCACCGACCCGGCGATCGTCGAGATCGAAGCCGAGAACGTGGCCAACGCCAACGTCGAACAGCATATCTACGCGGTGGCCGGCGCCGACAAGTACAAGCTGCTGTACAACCTGGTCAACGACAACGGCTGGGAACGGGTCATGGTCTTCGCCAACCGCAAGGATGAAGTGCGGCGCATCGAGGAACGCCTGGTACGCGACGGCGTGAACGCCGCCCAGCTGTCCGGCGACGTGCCGCAGCACAAGCGCATCAAGACCCTGGAAGGCTTCCGCGAAGGCAAGATCCGCGTACTGGTGGCCACCGATGTCGCCGGGCGTGGCATTCACATCGACGGCATCAGCCACGTGATCAACTTCACCCTGCCGGAAGTGCCGGACGACTACGTGCACCGTATCGGCCGCACTGGCCGGGCGGGCGCCGACGGCGTGTCCATCAGCTTCGCCGGCGAGGACGACTCCTATCAGTTGCCGTCGATCGAGGCGCTGCTGGGTCGCAAGATCAGCTGCGAAATGCCGCCGACCGAGCTGCTGCGCCCCGTGGAACGCAAACGCCCGAAAGCCTGAGCAGCATCGTTGTAGGAGCGAAGCTTGCTCGCGATGAACGATAACGCACGGTGTCAGCAATGACGCCTCGCGGGCAAGCCTCGCTCCTACAGATACAAGCCTGCTCGCAAAAAACGCAGCCCGACCACGGGCTGCGTTTTTTTTCGCCTGGATATTGCTCGGCAAAACTAAAAGTCCATAATGGACAAATTAGTTTATTTCTTGGGAGCACCCGCATGTCCAGCACGCATTGCGTGATTACCCAGCCTCAAGCCCGCCAGTTGCTGGCGCAGGTCGACGTGCCGCAGGTTTTGCGCAAGCTGTTCCACGACCTGGCCGCCGGGCTTGCCGTGCAGCCGGCGCAGCAACTGGTGGAGTTTCCCCAGGGCGCCGGGGACTTTATCAATTACCTGGGCGTGCTGGCCGAAGACCGGGTCTACGGGGTCAAGACCTCGCCCTATATCGTCCGCGCCGAAGGTCCGCTGGTCACCGCCTGGACCCTGCTGATGTCCATGGACAGCGGCCAGCCGCTGCTGCTCTGTGACGCTGGCGAACTGACCACCGCGCGCACCGCGGCCACCACCGCCGTGGCCGTCGACGCCCTGGCGCCGGCCGACGCCAGGCACCTGGCGATCATTGGCAGCGGCCCCGTGGCCCAGGCCCACCTGCATTACGTGCAAGCCCTGCGCGAGTGGCAATCCATCCGCCTGTACTCCCCTGGCCTGGCCGGAAAATCCGCCGAGGACATCGCGCGCCTGAAGGCCCTCGACCCGCGCCTGCAGGTCGCCAGCCAGCTCGATGACGCCCTGCAGGACGCCGACGTCATCATGCTCTGCACCTCCTCCGCCGGCCCGGTGATCGACCCGCGCACCTTGCGCAAACCGGCGCTGATCACCTCCATCAGCACCAACGCGCCACGGGCCCATGAAGTGCCGCCCGCCGCGCTGAAGGACATGCAGGTGTATTGCGACTATCGTCAGACCACCCCCGGCTCGGCCGGCGAGATGCTGATCGCCGGCGAACGGCATGGCTGGGACAAGGCGGCGATTCTCGGCGACCTGCCCGAACTGCTCAGCGACCTGGCGCAACGACCGGAGCCGGGGCGCCACGTGTTCTTCCGCTCCATCGGCCTGGGCCTGGAAGACATCGCCCTGGCCAATGCGCTGTACCGCTTGCAGTGCACTCACTAAATACCAATGGAACACCAGCTGGCTCGCGATCGACGGCCCCGAGCGAACCACGGTGACAGGCTCAGGATCGATCGCGGGAAAGCCTCGCTCCTACAGACGCGCGTTATCCCCTTTTTTGGAGGCTCGAATGACCCAGGCAGACTTCATCATCATCGGCGGCGGCATTGCCGGTGCCTCCACCGGCTACTGGCTGTCGCGCCATGGCCGGGTGCTGGTGCTGGAACGCGAATCGCATCCGGCCTACCACTCCACCGGGCGCTCCGCGGCGCTCTATACCGCCGCCTATGGCACACCCCAGGTACGCGCCCTGACCCTGGCTAGCCGGGACTTTTTCGATGCTCCGCCGGAAGGGTTCTGCGAGCACCCGCTGCTGACCCCGCGCGGCGAAATGACCGTGGACTTCACCGGCGACCCCAGCGAGCTGAACAACCAGTACCTGAGCGCCAAGGCCACGGTGCCGGAAATGCAGCTGCTGAGCGCCGACGAAGCCTGCGCGCGCCTGCCGATCCTGCGTCGCGAGAAGGTCCACGGCGCCCTCTACGACCCAAGCGCCAGCGACATCGACACCGACGCCCTGCACCAGGGTTACCTGCGCGGCATCCGGCGCAACCAGGGTGAGGTGCGTACCGACTGTGAAGTGCTGGGGCTGAGCCGCGACGAACAAGGCCAGTGGCAGGTACGGACCGCCGGCCAGACCTTCAGCGCGCCCATCCTGATCAACGCCGCCGGCGCCTGGGCCGACCAGGTCGGCGCCATGGCCGGCGCCCGGCCCCTGGGCCTGCAGCCGAAACGCCGCGCAGCCTTTATCTTCGCCGGCCCCGAAGGCGTCGATATCCACCATTGGCCGATGCTGGTGAGCCTCGACGAATCCTTCTACATGAAGCCCGACGCCGGCATGTTCCTCGGCTCGCCGGCCAACGCCGACCCGGTGGAGCCCCACGACGTACAGCCGGAAGAACTGGACATCGCCATGGGCATCTACCAGATCGAAGAGGCCACCACCCTGACCATTCGCCGTCCGACCCGCACCTGGGCCGGCCTGCGCAGTTTCGTCAGCGACGGCGACCTGCTGGCCGGCTTCGACCCCCAGGTACCGGGCCTGTTCTGGGTCGCCGCGCAAGGCGGCTACGGCATCCAGACCTCGCCAGCCATGGGCCAGGCCAGCGCTGCCCTGGTGCGTGGCGAAGCCTTGCCGGAGCAACTGGCGCGCTTTGGTCTGGACGCCGCCATGCTCTCCCCCGTCCGCCTCGGCTGACCCCGCTCAGTGACGCGCCCCAACGATTGCGGCACACTCGCAGCACCCTGCCTCGCAGGGCGCTGACACCGCCTGGAGAACCACCCATGACCTCACCCGCGCAGGACCCTGTCCTGGATAACTTCCGGGCGATCGCCGATGCCATCGCCACGCTGTTCTTCCCCCATGCCGAGGTGGTCATCCACAATCTGCGCACGCAGAAGATCGACTACATCGCCAACAACATCTCCAAGCGCGAAGTGGGCGACGACTCCGCCCTCGAAGACATGCTCGGCGAGGACGCCAATGAGCGGAATATCGGCCCCTACGAAAAGCTCAACTGGGACGGCCAGAAGATCCGCAGCCTCAGCAGCGTGCTGCGCGACGGCAGCGGCCAGCCGTTGGCGGTGCTGTGCATCAACCTGAATATTTCGCTGTTCGAGAATGCCAAGGCGGCGCTGGACCTGTTCCTCTCGCCGAGCAAACTGATCCCGCAACCAGACTCGCTGTTTCGCGACGACTGGCAGGAGCGCATCAACACCTTCCTGCACAACTGGCTGCGCGAACGTCAACTGGGCCTGAACCTGCTGACCCGCGAACACAAGCGCGAACTGGTGCTGGCGCTGCACGCCGAAGGCGCGTTCAAGGGTAAAAGCGCCGCCAACTATGTGGCCAACGTGCTGAACATGGGGCGGGCGACGGTGTACAAGCACCTGAAGGAATTGAAGGGCTGACAGCCTCTAAAAGCATCGCGGGCAAGCCTCGCTCCTACAAACCACAGGAGCGAGGCTTGCCCGCGATGGCGTCCTCACGAACGCCACACGACATCAGTCGCCGTAGATGTCGGACTTGAAGTACTTCTCGGAAATCTTCTGATATTCGCCACTGGCGCGAATGCCATCGATGGCGCTATTCAACTGGCTGACCAGCTCGGTATTACCCTTGCGCACCGCGATTCCCGCGCCCTCACCCACGTATTTCGGGTCCTTCAGTTCCGGCCCGACAAACGCATAGCCCTTGCCGCGCGGCATCGACAGGAAGTCATTCAGCGGGATGGTGTCCGCGAAAATCGCATCGAGGCGCCCGGCCGCCAGGTCCATGTAGATCTCTTCGTTGTTGCTGTAGCGCTTGACGTTGATGCCCTTGGGCTCGAACACTTCGGTGGCGTAGCGGTCAGTGGTGGTCGCCCGTTGCACACCGACGTTCTTGCCCTTGAGGCTGGCGTATTGGTCATCGACCGTGGCGCCTTCCTTCATCACCAGCCGCGAGGAAGTGAAGTAGTACTTGTGTGTGAAGTCGACCGACTTCTTGCGGTCTTCGTTGATGGTCATCGAGGACAGCGCCATGTCGATCTTCTTCACTTTCAAGGAGGGAATCAGGCCGTCGAATTCACCCTCGACCCATAGGCACTTGACCTGCATCTGCGCGCACAGGGCATTGCCGATGTCGTAGTCGAAACCGACGATCTCGCCCTTGTCGGTTTTCGAGGCGAACGGCGGATAAGCCGCCTCGATGCCGATGCGCAGGGTTTTCTCGGCGGCAAACAGGCTGCTGCACGCCAACAGGCTCAGGGCCAGGCCACTGATGAGGGGGAGTTTCTTCATATTCGTTCTCTCGCGGGTTGTTGTTGGTTTGGCAAGACAGAAGAAAGGAGTGAAACGGTGGAGCCTTGTTTGTACTTGTAAATCCATACTGGACTTTTACGTATATTTCGTCAACGCAGCGGATGTGGCTCAGCTGGCCTTTGGTCGAGAGACAGAAATGGGAAAACAGGGAAATGGAGGGTGCAGCTGAGGGCCTATCGCGGGCAATCGAGCATCGACCGGCCGCTCCTACAGAAGCCATGCAATCCTCTGTAGGAGCGAGGCCTGCCCTCGATGAGGACTTGCGGTCAATACGGATGAATCAGGCAATCATTCTTTCCAACGATCCGCCGCCGCGTGATCGCTGTCGCGACCTTCCACCCAGCGCGGGCCATCGGCGGTGGTTTCCTTCTTCCAGAACGGCGCGCGGGTTTTCAGGTAGTCCATGACAAAGGCACAGGCGTCGAATGCCGCCTGGCGGTGGGCGCTGGCGGCGCCGACGAAGACGATCGGCTCGCCCGGCTCCAGCGCGCCAATGCGATGCAGCACTTCCAGCTTGAGCAGCGGCCAGCGCTGTTCGGCCTCGGCGGCGATCTTGCCGAGGGCCTTTTCGGTCATGCCCGGGTAATGCTCGAGAAACATCCCGGCCACATCCAGGCCATCGTTGAAATCACGCACGTAGCCGACAAAGCTCACCACCGCGCCGACGCCGACATTCGCCGCATGCATCGCGTTGACTTCCGCCCCCGGATCGAAGGTGCCCGATTGCACACGAATCGCCATGTCAGCCCCCGGTCACGGTAGGAAAAAACGCCACTTCGTCGCCGTCGCTCACTGGCTCGTCGAGCTGGCACAGGTCTTCGTTGCGGGCGCACATCAGGTTCTGCTCGCTGAGCACTTCGGCGCCCTCGCGTTGGGCCAGCAGGGCACGCACATCGTCGACCGTGGCGAAATCGCCGGCGACCCGCAGCGAATCCACGCCCAGCGCCTCGCGATAGCGGGCGAAAAATTTCACGGTCAGGTTCATTGTTCACCCGCCTGGTAATGACCGCTCTTGCCGCCCAGCTTCTCCAGCAAGCGCACGCCTTCGATGGTCATGCCGCGGTCCACGGCCTTGCACATGTCATAGATGGTCAGGGCGGCGACGCTGGCGGCGGTCAGGGCTTCCATTTCCACCCCGGTCTGCCCGGCCAGCTTGCAGCGGGCAACGATGCGCACGCTGTCCTCGCCTTCGGCGCTGAGCTCGACCTTGACGCTGGTAAGCATCAGCGGATGGCACAGGGGGATCAGATCGCTGGTCTTTTTCGCCGCCTGGATGCCGGCGATGCGCGCCACGGCGAACACATCACCCTTGGGGTGACCGCCGCTGACGATCATTTGCAGGGTTTGCGGGAGCATGCGCACCCGGGCTTCGGCCGTGGCTTCGCGGGACGTCACGGCTTTGTCGGTGACGTCGACCATATTGGCGCGACCTTGGGAATCGAGATGAGTCAGCACAGCCTTACTCCTGATCAGGAAAGGCGATTGTAAACCCGAGGGTCAAATTTCCGCACGTTTGATTACGCAATCCTTGTAGCCGCTGGCGCAGCCTGCGATCGGCCGCGTAGCGGACGTGCTCCGGACTTCCCCAGGGTTACCGGTGAAACGCAACAAGTCCTCTGGCGTCTGCTGCGCATCCGATCGCAGCCTGCGGCAGCGGCTACAGAAGTTTCATCCAGGCACAAAAAAACGGGCGGCCTCGCGGCCGCCCGTCTGACGAGGGTTACAGATGGGATTCGGCGTATTCGGCCAGAATCGAGCGTGGCACCCCTTGCAGGGTGATGTGCACCCCGTTGGGGAAGTCCTTGAAGCGTTCAGTGAGGTAGGTCAGCCCGGAGCTGGTCGCGGACAGGTAAGGGGTATCGATCTGCGCCAGGTTGCCCAGGCACACCACTTTGGAACCGGCGCCGGCACGGGTGATGATGGTTTTCATCTGGTGCGGGGTGAGGTTCTGGCATTCGTCGATCAGGATCAGGCTCTGCTGGAAGCTGCGGCCACGAATGTAGTTGAGGGATTTGAACTGCAGCGGCACCTTGCTGAGGATGTAGTCGACGCTGCCATGGGTGCTTTCGTCATCCATGTGCAGGGCTTCGAGGTTGTCGGTGATGGCGCCGAGCCAGGGCTCCATCTTTTCCGCTTCGGTGCCCGGCAGGAAGCCGATCTCCTGGTCCAGCCCCTGCACGCTGCGGGTGGCGATGATGCGCCGATAACGCTTGCTGACCATGGTCTGCTCGATGGCTGCGGCCAGGGCCAGGATGGTCTTGCCTGAACCGGCAGCCCCGGACAGGTTGACCAGGTGGATGTCCGGATCGAGCAGGGCGAACAGCGCCAGGCCTTGATAGATGTCGCGCGGTTTCAGGCCCCAGGCTTCCTGGTGCAACAGGGGTTCCTGATGCAGGTCGAGAATCAGCAGCACATCGGCGCGAATCTCCTTGATCCAGCCGACGAAACCCTGTTCGTCGATGATGAACTCGTTGATGTGCACCGCCGGCAGGTTGTCGGTGAGTTGCACCTGGTGCCAGGTGCGGCCGTGATCCTGGCGGGTTTCCACCTTGCTCACGCGGTCCCAGAAGGAACCGGTCATGTTGTGGAAGCCATTGGGCAGCAAAGCCACGTCGTCGACCAACTGGTCGGTACTGTAGTCCTCGGCGGCGATCCCACAGGCGCGCGCCTTGAGGCGCATGTTGATGTCTTTGGTCACCAGCACCACGCGCAGCTCCTTGTCGCGCGCGTGCAGGTCGATCAACTGGTTGATGATGATGTTGTCGTTGAGGTTTTCCGGCAGCAGGCTGTTGGGCTCGGAGCGCTTGCTCATGAGGATCGACAGCAGGCCTTTGGGGCCGCTCTTGCCACGCTGGATAGGCACACCCAGCTCGACGTCTTCAGGCGAAGCCTCACCCAGGGTCTTGTCGATCAGGCGAATGGCCTGGCGGCATTCCGCTGCAACGCTGTGATGGCCGCTCTTGAGCTTGTCGAGTTCCTCCAGGACGATCATCGGGATCGCCACATGGTGTTCTTCGAAGTTCAGCAGGGCGTTTGGATCGTGAATCAATACATTGGTATCGAGTACATAAAGGATTGGCTGGTTGGAGGAAGGGCTACGTCCGTGGTCATCCATACTCGGTCACCTTATGTGGGGGCCAGTCGACGCAATACCATGGCGGTGCTGCGCCTCGAATTGACCGTCGAATTCACCCGCAGGGGTTCGAGTGAAGTGCACACAAAAGGAGTCTTGGGAGACGCCACCTGTGTTGCAGGTTTCGGCGGTCTGACTTCGTAATACTCCAAAACCTGTGACAGGAAAAAGCACTTTGACGCTTTTTTTAAGTTTATTTTGCAGAGTGACGAATAGCCCTTGGCGCGCTGCCCCGGCACCGTTAAAGTCGGAAGTCCGCCTGCCTCGAAATCCTGGCCAAAATCGGCAAAAACCTCCTCTCCCCCCGTAAATACGGACCTTTCGTCATTTTTAGCGAAACGCGTCCTGACAATCCTCCCAACCGATTCCGCTCTGCGCCGTCTGCGTCAGCAACCAGGGCAATGCCGTCTTCACCGCATCCTGCCGGGCGTTGAAATTGATCACCCCGTGCCGCCACAACAGCATCAGGGTCAGCACCCGCTGGCCGCTCTGTTCGCCCTTGAGCTTGCCGGCGCCGTCCTGCGGATCGATGTCCCACAGCGCCACCTGCAAGCCCTGTGCATTAAAGAAGGCCTGCGCATCCGCCCGGCGCTGACCGTAGGGCGGGCGAAACAGCGGCACGTAGTTTTCCGGCAGCTTGCCCTTGGCCAGCTCGACGCTGCGCTCGATCGAGTCCTGCCAATCCTGCCAATGGCTGTGGGAACGATACTCCCAGCCCAGCACACCCACGCACTGCTGCGAATACAGAGCCTGCAGGCTGGCCACCGAACGCTGCTCCAGGCGGCTCTGCAACTCGCTGCCAAGCACGAAGAAGGTGCCGTTCATGTTCGACTTGCGCAGGTATTCGGTCAGCCAGGGGGTGTTGTCCGGGGCGAGATTGGCGGCGCTGTCGAAGGTCAACAAAAACAGCCGGTCGTTGAGCTCGTCGCCATTGCGCTCGTAGTCGCCAAAACGCTCGATCTCGCTGGCGGTCTGGGGAAACAGCGCGGCCTTGCGCAGCAGCTCGTCCAGATATTGCTCATGGAAGGCCCGGCTCGGTTCGGCCCAGCGGGCGTAATAGGAGTCATCGCCCAACTGGAACTTGCCGGCCTGCTCGCGCAGGGTGTCCATGTCTTCCACCAGGAAACAGAAGGAAGCGTCCTGGTCGCAGCTCTGCTGGGCGAAGTTGTAATTGCTCAGCAACTGCTGCCAGAGCCGCTGGCGGACGGTATCGATCGACGCCATGTTGATGATCCGCAGGCCCAGGCGCTGCTTCAACGAGGCTTCATCCCAGGCCTCGCTGTCCAGCAGGGCACGGGCGAAGGTGAGGATCTCCGCCCGCGACGCCACGTCGAACAGGGTCGGGTTGCCGAGCTGTTCCGGCCAGGTGCTGCGATCCAGGGTCGCCACCTCGTTCGGCGCCGCCAGGGCGCCGAAACTCAACAGCCAGATCGAAAGAAAAAACGCGCTGCGCAAAGGGATGTCTCCATAACAAAACCCGCGCGGCACTATAGCCGATGCCGGCCTCTCGGCCCTATTGCCTAGGCCGCTCCCCTTCCCTTTATAGAGAGCGGACACGCGCCTCCCCGCAGCAGGCCATCGCCGATCGACGGACGACCGGCGGCATGCCCTATTGCCTTCATAGGTGGAGTCAAAGCGCCCAAGCCCCTAGAATCCCCCGACGCTTACAGGAGACGACTTCATGCTGATGGTGATTTCACCCGCCAAGACCCTCGATTTCGAGACCCCGCCCGTCACTCAACGCTTCACCCAGCCGCAGTACCTCGATCACTCCCAGGAACTGATCCTGCAATTGCGCGAACTGAGCCCGGCGCAAATCAGCGAACTGATGCACGTCTCCGACAAGATCGGCGGCCTCAACGCCGCGCGCTTCGGCAGCTGGACCCCGGCCTTCACTCCGGCCAACGCCAAGCAGGCGTTGCTGGCGTTCAAGGGCGACGTGTACACCGGCCTGAATGCCGAAACCCTGGGCGAAGCCGATTTCGACTACGCCCAGCAGCATCTGCGCATGCTTTCCGGCCTGTACGGCCTGCTGCGCCCGCTGGACCTGATGCAGCCCTATCGCCTGGAAATGGGCACCAAGCTGGCCAACGCCCGCGGCAAGGACCTGTACGCCTTCTGGGGCACGCGCATCAGCGAATGGCTCAACGAAGCCCTGGCCGAACAAGGCGACGACCTGCTGCTCAACCTGGCTTCCAACGAATACTTCTCGGCGGTCAAGCGCACGGCCCTGAACGCCCGGATCATCAATACCGAGTTCAAGGACCTGAAGAACGGCCAGTACAAGATCATCAGCTTCTACGCCAAGAAGGCCCGGGGCATGATGAGCCGCTTCGTCATAGAAGAACGCATCAACGACCCGGCGGCCCTCAAGCAGTTCGATGTCCAGGGTTACCGCTACAGCGCCGAACAGTCGAAACCCGATAATCTGGTTTTCCTGCGCGATCACGCACCGGAATAACGCACGCGGTCGATGCACTGGTTTCGCGCAAACGAGTGCGTCGACGAGCGGTCACTTTCCTCTTTGACTCCCGCCAAAACGCCAAACAATTGGCGCCAAAATATTTTCTTCTGAATTTATAACTTTTGTTTCACTCGACAGAGGTCATTTTTTTCAGTAGTGGCACACAAATTTTTTAGCGGTAGTGGCATAAAAATATCCCCGCGCTTTAACTCCCCATAACTAAAGGCTGAAATGGTAAGTGCTATCAATATGAAAGCAGTGCCATCTTTTGCAATATTTCAAGAAATTTCAGAAAACAGGATCAGCGGTCTGGAACTATGTCCTGAACCACCGCTCATACCACCGGTAACGATTCTCAGCGAGTTTGTAGGAGATGACTTACATGGGATCCAACGACAGTAGCGAAGTTGTCATATTGTCCTGACCTACTGCTCAGGAACTCGAACTCAGGGTCAATACACAGGAGATAATGCACCATTACTATCCCCTACAAGGCCATGGCATAGCCCGCCTTAAAGCGCTTCCGGGAGCGTGTAACTACCTGATTATCATGGGCCTGCTCCTATAAATCAGGATTATCGCCAACCTCGGAGCTGCCTTCCAGCAGGAAGGACGGCAACATTTAAGGGCAGCCCCTACAACAAGGCCAAGTTGCGCACAACTTGAGTGCACTTATTTAGACACTCGGAACTTAGTCTGCCTGCACTGGATATCTCAACGCCTGTTCGTTGAACTTCCGAGTGCGTAATTACAGCTGGCAAACATTAACTCCGGCCATCTAATGGCGTGAATAACACAGAGGTAAATGCGATGCGCATCAGCATATTTGGTTTGGGTTACGTCGGCGCGGTATGTGCCGGTTGCCTGTCTGCACGGGGCCATGAGGTCGTTGGCGTCGATGTTGCCAAGGACAAGATCGACATGATCAACGCCGGTAAATCGCCGATCGTTGAACCGGGTCTGGGTGAACTTCTGGCGCAAGGTATTCAAACCGGTCGTCTGCGCGGAACCACCAACTTCGCCGAGGCGATTCGCGACACTGACTTGTCGATGATCTGTGTCGGCACGCCCAGCAAGAAGAACGGCGACCTGGAACTCAACTACATCGAAGCGGTATGCCGCGAGATCGGTTTTGTCCTGCGCGACAAGACCTCCCGCCACACCATCGTGGTGCGCAGTACCGTACTGCCGGGCACTGTCGCCAACGTGGTGATCCCGATCCTCGAAGACTGCTCCGGCAAGAAGGCCGGCGTCGACTTCGGCGTCGCGGTCAACCCTGAGTTCCTGCGTGAAAGCACCGCGATCAAGGACTACGACTTCCCACCGATGACCGTGATCGGCGAATTCGACAAGGCCTCGGGCGACGTCCTGCAATCGCTGTACGAAGAACTCGACGCACCGATCATCCGCAAGGACATCGCTGTCGCCGAGATGATCAAGTACACCTGCAACGTGTGGCACGCCACCAAGGTCACCTTCGCCAACGAGATCGGCAACATCGCCAAGGCCGTCGGCGTCGATGGTCGTGAAGTGATGGACGTGGTCTGCCAGGACAAGACCCTCAACCTGTCCCAGTACTACATGCGCCCAGGCTTCGCCTTCGGCGGTTCCTGCCTGCCCAAGGACGTGCGCGCCCTGACCTTCCGCGCCGGTTCCCTGGACGTCGAAGCGCCGCTGCTCAACTCGCTGATGCGCAGCAACGAGTCCCAGGTGCAGAACGCCTTCGACATCGTCTCCAGCCACGATAAGCGCAAAGTCGCCCTGCTCGGCCTGAGCTTCAAGGCCGGTACCGACGATCTGCGCGAAAGCCCGCTGGTGGAGCTGGCGGAAATGCTGATCGGCAAGGGCTTCGACCTGAGCATCTACGACAGCAACGTCGAGTACGCCCGCGTCCACGGTGCCAACAAAGACTACATCGAGTCCAAGATCCCCCACGTCTCGTCCCTGCTCAACGCGGACTTCGACTCGGTGATCGACAACTCCGACGTGATCATCCTCGGCAACCGCGACGAGAAGTTCCGTGCCCTGGCCGAAGACGTGCCGCATGGCAAGCAGGTCATCGACCTGGTCGGGTTCATGTCCAAGGCCACCAGCGCGAGCGGCCGGACCGAAGGTATCTGCTGGTAACCAGCGGTATCGGGGGCAGTCCCCCGTTCCTGTAGCCGCTGCCGCAGGCTGCGATCGAACCCGAAGGGTCGCGACGTACCTGCAACCGCCGGAGGTCCTGCGGACCTATCGCAGCCTCCGGCAACGGCTACAGGAATGTGCCCCCTTTGGCTTTTTTGCCTGCCTTAACCCCATCGGGCCACCCCACAGGCTCGCCCGAGATCGAGACGGATGCAGATTATGCACAGGCTAAAGCACGGCCTACTTCAGGCCGCAGGTTGGCTGTTTTTCTTGAGTTTACTGATGGGTCTCGCCCTGGCGTTGCCCGCGTCCACATTCGACTCCGAATCGAAGGACTTCATCTTCCTGATTGGCGCCGTGGGTATCTGGCGCTACTCGATGGGTGCCACGCATTTCGTGCGCGGCATGCTGTTTCTCTACGTGGTCTACCCGCACCTGCGCCGCAAGGTCCGCAAGCTGGGCAAGGCCGCCGATCCGTCCCACGTGTACCTGATGGTCACCAGCTTCCGGATCGACGCCCTGACCACCGCCCAGGTCTATGGCTCGGTGATCCGTGAAGCCATCGACTGCGGCTTCCCTACCACCGTGGTCTGCTCGATCGTGGAGATGTCCGACGAGCTGCTGGTGAAAAGCCTCTGGGCCCGCATGAACCCGCCAGCCCACGTCAAGCTCGACTTCGTGCGCATCCCCGGCACCGGCAAGCGCGACGGCCTGGCCTTCGGTTTCCGCGCCATCTCCCGCCACCTGCCGGACGACCGCGCCGTGGTAGCGGTGATCGACGGCGACACCGTGCTCGGCGAAGGCGTGGTGCGCAAGACCGTGCCCTGGTTCCAGCTGTTCGGCAACGTCGGCGGCCTGACCACCAACGAGTTCTGCGAAGTGCGCGGCGGCTACATCATGAGCGAATGGCACAAGCTGCGCTTCGCCCAGCGCCACATCAACATGTGCTCCATGGCCCTGTCCAAGCGCGTGCTGACCATGACCGGACGCATGTCGGTGTTCCGCGCCAGCGTGGTCACCAACCCGGACTTCATCGCCGACGTGGAAAGCGACTCGCTGCAACACTGGCGCCTGGGCCGCTTCAAGTTCCTCACCGGCGACGACAAGTCCAGCTGGTTCAGCCTGATGCGCCTGGGCTACGACACCTTCTACGTGCCCGATGCGGCGATCAACACCGTGGAACACCCGCCAGAGAAGAGTTTCATCAAGGCCAGCCGCAAGCTGATGTTCCGCTGGTACGGCAACAACCTGCGGCAGAACTCCCGGGCCCTGGGCCTGGGTCTCAAGCGCCTGGGCCTGTTCACCAGCGTGGTGCTGTTCGACCAGCGCGTGTCGATGTGGACCTCCCTGCTCGGCCTGACCGTGGCCCTGATCGCCAGCTTCAAGTACGGCACCGCCTTCATCCTGGTGTACCTGCTGTGGATCGGTATCACCCGCCTGCTGCTGACCCTGCTGCTGTCCTGTTCGGGGCACCGGATCGGCCCGGCCTACCCTTTGATCCTCTATTACAACCAGATCGTCGGGGCCCTGGTGAAGATCTACGTGTTCTTCCGCCTCGACCAACAGTCCTGGACCCGCCAACCGACTGCTCTGTCCCGTGACCTCGCCAGCTTTCAACGTTGGTTCAACACCTGGTCGTCTCGGACCATGACCTTCTCCGCCGGCAGCATTTTCGTCGCCGCGCTGCTGCTGATGGTCTGACCCGCCTTGCCTGAATTAACTAGGAAATCGCCCTTATGAACACCGCCGTGAACGTCAATGTAGTGCATGAATCCGAAGCCCAACGCCAACACGCCCGGGTCAAGATCCCGGCCAAGCTGCGCTTCTTCGGCCCCGACCGGACCCCGGTCGAGGCGCGGGTCATCGACCTCTCCGCCGGCGGCCTGAGCTTCAACTGCGGGCAGTTGCCGATCAAGGTCGGCGACGTGCACAAGGGTCGCCTGCAGTTCGTCATCGACAACCTCGGGCTGGCCATGGACGTGGAGTTGCAGGTGCGCTCCGTGGATCGCCAGAGCGGCCGGGTCGGCTGCCAGTTCCAGAACCTCGAGCCCCAGGACATCTCGACCCTGCGCCAGCTGATCACCTCGCACCTGGCCGGCGACATCGTGACCATGGGCGACGTGCTCGCCACCCTGCAGCGCGACAACTTCACCAAGGCGCGCAAGAACAAGGACGCCGGCCACGGCATGAGCGCCCTGGGCCGCCTGCGCGCGGTGACCTTCAGCGCCGGGATCTTCGTCGTTGGCCTGGCGGCCTTCGGCTTCATCCTCAAGTCAGTGTACGGCATGTACTTCGTCAGCCACGCCCAGGCCGGCCTGGTCAGCGCGCCGGGGATGAACGTCACCATGCCGCGCGACGGCACCGTGCAGAGCCTGATCCAGGCCGACGGCGTGGCCGCCAAGGGCGCCCCGCTGGCGACCTTCAGCACCAGCATGCTCGACGTGCTCAAGGGCCATCTGAACGAAGACCAGCTGCAACCGGCCAAGGTCGAGGAACTGTTCGGCAAGCAGATGACCGGCACCCTGACCTCGCCCTGCGACTGCACCGTGGCCCAGCAAATGGTTGCCGACGGCCAGTACGCCAGCAAGGGCGACGTGATCTTCCAGCTGGTCCCGCGTAACAGCCAGGCCAACGTCGAAGCGCGCTTCTCCTACCGCCAGTTCGCCGACGTGCGTCCGGGGACCAAGGTCAGCTTCCAGATCGCCGGCGAAGACGACGTACGCAGCGGCACCATCGTCAGCAGCACCAGCCTCAACAGCAGCGACCTGTCTTCGGACATTCGCGTGCAGATCAAGCCCGACGCCCCGCTGAGCAGCGCCTTCGCCGGCCGCCCGGTGGAAGTCAGCAGCGATCGCGGCCCGTCTGTGAACTGGCTGATCGACAAAGCCATGGCTGCCGGTCTCTAACCATGAATATTCATACCCCACTCCCGATGACGAAAACGGCCCCTGTAGCCGCTGCCGCAGGCTGCGATCGAGTGCAACGCACTCGTGAAGGGGATGAATGCGGTCTGGCGAACACAGCGCGCCGTCCGGAACCCGTCCGCTACGCGGCCGATCGCAGCCTGCGGCAGCGGCTACAGGGTTCGGCATTGCTGTTGCCTCTGGTGACCGCCATGGCCCTGGCCGGTTGCGCCGGCCTGCCCGACCAGCGCCTGGCCAACGAAGCCCTGAAGCGCGGCGACACCGTGCTCGCGGAGCAGAACTACCGGCAGCTGGCGGACCTGGGTTACAGCGACGCCCAGGTCGGCCTGGCCGATATCCAGATGGAAACCCGCGACCCGGCGAAGATCAAGCAAGCCGAGGCGACCTACCGCGCCGCGGCCGACACTTCGCCGCGGGCCCAGGCGCGCCTGGGTCGCCTGCTGGTGGCCAAGCCCGGCTCCACCGAAGCCGAGCACCACGAAGCCGAAGGCCTGTTGAAAAAGGCCTTCGCCAATGGTGAAGGCAACACCCTGATCCCGCTGGCGATGCTCTACCTGCAATATCCGCAGAGCTTCCCCAAGGTCAACGCCCAGCAGCAGATCAGCCAATGGCGCAGCGCCGGCTACCCGGAAGCCGGCCTGGCCCAGGTGCTGCTGTATCGCACCCAGGGTACCTACGACCAGCACCTGGCCGAGGTGGAAACCATCTGCAAGGCGGCTCTGAACGTCACCGATATCTGCTACGTCGAACTGGCCACCGTGTACCAGAAACGCGGCCAGCCGGAGCAACAGGCCGAGCTGCTCAAACAGCTGCAGGCCGGCCACGCCCGCGGCGCCATCAGCGCGCAACGGGTCGACAGCGTGGCCCGGGTGCTGGGCGATGCGAGCCTGGGCAAGACCGACGAGAAAACCGCGCAGGCGCTGCTGGAGCCGATCGCTCCCGCCTACCCCGCCTCCTGGGTCACCCTGGCGCAGCTGCTCTACGACTTCCCTGAACTCGGCGACGTCGACAAGATGATGCAGTACCTGGACAACGGTCGCGCCGCCGACCAGCCCCGCGCCGAACTGCTGCTGGGCAAGCTCTACTACGAAGGCAAGATGGTCCCGGCCGACGCCAAGGTCGCCGAAGAACACTTCAAGAAGGCCCAGGGCAAGGAAGTCGCCGCCGATTACTACCTCGGCCAGATCTACCGCCGCGGCTACCTGGGCCAGGTCTATCCGCAAAAAGCCCTGGACCACCTGCTGACCGCCGCGCGCAACGGCCAGAACAGCGCCGACTTCGCCATCGCCCAGCTGTTCTCCCAGGGCAAGGGCACCAAGCCCGACCCGCTCAACGCCTATGTCTTCAGCCAGCTGGCCAAGACCCAGGACACCCCGCAAGCCAACGAGCTTGCGCAACAACTCGAAGCCCAACTGCCGCCAGGCCAACGCGCCGAGGCCCAACGCCTGCTGCAACAGGAGCAGGCCGTGCGTGGCGCCTTGAGCCAGAACACGTTGGAACTGCACGCGCTGCAGGAAGAAGACGGTGAGGAATCCCTATGAAGTTGAATCCATTCGTGAAGGCCGGTATCGGCCTGAGCTTCGCCCTGATCTGGTCCTGTCCGACGCTCGCGGCCATCACCGAGAGCAAGAACTTCGGCCTGGAAGTGAAGATCACCGGCCAGTCCGAAGACGACCGTGACCTCGGCACCCTGGGCGGCGGCGACGTCAACGGCGTCGGCCTCGACCTGCGGCCCTGGGTCTACGGCGAAAGCGGCAACTGGAGCGCCTACGCCATGGGCCAGGCGGTGACCTCGACCGATATCATCGAGACCGACACCCTGCAGCAGTCCGACGGCGCCAGCACCGAAAGCAGCAACAACAGCGACCGCAAGAGCAAGAAGAACTACCTGGCGATGCGCGAGTTCTGGATCGGCTACAGCGGCCTCACCCCCTACCCGGGCGAGCAGTTGAAGTTCGGTCGCCAGCGCCTGCGCAACGACGACGGCCAATGGCGCGACACCAACATCGAAGCCCTGAACTGGACCTTCGACACCACCCTGCTGCGCGCCAACGTCGGCATCGCCGAGCGCTTCAGCGAGTACCGCACCGACCTCAAGGAGCTGGCGCCGGAAGACAAGGATCGCCTGCATGTCTACGGCGATGTGGCCTACCAGTGGACCCCGGGGCATTGGGCTGGCGTGCGCGCTCACCACAGCCACGACGACGGCAAGCTCGACTACCCGGTCCCGGGCGAAGCCACCGACTCCCTGGACAAGCGCCAGAACGGTGACCTGACCTGGCTTGGCCTGGAAGCCAACAGCGACGCCTACAACTGGCGCAACACCAACACCGTCAACTACTGGGCGAGCATCACCGGCATGAGCGGCGACCGCGACAAGGTCAACGCGCTGAACGCCGACGGCACCCGCCCGGCCCAGGCCAAGAGCGGCGAGAGCCTCGACGGCTGGGCCACCGACCTCGGCGTGCGCCTGCGCCTTGACCCGAAATGGCAGGTCGGCGCGGCCTACGCCCGCGCCAGCGGCGACTACGAACAGAACGGACTGGAAAGCAACCGCTCGAACTACACCGGGACCCGCTCGCGGGTGCACCGTTTCGGCGAAGCCTTCCGCGGCGAAATGAACAACATGCAGACCGCCACCCTGTTCGGTTCCTGGATGCTCGCCGACGAATACGACGCCAGCCTGATCTACCACAAGTTCTGGCGCGTGGACGGCAACAAGCCGGTGGGCAGCAACGGTATCAACGCCGTGGAAAACAACTACGACGACGCCACCGGCGCCCTGCTCTCCAGCTCGTCCCTGCCGCTGCGCGATGGCGAGAAAGACCTTGGCCAGGAAGTGGACCTGGTGGTCACCAAGTACTTCAAGCAAGGCCTGCTGCCGGCCGCGCTCAGCCAGTCGATCGACGAGCCTTCGGCGCTGGTGCGCTTTCGTGGCGGCGTGTTCAAGCCGGGCGATGCCTATGGCAAGAACGTCGACTCGTACATGCACCGCGCCTTTGTCGACGTGATCTGGCGCTTCTGATGCGAGCCGCCAAGGGAGTGCCTGAGATGAACAGCCCGATGAACAGCCCAGCGATAAGAGGCTCGATCAGCCTGTTGGCCAGCGCCATGCTGCTGGCCAGCAGCGCCGTCTTCGCCAACGTCGAACCGGCCCCGGCCGCTACGTCCGGCAAGCTGCCGACCGTGGCCAAGGAGCTGCAACAGGCCAAGACCTACACCGTCAGCAGCGCGCCCACCGCGCCGCTGAACCTGGCCAAGCCGGCCCTGCCCGACCTCTCCGGCTACACCGCCGAAGCGGCGGCGGCGAAGATCGTGCGCAGCAAGCCCGGCAAGATCAGCGTGCGCCGCATGATGCAGGAAGACGCGCTGAAGGACTTTATCGGCGGTGACAACAAGATGGCCGAATGGGTGGTGCGCCAGCACGGCATCCCCCAGGCGATCTTCATCGACGACGGTTACGTCAACCTCAAGGAGCTGGCGAAGAAGCTGCCCAAGCAGTACATCAGCGAAACCTCGCCGGGCGTTTACCTGGCGCGGCTGCCGATCGTGGTCGGGCGCAAGGGCATCCTGGAAATCGACCAGCAGACCCAGGAACTGCGCCTGTCCCAGGAAGGCGGTTCGTTCCTGGTCAACGACGGCCAGCTGTTCGTGCGCGACACCAAGGTCACCGGCTGGCGCGAGAAGGACAACGGCCCGGCGACGTTCAACTCGCCCAAGGAATTCCGTCCGTTCCTGCTGGCCTGGGGCGGCACCGAGACCTACATCGTCAACAGCAAGATGGCCAGCTTCGGCTACGCCAACAGTAAGTCCTACGGCGTGAGTATTTCCCAGTACACGCCGAACATGGCCAAGGTGCTCAAGCGCCCCGAACCCACCGGCTGGATCATCGGCTCTGAGTTCTCGGACATGTGGTACGGCTTCTATTGCTACGAGACCCGCGACTTCGTGGTCAAGGGCAACACCTACAAGGACAACATCGTCTACGGCATCGACCCCCACGACCGTTCGCACCGGCTGATCATCGCCTACAACACCGTCTACGGGACCAAGAAGAAGCACGGGATCATCATTTCCCGGGAAGTGAACGACAGCTTCATCTTCAACAACCGCAGCTACGAGAACAACCTTTCGGGCCTGGTGATCGACCGTAACAGCGTGAACAACCTGATCGCCGACAACGAGATCTACCGCAACCACACCGACGGCATCACCCTCTATGAGAGTGCCGACAACCTGCTGTGGGGCAACAAGGTGATCAGCAACCGGCGCCATGGCATCCGCATTCGCAACAGCGTGAACATCCGCCTGTACGAGAACGTCGCCATGGCCAACGGCCTGACCGGCATCTACGGCCACATCAAGGACCTCTCCGACACCGACCGCGACATCAAGCTCGACCCGTTCGACGCCCAGGTGTCGCTGATCGTGGTCGGCGGCGAGCTGGCTGCCAATGGCAGCGGCCCGATGTCCATCGACTCGCCGTTGAGCGTCGAGCTGTACCGCGTGTCCATGCTCGCCCCGACCAAGAGCAGCGGCATCAGCTTCTCGGGGATCCTCGGCGAGCGCCAGGACGAAATTCTTGACCTGCTGGTGCGCCAGCAGAAAGCCGTGCTGATCGACCCTGTCGAACGCCAGACCGAAATGCGCGATTGAGGATGACTGTCATGCGCCCACACCTGATCAAACTCTTGAGCCTCTCGGCATTGACCGCGGGCATTCTCGCCGCCAGTAACAGCGCTCGCGCCGATGAAACCCAGGCACCGAAGTTCACCGCCGAGCCCTGCTGCAACCTGTGCCCGGCGGCCCATGACGCGAAGAACTACACCACCCGCTACCAGCAGAACTTCACCACCCTGGTGCAAGCCCAGGGCGACTGGCTGTTCCGTACCCAGGAAGACCTGCGCACCGAATTCAACACCACGCCGGAAGGTTATCGCCGCCTGCAACAGCTGCACGACGCCTTCAAGAGCAAGGGCGTGGAGCTGGTGCTGGTGTACCAGCCGACCCGCGGCCTGGTGAACCGCAACAAGCTCAACCCACAGGAGAAGGCCAGCTTCGACTACGACAAGGCACTGAAAAACTACCAGGGCATGCTCGGCCGTTTCGCCCAGATGGGCTACGTGGTACCGGACCTGTCGCCGCTGACCAACGAGCAACTGCCGGAGACCCTGCCGGCCCACGACTTCTACTTCCGCGGCGATCAGCACTGGACTCCGTACGGCGCCCAGCGCACGGCGAAGATCGTGGCGCAGAAGGTCAAGCAGTTGCCGGCCTTCGCCGACATTCCCAAGCGTGAGTTCGAGACCCACAAGTCCGGGCGCATGGGCAAGACCGGCACCCTGCACAACATGGCCGGCCAGCTCTGCGGCACCAGCTACGCGATCCAGTACATGGACCAGTTCACCACCGAACCCAAGGGCGAGGCCGGCGACGGCGACCTGTTCGGCGATTCCGGCAACCCGGAGATCACCCTGGTGGGCACCAGCCACAGCGGCAAGAACTACAACTTCGCCGGCTTCCTGCAGGAAGAGATCGGCGCCGACATTCTCAACGTCGCCTTCCCCGGCGGCGGCTTCGAAGGCTCCATGCTGCAGTACCTGGGCAGCGAGGAATTCCAGACCAAGCCACCGAAGATCCTGATCTGGGAATTCTCGCCGCTGTACCGCCTGGACCAGGAAACCATCTACCGGCAGATGATGGCCCTGCTCGACAACGGCTGCGAAGGCAAGCCGGCGCAAATGAGCGCCAGCGCCACCCTCAAGCCCGGCAAGAACGAGCTGATGGTCAACAGCAAGAACATGGACCTGCGCAACAGCAGCCACCAGGTCGATATCCGCTTCGCCGACACCTCGGTGAAAACCCTGCAAGCCACCCTCTGGTACATGAACGGGCGCCACGAGGACATCAAGATCGACAAACCGGAAACATCCGACACCGACGGGCGTTTCGCCTTTGAACTGCGCACCGACGAAGACTGGGCCTCGCAGAACCTGCTGGCAGTCGAAGTCCAGGGTCCGGAAGCCGGCGCCGCGGCACAGAAAGTCGAAGCGAAAATTTGCAAACGCAACGTATTCCCGGATGCCGGTCAACGCACCGCGCAAATCGGGCAATGAGGTTCCTATGCAAAGCAAAACGCTGAAACAGTTACTGGCACCGAGCCTGTTGAGCCTGGCGATGTTCGCAGGCGCAACCCAGGCCGCGGCCCCACTGCGCCCGCCCCAGGGTTATTACGCGCCGGTGGATAAATTCAAGAGCGGCGACCACAGCGAAGGCTGCGACGCCATGCCCGCGCCTTACACTGGCTCGCTGCAATTTCGCAGCAAGTACGAAGGTTCGGACAAGGCTCGCGCGACCCTCAATGTGCAATCGGAAAAGGCCTTTCGCGACAGCACCGCCGACATCACCAAGATCGAGCGCGGCACCAGCAAGCGGGTGATGCAGTTCATGCGCGACGGCCGTCCGGAACAATTGGACTGCACCCTGAGCTGGCTGAGCGCCTGGGCCCAGGCCGATGCGTTGATGTCCAAGGACTTCAACCACACCGGCAAGTCCATGCGCAAATGGGCCCTGGGCAGCATGGCTTCGGCCTACCTGCGCCTGAAGTTCTCCGACTCCCATCCGCTGGACACTCACCAGCAGCAGGCGCAGCAGATCGAGGCCTGGTTCAGCAAGATGGCCGACCAGGTGGTCAGCGACTGGGACAACCTGCCGCTGGAGCAGACCAACAACCACTCGTACTGGGCCGCCTGGTCGGTGATGGCCACCGCCGTGGCGACCAACCGCCGCGATCTGTTCGACTGGGCGGTGAAGGAATACAAAGTCGGCGCCAATCAGGTCGACGCCGACGGCTTCCTGCCCAACGAACTCAAGCGCCAGCAACGCGCCCTGGCCTATCACAACTACGCCCTGCCGCCGCTGGCGATGATCGCCAGCTTCGCCCAGGTCAACGGCGTCGACCTGCGCCAGGAGAACAACGGCGCCCTGAAACGCCTGGGCGAGCGGGTGCTGGCCGGGGTGAAAGACCCGGACGAGTTCGAGGAAAAGAACGGCAAGGAACAGGACATGACCGACCTCAAGGTCGACTCGAAATTCGCCTGGCTCGAACCCTTCTGCAGCCTCTACACCTGCGCCCCGGATGTACTGGAACGCAAGCACAAGATGCAACCGTTCAAGACCTTCCGCCTGGGTGGCGACCTGACCAAGGTCTACGACCCCTCGCACGAGAAGGGCAACAAGGGTTCGTAAGCGACACCTGTAGCCGCTGCCGAGGCACGAGGCTGCGACAAGGCTCGAAGAGCCTTCCGAGGTCCTCAAGAGCACGACCGCTTCGCGGCCGATCGCAGCCTCGTACCTCGGCAGTGGCTACGGACGAATGCAATACGCCGCCCCCGGTTTTTCACGGGGGGGTTTGGGGGGGCTCTGGCCCTTTACTGTTGGTCAAACATGGAGAGATCGGGATGGTTTTCTCATCCAATGTGTTCCTGTTCCTGTTCTTGCCGATCTTTCTCGGCTTGTACTACCTGAGCGGGCAACGCTATCGCAACCTGCTGCTGCTGATCGCCAGCTACGTGTTCTATGCCTGGTGGCGGGTGGACTTCCTGGCGCTGTTCGCCGGCGTCACCCTGTGGAACTACTGGATCGGCCTGAAAGTCGGCGCCGCCGGTGTACGCACCAAGCCGGCCCAGCGCTGGCTGCTGCTCGGCGTGGCGGTCGACCTGTGCATCCTCGGCTACTTCAAATACGCCAACTTCGGCGTGGACAGCATCAACGCGATCATGACCTCGTTCGGTCTGGAGCCGTTCATCCTGACCCATGTGCTGTTGCCGATCGGTATCTCGTTCTACATCTTCGAGTCCATCAGCTACATCATCGACGTCTACCGCGGCGACACCCCGGCCACCCGCAACCTGATCGACTTCGCGGCGTTCGTGGCGATCTTCCCGCACCTGATCGCCGGCCCCGTGCTGCGTTTTCGCGACCTGGCCGACCAGTTCAACAACCGCACCCACACCCTGGACAAGTTCTCCGAAGGCTGCACGCGCTTCATGCAGGGCTTCATCAAGAAAGTGTTCATCGCCGACACCCTGGCGGTGGTCGCCGACCATTGCTTCGCCCTGCAGAACCCGACCACGGGCGACGCCTGGCTGGGCGCCCTGGCCTACACCGCGCAGCTGTACTTCGACTTCTCCGGCTACAGCGACATGGCCATCGGCCTGGGCTTGATGATGGGTTTTCGCTTCATGGAAAACTTCAAGCAGCCCTACATCAGCCAGTCGATCACCGAGTTCTGGCGGCGCTGGCACATCAGCCTGTCCACCTGGCTGCGCGACTACCTGTACATCACCCTGGGCGGCAACCGCAAAGGCACACTGATGACCTATCGCAACCTGTTCCTGACCATGCTGCTCGGTGGCCTGTGGCACGGCGCGAACATCACCTACGTGGTCTGGGGCGCCTGGCACGGCATGTGGCTGGCGATCGAGAAAATGCTTGGCATCAACACTTCGCCGCGCAGCCTGAACCCGATCCGCTGGGCGCTGACCTTCCTGCTGGTGGTAATGGGCTGGGTGATCTTCCGCGCCGAGAACCTGCATGTCGCCGGTCGCATGTACGGCGCCATGTTCAGCTTCGGCGACTGGTCGCTGTCGGAACTCAACCGCGCCAGCCTCACCGGCCTGCAAGTGGCAACCCTGGTCGTGGCCTACGCCACCCTGGCGTTCTTCGGCCTGCGTGACCTGTATCGCAACCCGACGCCGGTCAAGAGCAAGCCTGAAATCAACACCGAGGCCGACGGTCCGGCCACCGCCCAGCCGGGGCTGATCAAGGCCGTACCGGGGGACAAGCCGGACAGCATCCACCAGCCGGGCTACACCGTGGGCGTCGAAGCCCAGGTCCAGCCGGCCTACTGGGTCGCCGACTGGCCGCGTTACGTGATGCGCGCCCTGGTGCTGCTGCTGTTCATCGCTTCGATTCTCAAACTCTCGGCGCAAAGCTTCTCGCCGTTCCTTTACTTCCAGTTCTGAGGGATCTGACCATGACCCGCTCATTACGCGTCTTCTACATTGCCCTGTTCCTGGTGACCCTGATGGTCCTGGGTCTGTGGTCGGTGCGCAGCTTCTTCGGCTTCAGCACCAACAACGACGCCACCGTGCTCAACGGTCGCTGGGCCAAGGCCGTGGAAACCCACTACGACGACGAGTTCCCGATCAAGCGCCTGGGCACCAACCTGTGGGCGGCCCTGGACTTCAAGCTGTTCAACGAAGGTCGTCCGGGCGTGGTGCTCGGCCGCGACCAGTGGCTGTACAGCGATGAAGAGTTCCACCCGATCGTCAACGAAGAACTCAACCTGCAAGGCAACTACGCGCTGGTCGAAGGCGTGCGCCAGGCCCTGAAAGAGAAAGGCGTGAAACTGGTGATGGCGATCGTGCCGGCCAAGGTGCGCCTGTACCCGGAACACCTGGGCGACGTCCAGCCGGCCAGCATCCACGCCAACCTCTACCAGGACTTCCACGCCCGGGTGGCGGCCGACAAGATCCTCGCCCCCGACCTGCTGGGCCCGCTGCAACAGGCCAAGCAGAACGGCCAGCAAGTGTTCCTGCGCACCGACACCCACTGGACCCCGGCCGGCGCCGAAGTCGCCGCCAACCAGCTGGCCAAGGCGATCGCCGACAAGGCACCGCTGATGGGTCAGCCGCAACGCTTCGTCACCGAAGCCGAGCAGACCGTGGTGCACAAGGGCGACCTGCGCCTGTTCCTGCCCCTGGACCCGCTGTTCGAAAACCTGATGCCGGCCAAGGAGCCGCTGCAAAAACGCGTGACCCGCGCCGCCGACGATCAGCCGGCCGCCGACGACGCACTGTTCGCCGACAACGAAGTGCCGGTGGCCCTGGTGGGCACCAGCTACAGCGCCAACCCGAACTGGAACTTCGTCGGCGCGCTTAAGCAGGCCCTGCACAGCGACGTGGTCAGCTACGCCGAAGACGGCCACGGCCCGGTGTTGCCGATGCTCAGCTACCTGAAAAGCGATGCCTTCAAGAACAGCCCGCCCCAGGTGCTGATCTGGGAGTTCCCCGAACGATATCTGCCGGTCAATAACGAAATCGGCGACGCCGACCCGCAGTGGGTCGCAGAGCTCAAACAAGCCGGCGCCCGCCAACAGAACGTAGCTGCACTCAACAAATCCGAGACGCCCGATCGGGCGCAAAACTGAAAGAGAGGTGACACCCATGACTTTCACTATCACTCCGCGTCGTCTCGCCAAGGCAATCACACTGGCTGCCGGCATGAGCGTCCTGTCCCTGCCCGCCTTCGCCGGTGGCGACGCCGCGCTGTACGGCCCGACTGCGCCCAAAGGCTCGTCCTTCGTGCGTATCTACAACGCCAGCAACCAGGAAGTCAGCGCCACCGTCGGCAGCACCAGCCTCAGCGACGTCGCGCCGCTGGCCAGCAGTGACTTCAGCTTCATGCCCGGCGGCGACTACACCGCCAAGGTCGGCAGCCAGAGCGTGCCGGTGAAACTCGCCGCCGACCACTATTACACCCTGGTCAACAACGCCAGCGGCCAGCCGCAACTGATCGAAGAGCCGCCGTTCAAGAACAAGCAGAAGTCCCTGGTCCGGGTGCAGAACCTGAGCGACAAGGCCCTGACCCTGAAGACTGCCGACGGCAAGACCGACGTGGTCCAGTCGGTGGCCGCCAAGGGCCGTGGCGAACGTGAAATCAACCCGGTGAAAGTCAGCTTCGCGCTGTATGAGGGCGAGAAAAAAGTCAGCGACCTCAAGCCGGTCGCCCTGGAGCGCGGCGAAGCCGCGGTGCTCTACGTCACCGGTAATGGCAGCAGCCTGTCGCCAGTCTGGGTCAAGCGCCCGGTCTCGACGCGCTGATATGAATTTTCCGGATTGACGCTCCCCTGCAGGAGCCAGGCTCGCCGGCGATGAGGCCCTTGAGAACGCCATCGCCGGCAAGCCTGGCTCCTACGGAGGATCGATTGACCAATCCGGACAGGAACAAAAACAAGAGAGTGAAACGACAGAACGCAGTAGCTCTAACCCAAACGGTATTTGAAGGAGTAACAACATGATTCCGGTGATCTTGTCAGGTGGTAGTGGCTCACGTCTTTGGCCGCTTTCGCGTAAGCAATTCCCTAAACAGTTCCTCGCCCTGACCGGCGAACACACCTTGTTCCAGCAAACCCTCGAGCGCCTGGTGTTCGAAGGCATGGACACGCCGATCGTGGTCTGCAACAAGGACCACCGCTTCATCGTCAACGAGCAACTGGCGGCGCGCAAACTCGAAGCCCAGCGCATCCTGATGGAGCCGTTCGGCCGCAACACCGCGCCGGCCGTGGCCCTGACCGCGATGATGCTGGTCAACGAAGGTCGCGACGAACTGATGCTGGTGCTGCCGGCCGACCACGTGCTGGAAGACCAGAAAGCCCTGCAACGCGCCCTGGCCCTGGCCACCGTGGCCGCCGAGCGTGGCGAGATGGTGCTGTTCGGCGTGCCGGCGACCAAGCCGGAAACCGGTTATGGCTACATCAAGTCGACCAACGATGCGCTGCTGCCGGAAGGCGTGAGCCGCGTCTCGCACTTCGTCGAGAAACCCGACGTCAAGCGCGCCGCCGAGTTCGTCGAGGCCGGTGGCTACTTCTGGAACAGCGGCATGTTCCTGTTCCGCGCCAGCCGCTTCCTCGAAGAGCTGAAAAAGCACGACCCGGACATCTACGACACCTGCCTGCTGACCCTGGAACGCAGTGCCCAGGACGCCGACACCGTGGACGTCGACCCGGCCACCTTCGCCTGCTGCCCGGACAACTCCATCGACTACGCGGTGATGGAAAAGACCCAGCGCGCCTGCGTGGTGCCGCTGAGCGCCGGCTGGAGCGACGTGGGCTGCTGGTCGTCGCTGTGGGACGTGCATGAAAAGGACGTCAACGGCAACGTCAGCAAGGGCGACGTGGTGATCCAGGACAGCCGCAACTGCATGATCCACGGCAACGGCAAGCTGGTGTCGGTGATCGGCCTGGAAAACATCGTGGTCGTGGAAACCAAGGACGCCATGATGATCGCCCACAAGGACAAGGTCCAAGGCGTCAAACAGATGGTCAACACCCTCAACGAACAGGGCCGCAGCGAAACCCAGAACCACTGCGAGGTCTACCGTCCGTGGGGCTCCTACGACTCGGTGGACATGGGCGGGCGCTTCCAGGTCAAGCACATCTCGGTCAAGCCGGGCGCGTGCCTGTCCCTGCAGATGCACCACCACCGCGCCGAACACTGGATCGTGGTCAGCGGCACCGCCGAAGTCACCTGCGACGAGAACGTGTTCCTGCTCACCGAAAACCAGTCCACCTACATCCCGATCGCCTCGGTGCACCGCCTGCGCAACCCGGGCAAGATCCCCCTGGAGATCATCGAAGTGCAATCGGGCAGCTACCTGGGCGAAGACGACATCGAACGCTTCGAAGACATCTACGGCCGCTCCACCCCGGTGGAACGCGGTATCTCGGTGAAAACCATCGCCCAGTAATCACAGCGACAAGTTCCAAGCGGCAAGCTGCAAGTAAAAGCAGGGAGTCGTTGCCAGCAAGTCCTTGCCCCCCGTCCGACCGACTGCGTCCCCTATCCGCAGCCGGTTAGCCGGGGGATTTTTTATGTCCGCGCGCCTGAACGAGGATCTCCTGTAGCCGCTGCCGCAGGCTGCGATAAGGCCGAAGGCCTTCAGCGATCTCAAAATCCTGCGCCCGCTTCGCGGTCGATCGCAGCCTGCGGCAGCGGCTACAGTCGTTTCACCAATTCCTACCCGACATTTCGAAAACACCGCAGGGCGTTTCAGATAGCTCTCAACGACTCCATCCATACCGCTCATTAGTGTTTCGCGAGGCTCAAACACACAGCGAACACAGCGATGGCCGAGCAACTCTCCGGCAACAAATACACCACCGATTCGCGCGGCGAACCGACACCGATGCCGCGCGTACTGCGCCCGGCCAACCCGAATCCACCGCTGCCGGGCGCACGTACAAAGAACACCTCGATACTGACCACGCCTCAAGGCCTCGACACTCCTGCGAAACCCTCACAGGTCCAACCCTCTACGCCTGTCGCCCCAGGCTTCTACATCGTGCCCCGGAGCATGCCGCCGAGCGAGTTGCAGCGCCGCCTGTTCGACAACCCCTCATCCGACGTTCTGGCCAAATACCTGGCCCTCAATCCAGGCCTTGGCGATACGGTCAAGGCCGGCAGTCTGATCGTGCTCAGCGCCCCCGCCAACCACGCCTGCACCTACGAGGAAGCGCAACTCATGCAGGCCGCCGAACAGGTTAAGATCGCCCTCGAACCGCTGACGCCCGACGAAGCCGACTTTATGGTCCGCCATCAGGCCGAGATCGCCGGCTTTACCGGCCAGGCCTCGACCTGGCTGGGCATCGGCACCTCGGTGATGGGCAAACACCTGGACAAACTACGCGAGACCTTGCAAGACATGGAACGCCTGCATCAGGACAGCTACCGCCAACACGGCCTCCTCAGATCCCCCGAATTCCTCGCCCGCCGCCGGCGCCTGCTGGCGCAGCTGGACGCGCAACTGCTGAACTCCACCCGCCTGCGCGGCTACACCACCCTGGGCGACCACCCCAAGCTGAAAACCGCCCTCGGCCTCTCCAGCCGCAGCCTGGCCCATCAATGGGACAAGGCCGGTGGGCCCGGGCAGATACCGGGCTATGTCGCCCACGTAAAATCGGTCAGCCGCGCGGCGAAGTACATGCAGATGGGTGGGTATGTGGGGATTGCGCTGGGTGGGGTTTCGTCGGTGTTGAAGGTTCAGGAGGTTTGTCAGGCGGGGGCGGGGGATGAGAGTTGCAGGAAGGTTATGTTTACTGAGACGGGGAAGTTTGCGGGGTCAACCGCGGGAGGAATACTGGGTACTGAAACCGCAATGGCAGGAAGCAGATTTATTTGTGCTGCTCTCGGGGCCTCTACCGCAATTGGCGGAGTGCTATGTGTTGCAACCTTGGTAGGCGTAGGAGCATCCCTGGGAACAGATTCTGGTGATGTGATTGGGGAGAGGATTGGGGAAATCATTTATGAGCGCGCGCAGCCATGGTAGATGAGAAATTCTGGTATTCAGGGATCGCGCTTGTACTGCTCCTCTGTCCAGTTCTGCTAGCTCTTGCAAGTCTTACATTCAGCTACTACCTGAGTCGCCGCCACTTGAAAGAGATGCTGGTAGCCATGCAGGAGAGTTCTTACTTCTATGGATGGCTCGACAAGCTTCCCTATCAGGGATGGTTCGAGCGCATTCTGATGTTTGTCAGCGTTCGAGGAATGATGCTCTTCCCTAACGCCGGAGTTCGTAGAGGCTTTCTTTGTGCAAAGGATGTACGCAATTTCCCTCCACGACTGAAACACCTTCTGACTGTAAAAAACACGTTGGACGGCGTTGTGATCCTATGGACAGCCATTGTGTATACGTTTTTGAAGTTGAATAGCTGATGACCTCTATGGAGCTTTACACGTCTTGTGGGATGAAGGCATCCAAGACAGTTATTCAGGTGATGAGCCGGGAAAGAACTGAGGAAGTTATTTACGGGGTAATCCGACCATGATGGCAAAGAGTTTTTGGTATTCATGGTTAGGCCTCGTACTGGTCGCCAGTCCGCTTCTACTGTGCGTAATAAACCTCTCATTCAGCTGCTACCTGAGCCGTCGCTACCTGAGAAAAATGCTGGAAGCCCTGCAGCGTAGCCAACACTTTTATCGCTGGGCCGAGAGCCTTCCCTACGAGGGATGGTTCACCCATTTTGTAATGCTGACCGCCGTTCGAGGATCGATGCTTTGGCCTGGCCCTGCGGTTCACAGAGGCTTCCTTTCCTCGGAAGACATAGACAACTTCCCTCCCCATCTCCAGCGCCTGCTGACCATCAGAAACTGGATGGATGTCGTGCTTCTGGTCTGGGGCTCGACTATGTATGCGCTGTTGAAACTGACTAAGCACTGACGTGACGCGCGGGTACGGTAGCACTGTCGCAGCACCTTCCAGCTGGCTGTGGTTCCTATCGGCAGCCGGCTGGATGAAGGGATTCTTTTGTGCCCGGGCGAGGCCCACCGAGCTAGTTCATGAACAGCGGTAAATACCCCAGCTCCACCAACTTGATATCGATCTCCGCAACTCGCTGGACATCAGCCCGTTTGCCCTCATCCATCACCTGTGGACAACTCACGATCAGCGTGCCGCGTTTTGGAATGTCGATGAGCTGGTCGGCGCTCGGAAAATCCCCAGCCCGCAACACGTGTGGACAAAACCCGACCCAGCCGACGGTCTGCCGGTCCTTGAACACCTTGGTGCGCAAATAGTGGTCTTTTGGCGCCAGCACACACCAGTCAAGTTCAGGCCACAGTTCAACAGCCAACTGAATCACCCTGATCACTACCGGTTTCACATCGGGAATGGCTGCCACAAGCGCCCCGCCATCTTCGAAGCGCATGCTGGCGACTGAATCCAGGTCGTGTGCGTTGTAATGAAAGGCCAACCCGCCCTTCAGGGGATCATCCAAGCCATTCCACACGGAAAACTGCAATTTCGTGGGGAAGTCGTCGTTATGGTTGCTCCGGGCCTCTTCACGCAGAGACTCGAAGTCGTCATTGATCCGCTTGCGCAGCGACTCCTCCCTGGAACCGCCCTGCAGATACCAGTCCCGCAGCAGAGGATGAATCTCGCCAAGGCCTTTGAGAAAGCGCTCGGCCCTTTCCAACTGCGCCTCATGCGAGACCGCTGAGATCTTCTGTTTGTCGAAACGCAGAACGAATGAAAATTTTCTGAACAAGCGCTCATCCTCAGTCAGGCTTCAAAAACACGGTCGGGATTTTCACGGCGGTACTCATCCCACTCTTTCTGCTCTTTTGCACGTTGCTTGATGTACTCATCATGATCCTTGGTGCCCGGCATCGGGTTCCAGTAGGCGGTCAGGTTGGCGAGCCCCTTCTCCGCATACTGTTCGGCACAATACTCATAGACCACCCTTTGCAGGAAATGCCATTCAACCGAAACCGGCGGGCTGGGCCGGGCTTTCAGGGAATGTATCTCGGCAGGAGTAATCAGGGTTTTCTCCACATTGGCCCAAGGGCGCGGCAGCCCGATAAGCGGAATGAACATGAACGCGTAATTGGCCTTGGCTTCCAGCAAGGTGCAACGCGGTTTGTCGAAACCATCCCACCAGGTATTGTTCCACCACCACTCGTAAGGCATCGGGAAAGCAGTCACCCACGCCTGATAGAGCGCGGACTGGGCGGACATACTATGACCTTTGCCGTTATTGGGTATCGTCATGGTTCCCTGTTCGGGTGGGCATTTCACACAGTCCTTGTCCCGCTTGACCTTACAGTCGCGCTCGGCTTCCCGAGTCCGCTCAGCGGTCGTCGGAGGCGCATCTACCCTGGGTTTTGCCTGGGGTTGCGTCTGCGGCAAAGGGACGGGCTGCGGGATTGGCCTGGGCGCAGGCAGTGGCTGAGTGGGCCTGGGCGCCGGCATCGGCATTGGCCGAGGAGCGGGCATCGGCAGCCTGGGAGGCGGGGCTGGAATCTCGAACGGTAAACGTGGCCCCAAGCGAGGCGCCACGCGAATAACCATGGGCCCTGTACTTGGCAGAATCCCCAGTCCACTCATGGTCGAATCTCCCCGGCGGCTTGCATATCCCGCCAGTGCTGCATGTTCATCCTGAACGCCACGATATCCTCGTAATCCTCGAATCGCCGTTCGGGGCTATCCGCTACAGGCCTGTTCATGAACTCGATAAAGGCCGGCTGCTTGTCAAAGTCGGTAAAGGTCAATCCATGCCGCAAAAAATGCTCGACGGACTCGGGCTCCCTGATGCCAAAACTCCACGCACGCTCACGCAGGTCTTTCAACATCTGTAGAGCCGGCATCAGGCCCTTTCTGGACAACCACTCAGGGTTCTCCTGCTGTAGTTCCAGTAACAACCGCTCAAACACTTCGTTCTGACGAATGTCATCCAGTTGTGAAAGCTGCTCGGCACTCAACTCAAACATGCGTGCTCCCCTACCTGCTCGACACCGTAGCTGAGATAGCAACCTTGCAGGGGTTGCCAGACCAGCCAGTCCTGGACATGACGCATGATCTGCTGGATCTGGGAGGGTGATATCACCTTATCCAGCGCACGCCTGACCTCGGGACTGTAGTAACGAAACAGTGCTCGTCGCCCATCCGGCATTTGGCTGAACAACAAGCCCTGGTGATAATCGCGCAGGATGTCGAAAGGCTGATCACTCCAAAGCCAGGAGACCATCGGCGTCTGCTGGTCCCGCGTAATCAGCCAGTTGCCGAATGCCCCGTGCAAACCGCTCCTGGAGTCTGGAAACTCAACCAGTACCGGGCCGGCATGGCGAATTTCATCCAGTGCGCCAGCGCTCAGGAGCCAGTGAAAACGGATGCTGTCGCCCGCCTCTTCAAGGCGTTTGTTCAACGTCAGATAGCGGGCGCCATCGATAAGGGCAAGCAGTCTGGACGACGGCCCGGAGGGTTCCGAGAGCTGCCAGAATAAAGAGCCGACACGCCTCATGCGCTGCTCCCCAGTACTTCCAGCGGGACAAAGGTCTGATTGCGCTGAGCGGCCAGCAGCAGGCACTTCAAACATAATCCGGGTACGGAGGGGAGTGCGGCTACTGCGGAGGACACCGCACCGCCGCCACTGTTGCCGATGATGATCGTCCCCGAACCACCCATAACCACATTGCCGTGACTGCCCAGGGAACCCAGGACAGCGACTGGCTTTCCGTTGATCAGTACGTTGGGAATGACATTGGCGTTCAATGCTGAACCGCAAGCGGTCGGGTCACCCTCCCGTGCGGCGGGCAGGTGGTCAAAGAGGACATCAGGCGAGCCACTGGTTATCGGATTGGTACCGTGACCAGGCAAAGGGCAGGCGGTTGGATCGCCAACGCGCGCGGCAGGTTTCCCAGACATTTCAACTTCCCTATCGAAACTGGCGAGAAAACCGACTCTGCCGAATGCTCGAAAAACAGACAATCCCCAATCCTTTTCAAAATCTTTCCGAAATGCCGCGCCACTGCGCCCTCTCCGTCCTGGGATCAGGGTTGGCCAATCCCACCTACGCTTAGGTAGGATGACTGCTCTATTTCCCCCCGAGGTTCACCTCATGTTCATCGGCGTTCTGCTGGTTATCACCTGGCTGATCCTGCTGGTCCGTTACCCCGCCAAGGCCTTGCCGGTGTCCATGGCCGCCGCTGTCGGGCTGGGCCTGGTGGCGGTGTGGGTGGTCTGGCTGGACAACCGCGAAGCCCAGCAGCTGGCGCGCCTGGAGTTGCGCATCAGCTATGCCCCCGAGCATTGCCCGGCGGATCGTCCGCTGCTGCTGAAGATGAACAACGGTAACGATGTGCCGCTGACCGAACTGCGCTGGCGCGTCGCCGCCTACGCCCCGGGCGACACCGTGAACCTGGCCGACAACCAGTACACCGCTCCGCGTTATCGCGGCCCCGGCGAGTTGCAGGCGGGCGCCAATTGGGAAGACTGCCTGCCCCTGCCGCCGCTGCGCCCCGGCTACCGCCCGCAAACCCTGGAGTTTCGCGCCGAACGCTTGCAGGGCAGTTTCTCCGACTGATTCCCCCCTTCCCTCTTTTTGCACAAGGACCGCGCCATGCCCGTTGCGCTGATCACCGGTTGTTCCAGCGGCATCGGCCGCGCCCTGGCGGATGCTTTCAAGGCCGCCGGTTTCACCGTCCTGCCCACCGCCCGCAGGGCCGAGGACGTGGCCATGCTGCGAGCCGCGGGTTTTGACGCGGTGCAACTGGACGTCAACGACGGCCCGGCGCTCACCGCCCTGGGCGAACGCATCAACCAGCAATATGGCGGCCTCGACCTGCTGATCAACAACGCCGGCTACGGCGCCATGGGCCCGCTGCTCGATGGCGGTGTCGAGGCCATGCAACGACAGTTCGAAACCAATGTGTTCGCCCTGGTCGGCGTGACCCGGGCCATGTTCCCGGTGCTGCGCCGCAGCCGCGGGCTGGTGGTGAATATCGGCAGTGTGTCGGGCGTCCTGGTGACGCCTTTTGCCGGTGCCTACTGCGCCTCCAAGGCGGCGGTGCATGCCTTGAGCGATGCGCTGCGCATGGAGCTGGCGCCGTTCGGCATCCGCGTGATGGAGGTCCAGCCCGGCGCCATCGCTTCGAGCTTTGCCAAGAATGCCGGGCACGAAGCCGAACAGCTGTTGACCGAACGATCGCCCTGGTGGCCGTTGCGCGAAGGCATCCGCGCACGGGCCAGGGCCTCCCAGGACCACCCAACGCCCGCCAGCGAATTTGCCGCCAGGCTGCTCAGGGCCGTGCAGCAGGACAAACCGCCACGCTTGGTTCGGATCGGTAATGGCAGCCGGGCCTTGCCCTTGATGGCCAGTCTGTTGCCCAAGGGTTTGCTGGAGAAGGCGCTGATGAAGCGTTTTGGCCTGGGCGCAAAACTGTAACGGCCAATCACCGGCCGCGGAACGTCGCCCGGCCGCTTCCCACGAGTTCCAGAAAACGTCTTTTAGTCGCCTAGGTTGTACCCTCTCCCAATCCCAGTAGAATGCGCGCACTCGAGGCTCCCACAGCCTCGATCAGGCCGCATGGATCGCTGGCGAACCCCTGAAACGCCCCCTCTCCTTTCCATGCTCGCCGTCACTCAATCGTCGATCAGGGAATATCCATTGAAACCTCAACACTTGCTGCCGCTGGTACTGGCCACCGCGCTTATCGGCTGCACACCGTCGCCAGACGAGGAGCTGAACGCCACCCTGCCCCAGCTCAGCCTCAAGGAGCTGTTGCCGCCGGCCGTCGCCAACGAATACTGCAACCCCAAGCTGGACAGCGATCTGCTGTATGGCATCGGCTACCAGCTGTACAACGACGATAAACCCGAGCAGGCGCGCAGCTGCCTGATCATGGCCGCGCCCACCCACGACCGGGCCCTGTGCTACCTGGCGAGCATCGCGGAACAGGACAGCAGCAAGGACAGCGCCGAGCGCGACCGCGAAGCCTTCGGCTACATGGCCTATTCCGCGCGGAAGAACGACTCCTGTGCCGAGTTCGGCATGTTCCAGAACTTCACCTACGGCATGCGCGGGCAGACCCCGGACAGCGACCTGGGCCTGCGCTGGCTGGAGCGCTCCGCGCGCCATGGCGACGCGGACGCGCAACAGACCCTGGTGCGCCTGCACAGCAACAAGAACAATCTGCCGCTGGCCTACAGCTGGGCCAGGGTCCTGGATGACAGCGCACAGATCGACGCCTTGAAACAACGGATGAACCCGCAGCAAATCAGCGAAGGCGAACAAGGCTTCGAGCAACTGGGCAAGCACGTCACCAGCAAGGACGCGGTGCGCAAGGAAGCCCGCGAGGAAAACATCGCGGTGTACTCGGCGAACATCCATATGGAATACCCCGAGACCTTCAAGGGCCTGTCGGTGGCCGAGCGTCATGCCCTCATGGAGCAGGCCGTGGCCACGGTGAGCGGCCGTCCCGAGTTCAGCACCCGTGGCCAGCTGTACGCCTATGTGATCATCGCGCGGCAGGCCCAGTTGAAGCAGGCCGGCGTAGATGTGCTGCAGAACCCGCAGATCGTGGAACTGCTCAGCGATAAAGAGCTGGAAGTGGCGGATGCCGTGAAGAAAGCCTACGTGATCCTCGGCCAGGCCGCCCTGTAACAGCGGGAACACCGCCGGCCGCGCCGATGCCCGTAGAATGCCCGCACTCCAATCGCAAGGAAGCGGCACCTCAAGCACGGAACGGCTGCACCCCACCCCTGCTCATGCCCTCTTGGCGTCCTCCCTTTTACGATTGAACCTCAGGGACTCTCCATTGAAATCTCGTAGCCTGCTGCCCTTGGCTATCTTCACTCTGCTGCTGGGCTGCAATGCCTCGTCACCGGACGAAAAACTCAATAATTCCCTGCCGGACTTGAGCCTCGAGCAGATCCTGCCCAAGGTCGAGGCCAACCAGTACTGCACGCCGGAGATGGACAGCGAATTGCTGCTCGGCCTCGGCATCCGACTGATCAATGAGGACGAGGTGCTGTATGGCGCAGGCCGTACCTTGCTGGCGAGCAAGGAAATAAAAATGGCCCGCAGCTGCCTGATCATGGCCGCCCCCCGCTACACCACGAGCTTGTGCATCCTGGGCAGCATTGTCGGCGCCAGGCAAAACGACTATGACAAAAGCGAAGCCTTCGACTATATCGCCTACGCCGCCAAGCACAATGAATCCTGCGCGGAAGCAGGCCTGTACGACATCTACAGCGTTGGCAAGCTGGGCCATCCACCGAACAAGGAATTGGCCATGGGCTGGCTTGAGCGCGCCGCTCGGCACGGCGACCAGGAGTCGCAACAGGACATGGTGCGCTGGAGCAGCGAACAGGACAATTTCCCGGTGGCCTATGCCTGGGCCAGGGTCCTGAATGAGACAAAAACAATCGAGGCAGTGAAGCGCAAAATGAGCCCTCGGCAAATGGCCGAGGGCGAGCAGCACTACACCCAACTGCTCAGCCAACTCACCCCCGAAAAGGATATCAACCAGGCGCTGCGCAAGGACATCATCGCCCTGAGCTCAGGGGATCTTTACTACAGCCACCCGGAGGTGTTCGAGGGCATGTCCCCTATGCAACGGCGTGCTTTCGTGGCCCAGTTGGTGGACATGCAGGACCTCTACCCAAAGTTCCACACGCGCGGCCAAGTGGTGGCCTACGCCTTGATTTCCCGCCTTGTGCAAAGTACCGGGCCGGCCGTGGACCTGTGGCAGGACCCGGCACTGCATGCCTTGCTGGTTAATGATGACCTGAGCGTGGAAGACACCGTGGCCAAGGCCAAAACCATCCTGGCTAAGCGCAAGCAATAGCTTGAGAGGCTGGCGCTACTTCTTTTGAAGCGCCGCCGAGGTGTCGCGTGCGCGAGGCCCAAGAGTCCTTTGCCGTGGCCAAACAGATGCTGCGGTTTCGGTTGTGCGCCCTCGCAATCCCAGTAGAATGCGCGCCTCTTGAGCGCTTGCGCTCAACACAGCATGGAATCGCTGGCATCGACACTGAAGCACGGAACTGCTCAAGCTCCCTCCTCTCCCGTCCTGTCCCTGCTTCATTCCATGCGCCTCTTCATTCAATCGCAGATCAGGGAATATCCATTGAAACTGTTCAACGTGCTGCCAATGGCATTGGTGGTGTTGCTGACCGGCTGCACCACCGCATCCGATAAAACCGCCGATAAAGAATCGTCCCTCAACGACACACTGCCCAAGTTGACCCTGCAAAACGTATTGCCAACTGTTGCCAGCAACGAACAGTGCAATGCACAAATGGACAGCGACATTCTGTTCGGCGTCGGCTTCCTGCTGTACGAAAACCAGGAGCTCGATGCTGCGAAAACCTGCATGGTGCTGGCCGCGCCGAAACACCCTCGCGCGTTCTGCTACCTGTCGATGATTGCCGGTCAGGATGAAAGCAAAACCGATGAACAGCGCAATACCGAATCCTTCAACTACATGGCTTACTCGGCGCTGCAGAACGACTGGTGCGCCGAATATGGCCTGTACCAGGCCTACAACTACGGCCATACCAGCGCCAAACAGGACACGGCCCTGGCCCTGCGCTGGCTGGAGCGCTCGGCCCGGCACGGCTACCCCGAAGCGCAGAAGGACCTGATTGAAAAGTACGAGGAACAAGGCAACCTGAGCGCCGCCTATGCCTGGACCCGAATCATGGCCAAGGCCGATGACACCACCGCAGCCGATGCCTTGAAAGCCAGGATGAGCGCCGCACAGATCACCGACGGTGACCAGCGCTACACCCAACTCACCGGCCAGGTCACCAGCAAACAAGCCCTGTACGCCGAAGCGCGGGAAGAAGACGTCGGCCGTTACTCTGCCGAGATCTATCAAGACTACCCGGACACCTTTAAGGGCCTGTCGTCCGCCGAGCGTTACAACTACGTCAAGCAAAGCATGTTCAAAGCCATCGACCTGCCGTTCGTCAAGGGTCGTGGCCATGTCCTGAGCTACATCGTGGTGAATCGCCAGGCTCAACTGAAAAAGCCCGGCGTGGACATCGCGCAGGACAAGAAAATCGTCGCGGTGATGAAGGACGATGAACTGTCCGTCGCCGAAACCATCGAGCAGGCACTGTCGATCGTCAACAAAACCTACCGCTAACCAGACCTGTGGCGAGGAGCTTGCCTGCTTGCCACAACCCGGCCTTGGCCACAAATACCCCTGTGAGGCGGGCTACTCCCCATCCTCCTTCACCACCACCGTGCAGGTAATCCCCGCCGCCAGCAACACGCCTTCCGGCACCTCGTCGATATGGATGCGCACCGGCACGCGCTGGGCCAGGCGCACCCAGTTGAAGGTCGGGTTGACGTCGGCGATCAGCTCGCGGCTTTCCGGGTTGTCGCGGTCGTAGATGCCGCGGGAAATACTCTCCACATGGCCCTTGAGCACCTCGCCGCTCATCAGCTGCATCTCGGCCTTATCGCCGACACGCACATGGGGCAGCTTGGTTTCCTCGAAGAAGCCGTAGACCCAGAACGAGTTCATGTCGACCACCGCCATCTTCGGCTCGCCGATGCGCGCGTAGTCGCCGCGGTGCACGTTGAGGTTGGTCACGTAGCCGTCCACCGCGGCGCGTACCTGGGTGCGCTTGAGGTTGAGCTCGGCGGCCTCCAGTTGCGCCTGGGCCTGCTGGTAGTCGGCCAGGGCCGAGTCGGCGATATTGCTGGCGTCGTCGCGGTTCTCCTTGGAGATCACCAGGTTGTCCAGGTCGGCGCGGCGGTGGGCGTTGACCTTGCGCATCTCCCAGGTGGCCTTTCTCGAAGCCACCAGCGACTGCGCCTGCTTGACCGCGATCTGGTAGTGCTCGGGGTCGATCTGCATCAGCAGGTCGCCCTTTTTCACCAGCTGGTTGTCGCGCACCGGCACGTCCACCACTTCCCCGGTGACGTCGGCGGCGACGTTGATGATGTCGGCGCGCACCCGGCCGTCGCGGGTCCACGGCGTGTTCATGTAATGCACCCACAGGGTGCGGCCGATCCACAGGGCCAGGGCCAGCACCAGCAGGGTCGCGAGCAGGCTGAAAAACTTTTTCATCAAAGGACTCTCAACGGTAGACAGTCAGCGCCATGGCGCCGAACAGACAGCAGAACAGGCTCAGGCGCAGCAGCGCCGGGTGCCAGAAAAAACGGTACAGGTCATAACCCGAGATGAAGCGGTCCAGGGCCCAGGCCAGGGCCGCGGCAATGAAGAACATCAGGGTCATGGTCGGCATGTACACGCCGTGGAAGGCGATTTCACGAGGCATGTTCAAGTCCTTGGGTCGGGGCCTGTACGGGCTGTGCGGCGTAGGCGGCCAGCGGCGATTGCGGGTCGAGCAATGAGCTGCGGATGAAGTGCAGGTAGCTCTTCACCCGGCGCAAGACCGAGGTATCGAAGTGCGGGGCGAAGGGTTCGTCGCTGGCCTGGACCCGCCCGATCGCGTGATCGACCGCGACCAGCGAGCGCGCAAGATTGCTCTGGCTCGGTTGCAGGAACAGCCGCACCAGCGAACGGCCCATGACCCGGATCGCCTGGCGCCACGGCTGGGATTCGGCGTAGGCCGGGTGCACCGGGAGGATCGCCTGCTCCTTGCGCAGCTCGATGATGGCGTGGCCCACCTCCAGCACCACGAACATCCAGCGCAGCAGCTCGCGCTGCACCTGCGGCTGCCCTGCCGCCAGGCCATAGGCCTGGTGCAGCAGGTCGCGGGTGCGGCTTTCGAAGCTCGACGCCAGGCCCTTGAGCTTGCCGCTGATGGCGTATACCACCTGGCCGCGCAGGTCCTGCTCCAGGCGGCGCCACAGCCAGCGGCTGTTGGGCGGCAGGATGATCGCCCCGGCGGCGGCGCAGACCAGCATGCCCATGACCATGGCGATGTAGTCGTTGATGAAGGCGTAGGGGTTGTAGACGGTCAGGTTGTCCGGCACCGAACCGGTGCTGAAGAAGATCAGCAGCCCCAGGCCGACCCCGGCGTACTGCGGGCGGGAAGCGAGGAACGAACCGAGCACGATCACCGGCGCCAGCATCACGCACAGCAGTGGAAAACCGTCGATCCAGGGGAACACGAAGAACATCTCGACGAAGCCGACCACGGCCCCGATCAAGGTGCCGCAGGCCATCTGGAAGGCCATGCGTTTCGGGTTCGGCGTGGCGGCCGAGAGGCCGACGGTGGCCGCCGCGATCAGGGTCATGGTGGCGCCGCTGGGCCAGGCGGTGGCGACCCAGTAGCTGCCGAGCACGATCAGGATGAACGAGGCGCGGATCCCCGAGGCGGCCGAGGCCAGCCAGTTGGTCTGCGGGGTGAAGGGCTCGTCCCAGCGCTCGCGTTCATGGCTGTGTTCGGCCAGGGACGCGTGGGTCTGGGCGTAGCTGTGCAGCTCGTCGACGAAGCGATAGAGCAGCTCATAGGCGGTGTGGAAATCCAGCTGCTCGGCATCGCTCGGCTCATGTTCCTGGAACAGCGCGCGCATGCTGCGCACCCGCGCCGGCAGCTCGGCCTTGTAGCTCGCCAACTGCTCGGCCAGGCGCGCGGCATCGGGGCTGGTCAGGGCACGGCCGGAGAAGCCGTCCAGCAGTTCGGCGAGGTCCTGCAACCCCGGTTTGGTCGCCGCCAGCACATACTCGGCGGCGCTGCTGCGCAAGCGTTCGAGCAACTGGTGCAGGGCGTTGAAACGGGTGGTGATGCCCATGAACTCGCTGTTCAAACGGCTCAGGCGGCCGTTGCGCCGACGCATGTGCGGGTCTTCGAAGACGGTGACGCTGCGCAGGCCCTCCAGGCCCACCGCTTCGGCGATGAAACGCACGTTGCCGCTCTCGAACGCGTCGCGCTGGCTGCGGCCGCGCAAACCGTCGGTGACGAACAGGGCGAACACCCCGAAGCGCTGGTACAAGGCGTTGCGCATCGCCGCGCTGGCGGTCTGCGGCAGGATCGCGGCGCTGACCAGGGTCGAGCAGAGAATCCCCAGGGAGATTTCCAGCACCCGCCATACCGCCGCCATAAAGGCCCCGTCCGGATGGGCCAGGGCCGGCAAGCCGACCATCGCCGCGGTGTAGCCGGCCAGCACGAAGCCGTAGGCGCGGAAGTTGCGATAACGCGCAGCGCCGGCCGAGCAGATGCCGACCCAGATCGCCAGCGACCCAAGGAACAGTTCGGTGTTCTGGGCGAACAGGGCGATCAGCGCCACCATCACCGCCGACCCGGCCAGGGTGCCGAGAAACCGATAGAAGCTCTTGGCAAACACCTGGCCGCTCTGCGGCTGCATGACGATGAACACGGTGATCATTGCCGTGCGCGGTTGCGGCAACTCCAGGCGCATGGCCAGCCACAGGGTGAGGAACGCGGCGGCCAGGACCTTGAAGATATAGACCCAGGTCACGCCGTCGCTGCGTGCCCAGTCGAAGAAACCCCGGCGCCATTCAAGGGAGTACAGCCAGCGCAAGGGTGCAGGCAAGGGAGTCATGGGGGCTTACTCGGTGATCAGCACTTGGGGGTCGGCTCTTGGGGGTTGGCTTTTAATGATCAGCTTTTAATGGTCAAAGATGGCCAGCGCCGCCGGGGTCTTGCTCGGTTGGGTCCGGCTGTCCTCGGGCACATCGCGCCCCGCCTCCAGGCCGCCGCCCAGGGCCGTCACCAGCTCGGCATGGGCGCTCAGGCGCGCGGCCTGGACCTGCTGCTGGATCTGCTGCTGGTGGAACAGCATGCCCTGGGCATTGAGCACATTGAGGTAGTCGGTGAGGCCGCGCTGGAAGGCGACCATGGCGATGTCGTAGGTCTTCTGCGCCGACGCCACCGACTCGGCGGCGAACTCGGCCTGCTTGTCCATGGACTCGCGGCGGATCAACTGGTCGGAGATGTTCTTCAGGGCGTTGACCAGGGTCTGGTTGTAGTGGGCCACGGCGATGTCATAACCGGCCGCGGCCTCGCCCAGCTCGGCGCGCAGGCGGCCGCCGTCGAAGATCGGCAGGCTGATGGCCGGGCCGACGTTGTAGTTGAGCTTCTTGCCGGTGAGGAACTCCAGCGCCCCGCCGCCGGTGGCCATGTAGCCGAGGCTGCCCACCAGGTCGACGTTGGGGTAGAAGCCGGCGTGGGCGACATCGATGCCGCGGGCCTGGGCCGCCACCTGCCAGCGGCTGGCGACCACGTCCGGGCGCTGGCCAAGCAGTTCGGCGGGCAGGGCCGACGGCAGTTTCAGCGGCGCGGCCAGGGACAGGCTCGGCCGTTGCAACTGCGCGCCCGCCCCCGGTCCCTTGCCGGCCAGGGCAGCGATCTGGTTGCGACCCAGGGCGATTTCTTCGTCCAGGGCGTCCAGCTGGCGATGGGTTTCCGGCAGCGGAGTCTGCGCCTGGCTGACTTCGAAGTGGGTGCCGATGCCGCCGGCCAGGCGCTTTTGCGCCAGTTCGAGGATCTGTTCCTGCTGCTTCAGAGTGGCGAGGACGATGTCGCGCTGGGCGTATTGCAGCGACAGCTGGATATAGGCGCGCACGACATTGTTCTGCAGTTCCAGCTGGGCCAGGCGCGCCTCGGCGGCGCTCATGTGCGCCAGGTCCACGGCACGCTCGCTGGCATTGCTTTCCCGACCCCAGAGGTCGAGGGCGTAGCTGAAGCCGAGCGCGGCGTTGTTGTCCCAGGTGGTGCTGTTGGCCAGTTCGCCCGGGCCGTAGAACTGGTCGGTGGGCCAGTTGTGGCGCTTGAGGGTGGCGTCGCCCTTGATCTGCAGCGACTCGGCCGACTCGGCGATGCCGGCCATGGCACGCGCCTGGCGCACCCGGGCGGCGGCCATGGCCATGCTCGGGCTGCCCTGCACGGCCAGGGTCACCCAGTGGTTCAGCTGCGCATCGCCATAGGCCTGCCACCATTGGGCGGCGGGCCAGCGGGCGTCGCGCGCGGCGCTCTGGATCGCCTCGTCGGTGGCCAGTGTATTGGCCGGTAGTGCCTTGCCCTGTGGGGCAATGCCCCCGGTTCCGATGCAGCCGCTGATTGCTAACGATAAAGCCCAAACACTGAGAGTCTTCAGCTCTCTGCTGATGCGACGCGGCACTGCTGCGAATTCCTGAAATAGGGAGAAGGCGGATCCCTGTAGGAGCGAGCTTGCTCGCGAGACGGTGTCACTGAGCCACCGCATTGCACGTGCTCCGGCAGCCGGCCCCTACAGATCGGCGCAATTCTAGGCGGCGGGCTTTACGGCGATAAGCTGGGATTCCTGTGAATCTTTATTACCGTTCGCGCGATAATCCCTTGGTGCAATAGCCAACAATCTGTTACTTCGTGTCACAATTTGCCATCTCCCCAGAGAGCACCCCATGGACACTTTGCAAAACATGCGTGCCTTCAGCTGTGTCGCCGAAGCCGGCAGCTTCACCGCTGCCGCCGTCCAGCTCGACACCACCACGGCGAATGTCTCGCGCGCGGTCTCCAATCTGGAGGCCCATCTGCAAACCCGCTTGCTCAACCGCACCACTCGCCGCATCGCGCTCACGGAGGCCGGCAAGCGCTACCTGCTGCGCTGCGAGCAGATCCTGGCCTACGTCGAAGAAGCCGAGGCCGAGGCCAGCGATGCCCACGCGCGGCCGTCCGGGCAGTTGAAAGTGCACACCATGACCGGCATCGGCCAGCACTATGTGATCGACGCCATCGCCCGGTACCGCAAGTCGCACCCGGACGTGACCTTCGACCTGACCCTGGCCAACCGCGTGCCGGACCTGCTGGACGAGGGTTACGACGTGTCCATCGTGCTGGCCAGCGAGCTGCCGGACTCGGGTTTCGTCTCCCAGCGCCTGGGCATCACCTACAGCATCGTCTGCGCCTCGCCGGCCTACGTGAAAGCCAACGGCTGCCCGAGCAGCCCCAGCGACCTGTCGAACCACGCCTGCCTGCGCCTGGTGAGCCCGGTGATCGCCCTGGACAAGTGGCTGTTCGACGGCCCCGAGGGCCAGGAAGGGGTCACCCTCAACGGCTCGCCGTTCCTGGTGAACTCCGCCGACGCGCTGAAAACCGCGATCACCAGCGGCATGGGCCTGGGCGTGCTGCCGGTGTATGCGGCCATCGAGGGCCTGCGCAACGGTACCCTGGTGCGGGTCATGCCCAAGTACCGCTCCCAGGAGCTGAACCTGTACGCCATCTACCCGTCGCGCCAGTACCTGGACGCCAAGATCAAGACCTGGGTCGAGTACCTGCGCAACACCCTGCCGGAGATTCTCGCCGCCCATCAGGCGGAGCTGACGGCCTATGAACTGAGCGGCGGACTCAGCGGCGTGCGCCTGGCCCCTTGAGCCAAGCCCTTCGGGGCTTTGTCATGCTTCCCCCATCCCTGTAGCCGCTGCCGCAGGCTGCGATAAGGCCGAAGGCCTTCGGCGATCTCAAGAGCACGTCTCCTGCGGAGCCGATCGCAGCCTTCGGCAGCGGCTACATTCCCAGAACCTTCTCGCCCCCACGGCCTGCCGCAGCCGCTACAAAAAGCCCGTGGGGAATGTTAGCTTGCTTGGCATTCTCCTCTGCCTGACGAGCTTTCCCGCGATGAAAAAGACCGTACTTGCCTTCAGCCGCATCACTCCGGACATGATCGAGCGCCTGCGCCAGGACTTCGAGGTGATAGTGCCCAACCCCAAGCAGGGCGACATCGGCGCGCAATTCAACGAAGCCCTGCCCCACGCCCACGGTCTGATCGGCGTCGGTCGCAAGCTGGGCCGCGCGCAACTGGAAAACGCCAGCCGGCTGGAAGTGGTCTCCAGCGTCTCGGTGGGCTACGACAACTATGACCTGGCCTACTTCAACGAACGCGGGATCATGCTCACCAACACCCCGGACGTGCTCACCGAAAGCACCGCCGACCTGGCCTTCGCCCTGCTGATGAGCAGCGCCCGGCGCGTCGCCGAACTGGACGCCTGGACCAAGGCCGGGCAATGGCAGGCCAGCGTCGGCGCACCGCTGTTCGGTTGCGATGTGCATGGCAAGACCCTGGGCATCGTCGGCATGGGCAACATCGGCGCGGCCATCGCCCGACGCGGTCGCCTGGGCTTCAACATGCCGGTGATCTACAGCGGCAACAGCCGCAAGGCCGCGCTGGAACAGGAGCTGGGCGCGCAGCTGCGTAGCCTCGAGCAGTTGCTGGCCGAAGCGGATTTCGTCTGCCTGGTGGTGCCGTTGAGCGAAAAGACCAAGCACCTGATCAGCCACCGCGAACTGGCGCTGATGAAGCCGGGCGCGATCCTGGTGAACATCTCCCGCGGCCCGGTGGTGGACGAGCCGGCGCTGATCGAAGCCCTGCAGAACGGCACCATTCGCGGCGCCGGCCTGGACGTCTACGAGAAGGAACCGCTGGCCGAGTCGCCGCTGTTCCAGCTGAAAAACGCCGTGACCCTGCCGCACATCGGCTCGGCCACCCATGAAACCCGCGACGCCATGGCCAACCGCGCCCTGGCCAACCTGCGCAGCGCCCTGCTCGGCGAGCGCCCACAGGACCTGGTCAACCCGCAGGTGTGGAAAGGCTGATACCCGCGCTGTCCTCTGTAGGAGCGGCCGGCCGACGCTCGATTGCCCGCTCCAGGAACCACGCGCTGTGCCTGAGGTGCCGCCATCGCGAGCAAGCTTCGCTCCTACAGAAGCCCTGCCGCCCATACACCCTGTAGCCGCTGCCGAGCTTGCGAGGCTGCGAAAAGGTCCGCAGGACCTTCAGCGATAGACCTGCAGAATCAGGTCGCCTGGTTTTGCGACGGCTGCGCCGCCGTTCGCAGCCTCGCAGGCTCGGCAGCGGCTACAGATTCAGATTCAAATCCGGATGCAGATGCAGGCACAAGTCTGGGCTTGCGGAACACCAGCACGTTGCCCAGCATCACCAGGACCAGCCCGGCCAGCGCCGGGGCGGTCCACTGGTAACCTTCGGCGAAGGCCGAGACATTCAGCGCCACCACCGGGAACAGCACGGTGCAGTAGGCCGCCCGCTCCGGGCCCATGCGGCCGACCAGGGTCAGGTAGGCGGTGAAGCCGATCACCGACCCCGGGATCACCAGATACAGCAACGAGCCGATGTAGCGCGCGTTCCACTCCATATCGAAAGGGATGCCCTTGACCAGGCAATAGCCCGCCAGCATCGCCGCGCCATAGGCCATGCCCCAGGCGTTGGTGGTCAGCGGCCTGAGGCCGGCTTTCTGCTGCAGGCTGGAAAGCATGTTGCCCGCCGAGAAACACAAGGTGCCCAACAGCGCCAGGCCCAGGCCGAGCAGGGTTTGCGGGCTGGCGCTATGCCCCGCCAGTTCCGGCCAGAACAGCAGGCCCAGCCCCAGCAGCCCCAACGCCCCGCCCAGCAGTACGTTGCGGGCGATCTTCTGGGCGAAGAACACCCGGGCATTCAGGGCGTTCCACAGGGTCGCCGTGGAAAACACCACCGCCACCAGGCCGCTGGGAATCCACTGGCTGGCGTGCAGGAAGCACATGAAGTTGATACAGAACAGGCACAGCCCCTGGGCCAGGCAGATCAGGTGCCCGCGGCGGTTCATCACCTGCAGCTTGCGGCTGAGCAGCAGCATGACGAACAGCACCAGGGCCGCCAGGGCGAAGCGATAGACGATGGACACCGGAATCGCCACCACCCCAAGCTGCCACTTGAGGGCAATCCAGGTGGTGCCCCAGATCAGGACGGTGAGCAGATAAAGCGAGAGGTTCATGGCGCGGGACTCCTGTGCAGGGCAACCCAGTCTCAGGCCATTGCGTGCCCTGGCGCTTGCATAAACTTGCGCTTTTGTCGGTTGCCGGGCTGGCAGCGCGCCGCCCACGGAGTAGGATGCAGAACATCGTGTAGCCGCTGCCGACAGGCTGCGATCGGCTCCGCAGGAGACGTGCCCTTGAGATCGCTGAAGGCCTTCGGCCTTATCGCAGCCTATCGGCAGCGGCTACAGAATGCCGTTCAATTTCAGACCTGACCGCCATGCCCGCACTGGAAACCCTGCAAGTCTTTCAAGCCCTGAACCGCTCGCCCAATGCTCGCCTGGAGCACAGCGCCGAGCTCGGTGACGGCCTGGCCGCAGCCTTGTGGAGCAACCATCACGACGCCCAGGACTACGAAGCGCCGAGCCATCACACCCTGTCGTGCTACATCGCCGGCGGCACCGGGACCTTTCGCCGCGGCCAGCCAGGGACCAAGGGCGGCCCGGACAAGCTGTGCATCCTGCCCGCCGAGCACCAGTCTGCCTGGGTGATCAATGGCGGGATCCGCCTGGCCCACCTGTATTTCAGCCCGGAACAATTCGCCCTGGGCTGCGTGACCCTGCTGGACCGCGAACCCCGCGAGCTGCAATTGCAGGAAACCACCTTCCTCGACGACCCGCAGCAGGCCCAGCGTTTTCGGCAACTGATCCAGCTGAACTGGGACGAACCCGGCGAGCGCCTGCTGACCAGCAGCCTGGCCCACGAGATGCTCAGCCATGCCCTGCTGACCCAGGTCGGCCAGCGCCAGGGCCTGCGCCTCAAGGGCGGGCTGGCGGCGCATCAGCGTCGGCAACTGGTGGAATACATCGACAGCCAACTGGCCGAGCCGATCAGCCTCGGGCAACTGGCCGCGCGCTGCGCCTTGTCGGAATACCACTTCGCGCGGATGTTCCGCGCAAGCTTCGGCCTGCCACCCCATCAATACCTGCTGGCGCGACGCCTGAAGCATGCCCGCGACCTGCTGCGCGGCACCCGCCTGCCCCTGGGCGAGATTGCCCTGGCCTGCGGCTTCGCCAGCGCCAGCCACTTCACCAACCGCTTTCGCCAGGCCCTGGGTGGCACGCCCGGGGAATATCGCCAGGCGTTTCTCGGCTGACGGCGAGTGATCGGCAGGCGTACCGCGTCGCACCTTTTCGCGGGCAAGCCTCGCTCCTACGAACGCGGCGCCTGTAGGAGCGAGGCTTGCCCGCGAAGACGGTGTATCGGTTACCCTCCGTCGTTCCAGGCTTTTACTGCAACAGCACCCGCGTCACCCGGTCTTCCAGGGCCTTGATCTGCGCGCCGTCGGCACGGTAGTTGTTCGACAGCATCACCAGCACCAACCGGCGACCATCGGCCGCTCGCAGATACCCGGACAGCGACGACACGCCCTGCATCGAGCCGGTCTTGGCGTGCAGGTTATCCACAGCCCCGGTGCCTTGCAGGCGATAACGCAGGGTGCCGCCGGTCATGCGCTGGGCATCGCCAGCCACCGGCAGCGCCGCGTACCAGGTGGCGAACCAGGGCTGCTTGCGCGCCACCAGCAACAGGTCGCTGAGGCTCTGGCTGGAAATCTGGTTACGCCGCGACAGCCCGGAACCGTCCACCTGCACCAATCCTTGCGGGCTCAGGCCCTGGCGCCGCAGGAAGCCCTCGATGGCCGCCACCCCGGCAGCGGCGGTGCCGGCATTGGCGGTCTTGCGGCCCATGGCCTTGAGCAGCACCTCGGACATGTTGTTGTTCGACAGCTTGAGCAAGGGCGTGATCAGGCCCGCCAGCGGCATCGACGAGTGGCTGGCCAGCACCCGGGCCGCGGGCGCCGTGGGCTGGCCGAGGCGCACCTGGCCCTGCACCATCACGCCCTGCTCGGCCAGGACCTGCTGGAACACGTCCGCCACCAGCCGGGTCGGCTCCCACACGCTGACCCAGTTGCGCCGCGACTGCCCCGGCGGCAAGGCGCCACTGACCAGCAGCAGATTGCTGCCATGCTCACGGCCGACCTGCAGGCTGTCTGCCGCCCCGACCCGGCCCTGGTTGCGCAGGCTCATCAGCCGGTTTTCCGGGCTGACGCGCACCGCCAGCGGCGCTCCTGGCACCGTCGGGGCCGTTACCGCAACCAGTACGCTGCCGGCGTCGAAGTCGTCGTTGGGGGAGATATTGAGCGCGGAAATCTGCGCCGCGTAATACAGGCTTTCATCGTCGCTGGCCCAGTCGACGCCGAGCCGCTGGTCATCGAAGGCGGTGTCGTCGAGCACCAGGTCACCCGCGACCTGACGAATGCCGGTACGCGCCACCGCCGCCGCCAGCTCCTGATAATCCTTGGCCTGCATGCTCGGGTCGCCAGAGCCGCGCAGGTAGAGATTGCCGTGCAGCCGCTCGCCCTGTTGCGCACCGTCGCCCAGCACCGCGGTGGCGAAACGGTAGTCGGGGCCGAGGACGTCCAGCGCGGCGGCGGTGGTCAGCAGCTTGAGGCTCGAAGCCGGGATCAGGCGGCTGTCGGGGTTGTGCTGATACAAGGCCGCACCGCTCTCGGCATCGCGCACCGTCAGCGATACCGTAGCGCCCTGGAGCGCCGGGTCGGCCAGGACCTGATCCAGGTTGGCGGCGTACCGGGCGCCGGGATGACTGGCGCAAGCCGCCAGCGACAAGGCCAGGAACAACCCCAGCCCGCGAGTGTAAAAACGATGTACTGAACCCATGAGAAAGGTATTTCCTTGATGACCTCGAACCCACCGCCGACAGCCTTGCGGCTGCGGCGGGCGCCCAGATAACGATTGGCGAGGGGCGCGTGTCAACGAACAATCGCAGCCGACGCCTCAGGCCGGGCGTTGCGCAGCGCTCATTGCGCCAACGCGGCCAGCGGGCTGACCAGCAACCCCAGCCCGGCCGCCAGCAGCGCCAGACGCGGCTGATAGGGCAACAACAGCACCAGCGACAAGGCGCTGAGCATCAAGGCCGCGCACCACTGCACCAAGCCGAAAGCCCAACCGGCCGCCGCGATCGCCGCCCACAGCGAACCCGCCAGCAGCAACCAGCCGCCGAAGCGCAGGCCACTGCGGCGCCAGGCCGTGGGTTTGTAGCCCAGGAGTTCGGCGTGGTGACGGTCCATCGACAGGCACAACCCGGCAAACCCGGGGTAACACAGCAGCAGCGCCAGGAGCATTCAATTCACCTCGGTTTCAAGGGTGGTCCGTCGCGAGCGGGCGGCAACGGCAGGCTGGGCGACAGGACGCGACATCTTCCAGGCCGCCCAGGCCAGGAACAGCCCCGCCACCAGGCAGGTCAGGTCGAACCCGGCCCGGACCCAGTCGCCGTGCACCAGGAAACCATCCAGCACATCGGGCACCGTCAGCGCATCGAGCAGCGGCACACTGGCCAGCAGCAACGCCGCCGCGCCCAACTGCTCGACCCAGGCCTTGCGCCCGCGACGCAGCGCGGCGTGCAGCAGGCTCAGGCCCCAGACGATAAAGAAGCTGTTCACTTCCCAGTCCGCCCGCCCGGCGAGGCTCACCGGCAACAGGCGGTTGGCCCAGAAGAAGGCGGCGACAGCCAGCACCAGGCCGGACATGCTGGCGATGTTCAGCACTTCCACCAGCCGCAACTCGAAGGGCGTCACGCCGCTCTTGGCATGCTTGAGCTGGCGCTTGCCGAGCCAGATCACCAGCCCGGTGCCGATCATCGCGGTGGCGGCCAGGCCGCAGATAAAGTACAGCCAGCGCAGCAGCGGCCCGGCGAAGAGGCCCATGTGCAGCCCGTAGAAACCGCCTCGAATAGCAACGATCGGCGACTGCGGCGGGGCAACCTGCAGCAGCTTGCCACTGACGCCGTCGAACGAAACCGCACTGCCAAAATCGCGAACCACCTGATCGCCACCGTGGCGCATGACATTCACCGAGGCATGGGCATCCCCGGGATTGTTCACCGTGATACGCCCCACGCGGCCGCCCGGCCACTGCTCGCGGGCCTGCTGCAACAACGGTTCGAGCTGCACCAGCGGCGCCGGCCGGCCCGCGGCCGGTGCGTTGCTGGTGGCGGGAAACGCCTCATTGAACAGTGCCCGGCTGTCTTCGCCGTAGGTGGCCAGGATGCTCGCCGGCATGACCATCGACATGAAGATCACCAGGCTGCTGTAGGTGATCATCAGGTGGAACGGCAGCACCAGCACACCCACCGCATTGTGCCCGTCGAGCCAGGAGCGCTGGCCCTTGCGAGGGCGGAAGGTAAAGAAGTCCTTGAAGATTTTCTTGTGGATGATGATGCCGCTGATCAAGGCGACGAACATCAGCATGGCCGCCGCGGTGGACAGCCAGCGGCCCCAGGGATAGGGCATCTGCAACTGGAAATGGAAGCGGTAGAAGAATTCGCCGCCGCGGGTATCGCGGGCCTGCAGCTCGGCGCCGGTGGCCGGGTCCAGCAGTTTCTGGGTAAAGGCGCCGCGCTCGCCGGGCTTGCCCGGAAATTGCCACATCACCGACAACACCGGCTCGCGGGCGTCGGGCAAGTTGATGAACCAGCGCGAGGCGCCCTGGGCGTGCTGCTGCAAGTAGCTCTGGGCGAGGATCACGCTGGTCTCGTTGCTGACCGAGCGCGATGGCACTTCGGGCTGCATCCAATGGCTGATTTCATCCTTGAAGTAGGCCAGGGTGCCAGTCAGGAAAATCGCCAGCAGCAGCCAGCCGAATACCAGTCCGACCCAAGTGTGCAACCAGGCCATGGACTGGCGAAATCCCTCCTTCATGAGAGATTCATCCAATACGCCAACGCAGAAATCGCCGCCAACACCAGCGCCGGCAGCAGCAACCCGAACCAGGCCTGCCAGGCCGTGCGGCAGGCAAAGCACCAGAGCACCGCCACCAGGTAGAACAGGAAGGACGCCATCATGCCGCCGAATACCGCATCGGCGCGGGACACAGGGAGCAGCAGGGTCAGGCAAATGCTGGACAACGCCGCCAGCAGGTAACCGCCAAACACCGCGGCCAGCACCCGCGAAGTCACGGCCAGACGATAGGAAAAAGGGATCGCAGCAACTTTGCTTTTCATGTTTCGACCTTGAAACCAGGACAGCCCGGCATTGGCAAATACCTCACGCGGGCTCAAGTCGACGCAATATTAATGATAAATATTCTCATGTGCAAAAAATCACCAATCCACCGAGGGCTCTTCCGTCGGTCCGGGTTGATTGCCCAATGCCATGCCCGGCCACTACAATGCGAACAATTCTTGTTCTCTTAAGCATTTTCATGCTGCCGGAGCGTTCGGCTTGGCTCACTCCTCTACCGTCGAAGTCCTCTATCACGCCCATCACAGCTGGCTGAACGGCTGGTTGCGGCGTCGGCTCGGCTGCCCCGACAGCGCCGCCGACCTGGCCCAGGACACCTTCATGCGGGTGCTCAGCGCCCGGGAAACGCCGTCGATCGTCGAGCCACGGGCGTTCCTCACCACCATCGCCAAACGGGTGCTGTGCAACCACTATCGGCGCCAGGACCTGGAACGGGCCTACCTCGACACGCTGGCGCAGATGCCGGAACTGCTGGCGCCGTCCGAGGAGGACAAGGCGATCATCCTGCAGACCCTGATGGAGCTGGACCAGTTGCTCGACGGTTTGCCACGCCTGGTGAAACGCGCGTTCCTGCTGGCCCAGGTCGATGGCCTGAAACACGGCGAGATCGCCCGCGAGCTGGGGGTTTCCATCGCCACGGTCAAGCGCCACCTGCACAAGGCAGCCCTGCGCTGCTACTTCGCCCTATGAACGCTGCACTCCCCCGCCCGCCGGACATCGGCGCCCAGGTCGCCGAACAGGCTGTGCACTGGCTGCTCGAAATGCAGGCGGGGCCGCTCAGCCCGCGCCAGCAACTGGCCTGGCAGCAGTGGCACGACGCCCACAGCGAACATCAACGGGCCTGGGAACATATCCAGCGGGTCAACCAGCGGCTGCGCGGCCTGTCTTCGCCCCTGGCCCATGCCGCGCTCAACGCGCCGAAGTCCTCCAGCCGGCGCCAGGCGCTGAAACTGCTGCTGATCCTCGGCGCCGGTTCCGCCACGGCCTGGGGCTTGCGCGAACACAATCCGCTGACCCCGCTGATGGCCGACTACCGCAGCCCGGTGGGCCAGCGGCGCACGCTGCAACTGAGCGACGGCAGCCAGCTGCAGCTCAATACCGACAGCGCGGTGGACGTGAGTTTCGATGGCCAGCAACGGCTGATCCGGCTGTTGGCCGGGGAGATCCTGCTGACCGCCGCGACTGACCGCCGGCCGCTGCTGATCCAGAGCGCCCACGGCCTGCTGCGCCCGCAAGGCGCACGCTTGAACCTGCGCCAGTTCAGCCAGCGCACCCAGCTGGCGGTGTTCGAGGGCAACGTCAGCCTCAGCCCATCGGATTATTCGGCAGCGCCATTGCAGGTAAGCAAGGGGCAACAATTGAGCTTCACCCGCAGCGCCTGGGACAACCCGCGGCCGCTGGACGCCGGCAGCGGCGCCTGGAGCGAGGGCATGCTGGTGGCCGCCCATATGCGCCTGGCGGACTTCCTCGACGAGTTGGGCCGCTATCGTCGCGGCCAGCTCAACTGCGATCCACGGGTCGCCGACCTGCTGATCTCCGGCAGTTACCCACTGGACGACAGCGAACGGATCCTCGACCTGCTGGAAATCAGCCTGCCGGTGAAAGTCCGGCGCTTCACCCGTTATTGGGTCACGGTCGAGGCCCGCGCCTGAAACCTATCGCCTCTGTAGCCGCTGCCGCAGGCTGCGATAAGGTCCGAAGGACCTTCTGCGCCCGCCGGATCGCCGCGACCGTTCCGGTCGATCGCAGCCTTCGGCAGCGGCTACAAATCAGCGTCGATTCAATGTTTTTTCCGACGTGCGAATTATTTTCATTTTGTGTGAGCCGTTTTCCAGCACTCGCGTGACAGAGAAGGAAAGCCCCCTTTGACTGCAACCTTCTCAGGATCGATGTCCATGCCCCAGCGCCCCACTCGCCTTACGCCCCTTGCCCGTACCCTGCGCCAGTTGCTGCTGGGCGCCAGCCTGAGCTTTTCCGCCCTGCCGCTGGCCATCGCCGCCGACGGCCCGACGCGCGATTACCACATCGCGGCGGCGTCGCTGGAAAACGCCCTGAACCAGTTCGGCCGTGAAGCCGGTGTGCTGATTTCCTTCGGCTCCCAGGTCACCAGCGGCGTGCAAAGCCAGGGCCTGGAAGGCCGCTACACCACCGAAGAAGGTCTGAATGCCTTGCTCAAGGGCACCGGCCTGCAAGCCCGCGCCGAAGGCGGCAATGCCTTCAGCCTGCAACCGGTGAGCGCCGAGGGCGCACCGGCGGCCCTGGAGCTGGGCGCCTCCAGCGTGGTCGGCGACTGGCTGGGCGACGCGGCGCAGAGCAACGTCTTCGAACACCCGGGTGCGCGGGACGTGATCCGCCGCGAAGAATTCGAACGCCAGGGCGCGACCCAGGCCCGCGACGTGCTCAACCGCATCCCCGGGGTCAACGCCCCGGAAAACAACGGCACCGGCAGCCACGACATGGCGCTGAACTTCGGCATTCGCGGGCTCAATCCGCGCCTGGCCTCGCGCTCCACGGTACTGATGGACGGCATTCCGGTGCCCTTCGCGCCCTATGGCCAGCCGCAGCTGTCCTTCGCCCCGGTCAGCATGGGCAACATGGACGCGGTGGATGTGGTGCGTGGCGGTGGCGCGGTGCGTTACGGCCCGCAGAACGTCGGCGGCATCGTCAACTTCGTGACCCGCGCCATTCCCGATGCGCCCACGGTCAAGGGCGGCTTCCAGACCGAGACCAGCCCGTCCTCCAGCCACGACGGTTTCAAGACCACCGGCAACCTGCTGGCCGGCGGCACCGCCGACAACGGCCTGGGCGGCGCCCTGCTGTACTCCGGCACCCGTGGCGGTGACTGGCGCGAACACAGCGACACGCAAATCGACGACCTGATCCTCAAGGGCCATTACCAGCTCGACGACGCCAACAGCTTCAACGCCATGGCCCAGTACTACGAGGGCGAGGCCGACATGCCCGGCGGCCTGAACGTCGCCGACTACAAGGCCGATCCCTATCAGTCGACCCGCCCGTATGACAAGTTCTGGGGCCGCCGCACGCTGATCAACTTCGGTTATCGCTACCAGGAAGATCGTCGCGAATTCACCGTCAACAGCTTCTTCACCAAGACCCTGCGCAGCGGCTACCTGGACCAGGGCAGCTTCCTGTCGCTGTCACCGCGCGAATACTGGGTGCGCGGCGTCGAAACCCGCTTCGCCCAAGGCTTCGACCTGGGGCCGACCAGCCATGAGCTGGGCATCGGCTACCGCTACATCAACGAGGCCGGCCACGAGTTGCGCTACCGCACGCCGATCAGCGCCAACCAGCAACTGCCGAGCACCAGCAGCCGCAACGACCGCGATACCCGCGGCGGCACCGAGGCCAATGCATTCTTCGTCGACGACCGCATCGACATCGGCAAGTGGACCCTCACCCCGGGCATCCGCTACGAGATGATCGAGTCCCAGCAGACCAACAACCTGACCAACGTCAAATACAAGGGCGACTACAACACCGCGCTGCCGGCGCTGAACGTGATGTACCACCTGACCGACAGCTGGAACCTCTACGCCAACACCGAGGGTTCGTTCGGCAGCGTGCAGTACAGCCAGATGCCCAACCGCGTGAGCAGCGGCGAAGTGAAACCGGAGAAGGCCCGCACCTGGGAACTGGGTACCCGCTATGACGACGGCGCCCTGCGGGCGGAGATCGGCGCGTTCCTGATCAACTTCGACAACCAGTACGACAGCAACCAGACCAACGACTCGGTGATCGCCCGCGGCGAAACCCGTCACCAGGGCATCGAGACCAGCGTCAATTACGCGCTGGACGGCCTGAGCCCGGCACTGGCCGGTTTCGATCTGTACGCCACCTACGCCTACGTTGACGCCACCATCCGTGAGGACGGGCCGAACAAGGGCAACCGTGTGCCGTTCTCGTCCAAGCACAAGGGCACCCTCGGCATTGGCTACACCGAAGGGCCGTGGAAGCTGAACTTCGACAGCAGCTACCAGAGCAGCCAGTTCGCCGACAACGCCAACACCTGGGCCGAAAGCGCCGACGGCAGCACCGGGCGGATTCCCGGCTACATGCTGTTCAGCAGCCGCGCCGCCTACGACTTCGGCCCGCAACTGTCGGACCTGAGCGTGGCGGTCGGGGTGAAGAACATCTTCAACCACCAGTACTTCACCCGCTCGTTCGACGACAACAACAAAGGCAAGTACGTGGGCGAACCGCGGACCCTGTACGTACAGACCTCCGTGGCGTTCTGATCGACGGCCACCGCCTGGCAGTAGGAGCGAAGCTTGCTCGCGATAGCGTCCGGCCTGACACACCGCGGCGTCTTCATCGCCGGCAAGTCGGATCGCCGCCCGCTCGCTCCTGCAGAAACGTGGCGCACAAAAAAGGGCCTGCAATTGCAGGCCCTGTCTGTGGAGAAGTCAGCCGTCAGCTATTGAGCGCGGCCTGTTCGTTTTCCAGGAATTCCTCTTCAAGCAAGGCGTCGGCCTGGCCTTCGCGGGCGCTTGGCGCTGCCGCGGCGCGCTTGTTGCGCAACCGGCCGAACAGGTGTTCCAGGGAATTCTCCAGCTTGGTGGCCGCTCCTTCGATGGCCAGTTCCAGGGATTCGGCTTTGTGGGTCACGGAAATCGGTTGATGGCCCTTTGGCCGCGCCTCCAGTTGGCAGCGCAAATCGTGGGGACCGGGCTTGTCGCCGTTCTCGTCCCGCAGGTGAACCTCGACTCGGGTCAGGTCCTCCTCGTAGCGTTCGAGCGTGCTCTCAATGGTAGTACGTACCCACTCCTCCAGTCGGATGCTGCTTTGAATATGGTTATCGCTATTGACCTGGATTTGCATAGTTCTTCCCTTATTTCAGCTAGCTCGCGAGAGGAACCGCGTGCCCCTGAGGGCGTACTTTTTGCGGCCTCTTGGTTACAGAGTTGGGCAGAGCGCGGAACAATTCAAGCCCTAAAAAAAGATAAATATCTATTCGCAAATAAAGCCGGACAAGGAGCAAAAGCGCTGTTAATGTCGGGAGTTGGGTCGCCCCTGTCCCCGGCCTTTTTCACTCACAGCTGTCCCTCTCCCAGAGGGTGCTGGCTGCGAAAAATCCCCGCCTCCTCCACCAGCCAGTCGTGCACCGCGCGCACGCCCGGATGGCTCAGCGCACCCGGCGCATACAGCAGCACATAACGCTTGTGATTGGGCACCGCGAGGCCGAACGGCACGATCAAGGTGCCGCGCTCCAGCTCATCGTTGAGCAGGGTACGCCGGGCAATCGCCACCCCCATCCCGGCGATCGCCGCCTCGATGGTCAGGTGGTTGCGATTGAAGGTGTGCCCGCGCCGCACATCCGCGCCCTCGAAGCCGATGGCATTGAGATAGAACTCCCACTCCGCGTACTCATAGCTGCCGCGCCAGGCGGTGATGTCGTGCAGCAACGGGAAATGCACCAGGTCCGCCGGGCCGTGCAACGGCGGCCGCCCGCGCAACAGCCCCGGGGCACAGACCGGAAAGATCTGTTCATCCAGCAGGGCTGTGGATAACAGCCCCGGATAGCTGCCGTCGTTGAGGTCGATGGCCAGGTCGAAATCGCCTTCGTGCAAGGCCACGCTGCTGTCCTCGGCCACCAGCCGCAGCTGAATATCCGGAAAACGCTGCTGCAGCCGGGGCAAACGCGGGGTCAGCCATTTGCCGAGAAACGACGGGATCGAGCGCAGGCGCAAGGTGCCGCTGATCATTCCGGCATCCAGCCGGCGCAATTCGGCGTCGATGCTGCCATAGGCCTCGTTCACCGTGATCGCCAGCCGCTGCCCCTCGGCGCTCAGTTCCACCCCACGGGCACGGCGGTGAAACAGGCGAAAGCCGAGCCGCTCTTCCAGCAGGCGGATCTGCTGGCTGACCGCTCCCGGGGTGATGTGCAGTTCTTCCGCGCAACGGGTGAACGACAAGTGCCGCGCGGCACAGGAAAACACATGCAGCCAGACGTAGGTCTGGGCATGAAACTGACGACTCATCGTTTAGTCCTGCTAAAGGCTGTCTTAGGAAAATTCGTTGGTCAGTCTTGACCGAGCTAGGCAGTATCGCCGACCTGACGCTCGGCCTACAAAAAATGGCAGCGATTTCTCTTCCATTGCTTGTAAGGCTTTAGCATGGCTATCAGTGTTTTCGATCTCTTCAAAGTCGGTATCGGCCCATCCAGCTCCCACACCGTCGGCCCGATGCGCGCTGCCGCAACCTTCGCCCAGGGGCTGTTCGAGCAAGGGTTGCAGGAACAGGTGCAGCGGGTGGAAATCCGCCTGTACGGCTCCTTGTCCGCCACCGGCGTCGGCCATGCCACCGACCGTGCCTGCGTCATGGGCCTGATGGGCGAATGGCCCGACAGCATCGACCCGCGCAGCATCGGCCCGCGCATCCAGCAACTGCGCGAAAGCGGCGAGCTGAGCCTCGGCGGCCGCTCGCGCATCGCCTTCGACTGGCAGCGCGACCTGCTGCTGCTCGACGAAAGCCTGCCCTACCACCCCAATGCCATGTCGCTGTCAGCCTTTGCTGCGGACGGCCTGCTGTGGCGGCAGACCTACTACTCGGTGGGCGGCGGTTTTATCGTCGAGGAAGCCGAAGTGGCCGAAGGCGCCCCGGCGGCCAACGGCGTCGAACTGCCCTACGACTTCAACAACGCGGTGGAACTCCTGGCCCTGTGCCAACGGCACCAGCTGCGGGTCTCGGAACTGATGATGGCCAACGAACGGGCCTGGCGCAGCGACGCCGAAATCCGCAGCGGCCTGCTGCACATCTGGGCGGTGATGCGCGAATGCGTCGAGCAGGGCCTGCGCCACGAAGGCACCCTGCCCGGCGGCCTGGATGTCCCGCGCCGCGCGGCCAAGCTGCATCGCAACCTGCTGGAAATCGGCAAGCCCAACGTCATCAGCTCGACCCTGTCGGCCATGGAGTGGGTCAACCTGTTCGCCCTGGCGGTGAACGAGGAAAACGCCGCCGGCGGGCGCATGGTGACGGCGCCGACCAACGGTGCGGCGGGGATCATCCCGGCGGTGCTGCATTACTACATGAAGTTCAACCCCGAAGCGTCGGACGACGACGTGATCGACTTCTTCCTCGGCGCCGCCACGGTGGGCATTCTCTGCAAGAAAAACGCCTCGATCTCCGGCGCCGAAGTCGGCTGCCAGGGCGAGGTGGGTTCCGCCTGCGCGATGGCCGCCGCGGGCCTGGCCGAGGTGCTTGGGGCCACCCCGGAGCAACTGGAAAACGCCGCCGAAATCGGCCTGGAACATAACCTCGGCCTGACCTGCGACCCGGTCGGCGGCCTGGTGCAGGTGCCCTGCATCGAGCGCAACGCGATCGCCGCGGTGAAGGCGATCAACGCCACCCAGATGGCCCTGCGCGGCGACGGCAAACACTTCATTTCCCTGGACCGGGTGATCCGCACCATGCGCGATACCGGCGCCGACATGCACGACAAATACAAAGAAACTTCACGGGGCGGCCTGGCCGTGAGCTGGGTGGAGTGCTGAGGAGCATTCCCCCAGGCCGTATGAAAACGACTGCGCTCGGCAATACTGCGTTAAAAACAGGCTCGGAATGCTCATGTAGGCCCCTACAGTCGAACGCGACCCCGGCCGTTCCTCGCCTGTTTTTGCCTTGTCTTGCCTTCGCTCGCTACGTTTTCAAACGGCCTGACCGCCTGTACTACGTGAGCCCGAGCAAGAATAATAACGAGGCAATACCGATGACCGATGTACGAACACCCGCTGCCGAAAACCCTGCCGTAGAGACTGCCCGCGACACCACGACCGCCAGCCAGGGCTGGAGCAAGCACGACACCACCTGGATGCTCGGCCTGTACGGCACCGCCATCGGCGCCGGCACCCTGTTCCTGCCGATCAACGCCGGAGTCGGCGGCTTCTGGCCGCTGATCGTGCTGGCGCTGCTGGCCTTCCCGATGACCTTCTTCGCCCACCGCGGGCTGACCCGCTTCGTGCTGTCCGGGCGCTCCGGCGACATCACCGAAGTGGTGGAAGAGCACTTCGGCATCGGCGCCGGCAAGCTGATCACCCTGCTCTACTTCTTCGCCATCTTCCCGATCCTGCTGGTGTACAGCGTGGCGCTGACCAACACCCTGGGCAGCTTCATGGAGCACCAGCTGCACATGACGCCGCCGCCACGGGCGATCCTGTCGCTGGTGCTGATCCTCGGCCTGATGGCCATCGTGCGCTGCGGCCAGGGCGTGATCGTGCGGGCCATGAGCGTGCTGGTCTATCCCTTTGTCGCCGCGCTGTTGCTGCTGGCCCTCAGCCTGATCCCGAACTGGAACGGCGCCTTCTTCGCCTCGGCCAATGACGGCATGTCCATGCCGCTGTTCCTCAAAACCCTGTGGCTGGCGATCCCGGTGATGGTGTTCTCGTTCAACCATTCGCCGATCATCTCGGCCTTTGCCGTCGACCAGAAGCGCCACTACGGCGCCCAGGCCGAAGGCAAGAGCAGCGGCATCCTCGCCGTGGCCCACGGCATGATGGTGCTGACGGTGATGTTCTTCTGCTTCAGCTGCGTACTGGCCCTGTCGCCGGCCGACCTGGCCGCGGCCAAGGCGCAGAACATCTCGATCCTGTCGTACCTGGCCAACCACTTCCAGACGCCGGTGATCGCCTATGCGGCGCCGCTGATCGCGCTGGTGGCGATCACCAAATCCTTCCTCGGCCACTACATCGGCGCCAGCGAAGGTTTCCAGGGGCTGATCGTGAAAAGCCTGCGCAGCCGCGGCCGGAGCCTGTCGTCGCGCTGGCTGGAGCGTTGCACCGCGCTGTTCATGGTCCTCACCTGCTGGGCCGTGGCCACCTTCAACCCGAGCATCCTCGGCATGATCGAAACCCTGGGCGGACCGGTGATCGCCTGCCTGCTGTTCCTGATGCCGATGTACGCGATCCGGCGAGTGCCATCGCTGCGCCAGTATTCAGGCCAGCTGTCGAATCTGTTCGTGGTGCTGATCGGTCTGATCGCACTGTCAGCGATCATTTATTCGTTCATGCCCTGAAACGGGTAGCCAAAGAAAAACGGACCTATTGGTCCGTTTTTTTTCGCCCCCGGGTTTATTGGGCGGCGCTTTTCCCGGCATGCCCTTTGCTTTGCAAGACCCGAGGAATACGGACGTTATCAAACCTCAGCGAACGGCCTGCCAGTGGTCTGGAAATGCGAACTAATCCCGATCCCGGCCGGTCAATGACTGCACGATACAATCAGGCGGTGACGCACATGGACAACCCCTTTCAGCTGATTACCGATGCCTTCGCCCCGGAATACCGGGTCAACCTGAGCATCCAGGGTCTGGACGGCAGCATCATGCTGACCCTGTCCAAGGCCGGCCGGGTCGTGGCCAAACGCATGATCAGCGCCGAGCAGCGCAACGATCCGCAGCGGCTCAAGCGCCTGGTGCAAAGCATTCAGTTCGGCATCGCCATCGAGCAGGGCCACAGCGCCGTGGCCATCCTCGAAGCCATGACCAACAGCGACAGCTTCAAGCTGCCGCTGCCGGCCGCCAAGGGCCGGCCGCCCCTGAGCGTGGCGATTTAAAGCTCGCCCTTCTCGACTTCCGGGTGCTCGCTGGAACCCGCACCGACTTTGCGTTGCGGGTGTTCGATTTTCACCGAGGGGAACTGCGACGAGGCGTAGCGCACCACCAGGATCGAGAACGCCAGCAGCAGGATGCCGCCGCACAGGTAGATGATCCCCAGGTCCGGCGGGTTGTGGTGCGACACGTTGGAGATCAGCAGGCGGGTCAGCGCAGTGATCGCCACGTAGATCAGGAAGCGCACCGGCATGTGGTTGGTCTTGAAGTAGATGCCGACCATGGCGCCCAGCTCGAGGTAGATGAACAGCAGGAGAATGTCATCGATCTTGATATGACCTTCTTCGAGCATCCCGAGAAACTCCATCACCGCCGCCCAGGCCGTCACCGCGCCGATGGCGAACAGCGCCAGGTAGTGAAAGGTCTCGACGAACAGGTTGCCCAGGGACTCGGCCAGCTGATGGACGTTCTGCCGCAGTTTCTCGGCCCAATTGATTTTCACGATGGTTTTTCCTTAGGTCGACTCGACCGGATGATGCGGGTTGGACGTGACGGTTGTTCTGCATGCAGAAAAAAGGCCAGCGTCTGGGGAATGAGATGGCGGCCGGGGTCGGCTGGACACTTCTGTGGGGGCTTTCAAGGGCGTCTTCGCTGTAGGAGCGAGCGGGCGGCGATCCGACTTGCCCGCGATGGGGATCGACGCGTAATCACCTGACAAACCCTGAAACCCGTCTAGATTAAAAAGCCACTATTCAAAGCATAAGGATTCGCTTATTCTTCTCGCCTGTATATAAATACAGTAGTAGCAAATACCCATTATCGTGAAGGCATGTGAGGTGGTGAATGGCCGTCGAAGTGGTATACCGCAGCAGCCGAGATCTGGAGCGCTTGTTCATGGATAAAGCCGAAGCTGACCGTCATGACAAAATGCTCGAACTGGCTGAATTGCTGGCGCAAGTGTTGCAAAAAGCGGTGCCGTCCCTGAGCGAGCAACAGGTGGAAGAAGCCGGGATCTACATGGCGAAGAACCGCGATGTGTTCGCCAAGGCCTTCAAGAGCCAGCCGGACGCCCTGTCCGAACTGCTCAGCGCGCCGGTTGCGGCGGCCGAGCCAGAGGCTCCGCTGGCAGCGCCCGAAGCCGCGGAACCCACAGCACCGGCCAAGCCTGCCAAGGCAAGCAAAGCCGCCAAGTAAGCAGGCTCGAATTGAACAGGCCCTGGGTTTGCGCCCAGGGCCTTTTTCATGCCTGTGGAAAACTAAGGGTCCGTACGAAAAGTCGGCGAGCGAAGGTCAGGCAAGGCAAAAATAGGCGAGGAACGGCCGGGGTCGCGTTCGACTGTAGGGACCTACATGAGCATTCCGATCGGACTCGCGCACGAGCCTGTTTTTAACGCAGCATGGCCCGCGTAGCGCCGAAGGCGCCCAGCGCGCAGCCACTTTTCGTACAGACCCTAGGGTTGCTCCAGCGCCTCTACCAGCGCCTTGAAAAACCGCGCCGCCTCTCCGCCGGTGACCACCCGATGATCGAAGGTCAGGGACAGCGGCAGCAGCGGATGCACCACCACCGCGCCGTTCAGGGCCACCGGTTCGTCGCGGATCACCCCGGCAGCGAGGATCGCCACTTGCGGCGGCACCACCACCGGGTTGGCGTAACGGCCGAACAGGGTGCCGAAGTTGGACAGGGTCAGGGTCGCGCCCATCATCTCCTGGGGCGGAATCGAGCGCGCCTGCACGTCGGCGCGCAGGCGCGTCACTCCGGCCTTGAGGTCCGCCGCGTCGCGCTGGCCGACATTGCGCAGCACCGGCACGAACAGGCCATCGGGGGTGTCCACCGCAATGCCCAGGTCGAGGTGCTGGTGCTGCTTGATCGACAGGCTCTTGCCATCGAACGCGCTGTTGAGCACCGGCTCCACCGCGCAGGCCGCCGCCAGCGCCTTGGCCAGGCGGATCAGCGGATCGCGGGCCTGGCCCCAGCGGTGCAGGTCGGCATCGCCGTAAATCGTCACCGGCACCACCTCGGCGTGGGAGCGGGCCATGTTCAGCGCCATGCTCCGGCGTACCCCGCGCAGCCGGTCACCGCCGAACCGCTCCCGTTCCTGCTGCGCGGCGCTTTCCACATCGCCGCGGCTGATCAGCCCATCCTTGGCCGAACCGCTCAAGGCATTCACATCCACACCCAGTTGCCGGGCCAGTTGGCGCACCGCTGGCGTGGCGCGGACCGCCATATGCTCGCGGGTCGAGGGCGCGGCGCCGACAAAAAACCGGTCTTCCTGGCTGGCCCCGCCACCTTCGAGGCGCCCGACCACGGTGCCGGCATCCGCCTCGCCTTCGTAGCCGAGCAAGGGTTCGCCGACATGCAGGATGTCACCCGGCGCGCCATAGGTTTTCGCCACCACGCCGTCATAGGGCGCGGGAATGTCCACCAGGGCCTTGGCGGTTTCCACCGACACCAGCAACTGATCGGCCTTGACCGCATCGCCGGCCCTGACGTGCCATTCGACAATCTCCGCTTCCTGCAGGCCTTCGCCCAGATCGGGCAGTTTGAAATATTTCATCGCAGCCTCCTCAGGCGAAGTTCAGGGTGCTGTCGCAGGCGTGAAGAATGTCTTCGACGCCGGGGATGTACAGCGACTCCAGGCGATACAGCGGCGGTGGAATGTCCGGCGCGGTGACCCGCAGGATCGGCGCCTGCAATTCCAGCAACACCCGCTCGTAGAGGCTGGCGGCGATTTCCGCGCCGACGCCGCAGGTGCGCGGCGCCTCATGCACGATCACGCAGCGCCCGGTCTTGCGCACCGAGGCTTCCAGGGTGTCGAGGTCCAGCGGCTTGATGCAGGCGACGTCGATCACCTCTGCCGACACGCCCTGCTCGGCCAGCGCGCTGGCGGCCTGCAGGGTCTCGACGATGCTCGCGCCCCAGCTGACCAGGGTGATGTCGCTGCCTTCGCGCAGGGTGAAGCAACTGTCCAGCGGCAGGCGCTTGCCGTCGTCCACCAGCGGTTGCGGGTTCATGCGGTAGAGGCGGGTCGGCTCGAGGAACAGCACCGGGTCGGGATCGTCGATGGCCGCCAGCAGCAGGCCGTAGGCCCGCGCCGGCGAGGACGGCACCAGCACCCGCAGCCCCGGAATGTGGGCGAACAACGCTTCGGTGCTTTCACTGTGATGTTCCGGTGCGCGAATGCCCGCGCCCATGGGCGTGCGCAACACCATCGGGCAGGTGATGCGTCCGCGGGTGCGGTTGCGCATGCGGCTGGCGTGGGACACCAGGTGCTCCATAGTCGCGTAAATAAAGCCCATGAACTGGATTTCCACCACCGGCTTCAGGCCTTGGGCGGCCATGCCCACCACCAGCCCGCCGAGCATGGTTTCCGCCAGCGGCGAATCGATCACCCGCTTGAAGCCAAAACTGTCGCGCAGCCCCAGGGTGGCGCGGAACACCCCGCCGTTCACACCGACGTCCTCACCCAGGACAATCACGTTCTCGTCCTCGGCCATGGCCCGGTGCAACGCCAGGTTCACCGCTTCCAGCAGGCTGAATGTGCCGTTACTCATGGTCCGCACCTCCCGCACGCCGCGCCAGCCGTTCGAGGAACACCTCGCGCTGTTCGGCCAGGGCCGCCGGCCACTGTGCGTAGACGTAGTCCAGTACCGACTCGGGGGCCTGGGTGCCCGCCGCCTCGAAGTTATCCACAGCACGCTGCACCAGCGCCTGGCATTCCACCATCAGCGCCTGCTCGCGGTTTCCGTCCCAGACGCCCTGCCCGACCATGAAGCGTTGCAGGCGCTTGACCGGTTCTTCCAGCCAGGCCTGCTTGACCTCATCCGCGGCCCGATAGCGCGTGGCATCGTCGGCGGTGGTGTGGTCGCCCAGGCGATAGCTCAGGCACTCCAGCAGCACCGGTCCCTTGCCATGCCGGGCACGTTCCAGGGCTGCCCGCACCCGGTCGTACACCGCGAGCATGTCGTTGCCATCGACCTGCTCGCCGTGGAAGCCGGCGCCGATGGCCTTCTGTGCCAGGGTCGGCGCGCCGCACTGGATGCGCCGTGGCACCGAGATCGCCCACTGGTTGTTGTTGACCACGAACACCACCGGCAACTGCCAGGTGCCCGCCACGTTGAGGGCTTCGAGGAAGTCGCCCTTGCTGGTGGCGCCGTCGCCACAGGTGGTCACCACCACCCGGTGCTCGCCACGGATCTTGAATGCGCTGGCCACGCCGCAGGCATGCAGGGCCTGGGTGGCGATCGGCACACAGATCGGGAAATCCTCGGCCACCGCCGGGTCGGCGAAATCACTGCCGCGCTCGTCGCCGCCCCAGTACAGCAGGATCTCCTCCATGCGCACCCCGCGCATCAGTTGCACGGCGGTGTCGCGGTAATAGGGCACCAGCACGTCTTCGGGCCGCATCAGGCTGCCGATGGCCACGCCAATGGCTTCCTGACCGAGGGTCGGCGCATAGGTGCCGATGCGTCCGGTGCGTTGCAGGGCCACGGCTTTCTGGTCGAACAGGCGGGTCAAGAGCATCTGCCGGTAGAGCCGGGTCAGCAGATTGAAGTCGTCGGCCCAGGCCGGCAGGTCGCCGAGCAACTGGCCGTCCGGGGACAAATAGCGGGTATAGGGAAGTGCAACCTTGTGCGGCATCACATGGCTCCTGGCACGCCGGGTCAGCGTGCAGTTGTTGCGCCTCGCGCTTGTGGCGCGGGGCTTACAGGGCGAAATGGCCGGGTAAGGCCCTCGCGCCTAGCGGTACAGCACGCGCTCCGCCAAGTCGTCGGCCACCCGCGCCGGGGAGCGCTTTTCAGCCTGGGCATGGGCGAAGACCTCGGTGAGCCGCTGGCTGATCTTCGACAGGTGGGCGGTGATGGTCGCCAGGTCTTCACCGCGATGCTTGAGCGAAACGTAGATCAGCCCGCCGGCGTTGATCACGTAATCCGGCGCGTAGAGGATGCCGCGGTTTTCCAGCTGATCGGCGACCTGCAGGTTGGTCAGCTGGTTGTTGGCCGAACCGGCCACCGCCGAGCAGCGCAGTTGCGCCACGCTGTGGCTGTTGAGCACGCCGCCCAGCCCGCAGGGCGCGAGGATGTCGCACGGGGTGCTGAGCAAGGCTTCGTTGGCGATCGGATGGGCGCCCAGTTGCTCCATGGCCAGTTGCACCTTGCCGGAGTCGATATCGCTGACCAGCAGTTCGGCGCCCGCGGCATGCAGTTGCTCGGCGAGGGCGAAGCCGACATTGCCCAGGCCCTGGATCGCCACCCGCAAGCCTTCAAGGTTGTCGCTGCCCAGGCGGGCCATGGCGGTGGCGCGGATGCCGGCGAACACCCCCATGGCGGCATGCGGTGCCGGATCGCCGGAAGCGGTGGTGCTGGTGACGTGCTGGGTGGTTTGGGCGATGCAGTCCATGTCGGCGACCGAGGTGCCGCTGTCGATGGCGGTGATGTAGCGGCCATCGAGTTGCTCGACGCAGCGACCGAAGGCTTCGAACAGCGCGGCACGGCTTTCGACGTGTGGCGGACGGATGATGACCGCCTTGCCGCCACCGTGGGGCAAGCCGGCCAGGGCGGCCTTGTAGCTCATGCCCTGGGCCAGGCGCACGGCATCGACCACGGCACTTTCGTCGTCGGGGTAGGCAAGGTAACGACAACCTCCCAAGGCAGGCCCCAGGCGGCTGCTATGAATGGCAATCACCGCCTTCAACCCGGTGGCCGGGTCAACGCTCAGGTGCAGCGATTCAAGGCGAGTGCTTTGCATGAGAGCGAACATCGTCGGGCTCCCGAATCACTTCTTGTAGTCGCCAGTATAGGCTTGTGCATGAAAATTGCTGGAGCGCGCGGGAATAAGCCCGGTGCCTTTCCGGGCTTTAGGAAATAACCTGCTACGGCATGTGTGCGGCACTGGACGAACGCCCGCGACGGGGCTAAAACGAGGCATTCGCCGGAGATTTCGATGAACCCGCGTCAAGCTTTTTTCGCCTGCCTGCAACAGTCCCCGCCCGCCCTTTTCGAGGCGGCGCTGTGGATCGCCGCCGAGCACGACAAAGAGGTATCGCCCGAGCAGTTGCTGCAAGACTTCAAGGAACTGCAACAGCGGGTCAGCGCAGGCTTGCCGCTGCTGCCGGTCAGCGAACTGGGCCAGCCGCTGCTGCGGCGCATGAACGACCTGGGCTTCCAGCAGGACGAGTTCTTGCCGCTGCGCCCGCAGGCGGCGCTGCTGGACAAGGTGCTGCACACCCGGCGCGGGCAACCGCTGGCGCTGGGGCTGATCGCCCTGGAGCTGGCGCGGCGCCTGGAGATCCCCATGGTCGGGGTCAACTTCCCCGGGCACTTTCTATTGCGCGTGCCCGGTGCCGATCACCTGCTCGACCCTTGCGGCGGGCGCCGCCTGTACCCCAACGACTGCCGTGAACTGCTGGAGCGCCAGTACGGGCCGAACATCAAGCTGGCCGCCGAGCACCTGGCCACAGCCAGCCCACAGCAAATGCTCCAGCGCCTGTCGCGCAACCTGCGCCAGTTGCACCTGAGCCACGACGACCACCTCAATGCGCTGATCGATGCCGAGCGGGTCCTGGAACTGGGCAATGGCAGCGCCTCCGACTACCTGGCCCGCGCCAGCCTCTACCAGCACCTGGACTGCCCCAACGCCGAACGCTTCGACCTGGAGCACGCCCTGCTGCTCAGCGAAGACCCGATCCAGCGCCTGCGCCTGACCGAACGCCTGGGGCACCTGCCGCCCAATAGCATCGTGCACTGACATCCACCATTCTTGCCGACGATGGACATGACGTGGTGTGCCAAACCGGGCGCCATCGCGAGCAAGCTTCGCTCCTACAGAGACGGGCAGTGTTTCTGTAGGAGCGAGCAGGCGGCGATCCGACTTGCCGGCGATGAAGACGACGCGGTGTATCAGGCCGGACGCTATCGCCAGCAAGGCCCCTACAGGGGCAAGCGTTAACGTTGGTCGCGGGCGAGCTTCGCGACCAGCGAGTCCATGGGTTCGGGCGTGCTCGCTGGCAGGCCTTCGGGCGAGCGCACCTGGATGATCAGCAGCGCCGCAATCACCGCCGGAATCGCGCAGAAGAAAAAGATCTGCTGCACCGGGATGTGCATCGCCAGCAGCAGGCTGCCGAACAGCGGGCCGAGGATCGAGCCGAAGCGGCCGACGCCCAGGGCCCAGCCGGTGCCGGTGGCGCGGACATGGGCCGGGTAGAAGTTGCTGGCGAAGGCGTTGAGGGTCAGTTGGCCACCGATGATGCAGAAGCCGGCGGCGAAGACGAAGGCCACCAGGTAACGCGGGTTGTCGTGGTTCAGGCCCAACAGCAGGGTACACAGCGCCGCCCCGGCCAGCACCACCGAGAGCAGCCGTACCTTGCGTTGCAGGCGGTCGGCGAACCAGGCCATGCAGATCGCCCCCAGGGTGCCGGCGAACAGGAACATCGAGGTCACCAGGTTCGCTTCGTTCAACCCCAGGCCACTTTCCAGCAGCAGCGACGGCAACCAGCTGATCATGAAATACAGCAGGATCAGGCTGACGAAAAAGGTCGACCAGATCAGCAGCGTCGGGCGCGCATAACCGTGGCGGAACAGCTCGATCACCGTGAGCTTGCTGCCCTGCTCGGCTTGGTTCTGCGCGGCCGAGGCGGCCGGTGGTTGCCAGTCCGGCAACATGCGCGCGGTGACCCTGCGCAGGCGGGCATAAGGCGGCTGATCGCGCAGCAGGCGCGGCAACGATTCGGGGAGGAACCAGGCCAGGAAGGGAAACAGCAGCAACGGCGTGACGCCGCCGGCGAGGAACACCGCCTGCCAGCCGAAGCGGTCGATGAAACCCGCGGCGACAAAACCGCCGGCCGCGCCGCCGAAAGAGAAACCGCAGGCGGCCAGGGTCACCATCAGGGTGCGCAGGCGCGGCGGCGAATATTCCGACATCAGCGCCATGGCGCTGGGCATCGCCCCGCCCATGCCGATGCCGCAGATAAAACGCGCGACCATCAGGCTGTTCAGCGAATCGGCGAACACCATCATCACCGTGAGGCTGGCGTAGACCAGCACACAGGCCAGCAGAATCCGCCGCACGCCAAACCGGTCCGCCAGCGGCGTCACCGCCAGCGAGCCCAGGGTCAGGCCCAGCAGGTTGGCGCTGAACACCGGACCGAACGCGGCCTTTTCCAGGCCCCAATCCTGGGCCAGGGCCGGCACCACATAACCCAGCACCTGGGCGTCGTAGCCGTCGGTGACCAGCAACAGGGCCAGGAGCAGAAGAAGCAACCACTGATAACGCGACACCGGACGGGCGTCGAGGGCCGCCCGGAAGCTGGCAATCTGATTGTGCATCGCAAGGTACCTGCTGTTTTTTATGGTTATGGGAGCCGGCAGACCGTCATTGCTCTTGAGCGACAAGGATCGGTCTTGTGTACATCTTCAGGCGCGGGAGCAAACTGCTCCCGCAGACCTGTCTCCTGTAGCCGCTGCCGCAGGCTGCGATAAGGCCGAAGGCCTTCAGCGATCCTGAGATCTTCGCGACCGCTCCGGTCGATCGCAGCCTGCGGCACCGGCTACACAGGTCAGGCGGGCGTATCGGGCTGGTTGGCCGGATGGGCCTTCTGGAACGCCGGATGTTCGGCGGCCAGGGCGGCGACCCGGCGAATCCGCGGGTAGGCGTCCAATGGCACCTTGAAGCGCTCGGCCGCGTACAGCTGGGGAATCAGGAAGGTGTCGGCCAGCCCCGGTTGCTCGCCGAAGCAATACCCCTGCTCGCCGATCAACTGCTCGACCGCCGCCAGGCCGGTGCTGATCCAGTGGCCGATCCACTCCAGCACCCGCGCCTCATCGTAGCCCCACTGGCGCAGCAGGTTCTGCGTGCTGGAGTTGTGCAGCGGATGAATATCGCAGCCGATCAGCAACGCCACCGCCCGTTCGTGGGCGCGGGCCGCCAGCTCCTGGGAGAGCAGCGGCACCTGTGGATAACGTTCTTCCAGGTATTCGACGATGGCCAGCGACTGGATCAGCAGCTCGCCGTCGTCGGTGCGCAAGGCCGGCACGCGGCCTTGCGGGTTGATCTGCAGGTATTGCGGCTGGCGGTTCGCACCGCCGCCGGCCGCCAGCAGGTTGACCGGCAGCGCCTGGTAGTCCAGGCCCTTGAGCGCCAGCGCGATGCGCACCCGGTAGGACGCGGTCGAACGGTAGTAGGTATAGAGCTCCATGACGCGCACCTCTTCTTAACGGGCAGGCAGGACTTTACCGCGGCATTCGCCGAAACCGATGGAGGCGAAACCCTCGCGGCGGCAGCGGCCGCGCAGGATGATTTCATCACCGTCCTCAAGAAATTTACGCACTTCGCCGGACGCCAGTTCGATCGGTTTCTTACCGCCTTCGGTGATTTCCAGCAGGCTGCCGAACTGGTTGCTTTGCGGGCCCGACAGGGTGCCCGAACCGAACAGGTCGCCGGCCTGCAACTGGCAGCCGTTGACGCTGTGGTGGGCGACCATCTGCGCCACGGTCCAGTACATGTACTGGGTGTTGCTCAGGGTCAGGCGGTGAGCCGGCAGGCCTTGCTCGCGCATCGCGTCAGTGAGCAGCAGCACTTCCAGCTCGATATCGAAACCACCGGCGGCCTGGTCGCGCTTGTCCAGCAGGTACGGCAGCGGCTGCGGGTCGCCTTCGGGACGTGGCGTCTGGGCACGGCGGAACGGCTCCAGGGCTTCGGCCGTCACCACCCAGGGCGAGATGCTGGTGATGAAGCTTTTCGACAGGAACGGGCCCAGCGGCTGGTATTCCCAGGCCTGGATATCCCGCGCCGACCAGTCGTTGAGCAGGCAGAAGCCGGCGATGTGCTCGGCGGCGTCGCCAATGGCGATCGGCTCGCCCAGCTCATTGCCCTGGCCGATCCAGATGCCCAGCTCCAGTTCGTAGTCCAGCCGCGCGCATGGGCCGAAGATCGGCTCGCTCTGGCCGGCGGGCAGGGTCTGGCCCTTGGGCCGGCGTACGTCGGCACCGGAAGTACGGATGGTGGAAGCGCGGCCGTGGTAACCGATCGGCACGTATTTGTAGTTCGGCAGCAACGGGTTGTCCGGGCGGAACAGCTTGCCGACGTTCTGCGCGTGCTCGATGCCGACATAGAAGTCGGTGTAGTCATTGATCCTTGCCGGCAAGTGCATCTGGCAATCGGCGGCCAGGGGCAATAGTTTCGCGCCCTGGGCCTCGACCTTGCCGCGCAGGCTGCTGCCTTCGCCGAGCAATTCCAACAGGCGTTCGCGCAGGGCCACGCGGGCCGGACGGCCCAGTTCGAAAAAGGCATTCAACTGGCCGCCACGGGTGGCTTGCGCCGCGGCCTTGGCCGGGCCCTCGAACAGCCCGGCGTCGAGCGCCGCTTCCAGGTCGAAGATGTGCTCGCCGATGGCCACGCCGCTGCGTGGCGCCGACCCCTTGTGGCTGAACACCCCCAGCGGCAGGTTCTGCAGAGGGAAGTCGGCATGGTCGTTGGCGGAGGCAACCCAGCTGCGGGTGATGGTTGGCTGATTCATGGGTTATTTCCGATTCGGGTTGAAGGTGGCGGGCAGCGAGGCCCAGCAAGCATCGTAGTCGTTCTGCAATTGCGGGCATTCCAGGGCGAACTGGCTAGGACGCAGCACCTGGCTGGTCTCGAACATGAAGGCCATGGTGTTGTCGATCTTGGCCGGTTGCAGCTCGGCGTTGATGGCCTTGGTGCAGCTTTCGCCATCCGGGCCGTGGGCGCTCATGCAGCTGTGCAGCGAAGCGCCGCCGGGCACGAAACCTTCGGCCTTGGCATCGTAGGCGCCCTGGATCAGGCCCATGTATTCGTTCATCAGGTTGCGGTGGAACCACGGCGGACGGAAGGTGTTCTCGGCCACCATCCAGCGCGGCGGGAAGATCACGAAGTCGAGGTTGGCCAGGCCGTGCACGCTGGTGGGCGAGGTCAGCACGGTGAAAATCGACGGGTCCGGGTGATCGAAGCTGACGGTGCCGATGGTGTTGAAACGGCGCAGGTCATATTTGTACGGCACGTTGTTGCCGTGCCAGGCCACCACGTTCAGCGGCGAATGATCCAGCTCGCAGCCCCACAGCTCGCCGAGGAATTTCTGCACCAGGGTGGTCGGCTGCTTGAGGTCTTCGTAGTGGGCGACCGGGGTCAGGAAGTCCCGCGGGTTGGCCAGGCCGTTGCTGCCGATCGGCCCCAGGTCGGGCAGGCGCAGGGGCGCGCCGTGGTTTTCGGCTATATAGCCGCGCGCCTGCGGGTCCAGCAGTTCGACGCGGAACTTCAGGCCGCGGGGCAATACCGCGATCTCCAGCGGTTCGACTTCCAGCACCCCAAGCTCGGTGGCGATGCGCAGGCGGCCCTGTTCGGGCACCAGCAGCAACTCGCCGTCGGCATTGAAGAACACCCGTTCCATGGAGCGGTTGGCGCGGTAGGTGTAGATGCTGATCCCGGCCGGTTTCTGCGCTGCCGAGTTGGCGACCATGTTCACCAGGCCGTCGATGAAGTCGGTCGGCTCACTCGGAATATCCAGCGGGTTCCAGCGCAACCGGTTGGGCGTGATCTCGCCCAGCGGCCCGCCTGCCAGCTGGCGATCCAGCTTGGCGAAGGCTGGGTGGTTGGCCGATGGCTGGATACGGTACATCCAGGTGCGCCGCGCTTCGCTGCGGGCCATGGTGAAGGCCGTGCCGGAGAAGAGTTCGGTGTAGAGGCCGTAAGGGGCTTTTTGCGGGGAGTTCTGGCCGACGGGCAAGGCGCCTGGCAGGGCCTCGCTGGAAAACTGGTTGCCGAAGCCCGACTGGTACGCAAGCCCGGACGCCGTGGAATCGAGGTTCATGGAGCCTCCTGGAAGTGGAGTTGGCAGCGGCCTGCGACTCCATGGGGAGAGCTCTCGGCACGCCAGCGTTATTTTTATCGTAATCCAATTACGGATAACGTAATTTGATTGGTATTGACCGTCAAGCTATAAAGACGCCCATTCGTCCCGGGATCACACCACCTCCATGGAAAAGCCGCGCAGCACCAGCGACAGCAACGGTAAACAGAAAGTCCGCTCGGCCGAGGTCGGCACCGACATCCTCAAGGCCCTGGCCGAGCTGTCGCCGGCGACCTCACTGTCGCGCCTGGCCGAACATGTACAGATGCCGGCGAGCAAGGTCCACCGTTACCTGCAGGCGCTGATCGCCAGTGGCTTCGCCGAACAGAACACCGCCACCAACCACTATGGCCTGGGCCGCGAGGCCTTGCGGGTCGGCATGGCGGCGCTGGGCAGCATGGATGTACTGAAGGTCGCCGCCCTGCCCCTGGCCGAGTTGCGCGATGAATTGAACGAGACCTGCTTCCTCGCGGTATGGGGCAACCAGGGCGCGACCGTGGTGCATATCGAACCCGCCGTGCGCGCGGTGACGGTGGTGACCCAACTGGGCTCGGTGCTGCCCTTGCTCAGCTCGTCCACCGGGCTGGTGTTCGGCGCCTACCTGCCGAATCGCGAAACCGTCGATTTGCGCGAGCAGGAACTCAAGGCCCACGCGCCCCATGCGCTGGCGGACGAGCAGGCCTATGCCGCCCTGTGCGAGCAGATCCGCCAGCGCGGCCTGCACCATGTGCACGGCCTGCTGATGCCCGGCGTGGATGCCTTGTCGGCGCCGGTGTTCGACGCCACCGGCAAGGTCGCCGCCGTGCTGACGGTGGTCGGCCCGACCTCGCTGTTCCACGCCGACGAAAACGGCCCGGCGGCGCAACGCCTGCTGGCCGCGTCCCAGGCGGTGAGCTGGCGCATGGGTTACCAACCCTAGAGCGGATACACCAAGTCGTCAGGTTGGCGGCCGCTGCGCGACCGATCGCAGGCTGCGCCAGCGGCTACAAACCCTGTAGCCGCTGCCGTCGTCAAAGCAGGCCGCGCGGTTTGGCGGGAGGCCGCGTTGTCAAGTTGGCGGCCCTGATATCTGTCCGACCACTACATCAATCCCAACGCCTTGGCCTTGGCCACGGCCTGGGTGCGGCGCTCCACCCCGAGCTTGCTGTGAATGCGCCGCGCATGGGTCTTCACCGTGTGCAGGGAAATGAACAATTGCTCGGCGATCTGCTGGTTGGAGCTGCCCAGGGCGATCAGTTGCAGCACCTCCAGCTCCCGCTGGCTCAGCGGGCTCTCCCCTGCCGCCGGCAGCGGCATGGGCGCTTCGGGTTCGGCCACCGGCTGGACATCAAACATCCGCGGCTGACGCAGACGCAATTCATGCAGCGCCTGGTGCAGGTAGCACCGGGCACCGAGTTCCAGCCCCTCCTGCAAGGCACGGGCGGACAACACCCGATCCCCCAGCAGGAAAGCGACCTCGGCCAGGGCCAGGTGCAACTCGGTCTGCAGGCACAGCATGCCCCGTTGCCGGGCCTGTTCGAGCAGGCGCTGCAAGTTTGCCACCGGTGCCTCGGCACGCTGCAGGTACACCTCGGCCAGCACCAGCAGGTACTCGATACGCGGAATCAGCTCGAGGGTGGCCGGTGGCGCCTGGCGCGCCTGGGGCCCGCGGTAGTGACGCAGCACCCGGCTCAAGGCCTCCTGGGCCAGTTCCGGCCGCCCCTGCTGCAACCAGAACACGCTGCTGACCTGCAGCAGCACGGCGCGGTACACCGTGTCCGGGATCTGCCGTTGCTGCATCAGCCGCTCGGCATCGCGCAGGCGTACAAACGCGTGGGCATAGTCGCCCTGGTTGGCGGCCAGGAACGCTTGGCCGAGAAACCCGTACAACGCGCGTTTGTCATGACTGAGCAGACAGCGTTCGAGCCCAATCTGGAAATGCCCGGCGGCCTGTTCCGCCTGCCCCTGGCGCAAGGCCAGGCGCCCTTGGCGCAAGGCGATACGACCGAGCAGCGGGCCGACCCGATAAGCCTGGCGACTCAACAATTGCTGCACATCGTCCAGCAGGCTCTGCGCCCTGTGGGGCGCCCCACGCTGCTCCAGCAGTTGGGCATGGTCCAGCTCCAACAGCGCTTCGAACAGCAATGAACCCTGGGCCCGGGCCAGGCACAGCGCCTCGCGGTTGAGCATCTGCGCCACGTCCAGTTCGCCCCGGAGCAAGGCCTGCTGGGTCAGGCCCGAAAGGCACATCAGGCGGGTCGGCCAGGCATGGGCCGGCAGTTCGCTCAGCGCCTCGAGAAAATGCATCCGCGCCGGTTCCATCAACCCTTGCAGATGCAGCAGCCAGCCCTGCTGCGCCTGCCAGCGCGCCACCAGTTGCCGCTGCCCGGAGGCCGTCGGCTGCGGCGTGAAACGCGCCATCTGCGCCACGCAGTGTTGCGCCTGGTCGAAACGCCCGGCGAACAGCAAGGCCGCCGTCAACAGCCCGACCAACTGCGGGCTGCCGAGCAGCAGCTCCTCGCCCTGCTGCTCATGCAAACGCAACAGCAACACCACATTCTGCTGCTCGAACAGGTGCTCGAAACTGAAGTGCTGCAACAGGCTGGCCGCCACTTCGTATTCCTGCGCCAGCAACGCCTGCTCGAACGCCGCCTGCCAGTCCTCCTGCGCGGCGAACCACTGGCAGGCGCGGCGATGCCAGGAGCGTCCCGCCGGCCAGGGCTCGTCGCGCATCAGCCGGGCCAGGGGCGCGAACACTTGCAGCCACTCCGGCGCAGCCTCCCAGGGTTCGATGAAGCAGCCCAGTTCCTGCAATGTCCGCAGGTACTGGGCACCCTCCCCGGCGCCGAACAAGTGCTCGCACAACGCGGCATTGAAGCGCGGCAGGTGCGCCAGCACATGCCAGACCTCGGACAGCTCCGCCGGCAACACACTGAACAACTCGTGCTCCAGGTATTCCAGCAGGGTATTGGGCCGCCCCTGCCGGCACGGCGTGGCCACCAGCTCGCTGCCTTCGAGCAGGGCGATGCGCACCCCGGCGCACCAGCCGGCACTGCGCTGGAAAATCCGGCTGGCGGTGTGGATCGACAAAGGCTGCGGCAATTGTTGCAGCAGTCGCTCGATATCCTCCTGGGTGAACGCCAGCTCGGGCCCCGTGCATTCGTAGAGCTGGTCGTCGAGCAGCAGCCGCGGCCAGTTGCATTGCGGCCGGCGGCGCCCGCCCAGCCACCAGGTCAGCGCCGGGTTGCTGATCGCCAGCAGGCGGTCGAGCAGCAGGTCCAGCGGCGGCGCGGCGACCCGGCAGTAATCATCGAGGAACAGCCAGGTCGGGGTCTGCACCTGCGCCAGATGGTCCAGCACGGCGGCTTCGTCCGATGCGGCCAGGCCCAGCGCCCGCGCCAGCTCGCCGCACAGTTGCTGCGGTGTCTGCGCCGCCCCGGCCTGGGGCAACCAGCACACCCGGCACCCGGCCGGCGCCTGCAACAGGCATTCGGCGAGCAGGGCCGTCTTGCCGCTGCCGGCCGGCGCACAAAGCAGTTTCACCCGGGCGGGCGATGCCAGGAGCGGGGCACTCAGACGGCTGCGGGACAGGTGATGGGACGACAAACGGGGCAGGAATCCAGGACAAGGGGTCATGGCGGTCATGGCGGCGTGCCTTTTTATAGTTTTAGCCTGCGTGCCCCCACCCTAGCCTTGTCGCCGGTGCTTGTTGAGAAGTATTCAGCACGCTGATCCGCGCCCATAAAAAAGGCGACCGATCGGTCGCCTTTTGCCATCGTTTGTATCCCGGGCCTTACCGGACGCCGGTTGCGCGCAGGGCGGCCGGGGTGTAGTCGGCGGCCTTGGCAGCGAAACCGAACTCGAAGCTGTGCTTCTCTTCGTTCTTCATCCCCAGGGCGAGGTAGCGCCCGGCGATGATGTCGTACAGCGCTTCGAGGGTGTAGGCCGGCACCTGGGCGTTGTAATAGAACTGCGCATGCCCTTCGGCCACCCGCCACAGCTGGCCACGCCCGTCGTAGTGGTCCACCAGCGCCACCTGCCAGCTGTCCTCGTCGATGTACATGTGGCGCTTGGCGTAGATATGCCGCTCGCTCGGCTTGAGCGTGCCGACCACTTCCCAGACCCGGTGCAGCTCGTAGCGGGTCAGGTCCTGGTTGATATGCCCGGCCTTGATGATGTCGTCGTACTTGAGGCTCGGCGAATCCAGCTTGTAGCTGTTGTAGGGGATGTACATCTCCTTCTTGCCCACCAGCTTCCAGTCGTAGCGGTCCGGCGCGCCGGAGAACATGTCGAAGTTGTCCGAGGTGCGCAGGCCGTCGGCGGCGGTGCCCGGCCCGTCGTAGGCCACTTGCGGGGCGCGACGCACACGGCGCTGGCCGGCGTTGTAGATCCACGCCAGGCGCGGTTCCTTCACCTGGTCGAGGGTTTCGTGCACCAGCAGCACGTTACCGGCCAAGCGCGCTGGAGCGGTCACCGCCTGCTTGAAGAAGGTCAGCACGTTGGCGCCTTTCTCCGGGTCCAGGTCGGGGATCTGCTGCGGCACCGCCACCTCTTCCTCGAAGCGGATCGGTGTGTAGCTGCCGTTGGTCTGCGGCGTGGCCTGGGTGATGATCCGGCGCAGGTTGCCGCCGTGATAACGGGTGACGTGGTTCCACAGCACTTCCACGCCGGTCTTCGGAATCGGGAAGGCGTAGTAGCGGTTGCCGGTGAAATTGGCCAGGCCGTTGCCTTCGTTGATCGAGGTGACGGTCAGCGCGCTGCGCTTGGCCGACTCGTAGATGTCCGCCGGCAGGCCGACCGTGCGGTGGGTCGGGTAGACCGGGATCTTGTAGGTTTGCGGGTAGCGCTTGAACATCGCCACCTGGCCATCGGAGAGCTTGTCCTTGTACTTGTCGACAGTGGCCGCGGTGATGGTGAACAGCGGCTTCTCGCTGGCGAACGGGTCGGCGAGGAAGCCCTTGGCATCCACCGCCCCGGCGTTCTTGCCGATGCCGCCGGTCCAGGCCGGGATCGAGCCGTCGGCATTGCCGGCCTTTTCCGCGCCGAGCGGGGTCAGGCTGGTGCCGAGCTTGTCCGCTTCCTGCGGGGTGACCGCCGCCATCACGTTGACCGCCAGCAGGGTCAAGGCCAGGGCACCGCATTGCAAAATCGTCTTGCGCATAAAGTTGTCCTTCTTCAGGGCGGATCAGAAGTTCACGCCGAAGCTCAACGCGAGGAAGTCGCGGTCTTTGAGGGTGTTGTAGTCACCGCCGAAAAAGTCGGTGTAACTGAGGCTGGCGGTGTAGGTGTTGCGGTAGTCAGCATCGACCCCGAGGCTCACCGCCTTGGCGCCTTCGTTGAACAGGCCATTGGGCCCGTAGCCATTGACGTCGTGGGACCAGGACAGGTTGGGCTTGAGGTTGATCCCGGCGATCAGGTTGTTGTAATCGAGGATCGCCCGGGCGCGATAACCCCAGGACGTGGCGGTGACGAAACCGTCGGTATCGCCACCGAAACCGTACTGGCCGTAGACCGAATCGCGGCCGTAGCGCAGCTGGCTTTTCGACTCCAGGCCACCGACATGCACGATCGCCGCCTCGCCCACCAGGGTCAGGCGGTCGGCACCCAGCACCTGGTCGAAGAACTGGGTCAGGGTGCTCTGGACCTGGGTGATTTCCTTGCGCCGGTAACCGGTGTTGTCGGCGCCCGCCGAGGTCCGCACCGGCGACGCCAGGCCACCGGCGATGGGGTTGACCAGGGCCAGGGTCAGGTCGTTGGTGTTGATCTGCACCGGGGCGTTGGGCCGGTAGCTGATCTCGCCGGTCCAGGCGGTGCCGGTGGGCAGCGTGGTGGAGAAGCTGGCGCCGTACAGGCGGATGTCTTCCGGGTACTCGAGGTAGTACTGGCCGCGCCCGAGCATCACGCTCTGGGCCAGGGCCGAACCGGTGCCCGGGGCGATACGGTTGGCGGTGCTGACGATCCCCGGGATGCTCGCCAGGGTGCTGCTCCCGGCGGTGATGGTGCCAACCGTCGGGGTACGCGCGTGGTAGTTCATGAAGTACAGGCCGTACTCGGTGTCGTCGCCCAGCCAGCGCAAGGCGGTGCCCCACTGCCCGGAGTCGCGGGCATCGCGGTCGCCGGCGCGGCCGATCACCACGCCTTCGGGGGCCACGGTGAAGCCCTGGCCGAACGCCGCGGCAATCGGTTGCAGCGGGCGGATCGCCGGGCTGCCGACGGTGTAGCCAGTGGTGCAGCCGTCCGCCACCACGTCGTTGCCGAAGAAGGTGCCGCAGTTGTCGACCACGGTCTGGTCCCACTCCAGCTGATAGAAACCTTCCACGGTCAACTGGTCGGTCAGGCCCTGGGAAGCGAACAGCATGTTCACCGGGATCAGGCCTTCCTTGATCTCGGCACCCGGGCGTCGAAACGCCGAGACGTCGATCGGGTTGATGCTGTTGATCGAGTTGCCGATGAAGGTGCTTTCGCCCCAGCTGACCACCTGCTTGCCGGCGCGCACGGTGCCCGGCAGGTCGGCGATGGAGTAGTTGTGATAGATGAAGGCATCGAGGATCTGCCCGCCGGACGACTTGGCGCCCTCCTTGCGGTTGTGGTCGCTGATGGGCTTGAACTCGCGGTCCTCGTCCTTGAGTTCGAAGTCGTACCAGTATTTGCCACGGACGAAGACGCCGGTGTCGCCGTACTTCAGTTCAAGGTCATGGATGCCCTTGAAGATCTTCGAAAAGGTCTCGCCCTTCTTGAAATTCAGACGCCCGTCGTCGCCGGTGGAAGACTGCCCGCGACCGCCGTTGGACACACCCACCAGGTCCTTGTCGGCATCGCGCATGCCCCAGCTGGCGCCGATGGACAGCGAAGAATCGAACTGCCCCTCGATCTCCCCGATGTTGAATGAAACGGCCTGCGCCTGGGCGCAGCCCCCCAAGGCCACCGCGACGGCCAGCGCCCGCGGTGTGAAGATGGCGCGCATTGTTGTTCTTGTCATGCGTCTTCCCCGGTGAGTGACAGAAGGCCTCACCCTACTGCCGGCGCACAGGAGCGATAAGCGCACCAAGGAGGTATTCGCGTTGTCGCCCGAAAGGATGAATGCCCTCGCCAGCCGGGCCTTTGCGCGGTGCATCGACGGGCTGGATGGACGGGTATCAGGTGGATGGATTGCGCCCTTGCAGGGCATGTCCCCACGGCGTGCACTACTATTGCCCAGGCTGTAACAGTCCTTGTCCACAATCGCTATTTTTCATTGCGCGGCCAGCCCTTATTCTGGCCTCGCTCTCACGGCAAACAGCCACGCAGAGTCGCCCAGAGGTGTGATCACGCCACCTTGGGGGCAAGAGGATTCAGAAGGTTTGAAGCAACGATATTCAGATCTTCACCGGGTGTTCACTGACGTTGATTTGTTGCTCCTTGATCTAACGTCTTCCTTCGGCCGCTGCCTTGCAGCGGCCTTTTTTATGCCCGGTAGAAAGCCAGGTCGATGCTCAAGGTGTCTGCTCGCCGTGACAATGGAAACGCTGCAACAGGCGATGGGCTAACGGCGCCAGGATCAGGCCGAAGGCAGTGATGAAGGCATAAGGCAAACAGCCGCGCAGACCGCGGCTGTTCGGGTTGGCGGGCGCGGCTTCAGATCGCGTATTTCTGCAGGTTCTGCATCATCTCTTTCAAGGCTTCGATGTTGTCCTTGGGGTGCGCCGCGCCCTCGAAGTCGCAGATCTGCTGCCAGTGGGCGGCGACATCTTCGGGGGAAAAACCTTCACGCGGATCGAAGCCCAGGCCCAGGCTGCGCTCCCAGCGCACCTTGCCCATCCAGCCACCACCGACCTCGAACAGGCCGGAGGTCTCCTGGCAATTCTCGCTGCCCAGGTACACCACCAGCGGGCTGACCAGCTCCGGCTTGAGTTGCTCGAACACCTGGGGCGGGATCAGCCCTTCGGTCATCCGCGTGCCGCCGGTTGGCGCGATGGCGTTGACCAGGATGTTGTTCTTGCGACCTTCGATGGCCAGGGTGCGGGTCAGGCCGTAGAGGCCGAGCTTGGCCATGCCGTAGTTGGACTGGCCGAAGTTGCCGTAGATGCCGGACGTGGACGCGGTGAAGATCACCCGGCCATAACCCTGCTCGCGCATGTGCGGCCAGGCGGCGCGGGTCACCTTGTAGGCGCCTTCGACATGGACGCGGTACACCAGGTCCCAATCGGCGTCTTCCATCTTGTGGAAGGTCTTGTCGCGCAGGATGCCGGCGTTGTTCACCACCACATCCACCCGGCCGAAGGCATCCAGGGCGTTCTGCACGATCTTGTCGCCGTCGGTCACCGAATCGTGGTTGGCCTCGGCGATGCCGCCGGCTTCGCGAATCTGCGCCACCACCCGGTCGGCCGCCGAGGCATTGGCGCCCTCGCCCTGGGTCGAACCGCCCAGGTCGTTGACCAGGACCTTCGCCCCGTGCCGGGCGAACAGCAATGCATGAGCCTGCCCCAGACCGCCGCCGGCACCGGTGACGATCACGACTTTATTCTCGAAGCGCACAGACTCACTCATACCGAACTCCCACAGGCCAGATGGACAACAGACGGACAATGGCTTCGAGTGTCAGGCACGCGGCTGGCGGTCACAATAAACACGGCTGAAGCTGAATGGTGCGCAATAAGGCAGGGGGATGATCGAGGGGGAACCACGGCGTGGGCCGCATCGGCGTCTGGCATGCACAGGCCAAGGCCGCAGAACCGCGGTAGCTACGGACAGCGCGGGGCGCTCAGGAGCAGGCCAGTTTTCGCGGTGGAAACTCCAGGCTTTCGCGAAAGGCCAGATAATGCTTGAGCACCTGGACCGGGGCCTCGGTCTGCGGGTAGTGACCGATCCCGGCCAGCAGCACGGTATCCGGTGCGGGGATCAGTTGGCAGTAGCGCTCGACCATGTGCGCCCCGGAAATCGGATCCACCGCGCCGTCGATCACCCGTAGCGGCACCTCGCCGCGCTGCATCGCACTCACCCAGCGGTCGCGCTGCACCCGGCGCTCGGGAATGTAGCCGATCAACTTGTGCAGGATCCGCGGTCCGTTATTGGCCTCCACCAGGCTCCAGAAGTCATCCAGCACGCTTTCGCTGGGCCGGGTCTGCGGGCCGAAAATCTGGCTGAAACTCTTGGCCAGGCCCTCACGGCTGAAGGCGCGGCCGAGCATCCAGCCCAGCGGGCTGAGTAGCAACTTCTGCGTCAGCACCGGGCGATGGGTTTCCGGGAACAGGCCGCCGTTGAGAAACACACAGCTGGCCATGTCGCAACGCTCTTCGTAGTGCCGGGCGAGCATTTCCTGGGCGACGCTGTCGCCATAGTCGTGGGCCAGCAGATGCACGGGGCTATCGACCCCCAGATGCTCGAGCAAGGCCTGCTGCAGGTCCGCCTGTTCCAGCAGGCTGTACTCGTGGTCCCGCGGCTTGGCCGAATCGCCAAACCCCAGCATGTCGCAAGCGATCACCCGATAGCGCTGCGCCAGGGGCTGCCACAGGTAATGCCAGTCCCAGGCGGCGGTGGGAAAACCATGGATCAGCAGCAGTGGCTCGCCCTGCCCCGCGGTCCAGTAGCGAATGGCATGGCCGCGAAACGCGAAGCTATGTCCGCGCTTGCGCCACACGCACAGAGGAATCTCGGCCATAGGCATCAGAGTTTATAACCCGCGTCTTGTTTATCGAGTTTGCGCAGCAGTGCCGGCCATGCCAGCGCGCCGCCCATGCCTTGAGCGCTTTTGGTGACCCCGGCGATCATCGCCTTGGCCCCGGCCAGAATCTGCGGCTCGATGGCGATCAGTTGCGCCGCACCGTTCTGCGCCAGCACCTGGATCTCGCAGGCGCGCTGGAAGGTGAACATCATCAGGAAGGTGTCGGCGATGGTGCCGCCACAGGTCAGCAGACCGTGGTTGTGCAGCATCAGGAAATTGCTGTCGCCGAGGTCGGCCTGCAGCCGGGCCTTTTCCTCGTGGTTCAGGGCCACGCCCTCATAGGCGTGATAGGCCAGGCTCGACAGCACGAACAGCGATTGCTGGCTGATGGGCAACACCCCCTGCTGCTGCGCGGACACCGCGACCCCGGCCGCGGTATGGGTGTGCAGCACGCAGGCAACATCGTGCCGCACTTCGTGCACGGCGCTGTGGATGGTGTAGCCGGCGGGGTTGATCTCGTAGGGGCTGTCCATCAGCTTGTTGCCGGCCTGGTCGACCTTCACCAGGCTGGAGGCGGTGATCTCATGGAACATCAGGCCGAACGGGTTGATCAGGAAATCTTCGGTGCCAGGGACCTTGGCGGAGATGTGGGTGAAGATCAGATCGTCCCAGCCATGCATCGCCACCAGGCGGTAGCAGGCGGCCAGGTCGACGCGGGTTTGCCATTCGGCGGTGCTGACCTGGTCTTTCACACTCGATGTCGATTGAACGGAGGATAGGCTCACGGCAAGGACCTCAGTGACGGCAGTTTTTTTATTATTTTTTGGACGTGGGGATCAGTCTAGTCAGCCCCTCGGGTTCAGGTAGTTGCCTTGGCAGCCAGCTTACTGACCGAGCGGGTCAGTGGTTATTTTAGTTGCAATCGGCACAGGTCAAACGTCAAAGCAACGACGCCAATAAAGGGGCGGCGAACAGGTTCAGCAGGCCCGTGAGGACCATCACCAACCCAGCCACCGAGCCCTCTTCGCCGCCGACTTCATGGGCGCGGCTGACCCCGGCGCCGTGGGCGCCGACCCCGAACAAAGCACCGCGAGCCAGGGCGCTGCGCAGCGGCAGCCACTTGAGCAGGACACCGCCGAGCATGGCGCCGAACACCCCGGTGAACATCACGAACACCGCCGTCAGTTCGGGCACGCCGCCCAGGTCATGGGCCAGCGGCATGGCGAAGGGCGTGGTGATCGAACGCGGCACCAGCGACAGAGTCACCGAGCTGTCCAGGGCCAGCACCCGCGCCAGGCCGAAGGAGCTGACGATGGACGCCGCGCTGCCGGCCAGCATGCCCAGGAGCAAGGCCGACCAATGCCGCACCAACAGCTGCCGCTGCTGCCAGATCGGCACTGCGAAAGCCACGGTGACCGGCCCCAGCACCAGCATCAGCCAATGGGTATTGGCGGCGTATTCGGCATAGGCGGTGTGCAGCGGCACGGCGATCGCCAGCAACAGGGCCGGCACCAGGATCAGCGGCGACAGCAGGTAGCGCCCGGTGCGCCGGTAGATCCAGCGGCTGAACAGATAGGCCGCGAGCGTCAGCAGCAGCCAGAACATCGGCATGGGCTCAAGCGTCATGGCGCATTCTCCAGCGGCACACCCATTCCACCGTGAACGCGGTGACCAGCATCACCATCAGCGTACTGACGCCAATCACCAGCAGGATCCGCCAGCCGTCCTGGCGCAGCAGGCCGCCGTAGTCCAGCAGGCTCATCAGCGCCGGAATGAAGAACAGCAGCATCTCGGCCATCAGCAGGCCCGCGCCCATTTGCAGCGCCGCCGGCTTGACCCAGCCCAGGGCGAACGCCAGCAACAGCAGGGCCAGGCCGATCACCCCGCCAGGAATCGGCCACGCCAGCCACCCGGCCAGCTGGCAGCCGAACAGATAAATAGCCAGCAACACCGCCAGTTCGGATAACAGGCGACCCAGGTGTTTCAAGGTGGAAGCGTTCATGGAATTCGGTCCTCGCAGGCCTGCATTTTAGGCAAGCGCCTGCCATCACCGAAGCGAATTGTTAGACTGGAAGCCATTCCAGAATGGAATTAAGAGCACGGACCCAAAACATGGACTTCAAACAACTGCGCAGTTTTGTCGAAGTGATTCACCAGGGCGGCTTCACCCAGGCCGCCAAGACCCTGCACATCAGCCAGTCGGCGGTGAGCAAGCAGATCGCCCAGCTGGAGCAGAGCCTGGGCACGCCATTGCTGGATCGCCAGGGCTCGCACATTCACCTCACCGCCGCCGGCAGCGTGGTGCTGCAACGCGCCGAAGGCATGCTGCGCCTGCGCAATGAGTTGCTCAGCGAGCTGGACGACCTGAGCCTGTTGGCCCGCGGGGAATTGCGCCTGGGCCTGCCCCTGCTGGGCAGCGACGCACTGTTCGCCGGCCTGTTCGCCGAGTACCGCAGGCGCTACCCGAACATCAGCGTGCAGTTGCTTGAAGGCGGCAGCCTGAATATCGAGCAGGCGGTGCTCAACGGCGAACTGGAGATCGGCGGCAGCCTGACGCCCAAGGACCCGACCTTCGCCTACCAGCCTTTCTGCGACGAACCTCTGGATGCCTTGCTACCGGCCGATCATCCATTGGCGATCAAGGCCCAGGTGCGCCTGGAGGAACTGGCGGATACGCCGTTCCTGCTTTATCAGCGCAGTTTCGTGCTCAACGACCGGCTGTTGCAGGCCTGTCAGCAGGTGGGGTTCACCCCGAAGGAAGGTGGCCGCAGCGGCCAGGCGGACTTTCTCGCCGCCCTGGTGGCCGCCGGGCAAGGCGTGGTGCTGTTGCCCAGCGTGGTGGCGCGCGGCCTGGTGCGGCCCGGCGTGGTACGCCTGACGCTGCAAGCGCCCGACTACCTGCGCTGGGACATCGCCTTCATCTGGCGCCAGGGCGCCTATCTGTCCAAGGCCGCACAAGCCTGGCTGGCGCTTTTGCGCGAGCGGCCGGTCAGCCGCGCAGAGCGCTGATCAACTCGGCCAGCCAAGGCTCGGCGTCGGTTTCCGGGGTCACGCTTTCGCTGGCGTCCAGGCGCAGCATTGCCAGCACTTCACGCACGCCCAGCTCGGCGAACAGTTCGCGCATCTGCTCGCCACCGCCACAGAAGGTGTCGCCATAGCTCGAATCGCCCAGGCCGATCACCGCGCCGGGCAAACCGCGCCAGGCCGCCGGCAGTTGATCGCGAATGGCCGAATACAGCGGCAGCAGGTTGTCCGGCAGCTCGCCCATGCCGGTGGTCGAGGTCACGGCCAGGAACGCCTCGGGGCCGAACGCCTGGACATCCGCCAGAGTCGCGCGCGGGTTGTGCCAGGCCTCGAAACCTGCGGCATTGAGGAGTTTGGCGGCGTGCCGGGCGACTTCTTCAGCCGTGCCGTACACAGAGCCGGAAAGGATGGCGACTTTCATCAATCTGATCCTGAAGCTGAGTAAAAGACTGGGATATTAACAGTTGCGCGAAAAAATCCAGCCTTGTAGCGCGATTTACCCATAATGGCCAGTGGACAGCTTCGCGCCATGTCTTAGAATTGCCGCCACCTGCCGATCGACTGCGGAAAGCCTCCGATGATCAACGCCCATCTGCTGCAACTGGTGATCAACGCCTCCAACGACGGGATTGTCGTGGCCGAACAGGAAGGCGAAGACAACATCATCATCTACGTCAACCCGGCGTTCGAACGGCTCACCGGCTACAGCGCCGACGAGGTGCTGTATCAGGATTGCCGCTTTCTCCAGTCGGGCGACCGTGACCAGCCGGCAATCCCGCTGATTCGCCAGGCCTTGGATAGCGGCCAGCCCTGCCGCCAGGTGCTGCGCAACTACCGCAAGGACGGCAGTCACTTCTGGAACGAACTGTCGATCACCCCGGTGTTCAACGAAAGCGACCAGTTGACCTATTTTGTCGGGGTGCAGAAAGATGTGACGGCCCAGGTCAAGGCCCAGCAACGGCTGGCGCAGGTGGAAAAGGAGCTGGCCGAAACCCGCGCGGAACTCGCCGTTTACCAGGCGACGAGCGGCTCTAACAAGATGCCGAATTAGTTGTCAGTACGCTTAATCACCAATGATTTTGTCACCTTCTCCTTCGAGCAACATCATGCGCCGTGACGCTCTCCTCACCCAGGATGAACTGGACTTCATTCAGACCATGCAGCACAACCCGCAACTCAACATGCGGGATGCGAACTCGAGCCTGCTGGTGAATGGGGGCTCACAGATCCGCGACCTGCTCACCCGCCTGGCGGCCAATGAGCAAGTGACCATTCAGGCGCACTTTGAAAACCAGCAGATGAGCTTTCCCCTGCACCTGGTGGAAGACGAGTTCCACGCGCTGCATCTGCGCCTGGGCGTGCCGAGCATCTTCGAGGATGGGCCGAGGGTCCGCCCCTGGCGCCTGACGCTGGCGGAGCCGGTGGCCTTGGAAAACGCCAAGGGGCAGCCCACTGCGCTGTGGGTGCATGAGGTGTCGTTCAACAGCGTGTTGCTGGAAATCCGCAACCGGGCCAAAGCGCCAAAGCAGTTCGCCCAGTGGTTCAGCCCATCGGGTTACGAGCGCATCGCCCTGCGCGGCCGCCTCGAACGCCAGACCGACGCCGGCTTCTATGCCTATCGGTTGAACCAGAGCGACACGGATGAAACCGAGCGCCTGCGCCAGTTCATCCTGCAACAGCACCGCCTGGCACACCCCAACCTGCATATCTGAAATCGCAGCTTTTAGCTGCCTGGGTATGCGCTCAGGTATCGAGCGTACCGCTGAGAAACTGCCGCAGGCGCTGCATCATCAAACGCCCGTCACTCCCCAGGCAGCCCACCGGCGAAGCGCTCAGGCTGTCCTGAGCAAGCTCGGCGACATCTCCCGCCAACATCAGCGGACACTCCAGGGTCAGCGCCAGGCGGTTCAAGCGTCGAGGCAGCTCCGGAGCCGGCGCGTGATTGGAAAACAGCACCAGCGCCTGGGGCTTGATCTTCTCGCAGACCAGGGTCAGCTCGTCGAACGGCTGCCCCAGCGCCAACACCCGGACTTCCAACTCGGCACTGCCCAGCATCAGCGCCGCCACCAGCAATTCCAGCTCCCGGCATTGCCCGGCAAGCGCCGCCAGCAGCACCGGGCGCAGCGCTTGGCCGCGCTGTAACAGCAGGCGCTGGGAGACCCGCGAACGCAGGAAGTGATCGAAGAACAGCCATTCGCTGGTGTGGCCGTAAGGTTCCTGGTGCTGCGCCAGCTGCCGCCAGAACGGCATGAGGATGTCCTGGAACACCACCGACAGCGAATAGCTGGAGAAGATCTGGCCGTACAGCCGCTCCAGGTGCGGCTCGTCGAAGCCGCCGACCGCCCGCTTGAGTTGCCCCTGCCACTGCAGGTAATCGCCCGATGCGCTGTCGCCCGGCATGGCCTGCGGCGCCTCGCGGGCGGCCCGGGTCTTGGCGAGGATCTTGCCGACCTTGCTGACCGCGACCCCACGATCGATCCAGCCGAGGATCTCACGGACCGTCTCGACATCGTGCATCGAATACAGACGATGCCCACTTTCGGTGCGTGTCGGCTGGATCAAGCCATAACGACGCTCCCAGGCCCGCAGGGTCACCGGGTTGATCCCCGTGAGCCGTGAAACTTCCCGGATCGGAAACAGATCGTCCTGCGAGGGCTGGTCGAGGGGCTGTGTCGGGCGGGAAAGTTCAGTAATAACGGGCATCTGGGCAGAAAACACCGATGGATAAAGTGACGGCCATTCTACTCCCCATCGGTGACAGTTCTTCAACACAGGGCAAAGCGACCGCTGCCTCTGGTGTATTTGTCACAATCAGGAATAATCCTTGCTTGCTTTCAAGACGCAGCCCAACACCCCGGTGCTGCGTCCGGCGTACGGCCTTACCCAGGCAGCGCATTGGTTTTACGGAGATACATAATGTCTACCTCACCCGTCACCCTGATGGTCGCCCGGCGTGTCGCCGATGGCCGTTACCAGGACCTGATCGCCTGGCTGCGCGAAGGCGAACAATTGGCCACCGACTTCCCCGGTTATCTCGGCTCCGGCGTGCTCGCTCCGCCGCCCGACGATGACGAATTCCAGATCATCTTCCGCTTCGCCGACGAGCAGACCCTGCACGTCTGGGAGCACTCCGCCTCGCGCACCGCCTGGCTGGCCCGCGGCAGCGACCTGTTCGCCCATCCCCATGAACACCGGGTCAGCGGCATCGACGGTTGGTTCGGCGCGGCCGGCCAGCGCCCTCCGCGCTGGAAGCAGGCGGTGGCCATCTGGCTGGCGTTCTTCCCGGTGTCGCTGATCTTCAACTTCATCCTCAGCCCGTTGCTGGGCGAACTCAGCCTGGCGCCGCGCGTGCTCGTCAGTACCCTGGCCCTGACGCCGCTGATGGTCTACTGGTTCATTCCGCTGTCCACCCGCCTGTTGTCCGGTTGGCTGAACAGCACGCCGCCCCGTCCGCTGCCGGCAGCACCTTCCCCACAGAGCCACGTGTAGCACCGGCTGGCCGGCGATGAATGATAACGCGGTCTGCCAGACAGACCGCGGCGCCATCATCGCGGGCAAGTCGGATCGCCGCCCGCTCGCTCCTGCAGCGGCTTGGGCGAACCCCGCCCCGCGCTGGTATAGTTTTGCTCTACCTGCGACGCGAGCCGTTCATGACTACTTCCCCTGCCCCGATCCTGATCACCGGCGCCGGCCAGCGTGTCGGCCTGCATTGCGCGTTGCGCCTGCTGGAAGACGGTCACCGGGTGATCATCAGCTATCGCACCGAACGCCCCGGCGTGCAGGCCTTGCGCGAGCGTGGCGCGATAGCCCTGTTCGCTGACTTCTCCTGCGAAGCCGGGATCCAGGCCTTCATCAGCCAATTGCACGAGCACACCGACAGCCTGCGGGCGATCGTGCACAACGCCTCGCAATGGCTGGAGGAAACGCCCGGCCAGGAAAGCGCGGCCTTCGCCGACATGTTCAGCGTGCACATGCTCGCGCCCTACCTGATCAACCTGCATTGCGCCGACCTGCTGCGGCGCTCCAGCCCCGCCGACATCGTGCACATCGGCGACGACGTCACGCGCCGCGGCAGCAGCAAGCACATCGCCTATTGCGCCACCAAGGCCGGCCTCGACAGCCTGACCCTGTCCTTCGCGGCGAAATATGCCCCGACGATCAAGGTCAACGGCATCGCCCCGGCTCTGTTAATGTTCAATCCCGACGACGACGCGGCGTACCGCGCCAAGGCCCTGGCCAAGTCAGCCCTGGGCATCGAACCCGGTTGCGAGGTGGTCTACCAGAGCCTGCGTTATCTGCTCGACAACCCTTATGTCACCGGCACGACCCTGACCGTCAACGGCGGGCGGCACCTCAAGTAAGGCTTCCCGCGAGGACGTTGCATGACGCTTTCCCTGCCCCAGCACTACCGCGAGATCCTCAAGGGTCTCGGCGAAGACCCCGAGCGCGAAGGCCTGCTCGACACCCCGCAACGCGCGGCCAAGGCCATGCAGTACCTGTGTCATGGCTACAGCCAGTCGGTGGACGAGGTGGTCAATGGCGCGCTGTTCGCCTCCGACAACGATGAAATGGTCATAGTCGCCGACATCGAACTCTATTCCCTGTGCGAACATCACCTGCTGCCCTTCATCGGCAAGGCCCATGTGGCTTATATTCCCACCGGCAAGGTGCTGGGCCTGTCGAAGATCGCCCGGATCGTCGACATGTTCGCCCGCCGCCTGCAGATCCAGGAAAACCTCACGCGGGAAATCGCCGACGCGGTGCAGCGGGTAACCCAGGCCGCCGGCGTCGCGGTGGTCGTCGAAGCCCAGCACATGTGCATGATGATGCGCGGAGTCGAGAAGCAGAACTCGACCATGCACACTTCGGTGATGCTCGGCGCCTTTCGCGACTCGAGCACCACGCGCCAGGAATTCCTGCAATTGATCGGACGGAGCAAGTAGCAATGCCACAACTTCAGCCAGGAATGGCTCGCATCCGGGTCAAGGACCTGTGCCTGCGGACCTTCATCGGAATCAACGAGGACGAGATCCTCAACAAGCAGGATGTGCTGATCAACCTGACCATCCTGTATGCCGCGCAAGAAGCCGTGCGCGACAACGACATCGACCATGCGCTGAACTACCGCACCATCACCAAGGCGATCATCGCCCACGTGGAGGGCAACCGCTTTGCCCTGCTCGAGCGCCTGACCCAGGAAATCCTCGATCTGATCATGGCCAACGAATCGGTGCTGTACGCCGAGGTCGAAGTCGACAAACCCCACGCCCTGCGTTTCGCCGAGTCGGTGTCGATCACGCTAGCGGCCAGTCGTTAGCGACAAGCTGCAAGTAAACGCCGAGCTGCTTTGACTTGCAGCTTGCCGCTTGTAACTTGTCGCTATTCCCCTCCCTATCTATGCAGTGAGCCTTATGACCCCCCAACAACGCCTGGAACTCGAAGCCGCCGCCTTCCGCCGCCTGGTCGCACACCTGGACAGCCGCAAGGACGTGCAGAACATCGACCTGATGAACCTCGCCGGCTTCTGCCGCAACTGCCTGTCCAAGTGGTACAAGGCCGAGGCCGACGAGCGCCAGATCGAGGTCAGCCTCGATGACGCCCGTGAAGTGGTGTATGGCATGCCCTACGCCGAGTGGAAGAACCTCTACCAGAAAGAAGCCAGCGCCGAGCAGCAAGCGGCGTTCGCCAAAGGAAAACCCCATGACTGACCTGAACACCCTGCGCGCCAGCCTCAAGAGCGGCGAGCACGCCTTCGCCGACACCCTGGCCTTTATCGCCGCGGGCTACGACTACCAGCCACAAGCCTTCAACAACGGTGGCGTGGAAAACGCCGCCGGGCAGAACGAAGGTTCGTGCAAGACCCTGGGCCTGGCCCTGCTGGAAGGCTTGAGCGACGAAGAAGCGCTGTTGGCGTTCGGTGAGCATTACCGCTCGGTGCTGGCCACCCCTGAAGGCAGCGACCATGGCAATATCCGCGCGCTGATCGCCCATGGCCTGGCGGGTGTGAAGTTTGCCCAGCAGCCACTCAAGCGCCGCTGACCTGTAGGAGCGAGGCTTGCCCGCGATCCAGACAACGCGGTGCTGCAGATAGACCGCGTGGAGCCTATCGCGGGCAAGTCGGATCGCCGCCCGCTCGCTCCTACGGAAACAACAGACACAAAAAAACCGGCCTGGGCCGGTTTTTTCATTGCAACGGTCTGAGAATCAAGCGTTCTGCAGGTCGTCCAGGTAACGCTCGGTGTCCAGGGCGGCCATGCAGCCGGCGCCGGCCGAGGTAATGGCCTGGCGGTACACGTGGTCGGCCACGTCGCCGGCGGCGAAGATGCCTGCGATGCTGGTGGCGGTGGCATTACCTTCACGGCCGCCCTGCACGACCAGGTAGCCGTCCTTCAGCTCCAGCTGGCCTTCGAACAGCGAAGTGTTCGGGGTGTGGCCAATCGCGATGAACACACCGTCGACCTTGATTTCGTCGAAGCTGCCGTCGTTGTTCTTCAGGCGCGCGCCGGTGACACCCATGTTGTCGCCCAGCACTTCGTCCAGGTTGGCGTTCAGCTTGAGTTCGATCTTGCCTTCGGCAACCCGGGCATTGAGCTTGTCGATCAGGATCTTCTCGGCGCGGAAGGTATCGCGACGGTGGATCAGGGTGACCTTGCTGGCGATGTTGGCCAGGTACAGGGCTTCTTCGACAGCGGTGTTGCCGCCACCGACCACGGCCACAGGCTTGTTGCGATAGAAGAAACCGTCGCAGGTCGCGCAGGCCGACACACCCTTGCCCATGAACGCCTCTTCCGAAGGCAGGCCCAGGTAACGGGCGCTGGCGCCGGTGGCGATGATCAGGGCGTCGCAGGTGTAGGTCGCGCTATCGCCGGTCAGGGTATAAGGCTTGGCGGCGAAGTCCACGGCATTGATGTGATCGAAGACGATTTCGGTCTCGAAACGCTCGGCGTGTTCACGCATGCGCTCCATCAGCGCCGGGCCGGTCAGGCCGTGGACGTCGCCCGGCCAGTTGTCGACTTCGGTGGTGGTGGTCAGCTGACCGCCGGCCTGCATGCCGGTAATCAGCAGCGGCTTCAGGTTGGCGCGGGCGGCATAGACCGCGGCGCTGTAACCGGCAGGGCCGGAACCGAGAATAATCACACGCGAATGACGTACATCAGACATGACTCACTCCTATCGACCGGCCCGGATCACTGGCGCGGAACGCCGGATTGCCGGCTGGAATAAAAAAGGACGGCGAAAGCACTTGGGGAAGGCTTCAGGTTCGCCCGTCCGAAAAATAATGGGTGCAGCGTATAGAGGGAGCGAAGATTAAGGAAATACGGTTTAACAATCCAGCTCATAGGAGGTCTCTATCCGGTATCGGCGTATTTACCGGCGCCTTTGTTACAGTTGATGTCGACCTTGCGACCGCGCTTTCGCCGGTGGGGCAAAGCCGGTAAGGTCGGCGCGTTTTCCCCCTGCACGGAGCTCCCTATGCCCGCCCCTGTTCTGTCCGGCCCGCAATACCTGCGCGAAGGCCTCAAGCTGGTGCTCAGCCCCGGCCTGCGTCTGTTCGTCCTTTTGCCCCTGGCCATCAACCTGGTGCTGTTCGTCGGATTGATCTATTTCGCCGGCCATCAGTTCAGCCTGTGGGTCGACACCCTGATGCCGTCCCTGCCGGACTGGCTGAGCTTTCTCAGCTACATCCTCTGGCCGCTGTTCGTGGTGCTGGTGCTGCTGATGGTGTTTTTCACCTTCACCATGCTGGCCAACGTGATTGCCGCGCCCTTCAACGGGTTTCTCGCGGAGAAAGTCGAAGTGGTGGTCCGTGGCACCGACGATTTCCCGCCCTTCAGCTGGGCCGAACTGCTGGCCATGATCCCGCGCACCCTGGCCCGGGAAATGCGCAAGCTGGGTTATTTCCTGCCGCGGGCCATCGGCCTGTTCATCCTGTCCTTCATTCCGGTGGTGAACCTGGTGGCCGCGCCGCTGTGGCTGCTGTTCGGCGTATGGATGATGGCGATCCAGTACATCGACTACCCGGCGGACAACCACAAGCTGGGCTGGAACGAGATGCTCGCCTGGCTGCGGGAAAAGCGCTGGCAGAGCATGAGCTTTGGCGGGATCGTCTATCTGGTGCTGCTGATCCCGGTGGTCAACATCCTGATGATGCCGGCGGCGGTGGCCGGGGCGACGCTGTTCTGGGTGCGTGAGCGCGGCGCGGAAAGCCTGGTGACCCAGCAGCGCTGAGCGGGTCACAAATCCATCATCGCAACGTCACAATGACGACATGGCCTCGGCTGACACTGAGGCCATGACGACAGCTCTGCATATCACTCTGATCACCGAAACCTTCCCACCGGAAATCAATGGCGTGGCCAATACCCTTGGCCGCCTGTGCGATGGATTGCGCGCCCGTGGACACCAGGTGGAACTGATCCGCCCACGTCAGGGCGCCGATCAGAGCCGGATCAGCGACGAGGGCCTGCTGCTGTGCCGTGGCTGGCCGCTGCCGGGTTATCCGGGGCTGCAATGGGGCCAGTCGTCGATGCACAAGCTGTTGCGGCGCTGGAAACGTCATCGCCCGGATGTGCTGTACATCGCCACCGAGGGCCCGCTGGGCCTGTCCGCGCTGCGGGCGGCGCGGCGCCTGGGGATTTCCGTGGTCAGCGGTTTCCACACCAACTTCCAGCAGTACTCCAGCCAGTACGGCCTGGGTTTGCTAACCCGCCTGCTGACCCACTACCTGCGCTGGTTCCACAACCGTTCCAAGCTGACCCTGGTGCCCAGCGCCAGCCAGCGCCTGGAGCTGGAGCGGCGCAACTTCGAACGCCTGGCGCTGCTGTCGCGCGGGGTCGACAGCCAGCTGTTCCACCCGGCCAAGCGCCTCAACGAACTGCGCCAAGGCTGGGGCCTGGGCAACGACGATATCGCGGTGATTCACGTTGGCCGCCTGGCGCCGGAGAAGAACCTGGGCCTGCTCAAACGCTGCTTCGCTCAGCTGCAGGACACTTATCCACAGCAGTCCATGAAATTGATCGTGGTGGGCGATGGCCCGCAACGCGCGGTCCTGCAGAGGGAGTTGCCGGACGCGGTGTTCTGCGGCTCGCAACGCGGCGAAGCGCTGGCCAGTCACTACGCGTCGGGGGATCTGTTCCTGTTCCCGAGCCTGACCGAAACCTTCGGCAACGTGGTGCTGGAGGCCCTGGCCTCGGGGCTGGCCGTGGTGGCCTACGACCAGGCCGCGGCGGCCCAGCATATTCGCCATGGCTACAACGGTGTGCTGGCGATGCCCGGGGACGAATGCGCGTTCTGCGATGCCGCCAGCTGGCTGCTGGAAGATCCCGAGACCTTGCGCCGGGTGCGCCTCAATGCCCGCCAGCACGCCAGTCGCCAGGGCTGGGCGGCGATCATCGAGCAGTTTGAAACCCAGCTGCGAGGCGCCTGCACGGAAGAAGTGGTGGTGCCTGAGGGGCGGTTGTTGCCCTAGCGCTGAAAACATCAGGGCCAAAAGCATCGCGGACAAGCCTCGTGATCCTGTAGGAGCGAGGCTTGCCCGCGATAACGTTTCCCGGCTGCACTCAGACCAGCGTCATCAACGCCTCACGGCTGAACGGCAGGATGTCCTGCTCGCGACCGTCCCGCACCTTCTGCGCCCAGTCCGGGTCCACCAGCAACGCGCGCCCTACCGCTACCAGATCGAATTCGTCGTTGTTCAGACGCTCCAGGAGCTTTTCCAGGCTCGCCGGCTGCGCCACCTTGTCGGTGTTGACCATGAATTGCAGGAACTCGCCGTCGAGGCCGACGCTGCCCACGGTAATGGTCGGCTTGCCGGTGAGCTGACGGGTCCAGCCGGCCAGGTTCAGCTCAGAACCCTCGAACTCCGGCTCCCAGAAACGCCGGGTGGAGCAGTGGAAGATGTCCACGCCGGCATCCGCCAGCGGCTTGAGGAACTCGCCCAGGGCCTCGGGGGTTTGGACCAGGCGGGCGCTGTAGTCCTGCTGCTTCCACTGCGAAAAACGGAAGATGATCGGAAAGCCAGGGCCCACCGCGGCGCGCACGGCCTGGATCAGCTCGATGGCAAACCGCGAACGCTGGGCCAGGTCGCCACCGTACTCGTCGGTACGCTGGTTGCTGCCCTCCCAGAAGAACTGGTCGACCAGGTAACCGTGGGCGCCGTGGATCTCCACGCCGTCCATGCCGATGTCCTGGGCATCCTTGGCGGCCTGGGCGAAGGCGGCGATCACTTCGCCGATGTCGTCCCGGGTCATGCCGTGGACCACCACCTGGCCATCCTTGAGTTTTTCCGACGGGCCGTAACCCGGCACGCTGGCGTCCGGCTCGGTGCCCAGGCGGCGCACATTGCCCACATGCCACAACTGCGGAACGATCTTGCCGCCTTCGGCGTGCACCGCGTCCACCACCTTCTTCCAGCCGGCCAGGGCCGCTTCGCCATAAAAGCGCGGAACGTTCGGATAGCCGTTGGAGGCCTTGTGCCCGACCGTGGTGCCTTCGGTGATGATCAGGCCGACCCCGGCCGCGGCGCGACGACGGTAGTACTCGATGACTTTCGAGTTCGGCACGCCACCCGGGGAAAACGAGCGGGTCATCGGCGCCATCACCACCCGGGTCGACAGCTCCAGGGCACCCAGCTGAAAGGGTTTGAACAAGGCTTGAACGGGCATGCGGTACTCCAGGGCTGACGGTCTTAATCGCGGGAAATGGCAAGTCGGGCGGGGACACCGACGGCCTTATGATGGTGATAATATTCCGTGCCCCAGGCAACGCCCAGCACTATTGATCGGGGTGATTAAGGTGCCAAAGCGGAGGAACGCGCGGTAAAACCGGCCGGGCAGCGGGGCCCGGCGTGCAGATTCAGCTCAAGGCTTTTTCGATGGCCTGGATGACCGTCGAATCGTCGGGCGCGGTGCGTGGGGAGAAACGCGCCAGGACGCGGCCGTCCTTGCCCAGCAGGAATTTCTCGAAATTCCAGGTGATGTCGCCCGGGAATTCCGCCCCTTCGCCCGCCAGCAGACGGTACAACTGATGGCGCTCCGGACCGTTGACGTCCAGCTTGCTGCTCAACGGAAAGGTCACCCCGTAGTTGAGGCTGCAGAATTCCTGGATCTCCTGCTCGGAGCCCGGCTCCTGCCCGGCGAACTGATTACACGGCAGGCCCAGCACGCTGAACCCCTGGCCTTTGTATTGCTGGTAGAGGTTCTCCAGCGCCGCGTATTGTGGTGTCAGACCACACTTGGAGGCGACGTTGACCACCAGCACGACGTGCCCCTTGAAAGGCGCGAGCGGTAGCTCCTGACCATCCAGGGCTTTCAATTTAAGGTCGTGAAAAGCACTCATGACGAACTCCAAATTCCCGTGTTCTTGCAGAAAACAGCCACTCGACAGTACCGCCTGTTGCCCGACGATAAAAGCCGCCGACTAAAAAGGCGCCCTCGGGCGCCTCTCCAGTCAGACTTGAGCTTAGCGCAGAAATCAGTGGTGATGGCCACCTTCGCCATGGACGTGGCCATGGGCGATTTCTTCCTGGCTGGCGTCACGGATGTCGACAACCTTGACCTTGAAGTTCAGGCGCTGGCCGGCCAGCGGGTGGTTGCCGTCGACAGTCACGTCGTCGCCATCCAGGTCGCGGATGGTGACGATCTGCATCTGGCCGTCCGGAGCGGAAGCGTGGAACTGCATGCCCACTTCCAGTTCGTCGACGCCTTCGAACATGCTGCGGCTCAGGGTGCTGACCAGCTCGGCGGCGTATTCGCCGTAGGCATCTTCCGGCTCAACGGCAACGCTCAGCTCGTCGCCGACGTTCTTGCCTTCCAGGGCCTTTTCCAGGCCTGGAATGATGTTTCCTGCACCATGCAGGTAGACCAGCGGTGCGCCGCCGGCGGAGCTGTCGATGACCTCACCAGCGTCGTTGGTGAGGGTATAGTCGATGGAGACAGCCTTGTTGGCGGCGATCAGCATGGGGCGAGACCTTTTGCATAAGAATGAAGAACGTCCAAGTTTAGCGAAGCAATCGCCCGAAAGCGAACGGAACCCGGACAAACGGAACCTGACGCCAGGCTCGACGATCGTCGGCTTTCATCAGGATGAAGACGGCCACTGGGTCGTCGAGCTGTCCTGTGGCCATACCCAGCACCTGCGCCACCAGCCGCCCTGGCAATCCCGGGCCTGGATCCTGGATCCGCTCAAGCGTGCGGAAAAAATAGGCCAGCCCTTTGCCTGCGGTTGGTGCGCACAAGGCTCGGTTAGCGCTAACCTTGGCGCCTGAATTTCCGGTAGAGCAGTAAACATAAGCGACTCACCGTGGCCATGCACCCGTCGAGAATCCGCATGCAAACTTTTTTTATCGCGCCCACCGATTTTGGTGTGGGTCTGACCTCCATCAGCCTCGGGCTGGTGCGTACCCTGGAACGAGCCGGCCTCAAGGTCGGCTTCTTCAAACCCATTGCCCAGCCTCACCCAGGCGATACCGGCCCTGAACGCTCGACCGAGCTGGTGGCCCGCACCCATGGCCTGAAACCGCCGCAGCCGCTGGGCCTGGCCCATGTCGAACGGATGCTCGGCGACGGCCAGCTGGACGAACTGCTGGAAGAAATCATCACCCTGTACCAGCAGGCGGCCGTCGGCAAGGACGTGCTGGTGGTCGAAGGCATGGTGCCGACCCGCAGCGCCAGCTATGCCGCGCGGGTCAACCTGCACCTGGCGAAAAGCCTGGATGCCGAGGTGATCCTGGTATCGGCCCCGGAAAACGAAGTGCTCACCGAGCTGTCCGGTCGCGTGGAGTTGCAGGCGCAGCTGTTCGGCGGCCCGCGCGATCCGAAAGTGCTGGGGGTGATCCTCAACAAGGTGCGGACCGACGAAAGCATGGAAGCCTTTTCCGCCCGCCTGAAAGAGCACTCGCCCCTGCTGCGCAGCGGCGACTTCCGCCTGCTCGGCTGCATCCCCTTCCAGCCGGAACTGAACGCGCCGCGCACCCGCGACGTCGCCGACCTGATGGGCGCCCAGGTGCTCAACGCCGGCGACTACGAAAGCCGGCGCATGACCAAAATCATCATCTGCGCGCGCACCATGCGTAACACCGTGGAACTGCTCAAGCCCGGCGTATTGGTAGTGACGCCCGGCGATCGCGACGACATCATCCTCGCCGTGAGCCTGGCCGCGATCAACGGCGTGCCCCTGGCCGGGTTGCTGCTGACCAGCGACACCCTGCCCGACCCGCGGATCATGGAGCTGTGCCGCGGCGCCTTGAATGCCGGCCTGCCAGTGCTGTCGGTGAGCACCGGCTCCTACGACACCGCCAACCAGTTGAACGGCCTGAACAAGGAAATCCCCATCGACGACCGCGAGCGCGCGGAGATCATCACCGACTTCGTCGCCAGCCACCTGGACGCCAAGTGGCTGCACCAGCGCTGCGGCACACCGCGGGAAATGCGCCTGTCGCCGGCGGTGTTCCGCTATCAGTTGATCCAGCGCGCCCAGGAAGCCAACAAGCGCATCGTCCTGCCCGAAGGCAGCGAGCCGCTGACCGTGCAGGCCGCGGCGATCTGCCAGGCGCGCGGCATCGCCCGTTGCGTGCTGCTGGCCAAGCCGGCGGATGTCGAGGCGGTCGCCCGGGCCCAGGGCATCGAGCTGCCGCCCGGCCTGGAAGTCATCGACCCGGATCAGATCCGCGAGCGTTACGTCGAGCCGATGGTGGCGCTGCGCAAGAGCAAGAGCCTCAACGCGCCGATGGCCGAACAGCAACTGGAAGACCCAGTAGTGATCGGCACCATGATGCTGGCCCTGGACGAAGTCGATGGCCTGGTGTCCGGCCTGATCCACTCCACCGCCAATACCATCCGCCCGGCCCTGCAGTTGATCAAGACCGCGCCGGGCTGCACCCTGGTGTCGTCGGTGTTTTTCATGCTGTTTCCCGAGCAGGTGCTGGTCTACGGCGACTGCGTGATGAACCCGCACCCGAGCGCCAGCGAGCTGGCCGAGATCGCCCTGCAAAGCGCCGACTCGGCGGCCGCGTTCGGCATCACCCCGAGGGTGGCGATGATCAGCTATTCCAGCGGTGAATCGGCCAGTGGCGAAGAAGTGGAGAAGGTCCGCGAAGCCACCTTGCTGGCCCATGAAGCCCAAAGCTCGCTGCTGATCGACGGTCCATTGCAATACGATGCCGCGGCCAACGAGGTCGTGGCCCAGCAACTGGCGCCCAACAGCCTGGTCGCGGGCAAGGCCACAGTGTTCGTGTTCCCCGACCTGAACACCGGCAACACTACCCACAAGGCCGTGCAGCGCAGCGCCGACTGCGTCAGCCTCGGGCCGATGCTGCAAGGCCTGCGCAAGCCGGTGAACGACTTGCCGCGCGGCGCCCAGGTCGACGACATCGTCTACACCATCGCCCTGACCGCGATTCAAGCCGCCAACCGACCCCTGGATGTGTAAATTGGATTTTCTACCTGCACCGCTGCGGGGCGTGATCGCCTCGCTGTTGTTGGCGCTCAACACCATCGTCTGCTGCACCCCGCTGTTCGTGGTGGCGATCTTCAAGTTGCTGCTGCCCTTCCCTGCGGCCCAGCGCTTCACCGACTGGCTGATGAGCCACATCCATGAAGCCTGGATCAGCAACAACAAGGCCTGGATGAGCCTGCTCGGGCACACCCGCTGGCACCTCAGCGGGCTCGACAGCCTGGACTACCGGCACTCGTACCTGATCACCAGCAACCACCAGAGCTGGGTCGACATCATGGTCCTGCAATACGTGCTCAACCGGCGTATCCGCCCGCTGAAGTTCTTCCTCAAGCAGGAGCTGATCTGGGTGCCGGTGATCGGCCTGGCCTGGTGGGCCCTGGGCTTCCCATTCATGAAGCGCTACTCCAAGGCCTACCTGGAAAAACACCCGGAGAAAAAGGGCAAGGACCTGGAGACCACTCGCAAGACCTGCGCGAAATTCCGCGACAACCCGGTGGGCATCTTCAACTTCGTCGAAGGCACACGCTTCACCCAGGCCAAGCACGCGCAACAGGCCTCACCGTTCCGCTACCTGCTCAAGCCCAAGGCCGGCGGCATCGCCTTCGTGCTGGACGCCATGGGCGAGCAGCTGGAATCCATCGTCAACGTCACCATTCATTATCCGGCGGGCCAGCCGGGTTATTGGGACCTGCTGTGCGGCAAGGTCAACGAGGTGGTGGTGCATTTCGAGGAGTTGCCGATCCCGCCGCAGTTCATCGGCAAGAACTACGATCAGGATGGCGTGTACCGCCTGGAGTTCCAGGGCTGGATCAACCAGCTGTGGCAGAACAAGGATGCGCTGCTGGAACAGATGCATCGGGAGTATCCAGGCAAATAACGGGGCGCCTGCAAGGGCCTCATCGCGGGCAAGCCTCGCTCCTACACAGAAGCAACACGCTTGCGTCTGTAGGAGCGAGGCTTGCCCGCGATAGCTTTCTCAAGGCCACAAAAAAGCCCGCCGTCGATCACTCGACGGCGGGCTTTTCATTGGCCGCTAAAGCTTAGATCGCGCCACGCTTGCGCAGCAGTTCCAGCACTTGCTTGACGCCCTCTTCCAGCGACACGGACTGGGTATCGATCACCAGATCGGCATCCAGCGGCACGTCGTACGGGAAGGACTCGCCCGGGATGTTATCCCCGCCTGCGGCGTACAAGCCCTGCGGATCACGCTCGGCGCAGGCCGCCGGCGAGGCCTGGACGTAGACCGTCAACAGACGTTCCTTGCCGATCAGGTCCCTGGCCTGTTCACGACCTTCCGCACTCGGCGCAACGAACGCCGCCAGGGTCAGCAGGCCGGCTTCGTTGAACTGGCGCGCCACGTGCGCGGCACGCCGCCAGTTCTCGGTACGCCCGGCGCGATCCTGGGGCAGGCCCTTGTTCAGGTCGTGACGCAGGTTCTGGCCGTCGAGGACGAATACCGCGCGGCCCAGGTCGAACAGCTTGCGCTCGACCGCGTAGGCCAGGGTGCTCTTGCCGGCGCCGGACAGGCCGCTGAACAGCACGGTGGCCGGTTGCTGGCCGAAGCGCTGGGCACGCTCCTCGGTGGCGACATGGGCCAGCTTGCCATGATGCGTGCTGCTGCCATGCACCACAGGCTGGGCGACGATCATGCCGGCGCCGACAGTGCCGTTGGTCAAGCGGTCGATGACGATGAACGCACCGGTGGTGCGGTTGCTGTCGTAACCGTCGAGGGCGATCGGCGCGTCAAGAGCGATCTTGACCTTGCCGATCTCGTTCAGCTGCAGGGCGCTGGCCGGACCTTCTTCAAGGGTGTTCACGTCGACCCTGTTGACGATGCTGGCAATGGAGCCCGGCACGTAGCTGGTGGCGCGCTTGATGTCGTATTTCTTGCCCGGCAGCATCGGCTCTTCGGCCATCCAGACCAGCATGGCTTCGAAACTGTCGGTCACCGGCGGTACGTTGTCGGCATGTACCAGCAGGTCGCCACGGGAGATGTCGATCTCGTCTTCCATGGTCAGGGTCACGGCCTGGCCCGGGCCGGCATGCTCCAGCTCGCCTTCGAAGGTGACGATGGATTTCACCCGACTGCTCTTGCCCGACGGCAGCACCACGACTTCGTCGCCCTTGTGCACGATGCCGCTGGCCAGGGTCCCGGCGAAACCACGGAAGTTCAGGTTCGGACGGTTGACGTACTGCACCGGGAAGCGCAGGTCGCTGAAGTTGCGGTCGCCCGCCACTTCCACGGTCTCGAGGATTTCCATCAGCGACTGGCCGGTGTACCACGGCGAGCGCTCGGACTTGTTCACCACGTTGTCGCCCTTGAGGGCCGACATCGGCACGAAGTGCAGGCTGGTGGGCTTCATCTTCAGGCCTTCGGCGAACTTCAGGTAGTCGGCCTTGATCGACTCGAACACGCCCTGGTCGAAGTCCTTGAGGTCCATCTTGTTGATGGCCACGACTATGTGCTTGATGCCCAGCAGGGAGGCGATGAAGCTGTGGCGACGGGTCTGGGTCTGCACGCCGTAGCGGGCATCCACCAGGATGATCGCCAGGTCACAGGTGGAAGCACCGGTGGCCATGTTGCGGGTGTACTGCTCATGGCCGGGGGTGTCGGCGATGATGAATTTGCGCTTGGCGGTGGAGAAGTAGCGATAGGCGACATCGATGGTGATGCCCTGCTCGCGCTCGGCCTGCAGGCCGTCGACCAGCAACGCCAGGTCGATGTCGTCGCCGGTGGTACCGACTTTTTTCGAGTCGCGGGTAATGGCTTCCAGATGGTCTTCGTAGATCATCTTCGAATCGTGCAGCAGGCGCCCGATCAGGGTGCTCTTGCCGTCGTCGACGTTACCGCAGGTCAAGAAGCGCAGCAGTTCTTTGCGTTCGTGCTGGGCCAGGTAGGCGAGGATGTCCTCGCTGATCAATTCGGATTGATGCGACATGTTAGACCCTACTTAGAAATAGCCCTGACGTTTCTTGTCTTCCATGGAACCGGCGCCATCGTGATCGATGACCCGGCCCTGGCGCTCGGAAGTTCGCGTCAGGAGCATTTCCTGAATGATGTCCGTCAGGCTCTCGGCCTCGGACTCCACCGCGCCCGTCAACGGGTAGCAGCCAAGGGTACGGAAACGCACCTTCTTCTTGACGATGCGGGCCTTCTCCTCGTCGGAGAGGTGCTCGAGGATGCGCTCGTCGTCGATCATGATCAGGGTGCCGTTCTTCTCGATCACTTCGCGCTCGGCGGCGAAGTACAGCGGCACGATCGGGATGCCTTCCAGATAGATGTATTGCCAGATGTCCAGCTCGGTCCAGTTCGACAGCGGGAAGACGCGGATCGACTCGCCCTTGTTGACCTTGCCGTTGTAGACGTTCCACAGCTCGGGGCGCTGGTTCTTCGGGTCCCAGCGATGCTTGCTGTCGCGGAACGAGTACACGCGCTCCTTGGCCCGGGATTTCTCTTCGTCACGCCGGGCACCGCCGAACGCCGCATCGAAACCGTACTTGTCCAGCGCCTGCTTGAGGCCCTCGGTTTTCATGATGTCGGTGTGCTTGGCACTGCCGTGGGTGAAGGGGTTGATGCCCTGCGCAACGCCTTCCGGGTTGACGTGGGTGATCAGTTCCAGGCCCAGCTCTTCGACCATGCGATCGCGGAACTTGTACATCTCCTGGAATTTCCACTGGGTGTCGACGTGCATCACCGGAAACGGCAGCTTGCCCGGGAAGAACGCCTTGCGCGCCAGGTGCAGCATCACGGCGGAGTCTTTACCGATGGAGTACAGCATCACCGGGTTGTCGAACTCGGCGGCCACCTCGCGGATGATGTGGATGCTTTCCGCCTCCAGCTGTTTCAGATGCGTCAGTTTGTCGACCATGGCTACTCACGAAAGCTTTCTTATGGACGGCCTGCGGGCCGTGTTCGAGCGGGGCATGCTAGCACAGCGACCTCTTCTAATCAGGACGCCAGCTAGATCGAAACGGTATATGAATATACCCGCCTGTTTGCTGTGTTTACGCCTCTCTGTAGCCGCTGCCGCAGGCGGCGATCGACTGCGCAGCAGGCGTGCTCTTGAAAGCCCTGCGGGCCTTGGTGCAGCCTGCGGCAGCGGCTACAGGACAAGGCTTTATATAGGGTTCGGGCAGTCGATGAACAAGTGTTCGAGGGCGAAGCGGCGGGCCAGGTAATCCCCCAGCGCCTGCACGCCGTAACGCTCGGTGGCGTGATGACCGGCAGCGATGAAACTGATGTCGTTTTCCCGGGCGCTGTGGAAGGTCTGCTCCGAGGCCTCACCGCTCAGGTACAGATCGACCCCGGCCAGCACCGCCTGATCGATGTAGCCCTGGCCACCGCCGGTGCACCAGCCGACACGCCGGATCATCTTGCTGCCTTCGACCACCAGCGGCTCGCGCCCCATCACCTCCTGAACCTTGCGCGCGAAGTCCCGCGCGGTCATGGGCTCGGCAAGGGAGCCGACCAGCCCGACGATCTTCAGGTTGTCCGGGTCCAGCGGACCTTCCACGGTGATATCCAGCTGCCGCGCCAGCTGCACGTTGTTGCCGACGTCCGGGTGCAGGTCCAGCGGCAGGTGATAGGCCAGCAGGCTGATATCGTGCTTGAGCAGGGTTTTCAGCCGGCGCTGCTTCATGCCGGTGATGCAGGGGTTCTCGCCTTTCCAGAAATAACCGTGATGCACCAGCACCAGATCGGCATTGGCCTCCACCGCGGCATCAAGCAATGCCTGGCTGGCCGTGACACCGCTGACGATGCGCATCACTTGTGGCCGGCCTTCGACCTGCAAGCCATTGGGGCAGTAATCGGCGATTCGCGAACTGCCCAGGTAGCGGTCCGCTTCCTCTACCAGAGTGCTCAGGGCAACGGCCATAAAAGACTCCTAAATATCCCGTTCAGAGGCGCGCGCGGCCTCGTATAATGCGCGACATTATGGGCCGTCCCGGGCGGCCTGCAACCTCTCAGGACTTGCTCAATGCTCAAGGCTCTGCGTTTTTTTGGCTGGCCACTGTTGGCCGGCGTGCTTATCGCGTTGCTGATAATTCAGCGCTACCCGCAATGGGTCGGCCTGCCCAGCCTGGACGTCAACCTGCAGCAAGCCCCACAAACCAAGGCGCTTCGACAAGGCCCGGTGTCCTATGCCGATGCCGTGGCGATCGCCGCGCCGGCGGTGGTCAACCTGTACACCACCAAGGTCATCAACAAACCGGCGCACCCGTTGTTCGAGGACCCACAGTTCCGCCGCTTCTTCGGCGACAACCTGCCCAAGCAGCAGCGCATGGAATCGAGCCTGGGTTCCGGGGTGATCATGAGTCCCGAAGGTTATCTGCTGACCAACAACCACGTGACCGCCGGCGCCGAACAGATTGTGGTGGCGCTCAAGGACGGTCGTGAAACCCTGGCCCATGTGATCGGCAGCGATCCGGAAACCGACCTGGCGGTCCTCAAGATCGATCTGAAGAACCTGCCTTCGATCACCGTCGGACGCTCCGACAGCATCCGCATCGGCGACGTGACCCTGGCCATCGGCAACCCGTTCGGGGTCGGCCAGACCGTGACCATGGGCATCATCAGCGCCACCGGGCGCAATCAGCTGGGCCTGAACAACTACGAAGACTTCATCCAGACCGACGCGGCGATCAACCCGGGCAACTCCGGCGGCGCGCTGGTGGATGCCAACGGTAACCTGACCGGGATCAACACGGCGATCTTCTCCAAGTCCGGCGGTTCCCAGGGCATTGGCTTCGCCATCCCGATCAAGCTGGCCATGGAGGTGATGAAGTCGATCATCGAACACGGCCAGGTGATTCGTGGCTGGCTGGGTATCGAGGTGCAGCCGCTGACCCAGGAACTGGCCGAATCGTTCGGCTTGTCCGGGCGCCCGGGCATCGTGGTGGCGGGGATTTTCCGCGACGGTCCGGCGCAAAAAGCCGGCATGCAGTTGGGTGACGTGATTCTCAGCATCGATGGTGAACCGGCCGGCGATGGCCGTCGCTCGATGAACCAGGTGGCGCGGATCAAACCCAGCGACAAGGTCAGCATCCAGGTGATGCGCAACGGCAAGGAGCTCAAGCTCACCGCTGAAATCGGCCTGCGCCCGCCACCGGCGCCGGTCAAGGAAAAAGAGTAAAGGCATCGCGAGCCAGCTCTCTCCTATTGGAGCGAGCTGGCTCGCGATAGGGCTTACAGCTCGCCCAGGCCGTCGATCAGGGCCTGGTTCTGCTCCGGCGTGCCGATACTGATCCGCAGGAACTGGGCAATCCGCTCCTGCTTGAAGTGCCGGACAATCACCCCCTGCTCCCGCAGCTTGGCCGCCAGGGTCGCTGCGTCGTGCTGCGGATGGCGGGCAAAGATGAAGTTGGCGGCCGACGGCAGCACTTCAAAGCCCTTGGCGCGCAACTGCGCCACCACCTGCTCGCGGCTATCGATCACCAGCTGGCAGGTCTTGGCGAAGTACTCGCGATCCTCGAACGCCGCCGCGGCCCCGACGATCGCCAGGCGATCCAGCGGGTAGGAGTTGAAGCTGTTCTTGATCCGCTCCAGAGCTTCGATCAGGTCCGGGTGCCCCACCGCCAGGCCGACCCGCAGGCCAGCCAGCGAACGGGACTTGGACAGGGTCTGGGTCACCAGCAGGTTCGGATAGCGGTCCACCAGGCTGATGGCGGTTTCACCGCCGAAATCGATGTACGCCTCGTCCACCACCACGACCGAATCCGGGCTGGCCTTGAGGATCTGCTCGACGGCCTCCAGGGCCAGCAGGCAACCGGTCGGCGCGTTCGGATTGGGGAAGATGATCCCACCATTCGGCCTGGCGTAATCGGCTGGGCGGATCTGGAACTGCTCATCCAGCGGCAGCGCCTCGAAGTCGATGCCGTACAGGCCGCAATACACCGGATAGAAGCTGTAGCTGATATCCGGGAACAGCAGCGGCCGGTCGTGCTGCAGCAAGCCGTGGAAGATGTGCGCCAGCACTTCGTCGGAACCGTTGCCGAGGAACACCTGGTTGCTCTGTACCCCGTAATAGCGGGCCACCGCCTGCTTGAGCAGGTCGCTGTTGGGGTCCGGGTACAGGCGCAGGTTGTCGTTCAGTTCGCCCTGCATCGCGGCCAGCGCCTTGGGCGACGGACCGTAAGGGTTTTCGTTGGTGTTGAGCTTGACCAGTTTGGTCAGCTTCGGCTGTTCGCCCGGCACGTAGGGCACCAAGTCCTTGACGAACGGACTCCAGAATTTACTCATGCTTATTGCCCCTGTTCCTGGTCAGCGATGATCCGGTATTCCGCACTGCGGGCGTGGGCGCTCAGCGACTCGCCACGGGCCAGCACCGAGGCGGTCTTGCCCAGTTCGGAAGCGCCCTGCTCCGAGCAGAAAATGATCGACGAACGTTTCTGGAAGTCATACACCCCCAGCGGCGAGGAGAACCGCGCCGTGCCGGAAGTCGGCAACACGTGGTTCGGGCCCGCGCAGTAGTCGCCCAGGGCCTCGGAAGTGTGACGGCCCATGAAGATCGCGCCAGCGTGGCGGATCTGTGGCAGCCAGGCCTGGGGATCGGCGACGGACAGCTCGAGGTGCTCCGGAGCGATGCGGTTGGCCACGTCAATGGCCTGCTGCATGTCGCGCACCTGGATCAGCGCGCCACGGCCGTTGATCGAGGTATTGATGATTTGCGCGCGCTCCATGGTCGGCAGCAGCTTGGCGATGCTGGCGGCGACCTGATCGAGGAACGCGGCGTCCGGGCTGACCAGGATCGCCTGGGCGTCTTCGTCGTGCTCGGCCTGGGAGAACAGGTCCATAGCGATCCAGTCTGGGTCGGTCTGGCCGTCGCATACCACCAGGATCTCCGAAGGGCCGGCGATCATGTCGATACCCACCTGGCCGAACACGTGACGCTTGGCGGTGGCCACATAGATGTTGCCCGGGCCGACCACCTTGTCCACCTGCGGCACGCTCTCGGTACCGTAGGCCAGGGCGGCAACGGCCTGGGCGCCACCGATGGTGAACACCCGGTCGACGCCGGCGATGCAGGCCGCGGCCAGCACCAGTTCATTGACCTCGCCACGCGGGGTCGGCACCACCATCACCACCTCGGTGACGCCCGCCACCTTGGCCGGGATGGCATTCATCAACACCGAGGAGGGATAAGACGCCTTGCCACCCGGCACATACAGGCCGGCGCGGTCCAGCGGCGTGACCTTCTGGCCCAGCACCGTGCCGTCGGCCTCGGTGTAGCTCCAGGAGTCCTGTTTCTGTTTTTCGTGGTAGCTGCGCACCCGCGCCGCGGCTTTTTCCAGGGCTTCGCGCTGGGCCAGGGTGATCCGGGTCAGGGCCAGTTCCAGGCGCTCGCGCGGCAGGATCAGGTCGGCCATGGATGCCACTTGCAGGCCGTCGAAACGCTGGGTGAATTCCACCAGCGCCGCGTCGCCGCGCTCGCGCACCGCTTTGATGATGTCCAGCACCCGCTGATTGACCGAGTCGTCAGACACACTTTCCCAGCTCAGCAGATGATCCAGATGATGCGCGAAATCCGGGTCAGCAGCGTTGAGTCGGCGAATTGCAGTGGGAGCGGTCATAGCGAGGGCCTCATTGAATGGCTAATGCTCAGGCACCCTAAGCTACCAGTCCATTCGCGCGGGCACCTGAGAAAATTGGCTATGACACGGATAGACGGGCGCGGCTGGCGCCGCGCGAGTGAATCAACCGCGGTGTCGCGACTCCACTGCTTTGCGCAGGGTGTCGATCAGTGCCTGGATGCGGGCGTGCTGCATTTTCATGGAGGCCTTGTTGACCACCAGGCGGGAACTGATCATGGAAATCAGCTCCTGGGGCTCCAGGCCGTTGGCCCGCAGGGTGTTGCCGGTGTCGACCACGTCGATGATCTTGTCCGCCAGGCCGATCAGCGGCGCCAGCTCCATCGAGCCGTACAGCTTGATGATGTCGACCTGACGACCCTGCTCGGCGTAGTAACGCTTGGCAACGTTGACGAACTTGGTGGCGACACGCAGTCGGCCCTTGGGCTCGACCGCGCCGATGGCACCGGCGGTCATCAGCTTGCACTGAGCGATCTGCAGGTCCAGCGGCTCGTACAGGCCCTGGCCGCCGTATTCCATCAGCACATCTTTACCGGCAACGCCGAGGTCGGCGGCACCATGTTCGACATAGGTCGGCACGTCGGTGGCGCGCACGATCAGCAAGCGCACATCGGCCTGGGTCGTGGGGATGATCAGCTTGCGGCTCTTGTCCGGATTCTCGGTGGGCACGATGCCGGCTTCGGCCAGAAGCGGCAAGGTGTCATCAAGGATGCGGCCCTTGGACAGTGCGATGGTCAACATGGGAAACGTAAGTCCTTATCAGGATACTCATGCCCGGTCACAAATGGCGCCAGACACGCATCGAGCCTGAACACAGGCTCGACTTGGAACGAAACCTTGGGGCACGTCCCTGTGCCCATCACGCAAACTAGCCCGGTACGCGGCGGATCTTGGCGCCGAGCATCTGCAGCTTCTCTTCGATGCACTCGTAACCACGGTCGATGTGGTAGATGCGATCGATCAGGGTGTCGCCTTCGGCCATCAGGGCCGAGATCACCAGGCTGGCCGAAGCCCGCAGGTCGGTGGCCATGACGGGCGCGCCCTTGAGGATTTCGGTACCGGTGACGATGGCGGTGTTGCCTTCGACCTGGATCTTCGCGCCCATGCGGTGCAACTCGTAGACGTGCATGAAGCGGTTTTCGAAGATGGTCTCGATCACCGCGCCAGTGCCTTCGGCAATGGCGTTGAGGGAGATGAACTGGGCCTGCATGTCGGTCGGGAACGCCGGGTACGGCGCGGTACGCACGTTGACCGCCTTCGGACGCTTGCCGTGCATGTTCAGCTCGATCCAGTCCTCGCCGGTGGTGACTTCGGCGCCGGATTCCTTGAGCTTTTCCAGGACGGCTTCGAGGATGGTCGGATCGGTGTCCTTGACCTTCACGCGACCGCCAGTCACGGCGGCGGCGACCAGGTAGGTGCCGGTCTCGATACGGTCCGGCATGACCTTGTAGGTCGCCGAGTGCAGGCGCTCGACACCGTCGATGGTGATGGTGTCGGTACCGGCGCCGGAAACCTTGGCGCCCATGGCGTTGAGGAAGTTCGCCAGGTCGACCACTTCCGGCTCGCGGGCGGCGTTCTGCAGCACGCTGCGGCCCTTGGCCAGGGCCGCTGCCATCATGATGTTCTCGGTACCGGTCACACTCACGGTATCGAAGAAGAAGTGCGCGCCGCGCAGGCCGCCTTCAGGCGCCTTGGCCTTGATGTAGCCGCCTTCGACGTCGATCACCGCGCCCATGGCTTCCAGGCCGCGGATGTGCAGGTCGACCGGACGCGAACCGATGGCGCAACCGCCAGGCAGCGCGACTTCGGCTTCGCCGAAACGGGCAACCATCGGGCCCAGCACCAGGATCGAGGCACGCATGGTCTTGACCAGTTCATACGGCGCGACCAGGGTCTTGATGGTGCGCGGGTCGATTTCGACGCTGAGTTTCTCGTCGATCACAGGCTCGATGCCCATGCGACCGAACAGCTCGATCATGGTGGTGATGTCGTGCAGGTGCGGCAGGTTGGCGACCGTGACCGGGCCATCGCACAGCAGGGTTGCAGCCAGAATCGGCAGGGCAGAGTTCTTTGCCCCGGAAATGCGGATTTCGCCATCAAGACGAACGCCGCCGGTAATAATCAATTTATCCATAAGAATCTCGACGCCCTTGGGCTCAGGTGCGCTCGGCCCAAGCCGCGCTGCTGAAAAATTTCATAGTGACCGCATGGATGCTGCCATCGGCGATCCACGGGTTCAAATGGGCATAGATGCTCTGCTGACGCTTGACCGGACTCAAGGCCACCAGTTCGTCACTGATCACATTCAGCTGAAAGTTGCAGCCTTCGCCCTCAACTTCTACCTGAACGGATGAAAGAGTCTCGGACAGCTTTCCTTCAAGGAAGCTCTTCACTTCGTTGGCCTGCATGCTCAACCTCAATCGGCGCCCTGTGCGCGCGGGTCGGACATCATACAAAAAAGCCCCGCGCCTGCGAACCCCGCATAGCAGGACTCTGACGGGGGGCTTGCTTGTCGATGGTTACTAAGGCTGCGCCAGCAGCTCGGTCAAACCGGAAACTTCGGCGATTTCGCGCATGTCTTCAGGTAACGCACGGATGCTGATGGCCTTGCCGGCTGCCGCGGCGTCGCGCATGAAGGCCAGCAGCAACGACAAGCCGACGCTACTGGACTTCTCCACCGCAGAACAGTCGAGCACCAGCGCCGCCGCGGTGCTGGAGGCGATCAGGGCCTGCCCCTGCTTGCGCAGGCCCGGGCCGGAACGATAGTCCAGCACACCGCTGATCAGCAGTTCGCCGGCTTCACCCAGACGGACGGCCGACTCACTCATTTCACGACCTTCTCTGGAGAGTTTTCGGTCGATTCCTTGGCCTTGGCCACTTCGCCAGCCCAGTTGTTGATGGTCTTGTCCAGGTCATTGCCGTTGCGCTGCATGGCATCGGCGAACTGATCGCGGAACAGCTTGCCGATATTGATGCCGTTGATGATCACGTTGCGCAGCTTCCACTCACCGCTGATCTTCTCCAGCGTGTACGACACAGGATAGATCGCACCGTTGCTGCCCTTGACCGTCATGCCGACGCTGGTACGGTCACCCGACTCGTCCCTGGCAGGGTCAACGACGATGCCCTGGTTGTTGTACTCCAGCAAAGCGTTGCCATAGAACTGGAACAGGCCCTTCTTGAAGTTCTCTTCAAAGGTGCGCATCTGTTCCGGCGTGGCTTTACGCGAGTACTTGACCGTCATGATGCTCTTGGAAATGCCTTCGGCATCCACGACCGGCCCCACGATGCTGTTCAGCGCCGCATAAAAGTCCTGCGGGTCCTGCTTGTACTTTTCTTTGTTGGCGGCCAGGTCGGCCAGCAGACGGTTGGTGGTGTCCTGTACCAGATCATGCGCGGAAGGCGCCGCCACGGCGTGAGCCATCAACGGCAACGCCGCCAGTAATACCAACAGGCTACGTCGCAAGGTAGAGATCATGAAAAAATCCTCATTTGGCGTCTTTGCTAACGGTATTGAGCAGGAATTTACCGATCAGGTCCTCAAGCACCAGTGAAGACTGGGTGTCGTGGATGGTCCCGCCATCCTTGAGCAACGTGTCTTCGCCGCCGACGCTGATACCAATGTATTTCTCGCCGAGCAACCCAGCGGTCAGGATAGATGCAGTGGAGTCGGTCGGCAGGTTATCTACGCGTTTTTCCAACTGCAGCGTGACCCGACCGGTGAAACTGTCGCGGTCCAGATCGATAGCCGTGACCTTGCCGATGGTCACACCGGCCATGGTCACTTTAGCTCTGACCGTCAAACCGGCGATATTGTCGAAATATGCGTAAAGTTTATAAGTATCGGTGCTCGAGGTCGGGGACAAGCCACTGACCCGCAAGGCAAGCAACAGCAAAGCCAGGATGCCAGCCAGCAGGAAAAGGCCGACACCGATTTCCAGGGTGCGGTTTTGCATCAGAAATCTCCAAACATCAAGGCGGTCAGAATAAAGTCCAGGCCGAGTACAGCCAACGAGGCGTACACAACGGTCTTGGTAGTGGCACGACTGATCCCCTCTGAAGTGGGCTCGCAGTCATAGCCTTGGAATACGGCGATCCAGGTCACGACAAAGGCGAAAACGATGCTCTTGATGATGCCATTGAGCACGTCATCGCTGAACGTCACGCTGTTTTGCATGTTCGACCAGTAGGAACCTTCATAGACTCCCAGCCAGTCGACGGCCACCCACGAACCGCCCCAGATGCCCACCACGCTGAAAATGATCGCCAGCAACGGCAGGGAAATGAAACCGGCCCACAGCCGTGGCGCAATAATGTATTTGAGCGGGTCGACACCGATCATCTCCAGGCTGGAGAGCTGCTCGGTGGCTTTCATGTTGCCGATTTCCGCGGTCAGCGCCGAACCGGCCCGGCCGGCGAAGAGCAATGCCGTGACCACCGGCCCCAACTCACGCAACAAGGTCAGGGCCACCATCTGCCCCACCGCTTGCTCCGAACCGTAGCTGGACAGGATATTGAAGCCCTGCAGCGCCAGTACCATGCCGATGAATATCCCGGAGACCACAATGATCACCAGGGACATCACGCCCACCGAATGCAACTGCTTGACCAGCAGGCCGAAGCCGCCGCCGATACTGCCGCGGCCGAACAACACATGAAACAGCATCAGGCTCGAACGCCCGAGCACCGCGAGAACGTCGATGCCCGAGTGGCCGAACAGACGAATTCGCTCCAATAAAGATACTTTGCGCATCAGCGCTTCCCCAGAAGATCTGCGCGGTAGTCCGGCGCTGGAAAGTGAAAGGGTACCGGACCGTCGGGGTCGCCTTTCATGAACTGGCGGATCCGCGGGTTATCGGAATCCATCAGCTCGTCGGGCGTGCCCTGCCCCAGCACCTGGCCATCGCCCACCACATAGATGTAGTCGGCGATGCTCGCGGTTTCCGCCAGGTCGTGGGAAACCACGATGCTGGTGATACCCAGCGCGTCGTTGAGCAGACGGATCAGGCGCACCAGCACGCCCATGGCAATGGGGTCCTGGCCTACGAACGGCTCGTCGTACATGAGGATCTGCGGGTCCAGGGCGATGGCCCGGGCCAGGGCCACACGACGTTTCATACCACCGGACAGCTCGTCGGGCATCAAGTCGATGGCACCGCGCAACCCGACCGCCTGCAACTTGAGCAGGACGATATCGCGGATCATTTCATCCGGCAGCTGGGTATGAACGCGCAGCGGAAAGGCGACGTTCTCGAACACATCGAGATCGGTGAACAGCGCGCCGCTCTGGAACAGCACGCCCATCTGCTTGCGGGCGTCGAACAGATCGCCGCGCGACAATTTGGGCAGGTTCTGGCCGTTGACCCAGACTTCACCGCTGCTGGGACGCAATTGCGCGCCCATCAACCGCAGGAGCGTGGTCTTGCCGCAACCGGAAGGCCCCATGATGCCGGTGACCTTGCCCCGCGGAATACGGATATCGACATTATTGAAGATGCTGCGCGCACCGCGCTTGAAGGACAGTCCCTTCAGCTCGACCGCGTAGGCGTTATCGGCACTCATCTAAACTCCTTGCGATGCAGCCTCTCACTCGGACGCTTGGCTCCCTGCCGGGAGTACATGCACCCAGGGCAGGCCGAACTGGCGGCGAACTATATCACTGCTGATACGGAGCCCCCAAGGCCGAAGCCATCCGCGTTCAGGATCACGACAGCCTAAAACAGGCTTTACAGGACAATTCCTACCTATAGAAGGACAAAGGCTGACGAACTTGCGTGAGGGAATCGATCATTACCGCTATAATCGCCGCCTTTTCATCAGGCTATACGATTTCTGACATGAGCCAATCCAGCGACCTGATTCAATCGGCACAACGCACCATCCGCCTCGAGATAGAAGCCGTACAAGGCTTGCTGCCACATATCGACGCAGATTTCGTACGCGCTTGCGAGATGATTCTGGCCAGCAAAGGCCGCGTAGTAGTGGTCGGCATGGGCAAGTCCGGGCACATCGGCAACAAGATCGCCGCCACCCTGGCCAGCACTGGCACCACCGCGTTTTTTGTCCATCCGGCCGAAGCCAGCCATGGTGACATGGGCATGATTACCCGGGACGACGTGATCCTGGCCCTATCCAACTCTGGCTCGACCAATGAAATCGTGACCCTGTTGCCGCTGATCAAGCGCCTGGGTATCCAGTTGATCAGCATCACCGGCAACCCTGATTCGCCACTGGCCAAGGCCGCCGAGGTCAACCTCAACGTCCAGGTCGAGCAAGAGGCCTGCCCGCTGAACCTGGCTCCGACCTCCTCGACCACCGCCGCCCTGGTCATGGGCGACGCCCTGGCCGTGGCGCTGCTGGAAGCCCGCGGCTTTACCGCCGAAGACTTCGCCTTCTCCCATCCGGGCGGCGCGCTGGGCCGGCGCCTGCTGCTGAAAGTCGAGAACGTCATGCATGCCGGCGAGCAACTGCCGCAGGTCCAGCGTGGCACGCTGCTCAAGGACGCCTTGATGGAAATGACCCGCAAGGGCCTGGGCATGACCGTCATTGTCGAGGCCGACGGGCGTCTGGCGGGGGTCTTCACCGATGGCGACCTGCGCCGCACCCTGGACCGCACCATCGACATCCACCACACCACTATCGATGAAGTCATGACCGTTCACGGCAAGACCGCCCGCGCCGAAATGCTCGCGGCCGAAGCCCTGAAGATCATGGAGGACAATCGAATCAACGCACTGGTCGTGGTGGACAAGGACGATCGCCCGATCGGCGCCTTCAACCTGTCCGACCTGCTGCGCGCGGGAGTCATGTAATGAGCACGGATCTGCTGCAACGCGGCAAGAACATCAAGCTGGCGGTATTCGACGTCGACGGCGTACTGACCGACGGTCGCCTGTACTTCCTCGAAGACGGCAGCGAATTCAAGACCTTCAACACCCTCGACGGCCAGGGCATCAAGATGCTGATGGCCACCGGCGTGCAGACGGCGATCATCAGCGGCCGCAAGACGCCGGTGGTCGAGCGTCGGGCGAAAAACCTGGGGATTCCCCACCTGTTTCAGGGTCGCGAAGACAAACTGGTGGTGCTGGACGGGCTTCTTGCCCAACTGGGCCTAAGCTATGAGCAGGTCGCCTACCTGGGCGACGACCTACCCGATCTGCCGGTGATCCGCAGGGTCGGCCTGGGCATGGCTGTCGCCAATGCCGCCAGTTTTGTCCGAGAACACGCCCATGGCGTCACCCAGGCCCGTGGCGGCGAAGGCGCCGCCCGCGAGTTCTGCGAGTTGATCCTGCGCGCCCAAGGCAGCCTTGAAGCGGCCCACGCCGCCTACTTATAGAGCCTCCCATGCTGAGCAAAAAGATTCGCAACATACTGATCTTCGGCATCATCACCGTGCTGTTCCTGGCGGTGGGGTACTGGAACATCAGCCCGGAACGCTTCCTCGACAAGCCGGTCGCGCAGGTCGACGAAAGCGCCATTGACTACTACGCCATCAACGCCCGTAGCGTGCAGTACCTCCCCGACGGCAAACTGCAGTACGAAATGACTTCCGACAAGGTCGAGCACCTCAAGGCCACCGAGGTGACCCTGCTGACCAAGCCGGACCTGCAGATGTATCGCGGCACCACCTTCCCATGGCATGTCCAGAGCGAGCGCGGCGAAGTCAACCCGGACGGCACCGAGGTCGAGTTGATCGATTCGGTACGGGTTTCGCGCACCGACGAGAAAAATCGCAACCTGCTGATCACCACGACCCGCATGACAGTATTCCCGCAGAAGCAATATGCGCAGACCGATCAAGACGTTAGAATCGACGGCGCCGGCGGCGTGACGACTGGCAAGGGAATGAAAGCGTATTTGAAAGACGGCAGGATGAACCTGCTATCGAACGTAAGAGGACAGTATGAGGCTCGTTAAAACCCTCCCTATTTTGCTCGGTCTGGGCGCAGCACTGGGAAGCGTGAGCGCCTGGGCTCTGCCGAACGATAGCCAGCAACCGATCCGCATCCAGGCCGACGACGCTCAACTGGACGACAAGAATGGCGTAGCCACCTACAGAGGCGACGTGATCATCACCCAGGGCTCGATGAAGGTCACCGGCAATACCGTGACCATCACCCGCACCCAGACCGGTGATATCGACGTGGTGACCTCGGTGGGCAACCTGGCCTACTTCGAGCAGATTCAAACCCAGGGCGACACCAAGCCGGTCCAGGGCTACGGTGTGACCATCCAGTACCACGCCGCGCAGAACCGCGTCGTACTGATCGACCGCGCCAAAGTCGTCGACAAGGACGGCAACATCACCCAGGGTGAGAAAATCGTCTACGACACCAACAAGAAGCTGGCCAGCGCCGGTCGCGCCACCGGCAGCAAGGTCACCGAGTCGCGCCCACGGATCGACATGGTCATCCAGCCGAAAAAGAAAACTGACGAGCAAAAGGCCCAGTAATGGCAACTCTGAAAGCTCAGCACCTGGCCAAGAGCTACAAGAGCCGCCAGGTCGTGCGTGACGTCAGCCTGTCCATCGACAGCGGCCAGATCGTCGGCCTGCTCGGCCCCAACGGCGCCGGCAAGACCACCTGCTTCTACATGATCGTCGGCCTGGTCCAGGCCGATCAGGGTCGCATCCTGATCGACGACCTAGATGTCAGCCACCAGCCAATGCACGGCCGCGCCCGCGCCGGGATCGGCTACCTGCCGCAGGAAGCCTCGATCTTCCGCAAGCTTTCGGTGGCCGACAACATCATGGCCATCCTCGAGACCCGCAAGGAGCTCGACAAGGCCGGCCGTCGCCAGGAGCTGGAAAGCCTGCTGCAGGAGTTCCACATCAACCACATTCGCGACAACCTGGGCATGAGCCTTTCCGGCGGTGAACGTCGCCGCGTGGAAATCGCTCGCGCCCTGGCCACCGCCCCCAAGTTCATCCTGCTCGACGAACCTTTCGCCGGCGTGGACCCGATCTCGGTAGGCGACATCAAGCAGATCATTCATCACCTGAAGGCCAAGGGTATCGGCGTGCTCATCACCGACCACAACGTCCGTGAAACCCTGGATATCTGCGAAACCGCCTACATCGTCAACGACGGTCAACTGATCGCCGAAGGCGACGCCGAAACCATCCTCGCCAACGAGCTGGTCAAGGAAGTTTACCTGGGCCATGAGTTCCGCCTGTAAGCCCTGAGGTGTTTGGCTGGTCGCCAGAGCGCCCGCCCCAATAAAACCCTGCTGTTTTTATTGTTACAGCGCTCTAGGCAAACACTTCAGTTTCAGGCATATAATTTGCTTATGTTTGGCGCTCACGCGCCCTGTAGTGGATGGCGCATGTGCGCCGGCGAATAAGGTGTTAAGCCCCTGCCATGAAACCATCGCTAGTCCTCAGAATGGGCCAGCAGCTGACGATGACACCGCAGCTGCAACAGGCCATCCGCCTGCTCCAATTGTCGACCCTGGACCTGCAACAGGAAATCCAGGAGGCCCTGGAGTCCAACCCGATGCTCGAGCGCCAGGAAGAAGGCGACGACTTCGATAACACCGATCCGCTGGCCGACAACGCCGAGCAGAAACCCAATACCGATATCCAGGAACCCTCCTACCAGGAAACCGCCCCGACGGTGGACAACCTCGAGGACGGCGAATGGAACGAACGCATTCCCAACGACCTGCCGGTCGACACCGCCTGGGAAGACGTCTACCAGACCAGCGCCAGCAGCCTGCCCAGCAACGATGACGACGAGTGGGATTTCACCACCCGCACCTCGGCCGGCGAAAGCCTGCAGAGCCATCTGCTCTGGCAGTTGAACCTGGCGCCCATGTCCGACACCGATCGCCTGATCGCCGTGACCCTGATCGACTGCATCAACAATCAGGGCTATCTGGACGAAACCCTCGAGGAAATTCTCGAAGCCTTCGATCCGGAACTGGACATCGAACTCGACGAAATCGAGGCTGTCCTGCATCGTATCCAGCAATTCGAGCCCGCCGGCATCGGTGCCCGCAACCTGGGTGAATGCCTGCTGCTGCAACTGCGCCAGCTGCCTGCCAAGACCCCTTGGCTGACTGAAGCCAAGCGCCTGGTCAGCGACTTCATCGACCTGCTCGGCAGCCGCGACTACAGCCAGCTGATGCGGCGCATGAAGCTCAAGGAAGACGAACTGCGCCAAGTCATCGAACTGGTACAGAGCCTCAACCCACGGCCGGGCTCGCAAATCGAGTCCACCGAAGCCGAATACGTGGTCCCCGACGTCATAGTGCGCAAGGACAACGAACGCTGGCTGGTGGAGCTGAACCAGGAGTCCGTGCCGCGCCTGCGCGTCAACCCACAGTACGCCGGCTTCGTGCGGCGCGCCGACACCAGCGCCGACAACACCTTCATGCGCAACCAGCTGCAGGAAGCCCGCTGGTTTATCAAGAGCCTGCAGAGCCGTAACGAAACCCTGATGAAAGTCGCCACCCAGATCGTCGAGCATCAGCGCGGCTTCCTCGAGTACGGCGATGAGGCGATGAAACCGTTGGTCCTGCATGACATCGCCGAAGCAGTCGGCATGCACGAGTCGACGATTTCACGGGTGACCACGCAAAAATTCATGCATACCCCACGGGGCATTTATGAACTGAAATACTTTTTCTCCAGCCACGTAAGTACCTCCGAAGGCGGTGAATGCTCGTCCACGGCGATCCGCGCGATCATCAAAAAACTGGTCGCCGCGGAAAATCAGAAAAAGCCGTTGAGTGACAGCAAGATCGCTGGTTTACTGGAGGCACAAGGCATTCAGGTAGCCCGTCGTACCGTCGCCAAGTACCGTGAATCCCTGGGGATCGCGCCTTCCAGCGAACGGAAGCGGTTGATGTAGCCGCCGGGCTCGCCACAGCGTTCCAGTGGCAGGTCAATCGACCTGCCGCTTTATGCACTGGCAACGAAGGAGAAGCTGTATGCAAGTCAACATCAGTGGACACCAACTGGAAGTGACCGAACCTCTGCGCGCTTACATCGGCGAAAAACTCGACCGACTTGAGCGGCACTTTGACAAGATTACCAATGTGCAGGTAACGCTGGCCGTCGAAAAACTGAAGCAGAAAATCGAGGCCACGCTGCACATCCATGGTGGGGAAGTCGTCGCCAATGCAGAACATGACGACATGTATGCCGCAATCGACTTGCTCACGGACAAGCTTGACCGCCAACTGAAAAAGCATAAGGAAAAGCAACTCCACCTTCTCCAAGGCACGGGTCGCTAACACTCCCCTCCCATGATCCGACTTGAAAGCATCCTGACCCCCGGCCGTTCCCTGGTGAACGTGCCGGGCGGCAGTAAAAAACGCGCCCTCGAACAAATTGCCAACCTGATCAGCCGCGAAGTGCCCGATCTGGAGATGCAAGATGTCTTCGAAAGCCTGATTGCCCGTGAAAAGCTGGGCTCTACCGGTTTTGGCAACGGCATTGCCATCCCACACTGCCGCCTCAAAGGCTGTGAGTCGCCCATCAGTGCCCTGATGCACCTGGACGCTCCCATCGATTTCGACGCCATCGACGGCGCACCGGTCGACCTGCTGTTCGTACTGCTGGTCCCGGAAGCCGCCACCGATGCGCACCTGGAACTGCTCCGGCAGATTGCCAGCATGCTGGACCGCAAAGAAGTGCGCGACAAGCTGCGCAGCGCCACCAGCAACGAAGCCTTGTACAAGGTTGTCCTGGACGAACAGAACGGTCAGTAATCATGCGCTTGATCATCGTCAGCGGCCGGTCCGGCTCAGGTAAAAGCACCGCCCTCGATGTACTCGAGGACAATGGTTATTACTGCATCGACAACCTGCCGGCCGGGCTGTTGCCCGAACTGGCCGAGCGGGCGCTGATCCATACCGAACTGACACAGCCACTGGTCGCCGTGTCGATCGACGCCCGCAACCTGCCAAGCCACCTGTCGCGCTTTCCCGAACTGCTCGAGGAAGTCCGCAGCCGGCATATCCAGTGCGATGTGGTGTACCTGGACGCTGACGAAGAAACCCTGCTCAAGCGCTTTTCCGAAACCCGCCGCCGCCACCCCTTGAGCAGCAACAATCGCTCGCTGGCCGAGGCGATCCAGGACGAAAGCCACCTGCTGGGACCGATCGCCGACCTGGCCGATCTCAAGGTCAACACCACCAACCTGAACCTGTATCAACTGCGCGATACCATCAAGTTGCGCCTGTTGAACCAACCGGAGCCGGGCACCGCCTTTCTGGTGGAGTCTTTCGGATTCAAGCGTGGCATGCCGGTCGATGCCGACCTGGTGTTCGATGTGCGCTGCCTGCCCAACCCGTACTGGAAACCCGAGTTGCGCGCCCAGTCCGGGCTCGACCAGCCGGTTGCCGAATACCTGGCCGCCCAGCCGGACGTCGAGGAAATGTTCCAGGACATCTCCAGCTACCTGCTGAAATGGTTGCCCCGTTTCGCCGCCAGCAACCGCGCCTACGTCACTATTGCCATTGGCTGCACGGGCGGCCACCATCGCTCGGTCTACCTGACCGAACGCTTGGGCCAAGTCCTGCAAAAGTCCCTGAAGAACGTCCAGGTTCGCCACCGCGACCTTAGCTGAAAGGATCTACCCCGCGATGCCTGCTCTGGAAATTGAAATCATCAACAAACTGGGCCTGCATGCCCGTGCCTCAGCAAAGTTCGTCGGCGTGGCCGGTCAGTTTCCTTGCCAGATCCGCGCAGGGAGAACGCCGGAATCGATGGTCGACGGCAAAAGCATCATGGCAATGATGATGCTGGCCGCCGGCAAGGGCACCAGGATTCATCTGAAGACCGAAGGCGAACAGGAGCAGGAGGCGCTGGAAGCGCTGGTGGCACTGATCAACAACTTCTTCGACGAAGGCGAGTAAGGTCGGCAAGGCAAGCCTGCCGCAAAGGCACTCAAGCGAGCGCCGTATCCATGACCATCATCAGGCAAAAGCCGACACACAAGCCCAGGCTGGCCAGCTTCTCATGACCGTTGCGTCGTGATTCGGGAATCACTTCGTGGGTCACCACCAGCAGCATCGCCCCCGCCGCCAACGCCAACCCGAGCGGCAATAGCATCTCGGCCAGGCTCACCAGCCACGCACAAAGCAACGCGAACACCGGCTCCACCAGGCCTGAAGCGGCGCCGATCAGGAATGCCTTGCCCCTGGACATGCCGGCGCCAGCCAGCACCAAAGCAATCACCAGCCCTTCCGGCACATCCTGCAAGGCGATGCCCATGGCCAGGCTGTCCGCCTCCGGCATGCCTCCACCCGCGGAAACACCTACGGCCATTCCTTCGGGAATGTTGTGGGCGATGATGGCAAACACAAACAGCCAGATTCGCGGCGGGATGACCGGATGCTCAAGGGTGCCCACCAGTTTCTCCGGGTTGCCCCCCGAGACTTTGCGGTCCACCAGAAACAACCCCAAGGCACCGAGCATGATGCCGAAGCTGATCAGACCACTCGACGCCCAGGGCGACAGTCCGAGCTTTTCCGCCGCGGCGATCCCGGGCACGATCAACGAAAAGGCCGTAGCCGCCAGCATCACCCCGGCGCCGAATCCCAACAGGGTGTCACTCAGCGCCAGCGGCATCTTGCGAATGACCAACACTGGCACTGCCCCCAGCGCGGTTCCCAGGGCACAGACTGCCCCACCCTGCAATGCACGCAACAAGCGCGGCTCCAGATCCAGCCAGGACAAGCCCTGGGCAACCAGCAATGCAGTACCCGCCAACAGCAACAGCGAACCGAATGCGTAACGAAACATCCGCCCGCTGCTGATCGTCAGTGTTTCAGTGCCCATAGTCAGCCTTAGGTCTTTTTATAGGAGGGGGCTCAAACCAGTGCGGCCTGATAGCGCTGGGCTACTTCAGGCCAATTGATCACGTTGTAGAACGCATTGATGTATTCCGGCCGCCGGTTCTGGTAACGCAGGTAATAGGCGTGCTCCCACACGTCCAGACCGAGAATCGGGGTATTGCCGTTCATCAATGGGCTGTCCTGGTTGCCGCTGCTCTCGACGACCAGGGTCTTTTGCGGGGTCACGCTGAGCCAGGCCCAACCGCTGCCGAAACGCGTGAGCGCGGCCTTGGTGAAGGCCTCCTTGAAACTCTCGAAACCGCCCAGCTGCTCGTCGATCGCCTGGCCCAGCGCACCGTTCGGCTTGCCTCCGCCGCTCGGCGCCATCACCGCCCAGAACAACGAATGGTTGGCGTGACCACCGCCCTGGTTGATCACCGCTGCACGCAGCTTCTCCGGCAATTGCTGGACCCCGGCCACCAGTTTTTCCACCGACCAGTCGGCCCATTCGGTGCCTTCCACGGCCGCGTTGAGGTTGTTGATGTAGGTCTGGTGATGCTTGGTGTAGTGAATTTCCATGGTCTGCGCATCGATGTGCGGTTCCAGGGCGTCGTAGGCGTAGGGCAATGCAGGCAAGGTAAAGGACATCTCAATGTGCTCCGTAATGAGGGGCATTCGGGGTCGCGGTGCCGGCAGTCGATTGCGCGACATTGCTCTCCAGCAGGCGATGCGTACGGGGGTATTCACCGTGCTCACTGATGAAGTTGAGCAACTCGACATAGGTCTTGCTGCTCTGGCGCAGCGCGGCTTCCCGCAGCGCCGGCGCCAGGCGGCTGTCCTGCACGGTCTGCAACAACCGCTGATGGATGGCGCAGAGGTACTCCGCGCTCTCCTCCGGCTGGTTCAGGCGCAGGTGCAGGTCCGCCAGGTTGTGATGGGAGATGACACAGGCCGCCACCGCTTCGTCGGCATCGCTCCAGCGCTCGAACAACACCTGCGCCAGGGCCAGGGCCTGCAAGTAATACTCGCGGGCATCCACCAGGTCGCCCTGCATGAAGAAACGGTTTGCCCTTTCGATCGTGCGTTTCCAGTGCTCCATGGTGAACCTCCAAAGCAATGTCGGGATTTACACGCCGCCCGCGGTGAGTTTTTCCGGGTCGAGCAGGATCTCCAGCTGGCTGCGTGACAGATCAGTGTGTTCAAGGGCGACATCGATCACCGGGCGCCCCTGCTTGTAGGCGGTCTTGGCGATTTCAGCGGCCTTCTGGTAGCCGATGATCGGGTTGAGCGCCGTGACCAGGATCGGGTTGCGCGACAGCGCCTCCTTGAGCTTGAGCTCGTTGACCTTGAAGCTGGCAATCGCCTTGTCCGCCAGCAGGCGGCTGGAATTGGCCAGCAACTCGATGCTGCTCAACAGGTTCTGGGCGATGATCGGCAGCATGACGTTCAGCTCGAAGTTGCCCGACTGCCCCGCCACCGTGATCGTGGTGTCGTTGCCGATCACCTGGGCCGCCACCATCGCCGTGGCCTCCGGAATCACCGGGTTGACCTTGCCGGGCATGATCGAAGACCCCGGTTGCAGCCCTTCCAGCTCGATTTCGCCGAGGCCGGCCAACGGCCCGGAGTTCATCCAGCGCAGGTCGTTGGCGATCTTCATCAAGGTGACCGCGATAGCCTTGAGCTGGCCCGAGACCGCCACCGCGGTGTCCTGGGAGCCGATCAGGGCGAACAGGTTCTTGCCCGGGGTGAACTGCACCTGGGTCAGGCTGCTCAATTGCCGGCTGAAGCCCGCGGCGAATTGCGGGTGAGCGTTGATCCCGGTGCCCACGGCCGTGCCGCCCTGCGCCAGGGATTGCAGGCTCGGCAGCAGATCCTGCAGGTGACCGATATTGGCCTTGAGCTGCTGCGCCCAGCCTTCCAGCACCTGGCTCATACGCACTGGCATCGCGTCCATCAAGTGAGTGCGGCCGGTCTTGATGAAGGGATGGACCTCGACCGCCTTGCGCTCGATGACTTGCACCAGATGCACCAGCGCCGGCAGCAGTTGTTCGTGCAAGCCCAGCGCGGCGCTGACGTGGATGGTGGTCGGGATGATGTCGTTGCTGCTCTGCCCGCAGTTCACATGGTCGTTGGGGTTGACCGGTTCGCCGAGCAAACGGCTGGCCAGGGTGGCAATGACTTCGTTGGCGTTCATGTTGGAACTGGTGCCGGACCCGGTCTGGAAGATATCCACCGGGAAATGCTGCATGAAGTCGCCTTCCAGCAAGCCCTGGGCAGCATCGACTATGGCCTTGCCCTGGGATTCGCTCAGTTGCTTGAGTTCGACGTTGGCCTTGGCCGCGGCCGCCTTGGCCAGGATCAGCGCACGGATGAACTGCGCCGGCATGCGCTGGTGGCTGATGGGAAAGTTATCCACCGCGCGCTGGGTTTGCGCGCCATACAGCGCCTGCTCCGGAACATGCAGTTCGCCCATGCTGTCGCGTTCGATACGGGTATTACTCATCGGGAAATCCTTGCACCAGTTCGATAAGAGGAATGGATGGCAGCAACGAGCAGGTCGCCAGTTGCCAGGCATGGCTTTGCCAGCGCTTGAGCCGGCATTTGCAGAAAGACAGGCGTTCCAGGTCACGCAACGGGCGCCACGCCTGGTCCAGGCACTGGCTGCGCCAATGCCAGGGCAGCGCGGTATCGGTGGCGGTATCGAGCAGCAGGCGGAATGAGGTTTCAGCGATCAGCCAGGGCGAGGTGGCGGTGCAACACGCCAGATAGCGCCCTTCGGCCAGGTAATGCTCGATCAGCCGCGGCTCGTCCGGATCGAGGGCACAACGGATCTGGCGACTCATCCAACGCCAGCTTTCGAGATAAGGCTGCTCGTGCAAGGCAGAACTCATGACCTGGGCTCATTCGATAATGAGATTTATTATTATATGATATTGAGAATCAAAACAAGCTCAAGACCAAGCGTCCCTGCACAGGTGGCTAGGGTTGGTCAGTGTTCAAAAGCCGGGCAATAAAAAAGCGCGCGCCCCGGACGGGACGCGCGCTTTCGCTGACGCCGTTACGACTTAGCTGCCAGCGACCGTCATGCGTTCGATCAATACCGAACCGGTGCGGATGTTGCTGCGCAGCTCCAGATCGTTACCGACAGCGATGATCTGCTTGAACATGTTGCGCATGTTGCCGGCAATGGTCACCTCCTGGACAGCGAACTGGATTTCGCCATTTTCCACCCAGAAACCGGCCGCGCCCCGGGAGTAATCGCCGGTGACCATGTTCAGCCCGTGGCCCATCAGTTCGGTGACCAGCAGGCCCCGGCCCATGCGGCGCAGCAAGGCCGCCTGGTCTTCCTCGCCATGGGTCACGAACAGGTTGTGCACGCCACCGGCGTTGGCGGTGCTGGGCAGGCCGAGCTTGCGCCCGGAATAAGTCCCCAGCACGTAGGACACCAGTTCGCCGTTCTCGACGAAAGGCTTGGCGTAAGTGGCCAGGCCATCGCCGTCGAACGCCGAACTGCCCAGGGCGCGCATCAAGTGCGGACGCTCATCGATGGTCAGCCACTCGGGGAACAGTCGCTGCCCCAGCGCGCCCTCGAGGAAGGACGATTTGCGGTACAGGTTGCCGCCGGAAATCGCCCCCAGGAAGCTGCCGAACAGGCCGCCGGCCAGTTCCGCGGAAAACAGCACCGGCACTTCGCAGGTCGGCACCGGGCGGGCGCCCAGGCGGCTCGCAGCACGTTGCGCGGCGCGCTGGCCGATGGTCACCGGGTCCGTCAACAGATGGCCCTGGCGATTGACGTCATACCAGTAGTCACGCTGCATCTGGCCGTCGGCCTCGGCGATCATCACGCAACTCAAGCTGTGCCGAGTCGACGCATAACCGCCGATAAAACCGTGGCTGTTGCCGTATACGCGGCAGCCCTGGTGGGTGCTCAGGGTAGTGCCGTCAGCGTTCTTGATCCGGCTGTCGGCGGCAAAAGCCGCAGCCTCACAGGCCAGCGCCTGCTCGATGGCTTGCTCCGGGGTAATGTCCCAGGCGTGGAACAGGTCGAAGTCCGGCACGTCCCGGGCCATCAGGGCGGCATCGGCCAACCCCGAGCTTTCGTCTTCCGAGGTGTGTTTGGCGATGGCCAGGGCCGCGGCGACGGTTTCGCGAATCGCCTCGGGACCACTGGCCGAGGTGCTGGCCGAGCCCTTGCGCTGGCCGACATAGAGCGTGATGCCAAAGCCCTGGTCGCGATTGAACTCGACGGTTTCCACTTCCCGCTGGCGAACCGAAGTCGACAGGCCCTGCTCCAGAGAAACCGCCACTTCGCAGGCACTGGCACCCTGGCGCTTGGCCTCGGCGATGATCTGCTCGACTTGTTCCTGCAGTGCCGGCAAAGCCTGCGGGCCGACGCTTTGTGCTGCACTCATGGTTTTCTCCACTCAAATTCTGCTTTCGGTTAAGGCCTTCGAGCGACCGGGCCGGACAAGCGGCCCCCGACTGGTTATCATGGCGGCGTTTCTTTGCGGACTGCCACCATGGTTGATTCTTACGACGACTCCCTCGATGGGGAGAAAAGCAAATCCCAGGTCAAACGCGAGCTGCATGCTCTGGTTGACCTCGGCGAGCGCCTTACAACACTCAAGCCCGACTTGCTGAACAAACTGCCGTTGACCGACGCTCTGCGCCGGGCCCTGGCGGATGCACCCAAGCATGTCGCCCATATCGCGCGCAAACGCCACCTGCAATTCATCGGCAAGCTGATGCGCGATCAGGACACCAGCGCGATCCTGGTGCTGCTGGACCAACTCGACGCCTCGACTCGCCAGTACAACGAACGTTTCCATGGCCTGGAGCGCTGGCGCGATCGCTTGATCGCGGGCGATGACGCGGTCCTGGAAAAGTTCGTCACCGACTATCCGCAAGCGGATCGTCAGCAGCTGCGCTCCCTGATCCGTCAGGCCCAGCATGAGGTGGCCCATAACAAGCCGCCTGCCTCCAGCCGTAAAATCTTCAAATACATCCGCGAGCTGGACGAGACTCAACGCGGCCTGCGCTGAGCCTCGACTCGGGTGGGTTGCCCGGCAACTCACCCGCCGCTTCACTTCTTAAGCGCCCGTGCCACCCACGGTGATCGCATCGATCTTCAAGGTCGGCTGGCCGACACCCACCGGCACCGACTGCCCATCCTTGCCACAGGTCCCCACACCACTGTCCAGCGCCAGGTCGTTACCGACCATCGACACCCGGCTCATGGCTTCCGGCCCGTTGCCGATCAGGGTCGCGCCCTTGACTGGCGCGGTGATCTTGCCGTCTTCGATCAGATACGCCTCACTGGTGGAGAACACGAACTTGCCACTGGTGATGTCCACCTGACCGCCACCCAGGTTGGCGCAATAGATGCCCTTTTTCACCGAAGCAATGATTTCCGCCGGATCACTTTCGCCACCCAGCATGTAGGTGTTGGTCATGCGCGGCATCGGCAGGTGCGCATAGGATTCGCGACGACCGTTGCCGGTGCGGGCCACGCCCATCAGGCGGGCATTGAGCTTGTCCTGCATGTAGCCCTTGAGCACACCGTTCTCGATCAGGGTGGTGCATTCGGTCGGGGTGCCTTCGTCGTCGATGCTCAGCGAGCCGCGCCGCCCGGCCAGGGTGCCGTCGTCGACGATGGTGCAGAGTTTCGAGGCCACCATCTCGCCCATGCGGCCGCTGTAGGCCGAGCTGCCCTTGCGGTTGAAATCGCCTTCCAGGCCATGCCCCACTGCTTCGTGCAACAGCACGCCGGACCAGCCGGAACCCAGTACCACCGGCAAGGTGCCGGCTGGCGCGGGGATGGCTTCCAGGTTGACCAGGGCCTGGCGCAATGCCTCACGGGCGTATCCCATGGCACGGTCTTCACTGAGGAAATAACGGTAGTCGGTACGCCCGCCGCCGCCATGGCCGCCACGTTCGCGGCGACCGTTCTGCTCGACGATCACGCTGACGTTGAAGCGCACCAAAGGCCGCACATCCGCCGCCAGGCCGCCATCGGTGGAGGCCACCAGGATGCGCTCCCAGACCCCGGCCATGCTGACGCTGACCTGCTGGATACGTGGATCGAGAGCACGGGTCGCGGCGTCGACACGCTTGAGCAGCTCGACCTTTTCCGCGCGGCTGATGACTTCCAGGGGGTTGTCCGGCGCATACAGCTGGGCCACGTCCTGGGTGGTAAAGGCCTGCACGGTACCGTTCTGCCCGGCGCAGGAAATCGAGCGTGCGGCCCGGGCAGCCAGGCCGAGCGCTTCGAGGGTGATGGCATTGCTGTAGGCAAAACCGGTTTTCTCACCCGATTGCGCCCGCACGCCAACGCCCTGGTCCAGATTGAAGCTGCCTTCCTTGACGATGCCGTCTTCCAGCGACCAGGACTCGGAAATCTGCCCCTGGAAATACAGGTCGGCGGCATCGATACCCGGGCCGGCCAGATCGCCGAGCACGCCCTGCAGGCTTTCCAGGGTCACGCCACCGGGCGCCAGAAGGTGTTCACTGACTGAAGATAACAACCCGCTCATATGCTTTACGCCTTAAATTCGTCGTTCTTAAGCAAGTCGCTGCGCGCCTTGCGAGAAAAAGCGCCGGTGACTGGCCACCGGCATGCGCGCCCGGATGGACGCCTGTTCGCTGCTGTCGCGCTCGGCCAGCAGCACGGCCTCGCCTTGATCCTGCTGCGCCAGCACCCGACCCCAGGGGTCGACGATGGCCGCATGGCCAAAGGTCTCCCGGGGTCCCGGATGAATGCCGCCTTGCGCCGCCGCCAGCAGGTAGCACTGGGTTTCGATGGCCCGGGCGCGGATCAATACGTCCCAATGCGCCGCGCCGGTCACGGCGGTAAACGCCGAAGGAGCGCTGATCAGCTCCGCCCCGGCGGCTCGCAATTCGCTGTACAGCTCCGGAAAACGCAGGTCGTAGCACACAGTCAGGCCAACCCGGCCCACCGGCGTATCCGCCACCACCACCTGCTCTCCATGAGCATAGTCATCCGACTCCCGGTAACGGCCGCGATTGTCGGCCACGTCCACGTCGAACAGATGCAGCTTGTCGTAGCGCGCCACTTGCTCGCCGTGCTCGTCGATCAGCAGCGAGCAGGCCCGGGCCTTGGTCTCCGGCTGGTCCACCGGAGGCAGCGGCAAGGTGCCGGCGACTATCCATAACTTGAGGTCGCGGGCGGTCTGTTTCAACCAGGGCAGGATCGGGCCTTCGCCCCGGGCCTCGGCCCGACCGATGGCCGCCGCATCACGGCGCCCCATGGCGGCGAAGTTCTCCGGCAATACAGCCAGCCGCGCACCGCCGGCAGCGGCCTGCTCCAGCAGTTGGCGCGCCTGCTGTAGATTGGCCAGAACGTCGCTCTGGCTGACCATTTGAATCACCGCAAGGGACATGGCGCACTCCAGGTTGGATATGTGGCCATGCTACTCCATAGGCCCGGGCCGCGGTTTTTCAAAAAGGTTTGTCGAAGGTGATTTTCGGGTCCTTCCAGGGCCCCTTGACGCTGTACTGGACGCTGGCGAAGCGCGACACCCGGTCGCCGATCAGCTTGTCGATCAGGAACAGCGCCCCGCCGACCGCCGGCGCACCGACGATCAGCGCGGCGATCGGCAGGTTGTTGGTCACCGGCAGCGTCACCAGCAGCTTCGAATCCACCTGGTCGGCCACCAGGTCCAGGGTGCCATTGAGCTCCAGGTTGCTCGACGGCCCGGTCAGGGTGATGGGTTCGCGGGTCACGTAGACACCGTTGCTGGCCACCAGCAACCCCTTGACCCGGTCGTAGCTCAGGCCCTTGCCGAACAGGTCGGAGAAGTCCAGGCGCAAGCGCCGGCCGATGGAATTGAAGTTCAGCAGGCCGAATACCCGCAAGGCCTGCGCCCCGCCTTCGACTTCCACGAACTGGCCTTTGCGCAGGGTCGCATCCAGGCTGCCCGAGAACCGCTTGGGCCCGACCCAGGCCGGCGAGCCAGGCCAGCGCCCGTCCACATCCAGGTGGAACTCTTCACTGGTCACGGTCGGCGCAAAGCCCCAGCCCTTGAGCACGTCCGCCAGGTTCTTGCCGCCCAGGCGGCCTTTGTACCAGCTGGTGGCCGCGCCAGGTTCGCCTTCCCAGCCGCCGGAGCCTTGCAGGACCATGCCCTTGAGGCCCAGGTCGAGGCTGTTGAAGGCCATGCCCTTGGCGGTCGGGCGCACTTTCAGCGACCAGGCGCCGATCAGGTCGTTGCCCTGGTACAGCTGATTGATCGAGAGATCCAGCGCCGGGACTTTCTTCGGGTCGACCGAGGCCAGCGGGTCCGGTGCGTTCTCGTCGGCCTGCACCGTCGGATCGGCGGCCGGCAGGCGCACATACTGCAGATTGATTGCCATCGGCGCCGCCTTGGCATCGGGAATCGCCACGTTGCCCTTGGCTTGCTGGCTGTCGAGCTGCAGGGCCCAGGAGGACGGCTTGCGCGTCAACTGCACACGGGCCTCGTCCAGGGTCGTGCCGAAACCGCTGAGCTTGCCGACCCGAAAGTCGGCGCCGCTGAGCAGCTGCTTGGCACTACCGCCCGCGTCCTGCCCGGCATACCGATCGACCAGCGCCTTCCACGGCTCCACGTCCAGTTCCGACAGTACGCCGCGTACCCGCAGGCCCTTGGCCCCCGGCAGCACGGCATCGCCCTCGCCGAGGAACAACTCGCCACGGCCATCGGCAAAATTGCCGCTCGGCGCGGCGAAGGTAAAGTTGGCCAGATCGCCGTAATCGAACCAGTAACGCCGCTCGGCGCCCTGCAAGGTCATGCGCAATACGCTGTCACGTCCCTGGCCGGCCGCCATGCCGAAAGGCGCTGGCAAGTCGATGGCAACCCCCTTGAGGCTGGAGCTGACCATCAGTTGGCTGTCCGCGCCATCGAGGTTGAGCTGCAATTGGTAGGGAATGTCACCGGAAACCGGCAGCGGCTGGTTGTATTTCAGCCACTCCGTGAGCTTATTGACCGACACCTGGCCCTTGGCGACGACCCGGGTATCGAGCTTGCCAGGACGGCCGTCGGCAAAAATCTGCGCGGTCACCGGGCGCTCGAAGGCCTGGGCGCTGATGCCCTGGCCGCTCAGCCCTTTGCTGCTGTCGAAGCGGAAATCGCCCTTGAGCTGGCTCAACTCCAGCTCCGGCTCACTCAACTTGAGCCGTGCCTTGCTGGTCTTGAAGTCCACCAGCACCTTCGGCTCTTCGCCCTTGACCAGCGGGATATCCAGTTTCAGCTTGCCCTGCAGGTCGCCATCGCCCTGCCAGCCGGCAAAGGTCGGGCCCGTGCCGATCGGCGCTTCCTGAAGGATCTTCAAGCCATCGCCCAGGCCGCCGGCGAACTCGCCGTCGATAAACATGTGGGGGCTTTGTCCCGCGGGCACATGGGGAATATTGACGTAGACATCCTTCACCTGGGTGTCGAGCAACTGACCCTGGCTGGCCAGGATGCGCACACCGCTGTCTTCGATGAACACATCGCCGCTGACCTTGCCGATGTGCGGCCAGCCCGGCTGGAAGGCCAGCTCGGCATCGTGCACCTTGAAGAACAGGCTGATGCTGCGCGCGGTGTCGGCTGCACCATGGTTCAGCGAACCCTGGTACTGGAAGAAACCTTCATCCACCGCGCCCTTGAGGATTGCCGTGCGCAGCCATTCGTCCAGGGCCGGGCTGAGCACCTCGGGCAGGTACTTGGCGGTATAACGACCGTCGCCATCGACCAGACCGACCCGCAGGTCCATATAGTCTTCCTGGGTGTGGTCGAAATGCAGGCGGATCAGGAAGTCGCCGGCGATCTTGCCCTCCTCGCCCAGGACCTTGAGGTACGGCGCGATCAGGGTGAACCCCTGCTGATCGAGCTTCCAGGTCAGCCTGGCATTGGCCTGCAGGTATTGCCAGGGCTTGGCGAAGATCGGGTCCAGGTGCAAGGCAAAGTCCTTGCTGTCCATGCGCAGCTCGCCCTGCCCCAGGTCGCCGCTGATGCTGCCGCTGACGTTACGGGCCGCCGGCGCGCCGCGATAGGCGTTGAACCCGACCTGCTCCAGGTTGGCGGCAAAACTCAGGCGCTGATCGCCGCTGACCTGCGGCCGGAAGTCGAACAGGATATTGCGCAGCGCGCCCGTGACCTTGAGGTTGTCGATGAGGGTCGCGGCCTTTTCCGGCAACGGCGCCCAGGCATCCAGGACCGGCGTGATCGGCGTCAGGTCGAGGCGGTCGGCCTGCAAGTGCCAGAGCTCTTCGGCACTGTTGACGGTACCGGTCTGCTGCAGGTGCAGGCGGGACTCCCAGCGCGTCTCGCCGATGTTCATGGCCAGCGAGTCGAAGGCGACGCTGAGGCCCTGCTCGTTGCGCTGGAAATAGGCATTGAGCGCCAGGTTCTTCACGGTGACCGGTTTGCGCTCGTCATAGGCCCCGCTGACCTGCGGCGCGTTCAGGCGGGCGACCATGCTCTGCAGTAGGCCATCGCCCCAACTGAGCCAGAACTCGCCACCAGCCTTGAGTTCGGAGAACGTCCACTGTTGGGTCACGCGCGGCGGCAGCCATTTCGCCCAGTCGCTTTGTGGCAGGCTCAGGTAGGCGTCGGCCTGCCCTTCGCGCCAGGCGCTGGCGCGGATTCGCGTGCGCAAGCTGACAGCCAGGGGCTGACCGTCCGGCAGGGTCAGGCGCGCATCCAGGCGTTGACGGCCGGGGCCGACACGCAGATTGAGGCCGACGTAAGTCAAGGCAATCGCGGGATGATCGAGCGGTTGCAGGGTCACCTGGCTGTCGAGCACCGACAGCTCACTGACCATCTGCATGCGGTTGAGCAACTGCTCGGGGTCGAGAGGCTGGTTATCCTGCACCGGCAGGCCTTCGAGCGCCCAGCGCCCATCCGGACCTTCCTTCAGGCTCAGGTTGAGGCCGCTGAATTCAAGGTGTTTGACCCGCAGTTGGCGCGCCAGGGCGCTGCCGGGCAGGTCGGGCGCCACCCGCACCTGATCCAGGCGCAAGGCGTTGGCGCCCTCGCCGACTGTCACATCGTGGGCCAGCAGGATGGGCGAGAAACCGCTCCAGCTGCCTTCCAGCCGGCCGATCTGCACCGGCATGCCCAAGGATTCCTGAGCCTTGGCCTGGACCTCGGCCCGATATTCAGCCACCAGCGGGGTCAGCTCCCGACCCAGGCTGACGTACAAGGCCGTCAGCACCAGCAGTAACGCACAAAGCCCCAGCCCCCAGCGGGTCAGAGCAGCAAGAAAGCGCATCAGACGCTCCATGTCAGTTGGCCCCCGTGGCAAGAGTCATGTGAAAACCGGGGCCAGCTGTATCCGGTAAATGTAGGGTACGCGGACTCAGAGCAGCACCACGTCGTATTGTTCCTGGGAATACATGGTTTCGACCTGAAAACGGATGGTCCGGCCAATAAAGGCCTCCAGCTCCGCGACGTTGCCCGACTCTTCGTCGAGCAGCCGGTCGACCACTTTCTGGTTCGCCAGAACCCGATAACCTTCGGCCTGATAGGCCCGCGCCTCACGCAGGATTTCCCGGAAGATTTCGTAGCAGATGGTTTCCGGGGTTTTCAGCTTGCCGCGGCCCTGGCAGCTGCTGCAGGGCTCGCAGAGCACCTGCTCAAGACTTTCCCGGGTACGCTTGCGGGTCATCTGCACCAGGCCCAACTCGGTAATGCCGATGATGTTGGTCTTGGCGTGATCGCGCTCCAGCTGTTTTTCCAGAGTGCGCAGCACCTGGCGCTGGTGTTCTTCATCTTCCATGTCGATGAAGTCGATGATGATGATCCCGCCCAGGTTGCGCAGGCGCAGCTGGCGGGCAATAGCGGTCGCCGCTTCGAGATTGGTCTTGAAGATGGTTTCTTCGAGGTTGCGGTGACCGACGAAAGCCCCGGTGTTGACGTCGATGGTGCTCATCGCTTCCGCCGGGTCGACCACCAGGTAACCGCCGGACTTGAGCGGTACCTTGCGTTCCAGGGCTTTCTGGATTTCGTCTTCGACGCCATACAGGTCGAAGATCGGTCGCTCGCCCGGATAGTGTTCCAGGCGATCGGCGATTTCCGGCATCAGTTCGGCGACGAACTGCGTGGTTTTCTGGAAGGTTTCCCGGGAATCAATGCGGATCTTCTCGATCTTCGGGCTGACCAGGTCACGCAGGGTACGCAGGGCCAGGCCCAGGTCTTCGTAAATGACACTGGGGGCGCCGATGGTCTTGATCTGCGCGCCGATCTGATCCCACAAGCGGCGCAGGTAACGGATGTCCATCATGATTTCGTCGGCGCCCGCGCCCTCGGCGGCGGTACGCAGGATGAAACCACCGGCTTCCTTGATGCCTTCCTGGGCCACGCAATCGCTGACCACCTGTTTCAGGCGCTCGCGCTCGGCTTCGTCCTCGATCTTCAAAGAGATGCCGACATGGGCGGTGCGCGGCATGTACACCAGGTAGCGCGAAGGGATTGACAGCTGGGTGGTCAGGCGCGCGCCCTTGGAGCCGATCGGGTCCTTGGTCACCTGCACCACCAGACTCTGCCCTTCATGGACCAGGGCGCCGATGCTTTCCACCGCCGGCCCTTCGCGCAGGGAGATTTCCGAGGCATGAATGAACGCCGCGCGATCCAGGCCGATATCGACGAACGCCGCCTGCATGCCGGGCAGAACCCGGACCACCTTGCCTTTATAGATATTGCCGACAATCCCGCGACGCTGGGTCCGCTCGACATGGACTTCTTGCAGCACACCGTTTTCGACCACCGCCACGCGCGACTCCATCGGCGTGATGTTGATCAGAATCTCTTCACTCATGGCAGGGTCTCGTTCAGGCATATTCACTATGGATGGCCGCATCGGTAGGTACGGCGCTTAGCGCACTGCAAGGTTTTGCCAACAGGGTATGCCGAAATGGCCAAGTAATTCTGCGGTTTCGCATACCGGCAAGCCGACGACAGCGGAATAACTGCCATTGAGCCCTGCCACGAATACCGCCGCAAGCCCCTGGATGCCATAGCCGCCAGCCTTGTCGCGGGGCTCGCCGCTGGCCCAGTAGCGGGCCGCCTCGTTATCGCCGATCGCCCGGAAGCGCACCAGGCTGCGGACCACCCGCGACTCGCAGCGTTGGCCATCGAGCACGGCAATGGCGGTCAGCACTTCATGTTCGCGCCCCGACAGGGCCATGAGCATCGACTGCGCATCGGCCTGGTCCAGCGGTTTGCCCAGGATCTGCCCATCAAGGACCACCGCGGTGTCGGCGCCCAGGACACAGGCCGCAGACTGGCCATCGGCGATCAGCGCATACCCGGCCGCCGCCTTGTCGCGCGCCAGGCGCTCGACATAGGCCGCTGGGTTTTCATCGGGGAGAGGGGTTTCATCGATATCCGCGCTGATGGCGGTAAAAGACACGCCGATCTGCGTGAGCAGTTCCCGTCGACGCGGCGAGCCTGAGGCGAGGTAAAGCGATTTCATCAAGACATCTCCCTGTCGAGGTACGGGCAAATGCCTGACCGAATCAGTTGATTTTGAAACGTCGGCGCAACCCGCGCAAACCGAAGCTGACCCAAGGCCAGAGCAAGGCACTGACCAATGCCGGCAGCACCAGCGCAAGGGTCGGTTGACGGTTGCCGGTCAAGGCGCTGAGCCACAGCTGGACCAGTTGCGCCAGGCCGAAGATCACCAGGATCACCAGGCTTTGCTGCCACATCGGGAACATGCGCAAGCGCTGTTGCAACGACAACACCAGGAAGGTGATCAGGGTCAGGATCAGCGCGTTCTGCCCCAGCAATGTGCCATACAGCACATCCTCGGCCAGCCCCAGGCACCAGGCCGTGACCATGCCGACCTTGTGCGGCAGGGCCAGGGCCCAGAACGCCAGCAGCAAGGCCAGCCAGAGCGGGCGCAGGATTTCCATGAATTGTGGCAAAGGCGACACGCTGAGCAGCATGCCGATGGCGAAGGTCAGCCAGACCATCCAGCCGTTTCGGGACATTATTCTCTTCCTCCCGTGGAGGCCGGGGCCGCTGCAGGCGGCTTGGGCGCGGCGGGTCTGGTGGCGGCGGGCTTGACCGGAGCCGGATGGGCCACGGGTTTGACCGGCGTCGTGGCGGCTGGCGTCGCGGGGGCAGCGGCCGGTGCGGCAGGAGCGGTCGCGGTGGCCGGCGTCGCGGGCACGACAGGCTTGGGCACGGTCGCCGGGACCACCGGCGTGGCGGTGCCGCCCTGCTGGTCCTGCGCTTCCTGAGCCTGGGCGGCATCGTTGGCACGTTCTTCGGCGGTGCGGTTATCGCTGAACACCAGCAACAGGTAACGGCTGCGGTTCAAGGCGGCCGTCGGCACAGCGCGCACTATGGCAAATGGCTGGCCGGAGTCATGGATCACTTCCTTGACCGTCGCCACTGGGTAACCTGCCGGGAAACGCTGACCCAGGCCGGAGCTGACCAGCAGGTCGCCTTCCTTGATGTCCGCGGTGTCGGCCACATGACGCAGCTCAAGGCGTTCCGGATTGCCGGTACCGCTGGCAATCGCCCGCAGACCGTTGCGGTTCACCTGGACAGGAATGCTGTGAGTGGTGTCGGTGAGCAGCAGCACGCGAGAGGTGTAAGGCATCAGCTCGACCACCTGCCCCATCAGGCCACGGGCATCGAGTACCGGTTGCCCGAGCACCACGCCGTCGCGCTCACCCTTGTTGATGATGATGCGATGAGTGAAGGGGTTGGGGTCCATGCCGATCAGCTCGGCCACTTCGACCTTCTCGTTGACCAGCGCGGAGGAGTTGAGCAACTCGCGCAGGCGAACGTTCTGCTCGGTCAAGGCGGCGAGCTTTTGCATGCGGCCCTGGAGCAACAGGTTTTCGGTCTTGAGTTTTTCGTTTTCGGCGACCAGTTCGGTGCGGCTGCCAAACTGGCTGGCCACACCCTGCCATAGCCGTTGTGGCAAGTCGGTGATCCAGTAGGACTGCATCAGCACCAGCGACATTTGGCTACGCACTGGCTTGAGCAGTGTGAAGCGGGCATCGACCACCATCAGCGCGACCGATAGCACGACCAGCACCAACAGGCGTACGCCCAATGAGGGGCCTTTGGCGAAAAGCGGTTTAATAAGCCGCTCCTCCCAGGCAAATGTTCTCTTTATTCATACGGCTTCAAACCGGCCTGGAGCAGAATGACAGAAGATAAACGCCAACAGGCAGCACTGCAAAGTGCTGCCTGCGAGCGGAACACATGGATGCATCCGGCGCGATTATTCGCTGGAGAGCAGGTCCATGGTGTGTTTGTCCATCATTTCCAATGCACGGCCACCGCCGCGGGCTACGCAGGTCAGCGGGTCTTCGGCGACGATCACCGGCAGACCGGTTTCCTGGGCCAGCAACTTGTCCAGGTCACGCAGCAGGGCGCCACCACCGGTCAGCACCAGACCGCGCTCGGCGATGTCCGAAGCCAGTTCCGGAGGCGATTGCTCCAGCGCGCTTTTCACCGCCTGAACGATGGTTGCCAGGGACTCTTGCAGAGCTTCCAGCACTTCGTTGGAGTTCAGGGTGAATGCGCGTGGCACGCCTTCGGCCAGGTTACGGCCACGAACGTCGACTTCACGGACTTCGCCGCCCGGGTAGGCAGTACCGATTTCCTGCTTGATGCGCTCGGCGGTGGATTCGCCGATCAGGCTGCCGTAGTTGCGACGCACGTAGGTGATGATCGCTTCGTCGAAACGGTCGCCGCCGACACGTACGGATTCGGCGTAAACCACACCGTTCAGGGAGATCAGGGCAATCTCGGTGGTACCGCCACCGATATCCACGACCATCGAACCGCGGGCTTCTTCGACCGGCAGGCCGGCACCGATCGCGGCCGCCATCGGCTCTTCGATCAGGAACACTTCACGGGCACCGGCACCGAGGGCCGATTCACGGATGGCACGACGCTCGACCTGGGTGGACTTGCATGGAACGCAGATCAGCACACGAGGGCTGGGCTGCAGAAAACTGTTTTCGTGAACCTTGTTGATAAAGTATTGCAGCATCTTTTCGCAGACACTGAAGTCGGCGATCACGCCGTCCTTCATCGGACGAATGGCAGCAATGTTGCCCGGAGTACGACCGAGCATGCGCTTGGCTTCGGTACCGACAGCCACGACACTTTTCTGATTACCGTGGGTCCGAATGGCCACAACCGATGGTTCATTCAGGACAATACCGCGCTCGCGCACGTAAATAAGGGTGTTGGCAGTGCCCAGGTCAATGGAAAGATCGCTGGAAAACATGCCACGCAGTTTCTTGAACATGGGAAAGGGACCCTAGGCAACGCGTGGGTAAAAAAGTGCGGCAAACTCTAACAACGACAGGGATTTTGGGCAAGGCGCCAATATGTTAAATTGACCGCTTTTCTGTGCACCAACCCCCACAATCGCGGCCTTATGACCGTAGAAATGCGGTAGTGTTCCGACAATCTAACACACGGACGAGATCCGTTCTGTTTTCCACTGGAGAATCCCATGGCGCTTGAACGCTCCGACGTGGAAAAAATCGCTCATCTGGCCAGCCTTGGCCTCAATGAAGCCGATCTTCCACATATCACCTGCGACCTGAACAGCATTCTCGGGCTGGTGGATGCAATGCAGGCAGTCGATACCGACGGTATCGAGCCCCTGGCCCACCCGCTGGAAGCCAGCCAGCGCCTGCGCGCAGACGTTGTGACCGAGTCCAATCATCGCGAGGCCTATCAGTCCATCGCACCAGCGGTCGAAAACGGCCTGTACCTGGTTCCGAAAGTCATCGACTAAAGGGAAAGAGCCTGCAATGCATCACATGACCCTGGCCGAGATCGCCCGCGGACTCGCCGACAAGAAGTTTTCCTCCGAAGAGCTGACCAAGACCCTGCTGGCGCGCATCACCCAGCTCGACCCGCAGCTCAACAGCTTCATCAGCCTCACCGAAGATCTCGCGCTGCAGCAGGCCAAGGCCGCTGACGCCCGTCGCGCGAACGGTGAGAGCGGCGCCCTGCTCGGCGCGCCGATCGCCCACAAGGACCTGTTCTGCACCCAGGGCATCCGCACCAGCTGCGGCTCGAAGATGCTCGACAATTTCAAGGCGCCCTACGACGCCACCGTAGTCGCCAAGCTGGCCGCCGCCGGGACCGTGACCCTGGGCAAGACCAACATGGACGAATTCGCCATGGGCTCGGGCAACGAGACCAGCTATTACGGCGCGGCGAAAAACCCGTGGAACCTGGAACGCGTTCCGGGCGGCTCGTCCGGCGGTTCGGCGGCCGCGGTCGCTGCGCGCCTGCTGCCTGCCGCCACCGGCACCGACACCGGCGGCTCGATCCGCCAGCCGGCTGCATTGACCAACCTCACCGGCCTGAAACCGACCTACGGTCGCGTTTCGCGCTGGGGCATGATCGCCTACGCCTCCAGCCTCGATCAGGGCGGCCCGCTGGCGCGCACCGCCGAGGACTGCGCGATCCTGCTGCAAGGCATGGCCGGCTTCGACCCGCAGGACTCCACCAGCATCGACGAACCGGTGCCGGACTACAGCGCCAGCCTCAACGGCTCGCTGCAGGGCCTGCGCATTGGCGTACCCAAGGAATACTTCAGCGCCGGCCTCGACCCACGCATCGCCGAGCTGATCCACAACAGCGTCAAGGAGCTGGAAAAGCTCGGCGCCGTGATCAAGGAAATCAGCCTGCCGAACATGCAGCATGCCATCCCGGCGTACTACGTGATCGCGCCGGCGGAAGCCTCCTCCAACCTGTCGCGTTTCGACGGCGTGCGCTTCGGCTACCGCTGCGAGAACCCGGCAAACCTGGAAGACCTGTACAAGCGCTCCCGTGGCGAAGGTTTCGGCAGCGAAGTGCAGCGCCGGATCATGGTCGGTGCCTATGCCCTGTCGGCCGGTTACTACGACGCCTACTACCTGAAGGCGCAGAAGATCCGTCGCCTGATCAAGAACGACTTCATGGCTGCCTTTAATGAAGTCGACATCATCCTTGGCCCGACCACGCCGAACCCGGCCTGGAAAATCGGCGACAAGAGCAGCGACCCGGTCGCTGCGTATCTGGAAGACGTTTACACCATTACCGCCAACCTCGCGGGTCTGCCGGGCTTGTCCATGCCCGCTGGCTTCGTCGACGGCTTGCCGGTCGGCGTGCAGCTGCTCGCCCCGTATTTCCAGGAAGGCCGTCTGTTGAACGTTGCCCACCAGTATCAGTTGAACACTGACTGGCACACCCGCACACCAACCGGCTTCTGAGGAGAAACACATGCAATGGGAAGTCGTGATCGGGCTGGAGATTCACACCCAGCTCACCACCAAATCGAAGATTTTCTCCGGTAGCTCCACCGCCTTCGGTGCCGAGCCCAACACCCAGGCCAGCCTGGTGGACCTGGGCATGCCCGGCGTACTGCCGGTGCTGAACCAGGAAGCAGTGCGCATGGCGGTCATGTTCGGCCTGGCCATCGACGCCGAGATCGGCCAGCACAACGTGTTCGCCCGCAAGAACTACTTCTACCCCGACCTGCCCAAGGGCTATCAGATCAGCCAGATGGAACTGCCGATCGTCGGCAAGGGCCACCTGGACATCCCGCTGGAAGACGGCACGGTCAAACGCGTCGGCATCACCCGCGCGCACCTGGAAGAAGATGCCGGCAAGAGCCTGCACGAAGAGTTCAACGGCGCCAGTGGCATCGACCTGAACCGCGCCGGCACCCCGCTGCTGGAAATCGTTTCCGAGCCGGACATGCGCAGCGCCAAGGAAGCCGTGGCCTACGTCAAGTCGATCCACGCCCTGGTGCGTTACCTGGGGATCTGCGACGGCAACATGGCCGAAGGCTCCCTGCGTTGCGACTGCAACGTCTCGGTACGCCCCAAAGGCCAGGCCGAGTTCGGCACTCGCTGCGAGATCAAGAACGTCAACTCGTTCCGCTTCATCGAGAAAGCCATCAACTCGGAAGTCCAGCGTCAGATCGAACTGATCGAGGACGGCGGCAAGGTGATCCAGCAGACCCGCCTGTACGACCCGAACAAGGACGAGACCCGTCCGATGCGCAGCAAGGAAGAAGCCAACGACTACCGTTACTTCCCCGACCCGGACCTGCTGCCAGTGGTCATCGAGGACTCGTTCCTCGACCAGGTACGCGCCACCCTGCCCGAGCTGCCACCGCAGAAACGCGAGCGCTTCCAGGCGCAGTTCGGCCTGTCGGTCTACGACGCCAGCGTGCTGGCCACCAGCCGCGAACAGGCGGACTACTTCGAGAAGGTCGCGAGCATCGCCGGTGATGCCAAGCTCGCCGCCAACTGGGTCATGGTCGAGTTGGGCAGCCTGCTGAACAAGCAGGGCCTGGAAATCGACGAGGCGCCGGTCTCGGCCGAGCAACTGGGCGGCATGCTGCTGCGGATCAAGGACAACACCATCTCCGGCAAGATCGCCAAGACCGTGTTCGAAGCCATGGCCAATGGCGAAGGCAACGCCGACGAAATCATCGACAAGCGCGGCCTCAAGCAGGTCACCGACACCGGCGCCATCTCCGCCGTGCTGGACGAAATGCTGGCGGCCAACGCCGAGCAGGTCGAACAGTATCGCGCCGCCGATGAAGCCAAGCGCGGCAAGATGTTCGGCTTCTTCGTCGGCCAGGCGATGAAGGCTTCCAAAGGCAAGGCCAACCCGCAGCAAGTGAACGAATTGCTGAAAAGCAAACTCGAAGGCTGACTGCAGTGTTGATGGCGGAGTTCGAATATTCCGCCCCTGTAGGAGCGAGCATGCTCGCGATTGCGTTGTCTCAGACAGGACGCTATCGCGAGCAAGCTCGCTCCTACTCTTGTATCTGGGGTCCCGTATTGATGAAACGCTTGCTGGGCTGCCTGGCCCTTTTCTCACTCCTGGCCGGCTGCGCCAGCCATGTCATCGATCCGCGGGGTTACGACAAGACCGGCGTCGCCTCCTATTACGGCGCCAAGCACCATGGCAAACGCACCGCCAGCGGCGAACCCTTCAACCAGCACGGCATGACCGCCGCGCACCGCGAGCTGCCATTCGGCACCCGCGTCAAAGTCACCAACCTCAATAACGACAAGAGCGTCGTGGTCCGGATCAACGACCGCGGTCCGCATACCCGTGGCCGCCTGATCGATTTGTCGCGTGCCGCCGCGCAACAGTTGGGTATGATCAGAAGCGGCACCGCCAAGGTGCGCGTGCAAGCCATCAGCGACTGACCCACGGAGCCCTGATCATTTTCGGATTAACCGATTTACCGCTGCTCAGCGTCCTTCAATTGTTCAGCGGCCTGGTCCTGCTGGTCGCCGGCGCCGAATTGCTGGTACGCGGCGCGGTCCGCCTCGCCGCCCGCCTGCGCGTACGAGCGCTGATCATCGGCCTGAGCATCGTCGCCTTCGGCAGCAGCGCCCCGCAGATGGCCGTCAGCCTGCAAGCCACCCTGGCGGAAAACACCGACATCGCCGTCGGCAGCGTGATCGGCAGCGGCATCTTCAACATCCTGGTAACCCTCGGCCTGTCCGCCCTGATCATTCCGCTGCGGGTATCGCGCCAGCTGGTGCGGCTGGATATCCCGTTGATGATCCTCGCCAGCCTGCTGGTGTTCACCCTGGCCTACAACGAAGAACTGACGCCCCTCGACGGCCTGATCCTGCTGGCGACCCTGATCCTCTACCTGGGGTTGCTGCTGCGCCAGTCACGGCACTCGGCGCGCCCACAGTCCCAGCAAGGTTCCGACGCACCCCGCGCGCACTGGCTGAGCAGCCTGCTGTGGATGATCGGTGGCCTGCTCATGCTGGTGTTCGCCGGCCATCTGCTGGTCGAGGCGGCGGTGGAAGTCGCCACCGACCTGGGGCTGTCCGAGCGCATCATCGGCCTGACCATAGTCGCCGTCGGCACCTCCCTGCCGGCCCTGGCCACCTCGCTGATCGCGGCCTTGCGTGGCCAACGCGACATTGCCGTGGGCAACGTCATCGGCAGCAACCTGTTCAATCTGCTGGGGGTCCTGGGTTTCACCGCCCTGGTGGCGCCGACGCCCTTGTCGGTATCACCCAATGCCGTGGACTTCGACCTGCCGGTAATGCTCGGCGTCGCGGTGCTGTGCCTGCCGGTGTTCTATTCCGGTTATCGGGTCACCCGCGCCGAAGGCCTGCTGTTTCTCGGCCTGTACCTGGCCTATGGGCTGCACGTGGTGTCTTTCACCACCGGCATGCCGCTGGCCGGCAAGCTGGAAAACTTGATGCTGTTTTACGTCCTGCCAGTGCTGGTGGCGTTCCTGCTGTTCAGTTCGCTGCGGGCCTGGCGCCGCCAACATAAAAAAGGGGAAGCGCAATGACCGAGAATAAAAAGCAGGGCGTACAGATGCGCCGCCAGGTGATGGGCGATGCCTTTGTCGACCGCGCCCTGGGCAATGCCACCGAGTTCAGCCAGCCGTTGCAGGACTTCGTCAACGAACATGCCTGGGGCGGAGTCTGGAACCGCGAAGGCCTGCCGCTGAAAACCCGCAGCCTGATCACCCTCGCCGCCCTGACCGCGCTCAAGTGCCCGCAGGAGCTCAAAGGCCATGTCCGCGGCGCCCTGAATAACGGCTGCACGGTGGAAGAGATTCGCGAGGCACTGCTGCATTGCGCGGTGTATGCCGGCGTACCGGCGGCGATCGACGCGTTCCGCGCCGCCCAGGAAGTGATCGACACTTACCAGAAGCCGGAATGATCCGTTGTAGAAGCGAGGCTTGCCCGCGATAGCGGCGTATCAGACATATCACTATCGCGGGCAAGTCGGATCGCCGCCTGCTCACCCCTACAGAGCCCCGATCAGATCCACCCGCCCCACTGCAGCAGAAAGATCCCGATATTGGTGGTCACCGCCGCCATCAGCGTGGTGATGACGATGATTGCCGCCGCCAGCTCATGATTGCCATTGGCCGCCCGGGCCATGACAAAACTCGCCGCCGCGGTCGGGCTGCCGAAATACAGGAACAGAATCCCCAGTTCCGCCCCGCGGAATCCGCAGAGCCAGGCCCCCAAGGTGGCGAGGATCGGCAGGCCGACCATTTTCACCAGGCTCGAACTCAAGGCCAGGTCGCCGCTCTCGCGCAGCGCCGCCAGGGACAAGGTGCCACCAATGCAGATCAAGGCCAGCGGCAGGGTCATCTGCGCCAGGTACTGGCCAGACGTCTCCAGCCAGGTCGGCAGGCCGATCTGGAACACGGCGAAAGGCGCTGCCGCCAGGACGCTGATGATCAACGGGTTGCTGACCACGCTTTTGCAGATGCTCCACGGATCGGACTTGATCACCGGGCTGTACACCGCCAGGACGATGGTCGACAGGGTGTTGTAGAACAGGATCACCAGCGCCGCGAGAATCGCCCCGAGGGAAATCCCGTAGTCGCCATACATGCTGGCCGCGAGCGCCAGGCCGATGACCCCGTTGTTGCCGCGAAAGGCGCCCTGGGTGTAGATACCCCGGTCTTCCCGCGGGCAGCGCCAGATCGCCCAGCCCCAGGCGAAGGCAAAGCTGGCCAGGGTGGCCACGGCGAAATAGATCAGCAGCCCGGGCTTGAGCGCCGAATGCAGGTCGGCATGCAGAATCCCGAGAAACAGCAGCGCCGGCATGGTGACGTTGAACACCAGGGCCGACGCTGTGTGGATAAAACCGTCGTTGATCCAGCCGATGCGCTTGAGCAGCACACCGAGAAACAACATGGCGAATACCGGCGCGGTGATATTCAGCGTTTCGAGAAAAATGGCCAGCATGCCGGGTCAACCTTGAACCTGTCGTTAGGCGGCTAATGATAAGCCAGCCCGCGCGCTTAAGCCCGATAGATTTGCCCGGACCGCAAGCCGACCCATCGGGCCGCAGGCGTTCGCGGCCCTCAAAGGCCACGCCCGCGATGCGGTCGATCGCAGCCTGCGGCAGCGGCTACAGGGTTTGTGTCGGGCTCGGTTGATTGGCAGGTCGCAATCCGGGTAGCCGCTGCCGCAGGCTGCGATCGACCCGAAGGGGCGCTGGCGTACTCAGCCACGCTGAATATCGCCTCCTGCAACAGCCATTACGGTTCAGGTAATCGGCGCCGGATTGAACAAGGTGATGTCGTTGTGCAGCTTGTGCCGTTCGGCCCAGGTCTGCTGCTTGCCACTGGCCACGTCCAGGTAGAAGCGGAACAGCTCCCAGCCCAGCTCTTCGATACTCGCCCGCCCGGTGGCGATGCGCCCGGCGTCGATGTCGATCAGGTCCGGCCAGCGCTGGGCCAGTTCGGAGCGGGTCGAGACCTTGACCACCGGCGCCATCGCCAGCCCGTAAGGCGTGCCACGCCCGGTGGTGAACACATGCAGGTTCATCCCCGCCGCCAGCTGCAAGGTGCCGCAGACAAAATCGCTGGCCGGCGTCGCGCAGAAGATCAGGCCCTTGCGGGTAAAGCGCTCGCCCGGCCCCAGCACGCCATTGATCGCACTGCTGCCGGACTTGACGATGGACCCCAGGGACTTCTCGACGATGTTCGACAACCCGCCCTTCTTGTTGCCCGGCGTGGTATTGGCGCTGCGGTCGGCCTCGCCCTTGGCCAGGTAGCGGTCGTACCAGTCCATCTCGCGCACCAGCTCCCGGGCCACTTCTGTGGATTCGGCGCGGGAAGTCAGCAGGTAGATGGCATCGCGCACCTCGGTGACTTCGGAAAACATCACTGTCGCGCCGGCCCGCAGCAACAGGTCCGAGGCATAGCCCAGGGCCGGGTTGGCGGTGATTCCGGAAAAGGCATCACTGCCACCACATTGCATACCGAGGACCAGCTCCGAGACCGGCACGGTTTCCCGGCGCCGCTGATCGAGCTTCTGCAAACGCACTTCGGCCAGCTGCATGATCTGCTCGATCATCTCGGTAAAACCGTGGCTGGCGTCCTGCAGGCGGTACAGCCAGGGCTCGCTGAGGTCCACCGAGCTGTCGCCTTCGTGCATCACCTGCCCGGCCTGCAACTTCTCGCAGCCCAGGCTGATTACCAGGGCTTCGCCCCCCAGGTTCGGGTTGCGCGCCAGGTTGCGCACGGTGCGGATCGGGATATAGGCATCGGTGGCGGTGATCGCCACGCCGCAGCCATAGCTGTGGGTCAGCGCCACCACATCGTCGACATGGGGATACCTGGGCAGCAGTTCGTCCTTGATGCGCTTGACCGCATGTTCGAGCACTCCGGCCACACATTGCACGGTGGTGGTGATCCCCAGAATGTTGCGCGTGCCGACCGTGCCGTCGGCATTGCGATAACCCTCGAAGGTAAAGCCTTCCAGCGGCGCCTGGGCCGCCGGCACTTCGGTGGACAGCGGCAGGCTGTCCAGCGGCGGCGCGCTGGGCATGCGCAACTGCTCTTCCCTGACCCAGCTGCCGCGCAGGATCGGCTGCAAGGCATAACCGATGGTCTGGCCGTAGCGGATCACCGGGCCACCTTCGGCGATATCCTCCAGCGCCACCTTGTGGCTCTGGGGGACGAAGTCCAGGGTCACCAGGCCGTCGGCGAACGCGGTGCCTGCCGGTACGCCCTGGTCATTGACCACAACCACCACGTTGTCCCGCTCGTGCAGGCGGATGTAGCGCGGCGAATCGGAATGTTCAATCAACTGCATGACGCCGCCCCTTCAGGAATGCGCTTGGGAAAGTTGGGTCAGCTCGGGGCCGTTGCTTGGTGGTTCCTTGAGCACCACGCGCTTGATCGGGCCGACGATCACCAGGTAGCTGAACACTGCCAGCAGCGCGTTGCAGCCGACGAACACCAGCGCCCATTTGAACGAGCCGGTGGAACTGATGATGTAGCCGATGACGATCGGCGTGGTGATCGACGCCAGGTTGCCGAAGGTGTTGAACAGGCCGCCGCTCAAGCCGGCGATCTGCTTCGGCGAAGTGTCGGACACCACCGCCCAGCCGAGCGCGCCCACGCCTTTGCCGAAGAACGCCAGGGCCATGAAGCCCACCACCATCCATTCGATGTCCACATAGTTGCAGGCCACGATGCTGCTGGAGACCAGCAGGCCGGCAATGATCGGCGCCTTGCGGGCGAAGGTCAGGGAATGCCCCTTGCGTAGCAGGTAGTCGGAAATCACCCCGCCAAGCACCCCACCGATAAAACCGCAGATGGCCGGCAAGGACGCGATGAAGCCAGCCTTGAGAATGGTCATGCCACGCTCCTGCACCAGGTACACCGGGAACCAGGTCAGGAAGAAGTAAGTGATGCCGTTGATGCAGTACTGGCCCAGGTACACGCCGAGCATCATGCGATTGCTCAGCAACTGGCGCAGGTAGTCCCATTTCGGGCCGTCGCTGCGTTTGCCTTTGCCGTCCTGGTCCATGTCGACCATGCCGCCGTTGTCGGCGATGTGCTTGAACTCGGCCTCGTTGATCAGCGGGTGCTGGCGCGGGCTATAGATGACCTTGAGCCAGACCAGCGAGAAGACGATGCCGATCACCCCCATCACGATGAACACGTGCTGCCAGCCGAAGTGATAGACGATCCAGCCCATCAGCGGGGCGAACAGCACCGTGGCGAAATACTGCGCCGAGTTGAAGATCGCCGAAGCCGTACCGCGCTCGGCAGTGGGGAACCAGGCCGCGACAATCCGCGCGTTGCCGGGGAAGGACGGTGCCTCGGCCAGCCCCACCAGGAAGCGCAGCATGAACAGCGCCACCACCGCGGTGGAGACGCCAAACTCACCGACATAACCCTGCAGCACGGTGAACAGCGACCAGGTGAAGATGCTCATGGCATAGATTTTTTTCGAGCCGAAGCGGTCGAGCAGCCAGCCGCCGGGGATCTGCCCCGCTACATAAGCCCAACCGAATGCGGAGAAGATATAACCGAGGGTGACGGCGTCGATGCCGAGGTCTTTTTGCAGGCTGGAACCCGCGATGGCGATGGTGGCGCGGTCGGCATAGTTGATCGTGGTCACTAGGAACAGCATGAACAGGATCAGGTAGCGGACGCGAGTCGGCTTGGTCGCTTGCATATGGATGTACTCCCACTAGTTATTTTTATGCGGGTAAACATGCGTTTCATCGACCCCGCCGAGCCTCAGGCAACGGCCGGCGGGGGTACGGCGGGGCTTAGGATCCGATGTAGGAAGTCTTCACCACGGTGTAGAACTCCTGCGCGTAGCGACCTTGCTCGCGGGAACCATAGGATGAACCTTTGCGGCCACCAAAAGGTACGTGGTAATCGACGCCGGCCGTCGGCAGGTTGACCATGACCATCCCGGCCTGGGAATGGCGCTTGAAGTGGTTGGCGTATTTCAGCGACGTGGTGGCGATGCCCGCCGACAGGCCGAACTCGGTGTCGTTGGCCATGGCCAGCGCCGCCTCGTAATCAGCCACCCGTACCACGTTGGCCACTGGGCCGAAGATCTCTTCGCGGCTGATGCGCATCGAGGCCTGGCTGTCGGCGAACAGGGTCGGCGCGAGGAAATAACCTTCGGTATCGCAGGTCACCAGGCCACCACCGCTGACCAGCCGCGCCCCTTCGGACTGGCCGATATCGATGTATTTCAAGTCCTGTTCGAGCTGCGCCTGGGACACCACCGGACCGATATCGGTGCCGGCCCGCAGCGCATGGCCGACCTTGATCGAACCCATGCGTTCGGCCATCGCCGCGACGAACCGGTCGTGGATGCCCGCAGTGACGATCAGCCGGCTGGAAGCGGTGCAACGCTGCCCGGTGGAATAGAAGGCACTCTGTACCGCCAGCTCCACCGCCTGCTTGAGGTCGGCATCGTCGAGGATGATCTGTGGGTTCTTGCCGCCCATCTCCAGTTGCACCTTGGCCTGGCGCGAGACGCAGCTGACAGCGATCTGCCGGCCCACGCCCACGGAACCGGTGAAGCTGATGCCGTCGACTTTCGGGCTGTTGACCAGGGCATCGCCGACCAGCCGGCCGCTGCCCATCACCAGGTTGAACACCCCGGCCGGGAAGCCGGCGCGGGAGATGATTTCCGCCAGGGCCCAGGCACAGCCCGGCACCAGCTCGGCGGGCTTGAGCACCACGCAGTTGCCGTAGGCCAGGGCCGGGGCGATCTTCCACGCAGGGATGGCGATCGGGAAGTTCCACGGGGTGATCAGGCCGACCACGCCCAAGGCTTCGCGGGTCACTTCGACGTTGCCCCCCGGACGCACCGACGGCAGGTAATCCCCCGAAAGGCGCAGGCACTCGCCGGCAAAGAACTTGAAGATGTTGCCGGCGCGGGTCACCTCGCCGATGGCTTCGGGCAGGGTCTTGCCCTCCTCCCGGGCCAACAGGGTGCCGAGCTCTTCGCGGCGGGCGAGGATCTCGCTACCGACCTTGTCCAGGGCATCGCTGCGCGCCTGGATACCGGAAGTCGACCAGGCCGGGAATGCATCGCGCGCCGCATCGATCGCGGCATGCACCTGAGCCAGGTCGGCCTTGGCGTATTCGCCAATGACATCGGACAACTCGGACGGGTTGATATTGGTCGAGTAGTCGGCACCGGCAAGCCATTGGCCACCGATGTAGTTATCGAAGCGTTTTACCTCTGCCACGCGCCCTCTCCTTACACAAAAGCCTTACGCAAAAGGCCGCTGATTGCTCAGCGGCCCCGGGGATGGATTACTGCGCGCCCTGGGCGTCGATCAACGCCGCCAGCGCTTCATATTCTTCCGGCAACAGGTCGGTCAACGGCGCCCGCACCGGGCCTGCGTCATGGCCGACGATGCGGGCTCCGGCCTTGACGATGCTCACGGCATAACCGGCCTTGCGGTTGCGGATATCCAGGTAAGGCAGGAAGAAGTCATCGATGATCTTGCCGACCGTGGCGTGATCTTCCCGGGCAATGGCGTGGTAGAAATCCATCGCGGTTTTCGGGATGAAGTTGAACACCGCCGAGGAGTACACCGGCACGCCCAGGGCCTTGTAGGCCGCGGCGTAGACTTCGGCGGTCGGCAGGCCGCCCAGGTAGCTGAAGCGATCGCCGAGGCGGCGACGGATCGACACCATCAGCTCGATATCGCCCAGGCCGTCCTTGTAGCCGATCAGGTTCGGGCAGCGCTCGGCCAGGCGCTCCAGCAGCGGCGCGGTCAGGCGGCAGACGTTGCGGTTGTAGACCACCACACCGATCTTCACCGATTTGCACACCGCTTCCACATGAGCGGCGACCCCATCCTGACTGGCTTCGGTCAGGTAGTGCGGCAGCAGCAACAGGCCCTTGGCACCCAAGCGTTCGGCCTCCTGGGCGTAGTCAATGGCCTGGCGGGTCGAGCCGCCGACGCCGGCCAGGATCGGCACGCTGGTGGCGCAGGTGTCGACCGCAGTCTTGATGATTTCCGAATATTCGCTGGCCGCCAGGGAGAAAAACTCACCGGTGCCGCCTGCCGCGAACAGCGCCGAGGCGCCGTATGGGGCCAGCCATTCCAGGCGCTTGATATAGCCCGCGCGATGGAAATCGCCCTGGGCGTTGAAATCGGTCACCGGGAAAGACAGCAGGCCGGAGGAGAGGATGGACTTCAGTTCTTGTGGATTCATTATTCGAACACCCTGGGACGCACATTGTGATGAAAAACACATCAGCCTTGGCCGAAGTTGTAAGTCATCGTACAACTTAAAAAACAATCGTCAACAGCAATTCGTCAGCCATCGCCAAAATACGCGGCAAAAAATACCTGCTTGACGAGTCAGGATTTTGCTTTATGCTCGCAATTAACTGTATATACATACAGTTAATTTCTTGAAATACCTACGACATATCAAGGAGCTAGAAATGTCAGGTCTACACACTCAGCAGCGGGAACAGCTGCAGCACAAAAGCCAGGTCGTTGCCGATCTGGACAGCCTTTTCAGCGAACGCGGCATTGCCATTTCCGGTGATGGCGACCACCTGGTGCTGATCGCCGACGGTCATCACACCATCAAGTATCACCAGCCCGGGCTCCTCCCCGCGGCACCGGGCAAAAACCTCAAGGCCCTGCCCCAGCTGCGTTTCGAGGGTGGCGAGCACACCGCCATCGGCGATGCCACCCTGCTGCGTTTCGTCAAGGACGCCCCCGGCGTTCCAGCCTGGCAGGTCGAATTGCACCTGCCCAATGGCCTGGCCCTGACCTACGGCCAGGTGGTGGCGCTGGGCGGCGATTTCTATGGCATCCCCGACCAGCCGATCTGCGAAGGCGCGACGCCGGTGGATCGTTTGCAGCGTTTTACCGCCGCGTTCAACTCCCTCGCCGTGTTGCCGGCGGCCAAGGACGAGGCGAAACAGATTCTCGCGGTAATGCAGAAGGAAATCGCCGCCGCCAACCAGGCGCTCAAGGACGGCAGGCAACCTCACGAGGCCTATGACGCCCTGGGAGATACGTTGTCCGAAGAGTGGAACAAGATCACCGGCGGCGGCAGCTTCGCCTCGGCGCTGTTCCCCCTGGGCCGCTACCTGAAGCTGGCGGCCAACAATGCCGACCATTTCGGCGAGTGGGCGCTGCTGGCCTATATCGCCGGGCACACCGCGGCCCTGCAGCAGGCGGTACTGGCGCACAAGAACGCCGACGAAAAGCAGCTGGAACTGGCCTACGCCATGAACGCCTTCGCCGATCACTTCCTCACCGACCTGTTCTCCGCCGGCCATGTGCGGGTACCGCGCAAGCAACTGGCGGCGGTGGTCACGCCGAGCGATCTCGGTTCGCTGATCACCCGCTTCATGCACGACGAGGACAGCAAGTTCGGCCTCAACGTCAGCAACGCCCAGGGCGACCGCTGGCATGCCTATGGCGACAAGCGTTATTTCGACACCCTCGACAGCAACAACCGCAAGCAGGTCAAGTTGGCCGTGCAACGCTCGGCGGACGAAATCTTCGAAAGCTACCTCAGCGGTGCGGCCCCGACGCCCGGCAACTTCACGGCGCTGAAGCTGTTGCCGGACCTGAACGCGGCGAAGAGCGGCAACTTTTCACCACTGTTCGTGATGCAGGGCGACAAGGTGCTGCGACGCAGCGACGTGAACAACCTGAACGACACCAAGACCATCGACAACTGGTGGGGCTGGAGCACCTACCTGCTGCTCAAGGACTACAAGCCCAACAAGCCAGCGGGCTACCTGGAAGCACCGACGCTTGCCCCGAGCATCCAGGCCGATGGCTGGCAGAGCCAGACACCCAGCGAACCCAACTGGCTGCCCGGCAATGCCGTGCGTTATGCCTTCAGCTACACCAACGGTTTGAACGAGTCGTACATCGGCCCGTGGTCCGCCTACGCCGAACTGAGCGAGCGCTTCCAGCCGACCCTGAATGTGCCGGTGGACACCAGCGGCGGTTCCAGCGGACGTAACATTTTCCGCCAGTTCCGCGGTGGCTCGCCGGAGCTGATCGCCTCGATCGACAAGACCGCCACCACTTACATCGACCGCAATGCCTGATAAGGACATCGACATGGCTATCAATCTGACTCTAGCACTGGCCTCGGGCCAATCCCTGCAGGGCGCGCCCCTGGAACTGCTGGTCAACGGCTCTCCCGTCGCGCGGGCAACCGTCGACCAGCAAGGGCATGTGACCTTCAATGCCAAACCCGGCGCCGGGCAACTGGCCGTGAGGGTGGATCGCTCGATTCTCAAAAACCGCTAAAAGCATCGCGGGCAAGCTTCGCTCCTACCGAAGACCAGCAGTGTTTCTGTGGGGGCGAGCGGGCGGCGATCCGACTTGCCCGCAATAACGGCACGATAACCTGACACAGGCGCCCAACCTCCCCGGTCTGGCGCCTGTTGCGCTTATCCGCGCTGCGCCTCTGCCTCTTCATGGGCATGGCGCAGCCGTTCGCGGCTGTTGGTCAGGTGCAGACGCATGGCCGCCCGGGCCGCGTCCGAATCCTGGCGGGCAATGGCTTCATAGATTTCTTCATGCTCGCGGCTCAGGCGGCTCATGTAGTGCTGCTGATCGTCGTGAGCCAGGCGTGCCGAATTCAGGCGGGTGCGCGGAATGATGCTGGTGCCCAGGTGGGTCATGATGTCGGTGAAATAGCGGTTGCCCGTGGCCAGGGCAATCTGCAGGTGGAACTGGAAATCCGAGGCCACCGCATCGCTGTCGTGGGCCGCGCTTTCATTGAGGGCATCCAGCGCCGCCCGCATCGCCGCCAGTTGCTCGCCGCTGCGCCGCTGCGCGGCCAGTCCGGCCGACTCCACTTCCAGACTGATGCGCAGTTCCAGGATCGCCAGCACATCGCGCAAGGTCACCACGGTCGCCGGATCGATCCTGAAGCCGCTCGGGCTTGGCGTGTCGAGCACAAAAGTGCCGATACCGTGGCGGGTTTCCACCTGGCCGGCGGCCTGCAAGCGGGAAATGGCTTCGCGCACCACGGTCCGGCTGACGCCATGGGCCTCCATGATCGCCGACTCGGTGGGCAACTTGTCACCGCGCTTGAGCTGACCGTCGCGAATCTGCTCCGACAGCACGGTCACCAGCTCCTGGGCGAGGCTACGGCGCTTGCGTGGAAGGCGGGGCGCCGTGTTCTGGTTGTCCATGGTGAAGTTCTTTCTCCGAAAACTGATGACGCATCATAGCTCAGCCGGGTTGTACGATCACTGTTGACTACACCGTCACCGCCTGGTCGACCAGATGCCCGCGCTCGATGCGGATGTGCCGCGGGTGGAAACGCTTGAGGCTGCTGCGATGCCCGACGCTGACAATGCTCAGCCCCGGCAACTGGTCGATCAGCGCCTGGTACAGGGTCGCCTCGTCTTCTTCGTCCATGGCCGAGGTGGCCTCATCCATGTACAGCCATTGCGGCGCATAGAGCAACGCACGGGCAAAGGCCAGGCGCTGCTGCTCGCCCGGGGACAACATGCGCTGCCAGTGATTGCTCTCGTCCAGGCGAGACACCAGGTGCGGCAACCGGCAGGTTTCCAACACCTGCACGTAACGCTCCTGCGGGTAGGTGTCGCCCGACTGTGGATAACTCAAGGCTTCGCGCAGGCTGCCGATCGGCAGGTAAGGCTTTTGCGGCAGGAACAGATAACGCTCGGCAGGCATGCGAATGCTGCCGTGACCGGCCGGCCAGAGCCGCCCCATCGCCCGCAGCAGGGTACTTTTGCCACTGCCGGAACGGCCGCTGAGCATCAGGCGCTCACCGGGGGTCACGGTCATTTCGGCACCGGCCAGCAGGTGCCGGCCGTCCGCCAGGTCCAGGCCAAGGTTATGCACCTGCAGGGTTTCACCCTGGCTCTGCACGTCGATGGCTGGCGCGCGCTCTTCGTTTTCGCTCATGGCCTGGCGGAAGCTCAGCAGCCGGTCGCAGGTGGCGCGCCATGCCGCAAGCTCGGAATAGGCGGTGATGAACCAGCTGAAGTTCTCCTGGACGTTGCCGAATGCCGAGTTGATCTGCATCAGCTCGCCCAGTTCGATCTTGCCCGTCAGGTAACGCGGGGCCGCGACGATGAAGGGGAAAATGATCGCGATCTGGCCGTAGCCCGAGGTGAAGAAGGTCAGGCGCTTGGACACTTTCATGATGTCCCAGAAGTTGTGCCAGACCATGCCGAAGCGAGCGCTGAGGCGTTTGTTCTCATTCGGCTCGCCGTCATACAGGGCAATGCTCTCGGCGTTCTCCCGCACCCGCACCATGGAAAAACGCAGGTCTGCCTCGAAACGTTGCTGGTTGTTGTTCAAGCCGATCAGGCGTCGACCGATCAAGTGGGTCAGCCAGCTGCCGACGGCGGCGTACACCAGGGCGCACCAGAACATGTAGCCGGGAATGGTGTAGCCGAAGACTTCGATACTGCCCGACACGCCCCACAGGATGATCGAGAACGACACCAGGCTGACCACGGTACGCAGCAGGCCCAGGGCGAGCCCCAGGGTATTGCTGGTGAAGCTGTTGAGGTCTTCGGAAATCCTCTGGTCCGGGTTATCGGTGTAGCCGCCCTGCTCCAGCTGGTAGTAGTTCTTGTGGCCCAGCCAGCGGGCGAAGTGTTTTTCCGTGAGCCAGGCCCGCCAGCGGATGGTCAGCATCTGGGTCAGGTAGAGCCGGTAGACCGCGGCCAGGATGGCCACCGCGGCAATCCCACAGAAATACAGGATCAGCTGCCAGAACGCCGCTTCGTCCTTCTTTTGCAGGGCGTTGTAGAAATCCTTGTACCAGCTGTTGATCCACACCGAGATCGCCACGCTGAACAGGGTCAGGGCCACCACCGCGCACAGCAGCAACCAGGCCTTGCCCTTCTCCTCGCTGCGCCAGTAAGGCGTAGTCATTTCCCAGACACGACGGAAAAACTGCCCGCGCACAGCATCGTTGACCGCGGAATACTCAGCGTTCTGATTCATCATCAAGGCTCGATTGGGATAGGGACAAGCATCGAGCCGATCATAGAGGATCGGCTCGCTTTTTCACTTGCCCTGAGGACATTCGTTCAGTCGCGGTTCAGCGACGAACCGGGCGCTTCTGCAACTTGCGCTGCAGCGTTCGGCGGTGCATGCCCAGGGCACGGGCAGTGGCGGAGATGTTGCCTTCATGTTCGGTCAGCACCCGCTGGATGTGCTCCCATTGCAGGCGGTCCACCGACATCGGGTTTTCCGGCACCAGGGTGTCGAGGTCGGCGTGCTCGGAGAGCAGCGCGGCCAGTACGTCGTCGGCGTCCGCCGGTTTGCACAGGTAGTTGCAGGCGCCGCGCTTGATCGCTTCGACCGCGGTGGCGATGCTCGAATAACCGGTGAGGATCACCACGCGCATTTCCGGATCGAGCTCAAGCAGCTTGGGCAGCAGCACCAGGCCGGAGTCGCCGTCCATCTTCAGGTCCAGCGCGGCGAAGTCCGGCAGGTCCTGCTGGGCGAGGGCCAGGCCTTCCTCGGCGGAACCCGCGGTGCTGACGCGAAAGCCGCGACGGCTCATGGCCCGCGCCATCACCCGGGTGAAGGTGGCGTCGTCATCCACCAGCAACAGATGCGGCAGTTCTTCGCCTTCGACTTGGATTTCGTCACTCATGTTGGTCTCCTCGGGCGCCGTGGGGCAGGCGCAGCTCGGTGAGCGTGCCGCCTTCCTCATGACTGTAGAGTTTCACTGAGCCGCCGGCGCGTGTCACGCTGGCTTTGCTCAAAAACAGGCCCAGGCCGAAACCTTTGCCCTTGGTGGTAAAAAACGGTTTGCCGATCTGCTCGGCGATGGCCAGCGGCACACCGGCGCCGTGGTCACGAATACTGATGGTCAGGTTCTCGGCGTCCCAATCCAGCTGGACTTCCAGCCCTTCCGGACAAGCATCGGCTGCATTGTTCAGCAGGTTGAGCAACGCCTGGGTCAGGTCCGGCGGCGGCGCCAGCCGCGGCATCGTGCCCTTGCCCAGCAATTGGAAGCGGTAGCTGGCTTCGGGGCGCATCAGGTGCCAGCGGTTCAGCGCTTCGTCGAGCCAGACGGTGACATCCTGCATCTCCACCGCCAGCCGGCGGTTGGCCTCGGCGGCGCGCACCAGTTGCTGCAGGGTTTCCTTGCACAGTTTGACCTGGTCCTGGAGCACGCCCAGGTCATCTTGCAGCATTGGGTCGAGGTGGTCCTGGCGCATTTCCTTGAGCAGTACGCTCATGGTCGCCAGGGGCGTTCCCAGCTCGTGGGCGGCGCCAGCGGCCTGGGTCGCGACAGCCAGCAACTGCTGGTCGCGCAGGCCCTCTTCGCGGCGGATCGCCCGTAGCTCCTCCTGCCGCCGCAGCTCCTCGGCCATTCTCGCGGCGAAGAAGGTGATCACCGCCGCGGCTAGGGCGAAGCTCAGCCACATCCCGTAGATCTGCAGGTTCTCCCGGGCGATGGGGAAAGTCTGCAGCGGGTAGAACTGCGCCAGCAGCAAGGTGTACATGGTCAGCGCGATACCGGAAAGGACCACCGAATAGCGCCATGGCAAGGTCACGGCGGCGATTGTCAGCGGCACCAGGTAATAGGAGACGAAGGGGTTGGTCGAACCGCCGGAGAAATACAACAGGGCGCTGTGGATAAACAAATCACAAGCCAGTTGCACGGCATATTCCAGCTCGGTGACCGGCCACGAGGTGCGCAGGCGAATGGCGGTGAAGGCGCAGAGGATCAGCGACAGGCCCAGGGTGACGGCCAGTTGCAGCCAGGGCAGCGGTAGCAGGTCGAACCAGTAGGCGAGCCCCACCGAGCCGGCCTGAGCGGCCAGAACCAGGATGCGGATGAAAGTCAGACGCCAGAGGTTCTGGCGAGTGGCGGAAAGCAGTTGTACGGGGGCGAGCATGAGCTCTCCTGATGAGCGCTCCAGGCGGATCGCGACGAGTATAACCAAGCAGCGGCCCAGACAGGCAAAACTGCGGCAAACCGCCACAGTCTTGGGCAATGGCCAGTCGCGGGCAAGCCTTGCCTGCAAAAACACCACCTGCCTGTAGGAGCGAGGCTTGCCCGCGATAGAGCGCAAAGCGCTCGCCATCCCCATCTCAGAGTCCGGCTCGAGAACAGATTACGACTGCTGCGCAGTCGAGCGCAGGCTTCGCCAGCGGCTACAAAAACCTCCGTAGTTGGCGTTGGGTAATAGATGTATAGAAGTTGTTAACGGACCGAACCAGACAATAAAAGCTAGAGTCTGATGGTTTCACGCAGGCTGGGACCCAATACCTGCGGACCGCACTCAAGGAGTTTTCATGCATACATTCAGTCGCAGCGCCGCCCTTCTCGCCCTCAGCGCCGGCACCCTCGCCAGCCTGCCGGCCCTGGCCGCCGATGAACTTCATTACAACCAGATCTCCCTGCGCGCCGAAGTCAGTCAGGAAGTGGCCCGCGACCTGATGATCGTCACCCTCTACAGCGAATCGCAGAACGCCGACCCGGCCAAGCTCGCCGCGGAAATCACCACCACTATGAACAAGGCCCTGGGCCAGGCACGCCAGGTCAAGGACATCACCTTGCGCCAGGGCAGCCGCAACAGCTACCCGATCTACGACACCAAGGGCCAGAAGATCACCGGCTGGCGCGAGCGCGCCGAACTGCGCCTGGAAAGCTCGGACTTCGCCGCGCTGTCCAAGCTCACCGGCGAACTGCTGACCGACCTGAAGATGGGCGGGATGGATTTCGCCATCGCCGACCCGACCCGCAAGGCCAGCGAAGACAAACTGCTCAAGGAAGCGGTCGATGCCTTCAAGGCTCGTGCGCAGCTGACCACCGAAGCGCTGGGAGGCAAGGGCTACAAGATCGTCAACCTGAACCTCAACAGCAACGGTTATCCACAACCGTATCTGCGCGGACCGGTGATGATGAAAGCCGCGGGCATGGATGCGGCGCCGGTCACTCCGGAAGTCGAGGCCGGCACCAGCCAGGTCAGCATGACCGCCGATGGCTCGATCGAAGTCCTGATGCCGTAACGTTTTCCCTGCCCGTCCCCAAAAAAACGGCGGTGACCTCCAGCACCAATGAGGTTACCGCGTTTTTTTGCTACCCACTGTTTCAACCCAGCCTGAGGGACTCGCCTTTTTTTGGAGTGGAGGGGGTGAACTCGGCCACATCGGTGATGCTAAAGTTACGGCCCCCGGTATGGCGCCTATCAGACGTCATTGACGTCCACCGGGTATACTGCGCCTTTCCTATAAGAGTCTCTCCAATGACCGCAGACCGCATCGGCGAACGCCTGCGTCGCTATCGCCGCGCCGCCAAGAAAACCCTGCGTCAGATCGCCAGCGAATCCGGTCTGACCGCCAGTTTCCTCTCCCAGGCGGAACGCAATCTCACCGGAGTCTCGATCTCCTCCCTGGTCAACATTGCCAAGTCCCTGAACGTTCCGCTGAACGCCCTCTTCGACCAGCCGACCCAGGCACAACCCGACTCCCACGACGGCAAGCGGGTGCGCTACACCATCGAAGGCCAGCCCCTGTCCTACGAGCGGCTGTCCAGTTCCTTTCCCGGCAACCTGATCAACGCGGTGAAGATGAACATACCGGTGGGCTACCAGTCGGAACTGATCTCCCATGATGGCGCCGAGTTCTCCTACGTTCTTTCGGGGCAGATTGTCTACACCATCGAGGGGCAGCAGTACCCCCTCGGCGCCGGCGACTCGGTGCACTTCGACTCGACCAAACCGCACTACCTGGCTAACGCTGGCAACGGCCCGGCAGAAGTATTGACCGTCACGACCATGGGCCTGTTCGACGACCATTCAGCGGCCTGAACCCGCCCCGTGGCCGCCTGCGCAACCTCACAGACACCCCGTGCGCAAGAGAAATGTTAGTCACGCTTAATTTTCGTTGACAACGATTTCAGCATGACTTAATTTCGGCATCGGCGAATCGTCAATCAACCCACAACAAAGCGATCGCCATCGCCGCACAGGGTCCATGGGGCTGCATCCACTCCCCATAGAAGGCGAGTTGCCCCGGCCCACAAGGCCAATCCTCAGATATGCCCTAGAAAAAGAAAAAATGAGGTTTGCATGCGTAAGACCTTTCCGCTCCAGGTTTGGCAGACAGCGAGGCTGATCCTCGGCATCCCACTGTCGCACGCCACCCGCAACCTCCACAGTGACAACTTCACTGCGAGCCACAATATCAACGCCGCCGACGATGTGCTGTGCATCCGCCATCGCCTGCAAGGTCCCGGGCATCCGTTCTCCACGGCCTCCCTCACCAAGCCGTCCTACTTCATCCGGTCAACCCAATGCGCCAAACACTTGCGCCAGGCAGGCATGGACAGGCGGCTCAACCAGAAGCCGGTCGACACCTGCCCCATCGACGCACCAAGCGGAGGCACGACTCGCTCCGGATGCCCCGTAAGAAGGCAACCCATGCACCAGAAAAAACCAGCGCACACGGTCAAATGCGCCAATATTTATACAAATGCGTCATTCCTGTACGTTCGTTCCACTCCTTGATACTTGTGACGGCCCCGCATCTTGCATTGGGTATGGGGCCTGCATAAGTATCGGCGGGTCGACTCATAAGGTCGCCCTCTACACCAAAAATGACAACAAATCATGAGGCAACCATGTTCAAACAAGCAGTCATTCCGCTTTTAGTCAGCGCCGGCTTGCTCGCCAGCGCACCCTTCGCCCAAGCGGCGACTAACCTGGTGTTCTGCTCCGAAGGGAGCCCGGCCGGTTTCGACCCAGGCCAGTACACCACCGGAACCGACTTCGACGCCTCAGCAGAAACCCTGTTCAACCGTCTCAGCCAGTTCGAGCGTGGCGGCACCGCCGTCGTTCCTGGCCTGGCGACCAGTTGGGACATTTCCGACGATGGCCTGACCTACACCTTCCATCTGCGCGATGGGGTGAAGTTCCACACCACGCCGTATTTCAAGCCGACTCGTGATTTCAACGCCGACGACGTGCTCTTCACGTTCAACCGCATGCTCGACAAGGACATGCCGTTCCGCAAGGCGTACCCCACCGAATTCCCTTACTTCACCGACATGGGGATGGACACCAACATCACCAAGGTCGAGAAAGTCGACGACAAGACCGTCAAGTTCACCCTGAAAACCGTAGACGCCGCGTTCATCCAGAACCTGGCGATGAGCTTCGCCTCCATCCAGTCCGCCGAGTACGCCGACCAGCTGCTCAAGGAAGGCAAGCCGGGCGACATCAACCAGAAGCCGATCGGCACCGGGCCGTTCGTGTTCAAGAGCTACCAGAAAGACTCCAACATCCGTTACACCGGCAACAAGGAGTACTGGAAGCCTGAAGACGTGAAGATCGACAACCTGATCTTCGCCATCACCACCGACCCGTCGGTACGCATCCAGAAGCTGAAAAAGAACGAATGCCAGGTCACCCTGTTCCCGCGCCCGGCCGACCTCAAGGCCCTGGGCGAGGACAAGACCCTCAAGCTGCCGCAGCAAGCCGGCTTCAACCTCGGCTACATCGCCTACAACGTGATGCCTGTGCTCAAGGGTCGCACCGACGCCAACCCGCTGGCCGACCTCAAGGTCCGTCAGGCGCTGGACATGGCGGTGAACAAGCAGCAGATCATCGACTCGGTCTACCAGGGCGCGGGCCAGCTGGCGGTCAACGCCATGCCACCGACCCAGTGGTCCTATGACGACACCATCAAGGATGCCAAGTACGACCCCGAGAAAGCCAAGGCGCTGCTCAAGGAAGCCGGCATCAAGGAAGGCACCCAGATCACCCTGTGGGCCATGCCGGTGCAGCGTCCGTACAACCCGAACGCCAAGCTGATGGCTGAAATGCTGCAGTCCGACTGGGCGAAGATCGGCCTGAAGGTCAACATCGTCAGCTACGAATGGGGCGAGTACATCAAGCGTTCCAAGGGTGGCGAGAACCAGGCGATGATCATCGGCTGGAGCGGCGACAATGGTGACCCGGACAACTGGCTCGGCACCCTGTTCGGCTGCGACGCCATGAACGGCAACAACTTCTCCAAATGGTGCGACAAGCCGTACGACGCACTGATCAAGCAAGCCAAGGCCACCCCGGACGTGGCTAAACGCACCGAGCTGTACAAGCAGGCGCAACACCTCCTCAAAGACCAGGTCCCGATGACACCTATCGCCCACTCGACGGTGTTCCAACCCATGCGCGCCAACGTTCAGGACTTCAAGATCAGCCCCTTTGGCCTGAACTCGTTCTACGGCGTCAGCATCAGCAAATAAGGGTCTGCAACGGCGACGTCAGCTGACGTCGCCGTTGCCTTACCTGCCAGGACTGCCGGAACTCGAACGCTCTTCCTCTTGCTGCGCCCCATCGTGGTGAGTACGGGCATTTCGGAAGTTCCTTACATGTCTTTCAGGCTCTTTGGCATTTACTACCCATGCGGCGACCCCTACCGTCAAAGCATGGAGTGGTGCATCCATTGCCCGGCATTTGCTGCAAGCGAGACTTGGGATCAATGACATGACCGCCTCCGGATGGGGCGACTGCTCATCGATCAAAACAATAAAAAGGGAGAGGGATCGTCATGCGTCATTCCCTGGTTTTATCCGCCCTGCTGGGCACCGGTCTGTTGACCGCAACCTCCGCCAGCCTGGCGGCCGGCAACAGCCTGGTGTTCTGCTCCGAAGGCAGCCCGGCCGGTTTCGACACCGCGCAATACACCACCGCCACCGACAACGACGCGGCAGAGCCGCTGTACAACCGCCTGGCGGAGTTCGAAAAAGGCGCGACCAATGTGGTGCCGGGCCTGGCCACCCGCTGGGATATTTCCGCGGACGGCCTGCAGTACACCTTCCATCTGCGCGAGGGGGTGAAGTTCCATACCACGCCGTACTTCAAGCCGACGCGTGATTTCAACGCCGACGACGTGCTCTTCACCTTCAACCGCATGCTCGATCCCGAGCAGCCCTTCCGCAAGGCCTACCCCACCGAGTTTCCCTACTTCAACGGGATGAGCCTGAACAAGAACATCGCCAAGGTCGAGAAGACCGGGCCGTTGACCGTGGTGATGACCCTGAACTCGGTGGACGCCGCGTTCATCCAGAACATCGCCATGAGCTTCGCGGCGATTCTCTCGGCCGAATATGCCGACCAGTTGCTCAAGGCCGGCAAACCCAGCGACATCAACCAGAAGCCGATCGGCACCGGGCCGTTCGTGTTCAAGAGCTACCAGAAAGACTCGAACATCCGCTACACCGCCAACAAGCAGTACTGGGACCCGAGCCGGGTCAAGCTCGACCAGCTGATTTTCGCCATCAACACCGATGCCTCGGTGCGCGTGCAGAAACTCAAGGCCGGCGAATGCCAGATCACCCTGCACCCGCGGCCGGCCGATGTCGAAGCGCTGAAAAAAGACCCGAAACTGCAACTGATCGAAAAGCCCGGCTTCAACCTCGGCTACATCGCCTACAACGTTCGCCACAAGCCCTTCGACCAGCTCGAAGTGCGCCAGGCGCTGGACATGGCGGTGAACAAGCAGGGCATCCTCAACGCCGTGTACCAGGGCGCCGGCCAGCTGGCGGTCAACGCCATGCCGCCGACCCAGTGGTCCTACGACACCAGCATCAAGGACGCCGCCTACAACCCGCAAAAGGCCCGTGAGCTGCTCAAGGCCGCCGGGGTCAAGGAAGGCACGGAAATCACCCTCTGGGCCATGCCGGTGCAACGTCCCTACAACCCCAACGCCAAGCTGATGGCCGAAATGCTCCAGTCCGACTGGGGCAAGATCGGCCTGAAAGTGAAGATCGTCAGCTACGAATGGGGCGAGTACATCAAGCGCACCAAGAATGGCGAGCACGACATCAGCCTGATCGGCTGGACCGGCGACAACGGCGACCCGGACAACTGGCTCGGCACCCTGTACAGCTGCGACGCCATTGGCGGCAACAACTACTCCATGTGGTGCGACCCGCAGTACGACAAGCTGATCAAGCAGGCCAAGATCGTCACCGATCGCGAACAGCGCACGGTGCTCTACCAACAGGCCCAGCAGTTGCTCAAGCAGCAGGTACCGATCACCCCGGTCGCCCACTCGACGGTCAACCAGCCGTTGAGCGCCAAAGTCGAAGGATTCAAGGTCAGCCCCTTCGGCCGCAACGTGTTCTCGGGCGTCAGCATCGACCAATAAATGATTAGCCAGGCCGCTGGGGGCGATATTCGCCCCCACGCAAATCTGTTGCCTGAATTCGGCGATCAAGCCTCATGCAAACGTTTGCGATGCCTTGAATGAGTTGTAAAGCAAAAGCCGGTCAACCCAAAAAGACCGGCATAAAAATAAAGAAAGCAAAGGAGCTTCACCCATGAAACCGAGCAACACCGCGTTACTGGCCCTGGCCATCAGCAGCATCACGGCCATGGCCCATGCGGAAAGCGTGAGTCAGGAATTCGTTCCGACCGAGCTGAACGGCACCAGCGCCCAGGCGGAGGCCAAGGGCTTCGTCGAAGGCCAGAGCCTGTCGGGCACGACCCGCAACTGGTACGCCAACGAGCTGAAGCGTCGTGACGACCGCTTCTCCTACAACCACAACGGCCAGCCGACTTCGACCCCACGCCGGATCAACTGGGTCCAGGGCACCATCCTCAACTACAGCTCGGGCTTCACCGAAGGTACTGTCGGGGTCAGCACCGAGGTGGCCGCCTACAACGCCATCGCGCTGGATCGTGACCGCAAGGACATCGCCGGCAAGAACAACCGTACCCTGACCCACTCCGACGGCGACGCTGTCGGCCAGTGGAGCAAACTGGGCCTGGCCAACGTCAAGTTCCGCGTCTCCAACACCACCCTGACCGCCGGTCGCCAGAACTTCAGCACGCCGATCGTCGACGTCATCGGCAACCGTGCCCTGCCTTCGAGTTTCGAAGGTGTGAGCCTGCACAGCGAAGAGTTCAACAACCTGTCGTTCGATCTGGCCGGTTTCGATCGCGTTTCGCCGCGTACCGAACAGAGCCTGTCGAAATTCCGCACCGAGTATTCCGCCACTGGCGTGGAAACCGACAAGGTCTACACCGCAGGTGTGAACTACCAGCCGTTCAAGAGCCTGAAAACCAGCCTGTATGGCGCCAACGTCAAAGACTTCTGGAACCAGTACTACTTCGGCGCCACCCACGAGCTGGGTGACAGCCAGGTACTGAGCCTGACCACCGGCCTGAACTACTACAAGACCGTCGACGAAGGTAAGAAGTTGATGGGCGAGATCGACAACGACACCTACTCGCTGTCGCTCGGCCTGACTCACCAGGCCCACAGCCTGACCTTCTCCTACCAGCAAGTGAACGGTAACGAGTACTTCGACTACCTGCATGAAACCAACGGTATCTACCTGGCCAACTCCCTGCTCTCGGACTTCAACGGCCCGAACGAGAAGTCCTTCCAGATCGCCTACGGTCTGAACATGGCCGAATACGGCGTGCCAGGCCTGAAGTTCAACATCTACTCGGCACGCGGCTGGGGCATCGACGGTACCCACTACCGCGGCACCGCCTACACCGACCCAGGCGCCCAGCGCGGCGACCTGAGCCTAATGGATGGCGAAACCCACTACGAATACGGTATTGGCGCGTCTTATGCAGTCCAGAGCGGTCCGCTGAAGGCAACCGCGATCCGGGCGACCTACACTACCCACCGCGCCAGTGAAAACCAGGCCGACGGCAACATCAACGAGTTCCGCCTGGTCACCACCATCCCGTTCAAGATTCTCTAAAAAACACATCGGCTGGTTGGCGAATTCATGACGAATTCGCCAACCAGCTACTCTGGTTCAACCGATTGCAGAGGGTTCTAGATGAAAATGCTTCCCCTGAAAGCGGCCATCGCTGCCGCACTGCTGAGCGTCGTCGCAGGCGTCTCGGCCAAGCCCTTGGTGGTCTGTACCGAAGCCAGCCCGGAAGGCTTCGATATGGTCCAGTACACGACTGCAGTCACTGCCGACGCGGTGGCGGAAACCATCTTCAACCGCCTGGTGGACTTCAAGCCCGGCACCACGGACATCGAGCCGGCCCTGGCCGAGTCCTGGGAGATCAGCCCGGACGGCCTGATCTACACCTTCCACCTGCGCAAAGGCGTCAAGTTCCACAGCACCGATTACTTCAAGCCAACCCGTGAGATGAACGCCGACGACGTGCTCTGGAGCTTCCAGCGTCAGCTGGACCCGAAACACCCGTGGCATGACAAGTCCAGCGTGGGCTTCCCCTATTTCGAGAGCATGGGTTTCAAGGAACTGCTCAAAAGCGTCGAGAAAACCGACGACCACACCGTGGTCTTCACCCTGACCCGTCGCGAAGCACCGTTCCTGGCCGACGTGGCCATGGCCTTCGCCTCGATCTTCCCGGCCGAATACGCCGACCAGTTGCTCAAGGCCGGCAAGCCCGGCGAACTGAACAGCAAGCCGATCGGCACCGGCCCGTTCGTCTTCCAGCGCTACGCCAAGGACGCCCAGGTGCGGTTCAAGGCCAACCCGGACTACTTCCGTGGCAAGCCGCCGGCCGACGCGCTGATCCTGGCGATCACCACCGACAACAACGTGCGCCTGCAGAAGCTCAAGGCCAACGAGTGCCAGGTCGCCCTGTATCCGAAGCCGGACGACATCCCGAGCATCAAGGCCGACACCAACCTGAAGGTCGACGACCTGGCCGCCATGACCGTGGGCTACGTGGCCCTGAACACCACCAAGAAGTACATGAGCGACCCGCGTGTCCGTCAGGCCATCAACATCGCCTTCGACAAGGAAGCCTACGTCAATAGCCTGTACGGCAAGGGCAACGCGGTGGTCGGCACCGGCCCCTACCCGCCGACCCTGCTGGGCTTCAACACCAGCCTGGGCAACCCGGCCCGCGACCTGGACAAGGCCCGCGCCCTGATCAAGGAAGCCGGCGTGCCGGAAGGCACGGTCTTCACCCTGTTCACCCGCAACGGCGGTGGCCCGACCAACCCCAACCCGCTGCTCGGCGCACAGATGATGCAGTACGACCTGGCGAAGATCGGCCTCAAGATCGATATCCGCGTCATGGAATGGGGCGAGATGCTCAAGCGCGCCAAGAACGGCGAGCACGACATGGTTTCCGCCGGCTGGGCGGGGGATAACGGGGACCCGGACAACTTCCTGACCCCCAACCTCAGTTGCGAGGCCGCCAAAAACGGCGAAAACTACGCTCGCTGGTGCAATAAAGCGTTCCAGAGCCTGATCGATCAGGCCCGCGCCGAATCCGAGCCGGCCAAACGGACCGCACTCTATGAACAGGCCCAGGATATTTTCGACAAGGAACAACCCTGGATCCCCATGGCCTATCCGAAAATGTTCACGGCAATGCGCAAGAACGTCGAGGGCTACCACCAGAGTCCCCTGACCACCAACAACTTCGCTACCACCCAGGTGAAGTAGATAAGAAACGCCCGGCATCCCTGACCCCAGGGATTGCCGGACACGCCTAACCGGCTGATGAGGTACACCAGAAGATGTTTAGTTTTATTGCCCGCCGTGTGGGGTTGTTGATTCCCACATTCTTCGGCATCACCTTGCTGACGTTCGCATTGATTCGCATGATTCCCGGCGATCCCGTGGAAGTCATGATGGGCGAGCGCCGGGTCGACCCTGAGATGCATGCCCAGGCAATGGAACGCCTTGGTCTGAACAAACCGCTGTATGCGCAGTACCTGGACTACATCGGCAAACTCGCCCAGGGCGACCTGGGTGAATCCCTGCGTACTCGCGAGAGTGTGTGGAGCGAGTTCAGCTCCCTGTTCCCGGCGACCCTGGAACTGGCCTCGGCCGCGATGCTGTTCGCTGCCGTGATCGGCCTGCTGGCCGGGGTGATCGCCGCGCTGAAACGAGGATCCCTGTTCGACCACGGGGTGATGGGCATCTCCCTTGCCGGCTATTCGATGCCGATCTTCTGGTGGGGCCTGATCCTGATCATGTTCTTCTCCGTGAGCCTGGGCTGGACCCCGGTTTCCGGGCGGCTCGACCTGCTCTACGACATCGAGCCGAAAACCGGCTTCATGCTTATCGACACCCTGCTGGCCGATGACACCGGCGCCTTCTTCGACGCCCTGCACCACCTGATCCTGCCGGCCATCGTGCTTGGCACCATTCCGCTGGCGGTGATCGCGCGGATGACCCGTTCCTCGATGCTCGAAGTGCTGCGCGAAGACTACATCCGCACCGCCAAGGCCAAGGGCCTGTCGCCGGCGCGCGTGGTGTTCGTGCACGGCCTGCGCAACGCGCTGATCCCGGTGCTGACCGTGGTCGGCCTGCAAGTCGGCACCCTGCTGGCCGGCGCGGTCCTGACCGAAACCATCTTCTCCTGGCCCGGCATCGGCAAATGGCTGATCGAAGCCATCGGCGCCCGGGACTACCCCGTGGTGCAGAACGGCATCCTGTTGATCGCCTGCCTGGTGATCCTCGTCAACTTCGTGGTGGACATCCTCTACGGCTTTGCCAACCCACGCATTCGTCACCAGCGCTGAGGACAATACTCATGAGCACTCCAACCTCCTCAGTAGCCGTATCCGCCGTGGCCGTGGATCAAAGCCTGCTGTACCCGTCGCCGTACAAGGAATTCTGGCAGGCGTTCTCGCGCAACAAGGGCGCGGTGGCCGGCCTGTTGTTCATGCTGCTGGTGATTTTCTGCGCGATCTTCGCGCCCTGGGTCGCCCCGCATAACCCGAGCGAGCAATACCGCGACTTCCTGCTGACCCCGCCGGTCTGGCTCGAAGGCGGCCAATGGCAGTTCATCCTCGGCACCGACGAACTGGGCCGCGACCTGCTGTCGCGCCTGATCACCGGTTCGCGCCTGTCGCTGCTGATCGGCCTGTCGTCGGTGGTCATGTCGCTGATCCCGGGCATCCTCCTGGGCCTGTTCGCCGGCTTCTTCCCGCGCCTGCTCGGCCCGACCATCATGCGTCTGATGGACATCATGCTGGCCCTGCCGTCCCTGCTGCTGGCCGTGGCGATCGTCGCCATCCTCGGCCCAGGCCTGATCAACACCGTGATCGCCATCGCCGTGGTGTCCCTGCCGTCCTACGTGCGCCTGACCCGCGCCGCGGTGATGGGCGAGCTCAACCGCGACTACGTGACCGCCGCGCGCCTGGCCGGTGCCGGCCTGCCGCGCCTGATGTTCATCACCGTGCTGCCCAACTGCATGGCGCCGCTGATCGTCCAGGCGACCCTGAGCTTCTCCTCGGCGATTCTCGATGCCGCGGCCCTGGGTTTCCTCGGTCTTGGCGTCCAGCCGCCCACCCCTGAGTGGGGCACCATGCTGGCCTCGGCCCGCGACTACATCGAACGCGCCTGGTGGGTGGTGAGCCTGCCCGGCCTGACCATTTTGCTCAGCGTGCTGGCAATCAACCTGATGGGCGACGGCCTGCGCGATGCGCTGGACCCGAAACTCAAGAACGCCGCCTGAGGAGATTCCCATGTCACTGCTAGAAATCAAGAATCTCAACGTGCGCTTCGGCGACGCCCAGGCCGTTCCCGTGGTGGATGGCCTGGACCTGAACGTGGACAAGGGCGAAGTCCTGGCCATCGTCGGCGAATCCGGCTCCGGCAAGTCCGTGACCATGATGGCGCTGATGGGGCTGATCGAGCATCCCGGCATCGTCACCGCCGACGCCCTCAGCTTCGACGGCAAGGACATGCTCAAGCTCAGCGCCCGGCAACGCCGGCAGATCGTCGGCAAGGACCTGGCCATGGTGTTCCAGGACCCGATGACCGCGCTGAACCCGAGCTACACCGTGGGCTTCCAGATCGAGGAAGTGCTGCGCCTGCACCTGAAGATGTCCGGCAAGGCGGCCCGCAAGCGCGCCATCGAACTGCTGGAAAAAGTCGAGATCCCGGGCGCCGCCAGCCGCATGGACGCCTACCCGCACCAACTGTCCGGCGGCATGAGCCAGCGCGTGGCGATTGCCATGGCGATTGCCGGCGAGCCGAAGCTGCTGATCGCCGACGAACCGACCACCGCCCTGGACGTGACCATCCAGGCGCAGATCATGGAGCTGCTGCTCAACCTGCAACGCGAGCAGAACATGGGCCTGGTGCTGATCACCCACGACCTGGCGGTGGTCGCCGAGACCGCCCAGCGCGTGTGCGTGATGTACGCCGGGCAAGCGGTGGAAGTGGGCCAGGTGCCGGAGTTGTTCGACATCCCCGCCCATCCCTACACCGAAGCGCTGCTGGCAGCGATTCCCGAGCACAGCATGGGCGCCGCGCGCCTGTCGACGTTGCCGGGCATCGTTCCCGGTCGCTACGACCGTCCGCAAGGTTGCCTGCTCTCGCCGCGCTGCCCGTACGTGCAGGAAAACTGCCGCCAGCAGCGTCCAGGCCTCGATCCGAAAGCCGCCAGCCTCGCCCGCTGCTTCTACCCGCTGAATCAGGAGGTGGCGTAATGGCCGTCGTTCTTACCGCCCGCAACCTGACCCGTCACTACGAAGTGTCCCGCGGCCTGTTCAAGGGCCACGCCACCGTGCGCGCCCTCAACGGCGTGTCGTTCGAGCTGGAAGCCGGCAAGACCCTCGCCGTCGTCGGCGAGTCCGGCTGCGGCAAATCCACCCTGGCCCGGGCCCTGACCCTGATCGAAGAACCGTCTTCCGGCTCCTTGAAAATCGCCGGCCAGGAAGTCGCCGGCGCCGACAAGGCCCAGCGCAAGCAACTGCGCAAAGACGTGCAGATGGTGTTCCAGAGTCCCTACGCCTCGCTCAACCCACGGCAGAAGATCGGCGATCAACTGGCCGAGCCGCTGCTGATCAACACCCAGCTGTCGGCCAGCGAGCGACGGGACAAGGTCCAGGCGATGATGAAGCAGGTGGGCCTGCGCCCCGAACATTATCAGCGCTACCCGCACATGTTCTCCGGCGGCCAGCGCCAGCGTATCGCCCTGGCGCGGGCGATGATGCTGCAACCGAAAGTGCTGGTGGCGGACGAACCGACCTCGGCCCTCGACGTGTCGATCCAGGCCCAGGTGCTGAACCTGTTCATGGACCTGCAGCAGGAGTTCAACACCGCCTATGTGTTCATCTCCCACAACCTGGCGGTGGTGCGTCACGTCGCCGACCACGTGATGGTGATGTACCTCGGCCGGCCGGTGGAAATGGGCCCGAAAGAGGACATCTACACCCGTCCGCTGCACCCTTACACCCAGGCGTTGTTGTCGGCCACGCCGACCATTCACCCGGACCCGGACAAGCCGAAGATCAAGATCGTCGGCGAATTGCCCAACCCGTTGAACCCGCCATCCGGCTGTGCGTTCCACAAGCGCTGCCCATACGCCACCGAGCGTTGCAGCAGCGAAGAGCCGGCCCTGCGCCTGCTCGACACCCGCCAGGTGGCCTGCCACTACGCCGAACAGTTCCTCGGCTGAGCCGGCAAAAAAAGGCGCCGCGGTGACCCGCGGCGCCTCATCTGTGTTGACCAAACCCCTCCTGCCGGATTGCGCATCAGTCCGGCAGGAGGGGTTTCTTTTTTCCGCCAGCCTGGCTCAGCCCTGGCTAGCCTCGTCGTCGCTGTCGGGGTCCGGCTCGTCGGTGGTCGAATCGTCATCGCCCTCGCTACCACCCTGCCCCTGGTCGCCCGGCTCGGATTCCGACTTGGCGATCATCTGCACCCCGTTCTGCAAATGCCCCGGCCCCCAGAAACCCGGCACCCGTGCGGCCTGGTCGCCGGCCCAGGCCGCGGATATGCCCAGCGACAACAGCACCAGCACCTTGAGCAACAGCACACCCCGTTGGAAGACATTCATGTTGATTCCGTCCCTTTATGTAGGTGAATCAATGATGGCCACAGACCCTGACCTGCAAGGCGCGCTTTCGTATGAAACCTTGCCCCTGAAACCTAGCCCCGAAGCTGGCGCTTTTCCAGATAGGGAGCTAGCTATCCGCCCACTGGATAGACGGCTTTCGACTAGGCCCTAAAACCTGCGGTTATGCCCTGCTTCCGTAGGAGCTGCCGGTCGACGCTCGATTGCTCGCGATGGGCTGCGTAGCGGCCCCAAACCTGCCAACGCCGTTCTGCCGGGAGAAAATCGTTGCCCGAACCGGCGCTTTCGCGGGCAAGCCTCGCTCCTACGGGGATAACGCAACGTCAAGACCTACACGCAGAGCGCCCTGCACGCATATCAGATTCATCTTATTCATCGATATGCCCGGGATCGATAGCATTCCCTCCCCCCGGCTGAAACTCATCCACAACACCATCGATCCCTATCATCGAGCAGCACATTCAGCACAGCGGGCTAAGCGAATCTTTCCTCAACAAGCGGAAGAGAAAAGCCTTCTTCATTCATTTTCACGACCTGCCAGGAGTCATCCATGCTTTTCAAGAAAATGCTGTCGGCATTGACACTGCTTGCCACGCTAGCCGGAACCCATTCGGCTTTTGCCGCATGTAGATGGGACTATTACCCGCCACCAGGAGGAAGATTCACCATACCTCCGCTGGCAGGCACCACTAGCCTATCCCCGGCACCAATCGGCCAAGTCATGGCGTCACAGACAATCTCTTTTTCAAAAGGGAGCTACTACCCCATATCCTGCAATTACGATTACGTGGGCATGACCATGAATGTCACTGGGCTGGAACCTGCCGGGTTGCCCAATGTGCACAAAACCAGTGTTGAAGGTGTCGGAGTCAGAATCGGTTTCGATGTCCCATCCAGCTGGAACTGGGGAGAGATCAAATATCCGCCGTTTCAAAGAGGGACACATCCACTCGCTCCCGTGCCCCTTCCCACCCATGTGGTCATTGAATTCGTCCGCACTGGCACCGCCGTGGGCAAGGGCCCGATCTCATTCGGTTTCAAGGCCGAATTCTGGGCACCCGGTATAACCACTGTCCCTTTTGTCGGTACGGGCCTGACGACCGATGTGACCAACAGCATTTACTTCAGCGCCTGCGAAGCACAGGTCAAGAGCATCATCGTCCCAATGGGAAAAGTCGCCGTCGCCAATATCCGTACAGGCAACACCCAGGCGCAGAATTTCAATTTGAATGTGTACTGCAAGGGCCTGCGCCCCACCCAGCCGGCACCGGTCAAGATCTATTTCGAAGGCGCCACCACCAGCGATGGCCTGCTCAAGTTCAACGATGCCGGGCAAAGCCATGTCGCCAGCGGCGCGGCCATCGAACTCACCAACGGCAAGGGCACCCGGCTTCCCTTCACCCCGGGCAAGGCCCTCAACCTTGACTGGCAATACAGCCAACCCGACGCCGAGGTCTACCATTTTGCTGGCCAGGCCCGTTACGTCCCGAGCGGTGGCGAGGTGAAAGCCGGTAAAGCCGATGCGGTGGTCAGTTATGTGCTGGTGTACAACTGAGCCGGATCCCACCCTGGTGTGCCGGATGCGCTTCGCGCCTCACAGGCCTGCCACGCATCCGTAGGAGCTGCCGGTCGACGCTCGATTGCTCGTGATGGGCTGCGCAGCGGCCCCAAACCTGCCAACTCCGTTCTGCCGGGAGAAAATCATTGCCCGAACCGGTGCTTTCGCGGGCAAGCCTCGCTCCTGCAGCATAGGGACATAAAAAAGCCCCGCTGTCTGGCAGCGGGGCTTTTGGTTGGGGCGTCGCTCAGACCTTAGTGATGCTCGCGGGTCGCGCGGAATTTCACGTCGGGCCAGCGCTCTTCCATCAGCGCCAGGTTGACCCGGGTCGGGGCCAGGTAGGTCAGGTGGCCGCCGCCGTCCAGTGCCAGGTTTTCCACGGCCTTGTTGGAAAATTCCTCGAGCTTCTTCTTGTCGCTGCAATCGATCCAGCGCGCGGACCACACGGTGATCGGCTCGTAGGAGCACTCGACCTTGTATTCCTCTTTCAGGCGGCTGGCGACCACATCGAACTGCAGCACACCGACGGCGCCGAGGATGATGTCGTTGCTGCGCTCGGGGAAGAACACCTGGGTCGCGCCTTCTTCGGCCAGCTGTTGCAGGCCCTGGCGCAGTTGCTTGGATTTCAGCGGGTCCTTCAGGCGCACGCGGCGGAACAGTTCCGGGGCGAAGTGCGGGATACCGGTGAAGCCCAGGGCCTCGCCCTCGGTGAAGGTGTCGCCGATCTGGATGGTGCCGTGGTTGTGCAAGCCGATGATGTCGCCGGCGTAGGCTTCTTCGAGCTGTTCACGCTCGGAGGAGAAGAAGGTCAACGCATCGCCGATGCGCACGTCCTTGCCGGTGCGCACGTGGCGCATTTTCATGCCTTTCTCGTACTTGCCCGAGCAGATGCGCATGAAGGCGATACGGTCGCGGTGCTTGGGGTCCATGTTCGCCTGGATCTTGAACACGAAGCCGGTGAACTTCTCTTCCTGCGGCTCCACGGTACGCTCGTTGGCCACGCGCGCCAGCGGCAGCGGCGCCCAGTCGACGACGGCGTCGAGCACGTGGTCCACACCGAAGTTGCCCAGGGCGGTACCGAAAAACACCGGGGTCAGCTGGCCGTCCATGAACGCCTGCTGGTCGAACTCATGGCAGGCGCCCTGCACCAGCTCCAACTGCTCGATGAAGCGCTCGTACTCGTCGCCCAGGTGGGCGCGGGCTTCATCGGAATCGAGCTTCTCGATGATCTTGGTTTCGGTGCGCTCGTGACCGTGGCCGGGGGTGTAGACAATGATGTAGTCGCCCGCCAGGTGGTACACACCCTTGAAGTCGCGGTAGCAACCGATCGGCCAGGTGATGGGCGCCGCCTTGATCTTCAGGACCGCTTCGATTTCGTCGAGCAGTTCGATCGGGTCGCGGATGTCACGATCGAGCTTGTTGATGAAGCTGACGATCGGCGTGTCGCGCAGACGGCAGACGTCCATCAGGGCGATGGTCCGTGGCTCTACGCCCTTACCGCCGTCGAGCACCATCAGCGCCGAATCCACCGCGGTCAGGGTGCGGTAGGTGTCTTCCGAGAAGTCTTCGTGGCCCGGGGTGTCGAGCAGGTTGATCATGTGTTCGCGATAAGGGAACTGCATGACCGACGTGGTAATGGAAATACCGCGCTGCTTCTCCATCTCCATCCAGTCGGAGGTGGCGTGGCGGTCGGACTTGCGGGACTTCACCGTACCGGCAACGGCAATCGCCTTGCCCATCAGCAAGAGCTTCTCGGTGATGGTGGTTTTACCCGCATCCGGGTGGGAAATAATGGCGAAAGTGCGGCGTTTCGCGACTTCGGCGGCCTGTTTGGTCATGGGAAATCGCCTGGCAGGTGATTCAAAAAAAGGGCGGCGAGTATAGCGCAAAGCAAGCTCCACGGACCACCGTTCGGCCCTCGCCCCTGCAACCCTTGCCCCTGTGGCCGCTGCCGAGCAGCGCGAGGCTGCGATCAGGCTGGGCGGCATTGCGATGTTGCTCTGTCAGGTATGCCGAGGAGGCAGGTTCTGCGACGGCTGCGCCGCCGATCGCAGCCTCGCTGCGCTCGGCAGCGGCTACGGGAGGCCAGGCATCAGAGATATCGGAGTTATGGGATTGAGGGTGGCCAAACGCTGCCAAATATGGAACCTTTTAAAAGGTGGAGGCGTCCACTCCCCTGTTACGAGCTTTCGTCAGGGGTAGAAAAATCAGCAAGTTAGCCTGACGAGGCTATGCGTATGGCTCGATCCCGCGCTGTTTCCAGCGCATCGACGAGCTGCTTCTCGCGACCGTTCTTTTGGCAGCCAGGTATGGCCTTGCCACACGAAAGAATGCTCGCCGACATGAAAAAGGAGTCCGCCTGTGGCTATTCGCTATGGCAAAGGGCTGATAGGAGGCGCGGCGGTCATCGCTCTCCTGGCCCTGCTGGTCCACTGGATCGGCATCAGTACGATCGAACACTACCGCGACGATCTGTTGTTTTACCTGCAAGCCCATCTGTACCTGGTACTCGCTTCAATGTTCGCCGCCCTCGTGGTGGGGATACCCGCCGGCATCTTCCTCAGCCGACCGCAGATGGTCGGGCGTGCCGAGCGCTTCATGCAGGTGTTCAACATCGGTAACACCGTCCCTCCCCTGGCCGTCCTGGCCATCGCTCTGGGGATCCTCGGCATCGGCAGCGGGCCGGCCATCTTCGCCTTGTTCCTCGCCTCCTTGCTGCCCATCGTGCGCAACACCTACGAAGGCCTGAAAAACGTCCAGGGTTCCCTCAAGGAAGCCGCCGTCGGCATCGGCATGACGCCGCGCCAGGTGCTGTGGAAAGTCGAGCTGCCCAACGCCGTGCCGATCATCATCGGTGGCGTGCGCGTGGCCCTGGCGATCAACGTCGGTACCGCGCCGCTGGCCTTCCTGATCGGCGCCAACAGCCTCGGCAGCCTGATCTTCCCCGGCATCGCCCTGAACAACCAGCCGCAACTGCTGCTCGGCGCAGCCTGCACCGCCTTGCTGGCGCTGCTGCTCGACGGCCTGGTGACACTGGCCAGCCGCCTCTGGCTGGAACGCGGCCTGCGCCCGTCTTAAGCCTGCGCGAAGGAATTCACATGAAAAAAATAGCTTTGATCATAGGCTGCGTCCTGCTGTGCGCGGGAATTGCCCAGGCCGCGCAAAAACCGGTGATCCGCATCGGCGCCCGGGTCTTCACCGAGCAGACGCTGCTGGCGGAAATCACCTCGCAGTACCTGCGCGGCAAGGGCTACGACACCCGGGTCACCGGCGGCCTGGGCAGCAACCTGGCACGCAGCGCCCACGAAAGCGGGCAACTGGACATGCTCTGGGAATACACCGGGGTGTCCCTGGTGGCCTACAACCACGTGACGGAAAAACTCGACAGCCAACAGTCCTACGACCGGGTCAAGGAACTCGACGGGAAAAAAGGCCTGGTCTGGCTGACCCCGTCGAAATTCAGCAATACCTACGCCCTGGCCCTGCCGAAAAACGTCGCGGACGCATACCCGCAGATCAACAGCGTCAGCGACCTGAAACACGTCCTCGACGCCGAACGCCAGGACCACCACCTGATCGCCCTGGATACCGAGTTCGCCAACCGCTCCGACGGCCTGCAAGGCATGGTCAAGCTGTACGGCATGGACCTGACCCGCAAGAACATCCGGCAGATGGACGCCGGGCTGGTCTACACCGCCCTGCGCAACGGCCAGGTGTTCGCCGGCCTGGTGTACACCACCGACGGCCGGCTCAATGCCTTCAAGCTGAAATTGCTCAACGACGACCTGCATTACTTCCCGGACTACACCGCGGCCCCCGTGGTGCGCCAGGCCTACCTCGACGCCCACCCGCAACTGGCCGCCGACCTCAAGCCGCTGGCCGAACTGTTCGACGACGAAACCATGCGCCAGCTCAACGCCCGGGTCGACGTCGACCATGAAAGCCCATCCGCCGTTGCCGCAGATTTCCTGCGCCAGCATCCACTGAATTGAGGGAGGAAAGAGCCATGGAATTTCTCAACGCCTTTTCCCATCTCGACTGGCAGCAAGTCATCCAGCTGACCTGGCAGCACATCACCCTGGTGGGCATCGCCGTGACCCTGGCGATCCTCTTCGGCGTGCCCCTGGGCATCCTGATGACCCGCTTCCCGAGCCTGGCCGGCCCGCTGCAAGCCAGCGCCACCGTGCTGCTGACCATTCCGTCGATCGCCCTGTTCGGCCTGCTGCTGCCGTTCTATTCCAGGTTCGGCCAGGGCCTGGGGCCGCTGCCGGCGATCACCGCGGTGTTTCTCTACTCCCTGTTGCCGATTATGCGTAACACCTACCTGGCGCTGACCGGCGTCGAGCCGGGGATTCGCGAAGCCGCCCGCGGCATCGGCATGACCTTCGGCCAGCGCCTGCGCATGGTCGAGTTGCCGATCGCCGTGCCAGTGATCCTCGCCGGCGTGCGTACCGCGGTGGTGATGAACATCGGTGTGATGACCATCGCCGCCACCATCGGTGCCGGCGGCCTGGGTGTGCTCATTCTTGCTTCCATCAGCCGCAGCGACATGTCGATGCTGATCGTCGGCGCGGTGCTGGTCAGCCTCCTGGCCATCTTCGCCGACCTGCTTCTGCAATGGCTGCAACGTTCGCTGACTCCAAAAGGACTGCTCAAATGATCGAACTTCAAAACCTGACCAAGACCTTCCAAAGCAACGGCAAGACCATCACCGCCGTCGACTCCGTAAGCCTGACCGTCAATGAAGGCGAAATCTGTGTGTTCCTTGGGCCATCGGGCTGCGGCAAGAGCACCACGCTGAAGATGATCAACCGCCTGATCATGCCCACCTCGGGCAAGGTGCTGATCAATGGCGAAGACACCACCGGCCTGGACGAAGTGACCCTGCGCCGCAACATCGGCTACGTGATCCAGCAGATCGGCCTGTTCCCCAACATGACCATCGAGGAAAACATTGTGGTGGTGCCCAAGCTGCTGGGTTGGGACAAGCAGAAATGCCATGACCGCGCCCGCGAGCTGATGAGCATGATCAAGCTCGAACCCAAGCAATATCTGCATCGCTACCCACGGGAACTGTCGGGAGGCCAGCAACAGCGGATCGGCGTGATCCGCGCACTGGCGGCCGATGCGCCGCTGCTGTTGATGGACGAACCTTTCGGCGCGGTCGACCCGATCAACCGCGAGATGATCCAGAACGAGTTCTTCGAGATGCAGCGGGCGCTGAACAAGACCGTGATCATGGTCAGCCACGACATCGACGAAGCCATCAAGCTCGGCGACAAGATCGCCATCTTCCGCGCCGGCAAGCTGTTGCAGATCGACCATCCGGACACCCTGCTGGCCCATCCGGCGGACGAGTTCGTCAGCAACTTCGTCGGCCAGGACAGCACCCTCAAGCGCCTGCTGCTGGTGAAGGCCGAGGACGCCGCCGACAACGCGCCGTCGGTGAGCCCGGAAACGCCGGTGGCCGACGCCCTGGAACTGATGGACGAACACGACCGCCGCTACCTGGTGGTGACCTGCGCCGACAACAAGGCCCTGGGGTATGTGCGCCGCCGCGACCTGCACCGCCAGGCCGGCACCTGCGCCCAGTACCTGCGCGAATTCAACGCCACCGCCGCCTACGACGAACACCTGCGGATCCTGCTGTCGCGGATGTACGAGTTCAACCGTTCGTGGCTGCCGGTGCTGGATGCCGAGCGGGTGTTCCTCGGTGAGGTGACCCAGGAATCGATTGCCGCCTACCTCAGCTCCGGGCGCTCGCGCGGCATGAAGACCAACATCGTCTCGCCGGCCGAGACAGCATTGGCCTGACCTGCCGCATCGGCCGGATCGTGTAGCCGCTGCCGAAGAATGAGGCTGCGATCGGCCGCGAAGCGGCCGTGCCCCCTGCCCTCGGTGCCCTGATATACCGAGGTGCCGGGTCTGCGCCTGCTTCGCAGTCGATCGCAGCCTCGTGCCTCGGCAGCGGCTACAGTGCCTCGCGGCACCAGCCCGCACTGGGCCCCTCACGCCACGGATTCCCCACCCTGGGGAACATCAGCCTGTCATCTGGGTCGGTTACATAAATGACTGGCTCGGGCCACGCGACGAACGCGTGCAAAAACGCGACATTTTTTGTTGATCTCAGGCCCCTCACGCCCTAAAGTTCGCGCCGAACGTCCATGCTGGAAACGATCCATCCGGCTCAAGTACTGACGACGAGACAGCAAGGCCATAGGGAAACCTTTTGCAGATCGTTTGAGAGCGTAGCGAGCGCAGGCAAGACAAGGCGGGAAGAGGCGAGGAAGCGGAGTTTACTGGCTGTAAATGAGCATTCCGAGCCTCTCCCCAACGCAGTATTGCTCGCGTAGCGCCGAAGGCGCACAGCACGCAGTAGCTCTCAAACGATCTGGGTGGCCTTTTTGCTTTCGGCGGCAATGCCTTGGGAAGTAGGCGAACCAAAGTGGGGATACGGAGGACGTTCATTTGCACCCATTGTTTTTACCCGTTTGCCATTAGGAGCTCCCAGGTATGTCGATTCAGGTCGAAGACTATTTCGCGCGCGAAACCTTTCAGAAAATGAAGGCGTTCGCCGACAAGCAAGAAACCCCGTTCGTGGTCATCGACACCCAGATGATCGCCCAGGCCTACGATGACCTGCGTGCCGGTTTCGAGTTCGCCAAGGTCTACTACGCGGTAAAGGCCAACCCGGCCGTCGAAATCATCGACCTGCTGCGGGAAAAAGGTTCGAACTTCGACATCGCCTCGATCTACGAGCTGGACAAGGTGCTGGGCCGCGGCGTCAGCCCGGACCAGATCAGCTACGGCAACACCATCAAGAAATCCAAGGACATCCGCTACTTCTACGAGAAGGGCGTGCGTCTGTATGCCACCGACTCCGAAGCCGACCTGCGCAACATCGCCAAGGCCGCGCCGGGCTCGAAAGTCTATGTGCGCATCCTCACCGAAGGCTCGACCACCGCTGACTGGCCGCTGTCGCGCAAGTTCGGCTGCCAGACCGACATGGCCATGGACCTGCTGATCCTCGCCCGCGACCTGGGCCTGGTGCCTTACGGCGTGTCGTTCCACGTGGGTTCGCAACAGCGCGACATCAGCGTCTGGGACGCGGCGATCGCCAAGGTCAAGGTGATCTTCGAGCGCCTGAAGGAAGAAGATGGCATCCACCTCAAGCTGATCAACATGGGTGGCGGCTTCCCGGCCAACTACATCACCCGGACCAACAGCCTGGAAACCTACGCCGAGGAAATCATCCGCTTCCTCAAGGAAGACTTCGGCGACGAGCTGCCGGAAATCATCCTCGAGCCTGGCCGTTCGCTGATCGCCAACGCCGGCATCCTGGTCAGCGAAGTGGTGCTGGTGGCGCGTAAATCCCGGACCGCCGTGGAACGCTGGATCTACACCGACGTGGGCAAATTCTCCGGCCTGATCGAAACCATGGACGAAGCCATCAAGTTCCCGATCTGGACCGAGAAAAAAGGCGAGACGGAAGAAGTGGTGATCGCCGGCCCGACCTGCGACAGCGCCGACATCATGTACGAGAACTACAAGTACGGCCTGCCGCTGAACCTGGCCATCGGCGACCGCCTGTACTGGCTGTCCACCGGTGCCTACACCACCAGCTACAGCGCTGTGGAATTCAACGGCTTCCCGCCCCTGAAATCCTTCTACCTGTAAGCGCCACGCCGCAACGAAAAAGCCCATGACTGGTCATGGGCTTTTTCATTCAGGGCATCGGGCGACTCGACTCACTAGCGGTCTTCTCGTACATGCCACACTCGCAGGATGTAGAGCGTCGCATCCTGGATCTCGTAACGCATCTCGTAAGGCCCGACCAATAAACGCCGAACATCGCGAGGCTGAAACTCCTCCAACTGTTCGCCGATACGCGGATTGGTCAGCAAGGTATCCGGGGCCTGCGTGAGCGATTGCACAGTTCGAGCTGCCACCGAACGGTTCACCGGAGCAAGAAACTCAAACAGTCGGGCCAGGTCCGACAGTGCCTTGCTCGTCCATTTCAATTCCCTCACTTGGGCACCGGCAAAGGCTTGTCACTCATCAGGCTTTCAGCCCATGCCTGGACCGCCTGGTGATCGATGACCCGCCCAACATCCACATCGGCCAAAGCCTCATGGGTCAGGCGACTGCGTTCCTCTTCCTGATCGACCCACGCCACCAGAGCCTGCTTGACGATCCAGCCGCGCGAGCGCTCCAGCCGAGAGGCCATCTGGTCGACCTTGTCGGCCAACTCCAACGGCACATGTGCGGTCAGCACTTTAGTTGCGGTCATGATGGTTCTATCTCCGCCGTATCAAAATGATGAAGAGTGATTAACTTTCAATCATAGTGATTTACACCTGAGCAGCAAGCAGCGCCAAGTCCCGCTCGTCACCCAGCTCTGCCGCACGCTGGTGATAGGCCAGGGCCAGGCCGCGGATCTGCGGATGGGCCGCCTGCAACAAGGCGCCGCGGGCGACCCGCAGGAAATTCAGGTTGCCGCCTTCCAGGGCCTTGTTTAGCCAAGCCAGCGCCTCGTCGATACGCCCGGCATCGGCGAGCACCGCGGCATGGCTGAACTGCCCACGAAAATCCCCACCCTCGGCGGAACGGCGATACCAGTCACAGGCCGCCGCGACATCCCTGGGGCAGTGACGCCCCTCCTCCAGATAACGGCCCAACAGGTTCATGGATTTGGCGTGCCCCATGGTGGCCGCCCGCTGGTAGCAGCTCAAGGCCAGGGCCTGGTTTTCAGCGACCCCGCGACCGGTGGCCAGCAGGTTGGCGTAGTTGTACAGCGCCCAGTCAAGCCCGGCTTCGGCGGCCTGGCGATAATGCCCGGCGGCGGCCTGGGCATCGGCCTCGCAGCCCCAGCCATGCTCGTGGCAACGCCCCAGCATGTTGCGCGCCATCAGTTGCCCGCCCTTGGCGGCGATCGCGAACCAGCGCAGCGCCAGCGCCTGGTCGCGCTCGATGCCCAGACCATCGAGCAGGATCTGCCCGAGCAGCGCCTGGGCATCCGGCACGCCCTGCCCGGCCGCCAGCAGGATCGCCTGGGCGGCCCGGGCCGGGCTCTGTTCGAGCATGGCGCGCAGTTGCTCGCCGTCGAGGACTTCCTCGCGGCGTAACTGGAAACTCACGGCTTACACCTCGACCCAGCGACGCAACAGGTTGTGGTAGGTGCCGGTCAGGCGGATCAGCGACGGATGCTCCGGCATGTCGCGGGTCAGTTGCTGGATCGCCTCGTCCATCTCGAACAGCAGGGCGCGCTGGCTGTCTTCGCGCACCAGGCTCTGGGTCCAGAAGAACGACGCGTAACGGGTGCCGCGGGTGACCGCGTTGACCTTGTGCAGGCTGGTGCCCGGGTACAGCACCATGTCGCCGGCCGGCAGCTTCACCCGCTGGGTGCCGAAGGTGTCCTGGATTTCCAGCTCGCCGCCGTCGTAGTCCTCCGGGTCGCTGAAAAACAGGGTCGACGACAGGTCGGTCCGCACCCGCTCGACGCTGCCCTTGGGCTGGCGCACAGCGTTGTCGATATGAAAGTCGAAACTGCCACCGGCGGTGTAGCAGTTGAGCAGCGGCGGGAAAACCTTGTGCGGCAGCGCCGCCGACATGAAGCGCGGGTGCTGCCACAGGCGCTCGAGCATCGCCGCGCCAATCTCCTGGGCCAGCGGATGGCCCTCGGGCAGTTGCAGGTTGTGCTTGGCCTTGGCCGACTGGTAACCGGCGGTGATCTTGCCGTCGGCCCAGTCCGCCTGCTCCAGGGCCTCACGGATACGCAGCACTTCTTCACGGGAGAACAGGCCGGGAATATGCAGGAGCATGAGGCAATACCTGAAAGAAAAGGGGGTGCAAATGATATTGATTCTTATTGCAAATGTAAAATGCGCAGACGAATGAAAGCGTAAAAACCGTAAAGCGAAATTGTAAAGAATGTAAATTCCATGCGAATAGCAATATTTCGCAATTGATACATAGACTTGTTCGCCTTATATTCCGCCGCCTCAAATCCTTGGGGAGGGGAATCACCATGTCGCGCCAACCACCACAATTACCGCTCGGTTCACCACGCCTGCTGGCGTCTGCGATTGGCGTGGCGATCACCGCCGGCTCCGCAGCCCATATGGCTTATGCCGCGGAAAACACCGAGAAGAAAGCCGCCGGCAATGCCATTTCCCTGGATGCCACCAGCATCACTGGCGAAGCCCAGGACCAGACGTCCTACCAGGTCGAAAAAGCCTCGTCGCAGAAGTACACCGCACCGCTGGTCAACACGCCGCGCTCGGTCACCGTGGTGCCTCAACAAGTGCTCAAGGACACCGCCGCCACCTCGCTGCAGGATGCGCTGCGCACCGTGCCGGGCATTACTTTCGGCGCCGGCGAAGGCGGCAACCCGCAAGGCGACCGTCCGTTCATCCGTGGCTTCGATGCCCAGGGCGACACCTACCTCGATGGCGTGCGCGATACCGGCGGCCAGAGCCGCGAGATCTTCGACATCGAATCGATCGAAGTCAGCAAGGGGCCCAACTCCTCCTTCGGCGGTCGTGGCTCGGCCGGTGGCAGCCTCAACCTGGTGAGCAAGACGCCCAAGCAGCAAGACTTCCTCAACGGCGGCTTCACCTACGGTTCCGACCAGACCCGCCGTTATGTGCTGGACGTCAACCGCCAGTTCCTCGACAGCGCCGCCTTCCGCCTGAACCTGATGAGCCACGAGCAGAACGTGGCCGGTCGCGACGCCGTCAACTACGACCGCTGGGGCGTGGCACCGTCCCTGACCTTCGGCCTGGGCACCCCAACCCGGGTCAACTTCAGCTACTACCACATGGAAAGCGACGATCTGCCGGATTCGGGCATTCCCTATGGCTACAGCTCGGCCAGCGCCACCGCCCACAAGCACGACAAACCCACCGACGGCGGCGACAGCGACAACTTCTATGGCTTGAAGGATCGGGACTTCCGCAAGACCCGCGCGGACATCAGCACCGTCTCCATCGAGCACGACCTGAACGACAACATGACGCTGAAAAACACCCTGCGTCATGGCAACACCGGCCAGGACTACATCCTCACCCAGCCGGACGACAGCAAGTTCAACGTCAACAAGTACGGAACCGTGTGGCGTCGCGCCAACTCGCGGGTGTCCACCACCGAAACCACCACCAACCAGACCGATCTGTTCGGCGAATTCCAGGCCCTGGGCTTCAAGCACACCTACTCCACGGGCCTTGAGTTCACTGGCGAAGAGACACGCGTCAGCAGCTACAACATCGCCGGCAACACCGCGAAAGTCTGTAATCCGGGCAGCATCCCCAGCTGCACCTCGCTGAGCAACCCGAACCCGGACGACGCCTGGACCGGCGCCATTAGCCGCAACTACAACGGCACCAACACCAAAGCCACCAGCCGCGCGGCCTATGTGTTCGACACCATCGAACTCGATCCGCAATGGCTGCTCAACGTCGGCCTGCGCTACGACACCTTCGACACCGAGGCCAATACCAACGCCGCCACCGGACGCACCAAGATCAAGGACGACAGCCAGTTCTGGAACTGGCAGGCCGGCCTGGTGTGGAAACCGACGGACAACGGCAGCGTCTACGCCTCCTACGCCACCTCGGCCTCGCCAGCGGGCGGCCTGGTCGGCGAGGGCGCGGACGGCAACCCATTGTCCGCCGGCGCCAGCGTCAGCGATCTGCAACCGGAAGAAACCGTCAACTACGAGCTGGGCACCAAGTGGGACGTGTTCAACGACCGCCTGTCCCTGACCGCCGCGGTGTTCCGTACCGAGAAGAAAAACACCCGCATCCTGGTGGACGCCCTGACCTACCAGAACGCCGGTGAATCCCGCGTCGACGGCCTGGAGCTGTCGGCCAGCGGCAAGATCACCGACAAGTGGCAAGTCTTCGCCGGCTACAGCTACCTGAAAAGCGAGCTGGTGGACGCCGGCCTCAATGGGCGTAACGGGGTCGTCAGCGCCGGTTCGAACAAAGGCAATGAAATGCCGAACACGCCGAAAAACAGCTTCAGCCTGTGGACCACTTATGAAGTGTTGCCGAAGCTGACCGTAGGCGGCGGTGCGTTCTATGTCGACGAGGTGTATGGCGATGCCGGCAATACCGTGTATGTGCCGTCCTACACCCGCTACGACGCCATGGCCAGCTACAAGCTGAGCAAGAACGTCGACCTGCAGCTGAACGTGCAGAACCTGACCGACAAGACCTACTACGACAAAGCCTACTCGGCGCACTTTGCCAACCAGGCAGCCGGCCGTACCGCCTTGTTCACCACCAACTTCCACTTCTGACGAGGTGGAATGCGACGCCTGGCGCATCCGGGCGTCGTGTAGCCGCTGCCGAAGGCTGCGATAAGGCCGCAGGCCTTCAGCGATCTCTAGATCCCGCGCCCGCGTTGTCGGAATACCGCCCAGATCGATCGCAGCCTTCGGCAGCGGCTACACCCCATAAGCCCCACACATTTTCATGAGTGGGGCTTTTGTGCGTAAGAAAGAATGTTTCTCGACAACTCACGGCATAATGCGCGCCGTGGCACAGACTTAAGAACCAACGAGGCGGTCGATGTGTTGAAGAAAACCCTGTTCCAGTTGCACTGGTTTTTCGGCATCAGCGCCGGCCTGGTCCTGGCCTTGATGGGCATTACCGGCGCGACGGTGTCGTTCCAGGATGAAATCCTGCGTGCCCTCAACCCTTCCACACTGCAGGTGGAAAAGCAGCCGGCCGGCGTCCTGCCACCCGCCGAGCTGGTGGAAAAAATCCAGGCGGCCTCGGGCAAGACCGTGTCGATGCTCACCGTGGAAGCCGACAGCGGCAACGCTGCCCGCGTGTGGTTCACCCCGCCACCAGGCCAGCGCCGTGGCGAAATGCGTTATTTCGACCCCTACACCGGCGAATTCATGGGCGCCGCCCTGGGCCAGGACTTCTTCGGCCTGATGCTGCAACTGCACCGTTTCCTGGCCATGGGCGACAGCGGCCGGCAGATCACCGGCGCCTGCACCCTGATCCTGATTTTCTTCTGCCTGTCCGGCCTCTACCTGCGCTGGCCGCGCCAGGTGGCGAGCTGGCGCGCCTGGCTGACCCTGGACTGGGCGAAAAAAGGCCGTGGCTTCAACTGGGACCTGCACGCCGTGGCCGGGACCTGGTGCCTGTTGTTCTATCTACTGGCCGCGCTGACTGGCTTGTCCTGGTCCTACGAGTGGTACAACAAGGGCCTGAACAAACTGCTGGCCGACTCGCCACAGAGCCAACGCATGAAAAACCGGGGCGCGCCGCCCAAGGGCCCGGCGCCGACCGCCGACTACAACGCCATGTGGCTGGGTATCTACAGCACCGCCGGCAAGGACCTGAGTTCCTACAACATCCGCATGCCAGCAGTGGCCGGCCAGCCGGCGACCGTGTTCTACCTGCTGAAGAATTCGCCCCATGACCGGGCGCTGAACCAGATCACCATCGACCCCAAGAGCGGCGTGGTCAGCCGCCATGACCGCTACAGCGACAAGAGCCTTAAGGCCCAGCTGCTGACCAGCATCTATGCCCTGCACGTGGGCAGCTACTTCGGCATTGTCGGGCGGATCCTGGTGACCATTGCTTCGCTGACCATGCCGCTGTTCTTTATCACCGGCTGGCTGCTGTACCTGGATCGCCGGCGCAAGAAACGCCAGATCAAGGACGCGCGCCAGGGCCTGAGCACCGACACCGGCGATGCCTCGGCCTGGCTGATCGGCTTCGCCAGCCAGAGCGGTTTCGCCGAACAACTGGCCTGGCAGACCGCCGGGCAATTGCAGGCCGCCGGCGTACCGACCAAGGTCCAGCCGCTGGCCAGCGTCAGCGAGCAGGACCTGCTCAATACCCAGAACGCATTGTTCGTGGTCAGCACCTTCGGCGACGGCGAAGCGCCGGACAGCGCCCGGGGCTTCGAGCGCAAGGTATTGGGCCGCGCCCTGTCCCTGGACAACCTCAAGTACGCCGTACTGGGCCTGGGCGACCGGCAATACCCGCACTTCTGCGGTTTTGCCAAGCGCCTGCATGGCTGGCTGGCCGAACATGGCGGCAACACCCTGTTCGCCCCGGTGGAAGTCGACAGCGGCGACAGCTACGCCTTGCGCCACTGGCAGCAGCAACTGGGCCAGTTGATCGGCCAGGCGCCGGTGGACCTGTGGCAGGCACCCGCCTACGACAACTGGACCCTGAACCAACGCGAGCTGTTGAACCCGGACAGCAGCGGTTCGGGCGTCTACCTGCTGGGCCTCACCCCACCGCAGCCGAGCAGCTGGCTGGCCGGCGACCTGGTAGAAGTGCTGCCGCGCAATTGCGCGTGGGCCATCGAGTTCTTCCTCGACGGCCTCGGCCTGGACGGCAGCGCCACGGTGCAGCTCGACGGCCTGACGGAAACCCTGACCCAGGCCCTGGCCAGCCGCCAGCTCCCGGAAAACCGTGCCCACCTGGTGGGCCTGCATGCCCAGGCGCTGGTCGATGCCCTGGTGCCGCTGGCCATGCGCGAATACTCCATCGCCTCGATTGCCAGCGATGGCCAGCTGGAGTTGCTGGTGCGCCAGGAGCGTCACCCCGACGGCAGCCTGGGCATCGGCTCCGGCTGGCTCACCGAGCATGCGCCGGTCGGTTCGGCCATCAGCCTGCGGGTGCGGCGCAACAGCGGCTTCCATCTGCCGGCCGAGCCTTGCCCGCTGATCCTGCTGGGTAACGGCACGGGCCTGGCCGGCTTGCGCAGCCTGCTCAAGGCGCGCATCGCCGACGGCCAACAAGACAACTGGCTGATCTTCGGCGAGCGCAACGCCGAGCATGACTTTTATTGCAAGGACGAGTTGCAGGAATGGCTGACCGCCGGCGATCTGCGCCGCCTGGACCTGGCGTTCTCCCGCGACCAGGCCGAGAAGATCTACGTCCAGGATCGCCTGCGCCAACAGGCCGAACGCCTCAAGCAATGGCTGGCCGACGGCGCCGCGATCTACATCTGCGGCAGCCTGCAAGGCATGGCCTCGGGCGTGGATCAGGTGCTCAACGAGGTGCTGGGCGCCGAGGTCGTCGAACAGCTGATCGAACAAGGCCGCTATCGCCGCGACGTCTACTGACCCACTCCACGCTTCTGTAGGAGCGAAGCTTGCTCGCGATAGGCCAAAGGCCGGTAGCGGCCTTGATACCGCCATCGCGGGCAATCCTCGCTCCTACATGACTACACCGGCTGCAACTTGCGCTCGAACACCGCCACCCCGTCCAGGTCCCGCAGCGTCACCTTCAACTCCCCGCTCTGCCCTTCGATCTGCACCTCGCCGAAGAACTGGAACCCGGCGAACGGAGAGGTGTTCTGCGCCGGCGGCGCCTTCTGGAACACCACCTCCGGGCCGAAGGTCTGGTCCAGCGCGTTGGGCCCGAAACTGCCGGCATTCAAAGGCCCGGCGACGAATTCCCAGAACGGTTCGAAATCCTGGAACGCCGCGCGGTCCGGGTGGTAATGGTGCGCCGCGCAGTAGTGCACATCCGCCGTCAGCCACACATGGTTGCGCACCTTGTGCTTGCGCAGGAACGCCAGCAACTCGGCGATCTCCAGCTCGCGGCCCTGGGCCGGGCCCGGGTCGCCATTGGCGATCGCCTCCCAGCGCGGCACGCCGGGGCTGACCTCGCCGTCCGGCACGCCAAGGCCGATGGGCATGTCGGCCGCCACCACCTTCCACTGCGCCTTGGAGTGCTTGAGCCCCTGCTTGAGCCAGTCCAGCTGTTCGCGGCCGAGGAACGGCTTGGCCGCGCCAAGGTTGTCGTCGTTGCCGCCGCGATAGCTGCGCATGTCCAGCACGAACACATCCAGCAGCGGCCCGTAGCTCAGCTTGCGATAGATGCGCCCGCCCTGGTCGGCGCTCTGCAAGCGCATCGGCGCGTACTCCAGCCAGGCCTGCCGCGCACGCCCCACCAGGGTGTGGATATCTTTGTTGGTGTAGCGCTCATCCAGCACCTTGCTCGGCGACCAGTTGTTGACCACCTCATGGTCGTCCCACTGCCAGATCTGCGGCACCTCGGCGTTGAAGCGCCGCACGTTCTCGTCCAGCAGGTTGTAGCGGTAGTTGCCGCGGTATTCGTCGAGGGTCTCGGCGACCTTGCTCTTGGCCTCGGTGGTGATATTGCGCCACACCCGGCCGTTCTCGGTGGTCAACTGCGCCGGCACCGGGCCGTCGGCGTAAATGGTGTCGCCGCTGTGGATAAAAAAGTCCGGCAGGCGCCGGCGCATGGCCTCGTAGATGCGCATGCCGCCAATGTCCGGGTTGATGCCAAAACCCTGGCCGACGGTGTCGCCGCTCCACACAAAACGGATATCGCGGCGAGTCTGCGGCACGCTGCGCAAATGGCCGAACCAGGGCTTGCTGCGCACGCCGGTCTGCGCGTCCTCGAAATACACCCGATAAAAAATCGCCTGATCGGTGGGTAAACCGCCCAGCTCGACCCGCGCGGTGAAGTCGGTGCGGGCATCGACCAGCGGCGAGACAAACCGCCGCGGATTGCTGAACAGGCTGCGGGTATCCCACTCCACCACCATCCGCGCCGGCCGGTCGGTACGGCTCCAGACCATCGCCCGATCGCCCAGCAAATCCCCGGATTGCACGCCATCGACCATCTTCGGCCGGTCCTTGGGCGACGCGATCACCACCGGCGCCAGCCCCGGCAGCAACAACCCCGCACCCGCCACCTGAATCAAACGCCGCCGACCGAGAGTGAAATCGCTCATGGTTGCTCCCTGACCACCTGTCAAAAGGCAACCTTAGTAGGCGGCGATGAAGGGGATATGACAAGGGACGGGGCTGGCAAATGTCATGGCTGCAAAAACGGGACGCGGTGTTATTCCCGGCACTGGCGGATGCTGGGGGATAGGCGTTGGGGCTGCCTGTACGGCAGTGAACGCCTGTTCCGCGAGTGCAGACATTCGTTCAGGCTCGATCATCTGTGGCGAGCGGCTCGTAATCGAATGCTACCTGCCCGCCGCAGCTGTCAGCGTGTGCTCATTCAGGGTGATTCAAGGACGGAAAGGATCAGGCCCGCCATTTACTGTGGAGCAGGACAGCTCTTGGCTGCGGCCTGGAGTGCCTTGCCGTAATCCACGTAAGTTTCTGGATCGTATGGCTCTGCAGTAATCCTGAAACTCGACTTGCCCTGGTAGTTAATTCTCTGCCTAACTTTCAATGCCCACTGCCTACCATCATGCCTGGCTAGCAGATCAAAAATGTGCGAATTGAGATCGCTGTTTTCATCCAGGCCGGAGTAGAGATAGCGTAGTTTTTTGTACCAGCCGTCAATTCCAGTTATCGCTCTAATTGCCACCTTTGCCTGCTCCCTGTCAGTCTCTTTCAGGGAGTACATGTCACTGATTGTTAGCTTCCCGGTTCCTTCAAGCTCTGCTATTGGTGCTGTTAGTGGTTCACGACTGATCAAGCGCGAATATTCACAGTCAAACACCCAGCGACCGGTCTTTACATAATCGTCGGCATAGATCACCACGCCGTTGCCAAAATCCGTCTTGAATTTGCTCGTCATCAACTTGAACCCGTAGTAACTCGCAACCAGTAGTAGCGGTGAGAAAATGGCTATTGCGATCCAGAAGGGCTTACTTCGGTAGAAACTCAAAATGGCCTCCTGGTACTCCAATGGGCGTGTCGCCTGAAATCACAGGGTTGATAGCTCCCATGGTCTGGTCCTGTTTCACCAGATCCACCAGCTCCTGGAGCTGTGCCTGCTTTTACTGTGGAACAGGACAGCTCTTGGCGGCGGCCTGGAGCGCCTTTGCGTAGTCCACGTAGGTTTTGGGATCGTAGGGTTCAATAGTCACGGTAAAGTGAGACATGCCGTCGTAGCCGATTGACTGGTCTACCTCCACAGCCCATGACCGGCCAGCGTGCTGGGCGACCAGATAGAACGCATGGGAATTCAAGTCGCTACTCTCATCCAGTGCAGAGTAGAGATAGCGCAGATTCTTATACCAGTCGCGATTGCCCGTAACAGCCTTCAATGCCTCCTTGGCAGGCTGCTCGTCTACCTCTTTCAGGAGGGCATTGCCAATGGTGAGTCTCCCTACGCTTTCCAGTTCGGAGAGAGGGACTGGCAGCGGCTCACGGCTGATCAATCGTGAATACTCGCAGTCGAACACCCAGCGTCCGGTCTTCACGTAATCGTCGGCATAGATCACTACGCCGTTGCCCAAGTCTGTCTTGTATACACTCGTCATTACCTTGAGTCCGTAGTTGGCCGCGGTCAGCAGCAAGGGAGAAATAATTGTGACGGCTATCCAGAAGCCTTTACTTCGGTAGAAACTCAAAATGGCCTCCTGGTACGCCAACTGGTGTGTCACCTGAGATCACAGGGTTGATGGCCCCCATGGTCTGATAGGTGAACCTATGTTTCTTGTGAGATAGCTTTCGCTCGTCCTTCAATGTGCCCCACTTCCTGCACCATTCTTTCCCAGGTGCTGCGTTGCCACTGATTCCGCAAAGATCGCCCATGCGGCGCTCATCGAACGAACCCCAGGTGTTCTTGTAGTCCGAGCGTCGAACAAAGGCGTGCACCTTGATCTGCAGATGATTGGCCAGCAACTGCGCCAGGCTCTCATTCGTCTGCGGAAAGAACTGAATGCCGTCTTCGACGGGGAAGTCCGAGCGATTACCCATGCCGGTCCTACAGGCGTAACTGTCGATCTGCGCCGAACTGGTAAACGCCGAAGGTAAAATTTTATCGTAGCTCAGTACATCCAAGGACATTTGGAAGTCCCCGGCAAGCTGATAGCCAAAGGCGATCCGATGCGGAACTCCGTGGCTGAATAGCGATAGGTGTTCGATGGGGGATTGCTTGCGGTCCTTGCCTTGGTTCAGGTAGTCGATCAGCTCCTGGACGTTGGCCACGCCAATAAAGCCAGCACCATAGCCATCGGCGGATCCGCGTGCAGCACTGAGCATTGCTTCACTGTACGACGGAGTGAATACCACCAGCGTCCGCGCCAGGGCAGGCTTGCTGCGCTTGAATTCAGCCAGCTCGCGCACAGCCTGGCCGATGAACATCATTTGGTTGCCCGAGCTTGTGTCGTGCTGGCTGCCGGCGACTGCGATTAGCTCGGGAGTCAACGGCTCCTTCGGGGTTGTTAAGGACGAACTGCCAGGTTGCACCAGAGCGCCCGAGAGCAAGGCGCGCTGCTCCAGTTGTGGATCGGCCAACAGCTCAGACATCAGCTGATCGTTCACTGAGCCGTCCGCGCGCACGGCACCTAGCTTGGCGAAGTCAACGATAGCCTGGATTGCTGCACCACCGAACTGGAAGCCTCCGAAAGTATCGGGGCTGCCCGAGATGATCGTTCCGCCGTGACTGGTAGGGCTGCCCAGGTGAGCCATTGGGCGCCCGTTCAAGATGATCGAGGGAAACCCCGTGGTAATAACCGCACCACAACCGCAGGTGTCTCCAACTCGGGCGGCACCCATGAAGTTGATGTTTATGTCACTGGAAGCGGAGGTAATCGAGGTGGTGCCATGACCTGGAAGTGGGCAGACGTGTTTGTCGCCCAGGCGAGCAGAGGGGAGCATTTATCATCCTTGCCTTAGCTGATCCGTGGGGGGAGGCTCTGATTCTTTGCAACTCCCCGAACCTAGCAAGTGGCGAAAGGCAAGGCTGTAAGACGATTCTGAACTTTGATGACGTGGCTGTTTTGGTAGCTCGCCTCTTACGGGTCTACAGACAAAAAACGCCCCGACCGGGATCGAGGCGAGCTCCCACTCTACCGACCATTAACGCCAGTCGTTAAAGCGAGTTGGGCCATACCTTCAATGCGTTTATCGCAGCTGCCTATTCGGCAGTGAACCCGTTCGCCCTGGGCGACGCGGTCAGCGGCCAGTTGTCGATCAGAGGCGATTACCGTCGAGCAAGGCGTCCACCACTCCGCGCGCCATCTCCACGGAATGCACCAACGACCAGATCAGGCCACGCTCGATACCGCTGGCGTGTTCGGTGATTTCGTCGGAAACCTCCTCGGCGGATTTGAGCAGCATAGAGACGTGAAGCAACGCCTCTTCGGCGCTGATGCCGGGGCGGACGGTGAAGAGCGAATCGTTACCCGCAGGCCCCGCCGCGGTGGGTTTCAAGGCTGCGAGCAACGAACCTTCCACCGGATGGTTGGCCAACGCCTGACGGACCTGCTCATTGGCCTGGTCGTGGTCTGGATTGCGGCGTGAGAACGGCAGGGAAACGGGTGGATCGGGGACGAGTTTTTTCATGGTGTAACTCCCGAGCAATGGAGCGTTCACCCGTCGCTGCTAAACGATTGAGGGTGGCAGCTGGACGCGGGTTAGCAGACCAGGGCTCAGGAACCCGGCGCACCCGAAGGTGCCCCACGTACAGCCGCCATAACAGACCAGCCAGAATAAAATCCGACCAGGAAGACATGGTGTCTTATACGCCTGAGACTTACCGAGCTGCTAAACCCGGCCACTGAAAAACCAGTGACAAACCCGAGGCTAGACAGCGCCCTTCCCAGACGCAAGCGGCCCGGAGTTTCTCGGAAAAGCCTTACAAAGGAAAGCGAAGAGCCTCACTTTCAGACAGCGTCTTACACAACAAACCTGTCAGCCGCGGGACCTGATCGCGAGCAAGCTTGCTCCTACAAAAAACTCCGATATAACCGCGATCCCTGTAGCCGCTGCCGCAGGCTGCGATAGGACCGAAGGTCCTCCAGCGGGCTCAAGATCCTGCGCCTGCTGCGCAGTCGATCGCAGCCTCGCAGGCTCGGCAGCGGCTACAGGGTTTAACGTCGGCCACCCGGCCACCATCAAACCGCAACATCGCTTTTGCTCCGGCTTTGGCTCCGGCTTTGGCTTTGGCTTTGGCTTTGGCTTTTGATTCTGCTCTTGATCCACCCGCCCCATCGGAAGGCCGAGTGGAGGTGTTCATCAGGGGGATGGCGCGCAGCGCCCCTCGACGCAGTCGAGGACATCGTATGGAGGTTGAAGCGAAGCCGACCGGAGTCGATGCCCCCTGATGGACGCCGGAGCGAGGGAACCTGAGCGCAGCGAAGGCCGTACGCAGGGGCAAGCGTTTTTTGGTTACTTTTTTTGGCGTTTGAAAAAAAGTGACTCGCCGTAAGGGCGAAACCGCCAGCAGCCGTTACCGCAGAAACGGATATGTACCCCGTCCAAAAAATGCAGCGCCGGAGCGGGCGCAATCGCGGGCAAGCCTCGCTCCTACAGAGTCAGCGATCACCAGAAACAACAATGGCGCCACCCGGGCGCCATCGAAGTCAACGCAGAACAGCCATCAGGCCTTGGCCGGCTCCAGCGCCAGCTCAGCCGCCTCCGGCCGCTTCACCAGCGCATACACCACCGCCGTCAGCAAACTCCCCGCCACAATCGCCAGCAAATACAACAACGCATGGTTGATCGCATTCGGAATCAGCATCACAAACAACCCACCATGGGGCGCCATCAGTTTGCAGCCGAAATACATCGACAGCGCCCCGGTCAGCGCGCCGCCGGCGATGCTCGCCGGGATCACCCGCAACGGGTCCTTGGCGGCGAACGGAATCGCCCCTTCGGAGATAAAGCACAGCCCCAGCACCAGCGCCGCCTTGCCGGCTTCCCGCTCGCTCTGGGCAAACTTGCGCCGGGCGATAAAGGTGGCGATGCCCAGGCCGATCGGCGGCACCATGCCGGCGGCCATGGTCGCCGCCATCGGTGCATAACTCTGCGACGCCAGCAGCCCCACGGAGAAGGCATAGGCCGCCTTGTTGATCGGCCCGCCAAGGTCGACGCACATCATGCCGCCGAGCAGTACCCCGAGCAGGATCGCGTTGGTGGTGCCCATGCTGTCGAGGAAGTGGGTCAGGCCGGCGAGCATGCCCGCCACCGGCTTGCCCACCACATAGATCATCACCAGGCCGGTGAACAGGCTGGCCAGCAACGGGATGATCAAGATCGGCTTCAAGGCCTCCAGGCTCTGGGGCAAGCGCGCGTATTTACTGATGGCCTTGGCCGCATAGCCGGCGATGAAACCGGCAATGATCCCGCCGATAAAGCCCGCGCCCAGGGTGCTGGCGAGCATGCCGCCGATCATCCCCGGCGCCAGGCCCGGGCGGTCGGCGATGGAATAGGCAATGTAACCGGCCAGCAACGGCACCATCAGCTTGAACGCGGTGTCGCCGCCGATCTGCATCAGCGCCGCGGCCAGGGTCCCCTCCTCCTTGAACGCGGTGATGCCGAAGACGAAGGACAGGGCGATCATCAAGCCCCCCGCCACCACCATCGGCAGCATGAACGACACACCGGTCAGCAGGTGCTTGTAGACCCCGGTTTTCTCTTGCTTGGCCGGCGCCGCGCCAGCGCCCGCCGCTGCCGATTCCACCTGGCCTTCGGCCAGGGCCTTGTTCAGGGTCGCCTCGGCTTGCTTGAGGGCGATGCCGGTACCGCAGCGGTAGATCTTCTTGCCGGCGAAGCGCTCGGTGGGCACTTCGATGTCCGCGGCCAGCAGCACCACGTCCGCCGCGGCGATGGCTTCGGCGCTCAACGGATTGCGCGCACCCACCGAGCCCTGGGTTTCCACTTGCAGCTCGTACCCCAAGCGCTTGGCGGTCTGCTGCAAGGCCTCGGCCGCCATAAAGGTGTGGGCCACGCCGGTCGGGCAAGCGGTGACCGCCACCAGCCGTGGCGCGTTCTTGCTGGCCGGCGCGGGCTCGGCCACGGCTGCGGCCGCGGCATACACCTGGGCCTCCTCGGCGCCACGGCGCAGCACGCCGTCGACGTCCTGCAGGGCCACGGAAGGCGAGCTCTGGAACACCCGTTTGCCGACGAAGCGCGACATGTCCAAAGGCCCGGTGCTGACCACCAGCACCCACTCGGCCGCTTCGAGGGTGGCGGCCGACAATTGCCGTTCCGGGTGCGCCTCGTCATGCACTTCGACGCTGGTGCTCCAGCCCTGGCGCTGGGCCGCGGCGTCCAGCAACCGGGCGCACAGCACACTGGTGACCATGCCGTTCGGGCAGGCGGTAACAATGGCTAACTTCATGACCAACCCTCTTATTGTTCTATGAGGGGATGAACACGCACCCCCTGTTCAAGCTGTGCCAACTGCGCGGCATCGGTGATGCCGAAACCGATCTGGGTCACGGCCATGGCGGCGATGGCCGTGGCGGTGCGCAGGGTCTGTTCAAAAGCGTGGGCGCTGAGCAGGCCGTGGAGCATGCCGGCCAGCAACGAGTCGCCGGCCCCGACGGTGCTGGCCACGCTGACCTTCGGCGGCAACGCCTGCAGGGCCGGCGCGGCACTGAACCAGTTCACGCCTTCGGCGCCATGGGAAATCACCACATGCTCGACGCCCTGGGCGTGCAGGCGCCTGGCGGCTGCGGCCTGGGTCGCCAGCGACAGCAGCGGGCTGCCCAGGGCCTCGGCCAGCTCCTCGGTGTTCGGCTTGACCAGCCAGGGCCCGGCGGCCAGGCCGGCGCGCAGGGCTTCGCCGCTGGTGTCCAGCGCCACTTTCAGACCCAGTGCCTTGAGACGGGTCAGCAAGGCGTGCAGCCATTGCGGGCTGACGCCGCGCGGCAGGCTGCCGGCCACCACCACCGCGTCATGCCCCGGGGCGATCTGTTCCAGGCGTTCGAGCAGCGCCTGTTGCGCCGCCGCGTCGACCTCCGGGCCGGGGCCGTTGAGATCGGTGATGCGCCCATCCTGTTCGGCCAGCTTGATGTTGCTGCGGGTTTCCCCCGGCACGCGAATAAAGGCGTCGACAAAACCGCGCCGGGCGAACAACGCCTCGAAGGCCTGGGGATTGTCTGCACCAAGAAAGCCGCTGACGGTCAGCTGATGGCCAAGGTCGGCCAGCACCTGGGCCACGTTCACGCCCTTGCCTGCGGCGTGAGTGTGCATGGCTTCGCTGCGGTTGACCTGCCCCGGCTCCAGGCGCGTCAGCTGGACGGTGAGGTCCAGCGCCGGGTTCAGGGTCAGGGTAAGAATCTTTGCCATTACATGGCCTCCACAAGGGCGCGCACATCGTTCGCGCTGCCGACGGCCAGGGCCTGTTTAGCAAGGGTTTGCGCCTGGGTCAGGCTGAGTTCGCGAATGCGTGCCTTGACCTCGGCGATGCTGCGTCCGGAGACGCTCAGTTCGTCCACACCCAGGCCGACCAGCACCGGCACCGCCAGCGGATCGGCCGCCAGCTCGCCGCACACACCGACCCACTTGCCGTGGGCATGGGCCGCGCGCACGGTGATGTCGATCAGTTGCAGCACCGCCGGGTGCAGGCCGTCGGCCTGGGCCGACAGGGTCGGGTGACCACGGTCGATGGCCAGGGTGTATTGGGTCAAGTCGTTGGTGCCGACGCTGAAGAAGTCCACTTCCTTGGCCAGCACCGGCGCCAGCAAGGCGGCGGACGGCACTTCGATCATGATCCCCAGTTGCAGGTCGGCCACCGGGATCTCCAGGCGCAGGCGCTCGGTCATGTCGCGGGCGGCGCGCCATTCGTCGACGCTGCCGACCATGGGGAACATGATCCGCAGCGGGCGGTTGTCCGCCGAGCGCAGCAGCGCGCGCAGCTGGGCTTCCATGATCTGCGGACGTTGCAGGGTCAGGCGGATGCCGCGCACGCCGAGGAAGGGGTTTTCTTCCTTGGCGATCGGCCAGTACGGCAGCGGTTTATCGCCACCGACATCCAGGGTGCGCACCACCAGCGGCCGCCCGGCCAGGCCATCGAGCACGCGGCGGTATTCGGCTTCCTGGGTGGCTTCGTCCGGCGCTTGTGGGTGGGCCATGAAAATCAGCTCGGTGCGAAGCAGGCCAATGCCTTCGGCGCCGTTGTCCACGGCGCTGGTCACGCCCGCGCTTTCACCGATATTGGCGAAGACCTCGACGTGATGGCCATCAGTGGTGTGCGCCAGTTCATGGCGCTGTTCGGCGGCGGCCTTGAGCCGTTGCTCGCGGGTATCGCGCTCTTCGGTGGCCCGTTGCAGGGTGCCGGCATCGGCGTCCACATGCAGGCGACCGCGCTGGCCATCGAGCAGCAGCGGTGTGCCCGGCTTGAGCAGCAGCACGCCAGCCCCGGCGCCGACCAGCGCCGGAATCCCCAGGGCGCGGGCAACGATCGCGCTGTGGGCGGTGGCGCCGCCACGGGCGGTAAGAATGCCGGCCACCCGCGCCGGATCGAGGCGCGCCACGTCCGACGGGCCAACCTCATCCATCACCAGGATGTAGGGTTCATCCGGCTCGACCGGGGTCTGCACTCCGCACAGCTGGGCCAGCACCCGCCGGCCGATGTCCCGCAGGTCGGCGGCGCGTTCGGCCAGCAGCGCATCGTGCAAGGCTTCCTGTTGCCGGGCGGCGGCTTCGATCACCGTCATCCAGGCCGCTGCGGCGCTTTCGCCCTGCTTGAGGCGGGTGTCGACTTCGTCGGTCAGTTCCGGGTCGTCGAGCATTTCCTGGTGGGTCACGAAAATCTCGCGAATCGCCTTGGCCTTGCTGCGCTGGATCAGGCCGTCGATGTCATGACGGACCTCGGCCAGGGCCGTTTGCAGGCGCTCGCGCTCGCTGGCGGTGGATTCGCCGCGCAACGGGTAGTCGAATGGCTGGATCACCTGGATATGCGCCGGGCCGATGGCGATGCCGGGCGCCGCCGGGATGGCCTGGACCAGGCTGCCGGAAGCCGGCGCGCTGATGGGCACCTCGATTTCTTCCGGCACGTCCTGGGGCGCGCTGGCTTGTGCCACCGGTTCGACTTCTTCCCCCAGCCCTTCGGCGATGGCCGCCAGCAAGGCTGGCAGGGCGTCGGCGGCGATGTTCGGTTCGGCGATCAGCTCCAGGGTCTGGCCACGGCGGGCGCCGAGGCTCAGCAGCTTGCTCAGGCTCTTCACCGAGACGGCGGAGCCCGGTGTGTCGACGATGCGCACGCGGATCTCGCCCTCGAAGCTTTTCGCCAACTGCGCCAAGATCTTCGCCGGGCGCGCATGCAAACCGTGGGCGTTGGCCAACACGATGCGCGCGCTCGGCCAGTCGGCCGGCAGTTCGCCGCCCAGCACTTCCAGCACCGCACGGCTGCTGGTGGCCCGGCCCAGTTCATGGCCACGGCCTTCGATCAGCAGCGCGCACAGGTGCTCAAGCAGGGCCTGATGGGCCTCGCCCAGGCTGGCCAGGCAGAACAGCCCGGCCAGGGGTTGGCCGAGGTAACGAATCGGTTTGTCCGGGGTGACGAAGGCCAGGCCCGGGCGCTTGACGGTCTGCTCGCTGTGCAGCCACCACAGGCCATCGCCCAGGGGCAGCGCCTCGACCTGTTGCAGCACCGCGGCAAAACCGTTGCTCACGCAATCGGCCTGGCGCAGCAGACGGGCGCCGCGCCATACCAGTTCTTCGAAATCTTCGGCGGCCACGCCCAGGCCGATCATCTGCGCATCCAGCGCCAGCTCCTGCGGCGCGCCTTGCAGCAGTTTCAGCAGGGCTTCGGGCGAGCTGGCGCGACGCAGGGCCTGGCCCAGGTCGGTTTCGCCGAGGGCGCGGGTCAAGAGTTGCAGCAGGCGCAGGTGTTCGTCGGATTTGGCGGCGATGCCGATCGCCAGATAGACGATCTGGCCATCGCCCCAGTCCACGCCCTCGGGAAATTGCAGCAGGCGCACGCCAGTGGCGAACACCTGGTCGCGGGTTTCCGGGGTGCCGTGGGGAATGGCAATACCTTGACCGAGAAAGGTCGAGCCCTGGGCTTCGCGGGCCTGCAGGCCAGCCAGGTAACCTTCGGCGACCAGGCCGTCGGCCACCAGTTTGTCGGCGAGCAGGTGCAGTGCGGCGGACTTATCCACGGCCGACTGGCCCATGGATATCTGCTCAATAGTGAGCTCGAGCATGCTTTCTCCTATTTAGCGCTGGGGCGCTAGGTATTGTTTTGAGTGAATCAGTCAGGCGGCGTTAATGCCACAAACGGGACCGTCGGCTTGGCAAGGCCCTGTTTCCGTTTGCTCATATTCCTAGAAAATACGCGTGCTGAAACGTTTAATCTACAATGACGGGCACGTTACTCGATAATCAATCATCCTTGAAGTCCTACCTGTCGGCTGCACGTTCCGACATTGGTCGCCTGCCCATATCGGTTAGGATTGGCGAAAATGTCGGGGCAAGCTCCAGAAAACAAGGAAAACCCGGGTTGAAACTCAGCGATATCGCCAGACTGGCCGGTGTGTCCGTCACCACCGCCAGCTACGTCATCAACGGCAAGGCCGAACAGCAACGCATCAGCAACGCGACCGTCGAACGGGTCCGGGCGGTGGTCGAGGAACATGGCTTCACGCCCAACCCTCAAGCCGCCGGGCTACGCAGTCGGCGGACCCGGACCCTGGGTTTCATCCTGCCGGACCTGGAAAACCCCAGTTACGCGCGCATTGCCAAGTTGCTCGAACAAGGCGCCCGCGCCCGTGGCTACCAGCTGCTGATCGCCAGCTCCGACGATGCCCCGGACAGCGAGCGGCAGTTGCTGCAACTGTTCCGCGCGCGCCGCTGCGATGCGCTGTTCGTCGCCAGCTGCCTGCCGCCGGAGGATGACACTTATCGCCTGTTGCAGGCCCAGGGCCTGCCGATCATCGCCATCGACCGGGTGATGGAACCGGAGTTTTTCTGCTCGGTGATCAGCGACGATCAACAAGCCAGCCTGCAATTGACCCGCAGCCTGCTGCAGCCCCAGCCGCGGCAGATCGCCCTGATCGGCGCCCGCCCCGAGCTGGGCATCAGCCGCGAACGCGCCGCCGGCTTCAAGCAGGCGCTGGAAGGTTTCGACGGCCAGGTGCTGATCGAACAGGGCGAAGCCTTCAGCCGCGACTGCGGGCGCCAGTTGATGGAGGCGCTGCTGGAGCGCCTGGGCCATCTGCCAGATGCCCTGGTGACCACCTCCTATGTGTTGCTGCAAGGAGTGTTCGACGCGCTGCATGACTTTCCGCTCAAGTCGCGGCCGCTGCGCCTGGGCACCTTCGGCGATACCCAGCTTCTGGACTTTTTGCCGCTGCCGGTCAATGCCATGGCCCAGCAGCACCAGCTGATCGCCGACAAGGCCCTGCAACTGGCCCTGGCCGCCATTGAAGAAGCCCATTACCAACCCGGCGTGAACGCCATCGCCCGAACCTTCAAGCAGCGCATTCACGAGGCTTGAACGTGGAACTGATCGACAGCCACACCCATCTGGATTTTCCGGATTTCGATGCGGATCGTCAGGCGCTGCTGGCTGCCAGCCGCGCCCTCGGCGTGCGGCGGATGGTGGTGCTGGGGGTTTATCAGCGCAATTGGCAGCGGCTCTGGGAGCTGGTGCAGAGCGATGCCGACCTGCACGCCGCCTTCGGCCTGCACCCGGTTTATCTCGACGAGCACCAACCGGCCGACCTGGTTGAGCTGGGCGACTGGCTGAGCCGCCTGGCGGGCCATCCGCAGCTGTGCGCGGTGGGCGAGATCGGCCTGGATTATTTTCTCGAGCAGCTGGATCGCCAGCGCCAGCAGCAGCTGTTCGAAGCGCAACTGCAGCTGGCTGCGGACTTCCAGCTACCGGCCCTGCTCCACGTACGGCGCAGCCATGCCGCGGTGATTGCCACCCTCAAGCGCTTCAAGCTCAAGCGCGCCGGCATCATCCACGCCTTCGCCGGCAGCCGCGAGGAAGCCCGCGAGTACCTCAAGCTGGGGTTCAAACTGGGCCTGGGGGGCGCCGCAACCTGGCCGCAGGCCCTGCGCCTGCGCAAGGTCATCGCCGACTTGCCGCTGGACGCGGTGGTGCTGGAAACCGATTCGCCGGACATGGCGCCGGCCATGTACCCCGGCCAGCGCAACAGCCCGCAGCACCTGCCCGACATCTGCGCGGCCCTGGCCGAGCTCATGGCCATCAGCCCCGAACAACTGGCGGCGGCCAGTACCGCCAACGCTTGCGCGCTGTTCGGCTGGCCCCACAGCGCCTGAATCAGACCCGGAACGCGCTGATCAACTGCTTCAACTGCACCACCTGCGCGGACAGCTGGCGGCTGGCGTTTTCAGTCTGGTACGCACCTTCGGCGGTGCGCTCGCCGGCGCGGTTGATCTCGACGATGTTCTGATCGATGTCGTGGGCCACCGCGGTCTGCTGCTCCACCGCCGCGGCGATCTGCTGGTTCTGGTCGACGATCATGCCCACTGCCCCGAGGATGTTCTCCAGCGCCTGCTGGACCTTTTCCGACTGCCCGACCGTGCCATTGGCCATCTGGTGGCTGATGCCCATGGCCTTGACCGCAGCCCCCACGCCGCCGTGGAGCTTGACGATCATCTGCTCGATTTCCTCGGTCGATTGCTGGGTGCGCTTGGCCAGGGTCCGCACTTCGTCGGCCACCACCGCAAAGCCGCGGCCCTGCTCGCCAGCGCGGGCCGCTTCGATGGCGGCGTTGAGGGCCAGCAGGTTGGTCTGCTCGGCGATGCTCTTGATCACCTCCAGCACCCGGCTGATGGCCTGGCTGTCGCTGGCCAGTTGATTGATCACCAACACCGACTGGTCGATCTCGCTGGCCAACTGGGCAATGCTGCCTTGCTGGGATTCCACCAGCCCGCGCCCGCTGATGGTCTCGTCGTTGACGCTGTGGGCGCTGCTGACCGCGGCCGCGGCGCTGCGCGCGACTTCCTGGGACGTGGCGGACATCTGGTTCATCGCCGTCGCCACCTGCTCGATCTGGCTGCGCTGCCCGGCCACCGCCTGGTTGCTCTGGGCCGACACGGCTTCCACCTGCCCGGCCTGGTGCTCGACTTCGCCGACGGTCTTGCCCACCAACTCGATCAGGTCGTGGATCTTCGCCACGGTGCCGTTGAACACAGTGCCCAGTTCCCCCAGTTCATCGCGGCTCTGGGCATCGAAGGTGACGGTCATGTCGCCGGCCGCCACCTTGTCCATCATCGCGCCCAGGCGCTTGAGGGTGGTGCGGGTCGAGACATAGAACGCGCCGTAGAGATAGAAGATCAGCAGGAACACCGCCGCCAGCGCCACCACCAGCAGCACCATGTGCGTGCGGTTCTGCCCCAGCCGTTGTTGCAGTTCCTCGCCGAGGAACTTCAGGGTCGCCTCGTTGAGCTGGTAGGTCTGCGCCATCAGCCCGCTGACCTGATCGTAAAAACCCTGCCAGGGTGCATCCAGGGTATCGGCCATCACCACCTGTTCTTCGAACAGCTCGCTGGCTTGCTTGAGGCTGCCTTTACTGGCGCTGGCCAGGGCGTCCAGCGCGCCTTGGGCGGCCTTGCTCGATCCCAGCGCATCCTGCAGTTTCAGGCCGTATTCGGCCTGGAGTTTTTCGATCTGCACCAGCAACTCGTCGAAACGGGTGCTGGCGGATGAGTTGAGAAAGCCCTGGCCCAGGGAATACGCGCCCATCGCCCGCCCTTCGCCGAGGACCTGGGTCACCTGGGGCGTGACGCTGGTCAGCAGTTCGCTCAGCTGCCGCACATCGCTCTGGGTGTCGCGGCTCAGGCCCGACTGGCTGGCGATGATCTGGCTGAAAATCTGCGCATTGCCCAGGAGCTTGCCAATCAGCGCGCTTTTGCTTTGCAGCGAGCTTTCCGCCTGTTGCGCCTTGAAGGCGGCGATCATTTCATCGCGCTTGCCGTCGAACACGCCGATCTGCTCGGGGTCCACGGTGACCGCAGCCAAGCCCTGCAAGCGCTCAAGCACGGACTTTTCCAGGGTGCCTATCTTGCTCTCGATATCCCCGGCCTTGCCGGACTGCCCCAGGGTCGCGTTGATCTGCACCAGGTTGTTCAGGGTTTCCAGGTCGCGGCGCAAGGTCAGGCTGCTGCCCAGCAGGTCCAGGCTTTGCAGCTCGACCTGGGTGCCCTGGAATTCACGGTAGGAATCGCGCACCAGATAAAAGTTGGTGACCAGCATCGGCAGAAAAAACAGCACGCTGATCAAGCTGAACTTCATGCCGAAGCTCAGGCGGTTCATCAGGGCAATGGCGGGATAGAGCAAGCTCTTCACAAGAAGTCTCCCTTTTTGCTTTTATTTTTATTGGCAGGTACGCGAAGACGGCAGATAGCCACTATTTGGCGCTGCTTCTGTATAGCTCAAATCGGCAAAAGGGTTTGTAACTTAAGGTTAACCGCGGGGACGGCGGACGGATGGAAGGCTTCAGTTGCGCTGGCGAGACCGGGGCTCGCCAGCGCTCACTCGCTGCTCGTCGTCAGGGCAGCACGGTCCACAGGGCGAAACCGGCGTACCAGAGCACCGCGGCCCGCAGCAACAGTTCCCAGATCCGGTCCAGGCTGAGAATGCCGTCCGGCCCGGTGATCGGCGCAGGGATTTCCGCGGCGACCAGGCCGACCTTTTCCACCAGCTGCGCGGCGCTGATGTTCCAGTTCAGCAGTTCGTGGAGCATCACGCGGCTGACCGCGACGAAGTTGCCCACCAGGGCAAAGCTGGCCGCCAGCAGGCGTACCGGCAACCAGTCGAAGGCATGCCGCAACTGCCCGGCGCGCTCGGCGACCGCCGGGTTCTTGCTGTGCTCGGCGGCCAGCGCCAGCAGGCGATAGCTCAATGCGGCCACCGGGCCCAGCAGGAAGTACCAGAAGATCACCGCGAAAAAGCTCTGGTAGGCCTGCCACAGCAGGTGCCCCTGAACCCGCTCGAGCAACTGCTCGCCACTGTCGGCGCAGATATCCAGGTCGCGCTTGGCGACATGCGCCGCGGCTTGCAGGTCCTCGCGGCGCCAGGCATCGCGGAACGGTCCGAGTTCGCCCAGCAGGTCGCCCCGCCCCAGGCTGTAGATCACCACCAGCAGATGCACCGGCAACGCCAGCAGGCCGTAGGCCAGCGGCTCCAGTACCAGCAACAGCAACCCCAGCAGCACTGCCGGCAGCAGCACCAGCAGCGCCAGCACCCACCAGGGACGCTTGGCCAGACGCGGGCTGGCTTCCTGCCCAAGCAGTTGGCGCAGCCACGGCTCGTCATGCTGAACGCGCTGGCGCAAGGCCGAGAACTTCTCGATCCAGACCGCCAGCAACAACACCAGAAAACTCATTGTCCTTCCCCTTCGTTCAGGGCCGCGCGATAGCGTACCCAGTCGAATCCGGGCCCCGGATCGGTCTTGCGCCCCGGAGCGATATCGCTGTGCCCACAAATCCTCTGTGGGGTGATGGCCTTGAAGGCCTGCTGCAACTGCCGGGTCAAGGCAACCAGCGCGTCGTACTGGGCATCGGTGAATGGCAGCTCGTCGGTGCCTTCCAGTTCGATCCCCAGGGAAAAATCATTGCAGCTTTCGCGCCCGTCGAACCACGACACACCCGCGTGCCAGGCGCGGTCCAGACAGGAGACAAACTGAGTCACGGTTCCGTCACGTTCGATCAGGAAATGTGCTGACACGCGCAAGTCGGCGATCCCGGCAAAATAGGGGTGCTCTGTGACATCGAGACGGTTCTGGAAGAATTCCTGCACTTTGCCCGTCGCGAATTGCGCCGGCGGCAGGCTGATGTTGTGGATCACCAGCAGGGAAATTTCATCCGCGGGGCGTGCGTTGAAATTGGGTGACGGGCAATGGCGAACGCCGTGACACCAGCCGCTTGCGGGGTCCAACTGCATACCGATTCCTTCAACAAAGCCTGTGACGGCTCAGTATGCCGCGTTCCACGCCCAGGTTGCGATCACTTGCCGCGATTGAGTCGCTGCAAACTGCCGATCACCGATTCCAGCGCCCGGTCGAACAGCAAGGTGTCGTCCAGCTCACGCACGGCCCCGCGCTGAAACTCCAGGGCCAGGCCGACCCGGGTGCGCTCCAGGACCTTCATGCCGGTGCGGTTGACGAAGATGTACTTGTCGCCGGGTTGAACGATGGCCGCCAGCTTGCAGCGCACGCTGTTGTCCTCGTCCTCGAGGAATTCGACCCAGGCCCCCAGCCGCAGCTGTTCGACCCGCAGCAACCCGGGATCGTTGGCCGCCAGCGCCAGGGGCGCGGCCTCCAGCGGGCCCTCTTCGGCACAGGGCAGGATGATGTGCTCCTCGACCGCGACCATCGCCGGCTGCTCGTCCGCCACGCCCGGCCGATGCGGCCCGGCGTCCTGAGCAAAGTGCTCGAACGCCTGCAGGTGCAAGGCTTCCAACTGGCTGAAGAACTCGCTGGTGGCGAACGGATCGAACGCCGCGCTGTTCAAGCCGTCGCGCAGCGCCTTGAGCAGGTCGGGCACCAGCGCCAGCAGTTGCATGGCGGCATCCGGATCGGTGTGACGCTGCACGCTCCAGATCAGTTGCTCCATGGTCTGCAGCCCCTGGCGCCATTCGCTGGACTGCTCGCCATGCTTGAGACAGGTCAACAGCAAGACCTTGCTCCAGGCCTGTTGCACGAACTCGACGACCGTCAGCGGCAGGACCTTGCCCAGCAATCCCTCGTTTAACACCCGCTCGACGCGACGGCGCGCCAGTTCAGCCTTGGCCCGGCCCTCTTCGGCGTCACGGGTGCGCTGCTCCAGCAGCTCGCTGCGGCGCCGCTCGTCACTGGTGAAGGCGAGAAACTCGGCGAGCAGCTCGGAAAAGATCGCCGGGTCGTCGACGAAGTCACTCAACAACCGCTGCACCACCTGCTCGATACGCAGGTACAGGCTGTCGCGCTGATAATCGTCGCAGCTGCCCCAGCCCATGGCCGCGGCGGCAATTTCATTGAGCAGGCGGCGGGCCGGATGGCTGCTGCGGCTGAAGAAACTCTTGTCCAGCACCGCGACCTTGAGCATGGGGATCTGCAAGCGGCCGATCAGGGTCTTCAAGGATTCCGGCAGGTTGCGATCGGCCAGGATGAATTCGAAGAGCATGGCCACCAGGTTGATCACGTCCTCGTCGGCCACCCCGACCACCCGCGACTTGCCGCTTTTCACGCTGACCCGGGTCAGCAGCTGTTCCAAGTGGTTGCGCAGGTCGAAATCGTCCTGGGTGCCCGCCGGCACGTAGTGCTGCAGGTGAGACAGCAGGCGCAGCAGGTCACGGGTGGAAATGGGCTGGGTTTCGGCGCTCGCCTCAAGGGTCGGCACCACGCTGCCGCGGACATGCAACAGCAGCTCCTGCAAGGCGGCGAACACTTGCTGAACGCTTTCGTCCATCTGCGCCTCGCCGGGCTCCGGCGTGGCCTGGATACTTGCGGCCGCCTGATCGATAGACCGGCGCGCCGGCGCGGGCTTGAGCTCCGGCAACACGCCCGTGGCGGCCAACAGTTGATTGGCTTCGGCGTACAGCTGGTCGGCTTCGCTGAGCACATAACGTTCGAACAGCTTGAGAATGATCAGCTTGACCTTGATCTCCACCCCCAGGCTGCGCCCAGACTCGAGGAAATACTCGCAGAGCATGGCCGGGCCCAAGGGGTTGCTGCGGTCATCCAGGCGCTTGCCCAGCAGCGCGTTCAGGCGCGCGGTGAGCTGGCCAAGGGCAAAGCCGTCACGATTGCCGGCCTTGGCGACCATCGCCTCGAGGGCCACGGTGCGCTCCAGGTCATCCTGGCAGGTGTCAGCGGGTGGGACGTAGGCGACGGCCTGGGCGATCGCCGGCGCAGGGTCGTACTGGACCAGGCCGACAAAGGCCTCAAAGAGTTTTTCCAGGAAGCCGCGCTCGATGCTTTTGCGTTTCAGGCGCAGGTCGCGCATGGCTTCGAAAAAGGTGTTCTGGTCGACATTGTTCTGGGCCCGGTCGGCCATCTCGAACAAGGTGTCGTCGGCGTTATCGAACAGTTCCTGCAGGCCATGGCGCAGTTGCTGGGCGGCCTTGTCACGGACCTGAAGCAGAATCACAGGCAGGCGGGCGAGCGGCGAAGCGTTCGCCTGATCCGTAGCCACCTTGTGCAAAGGCACTACATTCCCGTCGTTGTGCATCCAAGCCTCCTGAAAGGTTTTCTCTGCCGCGCAATAAAAGGTCGGTCGACGCTCACAGTCGAGTCCCAGCGGGCATCGATACGCACCGCTGCATTTCAAATAGTGGGGAGCCAGGCAAACGTCAAAGCTATGACGTCAATTAGAAGTCGGATTATCTGGCAAAAGCCCCTTCTTGTGCCAGCAGACTCTGCGCGGGCTTTGAAATAGCGCTCCTATAGCGACCGCCCTTTCTCGCAAACGGCTCATGCCAGGCGACCAAATGCAGCCACGGGAAGGCGCTCGCCTTGGGTTCGCTTGCGCCATGGCCCTATAATCGGGCCACTTTGTTTGTGGAGCCCGCTATGCCGAATCTACGCCTCGCCGACCTGACCGCCGAAATCGAAGCCAACGTGCGCCGTGCGTTGCTGGAAGACATCGGCAGCGGCGATATCACCGCGCAACTGATCCCGGCCGAACGCCTGGCCAAAGCCACCATCATTACCCGCGAAGCGGCGATCGTCAGTGGCACGGCCTGGGTCGACGCGGTGTTCCGCCAGCTCGATCCGCGGGTCGCCGTGCATTGGCAGGTGCGTGACGGCGAGCGCGTCAGCCCCAACCAGGCCCTGTTCCACCTCGAAGGTCCGGCCCGTTCGCTGCTCAGCGGCGAACGCTGCGCCCTGAACTTCCTGCAGCTGCTGTCCGGCGTGGCCACCCGCGCACAGTATTACGCCGACTTCGTCGCCGATACCCAGGTCAAGTTGCTGGATACCCGCAAGACCCTGCCGGGGCTGCGCCTGGCGCAGAAGTACGCGGTGACCTGCGGTGGCTGCCACAACCACCGCATCGGCCTGTACGACGCCTTCCTGATCAAGGAAAACCATATTGCCGCGTGCGGCGGTATCGCCCAGGCGATCAGCGCCGCCCACAGGATCGCCCCGGGCAAGCCGGTGGAAGTCGAAGTGGAAAGCCTGGCAGAACTCAAGGAAGCCCTGGCGGCGGGCGCGGACATCATCATGCTCGACGAGCTGAGCCTGGACGACATGCGTGAAGCGGTTCGCCTGAATGCCGGCAAGGCCAAGCTGGAAGCCAGCGGCGGGATCAATGAAAGCACCTTGCGCCCGATCGCCGAGACCGGCGTCGATTACATTTCGATCGGGGCGATGACCAAGGATGTGAAGGCGGTCGACCTGTCGATGCGCTTGAGCCTCTGATTTTCAAAAGCCTTGCGCAGTACCCCAAAGAAAAACGCCAGCCCCTGAAAGGCTGGCGTTTTTGCATCAGTCGTCGATTTCGTTGAGTTCCAGGTAGTCCTGAAGGTCCATGCCCAGGGCCTCGGCCACCTCCTGATGGACCTCCAGGCGCATGGCCTTGAGTTCCTCGGGCGACTCGGCCACCAACTCCAGCACAAGCTCCCACGGCTCGATGCCGCGCGACTCCGCTTCGTCCTCGAACGCCCACTGGGCCTGCTGCTTCTGCTCCTGCGGGCTCAGGGCGCTGATTTCTTCCTGCAGGGAAGGCGTGGCAGCCAGGTACTTTTCAAGGGCTACGTCAATTCTGGCTTCTTTAGGAATCATCTCGTTCTCTCTGATCATGGGAATGGAAGATGGATCTGGATCGTTGGGATCTCTTTGCCGCAAAAAAGCGCTGTGAAAGCCGATTTATCTGGCCGTGAACCATTCGGGATCATCTGAAAACCATTCAGACAGGCTGCGAATATAGGGCCTTTGTCTGCGGATGCATACGAATCCTTACAGCGCACCGACAAAAAACCTGTCCGTTCGCTCAAGGCACTTTCACGAAAAATACGTTGTTACATTCCACTCCCCGAGCCGCCTTCTTGCCCCTGGAACAAGAAGGCAAGGACGCAGTCATAGCGATGTGCCATATCGGCACTTCACAAGGAAACCCAGTGATGTTCAGCCGCACTCAGCGTTCGTCCGCCTTCCTCGCCACCAGCCTCTCCACCCTGATCCTCAGCAGCCTGTCACTCTCCGCCCAGGCCGTCGAATTCAACTCCAGCAGCGCCTCGTACTCGGACAGGATCTCGGCCCTGCACCAGGAAGTAGACCTCAAGTACACCGTCCGCCCCAGCGGCTTCACCGTGGACGACCTACAAAAGCTGCAGGACGGCCTCAAGAGCAGCAGCGCCGAACTGGAAAAGCTCAAGGACGTCGTCAACAGCCAAGCGCGCCTGATCGAAGAGCTCAAACGCAACACCGGCAGCAGCTCCAGCTCCACTGCCAGTGAGGTGAGCAACCTCAAGAAAACCACCGGCGAGCAAGCCAACCAGCTGAAAAAGCTGGAAACCCAGCTTGAAGAGTTCAAGCGCAACAGCGGCACAAGCTCCAGTTCGAGCACCAGTGAAGTGAACAACCTCAAGCGCGTTACCAGCGACCAGGCCAGCGAACTGGACAAGCTCGGCAAACAGATCGAGGAGCTCAAGCGTGGCAACAGCTCAAGCTCCAGTTCGAGCTCCAGCGAGCTGTCCAGCCTCAAGAGCACGGTCAGTAGCCAGGCCAGTGAACTGGACAAGCTCGGCAAGCAGATCGAGGAGCTCAAGCGTGGCAACAGCTCAAGCTCCAGTTCGAGCTCCAGCGAGCTGTCCAGCCTCAAGAGCACAGTCAGCACTCAAGCCAGCACCCTGGATAAGCTGGCGAGTCAGATCGATGACCTCAAGCGTGGCAGCAGCTCAAGCTCCAGTTCGAGCTCCAGCGAGCTGTCCAGCCTCAAGAGCGAGGTCAGCAATCAGGGCCAGAACCTGGACCAACTCAAACGCAGCCTCGAGGACCTGAGAAGCAAGGTGAAGTGATTCAAGGCCAGTAAACACGACAAAGCCCGCTCGATGCGGGCTTTGTTGTTTATACGTCTTGAACTGCCAACTGGTGCCCGAGACAGGAATCGAACCTGCGACCTTCGCGTTACGAGTGCGCTGCTCTACCGGCTGAGCTACACGGGCGCTGGGCTAAACCTAGCACCGGGACCGGGGTTTTGCCATGTCACCCGCCCGGCAGGGAGCAAGACCCAAACGGCAGATAGCAAAACGCCCCGAACCAGTCGGGGCGTTTGCTTGTTCAGCTTAGTGCGACGGGAGTCTTAAACGCCCGAAGCCTTGGCTGCTGCCACGTCTTTGATGGACAGCTTGATACGGCCGCGGTTGTCCACGTCCAGCACCAGCACTTCCACTTCCTGACCTTCTTTCAGGATGTCGGTCACTTTCTCGACGCGAGCATCGCTCAACATGGAGATGTGAACCAGACCGTCCTTGCCAGGCAGGATGTTGACGAATGCGCCGAAGTCGACGATGCGCTCAACCTTGCCAACGTAGATCTTGCCGATCTCGGCTTCCGCGGTGATACCCAGAACGCGCTGACGCGCAGCTTCTGCGGCTTCCTTGGTTTCGCCGAAGATCTTGATCGAGCCGTCGTCTTCGATGTCGATCGAAGCCTTGGTCTCTTCGCAGATCGCACGGATGGTCGCGCCGCCTTTACCGATGACATCACGGATTTTGTCGGTGTCGATCTTCATCGCGATCATGGTCGGAGCGTTGGCCGACAGTTCGGTACGCGACTGGCCAATGATCTGGTTCATCTGGCCGAGGATGTTCAGGCGAGCTTCCAGGGCCTGGCCCAGGGCGATCTCCATGATTTCTTCGGTGATGCCCTTGATCTTGATGTCCATCTGCAGCGCGGTGACGCCTTTGGCGGTACCGGCTACCTTGAAGTCCATGTCGCCCAGGTGGTCTTCGTCACCCAGGATGTCGGTCAGGACGGCGAATTTCTCGCCTTCCTTGACCAGGCCCATGGCGATACCGGCAACCGGTGCCTTCATCGGCACGCCAGCGTCCATCAGTGCCAGGGAAGCACCGCACACGGAAGCCATGGAGCTGGAACCGTTGGACTCGGTGATTTCCGATACCACGCGGATGGTGTAGGGGAACACGTCGGCGGCTGGCAGCATGGCCTGAACCGAACGACGGGCCAGACGGCCGTGACCGATTTCACGACGACCAGCGCCACCCATGCGACCACACTCGCCCACCGAGAACGGAGGGAAGTTGTAGTGCAGCATGAAGGGGTCTTTCTTCTCGCCTTCCAGGGTATCCAGCAGTTGTGCGTCACGGGCGGTACCCAGGGTCGCGACGACCAGGGCCTGAGTCTCGCCACGGGTGAACAGGGCCGAACCGTGGGTCTTCGGCAGAACGCCGACTTCGATGTTCAGCGGACGTACGGTGCGGGTGTCGCGGCCGTCGATACGTGGCTTGCCGTTGACGATGTTTTCGCGAACGGTGCGGTATTCGATTTCACCGAAAGCGGCTTTGACGTCGCCGGCGGAAGGCTGGCCTTCTTCGCCGGACAGCTTGGCGACGACCTGGTCTTTCAGCTCGCCCAGGCGTGCATAACGGTCGGCCTTGACGGTGATGGTGTAAGCCTGGGAGATCGCTTCGCCGAACTCGGAGCGGATAGCGCCCAGCAGGTCGGTGGCTTCTGGAGCCGGAGCCCAGTCCCAGGTTGGCTTGGCGGCTTCGGCAGCCAGCTCTTTGACGGCCTGGATAACGGCCTGGAATTCGTCGTGGGCGAACAGTACGGCGCCCAGCATCTGGTCTTCGGTCAGCTCTTTGGCTTCCGATTCAACCATCAGTACCGCTTCTTCGGTACCGGCTACGACCATGTCCAGACTAGATGCCTGAAGCTGCTCGTAAGTCGGGTTCAGCAGGTAGCCGGTGCTTTCATGGAAAGCAACGCGGGCAGCACCGATCGGACCATCGAAAGGAATGCCGGAAATCGCCAGCGCAGCCGAGGTACCGATCATCGCAGCGATGTCCGGATCGGTCTTCTTGCTGGTGGAAACCACGGTGCAGACAACCTGCACTTCGTTCATGAAGCCTTCTGGGAACAGAGGGCGGATCGGGCGGTCGATCAGACGCGAGGTCAGGGTTTCTTTCTCGGAAGGACGGCCTTCACGCTTGAAGAAACCGCCAGGGATCTTACCGGCAGCGTAAGTCTTTTCCTGGTAGTGAACAGACAGAGGGAAGAAACCCTTGCCTGGATCGGCTTGTTTGGCGCCAACCACGGTCACCAATACGCTGACGTCGTCGTCAACGGTGACCAATACTGCGCCGGAGGCCTGACGGGCGATACGGCCAGTCTCGAGGGTAACGGTCGAGTGACCGAACTGGAATTTTTTGATTACCGGGTTCACGGTGTCCTACCTTCTTTGTGGCTCTTGGGGGAACTGGTTTCTTGCGAAATTCTTGGGCAATCCCGGGAGTCGGCCCGGCCTTTATTGTCCAGGTAAAACTACGGTCCAGATAAAACTTGAGGCTGGGAGCCTGCCATGCGCCTGTGGGAAACCCACTGACGCACGGCAAACAACCAACCTCTAGCGCAATCGCTGATTAGCGACGCAGACCCAGGCGACCGATCAGAGCGCTGTAACGGCTCAGGTCTTTGCCTTTCAGGTAGTCCAGCAGCTTACGACGCTGGTTAACCATGCGGATCAGACCACGACGGGAGTGGTGGTCTTTACCGTTGGCCTTGAAGTGACCTTGCAGTTTGTTGATGTTGGCGGTCAGCAGTGCAACTTGCACTTCTGGCGAACCAGTGTCACCAACAGCTTGCTGGTAGTCGGTTACGATTTGAGCTTTTTCTTCAACGCTGAGTGCCATTTGGCTTTCCTCTCAAAAGGCAGCGTTCCGAGAAACGCCACCAACAGGCCAGGGACAAATCCCCGTATCTATAAATGAGCTGTGACCGTGCCTGTTAACAGCCACCCTCTCCAGCCTGCTGTTACACAGGCTGGTTTCGGTCATTCCGACCGAATCAGTCGACGCGGCGCGATGCGCCCGTCTTCGCTCACTTCACCGATACCGATAAAGCGACCGTTATGATCCTGTACCCGCACCATGCCGAACTTCGGTGCATCGGGAGCCCGTACCGGCTGGCCGTTGAGCCAGTAGAACGCGCTGTGTTCGGAGAACTGCAGCAGCGGCCAATCCAGCAGGCCGCTGTCCGATGGCATCAGGAAGCGATCCACCGCTTCGTTGCCACCTTCGGCATGTACCGCTTCAAGCTCTTCCAGCGTGACGGTCTGGGCCAGACTGAAAGGGCCGGCCTGGGTGCGACGCAGTTCCGCGACGTATGCACCACAACCCAGCTTCTCACCGATATCCTCCACCAGGGTGCGGATATAGGTGCCCTTGCTGCAGTCCACCGCTAGCCGCGCAGTATCGCCTTCAAAGGCCAGTAATTCCAAGCGCGCAATAGTAACAGAACGCGCTTCGCGCTCCACCACTTCGCCTGCACGGGCCAGCTTGTAAAGTGGCTGGCCATCACGCTTGAGGGCCGAGTACATAGGCGGTATCTGGCTGATTTGCCCACGAAATTCCGGCAGCACCGCTTCAATATCGGCGCGACCAACGGTCACTTCGCGAGTCTGCAGGACTTCACCCTCGGCATCGGCCGTGGTGGTGGTCTTGCCCAACTGCATCAGGGTTTCGTAACCCTTGTCGGAATCGAGCAGGTATTGCGAGAACTTGGTCGCCTCGCCAAAGCACAACGGCAACACACCGGTGGCCAGGGGATCGAGGCTGCCGGTATGCCCGGCCTTCTCGGCGTTGAGCAACCAGCGGACTTTCTGCAGCGCGGCGTTGGAGGTAAACCCCAGCGGCTTGTCGAGCAGGATGATACCGCTGACGTTACGACGGATACGCTTGACCTGAGCCACCGCTTACTCCTTGGCGTCTTCGGGTGTAGCGGCGTGCTGGCTGTCTTCGGCCACGGCGCGCTCGATCAGGGCCGACAGATGCGCCCCCCGCACGACGCTTTCGTCGTAGTGGAAGTGCAGCTGTGGAACGCTGCGCAACTTCATCTCGCGAGCCAGCTGCATACGCAGGAAGCCGGCGGCCGAATTGAGCACCTTGATGCTCTGAGCGATATCGTCAGCGTTGTCCTGGCCCATCACGGTGATGAAGATCTTGGCGTGACCGACGTCACGGCTGACTTCAACGGCGGTGATGGTGACCAGGCCGACGCGCGGATCTTTGACTTCACGACGGATCAGCTGAGCGAGCTCACGCTGCATCTGGTCGCCGATACGTTGGGTGCGGCTGTATTCTTTTGCCATGTCTTGTTACCTGTTGCTGCCTCGCGGTGAAACCCGCAAGGTCTGAAAGCGGCAAACGCCCGGCCTGACAGAAGCCAGACCGGGCGTTGCGTTTAGAGTCCGGACGATGCGCCGTGCATTTGCGTGCAACTGGCCATCATGGCTCTTGAAGTGCGCGAGTTAGAGGCTGCGAGCAACCTGAACCTTCTCGAAGACTTCGATCTTGTCGCCGACTTTGACGTCGTTGTAGCTCTTCACGCCGATACCGCATTCCATGCCGGCACGCACTTCGGAAGCGTCATCCTTGAAGCGGCGCAGGGATTCCAGCTCGCCTTCGAAGATAACGATGTCTTCACGCAGTACACGGATTGGACGGTTACGGTGAACGACACCCTCGATCACCATGCAACCGGCGATCGCGCCGAACTTCGGCGAACGGAACACGTCACGAACCTCGGCAACACCCAGGATGTTCTCCCGAACGTCGCTGCCCAGCATACCGGTCAGGGCTTTCTTGACGTCTTCGATGATGTCGTAGATCACGTTGTAGTAACGCATATCCAGACCTTCCTGCTCGACGATCTTGCGAGCGCCGGCATCGGCACGCACGTTGAAGCCGAACAGTACAGCGTTGGAAGCCAGGGCCAGGTTGGCGTCGCTTTCGGTGATACCACCGACGCCGCCGCCGACTACGCGCACTTGTACTTCGTCGTTGCCCAGGCCGTTCAGAGCGCCTTGCAGAGCTTCCAGCGAACCGCGGACGTCGGATTTGAGGACAATGTTGAGCGTCTTCTTCTCTTCCTGGCCCATGCTTTCGAAGATGTTCTCCAGCTTGCCGGCGTGAGCGCGAGCCAGTTTGACTTCGCGGAACTTGCCTTGACGGAACAGAGCCACTTCACGGGCTTTCTTCTCGTCGGCAACCACGCTCATCTCGTCGCCAGCGTCCGGGGTACCGTCCAGGCCGAGGATCTCGACCGGAATGGCCGGACCTGCTTCCTTGATCGGCTTGCCGTTCTCGTCGAGCATGGCGCGCACGCGGCCATAGTTCGAGCCGACCAGCACCATGTCGCCTTGACGCAGGGTACCGTCCTGAACCAGTACGGTCGCCACCGGGCCACGGCCCTTGTCGAGGCGCGATTCAACCACGACACCACGGCCAGGAGCCGAAGGAGTGGCGGTCAGTTCGAGCACTTCGGCCTGCAGCAGTACGGCTTCGAGCAATTCGTCGACACCGGTACCCATCTTCGCGGAAACCGGAACGAATGGAGTATCGCCACCCCAGTCTTCGGAAGTCACGCCGTGAACCGACAGTTCGCTACGGATGCGATCAAGGTCAGCACCCGGCTTGTCGATCTTGTTCACCGCGACCACCAGAGGTACGCCAGCCGCCTGAGCGTGCTGAACGGCTTCAACGGTCTGCGGCATCACGCCGTCGTCCGCTGCAACCACCAGGATCACGATGTCGGTCGCCTTGGCACCACGAGCACGCATGGCGGTAAACGCGGCGTGACCCGGGGTATCGAGGAAGGTGACCATGCCGCGTTCGGTTTCAACGTGGTACGCACCGATGTGCTGGGTGATGCCGCCGGCTTCGCCAGCCGCTACCTTGGCACGACGGATGTAGTCGAGCAGCGAGGTCTTACCGTGGTCAACGTGACCCATTACGGTCACTACTGGCGCACGAGGAACCGCTTCACCTTCGAACTTCAGGGACTCGGCCAGGGAATCTTCCAGGGCGGTGTCGCTGATCAGGGTCACTTTGTGGCCCAGCTCTTCAGCAACCAGCTGGGCAGTTTCCTGGTCCAGTACCTGGTTGATGGTGGCCGGGGTGCCCAGCTTGAACATGAACTTGATGATTTCGGCAGCCTTGACCGACATCTGCTGGGCGAGATCGCCAACAGTGATGGTTTCGCCGATCTTCACTTCACGCACGACCGGGCCGGTTGGGCTCTGGAAACCGTGAGCATTGCGTTTCTTCAGCTTGGCCTTGCCGCGACCACCACGACGGAAGCCATCGCTTTCTTCGTCGGTGGTACGTGGGGCAACGCGTGGAGCCGGAGCTTTTTCCTTGACGGAAGCACGATGCGGAGCGTTTTTACGCTCGCCATCGCCACCACGACGGTTGTCGTCGTTACGGCTCTTGTCCGGACGACGCTGCTCGTCCTTCTTGCGCACTTCAGCGACCGGCGCTGGAGCGACAACAGGAACATCTTCAACAATCGGCTCGGCAACCACCGCAGGTGCGGCAACCGCTTCAACGGCAGCAGGTTGCGCAGCAGCAGGCTGGCGACGCGCTTCTTCTTCGGCGCGACGCTTGGCTTCTTCTTCAGCCTTCTGACGTGCAGCATTTTCTACTGCGCGACGTTCTTCCAGTTCACGCTGGCGCTCGGCTTCGATTTCTTCCGGGCTGCGCTGTACGAAGACTTTCTTCTTGCGTACTTCAACGCTGATGCTTTTGCTGCCAGCCACACGCAGGGTGCTGGTGGTTTTACGCTGCAACGTGATCTTGCGCGGTTCTTCCACTTTCGCCTTGTGGCTGCTCTTCAAGTGAGTCAGCAACGATTGCTTCTCACTGTCGGTCACATGTTCCTCGGCGGCGGTGTGCGGCAGACCTGCCTCACGCATCTGCTGCAACAGGCGCTCTACCGGTGTTTTGACCTCATCGGCCAGTTGTTTCACCGTGACTTGCGTCATGCACTTCTCTCCTCAGGCCGCGCCTATTACTCGAACCAATGGGCTCGGGCGGCCATGATCAACTTGCCGGCACGATCATCGTCAATGCCGTCGATGTCGAGCAGGTCGTCAATAGACTGCTCGGCCAGGTCTTCGCGGGTAATTACGCCGCGCACCGCCAGTTCCATCGCCAAATCCTTGTCCATACCCTCAAGCGAGAGCAGGTCTTCGGCCGGATGGGCGTCTGCCAGCTTTTCCTCAGTAGCGATGGCTTTAGTCAACAAGCGATCCTTGGCACGAGCGCGAAGCTCGTTGACGATGTCTTCGTCAAAGCCGTCGATGTTGAGCATTTCTTCCAACGGTACGTAGGCAATCTCTTCCAGGCTGGTGAAGCCTTCATCAACCAGCACCTGTGCCAGCTCTTCGTCGACTTCCAGCTCATCGATGAAGTTGCGCAGGATGTCGCCGGTTTCAGCTTGCTGCTTAGCCTGGATGTCCGATTCGGTCATCACGTTCAGGGTCCAGCCAGTCAACTGGCTAGCCAGACGCACGTTCTGACCACCGCGACCGATGGCCTGAGCCAGATTGTCTGCGCCAACGGCGATGTCCATGGCATGGGCATCTTCGTCGACGATAATTGCCGCGACTTCAGCCGGCGACATGGCGTTGATCACGAACTGCGCCGGGTTGTCGTCCCACAGGACGATATCCACACGCTCACCGCCCAACTCACCGGAAACGGCCTGGACGCGCGAACCGCGCATGCCAATGCACGCACCCTGAGGGTCAATGCGCTTGTCTTTGGAACGGACCGCAATCTTGGCGCGCGAACCCGGATCACGGGAGGCAGCCATGACTTCGATCAGGCCTTCGGCGATTTCCGGCACTTCGATACGGAACAGCTCGATCAGCATTTCCGGCGCGGTGCGCGACAGGATCAGCTGCGGGCCGCGGTTCTCGGTGCGGATTTCCTTGAGCAGCGCACGAAGACGCACGCCAACACGGAAAGTCTCGCGGGAAATGATGTCTTCACGGGCCAACAGCGCTTCAGCGTTGTTACCCAGGTCGACGATCACGTTGTCGCGGGTCACCTTTTTCACGGTGCCGGAGATGATTTCACCCAAGCGCTCGCGGTAAGCGTCAACAACTTGAGCACGCTCGGCTTCGCGGACTTTCTGCACGATGACCTGTTTGGCGGTCTGCGCAGCAATGCGGCCGAATTCGATCGACTCGATCTTTTCCTCGACGACATCACCGACCTTAGCGCCCGGATGGGTTTCCTGGACCTTGCTCGGCCAGGTTTCCACAGCCGGATCGTCCAGATCGGCTTCCTCGACTACCGTCCAGCGACGGAAAGTCTCGTAAGCACCGGTGTGGCGATTGATTTCCACACGCAGATCAACTTCGTCCTCGAAACGCTTTTTGGTAGCAGTGGCCAGAGCCAGCTCCAGCGCTTCAAAAATTACGCTTGCCGGTACACCCTTTTCATTGGATACCGACTCAACAACCAGCAGTACTTCTTTGCTCATCGTACGCCTCGCCTTTCGCAAGCCATTGGATCCGCGGGATCCGCGTCTCAGTCAAAACTGGGAATTATGTGGGCCTTGTCGATCATGTCGATCGGCAACAGGAACTCGTGGTCTTCCACCTGCACCACGACGTCCTGCTCCTCCACCCCGCGGAGAAGGCCCTGAAAATTACGCCGGCCTTCAAAAGGCGAGCGCAGCTTGATCTTCACTTGTTCACCGACATACTTGGCAAACTGTTCAAGGGTGAACAGCGGGCGTTCCATGCCAGGAGAGGAAACTTCAAGGGTGTATTCAACGGAGATCGGATCTTCGACATCCAGAACGCCGCTGATCTGACGGCTGACGATGGCACAGTCGTCCACCAGCACACCGCCTTCTTTATCGATATAAACGCGCAACAGTGAGTGGCGACCTTGAGCCGAAAACTCGATACCCCAGCATTCATAGCCAAGGGCCACGACCACCGGGGCCAACAAGGCCTGCAACTGTTCTAGCTTGCTCGACACCTGAACCCCCTCGTGCATGCTTGTGCAAATAAAAAATGGGCGAAGCGCCCATCCCGGAAACGCCGTTGAATAGCGGCGTTATAAAGTGTCCAGCTAACAAAAAGCCCCTGAAAAGGGGCTCCGCTAAAACTGGTTGCGGGGGCCGGATTTGAACCGACGACCTTCGGGTTATGAGCCCGACGAGCTACCAGACTGCTCCACCCCGCGACAAAGCTGGGGCGGAAGTATACGACCGATCCCTTTTTGGGTCAATGTAACCTTCCACCTACAAGAAAGCCCGCAACAGCGGGCTCTCCTGATAATTGGTACCGAGAAGGGGACTCGAACCCCTACACCCTATGGGCACAACCACCTCAAGGTTGCGTGTCTACCAATTCCACCACCTCGGCATAGACTACGTTACTGCCTGAAACTCTTCTTACTTCTGCTCTTGAGCTGGAGGTACGTCAGTCGCATTGGTTGCCGACTTTTGCTCTTGGAGCACCGGGACATCATCAGAAGCCGGTTTTTGCTTTGGCGCTTCAAGCACCGCTGGATCTGGCAAACCTACTTGAGTCAGCTCATGAGCTTTCTCTTTAGCAAAGTAACCTAACCCTAAGCTGGTTATGAAAAAACCTGCGGCAAGTATAGCAGTAAACTTACTAAGAAAGGTAGAGGAACCTTGGCTTCCGAACACAGTATTTGAAGCACCTGCTCCGAAAGACGCGCCAGCGTCCGCACCTTTACCCTGCTGCAGCAATACCAGAGCCACTACGCCCAGCGCACCCAGCAGATGAAAAACGACTACGACTGTTTCCAGCATTTTTTCAGTTTCCCGCGGCGCGACAAATCGCACCGAACTCATCTGCATTCAGGGAAGCTCCACCAATGAGCCCCCCATCGATATCCGGCATGCCGAACAGTTCGACCGCATTGGCCGCCTTCACGCTGCCGCCGTATAGAAGCCGCACACCTCGTGCCACTTCAGAATTCTCTGCCGCCAACTGCGCCCGGATGGCTGCGTGCACATCCTGGGCCTGTTGCGGCGAAGCAGTCAGCCCGGTACCAATGGCCCAGACCGGCTCGTAAGCGATAACGGCATTGGCAAACGCGCCAACACCCAACTCTTCGATGATGCTACCCAGCTGACGCCCGACAACTTCAAGAGTCTTCCCGGCCTCGCGCTGCTCGAGGGTTTCCCCTACACACAAGACCGGCTTCAAACCACAAGCCTGTGCTGCTGCGAATTTGCGATTCAGCGTACCGTCACGCTCACCCATCATCAGGCGACGCTCGGAATGCCCAACCAACACCAGGGAACAACCTGCATCCACCAGCTGACTCGGAGCAATCTCCCCTGTCAGCGCACCTTGCATGGGCTCCACCGCAGAATTCTGCGCGCCGACCGAAATCGACTTGCCTTTCAAGCCATCAATCACCTGATTGATATACAAGCAAGACGGGAATACCGCGACATCAACACCGCTAGGCAAGGCCAGATGACGCAGGCCATTGATCAGCTCAGCGACGCTGGCGCGGGTACCGTGCATTTTCCAGTTACCAGCTACCATAGGGCGACGCATGCTGTACCTCGTCGGTCAAAGTGGGCGCAGATGTTACCCAACCGCATCAACACTGGCAAGCCGAAATCAGGCAGAAACTTCCGCAACCAGTTTTGCCAGTTCGTCAGCATAGCCACGGACCTGGGCTTCATCATCACCTTCGACCATGACGCGAACCAAAGGCTCGGTGCCCGACTTGCGCAGCAACACCCGCCCACGCCCAGCCATCGCGGTAGTGACACGCGCGCAGGCCTCTTTCACAGCCGGATGCTCGACAGGATTGGCACCACCGCCAAAACGGACATTGACCAGAATCTGCGGACATTTGCGCAGCGCCTGACGCGACTGTGCCAAGCCTTCATCACGCCGTTTCAGTGCCATCAGCACCTGCAGGGCGGCAATGATCGCATCACCCGTGGTGGTGTGCTGGAAGCACACGATATGGCCGGAGTTTTCACCGCCTACCAGCCATTGGCGCTCAAGCAGCTCGGCAATGACATAACGGTCACCGACATTGGCGCGCACGAATGGAATACCCAGATCAGCCAAAGCCAGCTCGAGACCCAGATTGCTCATCAAGGTACCGACCACACCACCCTGCAGCTTGTTACGCGCATGCAGATCCCGGGCAATGATGAACAACAGTTCGTCACCATCGACAATGGCGCCTGTATGGTCGACCATCAACACCCGGTCGCCATCACCATCGAAGGCGATACCCAGATCGGCGTGCTCGGCCAATACCGCAGCCTGTAACTGCCCCATGTGGGTCGAGCCGCAATTGTCGTTGATGTTCAGACCGTTAGGCTGTGCGGAGAGCACCACCACTTCAGCGCCCAACTCACGGAAAACACTGGGCGCTACCTTGTAGGTCGCACCATGGGCACAATCGACAACAATCTTCAGACCCGCAAAGCTGGTACTGGAAGGAACGCTGCTCTTACAGAATTCAATGTAACGGCCCGAGGCGTCATTGATGCGCGATACCTTACCCAGCTTGCTGGACTCCACCACAGTCATCGGCGCATCCAGCAACTCTTCGATCATCAACTCGACTTCATCCGGGAGCTTGGTGCCTTCACCCGAGAAGAACTTGATGCCGTTGTCATCGTGAGGATTATGCGAGGCACTGATCACGATCCCCGCCTCGGCATGGAAAGTGCGAGTCAGATAGGCGATGGCAGGAGTGGGCATCGGACCCAGCAGCATTACATCCGCACCAGCAGCGGACAGGCCCGCCTCAAGCGCAGACTCGAACATGTAACCGGAAATGCGCGTGTCTTTGCCCACCAACACACGACAGGCACCCATACTGCGAAAGGCCATACCCGCAGCCCAGCCCAGCTTGAGCATGAAATCGGGAGTAATAGGGTACACGCCCACACGACCGCGAATGCCGTCGGTGCCAAAGTATTTCTTGCTCATAAGTGCTCCATCATTCTTATTCGGCTGACTCCACAGCTGTAATCATCCGCACGACATCCACCGTCTCAGCCACATCATGGACCCGCAGGATCTTTGCCCCTTTGGACATTGCCAGAGCGGCAAGAGCCAGTCCGCCATACAGCCGCTCGCCGACGGGGCGACTCAATGCCTGACCTATCATGCTCTTTCGTGAAACTCCGACCAGCAGAGGTCGACCAAGGGCATGCAGGGCATCCATATGCTTGAACAGGCTCAAGTTGTGCTGCAGGGTCTTCGCGAAGCCAAAACCCGGATCCAGAATGATCCGTTCCGATCCGATACCCACTGCTGCACACTGAGCCATACGGTCAGCCAGGAATTCCCCCACTTCTTTGGTTACATCCCGATACTGCGGATTGTCCTGCATATCGCCAGGCTCACCGAGCATATGCATAAGGCAGACCGGTAAACCTGTAGCTGCTGCAGCATCCAGCGCACCATCCCGCCGCAACGAGCGGACATCATTGATCAATCCCGCACCTAGACGCGCAGTTTCACGCATGACCGCAGGCGTGGATGTATCGACCGAAATAATGACATCCAGTTCACGATGGATGCGTTCGACGATAGGTGCTACCCGCTCAAGCTCTTCAAGCGGCGATACTGCCCGTGCACCAGGACGAGTGGACTCGCCCCCCACATCGATGAGCGTCGCGCCCGCCAGCACCATACCTTCGGCATGGCGCAAGGCAGCATCAAGCTGACTGAAACGGCCACCATCGGAGAAGGAGTCGGGAGTTACATTAAGAATGCCCATGACATGTGTATGGGCCAAATCAAGAACCCGGTTGCCGCAAGGCAACCGGGTCGAGGACGACATAGAAGTCATTTCAAACCTTAGTGGTCAGCAGCCGGACCGCCGATCGGTGTCTCTGGACGTTCGTTCTGCACCACCGGAGGCGTGGTACCCGAGCCGCCCTCCCAGTCGCGAGGCTCGCGAGGGGTACGACCAGCCATGATGTCGTCGATCTGCTCGGCATCGATGGTTTCATACTTCATCAAGGCATCGGCCATCGCATCCAGCTTGTCGCGGTTATCCGTGAGGATCTGCTTGGCGGTGCCATAGCACTGGTCGATGATGCTACGAACTTCGGAGTCGATCAGCTTGGCGGTTTCCGCAGACAGGCTTGCATGCTGGCTGCCAGCACTGCGTCCCAGAAAGACCTCGCCCTCTTCTTCGGCGTACATCAACGGACCCAGTTTTTCGGAAAGCCCCCATTTGGTCACCATGTTCCGCGCAATCTGGCTCGCGCGCATGATGTCGTTGGAAGCACCGGTAGTTACACCATCGAAGCCCAATGTCATTTCTTCAGCGATACGACCGCCGTAGAGCGAGCAGATCTGACTGATCAGCGCACGCTTGGACAAGCTGTAGCGATCCTCTTCCGGCAGGAACATGGTTACACCCAGAGCCCGACCACGCGGGATGATCGAAACCTTGTAGACCGGATCGTGCTCAGGCACTACGCGACCGACAATGGCGTGACCCGCTTCGTGATAAGCCGTGTTCTGCTTTTCCTTCTCGGACATGACCATGGATTTGCGCTCCGCGCCCATCATGATCTTGTCTTTTGCCAGCTCGAACTCTTTCATCTCGACGATACGCTTGCCGCTACGAGCAGCGAAAAGCGACGCCTCGTTCACCAGGTTGGCCAGGTCGGCACCAGAGAAGCCGGGCGTACCACGGGCAATCACGGCCGGGGCGACATCTTCACCCATTGGCACTTTACGCATGTGAACTTTCAGAATCTGCTCGCGGCCACGGATATCCGGCAAACCAACCACAACCTGACGGTCGAAGCGACCAGGACGCAGCAGCGCTGGGTCCAGCACATCAGGACGGTTGGTGGCGGCAATAACAATGATGCCGTCGTTCATTTCAAAGCCATCCATCTCTACCAGCAGCTGGTTGAGTGTCTGTTCACGCTCATCATGACCACCCCCCATGCCGGCACCACGATGGCGTCCAACGGCATCGATCTCGTCGATGAAGATGATGCACGGGGCATGTTTCTTGGCCTGCTCGAACATATCGCGAACGCGGCTGGCACCCACCCCAACGAACATTTCGACGAAGTCGGAACCGGAAATGGTGAAGAACGGAACCTTGGCTTCACCGGCGATGGCCTTGGCCAGCAAGGTCTTACCGGTACCCGGCGGGCCAACCATCAACACGCCGCGAGGAATACGTCCACCCAGGCGCTGGAATTTGCCCGGATCGCGGAGAAACTCAACCAGTTCACCCACTTCTTCCTTGGCCTCGTCGCAACCCGCGACATCCGCCAATGTGGTCTTCACTTGATCTTCGGACAACAGGCGCGCCTTGCTCTTGCCGAAGCTCATCGGCCCGCCCTTGCCACCAGCACCACCCTGCATCTGCCGCATGAAGAACATGAAGACGGCGATGATCACCAGGATCGGGAAGCTAGCGACCAGCAGTTGGGTCCAGATGCTTTGCTGCTCAGGCTGCTTGCCTTCGACGACCACGTGGTTATCCACCAGGTCACCAATCAGGCCGTTGTCCTGAATCGCAGGACGAATGGTCTTGAAGCTATCGCCATCGTTGCGCTTGCCGGTAATCACATAACCATCAACGGCTACGCGCTCGACCTTGCCATCCTTAACTTGCTGGATAAAGTCGGAATAGTTGAGGGTCTGCGGCTCGTTAGGGCTGGAGAAGTTGTTCATCACCGTCACCAGGACAGCCGCGATGATCAACCACAGGATCAGATTCTTTGCCATATCGTTCAATTAACTACCCTCTGAAGCAAGCTCCGCTGCTGGCGCGCGCTTCGCATGATATTCACCGACCTAACTTACTACATTACCTACAGCTCTGGCAGGCGCCGTCTGTAACCCTTTGTGAAACCCAGGTTACACAATATTCGCTTAAGCCCCCGGGGCGAAATACGAAAAAACTATCAACCCGGTCAAAAACAACCTTTACTCGATACGCCCGCGAAAGCCACGTCCCAGCAGATACTGCTCGCGAGAACGATCACGGGAAGAACTCGGTTTGCGCATCACCACCTTGTCGAACATCTTGCGAACGTTCTTGTGGTATTCGTCGAAACCTTCTCCCTGGAAAATCTTTATCAGGAAGTCGCCACCGGGACGCAGAACCCGCCCCGCCAAATCAAGTGCCAACTCGCACAGAAACATCGCCCGCGGCATATCTACGGCAGGCGTACCACTCATATTGGGGGCCATATCGGAAATCACAAGGTCCACCTGGGAATTTCCGACCGCCTCAAGGATTTGAGCCAACACTGCATCTTCGGTGAAGTCGCCCTGAATGAAGGTGACATCAGGGATGCTATCCATTTCCAGAATGTCGGAAGCGATCAGTCGCCCCTGCCCGCCGATCAGACGACTGGTCACCTGCGACCAGCCCCCTGGCGCCGCGCCCAGATCGATAACACTCATTCCAGGACGGATCAGGCGATCCTTTTCCTGGATTTCCAACAGCTTGTAGCTGGCACGCGAACGGTACCCATCTTTTTGCGCCATTTTGACGAATGGGTCGTTGAAGTGCTCTTTCAGCCAGTTATGGCTTGTCTTGGAACGGGCCACGGGCCACCTCAAAAAATAAAACGGGTCGTGATTAAGTGGGCGGTCCCGGACGCGCTCGGGTAAACTGGCCGCCGCTTTTTAAAAGATCAGACGCAGGGGTCAGATTATGCCGCTCACTCAAGAGCAGAAGAAACAGTACAAATCCATTGGCCACCATCTGAAACCAGTATTGACTGTGGCTGACAACGGTTTGACCGAAGGTGTGTTGGCCGAACTTGAACGCGCCTTGAGCGATCATGAGCTGATCAAGATCAAGCTCAACATCCTCGAACGCGAGTCCCGCCTGGAAGCCATTGCAGAACTGTGCAAGGCCGGCAAAGCGGATCTGGTGCAGGTCATCGGCAAAATGGCGCTGATTTATCGCAAGAACGCCAAGGTAAACAAGCAACTGTCCAACGTCCATCGCTTCCACTGACGTCGACAGGGGTCAAGGGCGTGCTTCGCGCGCCCTGCCACTCCACCCAGGCACCGGCTGCAATACCAGCACCAGACCGGAAAAAGCCAAGACAAGATAGCTGAACAGCTGCCAGCGCTCGACATCCGACAGCCCGAAGCGCACCACGAAATACATCGTGCACGCACAAAACGCCACCAACAGCAGCTGCCCTCGCATATCCCGCCACAGGCTCACCAGCCCTTCAGCACGTACCAATACCAGCATCTGAAGAACAATGCATACCGCTGAAAAACCAACCAGCAGCGCACTCAGCACATTACCGATCTCTTCGATCAGCAGCGGCGCCAGGCCAATCTGGCCCAGCACCGGCAACAAGCCGACATGCAACAACCACACACCACCGACCCACAACATCTGAGTCAGTTGCCAAAGCATGGCGCCCGCATTCAGCAGGCGCCCTCGTTCAGACGTGGCGGACTTCGACAATCTCATACTCGATCACGCCGCTAGGCGTTTTAACGGCAACCACATCACCCTCTTCCTTAGCGATCAAGGCACGGGCAATGGGCGAACCTACAGAGATCTTTCCGAGCTTGATATCAGCCTCATCCTCACCAACGATCTGGTAAGTGACGCTCTCATCGGTTTCGACGTTGGCGATTTCGACGGTAGTGCCGAAAATCACCTTGCCTGTATGAGGAATGCTCGTCACATCGATGACAACCGAGTTTTGCAGGCGACCTTCAATATCACGGATGCGCGCTTCAACCATTCCCTGCTCCTCGCGGGCAGCATGGTATTCAGCGTTTTCCTTGAGGTCACCGAGCTCTCGAGCCTCACCGATGGCCTGGCTCAAGCGTGGCCGCTCGACCTTGCTTAGGAACGTCAACTCTTCTTCCAGGGCCTTGGAGCCCTGGACGGTCATTGGGTATTTATTCATGCCTTCAATCCTGCATGTAGATCCTGCAAGCGACGCACGGTCTTTTCCGGACCGAACTTGAGCGCTTCACAGATGGCCTCGCCCGCAGCAATGGTGGTGGTGCAGTAGATCTTGTGCTGCAAGGCGTTACGACGAATGGAATAAGAGTCAGCGATCGACTGACGACCTTCGGTGGTGTTGATGATCAGCGTGACTTCGTCATTCTTGATCATGTCGACCACGTGCGGACGACCTTCAGTCACCTTGTTCACACGGCGCACCTTCAGGCCTGCCGCCTCGATCAGCTTGGCAGTACCGGCAGTGGCGACCACTTCGAAGCCCAAGTTGATCAGATCACGAGCCACGCCCGCAACCAGCGGCTTGTCGTCGTCACGCACGCTGATGAACGCGGTACCACCAGTCGGCAGCACTTCGCTAGCGCCCATCTGGGCCTTGGCGAAGGCTTCACCGAAGGTGTCACCGACACCCATCACTTCGCCGGTCGACTTCATCTCCGGGCCGAGGATCGGATCGACACCCGGGAATTTGGCGAACGGGAACACTGCTTCCTTGACGCTGTAGAAGTTAGGAATGATTTCCTTGGTGAAGCCCAGCTCTTTCAGGGTCTTACCCGCCATGACGCGCGCGGCGATCATCGCCAGGGAGACACCGATGCACTTGGAAACGAACGGCACGGTACGGGAAGCACGCGGGTTCACTTCGATGACGTAGATCTGCTCACCCTGCAGGGCCAGCTGCACGTTCATCAGGCCGACCACACCCAGCTCCAAGGCCATCTTCTTGACCTGTTCGCGCATCTCGTCCTGGATGTGCGCAGGCAGCGAGTACGGCGGCAGCGAGCAAGCGGAGTCACCGGAGTGCACGCCAGCCTGTTCAATGTGCTGCATGATCGCGCCGATCACCACATCCTTGCCGTCGCAGACCGCGTCCACGTCCATCTCGATGGCGCAGTTGAGGAAGTGGTCCAGCAGCACCGGACTGTCGTTGGACACTTGCACCGCTTCACGCAGGTAGCGCTTGAGTTCTTCTTCTTCGTAAACGATTTCCATCGCCCGGCCGCCCAGTACATAGGACGGACGCACCACCAGCGGGTAGCCGATCTTGGCCGCGGCACGAATCGCTTCGTCTTCGCTGCGCACGGTGGCGTTTGGCGGCTGACGCAGGTTCAGGCGCTCGACCATCTGCTGGAAGCGTTCGCGGTCTTCGGCACGGTCGATGGCGTCAGGGCTGGTACCGATGATCGGCACGCCGGCCGCTTCCAGGGCACGCGCCAGTTTCAGCGGAGTCTGGCCGCCGTACTGGACAATCACGCCTTTTGGCTTCTCGACGCGGACGATTTCCAGTACGTCTTCCAGGGTCACCGGCTCGAAGTACAGGCGATCGGAGGTGTCGTAGTCAGTGGAAACGGTTTCCGGGTTGCAGTTGACCATGATGGTTTCGTAACCATCGTCACGCAGCGCCAGTGCCGCGTGCACGCAGCAGTAGTCGAACTCGATGCCCTGGCCGATACGGTTCGGACCGCCACCCAGGATCATGATCTTGTCGCGACCCGAAGGTGCAGCCTCGCACTCTTCCTCATAGGTCGAGTACAGGTAGGCGGTATCGGTGGCGAACTCGGCCGCGCAGGTGTCGACGCGCTTGTAGACCGGGAACACTTCCAGCTTGTGGCGGTGGGTACGCAGGTTCTTCTCGGTCACGCCCAGCAGCTTGGCCAGACGCTGGTCGGAGAAGCCTTTACGCTTGAGGCGGAACATCAGGTCGCGGTCGATGGCCGACAGCCCCAGAGTCTTGACCTTCTCCTCTTCCTTGATCAGATCTTCGATCTGTACCAGGAACCAAGGGTCGATCATGTTCATGCCGAAGATCTGCTCGACGGTCATACCGGCACGGAAGGCATCAGCCACGTACCAGATACGCTCGGCGCCCGGCACGGTCAGTTCGCGCTTAAGCACGTTCATGCTTTCCGGGTTGCTCAGGTCGAGCTTCGGATCCAGACCGCAGACACCCACTTCCAGGCCGCGCAGCGCTTTCTGCAGGGACTCCTGGAAGGTCCGGCCGATGGCCATCACCTCACCCACCGACTTCATCTGGGTAGTCAGGCGGGCGTCAGCCTTGGCGAACTTCTCGAAGGCGAAGCGTGGCAGCTTGGTCACGACGTAGTCGATGGACGGCTCGAAGGACGCCGGGGTCTTGCCGCCGGTGATGTCGTTCGACAGCTCGTCCAGGGTGTAACCCACGGCCAGCTTGGCGGCGACCTTGGCGATCGGGAAGCCGGTGGCTTTCGAAGCCAGGGCCGAAGAACGGGATACCCGCGGGTTCATCTCGATCACCACCATACGGCCAGTGTTCGGGCAGATGCCGAACTGGACGTTGGAGCCACCGGTTTCCACGCCGATCTCACGCAGTACCGCCAGGGAGGCGTTGCGCAGGATCTGGTATTCCTTGTCGGTCAGGGTTTGCGCAGGAGCCACGGTGATCGAGTCACCGGTGTGCACGCCCATCGGGTCGAAGTTTTCGATCGAGCAAACGATGATGCAGTTGTCCTTCTTATCGCGGACCACCTCCATCTCGTACTCTTTCCAGCCGATCAGCGATTCGTCGATCAGCAGTTCCTTGGTCGGCGACAGGTCCAGGCCACGGGCGCAGATCTCTTCGAACTCTTCACGGTTGTAGGCGATGCCACCACCGGTGCCGCCCATGGTGAAGGACGGGCGGATGATGCACGGGAAGCCCAGCTTCTCGAGGACCGCATTGGCCTCGTCCATGCTGTGGGCGATACCGGAGCGCGGGCACTCCAGGCCGATCGCCTTCATCGCGGTGTCGAAGCGCGAACGGTCTTCGGCCTTGTCGATGGTGTCGGCATTGGCGCCGATCATTTCCACGCCGAACTTCTCCAGAACGCCTTCGCGCTCCAGGTCCAGGGCGCAGTTCAACGCAGTCTGGCCACCCATGGTCGGCAGCAGAGCGTCCGGACGTTCTTTCTCGATGATCTTGGCAACGGTCTGCCACTTGATCGGCTCGATGTAGGTGGCGTCGGCCATGGCCGGGTCGGTCATGATGGTCGCCGGGTTCGAGTTCACCAGGATGACCCGGTAACCCTCTTCGCGCAGGGCCTTGCAGGCCTGGGCGCCGGAGTAGTCGAATTCGCAGGCCTGGCCGATCACGATCGGGCCAGCGCCGAGAATCAGGATGCTTTTAATGTCTGTACGTTTTGGCATGGGTTGTCACTCAAATCCGCAGGTCAGTCGGCAAGCCGTCTTGATCAAATCTCTGAAGCGCTGAAGGGGCCGCCGAGGCCGGGGCCACCTTCAGGGGCGAGCACTCAGCGTCGCTTGGCCATCTCGTTGATGAAACGATCGAACAGCGGCGCCACATCGTTCGGGCCCGGGCTCGCTTCAGGGTGGCCCTGGAAGCTGAATGCGCTCTTGTCGGTACGTTCGATGCCTTGCAGGGTACCGTCGAACAGCGATTTGTGGATCGCCCGCACGTTGCCTGGCAGGGTGGCTTCGTCCACCGCAAAACCGTGGTTCTGGCTGGTGATCATCACTACACCGCTGTCCAGGTCCTGGACCGGGTGGTTGGCACCGTGGTGGCCGTGGCCCATCTTCACCGTCTTGGCGCCGGAGGCCAGTGCCAGCAGTTGGTGGCCCAGGCAGATACCGAAGACCGGGATCTCGGTTTCCAGCACGTCCTTGATCGCCTGGATGGCGTAATCGCAAGGCTCGGGGTCGCCAGGGCCGTTGGACAGGAACACGCCATCAGGCTTGAGTGCCAGGACGTCGCTGGCCGGAGTTTGCGCAGGCACTACGGTCACGCGGCAACCGCGCTCGACCAGCATGCGCAGGATGTTCAGCTTGACGCCGTAGTCGTAGGCAACCACGTGGTACGGCAGCTCGGAAGCCTCGATGGTCGGATGACTGTCGGTCTTCAGGCTCCAGACGCTGGAGCGCCACTCGTAGCTTTCCTTGGTGCTGACGACCTTCGCCAGATCCATGCCTTTCAGGCCAGGGAAGCCGCGCGCTGCGGCAATCGCCGCTTCGTCGGAGATATTGTCACCGGCCATGATGCAGCCGTTCTGCGCGCCTTTCTCGCGCAGGATGCGCGTCAGGCGACGGGTGTCGATACCGGCGATCGCCACAACATTGTTGGCTTTCAGGTAATCGGACAGGGACAGGGTGTTACGCCAGTTGCTCGCAACCAGTGGCAGGTCGCGAATCACCAGACCGGCCGACCAGACACGATCGGACTCGGCGTCTTCCGGCGTGGTGCCGGTATTGCCGATATGCGGGTAAGTCAGGGTAACGATCTGTTGGGCGTAGGAAGGATCGGTAAGGATTTCCTGATAGCCGGTCATTGCGGTGTTAAACACCACCTCACCAACGGTTTGACCGTCGGCTCCAATGGCTTCGCCGCGAAAAATGCTGCCATCAGCAAGGGCGAGTATGGCTGGCTTAGTCAAGAAGACCTCCCGTAAATAAAGCCTGAAAGGGCGATCGCAGGTTGTAAAAAAGCGGAGTGACGTATGGACACGTCACCCCGCTTCTTCACTGAATTATTCTGCGCGCTTTTAGTGGACACACTAAAGCTGTAGCTTACAGAAAAAGGCTTTTTTGGTCCACCGCTAAAGAGCCTTAAAGGCAGAGGAATGCGACAGAACATCGCTTAGCGGGGTAAAACAGGGCTCAAGCGCGAAGCCTGGCCCTGTTTTGGATGCATCTCAACGCAGATCCAGCACATCCTGCATGTCATAAAGACCCGCCGGACGACCGTCCAGCCACAACGCAGCACGTACTGCACCCTTGGCGAAAGTCATGCGACTGGAAGCCTTATGGGTAATCTCCAGACGCTCGCCCTCAGCAGCGAACAACACCGTGTGATCGCCCACCACATCACCACCCCGGACCGTGGCGAAACCAATGGTTTCACGCTCACGAGCGCCGGTATGGCCTTCACGGCCATACACCGCGACCTTCTGCAGATCACGCCCCAGCGCATCGGCAACCACCTCGCCCATGCGCAGAGCAGTTCCCGAAGGCGCGTCGATCTTGTGCCGGTGATGCGCCTCGATGATTTCGATGTCTGCATCATCGCCCAGCACACGGGCTGCCATGTCGAGCAGCTTCAGCGACAGATTGACGCCAACGCTGAAGTTGGCGGCGAACACGATCGGAATATCCTTGCCTGCCTCGGCCAGCACCTGCTTTTCCTTGGCGCCCAAGCCCGTGGTACCGATCACCATGGCCTTGCCCGCCTTGCGGCAGAACGCCAGGTTCTTCAGCATCACTTCCGGCAGCGTGAAATCGATCAACACATCGAATTCATCGGCAACCTTTTCCAGGCTGTCGGACATCGGCACACCGATGCGCCCCAGCGATGCCAGCTCGCCAGCATCGGCACCGACCAACGAACTGCCAGGCCGCACGATCGCCGCGGTAAGCCCGGATAGCGGCGAGCGCTGTTGCACGGCCTCCACCAGGTTCTTACCCATGCGCCCTGCGGCGCCCATCACAGCTATACGTCGCATGCTTCGCTCCTTACAGGTCGCCGAAGAAGCGCTTCACGCCTTCGAACCAGCCAGTGGTTTTCGGCGAGTGGGTATTGTCGTCCGCCAGGGAACCACGCAACTCTTCGAGCAATTCACGCTGACGACGACTCAGGTTCACCGGCGTTTCCACCGCAACCCGGCACATCAAGTCGCCAGCACCGCCGCCACGCACCGGAGCCACACCCTTGCCACGCACACGGAACTGCTTGCCGGTCTGGGTGCCCTCAGGGATCTTCAGCTTGACCCGGCCATCCAGCGTCGGGATTTCCAGCTCGCCGCCCAGCGCCGCATCAACGAAGCTGATAGGCACTTCACAGAACAGGTGCTTGCCGTCGCGCTGGAAGATCGAGTGCTCACGCACATTGATCACCACATACAGGTCGCCCGTAGGGCCGCCCTGGGTTCCCGCCTCTCCTTCGCCGGACAGACGAATGCGGTCGCCGGTATCGACGCCCGCCGGCACCTTAACCGACAGCGTCTTGTACTCTTCGACGCGACCTTCGCCATGACAGGAATCGCACGGATCGGAAATGATCTTGCCCTGGCCATGGCAACGCGGGCAGGTCTGCTGCACCGAGAAGAAGCCCTGTTGCATGCGCACCTGGCCGATACCGCCACAGGTCGGACAGGTCACAGGCGAGGAGCCTTTCTTGGCGCCCGAGCCATCGCAAGGCTTGCAGTTGACCAGCGTCGGAACGCGGATATTCACGGTGGTGCCGCGCACCGCCTCTTCCAGGTTCAGCTCCAGGGTGTAGCGCAAGTCGCTGCCACGCTGAGCCCCGCCACGGGAGCCGCCACGACCGCCACCAAAGAAATCACTGAAGACATCGCCAAAGATGTCGGAGAAGTTCTGGCCACCGAAGCCGGCACCACCACCGCCCATGCTCGGATCGACACCGGCGTGACCGTACTGGTCATAAGCCGCGCGCTTGCTCGAGTCAGACAATACTTCGTAGGCCTCGTTGGCCTCCTTGAACATATCTTCCGACGCTTTGTCGCCGGGATTACGGTCCGGGTGATGCTTCATCGCCAGGCGGCGGTAAGCCTTTTTCAGGTCGGCTTCGCTCGAGCCTCGCTCCACACCCAATACTTCGTAATAGTCACGCTTTGCCATAAGTCTTCACACTCTTAAGGACGTTCGACAATGCTCTCCTGAGCCTCGCCAAACTCGTTGAGCCCCAATACAGGCCCGGACCCAACTCACGTCAATTCAACGATCCTGGTCTTGGATAGACGGCCAACAGACTGGCCGACAACTGCGGTAATCCCGAACGGAAAGCAGGAGCATTTCCGACCGTACCGCCAGCGCGCGAAAAGAGCCGCACGCCGTAAAAAATTCGCTTGCTCCAGACACGCCAACGCGGGAGCAAGCTCCCGCGCGGCGACATCCTACCAGTCACCGCACAAAGGCAGTCAACCGGCCGACCAACAAGCAGTCTTACTTGTGGTCTTTTACTTCTTCGAACTCAGCGTCGACGACGTCGTCGGCCTTCTCGGCCGATTCACCCTGCGAAGCTGCGCCTTCTGCCGGCTGAGCCTGCTCGGCGTACATCTTCTGAGCGACCGGAGCCGACACTTTCGACAGCTCTTCGACCTTCGCGTCGATGGCAGCCTTGTCGTCGCCTTTGATAGCGGCTTCAAGGGCAACCACGGCAGCTTCGATCGCAGCCTTCTCTTCAGCAGTCACTTTGTCGCCCGCATCAGCGATCATCTTGCGAGTCGAGTGAACCAGGGCATCGCCTTGGTTGCGCGCGCTGGCCAGCTCTTCGAACTTGCGGTCTTCTTCAGCATTGACTTCAGCATCACGAACCATCTGCTGAATTTCTTCCTCGGACAGACCGGAGTTGGCCTTGATCACGATCGACTGGGTCTTGCCGGTCGCCTTGTCTTTCGCACCTACGTGCAGGATGCCGTTGGCGTCGATGTCGAAGGTCACTTCGATTTGCGGCACGCCACGTGGAGCTGGTGGAATCTCGGCCAGGTCGAACTTGCCCAGGGACTTGTTCTGCGCGGCTTGCTTACGCTCGCCCTGCAGCACGTGAATGGTCACTGCGCCCTGGTTGTCGTCGGCAGTCGAGAACACTTGCGATTTCTTGGTAGGAATCGTGGTGTTTTTCTCGATCAGCGCGGTCATCACGCCGCCCATGGTTTCGATACCCAGGGTCAGCGGGCTGACGTCCAGCAGCAGTACGTCTTTCACGTCACCGGCCAGTACCGCGCCCTGGATGGCAGCACCCATGGCAACGGCTTCGTCCGGGTTCACGTCCTTGCGTGCTTCTTTACCGAAGAAATCGGTGACCAGCTTCTGCACCAACGGCATGCGGGTCTGACCGCCGACCAGGATCACGTCGTCGATCTTGCTGACGTCGATACCGGCGTCTTTCATGGCGATGCGGCAAGGCTCGATGGTGCGCTGAACCAGGTCTTCGACCAGCGACTCCAGCTTGGCGCGGGAGATCTTCACGTTCAGGTGCTTAGGACCAGTGGCGTCTGCAGTGATGTACGGCAGGTTGACGTCGGTCTGCTGGCTCGAGGACAGCTCGATCTTGGCTTTTTCAGCGGCCTCTTTCAGGCGCTGCATGGCCAGCGGGTCACCCTTGAGGTTCATGCCGCTTTCTTTCTTGAACTCGTCCACGAGGTAGTCGATCAGACGGATGTCGAAGTCTTCACCACCGAGGAAGGTGTCACCGTTGGTTGCCAGTACTTCGAACTGGTGCTCGCCATCGACTTCAGCGATTTCGATCACGGATACGTCGAAGGTACCGCCACCCAGGTCATAAACGATCACGGTGTGATCGCCCTTGGCCTTGTCCATGCCGTAAGCCAGAGCGGCCGCGGTCGGTTCGTTGATGATACGTTTTACGTCCAGACCCGCGATGCGGCCGGCGTCTTTGGTCGCCTGGCGCTGGCTGTCGTTGAAGTAGGCCGGAACGGTGATCACCGCTTCGGTCACAGCCTCGCCGAGGTAGTCTTCGGCGGTCTTCTTCATTTTCTTGAGGATTTCAGCCGAGATCTGTGGCGGAGCCATTTTCTGGCCGTTCACTTCAACCCAGGCGTCGTTGTTGTCAGCCTTGACGATCTTGTAAGGGACCATCTGGATGTCTTTCTGTACTACTTCTTCGTCGAAACGGCGACCGATAAGACGCTTCACCGCGTACAGGGTGTTGTGCGGGTTGGTCACGGCCTGACGCTTGGCCGACTGGCCAACCAGGATTTCGCCATCATTGGCGTAAGCGATGATGGACGGCGTGGTACGCGCGCCTTCAGCGTTTTCGATAACTTTTACGTTGCCGTTTTCAAGAATGGAGACGCAGGAGTTGGTAGTCCCCAGGTCGATACCGATAATTTTGCCCATGTTAACTCTCCCGAAACTTTAGATTTTGTTGCCGCAGCAGTGGTGGCCGACTGCGGTAGCACTTAAACGCTTGACCTATAAATGGGGGCCCTGCGCGCGATTTCAAGCCTTCTCGTCAATCGAAGGCGAAACCGGTGCGGGTGCCTTGCTGACCACGACCATGGCCGGGCGCAGCAGGCGACCGTTGAGCTGATAGCCCTTCTGGAACACCTTGAGAACGCTGTTCGGCTCGACGTCGGCACTTTCCTGCATGGCCATCGCCTGGTGCTGTTCAGCGTTGAACGGTTCGCCATGCGGATCGATCGCTTCCAGCTGATAACGCTTCAGGGTGTCCTGGAACATCTTCAGGGTCAGTTCGATACCTTCACGCATCGGGCGAATGCTTTCGTCGTCCGGGCTGGACAACTCAAGACCGCGCTCGAGACTGTCGATCACTGGCAGCAGGTCGCCAGCAAAACGCTCGAGGGCGAATTTGTGAGCTTTTTCTACGTCCTGCTCGGCACGGCGGCGGACGTTCTGCAGATCGGCCGCAACACGCAATGCCTGATCCTGAGCGCCAGCCAACTGCTCTTCGAGCACTTGCACACGAGCCGCCAGATCTTCGCCCGAGGCCTCGGGGGCCTGATTGGCGTCGAGATTTTGCGTATCCAGCGTCTGTTCGTCAGCCATAAAATTCTCCTTTCAATATCGTCCGCGAGCTCAACTCACGCTTCTGCCCCGGTATATGGGGTCGCATTTTCCAGGTTCAAGGGCCGCGCCCTCGGCAAAAATCATTGGACGGCCCCAAACGCCGGTCACCAATTATTCCCGCACACGATAAAAAAATCCGTCAAGCAAGCGAATCGAGCTAAGGGTGGGCATTGTCAGCCGAAAACAAAACACTGTATAAATAACCAGACCTAAAGCTTGGGAGCGGCCTTTATGCTGGTGCACCTGTCCGTACACAACTACGCCATCGTTGAGCATCTCGATCTGGAACTGGATCGCGGGATGAGCGTCATCACGGGTGAAACCGGCGCCGGCAAATCGATCATGCTCGACGCCCTGGGGCTGACCCTGGGTGATCGCGCCGACAGTGGCGTAGTCCGCCCAGGTGCCGACAAGGCCGACATTCTCGCCACCTTCGACCTGGAAGACATTCCCGAGGCCCGCACCTGGCTCGCCGAACGCGACCTGGACAACGACAGCCCATGCATCCTGCGCCGGGTCATCACCGCCGAAGGCCGTTCCCGTGGCTACATCAATGGCTCCCCGTGCCCGCTAGGCGACCTCAAGGCACTCGGCGAACTGCTGATCGACATCCACAGCCAGCATGAACACCAGTCGCTGCTGAAAACCGATACCCACCGCCGCCTGCTCGACGAATACGCTGGCGCCACCGACCTGGCTCGCCAGGTATCGCTGGCGGCCCAGCGCTGGCGCCAGACCCGCCAGGAATTGGAGCGTCTGTCCAACTCCGGGGACGAGCAGCGGGCGCGCCACCAGCTCCTCAGCTATCAGCTGGAGGAACTGGAAAACCTGGCCCTGGGTGAAAACGAACTCGAGCAACTGGAACTCGAACACAAGAACCTGACCAATGCCGAAAGCCTGCTGGGCATCTGCCGGCAGGTCGTCGAGCATTGCAGCGAAAGTGATTCGGGCAACGTCCTCAGCGCCCTCACAGCGAGCCTCAATCGCCTGTCGAGCATCGGCAACACCTCCGGCGCCCTGGCGGAAGCCACCAACCTGCTGGCCAGCGCGCAAATCCAGGTCGAAGAAGCCGTCGGCGAACTGAATCGCTTCGTCGACCATTTCGATGCGGACCCGGCGCGCCTGCAACAACTGGAGGAGCGGCTGGACGCCATCTATACCCTGGCCCGCAAACACCGGATCCAGCCCACCGAGGTGGCAGCCATGCAGCAGAAACTGCTGGAGGAAATCGAAACTCTGGATGCCAATGACGAATCCATTGAGCGCCTGGGCGATGAGCTGAAATCCTATGCCCGGCACTATCACGAAAAAGCCAGGGAGCTGAGCGAGCTGCGCCAGCAGGCCGCAACCAGCCTGGCCAGCGCCGTCGAACAGGAAATCCAGCGCCTGGGCATGCCTGGCGGCCGCTTCACCATCGAACTGCACGCCAACAGCGGCGATGAACTGCAGCCCAACGGCCTCGAGCAGGTCGAGCTGCTGGTCAGCGCCAACCCCGGCCAGCCGCTCAAGGCCCTGGCTAAAGTCGCATCCGGGGGCGAACTGTCGCGGATCAGCCTGGCAATCCAGGTGATTACCGCACAGACCTCTCGTGTCCCGACCCTGGTATTCGACGAAGTGGACGTCGGCATCGGCGGCCCGACCGCGGAGATCGTCGGCCAACTGCTACGTCGCCTCGGCGAGCGCGGCCAGGTATTGACGGTCACCCACTTGCCGCAGGTGGCAGCCCAGGGCCATCAACATCTTTTTGTGCACAAGGTGCGCGGCAGCGATGCGACTCACACCGCGGTTTCCAAACTGGGCAAGACCGAGCGGATCGAAGAGGTAGCGCGGATGCTGGGCGGCATCGACCTGACCAAGGAGTCGCTGGCCCACGCGAAAAAAATGGTGGTTACCGCCAAGGCTTGAGTCCCCGCCACTTTAATAAAGAGCAGAAAGCACGAAGGCGACCCCTGGGTCGCCTTCGATCGTTTCGCGGACAGCATCCGCGCGACATGCTTATTTCTTCGTGCGTACGTACAGCACCAAGTTGTGATCCACCAACTCGAAGCCATGCTTCTCGACAATCGCCTTCTGAAGCTTCTCGATTTCTTCGTCGAAGAATTCGATCACCTCACCGGAATCCACGTTGACCATGTGGTCGTGGTGACCGCCGTCAGCCAGTTCGAATACAGCATGACCGCCATCAAAGTTGTGGCGTACCACAAGGCCTGCTGCTTCAAACTGGGTCAGAACACGGTAAACCGTGGCCAGACCGACATCCTCGCCAGCTTCCATCAGCGCCTTGTAAACATCCTCGGCGCTCATGTGTCGCTGCTCGGCGGAATCGAGCATTTGTAGAATTTTGACCCGTGGCAGAGTCACTTTAAGGCCGGCTTTACGTAGTTCGCTATTTTCAACCATGGTCAGCTTTCTCGCGGATGCTGCTTCGCAGCTTCTCTTAATGCGGGTATGATCGGGGTTTACGTTGTCCCAGCCAAGATAGTGGAAGTCGCCCACCGATGCAAAACACCAAGCTCTTGCTAACCAGTTTCACCTTCGTGGGACTGCTCGCACTCGCCGGTTGTTCATTCCCCGGGGTTTACAAAATCGACATCCAGCAGGGCAATGTCGTCACGCAGGACATGATAGACCAGTTACGCCCGGGAATGACCCGCCGGCAAGTACGGTTTATCATGGGCAACCCTCTGTTGACCGACACGTTCCACGCCGATCGCTGGGATTATCTGTACAGCCTGCAACCAGGTGGCGGTGAACGCCAGCAGGAGCGCGTCAGCGTTATCTTCAACGGTAACGACCAACTGGTCAGCCTTTCCGGTGACTTCATGCCTGGCGTAAGCCGTGACGAAGCCATCCTGGGCAAGGACAGTGGCACCACCGTGACCGCCCCTACTGAAAACGCCGAACAGCCAAAACCGGAAAAACCGGCCAAGCCTGGCTCTCTGCTCGATCAGATCCAGAAGGACGTCGACAACGTCGAGACCGTTCCGGTGCCAACGCCAGAACCTCTGGACACCTCGCCGCAATAATTTGTGGCGGAATAAAAAAGCCCGGCGAGTCCGGGCTTTTTGTTGCCTGTCGATTTGTTCAGGACTCTGAAGTACGAGCCCGGGCTTGCGCCGCCTTTGCCGCGCGCAGACGTCGGACCTCTTTAGGGTCAGCCAGCAGCGGGCGGTAGATTTCGATGCGGTCGTCCGCCCGAACCGGCTGCTTCCCCGGGTCCGCAACCGCTTTGCCAAAGATCCCCAGCGGACAATTGTCCAGATCCAATTCTGGAAATTGCGCGCCTATCCCACAGCCTTTCACTGCCGCACGAACAGTAGTCCCCGTTGGCACCGCAACACTGAGCAATACCTGCCGGTCGACCGCGGCATACACCACCTCGACTTCGATCATGGGCTCAAGCATGCAACTGCTTGGCCCGCTGACAAAACGCATCGACCAGAGTATTGGCCGCCTGGTTGAACAAAGGCCCCAAGGTCGCGCGAACCAGTGGACCGGCGTAGTCGAACGACAAATCCAGGCTGATCTTGCAGGCCTTCTCGCCCAGCGGCTTGAAAATCCACACGCCGTGCAACTGGTTGAACGGCCCTTCCTCCAGGTTCATCTCGATCGACTGGCCCGGCACCAGGGTATTGCGCGTCACGAAATGCTGGCTGAGCCCGCCCTTGGCAACGGCCAGGCTGGCGCGCATCTGCACCTCACTGCTCTCCAGCACCTCGGCCGACGAGCACCAGGGTAAAAACTCCGGGTAGCGCGCCACGTCGTTGACCAGGTCGTACAAAAACTGCGCCGGATAAGGCAACAGGGCCGAGCGTTGAATATGTGTCGTCATGTCAGCGTCATTTCCACAACTGGGCGGCAAACACTATAAGAATGCCGATGGGCGCCACATAGCGCATCAAAAACAGGGTCAGGGCAAAAAGCAGCGGACTGCGGATCGACAGCTCATCACGAACCGCCTCGCGCCCCATTACCCAACCCGCGAACACCACAAAGCAGAGGCCACCCAAGGGCAACATGATCCGCGAGGTGAAGAAATCGATCACCCCGAAGAAATCCAGACCACCCGCCGCCCCCCATTGGTAGAGGTGGAAAGCCCCGCCTTCGTTCACGAAAAACTTGGCCTGCTGCCAGATATTGAAGGAGAACACCGTTCCCAATCCGACGAACCAGCAGGTAAACGCCAGCCAGAATGTCACCCAGCCGCGGCGGATTCGAGTCCGCTCCACCAGGTAAGCCACCATCGGCTCCAGCAGCGAGATCGCCGAGCTCCAGGCGGCAATGGCCACCAGGACAAAAAAAACCACGCCCATCAGCTGGCCGAACGCCACATTACCAAAGGCAAAAGGCAAACTGACAAACATCAGCCCTGGACCTTCACTCGGGTTCAACCCCGCGGCAAACACGATCGGGAACAGCGCCAGCCCCGCCAGCAGCGAAACGAAGGTATCCAGCAGCGCCACGCCGACAATAGTGCCGGAAATGGACGAATGCTTCGGCATGTAAGCGCCGTAGATCATGATGGAACCGACACCGACGCTCAGGGAAAAGAACGCATGTCCCATGGCCGGCAACAGGCCGTCGAGCAGCTTGTCGGTGCTGAAGTCGAACATGAAATGCACGCCTTCCATGAAATGCCCGGTGGTCAGGCTGTAACCCAGCAGGATCAGCAGCATCACGAACAACAGCGGCATCATGATCCGCAGGCTGCGCTCAAGCCCGGCCACCACGCCCTTGGCGATGACCACCGCCGACAACAGCATGAACAGCGTGTGCCACAGCGTCAGCCGCCAGGGGTCGGCAATCACCGTGCCGAAATAGGCGCCGACCTGATCCGCCGTCACGCCCTGGAAATCACCACGCCCCATATCGATGATGTAGTCCAGCGACCAACCACCAACGACGCTGTAGAAGGAAAGAATCAACAAGGCCGTGATCATCCCGGCGAACGCGCCCCAGGACCACTTGGCCGAATGCCCGGCCTCCAGGGCCAGCGCCTTCAAGGCATTGGCCGGGCTTTGCCGGGCGCGACGGCCGATCAGGGTTTCCGCCAGCATCACCGGCACACCGATCAGCGCGATGCAGGCGAGAAATACCAGGACAAAGGCGCCGCCACCGTAGACGCCGACCATATAGGGGAATTTCCAGATACTTCCCAGGCCCACGGCAGAACCAGTCGCAGCGAGTATGAAAACCCAGCGACTGGCCCAGCCGCCGTGGACAGAAACCTTGTCCGTCGACATCAAAAACGCGCCCAACCGAGAAAAAAGAGCGCGCATTGTCCGGGATTCACTCAACCTGCTCAAGCACGCAGCTTCACCGTAGCCGACACGCGTGCAACTGCCTATAATGCCGCCCCTATGGCTAAACAGAAGAAACACCCAACAGGGACCATCGCGCAAAATAAAAAGGCGCGTCACGATTACTTCATCGAACATCGGTTCGAGGCTGGCATGGTCCTGGCCGGCTGGGAAGTAAAGAGTCTGCGTGCAGGCAAGGCACAACTGGTCGACAGTTACGTGCTGCTCAAGGACGGCGAAGCCTGGCTGCTGGGCAGCCACTTCACGCCACTGACCACCGCCAGCACCCATGTGATCGCCGACCCCGTGCGCTCGCGCAAACTGCTGCTCAACAAGCGCGAGCTGGAGAAGCTGTTCGCTGCCGTGCAGCAGAAGGGTTATGCCTGCGTGTGCCTGTCGCTCTACTGGAGCAAGCACATGGTCAAGTGCGAGATCGCACTCGGCAAGGGCAAGAAGGAATACGACAAGCGTCATACCGAACGCGAGCGCGACTCCGATCGTGAGCTGCATCGCGCGGTGCGCAACAAGGGCAAGGAAGAGTAACGCTCTTCTGCCTTGATGCCATGATCGCGAGCCAGCTCGTTCCTACCAGGAGCGAGCTGGCTCGCGATAAGACTTAGATCCCCCTGCGCCGCTCCGCCCGGGCCACGCGCTGCACTTCCTGACGCACCTCTTCCAGCACTTCCTGCACATACAGAATGTGCCGGCTGGAGACTTCGCGCGCCTGCTCGGCACGTCCTTCGATAATCGCCTGGTACAGATCACGGTGCTGGCTGATCAGCATGTCGCGGGTTTCGGTGCGCTGCTTGTACATGCCGCCAATGTTGGTCACCACGTTGCGCTTGAGCAGATCGAATAGCCCGCGAATGGTGTGCAGCAAGACAGCGTTGTGACTGGCCTCGGCAATCGCCAGGTGAAATTGCGCGTCTGCCGCCCCCTCTTCCGCCCGACTCACATCCCCGGCCCGGGAATAGCAATCCTGCAGCTCCTCGAAAGCCGCGGTAAGCCGTTCACGATCCACCTCGGTGGCACGCAATGCTGCGTAATAGGCGCATGAGGCTTCCAGGGTGTGACGAAACTCCAGCAAGTCACGCTGGGCTTCAGGGTTGCTTTCCAACAACTGCAGCAGCGGATCGCTGAAGGTCGAGCCCAGCGACTCCACCACATAGTTGCCGCCGCCCTGGCGACTGACCAGCAAGCCCTTGGCCGTCAGTTTCTGGATCGCCTCGCGCAACGACGGTCGCGAGACACCGAACTGCTCCGCCAACGCACGCTCCGCCGGCAGGCGCTCACCGGACTTCAGCGTGCCCTCGAGGATCATCCCCTCGAGCCGCTCGACAATATCGTCAGACAAACGGCGCTGACGAATCTGATCAAACCCCATAACTCACTCTCCACGATCCCGACCGCGCGCCGGGCTCTCTATTCTGGCCTATCGGGGCCCCGCCAGCACCTATCAGAACGCATGTCGGCGAGCGGATCAGATGCCATCTGCACCGCACCTTCGACAAAAGTTTTAGGGCGGCAAATTGACACACCGCTCACAAGGCTTTTACCCTAGCCAACAGCGATTGTAAATTGGTATTACCAATTAACCAAATACGCTGACCAGTGCCTGACCAACAACAATTAGGGGCCACCCCATATGCAAACCTGGCAACAGCTTTACAGCCCGCTCGGCAGCCTCGGCCTGTCCGCCCTCGCCGCCGTCATCCCGATCGTCTTCTTCTTCCTGGCTCTGGCCGTGTTCCGCCTCAAAGGACACGTCGCCGGCAGCATCACCCTGGGGCTATCGATTCTGGTGGCGATCTTCGCCTTCCAGATGCCCGCCGACATGGCGCTTGCCGCTGCTGGCTATGGATTTGCCTACGGTCTGTGGCCCATCGCCTGGATCATCGTCGCCGCCGTGTTCCTCTACAAACTGACGGTCAAGAGCGGCCAATTCGAGGTCATCCGCAGCTCCGTGCTGTCGATCACCGACGACCAGCGCCTGCAGGTGCTGCTGATCGGTTTCTGCTTCGGGGCCTTTCTCGAAGGTGCCGCCGGGTTCGGCGCGCCGGTCGCCATTACCGCCGCGCTGCTGGTGGGCCTGGGATTCAATCCGCTGTACGCCGCCGGCCTGTGCCTGATCGCCAACACCGCCCCGGTGGCCTTTGGCGCCCTGGGCATCCCGATCATCGTGGCGGGCCAGGTAACCGGCATCGACGCATTCAAGATCGGCGCCATGACCGGCCGCCAGCTGCCGCTGCTGTCGCTGTTCGTGCCGTTCTGGCTGGTGTTCATGATGGACGGCCTGCGTGGCGTCAAAGAGACCTGGCCCGCGGCGCTGGTGGCCGGCCTGAGCTTTGCCGTGACCCAGTACTTCACCTCGAACTTCATCGGCCCGGAGCTGCCGGACATCACCTCGGCCCTGGCCAGCCTGGTTTCCCTGACGCTGTTCCTCAAGGTCTGGCAACCCAAGCGTTCGTTCGCCGCGGCCACCGCCAGCGTCGGCGCCGCTGCCGTGCGCAACGGCGGTTTCGGCCAGCCGCGCACCACTCAGCCTTCACCCTACAGCTTCGGTGAAATCTTCAAGGCCTGGTCGCCATTCCTGATTCTCACCGTGCTGGTCACCATCTGGACCCTCAAGCCGTTCAAGGCGATGTTCGCCGCCGGCGGCTCGATGTACAGCTGGGTATTCAACTTCGCGATTCCGCACCTGGATCAGCTGGTGATCAAGAGCGCGCCAATCGTCGCCACTCCGACCGCGATTCCGGCGGTGTTCAAGCTCGACCCGATTTCCGCCACCGGCACAGCGATTTTCTTCTCCGCGCTGATCTCGATGCTGGTGCTGAAGATCAATTTCAAAACTGGTCTGACCACTTTGAAAGAGACCTTCTACGAACTGCGCTGGCCGATCCTGTCCATCGGCATGGTGCTGGCCTTCGCCTTTGTCACCAACTATTCCGGCATGTCCTCGACCATGGCCCTGGTGCTGGCCGGCACCGGCGCGGCGTTCCCATTCTTCTCGCCGTTCCTCGGCTGGCTGGGGGTGTTCCTGACCGGTTCGGACACTTCGTCCAACGCCCTGTTCAGCTCGCTGCAAGCCACCACCGCGCACCAGATCGGCGTCAACGACACCCTGCTGGTAGCGGCCAACACCAGCGGTGGCGTGACCGGCAAGATGATCTCGCCACAATCGATCGCCGTGGCCTGCGCCGCCACCGGCCTGGTAGGCAAGGAATCGGACCTGTTCCGCTTCACCCTCAAGCACAGCCTATTCTTTGCCACCATCGTCGGTCTGATCACCCTGGCCCAGGCCTACTGGTTCACCGGCATGCTGGTGCACTGATCGCGACACCGAAAGAACCGGCGCCGGAGCACCCACCCGGCGCCTGCAACTCACAACCCGGTCTGCAAGGCTGCTGAAAGCTTGTCTCTCTATATTCAGCAGCCGCCGCAGACGGATAACCGGGACCACCCGGAGACACGCCTGATGAGCGAGCTTTTTTACAACGCCGTGCCTAACGCGACCCGTGTCGCACCGCCTTTGGCCGAACCGCGCCAGTACCCCAGCGAGAAACCGTCGCGGGTCTACCTGTTCGGCACCTGTGTGGTCGACCTGTTCTATCCCGAAGCCGGGATGGATGCGATTCACTTGCTCGAACGCGAAGGCATTCGCGTGGAGTACCCGCAAGGGCAAAGCTGCTGCGGACAACCGGCCTACACCTCGGGTTACACCGAACAGGCGCGCACCGTGGCCCGCTCGCAACTGGCGCTGTTCGCCGGCGACTATCCGGTGGTGGTGCCGTCGGGTTCCTGCGCGGGCATGCTGCGCGAGCACTACGCGGACTTGTTCAAGGACGAGCCGCAAACCTTGAAGCAGGTGCAGGCCCTGGCCGAACGCACCTACGAGCTGGCGGAGTTCCTGTTGCACGTATGCAAGGTGCAGCTCAAGGACAGTGGCGAGCCGATCAAGGTGGCGCTGCACACCTCCTGCTCGGCACGGCGCGAGATGAACACCCACCTGCACGGTCGTGAGCTGCTGGCACAACTGGGCAACGTGGAACGGGTAGAGCACGACCACGAAAGCGAATGCTGTGGCTTTGGCGGGACTTTCAGCGTCCGAATGCCGGACATCTCCGGCGCGATGGTCGCGGACAAGACCCGCGCGCTGAAGGAATCTGGCGCCCACCAGGTGCTGAGCGCCGACTGCGGCTGTTTGATGAACATCAACGGTTCGCTGGAGAAACAACGGGAAGCGCTGCGCGGTCAACACTTGGCCAGCTTCCTCTGGCAGCGTACCGGAGGTGCCGCATGAGCGCCCCGGAGCTTATTCCGACCCTGACCGTGTCGGACGATTTTCGCACCCGGGCCCACCAGGCCCTGGGCGACCGACAACTGCGAAACAACTTTCGCAGCGCCATGGATTCCCTCATGGCCAAACGTGCGGCGTCGTTCAGCGATGCCCACGAGCGCGAACACCTGCGGGCCCTGGGCAATGCGATCAAGGCCCGTGCGTTATCCAAGCTGCCCGACCTGCTCGAGCAGCTTGAACAGAACCTGACCCGCAACGGTGTGACAGTGCACTGGGCGGAAACGGTGGACGAGGCCAATGGCATCGTCCTCTCGATCATCCGGGCTCACGAGGCGCGGCAAGTGATCAAGGGCAAATCGATGGTCAGCGAAGAGATGGAGATGAACCATGTCCTCGCTGAACAAGGCATTGAATGCCTTGAGTCGGACATGGGCGAGTTCATCGTCCAGCTCGACCACGAGAAGCCTTCACACATAATCATGCCGGCGATCCACAAGAACGCCGGTCAGGTCGCGTCCTTGTTCCACGACAAACTTGGCGTGGAGTACACCAAGGACGTTGACCAACTCATTCAGATCGGTCGCAGGGTCCTGCGGCAGAAATTCTTCGAAGCGGACATCGGCGTCTCCGGCGTCAACTTCGCCGTGGCCGAGACCGGCACCCTGCTGCTGGTGGAAAACGAAGGCAACGGCCGCATGTCCACCACGGTGCCGCCCGTGCACATCGCCGTCACCGGCATCGAGAAAGTCGTCGAGAACCTGCGTGACGTGGTGCCGCTGCTGTCGCTGCTGACCCGCTCGGCGCTGGGCCAGCCGATCACCACCTACGTCAACATGATCTCCGGCCCGCGCAAGGAGCATGAGCTGGACGGCCCGCAGCAAGTGCACCTGGTGCTGCTCGACAACGGTCGCAGCCAGGCCTTCGCCGACAGCGAATTGCGCCAGACCCTGAACTGCATCCGCTGCGGCGCCTGCATGAACCATTGCCCGGTCTACACCCGCATCGGCGGCCACGCCTACGGCGAGGTCTACCCCGGCCCCATCGGCAAGATCATCACCCCGCACATGGTCGGCCTGGCCAAGGTGCCGGACCACCCGAGCGCGTCTTCGTTGTGTGGCGCCTGCGGCGAAGTGTGTCCGGTGAAGATCCCGATCCCGAGCCTGCTGCGCCGCCTGCGCGAAGAGAACGTCAAGGCTCCGGACAGCCCCCATCAGGTGATGCGCGGCCAGGGCAGCAAGTACTCGCGCAAGGAGCGTTTTATCTGGAACGCCTGGGCCAGGCTCAACAGCTCACCCATGCTGTATCGCCTGTTCAGCCTGGCGGCCACCCGCCTGCGCGCGCTGACCCCGAGCAACGTCGGCCCCTGGACGCAAAACCACAGCGCACCGAAACCCGCCGCCCGGTCCTTGCACGACCTGGCCCGCGAGCATCTGGCCAAACAGGGAGAACGTCGATGAGCGCCAAACAGAACATCCTCGGCAAGCTGCGCAGCAGCCTGAGCGGCACCACGCCGATTGTGGATAACTTCGATGAGGCCCTGGTCACCGAGCCTTACACCTACACACCGGAACAACGCATCCCGCAACTGCGCAAGCAGATGGAAGCGGTGCACACCGAGATTCATCAGACCACCGCCCAGGACTGGCCGGCGCTGCTCGCCCGCCTGCTGGGCGAACGCCAGTTGCCGAGCCTGCTGATCGCACCGTCCACGCCCCACGGCCAGCGCGTCAGCCAATACTGGGCCGAGCATCCCGGGCTGCCGACGTTGAAGGCCTACGATCGGCCCGTCGAGGAATGGAAAGCCGAGCTGTTCAACGACACCCCGGCCAGCCTCACCACCACCCTCGGCGCCATCGCCGCCACCGGCAGCCTGATCCTCTGGCCGACCCGCGAAGAACCGCGGCTGATGAGCCTGGTGCCGCCGGTGCATTTCGCCCTGCTCAAGGCCAGCGAGATCCGCGACAACTTCTATCAGGTCCAGCAGGAATACGCCTGGGCCCAGGGCATGCCGACCAACGCGCTGCTGGTATCCGGGCCGTCGAAGACCGCCGATATCGAGCAGGTCCTGGCCTACGGCGCCCACGGCCCGAAAGACCTGGTGGTGCTGATCCTGGAGGACCAATGAGTCTACCGACGGCTTTTCTGCGTGATGCCCAACAACTGATCCCCCAGGAACGGCGTTTCGACGACCCGCTCTCCACCCTGGCCTTCGGCACCGATGCGAGTTTTTATCGGCTGATTCCGCAACTGGTGATCCGCGTCGAGTCCGAAGACGAAGTGGTGGCCCTGCTCAAGCTGGCCCAGCGCGACCGCGTACCGGTGACCTTCCGCGCCGCCGGTACCAGCCTGTCGGGGCAGGCCATCAGCGATTCGGTGCTGCTGGTGCTCGGCGATAACTGGAATGCCCGCGAGATCCGCGACCAGGGCCAGCAGATCCGCCTGCAACCGGGGGTGATCGGCGCCCAGGCCAACGCCTGGCTGGCGCCGTTCGGACGCAAGATCGGTCCTGACCCAGCCTCGATCAACGCCTGCAAGATCGGCGGCATCGTCGCCAACAATGCCAGCGGCATGTGCTGCGGCACCGCGCAAAACACTTACCACACCCTGGCCGGACTGCGCCTGGTGTTGGCCGACGGAACTCGCCTGGACACCGAAGACGCCGCCAGCGTCGCGGCCTTTCGCAGCAGCCACGGCGAGCTGCTGGAACGCCTGGCCAGCCTCGGCCGCGAGACCCGCGCCAACAGTGAGCTGGCGGCGAAGATCCGCCACAAGTACCGGCTGAAAAACACCACCGGCCTGTCGCTCAATGCCCTGGTGGATTTCGATGAGCCGCTGGACATCCTCAGCCACCTGCTGGTGGGCTCCGAAGGCACCCTGGGTTTTATCAGCGCGGTGACCTACGACACGGTGATCGACCACCCGCACAAAGCCTCGGCGCTGACCGTCTTCCCGGATGTGGAAACCTGCTGCAACGCGGTAACCGTGCTGAAAAACCAACCGGTGTCCGCCGTGGAACTGCTGGACCGCCGCAGCCTGCGCTCGGTGCAGGACAAACCCGGGATGCCGGCCTTCGTCCAGCAACTGTCCGCCAATGCCTGTGCGCTGCTGATCGAGTCCCGCGCGGCATCTTCCGCGCTGCTGCGGGAACAACTGGCGCAGATCATGGCGTCCCTCGCCTCCTTCCCAGTGGAGAAGCAGGTCGACTTCACCGAAGACCCGAAGGAAAACGCCAAGCTCTGGGCGATCCGCAAGGACACCTTTCCCGCCGTCGGCGCGGTGCGCAAGACCGGCACCACGGTGATCATCGAAGACGTCACCTTTCCGGTGGAACAGCTGGCCATCGGCGTCAACCGCCTGATCGCGCTGTTCGACAAACACCGCTACGACGAAGCGATCCTGTTCGGCCATGCGCTGGAGGGCAACCTGCATTTCGTCTTCACCCAGGGCTTCAACAGCGCCGAGGAAGTCGCGCGTTACCAGGCCTTCATGGATGACGTGGCGCAACTGGTGGCGGTGGAGTTCGGCGGCTCGCTCAAGGCCGAACACGGCACCGGGCGCAATATGGCGCCCTTCGTCGAGCTGGAATGGGGCAGCGATGCCTACCAGTTGATGTGGCAACTCAAGCGCCTGCTCGACCCCAACGGCATCCTCAACCCGGACGTGGTGCTCAGCGAAGACCCGCAGATCCACCTCAAGCACCTCAAGCCGCTGCCGGCGGCCGACGAGATTGTGGATAAGTGCATCGAGTGTGGTTTCTGCGAACCGGTGTGCCCGTCCAAGGGGCTGACCCTGAGCCCGCGCCAGCGCATCGTGATCTGGCGCGATATCCAGGCCCGCAAGCGCGCCGGCGTCGACACCACGGAACTGGAAGCGGCCTATCAGTACCAGGGCATCGACACCTGCGCCGCCACCGGCCTGTGCGCCCAGCGCTGCCCGGTGGGCATCAACACCGGCGAGCTGGTGAAGAAGCTGCGCAGCCAGCACGCCACTCACGCCAAGGCGGCCGATTGGCTTGGCTCGCACTTCGCCACCACCCTGCGGGGCGCGCGGTTCACCCTGCACGTGGCCAACGGCGCGCGGATGCTGCTGGGGGCACCACGCCTGGCCAGGGTTTCGGCGGCGCTGAGCAAACTGTCCAAGGGCCAGGTGCCGCAATGGACCAGCGCCATGCCGCAGCCGGAACGGGCCATTCGCTTCAGCCCGGCGGTCAGCGACCAGCGGCCACGGGTGGTCTACCTGGCGGCCTGTGTGTCGCGGGTCATGGGCCCGGCGGCCGGGGACAAAGAGCAAAGCTCGCTCTACGACAAGACCCGCGGCCTGCTGGAAAAAGCCGGTTACCAGGTGGTGATCCCGGACAACGTCGAAAACCTGTGCTGCGGCCAGCCGTTCGCCTCCAAGGGCTACGCGGAACAGGCCGAGCACAAGCGCCAGGAACTGATCGGCGCCCTGCTCCACGCCAGCCGCGGCGGCCTCGACCCGATCTACTGCGACACCAGCCCCTGCACCCTGCGTCTGGTGCAGGACCTGGGCGACGTGCGCCTGGACCTGTACGACCCGGTGCGCTTCATCCGCACCCACCTGATGGACAAGCTCGAGTTCACTCCCCAGGAAGCGCCGGTCGCCGTGCATGTCACCTGCAGCACCCAGCACCTGGGCGAAAGCCAGGCGCTGATCGACCTGGCGCGGCGTTGCAGCAACAATGTGGTGATCCCGGAAGGCATCCATTGCTGCGGCTTCGCCGGCGATAAAGGGTTCACCACACCAGAGCTCAACGCCCACTCCCTGCGTAGTCTCAAGGACGCGGTGCAGTACTGCAGCGAAGGCATTTCCACCAGCCGCACCTGTGAAATCGGCCTGAGCCAGCATGGCGGGATCGACTACCACGGGCTGGTCTATCTGGTGGACCGGGTGACCCAGGCCAGGCAAAGCTGATCGGTATGCGCCCACTGTAGGAGCGAAGCTTGCTCGCGATGAACTGGAGAGCACCGCGGTTAGCCAGTGAGTGGGCGATACCGTTAACGACCATGACGAGCTCCTACAGGTTTCTTGCACCCGCAGGCTCAGTGGTCGCGACCCTGGGCAGAAAAATAGAACCCTGGCGAACCACCGCAGTCCACCGATCAAGCTCCCGAAAACGGGAGCTTCCTGAAATCTCGGCAGTTCGTACTGATGGCCAGCAGCGCCTGGCCCTTCAGTTCAAGGAGACGCCCATGAAACGCTCTGTACTGTTAGGCCTGTTCGTCACCGCTTCGGTCCTGGCTTCCCCCAGCTTCGCCGGGAACCAGGAAGACCTGTGTCAGGTGAACCTGCAAACCATCCGTGATGCACGGACCACCATCCAGGCCGCGGACCTGCAGGCCAACATCGACGCCACTGTGCAACAAGCCCAGGCGGCCCAGGCGAAAAACACCGAGGAAGGCACCAAGGAATGCATCGCCCTGACCACCCGCGCGATCCAGAGCATCCAGAACAGCGCCAAGGGTGAAGGCGGCGGCTAACGGGCCCCGCCTTCGGGATGGCCTTGCGGGCCATTTTGGCGTAGACTGTACAAACCTGCTGGTAATGCACAGCAGGTTCGGGGCCGTTTAGGATTCGACGCCGGTTGCGAAACTTTAGGTGCATGCCGAGTTGGTAACAGAACTCGTAAATCCACTGTTGCAACTTCCTATAGTTGCCAATGACGAAACCTACGGGGAATACGCTCTCGCTGCGTAAGCGGCGCTAGCCTTCCTTCTGGTACCTTCGGGTCCAGCAATCATCAGGGGATGTCTGTAAACCCGAAATGATTGTCATACAGAACAGAATCGCCGTGCAGTACGTTGTGGACGAAGCGGCTAAAACTTACACAACTCGCCCAAAGCACCCTGCCCGTCGGGTCGCTGAGGGTTAACTCAATAGACACGGCTACGCATGTAGTACCGACAGCGGAGTACTGGCGGACGGGGGTTCAAATCCCCCCGGCTCCACCAACTGAACAAAAAAAGACGTCCACGGACGTCTTTTTTTGTGCCTGGAATCCAGAGAAATCAGGGGGTTCAGCGCCATTGGCTTCTGTAGGAGAATTTTGAACTCCGCTCGTTCTGGTATTCCAGGCTCCCATCACACTCTTAAAATCTTGCTTATTCAATCGCTTTGCTTACTAGCAGGACCGACCGCGCCGGAAGTCGATGCGTCACCCCGGGCAACGATCCAAGATAAAAGAACTGTCGGAACAACACGAAGTACTCTCGCTGGTATGGCCTCGACTTTCCCTACAGTGTCAGTCACCAAAATCTGATCTCCTCCCGTGCCCGCATCAAACAAGGTACATTTGCGCCCATCGAGCACGATCATCTGTGCCGGAATGGAGCGACCAGGCCAATTTGAAAGGGAATTGGGGGGTATGGACAAAAAGTCGCTTTCCAAACGGGATATCTGCAGCAAGTACATTGCCCCAGCCATTCAGCAGGCTGGTGGTACATGCACAAGCAAGTGCGCGAGGAAGTCAGCTTTACCAAAGGCCGTATTATCGTCCGAGGCAAACTTCACAGCCGTAGCGAAGCATGCCGCGCGGACTTTATCCTCTACCATCAGGCCAACCTGCCTATTGCTGTGATCGAGGCAAAGGACAATAAACACTCCGTTGGCTCCAGCATGCAACAAGCCGACGTAGCGGATAATGTGCACGGCGCGCTAGAAACGCTCGACGAAGATCTGGAGTTCGTTCGCCAAGACATCACTGAACTCACCGTGCGACGGAGCAATCTTGATAATTAATGCAAGATATATTGAAAAACCACTTTAAAGCGAAGTCACAAATGGCCTTCAGACCAACTAAATGACCTGAAGACCAATTAATTAGTCGTGTTTCGCAAAATTAATTACAATATCGGATTTTGAAATTTTTGATTTCGCAATTTCAAAAACCAACTCCTTTCGTAACGAATCACGATGCTTTGAATCAAGAAATCGGCCTACTTTTTCAAACTCACCAACTGCCTCATCTAGCCTCCCAGCATCAGCCAAGGAAAGAACACGAAGTCGTCTAATTTGATAGAATTGCACAACAGATTCATCATCTAGAACGGAGGGCGGCCGGTACAAACCTTCGAGTTGTTCAAGAGCTTCACGTGGGTTGCCCTCTTTAAAAAAACATTCAGCTGCTAACAATTTGTACCAGGTTTTACTTTCGCTAGAGGATTCCCTGTTGAGCATTATCCAAGCTTTCGAATAGTCACGTTTTACTATCAGAAAAGCAATTTTCCGACGTTTGCTAAACGACTGATGCTCCCTTTCGTCCGACGTGACCAATCTATCCAATAGCTCTTTCACTTCTTTTTCAAGCCCCACATCATTCGGGGATTCACGAAATCTGTCGATAAGGCAAGCTGCTAGGATATCCAGTACATAAGGATTAGTCGGAGCAATACGCAAAGCTCCTCGAGCGAATTTTTCTGCCTCTTGAGTCTTTCCTTGTTCTAGTAAAGAGGCCGCCAATTCACGAAGCAAATGAAAATCTCCACTGCCTCCGATTCCAAGTGCAACACGAAGCTGTTGTTCTGCTTCCTTGAACTCGCCTGACAGGCGCCTTTCGAAACCGTTTATGAACGCTGATATTCGCTTCGCTTTATCACTATGCAACATATTCAATTGGCGACAAGCGAAGTCTTTAAGATCAATATTTTTCGTTCTTGCACCGACCAGCCCTAAAATCCTTAGCGCCTCAATTACTCCATCATCACTAAGAGCCAGTTGATTTTCGAACGCTTTTTTTGCTTTCTCTGCTGCTGTCACTAGTGAGCGTTCATCATAAAGACGCCTTGCCACACGCAGTTGCTGAGCCGCAAGCAGCGGTTTGCTAACGAGAACGTTACTAAAGTCACCATCTGCTCGAATAGCCGCAGCAATCGGTGCTCGAATTGAGAGATAGGTCCCACCCTCTAATGACAATGCCTCATCAAGAATCTCAACAAGTTTCTGACGAACTGGTATCAGAATATCTTGAAGTTTCTTGTCGTTTTTCCAACGACGCATTATGAGCCTTAAATGCGATGCAGATCGGAGCTCGCCCCCTGCATCTTCAATCAATCCGAAGTCAAGAAGCTTGGCAAGACTAGCAGAGAACTCATTCCCAGTGGCCTGTTCAGAGAAGCCATGCAAGATATCCTCACGAGTCGCACCTCCCAGTTCTTCTAACAACAGCATTGCGGATCTTTCAACTACAGAAAGCGAGATATTTTGAATAGCCTTTTCAACATATTCCTCCAGAGCTGATTTTTCATCACTTGACGTCAGTTCGATTTTAAACCGCGTTATACCAGCTGCCTTTATAAGCTTCGCAGAAAGTTCGAGGAGCCCTGGGTGACCACCAACGAGAGATGTAACATGTTCCACCAAAGCATCAGGCGCCTGAACAATTGAGTCTTCACACAGGAGTTCCAATAACTGCTTCGCATACTTTTCCTCGATGCTGTGAAGCTTCAGATAAGGGATATCGCTGAGGTTTGCCAATGCCCTAGGACTAGGGCCGCGCGATGTAACAACTGCGAGCACTGGATAACTGGATTTTGTTGCCCTAATAGCACTCAGCAGCCAAGGCTCCATATTTCCATCAGTATTAAACGCGTCCTCTACAAAATTTAGCAGCACCACTTGCTTAGAAGCCTCAACCAAGTTCAATATTTCGGCAAGCTTCACTGTTCGCTCAACGGGGGTCAGCGTTATAAATTCGTCAGCCTTTTCTTTCGCGCTAGCCCAAGTTGAGTTTGGTTCAAAGTAGTCAAGCAGCCGTTCATAAAGAGCTGACTCTCCCTCGTAAGCGCCCAAATATATTTCGATCCAATAGTTAGGCAAAAAAGGATAAAGATCTTGGTAAGCTCGACTTAAAAGCCTTCTCTTTCCGATGCCCTGTATACCTGAAACCAAGACTGTTGAGGGGCGACTTGACGACTTGTCTCGAAGGCTATCTTTAAGATCGCTGACTTGCTTGTCACGCCCGATAAATCTTCTGCTCGCCGGGGTATCATTCATTGCTAATATTGAGCGAAGCCGGAGGGCAACCAATTTCGGTTTTTTCAGGATTTGAATGACGAATGGCCTCAACCATACATCAAGAGAATCTCTTGTCGTTTCATCTAATGGAAATATCGCGACCTGCTGTATTTTTCCTTCAAAATACATATGCTGCGCATATCGAATTTCTTGCTTAACCCAAGGCGAAGCAAGAGCGTTTTTTGAAAGAAACAAAACAAACACCGATGAGTTGCTCAGTGCCTCAAGAATTTCCCCTGCAGACTCTCCTGTGGGCTCAAACGTCCTTTCGTCGTAGTGCGAAAGAGCGCTTCCCAGTTCATCAGCTACTGGTCTCACAAACTCTTTATCTCTACTGCTGTGAGACAGGAATGCTTTACTCATCTGGCCTCCGTGCTAGGTCAGCAAACGTTATCAAAGTAGTTTTATGCAGGTTTCTCTAGGATGCCAGCAGCTTATTTGATTAAGGTTCCAGTCGTCGAGGAAAAAAATCTCATTTTTTCTCATGAAAAAAATATTAATAATCAAAGGTATAGCTAAATTTTCTTTGCGATGATGTATCGAAAAACAAGCCGGCTTCATCTCATTTGCGGAATTCGCCGATATAAGCTGGCGCTAGTCATATAAAGAACCACCTGAGGAAACCGTCGAGAACCGCTAAACAAAACACAGACCTGCCTCGGCGGATGGGGGGGCTGACTACCGTGGCAGTTAAGTCCTTAGCGCACCAAACAATTCTTGACAGGGCCTTGACGGATTTTCGCCAGCAGACGCCGGTCAGTTCCTCTGCAGCCCACGCCCTGTGCCGTTTCCAGCATGAGAGGCAGCGTGCTAGCCCTTGGTACTCGTCAAGTATTTAACGGAGCGTCCGCCGACCTGACAGCAGGTCGGAGCAGGTGCCGCTTAATTGTGATTCAGGCTTATATTTGAGTCATCTAGGCCACAGTGAGATTCCATCACTTCGCCCCGGCCACGGTGGCTTTAGCCCCAAGGATCTCAGGTATCTAAATACCACCGATCAAGAGGATTTCCCCGGCGGGGATCATCCAAGTCCGATGCTCAGTACGCGACACGTTTTGGAAAATAGTAAAACGTGTCGTGACACTTGCCTTACCGATATCGGAGGTCAGATCATCCTGGCGACCACCTTTGCGTCGAGCTACATTGCACGAACTCTCCCCCACGAACGAGCCTCAAATAGCGAGTTTGTGACCCCCATGAATGACCACTACCCTAATCCGGAGCGGTGATGAGCATCCTGTTGCGTCGACTACGATTTCGAGGAGACAGACTCACCACCCGTCGAGGACTGAACTCGGATATTTTGCGTATTACTCGGCGGTGAAAAATCACCCAGTAGAAAGTGCCATGTATTGTTTTTGACCCTCAGCACTCCAACTCGTCATTGCCACGCCTCCCTCCTCGCAATAGCAGACCTAGCATTCGCGCCCTCGGAGCAGCGTCAAGTCTCTTTCTATTGTGCGAATTTTCCTAGAAACTCCCAGCCGCTTGCGCCTACCGCCCCGCACTGGCTAGCCTCGATTCGTCACTGCAAATTCAGTGACCGGGTTTAGCAGCTCGACGTGTAACTAGGTGCATGGCGCTCCCATTACGTGGCGCTTTTTTTGGCTCCGCTTTATGGCGGCCGTGCGCAGGGCACCTTCGGGTGCGCCGGGTTCCTAGTACACCGGTCTGCTAACCTGCGAACGGCCGCCACCCTATCGTTTAGCAGCGACGGTGATGGCTCCTATCTCTGTACTAGGAGTTACGCCATGAAAAAGCTCGTCCCCGATCCGCCCCTCACTGCTACCCATCGCGGCAGAAACCTCGAACACGATCTGGCCAATAAGCACATCCGGCAGAAACTGTCAGTTCAGCCTGCTGATGCGTCTCTGATTCAGTCGCTCAAAAAAACCGTCAGTATCCCGGTGAGCCGCGATTCTTTGTTCTCGGTTCGGGAAGGCATCAACGCCGAAGAAGCCCTGCTCCATGTCTCCCTGCTGCTGAAAAGCGCCGAGGAGGTTTCCGATGAAATCACCGAGCGTGGCAGTGGCATTGAGCGCGGTTTGATCTGGTCACTGGTGCACTCGGTGGAGATGGCGCGGGCCGTGGTGGATGCCTTGCTCGATGGCAGTCGCCACACGCCATCGCTGAAGTAGAACGCCCCACGAAAGCACGGCGCGGCAGCATGACCTGTCGCGCTGTTCCTTAAGGCATCTGCTAAACACTCAAAAAAGCACCTCCAACTCCACCCCCTCCGCCATCGCCCTATTCCCCTCATCCCCCGGATGCAGGTGATCGCCCGAATCCATAAGCGGCAACAAACGCGTTGGATGCCGCGGATCGCGGGTCAGCTGGTCGAAGTCGATCACCGCATCGAATGCCTGGCCGGTGCGAATCCATTGGTTGAGCGCCTGGCGCAGTTGTTCCTTTTGCGGGCTGTGGTAGTGCTCGATGATGCTGCCTTCCAGCGCGCCTTCGAAGGGCAACAGCGTGGTGCCGATGATGCGCAGGTTGTGGCGGTGCGCCTGGTCGATCAGTTGTTGATAGCCGGCGATCAGCTCGTCCAGTGCAGGCAAGGGTGCGTTGGGCGCAAAGGCGGTGCCGGGCCAGCTGATGTCGTTGATTCCCAGCATGACGACCACGCTTTTCACCCCGGGTTTGCTCAGCACGTCGCGCTCGAAACGTGCCCGTGCGCTGGCGCCCATGCCATCCTCGAGCAGGCGCGCGCCGGATATACCGCCGTTGAGCACGGCGATGTTTTTGGCGGCCAGGCGCTGGGCGAGGAAGTCGGGCCAGCGTCGGTTGCGGTCCAGGGTCGAGCCGTTGCCGTCGGTAATGGAGTCGCCGAGCACCACCAGGGCGCGGCTGTCGGGTGCGGCGTCCACCAGGATGTCGCTGAGGAACAGCCGTGCTTCCACCTGCTCCTTGCCTTCCAACTGCTGTGCATTGACCTGGTTGCCCGGGGCGATAAACGCGGTTTGCTTGCCGTCCCAATGGAAGGTGGTCAGCGGCGTGGACTGCGGCAGGTACAGCGAGACAACCAGCTCACCAAGGGCCGGCACCGCCAGCGCCACCGGGTCGCTGGTGCGGGTTTCGCCCGGCGCGATGCTGATCTGCTCCTCGCCGCCAAACTTCAGGGCTTGTCCGGAGCTGGCGCGAACGGACTCACCCTCCTCCACGGCCGCGACCCGCGCCGCGCCGATCAGCAGCGGCTGCTGGCCGTATTCGTTGGACACCACCACCCGTACCCGGCTGCCACCGACGCTGACGCGCAGCTTCTGCTGGACGGTGCTGTCGGCCAGGGTTGCGGGAATCCGCGTGGGCAGCGGCAGCTCGTTGCCCCAGGTCGGTTGCGGGCTGGCCATCCAGGTGGTGAGCCAGTTGTCCTGGGCCAGGGCAGGGCCTGTGGCGAGCAGGGCCGTGACTATCAGCGGCAGGGAAAATCTTGAGTGCAGGGCTTTCATCCGGGTAGCTCCTTGAGGCCGTAAGGCTGAGGCGAGCCAGATTGCTCCATTCGAAATAACCGTGATAGAAGGCATAACTTCATACAGCCCATTCCGATATCGAATACCCATGGACAGCCTCAAAGCGATGCATTGCTTCGTCCGCGCCGTCGAGCTGGGCAGCCTGTCGTCGGCCGCCCGGGAGCTGGGCAGTACTCAACCCACCGTCAGCAAGCTGGTGGCGGCCCTGGAACAGCAGTTGGGCACCCGCCTGCTCACCCGCGGCACCAGCGGGCTGACGCCTACCGAACAGGGCAAGCGCTTCTACGAACGGGCGAAAGCCGTGCTGGAGGAATACAGCGAAGCGGTGGCCGAGGTGCGTGGCCTGACCGAGCGCCCCGAGGGCGTGCTGCGGGTTAACGTGCCAGTGAGCCTGGGGGTGTTGCATCTGAACGCGTTGCTGCTGGCGTTCATGGCGCAATACCCGGACATCGAGGTGGAGCTGATCTTCAATGATCGCTTCGTCGACCTCACCGAGGAAAACGTCGACCTGGCCCTGCGCCTGGGCGGGGACTTGCCGCCCAACGCCATCACCCGGCGCATCGCCACGTCGCCGCGCTACCTGGTGGCGGCACCCGAGTACCTGCGCCAGCATGCGCCCTTGAACAGCCCGGCCGACCTGGGCGAACACAACTTCCTGCGCTTCGCCTGGCTGGCGGCGGGCGACCGCCTAGAGCTGAGCGGCCCGAGCGGCGAGAAGGTCAGCGTCACCCCCAAAGGGCGCTACCGGAGCAACAGCTCGTTGGCCATCCGCGACGGCGTGTTGCAAGGCGCCGGGCTCTGCGTCACCCCGGCCTGGCTGGTCAGCGACCTGCTGGACAGCGGGCAGCTGGTGCGGGTCCTGCCCGACTGGAGCGGGCCAGCCAACGAGGCGTTCCTGATCTACCCCGAGCGCCGCTATCGGCCCCTGCGCGTGCGTTTGCTCATGGAGTACCTGGCCGAGCGAGTGGCGCGGTTGCCGGGCTTCATTCCCTGAACCCAGGGCCAGCGCGTTGCCTGCCCCGGACACGATCAATGGCCATTACGATCCCCTTTTGGCCAACCCCGTGCTGTGAATCCCAGGGGCCGTCGGCAAGAATCGAACCCGGACCACTGACTCGGTGGCCCAGGCTGTCATCAGAACCGCCCTTGTGAACCTTGACCCTCTTTGTCCTTTGCCCTTTCAAGGACCGCCTGCCGCGTACAGAACATAAAAACCATCGCCACGCTGGGGAAACCATTCATGGCCACTATGAAACGCATACTGAGTGCCACCGTTTGTGGGCTGTCGCTGCTGGCCGGCGCGGCACAGGCCGAGCAGCGCGAGCTGCGGGTGTACAACTGGGCCGACTACATCCTGCCGTCGGTGCCCAAGGACTTCGCCAAGAACAGCGGCATCAAGGTGACCTGGGACACCTTCGACACCAACGAATCCCTCGAAGCCAAGCTGCTGACCGGCAACTCGGGCTACGACCTGGTGGTGCCGTCGAACCAGTTCCTCGACACCCAGATCAAGGCCGGCGTGTTCCAGAAGCTCGACAAGTCCAAGCTGCCCAACTGGAAGCACCTGGACCCCGAGCTGCTCAAACTGCTGGACCGCAACGACCCGGGCAACCAGTACGGCGTGCCCTACATGTACGGCACGGTGCTGATCGGCTTCAACCCGGCCAAGGTCAAGGCGGCGCTGGGCGATAACGCGCCGGTGGACAGCTGGGATCTGGTGTTCAAGCCGGAGAACATGGAGAAACTCAAGTCCTGCGGCGTGGCCATGCTCGACTCGCCGCAGGAAATCCTGCCGCTGGCCCTGCACTACCTGGGCCTGGACCCCAACAGCCAGAACCCGCAGGACTATGAAAAAGCCAAAGAGCTGATGCTGAAAATCCGCCCCTACGTCACCTACTTCAACTCGGCCAAATACATGACCGATATCGCCAACGGCGACATCTGCGTGGCCATCGGCTACTCCGGCAGCTTCTACCAGTTCGGCAATCGCGCCAAAGAGGCCGGCAACGGGGTGGTGGTGGACTGGCGCCTGCCCAAGGAAGGCGCGCCGATCTGGTTCGACACCTTCGCTATTCCCAAGAGCGCGAAGAATGTCGCCGAGGCCCATGAGTTCCTCAACACCCTGCTGGACCCGAAAGTCATCGCGCCCATCAGTGATTTCCTCGGTTACCCCAACGCCAACAAGGATTCGATTGCGCTGATCAACAAGGAGATCACCGGCAATACCGACCTGACGCCAACCCCCGAAGCCCTGAAGAAGCTCTATGTGGTGCAGCCGCTGCCGCAAAAGCTGGAGCGCGTGCGGACCCGGGTCTGGACCAGCATCAAGTCGGATAAATAATCCGCCCTCAGGCAGCCCCGCCCTGGGGCTGCCTGGCCTTCACTTCAGCTCGAACACCAGGCAGGGATTGTCATTCAAGCGCCCCTCGAACACCGGGGTCGCCTGTTCCAGCGCAGTTCCCGTCAACAATGCCCGATCCTTGCGCGCCAGGATCACCCAGGCCGGACGCGGCAACGACGCCAGCGGCGACAGATCGTCCTTGCCGATAAACCGCGGTTGCTCGTCGTGGTCCAGGTTCATCATGTAGCGCACCGCCCAGGTGTCTTTGCCCAGGTTGAGAAACACCAGGGTGCCGCGGTCTTCCCCACGCAGTTGCTCGACCTGCCCGACAAAACCCCGGGTGGCGAATTGCAGGTCCTTGGCCGGCTCGATCACCTTCACCAGCAGCCACCACTGCGCCGCCAGGGCCAACAGGCTGAGCAGCACCAGGCGCCGCCCGGGCGCATTACGAGTGGTTTGCCAGGCATGCAGCGCCAGCACCTGCAGGCCGAAAAACACCGCCATCATCAGCGGCAATGACAGCGCCGGCCAATAACCGTGCTTCTGCCAACTGTGCCGGCAGACCAGCAGCACCACGGCGCACAAGCCCGGCAACAGCACCACCAGGCCGAGATAAAACCAGCGCACCCTGAGCAGCCAGCGCTGCGGATGGAGCAGGCCGTAAGCCGCGACCGCCGCGAACATCGGCACCATGGGCAGGATGTAATACGCACGCTTGAAGTGCGGCACCGACAAGCCGAGCAGGATCATCAATCCACAGGCGCCCAGGCGCGCCAGCAGTTGCAGCTTGTCGTCGGAGTGCCGAGTGGACCATTGCCGACGCAGGACGAACAGCGTCGCCAGCGCCAGCGGCACCACCGGGAAGTACCGGTAGAGGCTGAGCTGAAAGTAGAAATACAGCGGCTCGCCGCTTTCATCGAGGCGCCCGCCGACCTGCATCTGGTAGACCTGTCGGGCGAAGGCTTCGCCGCCACTGAACTGCGCCAGTTGCATCAACGCCCACCAGCAGGCGGCCAGCAGGATCAGGCCGATCAGCCCATGGGCGAGTACCTTGCTCAACAGTCGCCAGCCGTCGCCCGGTGCCCGGCAAATACTCAATGCCCAGTAGGTACAGGCCACGCCGCAGACCTCGATCAGCCCCAGGGGGCCGCGGATGGCGAAGGCGATGACGAACAGCGGAAAAATCGCGTACTGGCGCCATTTGGAACCCAGCTGCTCGCCGCTGTGCAGCAGGTAAAAACAGCCCAGGCACAGCAGCGAGACCATCTGGTCCAGGCATACCGAGCGCGACTTCTCCAGCCACTGGGTGGTCAGCGCCGTGAGCAGCACCGCCAGCAATGCACAGGTGCGATCGAGCGGCGCCAGCAGGCGATACAGCAACGCCAGCACCCCGGCCGAGGCCAGCGCCGTGGGCAGGATATTGGCCAATCCGTTAGGGGCGCCGAACAGCTGGGCAAAGCCATAGCTGAACAAGGTGGCGGTGCCCGGATAGTCCGGGTAAGGCTCGCCGTAGGTGGTGGGGAACAGGCTCGCGCCGTGGCGGAACATCTCCTGCAGGAACAACCACCAGCGCCCGTCGAAGCCTTGCGCTGGCTGGTCCCAGATGCCGAAAGTGAACAGGAACAAAGCGAGCAGAAAGACGCCCAACATCTCGATGCGAATGCGGTGGTGGTCCATGGATTATCCGTCAGAGGGTGCGTTGCCCGAAGGCTTGGGCATGCCGGCTGCCATGTTGCAGCCGCAGGCCCTGAACCATCCCTGAACAGGCCGCAAAAAATCCCGGCCCTTCCATCAGCCCTACTCGCAAAGACAGGCTGGCGTCCCACTCCCTCCTGATTGCTCAGCCTGACGTACTCAGTCCTCCTGCCGCAGAAACGGCAGCAGATGAGCAATAAAGGCCTCGGGCGCCTCCTCGGTAATGAAGTGACCACACCCCGGCACTATCGCCCCCTGAAGTCTCAGGGCATTGCCCTTCATCGTCAGCAGCGGCGCATCGTTGGTGGCGTGTTCGGCGCCAATCGCCAGGACCGGCATTTCCAGTGGGCGGCTGGCACGCTCGCGGTTCTGCCGGATGCTCTCGGGGATGGCCCGGTAATAGGCGAACCCGCCCCGCAGCCCACCGGGCACCGAGTAGGCTTTGACATAGGTCTGGACCGCGACCCGCTCCTGATGCACCGACCACTTTTCGAACATGTAAGCCAGGTACTGCGCCTCACGCCCGGCGATCAGCATCTCCGGCAGGTCCTGCAACTGGTTGAACATGAAGTGCCAGAGAAAGATGTTCTGCCCCGCAGGCGCGAAGATCGACGGCGCCTCGGCCAGGCCGGGAATCACCGCCTCCGTCAGGGCCAGTTTCTCCACCGCCTGCGGATAGTCGTAGGCCAGGGCATAGGCCACCCACATGCCGACATCGTGCCCCACCACCGAGTATTGGCTGTAACCCAGCGCCAGCATCAAGGCCTGCAGGCGAGACGCCGTGGTGCCGGTGTCATAGCCCTGCTCGGGGCGATCGGACAAGCCCATGCCGGGCAGGTCGACCGCGATCGCCCGGTAACCCTGCCCGGCCAGCGCCTGCATGACATGGCGCCAGGTGAACCAGGTCTGCGGCCACCCGGGGATCAACAGCACAGGCTTGCCCTGGCCCTCACTGACATAGTGAATGCGCCCGCCGTCCACCTGTACGTAGCCATGGCGGTAATCACGCCCGGCAAAAGCCTGCTGCTCGAAAAGATCCATACTCAGCGTCCTTGATGGGAGGGCTGGGCAATGCCCAGCAGTCGGTTGATCTGGGCCTGGTCCAGCGGCGCGCCGGCGAAGTCGTCGAAGACTTTGTCCGTCACTTGGATGATGTGCTCATTGATAAAGGCCACGCCTTCGCGCGCGCCCTGCTCCTGGTCTTTCAGGCAGCACTCCCATTCCAGGGTCGCCCAGCCGGCATAGTCATAAAGCGCCAGCTTGGAAAAGATCCCCTTGAAATCCACCTGCCCGTCGCCCAGCGAACGGAACCGCCCGGCCCGCTCGGCCCAGGGCTGATAACCGCCGTAAATGCCCTGGCGGCCGGTGGGATTGAACTCGGCGTCCTTCACATGAAACATGCGAATGAACTCGTGGTAGATATCCAGGTAGTCCAGGTAATTGAGTTGCTGCAGAACGAAGTGGCTGGGGTCGAAGAGCATCTTGCAGCGCGGGTGGTTGCCGACCCGCTCCAGGAACATCTCGAAGCTCACGCCGTCATGCAGGTCCTCGCCCGGGTGGATCTCGTAGCACAGGTTCACCCCCTGCTCGTCACAGGCGTCGAGAATCGGCAGCCAGCGCTTGGCCAGCTCATTGAACGCCGAGTCGACCAGGCCTTCCGGGCGCTGTGGAAAGGGAAAGAAATAGGGCCAGGCGAACGAGCCGGAAAAGGTCCCCATATCGCTGAGGCCCAATCGGCGTGACGCCTTGGCGGACAGTTTCAGCTGTTCGAGGGCCCACTGGGTCCTGGCGCCACTGTCGCCCCGTAGGGCCGCCGGGGCGAAGCCGTCGCACAGGCTGTCGTAGGCGGGATGCACGGCCACCAACTGGCCGAACAGGTGGGTGGTCAGTTCGCTGATCACCAGCCCGTGTTCGGCCAGGGTGCCGCTGACCTCATCGCAATAATCCTGGCTGCTGGCCGCCAGGCAGACATCGAACAGCCGCTCATCCCAGGCCGGTACTTGCAGCGCCTTGAAGCCCAGCCCCGCCGCCCAGGCGGCAATGGCGGGCAGGGTATCGAATGGCGGTGCCGCATCACTGAATTGAGCCAGGTGCAGGCTCGGTCCCTTGAGGGTTTTCATGGTTCACGCCCTATTGTTTGCCGTTCGACAAACAATAGGGCTGCCCTCGACACCCCGTCAATACGATGGCTTGATTTTTTTGTCGATCGACCAATAATTGGCAGCACTCCCTTTGTATCGAGAACTGGACATGGCTGGCAGACCCCGCGAATTCGACCGAAAGCAGGCCCTGTACAAGGCGCGTGATGTGTTCTGGCAGCGCGGCTTCGAGGCCACGTCCATGTCCGACCTGGTGGACGCGCTGGGCATTGCCTCGGCGCGCATCTATGCGGCCTTTGGCTCCAAGGAAGCGTTGTTTCGCGAAGCCATCGAAGTCTACGAATCAGGCGACGGCGCCTTTGCCGACGCGGCCCTGGGCGACGACATCAGTGCCCGCGATGCCATCGAGCGCATGCTCAGGGAAGCCGTCGAACTCTATACCCAGCCCGACCGGCCACTGGGCTGCATGGTGGTGTCCTCCGCCACCAATTGCTCGGCGGACAACGACGGCATCAGAGAATGGCTGGCCGAGCACCGTCGCGACAGGACCCGCTCCATCATCGAGCGCCTGGAGCAGGCCGTGCGCTCTGGCGAGCTGCCCAAGCGCACCGACGTGATGTCCCTCGGGGACTGCTATGCCACGGTGCTGCATGGGCTGTCGGTGCAGGCCCGTGATGGCATCGGCAAGCCGCGCCTATTGGCGATGATTCCCATGGCCATGGCGGCTTTCGATGCGCAAACCGAAGCGGCCACTTAACACTTGCGAGCAGCCAATCGCGGACAAAAAAACGGCCCGGCGGGATCGCCGCCAGGCCGTATTCGAGTCATTGCGCGAGTTACAGAAAGACCGCCGAGAGCATGCCCAGCGCGCCCAGGCAACAGCCGATCAGCGTGCCGCGCCCCGGCACCTCACGGAACACCGACCAGATCACCAGCGGTTCGAGCAGCAACAGCGAGGTCACCGACACCACCGTGATCATCCAGATATCGCCAACCGCCAAATAGCCCAGCCAATAGGCGCCAATCAGGCAGATACCGGCGAAACACATGATCAGTACGGGCAACGCCAGGTCCGGCCATGACGTGTTGCCCGTATGCGCCAGGCGGGCGGCGACCACTTCGCTGTAGATCGCGCAGAACTCGCCCAGCACCATCAGCCCTACAGCAGAAACTCCGAGTAATTCTTTGGACATATGACAAACCCCTTGGTATTGAGAGCCAGATTTTTCAGCTCCCAGGCAGCAATGGCTCCGCTGACGGAGCCGCCATGACGATGCCGAGGGGTTTGCTCTAATTCAGTGACCGTGAGGAACCTGAACATGTCCATCTCCTGCGTGGTGGGTGGTACGGGCGCCCGCGAACGCCATGGGCGATTGCGGGCCGCTCTCTGTATAGGGTATTTCCGGGGTGGTCGACACGCGTTTTTTTGTAGAGTTTTTGTCTGTTCGCCGCCACAGGGGCCAATGCCGCCAACCAGAAAAGCCTTCGCTACTCGGCCCGGAAGTTCCAGACGATCTCCACCACCCGCACCGCCAATACCAGGTACACCAGGAACAGCGCGACCTGCAGCAGCCGGTGATAAGGCAGCCTGGCCAGCCGGCGCAGGCCGTCGCTGACATTGAGCAGCATCAGCAGCGCCGACACCCCGATCAGCCCCCAGCCGGTCAGGCCGGAGCCGAACAGGCCCAGGAACAGGTGGTGGTCGCTGTGCAGCGCATTGGTCCCGGCGGCGAACAGCAAGGCGCAGACCAGCAGGTTCTTGACGTTGTCGAAGACCCGCGTGTTCAGGTCGCCGTCCAGCAGGTCCAGATACTTTCGCCACAGTTTGCGCATGTTCAAGGCACCTGTTCAGCCGCAGGAAAGAAAGACGCCCAGGGCGTTTTCAAAGATGAATCATCCGCCGGGCGCACCTCCCAGCGTAGTGACGATTGCCACAACCTGCTTGCGGTCGTTCAACCCCATGCGGTGCACCCCGTTCAACAAGGAAAACAGGCAGGAGCCTGCTGTTACCCAATCCTCCCTCGTTCACGATTTGTTAAGAATCGCCTCCGTATACTCGGAGCGCCTGATCCTCCCCGGCGCAACCTCTTCGGCAGTCCCCTCATGTCGCGACCCGCACCGCTGTTGTTTCTGCTTGCCGCCCTGCTGTTCTTCTTCGCCCTGGGCAACCACCAGTTGCAGGGCTCCACCGAAGCCCGGGTCGCCGGGATCGCCATGCAGATGCACCTGGACGATGACTGGGTGACGCCGCGCCTGTTCGGCCAACCCTTCCTGGAAAAACCGCCGCTGAGCCTGTGGCTCGATGCCAGCGCCATCCGCGTATTCGGAGGCACGCCGTGGGCGGTGCGCCTGGCCTCGGCCTTCGCCGGGCTGTTCAGCGTGATGCTGCTGTACGCCATGCTGCGCCGCTTCGGCCGCCCGAAGGTAGTGGCCTGGGTGGCCGGCGCCATGCTGGCGACCATGGCCAGTTACTGGGGCAATGTGCGCGGGGTCGGTGAAGACGCCCTGCTCAGCCTCGGCGTGACCCTGGCGCTGCTGGCGTTTTTCCACACCCAACGGCGCCAGGCCGAACGCCAGCCGGCCACCCTGGGCTGGCTGCTGTTCGCCCTCGGCATCGCCATCGCCACCCTGAGCAAGGGCGTGCTGGGCCTGGCGATGCCGGGCGTGGTGATCTTCGCCTGGCTGCTGGCCGACAGCCTGATCGAAAAGCGCTTCGCCCTCGGCCACTGGCTCAAACCCGCCCTGCTGACCCTGCTCGGCCTGGTGCCGCTGCTGATCTGGCTGTACTTCCTGTACCAGCGCGGGGGCCTGCAAGCCCTGGGCGAAGTGCTGTGGACCAACAGCGTCGGGCGCTTCGATGGCTCCTTTGTCGAGGCCGGGCACTACGAGCCCTTCTATTACTACCTGGCCAAACTGCCGCAAGCCTTCCTGCCGTGGAACATCCTGGTCTACCTGGGCCTGTGGCACTTTCGCAAAAGCCTGGTGAAAAACCGCTACCTGCTGTTTTTCAGCCTGTGGCTCGTAGCCCAGTTCACCCTGCTGTGCCTGGCGTCGAGCAAGCGCACCGTGTACCTGATGTCGCTGACCCCGGCCGCGGCGGTGCTGGCGGCCGAATACGCGGCAGTGCTGTACGAACGCCTGCGCCTGCGCGCCGTGGGCGATGGGTTCTGGAGCGTCGTGGGGCGTCGGCGCCGCGGCCTGGCCACAGGCGTGCTGACGCTGGTGGTGTGCAGTTACCTGGTGGCCGCGCAGTGGGCCGCGCCACGCGCCGATCGCAAGCTGTCCTTTGTGCCGCTGATCAGCGAGATCCAGACGCTACAGGCCGCCGGGCAGCAGGTGGCGCTGTATCAGGCCAACGAACGCGCGGCCGGCGCCAGCGTGTTCTACACCCAGAGCCTGCTCAAGGACGTGCAGACCGAGGCCCAGCTGAATGAGTTTCTCGGCACCTCGCCGAACAACGTAGCGGTCATGGCCCTGGAGGAAGACCCCAAGCCACCACTCAAGGTACTGAAGAAGGTCACGGTCAGTCGCCAGGCCTACTACTTTGTCGGCCACTGACCGGCACAGTGAGCGCCCATAAAAAAGGCACCCTCATGGGGTGCCCTTTTTTATCTCGTCGCCAGGCTTTCGCACCGGCGCCGGCATGGCTCACTGAACGGTTTTCAGCTTGACCACATCGCCGGAGACCTTGGTGGTGTAACCGCTCAATACCCAGGCCCAGAACCAGTTTTCCTGGATCTGGGTGTTGATCATCGCGTCACCGCCCTTGGCCTGGATGGCCGCGGTCTGGGCGCGGACGAAGCGGTTGTTCTGCCGGATTGGGATGACCCCGAACAGCATGATGCCGGTAGCCGTTGCTTCGCTGTGACCGACCACGGTGTACTGGCTACTATCAAGTTGCTGAGTTTTCATCGCGGTGCCGGTGCAGCCAGCCAGGGCCAGGACAACCAGCGCAGAGGCGGCGATTTTGCTCAAGTGTTTCATGCATGACTCCATAAACCAGGAACCCGGGAACTCTTTTCTCCGGGGCGCGCACCCTAACAGTTCTGGTCACCCAAAAAACATCGGCAAGCACCAAAAATTGCGCCGGGGCCCTCTCCCGCCAGTCGCCTCGCACTGACGATTCAGTCAGCTACTGAAGCACCGTTATCGATCAGCGCCGCGGACTGCTCGGGCCCCGGTTCGGTGTGCGCCAGCACTGGCTGTTCCAGGCGCGCGCGGCCATAAAACAGCAGCGCCGTCAGCAGGCAGGTGAGCCACACTACGATCCCCGCCCAGAAGGTATGGGACATGTAATGCCAGCCCTGCAGCACCCGGGTGGTGCCATAGACGAAACCCAGCAGCAGCGAGCCATACAGCAGCGCCTTGGCGTGGCGCCAGCGATAACGCCGGGCCACGAAGTACAGCGCCAGCATGGTGAAACCGCCCGAGGCATGGCCGCCCGGCCAGCAGCGGCCGTCACCGGCAGTCTTCAACAGCTCGAAGTTCTCATACCACTCCTTGTGCTCGATCTTGCCGGCGTACTGGGTGGTTTCCACCGGGCAGTACACGCTGGTGTGGCCCTTGAGGTAGTGAATCGCCCCGGTGCAGAGGGCAAAGGCCACCACCACGAACAGCAGGTCCCGGCGATGGCGCGCGGTAAAACGCAATACCGGCGCCACGCGGAGCTTCTCCAGCAAGGTCTTGCCGCGGCCAAACCTTGCGCTCTTGAACAGCGGCCAGACAAACGACAGCAGCAGCCCGATCAGCGCCAGCTCGCCGGTCCAGTTGGGGATGATCCGCGCCCACTTGTGGGTGATCTTCTCGAACAGATGGGAGTGATCCAGCGGGAAGGTCTGGCTCAGCGGATCGAAGAACAGGTCGCTGAAGGCGATGTCGATCCGGGTCATGTCGAACATCAGGAACACCAGCGCCGCGCACAGCAGCGGCAGGCCGAGGTTCCATTTATAAAAGCTCCAGGCCGTAAAGCGGGAACGGGAAAACGCCGGCATATTCAGAGTCTCGGGCAAGGGACGGTCAGGGGCGATTGAAGGCGACGGAACGCCAGTCGCTGGCTTCGATGAAGCCGAGCATGTGCGGACGCCCATCGAGGGTATCGGTGGAGACGAACAACGAGGCGCCGTAGCCCAGGCTCGAAGACGGCAGCTTCAGCGCCTTCTCCAGCGCGGCCATGCATTCGCTGTGGGTCACCAGCACCAGGTTGCGCCCGGCCACCTTGTGCGCCAGGGCATCGCGCAACAGGCTGCGTTTGCAGTCGAACAGCCAGTCTTCGCCACTGCCGGCCTTGCTGAACATATAACCCGAGGTCTGTACCGCGCGGGTCAGCGGGCTGTGGTAGATGTCGGCCTTGTCCAGCCCCAGGTGCTCGAACTGCGCGCCAACCCCCACCGCCACGTCACGGGCACGGTCGGTGATGCCGTCGGGCACGTTCAGGCAGGCGGCCCTGGAATGGTCGCAACGCTCCACATGACGAATCAGCACAATCATCTGGCCCTTGGCCCAGCCGGCGCTCAAGGCCCTGGCGCCGGCCAGGTTGCCGTGGGCCAGGTCCGGCACCGCCGCGGGCTTGAGCACAAAGAACACCAGCGGCAGCACCAGCAAGGCCACCAGGGCGATCACCAGGCTATTGCGATAACGGGCAAAACGGCTCGCGACGAGCGCGGGCTTTGCCACCGGAAGACTGAGTCCTGACGCCACGTGCGAGCCGCCCCTATATGACCACCAGACATTGAGTTGAGCAGCGCAGCAGACGCTAACCGCCGCTCATGACAAATCGAGTGCGTGGTACCCGATCGAAGGTCGGACTTTAGGCAGCGAGGCGTGGCCGCCCAGTGAAACGGATGTGAAAAAAAGCTCAATCGGCCAGGCGGTTTCTGGAGCGAAATCAGGCCCTTGGAAAGCCCCAAAATGGTGCAAAAAACTAATGCGACGAAATCGTTTCAGCTATTGCCCTTGCCGCCGATACACACCTGCGAACAAATCCTTGCTGGCCACCAATAACAACAATCTTCCAGCGATACACGATCAAGCAGCACAACGTTCCTGGAGGAATTGCATGAATAGCTGGTTCGGCAACATCAGCGTCAATCTCAAGTTAGGCCTGGGCTTCGGCCTGGTCCTGGCCCTGACTACCATCCTCGCCATCACGGGCTGGACCAGCCTGGGCGGTCTGATCGACCGCAGCAACTGGATGAGCGACATCACCCAACTGAACGCCGGGCTGACCAAGCTGCGCGTGACCCGCCTGCAATACATGCTGACCAACGGCGACGAAACCGCCGCGCAGAATGTGCAGGCCTCCCTGGACGACTTCTCGGCCCAGCAACAGAAGCTGCAGAACAGCTTCAAGAACCCGGCCAACATCAAGCTGCTCAAGGAACAGGGCACCACCATCAGCGCCTACCAGGCGTCCCTGAACAAGATGCGCAACGCCTACCGCAACGCCAATGCCGCCCGCGCGGTGATGAACGGCAACTCGGAAACGGCGCGCAACCTGATCAACAGCATCACCACGCGCGTTCAGCAAATGCCCCTGAGCGACCAGCGCTTCGAACAGTTCCAGGCCATCACCAAGGCCCGTGAGGAGTTCCTGCTGGCGCGCTTCGAAGTCCGTGAATACATCTACAACAGCACCGCGGACGCCGAACGCAATGCCGCCGCCCAGATGAACGCGGCGATTGCCGCGCTGGGTGGCCTGGACAGCCATTTCAGCAGCACCCAGGGCGATGCCCTGCGCCAGTTGAAAACCGCGCTGGATGACTACCGCACCTCCCTGCTGACCTTCAAGGCCGCGGTCAGCGAAGCCGGCCAGGCGCGCAAGGAAATGACCGAACAGGGCGCCCTGATCGTCAGCCAGAGCGAAGAGCTGTACCAGTTCCAGCTCGACCGCCGCGACGAAGAAAGCGTCCAGGCCCGCAGCCTGCAACTGATCAGCACCCTGCTGGCGCTGCTGGTGGGCATCCTGGCCGCGGTGATCATCACCCGCCAGATCACCCGTCCACTGCGTGAAACCATGACCGTGGTCGAGCGCATCGCGTCCGGCGACCTGACCCAGGACGTGCGCGTCACCCGCCGCGACGAACTCGGCGTGCTGCAACAAGGCATCGGCCGCATGGGCGTGACCCTGCGCGAACTGATCGGTGGCATCCGCGACGGCGTGACCCAGATCGCCAGCGCCGCCGAGGAGCTGTCGGCGGTGACCGAGGAAACCAGCGCCGGGGTCAACAGCCAGAAGGTCGAGACCGACCAGGTGGCCACCGCCATGCACGAGATGACCGCCACCGTGCAGGAAGTCGCGCGCAACGCCGAAGAAGCCTCGCAAGCCGCGGCCGCCGCCGACGGCGAAGCCCGCGAAGGCGACAAGGTGGTGGCCGAAGCCATCGCCCAGATCGAACGCCTGGCCAGCGAAGTGGTGCGTTCCACCGACGCCATGAGCGTGCTGCAACAGGAAAGCCAGAAGATCGGCAGCGTCATGGACGTGATCAAGGCCGTGGCCGAACAGACCAACCTGCTGGCGCTGAACGCCGCCATCGAAGCCGCCCGCGCCGGTGAAGCCGGTCGCGGTTTCGCCGTGGTCGCCGACGAAGTCCGCGCCCTGGCGCAACGCACGCAGAAATCCACCGAGGAAATCGAAGGCCTGGTGGCCGGCCTGCAGAACGGCACCCAGCAAGTGGCCAACGTGATGAACAACAGCCGCAGCCTGACCGACAGCAGCGTCGACCTGACCCGCAAGGCCGGCGTCTCCCTGGAGAACATCACCCGCACGGTGTCGAACATCCAGTCGATGAACCAGCAGATCGCCGCCGCTGCCGAACAGCAGAGCGCCGTGGCCGAGGAAATCAGCCGCAGCATCATCAACGTGCGCGACGTCTCGGAACAGACCGCCGCCGCCAGCGATGAAACCGCCGCCTCCAGCGTCGAACTGGCGCGCCTGGGCAACCAGCTGCAAATGATGGTCAGCCACTTCCGCGTCTGACCCTCAAGGCCCTATCGCGAGCAACCTCGCTCGCGATAGGCCGCCCACCCTCCCCAATCCCTGTAGCCGCTGCCGCAGGCTGCAATAAGGCCGAAGGCCTTCGGCGGTCTCAAGACCTTGCGCCTGCTGCGCAGTCGATCGCAGCCTCGCGGGCTCGGCAGCGGCTACAGGGTTCCAAGTCCCAAGGTTCGGGGTTCGGGGTTCGGGGTTCGGAGTTCAGAGTTCAGAGTTCAGAGTTCGGAGTTCGGAGTTCGGAGTTCGGGTTCAGGCCTGCGTGGGCGGGCGGCTGCCGTCTAGCAGCGCATCCACCACACCCCGCGCCATCTCCACGTTATGGATCAGCGACCAGATCAGGCCACGCTCCACGCCACTGGCCCGCTCGGTGATCTCATCGGACACCTCTTCGGCCGCCTTGAGCAGGATCGAAACGTGAAGCAACGCCTCCTCGGCGCTGATGCCTTCACGCACACAAAACAACGAATCCTGGCCAACGACAGTGCCCACGGTTGGCTTGAGCGCATCCATCGGCGAACCATCACCACGATGCAGGCACAGCGCCTGAAGAATGCTTTCGTTGGCACGATCATGCTCAGGATTTCTACGCGAGCACGGAAGGGAAACGGGTGGATCGGGGACGAGCTTTTTCATGGCGTAACTCCGGAGTAGTGGAGCCATCACCCGTCGCTGCTAAACGAAAATAGGGTGGCAGCTATACGCGGGTTAGCAGACCAGGACTCCAGAGACCCAGCGCACCCAAGGGTGCCCCGCGCACAGCTGCCATAACAAACAAGTCGACAAGAAATGCCAACGAGTTAGATAGGGAGCTTGTACGTCTGGATTTTCCTCGAGCTGCTAAACCCGATCACCGAAAAACCGGTGACGAACCCGAGGCTAGACAGCCCCCTTCCCAGACGCAAGCGCCCCGGAGTTTCTCGGAAAAGCCTTACAAGATAAAGCGAAGAGCCTCACTTTCAGACAGCGTCCTACACGACAAAACACGTCATCCGCAGGACCTGATCGCGAGCAAGCTCGCTCCTACAAAAAGCGCCGATATAACCGGTCTGTAGCCGCTGCCGAGCCCGCGAGGCTGCGATAGGACCGAAGGTCCTCCAGCGGTTTCAAAATCCCTGCGCCTGCTGCGCAGTCGATCGCAGCCTCGCGGGCTCGGCAGCGGCTACAGGAGTTAGCGCCGACCGGTAGGTCGCGCATGGCGCAGCTTTTGATCTTGATCTGCCCGCCCCATCGGAAGGCTTCGTTCCGGTGTTCATCAGGGGGATGGCGCGTAGCGCCCCTCGACGCAGTCGAGGACATCGTATGGAGGTCGAAGCGAAGCCGACCGGAGTCGATGCCCCCTGATGGACGCCGGAGCGAGGAAACCTGAGCGCAGCGAAGGCCGTACGCAGGGGCAAGACTTTTTGGTTACTTTTGGCTGGGCCGGCATTCCGGGCGTTTGCCAAAAGTGACCCGCCGTAAGGGCGGAACCATAAGTAGCCGTGACCGCAGAAATGGATATGCACCCCATCCAAGAAATACAGCGCCAGAACGAACGCCATCGCGGGCAAGCCTCGCTCCTACAGAGGCTTTTCCCATACCGCCAGAGGCCATGACCGCAGAAACGGATATGTACCCCGTCCAAAAAATGCAGCGCCAGAGCAGACGCCATCGCAGGCAAGCCTCGCTCCTACGCGCTACTCGATCCGCCAAATCCGCACCGTGGCGTTCTTCAACTCCAACGACCACTCCTCTTGCGACAAACGAAGCCGCCGCAGCGTCTCCCCCATCTGTGTCTCTGCCACATAGTCCTTGGCAATCACCAGAATCAGAAACTTGTTCCGAACCCCCTCCATCCGTTGCAGCCGACGCAGATCGGCAAACACCGACCAGACCACAGACTCACCCCGGTCAACCTGCGGAAACCAGAGCCGCCCATCCCCATCCTCTCGCAGCACGGACCGGGTCTCGGCCATCCCCTTGCCCATCAGGCACTTGGGAAACGACACATCCCCCAGGCACTTCACCTCGGCCGCCATATCGAGATCTTCCGTATACAGGTCGACTTTCGTGCGTCCTCCAGCATTACCGCCAGTCCAGACATCGGTATGACCCTGCTGCCAGGCATACAGGCTGAGCTCGGCCTGAATCCAGTGCTCCCGGCAATCGCTCAGCTCCAGCACCTGCGCCATGCGCTCGCTGATCGCATCAAACGCCCCGAGAAAAACCTCCGGCCATGCAATGGCTGTGTTCATTTTTTTGGACTCCGTTCCTGAAAGGGTCAGGGGGAGCTTTCGCGCTCCCCAAAGTGTGCCTGCCTCTTGCGTATCGGCACCCACGGCAGCGTCTTGAACCCTGCACCGCCGCGCCAGCCAGCCCGAGGCAAGACAAAGCCGCCCCTTACCGGGTCCCGCGCAAGCGCAACGCCGACGGCATGAAGTAAGCGTCTTCCGGCACGGGCTGGGCAAAGTCCACGGTCTGCGCTTCCTCGTTATCCAGGTTCTGCACGTAGTAACGACGCGCCTGCAGATCGTGGAACACGTCCAGCGCGCTCCAGGTCGTCGGCAGGTCGTAGAAGTTCTTCAGATAGGCCATCGACACCCGCCACAGATCCCCGCGGCCATCGTATTGGTCCACCACCGCCGCGCCCCAGCTGTCCTCGTCGAGAAACAGCACTCGCTTGGAATAGATGTGCCGGGCATTGGGCTTCAAGGTGCCTTCCACCACCCACACCCGATGCAACTCATAACGGCTGTACTGCGGGTTGAGATGCCCGGCCTTGAGCAAATCGGCGTACTTCACCGCCGGGCTGGACACCTTGTAGTTGTTGTACGGAATGTAGATCTCCTTCTTGCCCAGCAGCTTCCAGTCGTAGCGGTCGGGCGAGCCGTTGAACATGTCGGTGTCGTCGGCCGTGCGCAAACCGTCGGACGCCGCGATCGGCGTGTCGTACGCCAGGTTCGGCGCGCGCCGCACCCTCCGCTGGCCGGCGTCGTAGATCCAGGCCTGGCGGGCCTCCTTGATCTGGTCCAGGGTCTCATGCACCAGGGCGGCGCCACCGGCCAGGCGCGCCGGGCTTTTCACGAAGGCCAGGTAATAGAACAGGACGTTCTTCAAACCGGCGAACTGCCCGTCCTTGCGGTAGTAGTTGAACAGCCCTTCCTGCTGCGAGGTCACCAGCGCGAAGCTGCCATTGCGCTGCACCGGCGCCTCGGAAGCGCGGCGTACCACATAGGTGCCGCGGTAGCGTGTGATGTGGTTCCACAACGCCTCGACCCCGCTTTTCGGGATCGGGAACGGCACCCCGCCGTAGGCGTCGGCAAAGCCGTTGCCACCGTCGAGCAGCTTGGCGCTGGTGGCGTTCCTGTAGGTGTTGTCATACACCCATTGCGGCGCCGAGCCGGAGCGGCGGCTCTTGTACACCGGCATCTGGAAGGTGTCCGGGTAGTTGTTGAACAGGGCGATTTCACCGGCGGTGAGGTTGGCCTTGTACTGCTCCAGGTTGGCCTTGGTGATGGTGAACAACGGCGTGTCGCCGGCGAACGGGTCGACATGGTGCTTGCCGGATTGATAGCCCTGGGGCGCCTGGGTGATGCCACCGTCCCAGGCCGGAATGGTGCCGGCCGCGTTGCCGGCACGCTCGGCGCCCAGCGGTGTCAGGCTGCCCTTGAGTGCTTGCGCCTCATCGCCGTTCGCTGCCAGGGCGCTGGCGGCGGCCACGCCCAGGGCCAGCGCCAGGCCGGCGTGGATCAATCGGTGCTTGTGCAACATGGATGCTCTCCGAAGCGGCTCGACAGGTGCCGCAGGCTGATGGCTCACAGGAAGTACTTGAGGTTGAAACCGATGTTGTCGCGGTCACGCACGCCGTTGTTCTGGCCACCGCCGAAAAACTCGGTGTACTGCAACTCGGCTTCCAGCTTGTTCTGGTAGTTGGCCTTGACCCCCAGGGTGTAGGCCTTGCGTCCCTCGATGAAGTTGCCGGCCTGGTAGGAGTTGCCCTCGAAGTCGTCCTTGTAGACCACGTAGGGCGACACGTTGACCCCGGCGTACACGTCGTTCCAGGTGCCGTTGAACATCACCGTGTAGCTGTAGGCGTTGCGGTTGACCTGATCGTCGCGCTCGCCCCCGGAGACGTAGGAAAAGTTGCCGGTGCCGGCGTAATAGCGGGTGCTGCCGTCATGGGCCCTGTACTTCAGGCTGCTGCCGCGCAGGTGCTCGGAGGCCAGTTCGAACACCCCGAACAACGAGTCGAACGACAGGCTTGGGCCGAAGTTGTAGATGCTGCCCAGGGAGGCGTTGAAGGCTTCGATCCGTTCGGCGTTGTTGATCTCGCTGTCGAGCCGGACCATTTGCCCACCGACATTCACGGTCCGGCCAGCCGCCGCGGCCGCCGCGCCGTTGGCCAGGTCGCCGACCAGGTCGTTGGTGGCCGCGATGCCGATCGGCAGGTTCGGCCGGTAAGCCAGTTCGCCGAACACCGACGCCGGCCCCAGGGTGGTGTTGAAGCTGAAGCCATACATGCGGATGTCTTCGGCGTACCGGCGGTGGGCCTGGATGTTGCCCATGACGTCGGCCGTGGCCAGGCCGTTGGCCAGCGCCTCGGCCTGGCTGCCCGCCACCGGGCGCAGCAGATTGGCCAGGGCGTCCATGTCGACGCCCTGATACCCGCCCAGGTCGGCGGCGATGGTGGGCTCCTTGGCGTGATAGTTGACCAGGTACAGGCCGAACTCGGTGCTGTTGAGCGACTCGGCCATGTAGCGAAAGGCGAAGCCGTATTGGCCGTCGTTGCGCGCGTTGATGTCCTTGCCCACCGAGGCCACCTTGAGGGTGTTGCCGAATGCCGGGGTGATGCCATTGGCATACAGGCCGGTGCTGCGCAGCACGTTGCCCAGCACCGGGTTGTTGCCCAGGGACTCATACAGCCCGATGACGTTGCCGAAGCCCGGCACCGGGGTGTCCAGCGCGGTGCCGCTGAAGTTGTTGTAAGCCGTGCGGCCGCCGTCGGCGAACAGATCGGTCTGCGAGTAGAAGGTGCCGACCGGGTCGATGCGCGTCTCCTTCCAGTTCCACTGGTAGAAGCTTTCCAGGGTCAGGTTGTCGCTCAGGCCGATGTTGAAACTGATGGCCTCCACCGGCATCAGCACTTCCTTGACCTCGGCGCCGGGCAGACGGTACTTGGCGGCGTCCACCGGGTTGGTGGTGTTGACCCCGCCGCGATAGAAAATCCCCTCGCCCCAGTTGAACACCTGGCGCCCGAGCCGCACCGACAGCGGCATCTGCGCCACATCCCAGTTGCCGTAGACATAGGCGTCGAGCATCTCCACGCGGCTGCCGGCGATGTCGCGGGTCTGGCTGCTGAAGTGATCGTCCCGGGGGTTGCTCTGGCTCGGCTGCGAGGGCTGGTTGTTTTTGTAGTAGTCGTTGCGCTTGTCCATGATCTGGGTGTCATAGAACGCCGTGCCGCGCACGAACATGCCGTAGTTCTGGTAGTTGGCCTCCAGCTCCGAAGTGATCTTGTAGACCTCCGAAGCCAGCCCGGTGTCGAAATTGCGATTGCCGTCGTTGGTGTTGACGTCATCGTTGCTCTTGTCCCGCCCCTGCACCCGCCACAGGCGGCCGTAGGACAAGGTGCTGTCGAACGAGCCGGTGACCTGATTGTCCAGCACGCTGAACTCCATGGCCTGCACCGCATCGACCGCGCACCATTGCAACAGGCCCAGCAGCCCGACCCCGGCATAGCTGGGTGCCGCGTACCATTTGCCCGGTGCTCCCGGGTGCCGACTCCACACGCTGATCGCCATCGCTTGCATCCCCCTGACTGACTCTTGTTATTTTTCTGTCCGCTTGCGCTGCACTACTCGGCGCCTGGCCCGGCATCTGCCTCGATACCGGCGCGCACAAAATTGCGGCTGTGGGCGCCCAGGTTCCGGATCAGTTGCAACAGTTGCCCGTTCAGCGCCGCATGCTCATAACGTTCCCGGGCCAGCGCGTTGCCGGCGCTGAAGCTCTGGTTGGCTGCCGGGGTCTGCAGCCACTGGCCGATGGCCTCGTCGAAGGCCGCAGCCTGGGCGCTGGATTCGGCGCTGATCACCTCGCGCGGGTAGTCCACCGAATAGGGCGGGTAGCTCGCGTCCCGCTCGGTGTCGGCATAGGCCGCCAGCATCGGGTGCGGCTGCCCGGCCAGCAGCAGGCCGTGCAGCCAGTTGAACTGGTATTTCTCCACCTCCGTGTGGCGGGTGGCCGCGCGTTCGATCGCGGCCTTCTTGTCCGCGTCGTAGCCGGCCAGGGCCTTGCTCTCCATCAGCAGCATGTCGGCCAGGTCGACACCCGGCAGCGCCGTGGCGTGATAGGGCTGGGTCAGGTCCTGGATGTAATGCAGGCCCCAGCCGAGAAAGCGGTAACCCCAATAGGGATGCCCCTTGGCGAAGGCGAAGCGCGCCAGGTCGAGAAACTGATAGGCCCGCCAGTGCGGCCAGTTGCGTTGCAGGAACGGCGCGGCGGCATACACCACCGGGTTTTCGTGGAAGAAACCCATGTGGAACGGCGCCTGGGAGCTGTACTGGAACCGCGCATCGCCAAAGGGTTGCGGGCCGAAGCCATAGCGCGCGCCGACATCGCCGGGGTTGTCGCTGAACAGGTTGATGTCGTGGCCGTAGTCCGGCTCGTCGGCGGCACTGGCCAGCACCGCCAGCGGCGCGACGCGCTCGGCGGGAGCCAGGGCAATGAAGCGCTGGATGTTCCAGGGCGAAAGGGTCTGCTTGACCATCACCTGGTCCGCCGCCAGGTGCTGGCGCCGGGGCTGGTCTTGCCCGACCATCGGCTGGATCGCCAGCGCCAGGTGGATCTTCGGGTTGAGCCGCAGCGCCTGGAGAAATGCCTGGCGCGGATTGTCCCCCGGCTGCTCGCCCAGCTTCAGCTCGTCCGGGCGCGGCGGATAGTGCGCGAAGTGCTCACGGGCAAACTGCTCCTGCCGCTCGAGCAGGACCACCAGCCCCACATGCTCCTGCACGAGGAACGACTCCAGGGCTTCGACCTCGACTTCGGGCGCGTCACGCAGTTGCGGCAACGCCTGCAAGGCCAGGTAGCTGCCCACGGTGTGGTTGGACCAGGCCTGGGCATCGGGCGCCATCGCGCAGGTTCCCCACGTCAGCCCCCACCACAGCGCTACAGACAACTTCATCGGCTTTTCGCTCTTATTGGATCAATCGGCAGTGGGGATCGAGCCTAACAACCGACCCCGGGCCTGACACTGTCCAATCTGGCCAAAAAAACTCTCCGATAGCGCCACGCCGTTGCCCGCGAACCCACGCAGCCGCCAACGCCGCGCGCCGGCAAACCCGGGCGCGACAACCGCTGGCGTGCGGCCGGGTTCAGGCCGGGTAACCGGTGATCTCGCGAATACTGCGGTACAGCGGGCTGAGCTGGCGGTACATGCGCACATACACCTCGCGGTACAGCCGTTGATAGAGCTGCTGCGCCTGGGGTTGCGGCTGGAAGACCTCGGCGACGCGGGTCATGCCGGCGATGGCCGTGGGGAAATCCGGGTACAGGCCCAGCCCGACCGCACAGGCAATCGCCGCGCCGAGCCCGGAGGCTTCGTACACATGCGGACGCTCGGCGGGCAGGCCGAAAATGTCCGCCGTCAATTGCATGGCCGCGTCGCTCTGGGAACCGCCGCCGGCCACCCGCAAGCAGGTAATCGGGTTGCGGGTGCGCTGCTCGATGCGTTCCTTGCCCTGGCGCAGGGCGTAGGCCAGGCCCTCGAGAATCGCCCGGTAGATATGCGCCCGGGTGTGCACATCGCCAAAGCCGATCATCGCGCCCTTGGCCTCGACGCCCGGCTCGCGGATTCCGGGCGACCAGTAAGGTTGCAGCATCAGCCCCATGGAGCCGGGCGGCACCGCGTTGACCAGCGCATCGAACAACACCTCCGGCTCCAGCCCCTGCTCGCGGGCCTGCTGCATTTCCCGCAGGCCGAACTCCTGCTTGAACCAGCTGACCATCCAGTAGCCGCGATAGATCATCACTTCGCAGTTGTAATGGTCGGGCATCGCCGAGGGGTAAGGCGGGATCAGCGGGATGATTTCCCGGTAGCGGGACCGGGTGGTGGTGATGGTCGCCGTGGTGCCGTAGGACAGGCAGGCGGTGCCGCTGTCCTGCACCCCGGAACCCAGCACTTCACAGGCCTTGTCGGCCCCCGCGGCAATCAGCGGCAGGCCTTCGGGAATCCCGGTCAGCTGGCTGGCCGCGGCGCTGATATGCCCCAGGACCTCGCCCGGCTTGCGCAGGCTCGGCAGCTGCTCGGGGCGCACCGCCAGGGCCTGCCATTTCCAGTCACGGGGCGCGGCCCAGCGCAGGTGCTTGTAGTCGAAGGGCAAAAAGGCCACGCAACAGCCGACCGAGTCGACAAAGTTCCCGGTCAGCCGATGGGTGAGAAAGCCCGACAGCAGCAACAGCTTGTCGGTGGCCGCCCAGACGTCGGGCTGGTGCCGGGCGATCCAGTTGACCTCGGCCTGGGCGCGAAAGTAATCCACCGTGGCCTGGGCCCCGATCAGCTTGAACAGCCAACTCCAGGGGCCCTTGATGTCGCCCTCGACTTCGGTCTGGCGCTGGTCGAGCCAGAGGATCGCCGGACGCAAGGGCTTGCCGTCGGCATCGACGTTGATCAGGGTGCCGCGCTGGGTCGTCAGTGACACGCCGCGGATCTGCCGGCGATCGATGCCGGTCTGCTGCCACAACTGCTGGCAGGCCTCGCCGAGTTTGCGCCAGTAGTAATCGGGGTCCTGTTCGGCCCAGCCGGGCTGGCTGGAATAGTAGGCCTGCAACTCGACCTTGCCCTTGCCCAGCAGGTTGCCTTGCAGGTCGAACAACAGGGCCCGCACGCTCTGGGTGCCATTGTCGATCGCCAGCAGATAGGGCTTGTCGTTGTTCATGGATGGCTCTTGGGTAGGCTTCTATAGGCAACCTCGGGCAGGCTGTGATAACGCAGCCACAGGTCGTGATAACGCTGTTGTTCCTGTTCCCAGCGCGCGTCGTCCCAACCGAGCAGGGGCTGGCACAGGGCGCGGATCGCCGGCAGCTCGGCCGCCGCGCCGTTGGCCAGCAACAGGCCCAGGCGGGTGCGGCGCAGCAGCAGGTCGTCCAGGTGCAGGACCATCTCGCTTTGGGCGGCAAACGCCAGCTCGGCCCACAAGGTGTCGCTGCTGGCGACGCAGCCGCATCCCAGCTGCGCCAGCCATTGCGCCAGTCGCGGCAGGTCGCGCCCATGGCGCCCGGCCAGGCGGCGCAGCTGGCCACTGCTCAGGCCCGCGACCTCTACCGCCGGCACGGCCGCGAACACCACCGCGTCGGCAGCGTCCAGGGTCCGCCCGAGCATCGCCGCACAGGCCTGCAACACCTCGATGGCCTGGGTACGAAAGGTGGTCAGCTTGCCGCCGGCGAGGGTCACGCAGCCCGGCTCACACCACAGCGCATGCTCGCGGGTTTCACTGGAAGGCTTGCCCGCCGCGTCGGCGCTGCCCACCACCGGGCGCACACCGGACCAGGTCGACAGCACATCGGCGGCGCCGATGCGCGCCTCGGGAAATTGCTGCTCGCAGGCCGCCAGCAGATAGGCCAGCTCCTCGGCACTGATGCGCGCGCTCTGGTCGAGGTCTTCGCGGTGATCGAGGTCGGTGGTGCCGACCACGGTGGCGCCTTCCCAGGGAAACACGAACACCGGGCGCCGATCGCTGTCATGCAGGAAGCTGAATGCCTGGGCCACCGGCAAGCGCCAGCCGGGCAGCAACAGGTGGCTGCCGCGCAGGGGCCGCAAGTGGCGGTTCTCGCCAGGCGGCGCGAAACGCCCGGCCCAGGCCCCACTCGCCACCGCCAGCACCGAGCAACGCAGGGTCAGCGACTGGCCGCTTTCCACGTCCTCGACCGACACTCCGCACACTCGCCCCCGTTCGCGCAGCACCTGCTGCACACGCAGGCCATTGAACGCCTGGGCGCCATCGGCCCGCGCCTCGGCCAGCACCCGCATCACCAGCCGGGCATCGTCGGTCAGGGCATCGAGAAAACACGAGCCGCCCAGCAAGCCTTCGGCCTTGATGCCGGGCGCCAGGTAACGCATCTGCTCGACGTCGTGGAAACGATGGTTGCGCCGCCCGGCCAGGGCGTCGTACACCGCCAGCAGGCCACCGAACACCCGCGGCCCGGGAAACACACCGCGATAGTGCGGCATCAGAAAGCTCATGGGCTCCACCAGCCCGGGCGCTTCGTCGAGCAGGCGCTGGCGTTCGCGCACCGAATCGCGGGTCAGGCGCCATTGGCCCTTGGCGATGTAGCGCAGGCCGCCATGGACCATTTTCGAGGAACGGCTGGAAGTGCCCCAGGCAAAATCGCGCTGTTCCAGCAGCAGGCAGCGCCAGCCATGCCGCGCCGCCTCACGCAGGATCCCGGCCCCGCTGATGCCGCCGCCGATCACGATCAGGTCCCAGCTCTGGCCTGCCAGGGTCGGCAGCTGAGCCTGGCGCCATTGCGCATTCCAATCCGTGCTCATGGGCCTTATTCCTCCAGCAGGGTGCCGGGGTTGAGGCGCCCGGCAGGGTCGAAGTGCCGGCTGAGGCTGCGCAGGGCGGCGATCGCCAATTCGCCTTTTTCGTGCGGCAGGTAGGGCGCGTGGTCCTTGCCCACGCCGTGCTGGTGGCTGATGGTGCCGCCGTGCTCGACGATGGTCTGGCTGGCCGCATGCTTGAGCGCCTTCCAGCGGGCCAGGGTGGCCGGGTAATCCGCGGCCGGACGGAACACGTAGCTGGTGTAGATGCTCGAGCCTTCGCCGTAGACATGCGACAGGTGGGTGAAGACATGGACCTGTTCGCCTTCGGCCGCCAGGCAATCGCGCAGGCTGGCCTCGATGCGCTGCAACAGGTTGTCGACATTGCTCCAGTCGGTGGCGGTCTCCAGGGTGTCGACCACATAGCCGGCATGCCAGAGGCTCTCGCGCAGGTAGGGAAAACGAAAGCGGTTATGCGCCCACTTGTTGCCCAGCAAGGTGCCGGTGAACACCCCGCCGAAGGCCTTCAGGTGCTGCCTGGCCTGGCGCAGGGACAGGGCGTTCTGCTGGCGGTTGCCGGTCACGCCGAAGGTCAGCAGGCACTTGCCCTGCCCCGCCCCGCGCAGCTTCAGGTATTTCTCCAGCCAGGCGATCTGCCGCGGATGGCCGGCCAGGGCCAGCTGGGTCTCGGTTTCCACCGCGTTCGACAGCCGCAGCATGGACAGCGGCACTCGGGCCTGGGCCAGTTGGCGGATGGCCTGCAGCGCCTTGGGCCAGTCCGGCAGGAACACGCCATAGAAGCGCTCGTCCTCGACCAGCGCGCTGACCCGTACCTTGACCGAGGAAATGATCCCGAAGCGCCCCTCGCAGCCCAGCACCACCTCGCGCAGGTCCGGCCCCGCGGCCGACGCCGGGAACGCGGGAATCTGCAAGGGGCCGGCGAAGGTTTCCAGGGTGCCGCCGGCGAACAACTGCTCGATGCGCCCGTAGCGCAGGGACTGCTGGCCACTGGAGCGGCTGGCGACCCAGCCGCCCAGGGTCGACAGCTCCCAGGACTGTGGGAAGTGCCCCAGGGTATAGCCGCGGGCGCGCAACTGGCTTTCCACCTGCGGGCCGCTGGCGCCGGGGCCGAAGGTGGCGATCAGGCTGCTTTCGTCCAGCTCCAGCAGGCGATTCATCCGCGCCATGGACACGGTCAGTACCGGCCGCGTCGAAACGGGTGGGTTGATGTGGCCGGCCACCGAGGTGCCGCCGCCGTAGGGGATCAGGCACAGGTCCTGCTGTTCGGCCAGGGCCAGCAACTGGCGAACCTGCTCGGCGCTATCGGGAAAGGCCACGCCGTCCGGGTAGCGCTCCAGCGTGCCTTCGCGCAGGGCCAGCCAGTCCGGCAGGCTCTGGCCGCGGGCATGCAGCAGCCGGTCATGGGCCTCGATGCTGTACAGCGCATGGGGCATCAGGCGCGACGGCGGCACCCGGGCCAACGCGGTTTCCAGCGAAGCATCCGCCAGCCGGCTCCCCGCGCCGATACGCTGCGCAAGAAACCCCGCGCCCTGGGCGGGCAATTCGACCACCGTGCTCTGTTCGCCCCAGCCGTTCCAGCGTCGCATGCCTGTGCCCCTTGTGTCGTGCTTGTAAGTGTTGGTTTGCAAGGCCCCCATACTAGTTCGCGGCGCACGGGTGTCACGGTCGCATCAGGCCAGTTCGAGTAGCCAATTGGGTCAGCCGGGGACAAGGGGCCCGAAGCATTTACTTTAGTCCCGCTTTCAAATTACCTTTCAGGGCGCCGACGCCTGCTGGAACAGCCTCCCACTCGGTTCCCGCGCGCGTCCATCCACGTCCCGGCGCCAGGAAACCCACCATGCACAGCCTCGGCTACACCTCGGTCCCACCGCTGCTCAAGTACCTGCGCTATGCCGAGCAGCTGGGTATCGCCATTGAACCTGCGCTGGCGGCCGCGGGCTTGCAGGCCGGGCAATTGAGCGACAACAGCCTGCGCCTGCCCGGCGAGGCCCATGAGCGTTTGCTGGACTATTTCTGCGAGCATTCGGCAGACCCGCTGTTCGGGCTCAACTCGGCGCGGTTCGTACTGCCCAACTCGTGGAACGTGCTGGGCTACATCACCATGAACTGCGCGACCCTGGGCGACGCGATGAACCGGATCATGCCGTTCGAGAAGCTGGTGGGCGACATGGGCGTCAGCCGTGCCGAGCAGGTCGACGGGCAAATCCACTTGACCTGGAGCTGCCGCCACCAGCGCCCCACCTCGCGCCGGCACATGGTGGAGAACGTGCTGGCGTCGTGGCTGCTGTACGCACAGTGGATCGCCGATACCCGGTTGAGCCCCATCGCCGTGTGGTTCGAGCATTCGCTGCCGGCGGGGGCCGAGCTGGCCCAGTACGAGGCATTTTTCGGCAGCCCGGTGCTGTTCGACCAAGCCTATTCGGCGCTGATCGCGCCTGCGCAATACATGCAGTTGCCCCTGCGCCAGGCCGACGCCCAGTTGCTGCGTACCCTGGAGGAACATGCCCTGGGCCTGATGGCCTCGCTAAGCGATGCGCCGCTGCCGCAGCAGGTGAAAAACGTTCTGCGCCAGTTGCTCAAGGAAGGCCTGCCACGCAAGGAGCAGGTGGCGAAACAACTGGCCACCTCCGTGCGCACCCTGCAGCGCCAGCTGCAACAGGCCGGCACCGGCTACCAGCAGATTCTCGATGACCTGCGCCAGGAGCTCGCCGAGCATTACCTGCTGCACAGCGATCTGGCGATTCACGATATTTCCCAATACCTGGGCTTTACCGAACAGCGCTCCTTTCACCGCACCTTCAAAAGCCGCACCGGCATGACCCCGGGAGAATTCCGCCACACCCAGCGAACCCTCTAACCCTGTAGCCGCTGCCGAACCCGCGAGGCTGCGATCGTCCCCGCAGGGGGCGCAAGCTTCTGGGACCGCTGGAGGACCTGCGGTCCTGTCGCAGCCTCGCTGCGCTCGGCAGCGGCTACAAGGTGCCAGGCGCAAGGCGAGGTGCATCGCCCCATTCCCTGTAGCCGCTGCCGAGCCCGCGAGGCTGCGATCGTCCCCGCAGGGGGCGCAAGGTTCTTGGGGCCGCTGGAGGACCTGCGGTCCTATCGCAGCCTCGCTGCGCTCGGCAGCGGCTACAAGGTCCAGGCATGCCAGGTGTATCGCCCTTCCCTGTAGCCGCTGCCGAGCCCGCGAGGCTGCGATCGTCCCCGCAGGGGGCGCAAGGTTCTTGAGACCGCTGGAGGACCTGCGGTCCTGTCGCAGCCTCGCTGCGCTCGGCAGCGGCTACAAGGTCCAGGCGCAAGATGCGAAGCGCTGGCTCAGACGCTGATGGCGTTGGTAAACACCAGCCGATTGCCGAACGGATCGAGCACCGTCAGGTCCTGGCTGCCCCAGGGCATGGCCTGGATCTGTGGGTGGGCGAAGCGGTAATCCTTGGCCAGCAACTGCTGCTGGAAGGCTTCCAGCTCGTCGGTCTCGATGCGCAACGCAGAGCCCGGCGTGCTGTCGCCATGGTGCTCCGACAAGTGCAGCACGCACTCCCCGCGCGACACCTGCATATACAGCGGGAAGTTGTCTTCGAAGCGGTGCTGCCAGTCGAGCGTGAAGCCCAGGAAGTCGATATAAAACTCCCGCGCCTTGGCCTCGTCGAAGATCCGCAGGATGGGGGTGGTTTTGCCAAAGCTCATTGCACGACTCCCTGATGAAAGATGTCCACGGTATAGCAGGTGGATGTCAGCACTTCGGCTAGGCCAAGGCTTTCTTTAATATCATCAGGCCATCATTGTGACGGCATTCACCTATTCGACGCCGCACACCTTCAGCCGTTGAACCCTTCACGCAAATCCCCTTGCCGCGCCAGGAAGCGCCCATGCCGGCAGCCATTGGCCTGGCCTTCGGCATAGCTGCGCACGCCGTTGACCCACACGCCGTCGATCCCCTCGGCCGCCTGTTGCGGGCTTTTGAAGTCGGCCACATCGCGGACCCGCGCCGGATCGAACAGCACCAGGTCGGCCCAGTGCCCTTCGCGGATTTCGCCACGCTGCTTGAGGCCGAAACGCGCCGCCGACAGCCCGGTCATCTTGTGCACCGCGGTGTGCAGCGGGAACAGGCCGAGGTCGCGGCTGAAGTGCCCGAGTACCCGTGGAAAGGCGCCCCACAGCCGTGGATGGGGAAACGGGTCTTCCGGCAGGCCGTCGGAACCGATCATCGACAGCGGATGGGCAAGAATGCGCCGCACATCGGCTTCGTCCATGCCGTAGTACACCGCGCCGGCCGGTTGCAGGCGCCGCGCGGCCTCCAGCAGAGTCGTGCCCCACTCGGCGGCGATGTCCATCAGGTCGCGGCCGCCCAGTTCCGGGTGCGGGGTGGACCAGGTGATGGTGATGCGAAAGGCATCGGTGACCTGCTTGAGGTCAAGGGTCGAGGAACTGGCCGCGTAGGGGTAACAGTCGCAGCCCACCGGATGATCTTTCGCTGCCTGCTCCAGGGACGCCAGCAACTGTGGGCTGCGGCCCCAGTTGCCCGCCCCCGCGCATTTGAGGTGGGAAATGATCACCGGCGCCTTGGCCTGGCGGCCGATCAGGAACGCCTCATCCATGGCCTCCAGCACCGGCTCGAATTCGCTGCGCAGGTGGGTGGTGTACACCGCGCCGAAGGCGCTCAGTTCCGCGGCCAGTTGCAGCACCTCGTCGGTTTCGGCCGAGAAGGCGCTGGCGTAGGCCAGGCCTGTGGATAAGCCGAGGGCACCGTCTTCCAGGCTGGCCCGCAACTGCTCGCGCATGGCGGCGATTTCCTCGGCCGTGGCGGTGCGATACAGATCGTCCAGATGGTTGCTGCGCAGCGCCGTGTGGCCGATCAGCGCCGCCACATTGACCGCTGGCTGCGCGGCGTCCACGGCGTCGCGGTAGTCGCGAAAACACGGGTAGACGAAGGCCGCCTGGCTGCCCAGCAGGTTCATCGGGTCCGGTGGCTCGCCGCGCAGACTCACCGGCGAGGCACTGATACCGCAGTTGCCGACGATCACCGTGGTCACGCCCTGGCTGAGCTTGGGCAGCATCTGCGGCTGGCGGATCACCACGGTGTCGTCGTGGGTGTGCACGTCGATAAAACCGGGGGCCAGCACCCGCCCGGCGGCGTCGACTTCTTCGCTGGCGCGGGCGCCTTGCAGGTCGCCGATACGGGCGATGCGGCCCTCGAACAGGGCGACATCGGCGGGGTAAGCCGGGCGGTCGCTGCCGTCGATCACCAGGGCATTGCGGATCAGGGTGTCGTAAAGCATGTCAGTCTCCCAGCGGCAGGCAATCGTCGCCGCCGCGGTAATCGTCCAGGGCCAGCTTGATTCGGCGCAGGCGTTCCTGGTTGTCTTCGGGCAGGGCCAGCGCCAGCTCGGTGGCCAGCACATCGATGGCCAGCAGCATGCCGTAGCGCGCGGCCGTGGGTTTGTAGATGAAGGAGGTCTCGGCGCTCTGCAGCGGCAGCAGCACGTCTGCCAGTTCCGCCAGCGGCGAGTCGGCCAGGGTGATGGCGAGCACGCTGGCGCCGTAGCTGCGGGCCAGTTCGACGGTCTCCAGCAATTCGGGGGTGATGCCGGTCAGGGAGCAGGCGATCAGCGCGTGTTGCGGGCCCAGGGCCGCGGCGGTCACCCGCATCATCACCGGGTCGTGACAGGCGGCGATGGGGTAACCGAGGCGCACCAGGCGCACCTGCAATTCGTCGCTGCACAAGGTGGAACAGCCGCCCATGCCGAAGGCGTGAATCATCTGCGCCTTGCCCAGCAAGCGCACCGCATCGCGAAAGCGCGACTCATCGAACCCCGCCAGGTGCTGGTGCAGGGTCGACTCGATGTCGCCGACGATCTGTCGGTAGAAACCCGACTGCTCCGGGGTGCCCGCCGGGTCGAGAAAGCGGCTGCCGACGCCGCTGGCCTGGGCCAGTTGCAGGCGCAGGTCGCGCAGGTCGCGACAACCCACGCTGCGGGCAAACCGCGACAGGGTGGCGGCGCTGACTTCCGCCTGCTGCGCCAGCTGTTCCAGGCTGGCCGAGGCGGCGAAACCGACGTCATCGAGCATCAAGCGGGCGATGCGGCCTTCGCCGGCGCTGAAGGAGTCCTGGCGGGAACGGATCTGGTAGAGGATGTCCATGGACGGTACCTGGGCTCAAAGCAGTTGGGCAAGACCGACGGTCAGGGCGAAGGCGACCACCGAGATCAGGGTCTCCAGCACCGTCCAGGTCTTGAAGGTCTGGGTGACGGTCATATTGAAGTATTCCTTGATCAGCCAAAAGCCGCCGTCGTTGACGTGGGAGAAGATCACCGAGCCGGCGCCGGTGGCCAGCACCAGCAGTTCCGGGTGCGGATAGCCCAGGCCGATGGCCACCGGCGCCACCACGCCCGAGGCGGTGGTCATGGCCACGGTGGCCGAGCCGGTGGCGATGCGCATCAGCGCGGCGAACAGCCAGCCCATCAGCAGCGGCGACAGCTGGAATTCATGTGCCAGGCCGACGATCTGGTCGGTGACCCCGGCATCCACCAGGATCCGGTTGAGGCCACCGCCGGCGCCCACCAGCAGGGTGATGCTGGCGGTCGGCGCCAGGCATTCGTTGGTGAACCTGAGGATCGATTCGCGGTTGAAGCCCTGGGCCAGGCCGAGGGTCCAGAAGCTCAGCAGGGTCGCCAGTAACAGGGCGATCACCGAGTTGCCGATAAACAGCAGGAACTGGTTGAGGCCGCTGCCCGGGGTGGAAATCAGGTTGGCCCAGCCGCCGATCAGCATCAGCACCACCGGCAACAGAATGGTGGCCATGGTGATCGAAAAACTGGGCAGCCGGGTACGCGGCTCACGCTCGATGAACTGGCGTGCCAGCGGGTTTTCCGCCGGCAGCTGGATGCGCGGCACGATGAACTTGGCGTACAGGGGGCCGGCGATGATCGCCGTGGGAATGCCGATCAGGATCGCGTACAGCAAGGTCTGCCCCACCGACGCCTGGTAGGCCTGCACCGCCAGCATCGCCGCCGGGTGCGGCGGCACCAGGGCATGCACCACCGACAGGCCGGCGACCATCGGCAGGCCGACCATCAGGATCGACACGCCGACACGCTTCGCCACGGTAAAGGCGATCGGCACCAGCAACACGAAACCGACCTCGAAGAACAGCGGCAGGCCCACCAGGAAGGCGATGCAGACCATCGCCCAGTGCGCGTTGCGCTCGCCGAAACGGTCGATCAGGGTCCGCGCCACCTGCTCCGCGCCACCGGACTCGGCCATCATCTTGCCGAGCATGGTGCCCAGCGCCACCACCAGGGCGATATGCCCGAGGGTCTTGCCGACACCCGCCTCGTAGGCCCCGACCACGCCGGACGGCGGCATCCCGGCCATCAGCGCCAGGCCCACCGAGACCAGGGTGATGACAATGAACGGATTGATCCGGTAACGCGCGATCAGAACGATCAGCGCGATGATGGCGATGGCGGCATAGCCCAGCAGCCAGTAGCCCGATGCAGGTGTCATGCGGTACTCCTCGAAAAGGGTCACGTCGAATGCTTGTGAAACTCATAAATCATTTCGTGACCTGATTTTCAAACCACATGAAAGTAACTTTCGCACAGAGACACGCTTTGTCGCGGACAGACAAGTCGTGTCGCGAATAATGAAAATCGGCGAGGGGTATTTTCATCCGCTGTAGCGGATGTCTGTTTCTTTCTGTAGGAGCGAGGCTTGCCCGCGATGGCGTCGTTTCTGACACACCGCGGGGCCTCGATCGCGAGCAAGCTTCGCTCCTACAGAAGCTTGCTCGTGATCGACGGGTTATTTGACGACTTTGCCCACGCCACGTCCGCGTGGGTCGGAGGCCGTTTCCAGCTGGCTGCCGGTGACCCGGATCGCCTGGATATCGCCCATCTCCCAGCCCTGGTCTTCCAGGGTGTAGCCCAGGGCTTTCAGCTCGTCGGCGACCTTGCCGTTGAGTGGTGCATAGGCGTCGTAGTAGATGGTGTCCTTGGGCAGCAACTGGTGATGCACGCGCTGCGCGGCCACGGCTTTTTCCAGCGGCAGGTCGAAGTCGTAGAGGTTGTTCAGCACCTGGAAGATCGAGGTGAAGATCCGCGACCCGCCCGGCGTGCCCAGCACCAGGGTGACCTTGTCGTCGCGGGTCACCAGGCTCGGGCTCATGGACGACAGCATGCGCTTGCCCGGCGCGATGGCGTTGGCGTCGCCGCCGACCACGCCAAAGGCGTTGGCCACCCCGGGCTTGGCGCTGAAATCATCCATTTCATCGTTGAGCAGGAAGCCCGCGCCCTTGACCACCACGCCGCTGCCGTAGTCCCAGTTGAGGGTGTAGGTATTGCTCACCGCGTTGCCGTCGGCATCGACGATGGAGAAGTGGGTGGTCTGGTGCCGCTCCAGGCCCGGGCGGACTTTTTCGGTGGGCGAGATGGCCGTCGGGTTGATCTCGGCGGCGCGTTTTTTCAGGTAGGCCGGATCGGTCAGTTGCTTGACCGGCACCTCGGAGAACGCCGGGTCGCCGAGGTAATCGGCGCGGTCGGCGAACACGCGTTTTTCGATTTCCGCCAGCAGGTGGATGTACTTGGCCGAGTTCAGCGCGACGCCCTTGAAGTCCGCCGTGCGTTCTTCCTTGATGGTCATCAGTTGCGCCAGGGCGACGCCGCCGGAGCTGGGCGGCGGCGCGGTGTACAGGGTGTTGCCGCGCCAGTTGACCTGCAGCGGCTCACGCCAGGCGACCTTGTAGTCCTGCAGGTCCTGCTTGGTGATCAGGCCTTTGTCGGCCTGCATCTGCGCCACCAGCAGGTCGGCAGTCTTGCCCTCGTAGAACTCCTTGACGCCCTGGTCGGCGATGCGTTCCAGGGTCGCGGCCAGCTCCGGCTGGCGGAAGGTTTCGCCGACTTTCATGCTGCCGAAATAGTCGCCGAAATTGGTGCTGTCCTTGAACAGCTTCAGCGCGTCCTCGCGGTACTGGTACTGCTTGTCGGCGACCTTGAAACCGTTTTTCGCATAGCCCACCGCCGGGGTGATCAGTTCGCTCCAGGGCAACTTGCCGAACTTCTTGTGCACCTCCCACAGGCCCATCACCGTGCCCGGCACCCCGGCGGCGCGCGCGCCGACCAGGCTGAGGTTCTCGATCACCTCGCCTTTGTCATTCAGGTACATGTCGCGGGTCGCGGCCTTGGGCGCGGTTTCGCGGTAGTCGAGGAAATAAGGTTTGCCGTCGATGAACAGGGTCATGAAACCGCCGCCGCCAATGTTGCCGGCCTCGGGGTAGGTCACTGCCAGGGTGAACGCGGTGGCGACCGCGGCGTCCACCGCGTTGCCGCCCTTCTTCAGAACCTGCGCCGCGACATCGGCGCCATACTGGTTCGGCGCGGCGACCGCGCCACCTTCCAGCAACGCGGCGAAGGTCGGCGAGCTGGCGGCGATGGCCGCTGTCAGAGCCAAGGTCTTAAATAGAACAATGCGCATAAGGTCCGTCCTTTTATTGTTTTTTGGCAGGTCGAACGATAGGGGCAAGATCGGGGGCGGAGCAATCGGCAAATAAAAACGGCCGCTTGAAGCGGCCGTCTGGCGAGGGGACGAGTGACGGTGGCTACGGTGCCGCGCTTGAGGCCGTCACGACCGTACCGGTCGATCGTCCGAACGCGACCCGGCCTGCAGCAGCGGCTACAGGGATCGCGGCTCAGACCATCTCGTGGCGAATCCACTCCAGCACCGAGGTGCGCCGCGGTACCCAGCCCAGCAATTCGCGGGCGTTCTTGCCCCGCACGCGGCTGTTGGAACCCAGGCCGTAGTTGGCCATTTCATAGCCCCATTCGGCTTCGGCCTGGGCCAGCGGCCAGTCCTGCGGCGCGCCGAGGTGCAGGGCCTGGGCCATGGCGGTGGTCATGTCGATGAAGGAGGCTTCACCGCTTTCGACGAAGTAGAAGGTGCCCGGGATGTTGCGGGTCAGCGCCAGCAGGTACAGCGCCACCACGTCTTCGATATGCACGTTGGACCAGATGTTCTGCCCCGGCCCGACATGCCGCACCACGCCACTGTTGCGCGCCTGCTTGAGTAGCCGCGGCAGCTGCACGCTGTCGCGTTTCACGCCGAGGCTGTGGCCGTAGATCAGGGTGTTGCAGAGCACCGCCGAGTTCACCCCGTCCTTGGCAGCGGCCAGCACCAGATTGTCGATGGCCACGCGCGCGGCCTTGTCGACGGTGGGCTCTGGCAGGTTGTTTTCCTGATAGACGACGTCGCTGACCTTGCCGCCCGAAGCGTCGCCGACGATGCTCGAACCGCTGGTGTGCAAGAAGACTTTATTGGAGCCCTTGAGGGCCGCGAGCAGGACTTCCACCGCGCCACGATGGTCGCTGCTGGCCGCGTTGATCACCGCGTCGGCGGCGCGGGCCTGTTCGGTCAGCACCGTGCTGTCGTCCAGGCTGCCGAGTACCGGCTGGATGCCCAGGGCGCTGAGTTCGGCGGCCTGTTCGGCGCTGCGCACCAGGCCGGTGACTTGATGGCCGGCCTTAACCAGGCCGGTGGCGATGGAGCCGCCGATAAAACCTGCGGCGCCGGTGACGAATACATTCATGGAGAAACTCCCTGGGTGGATAAGTGATGGCGCCAGTATCGGCGGGCGACTCCTGCCGAAACAGGCAGGTTGGCCCAAATCACTCTTGCGCAGGGATCACGAATCAGGGATCGGTCTTCCCACGGGGATTGACCGCCACAGGAGCCGGCTTGCCAGCGATGGCGCCTGCCCGGGCGGTGCAAGGCGAGCCGGTTCCTCCAGCAGAAAGGCCTCAGCCTTCGAACTGCGGGTTAGCGTACTCGGCCAGCTTGCCCTGGATAAAGTCGAGGAAGCACTGGATGCGCAGGGCCAGCTGCGAGTTGCGGTAGTACACGGCGTTGATCGGCTGGCGATAACCGCTGTTGAACTGGGCGAGGAGCGGCGTGAGGCGCCCGGCGCGGATGTCGTCGATGGTCATGAAGTGCGACAGGCAGGCGATGCCCTGCCCTGCCAGCGCCAGGTGGCGCACCGTCTCGCCGCTGGAGGCGCTGATGCCCGGCTGGATCGGCCAGCGGTCGCCGTGCACATGGCGCAGCGGCCAGTCGTTGAGGGTTTCGGTCTGGGTGAAACCCAGCAGGGTATGGTCGCTCAGCTCGGCCACGCTGGCGGGTGTGCCGTGCCGCTTCAGGTAGTCGGGGCTGGCGAGGATGTGCAGCGGGCTGCAACCGAGCGAACGCGCGTGCAGGGTCGAGTCCGCCAGGGTGCCGATGCGGATCGCGATATCGGTGCTCTGTTCCAGCAGGTCGATGATCAGGTCGTTGCTGTTGAGCTCCAGCTGGATGTCCGGGTACAGGCTACGGAATTCGGCGATGTAGGGCACGATGGCATGCAGCATGAACGGCGAGGCGGCGTTGATGCGCAGGCGCCCGGACGGCGTCTGCTGGCGGGACGACAGGCGCTCTTCGAGCTCGTCCATCTGGTCGAGGATCAGCTTGGCCTGCTCGAAGAAATACTTGCCCTCCTCGGTCAGGTCCATGCGCCGCGTGGTGCGGTTGATCAGCGTGGTGTCGAGCTTGGCTTCCAGGCGCGACAGGGTGCGGCTGACCGCCGACGGCGTCTGCCCGACCTGCTCGGCCGCCGCGGAAATCGAACCGCACTCGATGACGCAGACGAAGATCTGGAGTTCGTCGGATCTGGCTTTCACGTAAGTCCTCTATCTCGGTTGAGCGCCTGTAGCCGCTGCCGCAGGCTGCGATAAGGCCGAAGGCCTTCAGCGATCTCACGCCCTTGCGCCCCCTTCGGTGGCGATCGCAGCCTGCGGCAGCGGCTACATCCTGTGTCAGGCTTGTGGCACGCCACCGATAGTAGCCGGATTTACGCGGGGAGGTTGAACACCGCCTTGAGGTGTTCTTCGTAGCGCTGCACGTCGGCCTCGATGTTCGGGCGCTTCATCACGTCGACGCAGAGGAAGGTCGGCAGGCCGCGCATGCCGAGGAACTGGTTGGCCTTGTGGAACGGGAAGTACACCGCGTCCACGCCCTTGGCTTCGAAGAAGTCGGTCGGGTCGTCGAAGGCTTGCTGCGGAGCGTTCCAGGTCAGCGACAGCATGTACTGCTTGTCGTGGATCAGGCCGCCGCTGCCGTACTTCTGCGAGGCATCGGAACGGGTGCGGCCATCGCTGGCGTAGAGGCTGCCGTGGCCCTCGGTGAAGACTTCGTCGATGTACTTTTTCACGATCCACGGCGCGCCCATCCACCAACCCGGCATCTGGTAGACGATCACGTCGGCCCAGAGGAACTTGGCCACTTCTTCCTGGATGTCGTAGCCCTCGTCGATGTGGGTGACTTTGACGTCCACGCCGCCACGGTCCAGCACCGCCACCGCAGCTTCATGCAGGGTCGCGTTATAGCGGCCGTCGGAGTGGGCGAACTTCTTGCCACCGTTGAGCAACAGTACTTTTTTCATGATCCAGCCTCATCAGGAACAACCCTTTGGCGCTGCGCTGCAGGGCCGGGTCGAGAAAATTAAAAAACGATGGGGCGGAGAATATCGTTGAAAGACGATATGAATAAGCGCGATCCAGGCAAAAAGTATTTGACCAATACGCACGAATAGGCGGCGGATTCGTGTCGTAGAATTTTTAAAACTCCCTTTACCCAGGAACGCAGCATGTCCGAACAGCACGGTTTTATCCTTCACGCCAAAACCCGCCCGGAAATGGCCGAGGCCTTCGAGGCGCTGTTTCGCGCCTATGTCGAGCCGAGCCGCGCCGAACCCGGCTGCATCGAATACCACATGCTGCGCGACCAGCAGGACCCGAGCCTGTTCATCTTCTATGAGATCTGGGAATCCCAGGCGCACCTGGACGTGCACTCCAACCTGCCGCACATGAAGGCGTTCTTCGACAAGCGCATGGATTACCTGGAGCGCGACTTCGATATCCGCCGCATCGACATGCTCAGCCCGTCGTCCGCTAGCCGCTGATTAGTAGATGGGCACCCAGCAGGGCCAGGCCGCTGAAAAACACCCGCTTGAACAGCACGGCGCTGATGCGCTGGCGCAGTGCCTGGCCCAGCCACATGCCGAGCAGGGCCGGGATCAGCGCCAGCAGCGAAGCGCTGAGTTCGCCGCCGCCCAGGGCGCCGCGCCAGTACAGGCCGGCCGCCAGGGCCAGGGTCGAGACGGTGAACGACAGCCCCAGGGCCTGCACCAGTTCGTCCTTGTGCAGCCCCAACGCCTGTAGATAAGGCACCGCCGGAATCACGAACACCCCGGTGGCCGAGGTGATGACGCCCGTCACCAGGCCACAGGCCGGGCCCAGCCAGGTTTCCATTCGCGGCCGCAGCCGCAGGGTCGGCAGCAGCAACCCGCTCAGGGCATAGAGCAATAACGCCGCCCCCAGCGCCCGCACCACCCAATGCCCACCGTCGATCCCCAGCCACAGGCTGCCCAGGCCGGTGCCGATGAATATCGCCAGCAGCAGCGGCCACAAGCGCTTGAGCAACGTCCACAGATACCCACCGAATGCCAGCTGCCAGACATTGGTCAAGGTCGCCGGGATGATCAACAGGGCCGCAGCCTGCGTTGGCGCCATAGCCAGGCCAAGCAGGCCCATGGCGATGGTCGGCAGACCAAGACCGATCACACCCTTGATCATGCCGGCCAGGACAAAGGTGCCGATCACCAGCAGGGACAGGAGCAAACCGAGGTTCTGGTAAAACGCGAGAGAAGTGTTCATGGCGCTATCCTGCGCCCTCGGCGGTGGGCTGAAAATCTGCCATATACTGAGGCAGCCTCTTGTTTGGCGAGAGGCTGTAGATTTTCAGTGGCTGTGATGGCTCTATCGCGGGCAAGCCTCGCTCCTACAGAAGACCATCATCTGTAGGAGCGAGGCTTGCCCGCGATAGCCGCAAAGCGGCGTTATCAAGGACACCCCATGCACTTCGACCTGACCGACCTGCGCCTGTACTTGAACATCCTCGACGCCGGCAATATCACCGCCGGCGCCAGCCGCAGCCATTTGTCCCTGGCCGCGGCCAGTGCACGAATCCGCGCCATGGAAGCGTCCCTGGGCACCGAGTTCCTGCAGCGCGGCCGCCGAGGCGTGAGCCCGACGCCCGCCGGCAAGGCCCTGGCCCAGCACGCGCGCGGCCTGCTGCAACAAGCCGAGCACCTGCGCCAGGACCTGGCCGAATATGCCCGGGGCGTCAAAGGCCAGGTGCGCCTGTTGTGCAACACCACGGCGATCACCGAATACCTGCCAGAGCCGCTGGCGGACTTTCTCTGCGCCCACCCCAACCTCGACATCGACCTGCAGGAACTGCCCAGCCTGCGCATCACCCACGCCTTGCGCCAGGGCGCGGCGGACCTGGGGATAGTCTCCGACGCGGTGGATACCCAGGACCTGCAGACCCTGGCGTTTCGCGACGACCCGCTGGTGCTGGTCCTGCCCGCCCACCACCCGCTGGCGGACGGTCGGGCGGTGAGTTTCAGCGACAGCCTGCACCACGACTATGTCGGCCTCGCCGCCCACAGCGCCCTGGCCGTATACCTGGAAGAACAGGCCTTGCACCTGGGGCTGCGGATGCCGATCCGCATCCGCGCCGACGGCTTCGACGGAGTCATGCGCATGGTCGCCCGGGGCGCCGGATTGGCCGTGGTGCCCCGGGCCGCCGTCGAACGCCGGGGGCCGGATGCATCGCTCAACGTGCTGCCGCTGGTGGAGGCCTGGGCGCAACGCAAGTTGCTGCTCTGCGCCCGCGACTTCAACGCTCTGCCGCCCTACGCCAAGGCCCTCCTGGAAACCCTGGGCCAACTGTAGGAGCAGCCGGTCGACGCTCGATTGCTCGCGAATAGTGTTCGTCGCGACGCTGCGGTGAATGGTCGCTGCGCGGATCGCGAGCAAGCTTCGCTCCTACAGGTTTGGGGTCAGACCTTGGACGGGTTCAGCTCGGCGGCGGCCCGGGTTTTTCTGAAGCAGGCGAAGTAGACCGCCGTCAGGATCAGCAGGAACGGCACGCCGAACACCAGGGTCATCTTGAAGGCCTCGGTGAAGTAGGTGGTGATCATCACCGCGCCCATCAGCACCAGGCCCAGCAACGTGCTCCAGGGGAACAGGCGCATGCGGAACGACAGCTGCTGCTCGCCATGGCGCTGGTGGTAACGGCGGAAGCAGTAGTGCGTGAGGAAGATCATGAACCAGGTGAAGATCGCGCCGAACATCGAGATCGCCATCATCAGGGTGAACGAGCTTTCCGGGTACAGCACGTTGATCAGGGTCGCCAGGCCGATGCCCGAGCTGGACAGCAGCAAGGCGTTCAACGGGATGCCGCTCTTGCTCAGGGCGCCCATGGACTTGGGTGCATAACCGCCGCGGGACAGGCTGAACATCATGCGCGTGGTGATGTACAGCTGGCTGTTCATCGCCGACAGCGCGGCGATCAGGATCACGAAGTTCATCACTCCGGTGGCGCCGGGAATGCCGATGGTCTGCATCACCGTGACGAACGGGCTCTGCGCCTTGCCGGCCTGGACCCAGGGCACGATGGCCAGCATCAGCGCCAGGGTCAGCAGGTAGAACACCACCAGCCGCACCATGGTCGCGCGAAAGGCCTTTTTCACCGCCCGCTGCGGATCCTCGGCTTCGCCGGCGGCCACCGCGATCATCTCCACGCTCAGGTAGCTGAAGATCGAGACAATCACCGCGATCCACATGCCCTGCACACCGTGGGGGAAAAAGCCGCCGTGGGCGGTGTAATTGTGCAGGCCGTAGTCAGCATTGCCGGAGCCGAACACCACGTACACCGCGAGGATGATGAAGCCGACGATGGCGGCGATCTTGATGGTGGAGAACCAGTACTCGAAGTTGCCGAAGGTTTTCACGCTGATGGCGTTGAGCAGGATCAGCACGCTGGAGAACGAGACGATCCACACCCATTCCGGCACGTGGGCGAACCAGTACTTCATGTACATGGCGATGGCCGTGACCTCGGCGCCGACCGCCAGCACGATGGCCGCCCAATAGGCATAGCGCACCAGGAACCCGGCCAGCGGGCTGATGTAGAACTCGGCGTAGGCGCCGAAGGAGCCGGAGGTGGAATGGGCCACGGTCATTTCCGCCAGGCAGCCCATCAGCAGCAGAGTGATCAGCGCGCCGATGGCGTAGCTGAGCAGCACGCTGGGCCCGGCGTAACCGATGGCGTAGGCGCTGCCCATGAACAGGCCGGTGCCAATCGCCCCGCCGATGGCGATCATGCTCATCTGCCCGGCTGTGAGCTGGCGCCTGAGGCCATGCTCACGCTTGGATATGGCTTCAAAGCCGGTGTTATCGTTCATGTTTCTGTCCTCTGAATATTGTCTTTCTTGAAGAGAGCACATCGTTGGGGGTGATGCCTGGGGCCGTCATATACGGCAGCGAATGGATCAGAAAATACTCAGCGGATATTCGATAATGAGTCGAACTTCATTGTTGTCGGTGGTATCCGCTCGAGCCACCTGGCTGGTTGAACGCAGCGAGCCCTGGCGCACTCGCACCGACAGGTCCTTGGCCTTGCCGGACTGCACGATGTAGCGCGCTTCAATGTCCCGTTCCCAGCGCTTTCCGTCGCTACCGTAACGTCCATAGGCGCCATTGACGCCACCGTCATAGTGGCTGTCGTCGATATGATCGCCGCTGACATACCGCGACATGAAACTCAGCCCCGGCACACCGAAAGGCGCCATGTCCAAGTCATATCGCAATTGCCAGGAACGTTCGTTGGGTGCATTGAAATCAACGATCTGTATTGAGTTGGCGAGAAAAATCGAGGTGCCCGGCTGCTGATCGAAACCCAGATAATCGAACGGTTCATCGCCATCGACGCGTTGATAGGCCAGGGTCAAGCGATGTGCGCCGACCTTGTAGGAACCGGCCAGCGACCAGGTGGTATTGTCGATCTTCCCGGCCAGGCTCTGGCCGGTGTCGTTGGTGCGATAGATATTGAAGTCAAGGTTCAGCGACTGGCTTGCGCTTACTGGGTAGGTGTAGCTGGCATTGGCATAGTACTGCCGCCAGATATCGGTGAACTGCGAGCCGTACAGGCTGACGCTTAACTGGTCGTTCAGGCTATAGACGCCACCCAGGTAATCGACGCTGCGGGTTTCCACGCCGGCATACAAGGCTTTGAGAGCGCCATTGTCATTGGTCGATGCACTGTCGTTGCCTGAAGTGAAATGCCCGGCGTCGAGCAGCAGACCGTTCAATTCGCTGCTGGTCAGCTGAAAGCCGTTAGCCTGTTGAGTGAACAGTCGCGCGTTGCCCGTGCCGAACACCGGGTTGAGCGGTGTCAGGTTGCCGTATTTGAGTTCGGTTTTCGAGATCCGCATCTTGAGCGCACCGCCCGCTTCGGAGTATTCATCCTCGGCGCGACCGTCGGAGTCGAGTGGCAACAAACCCGTACCGCTACGCCCCTTGCCGCTGTCGAGTTTAATCCCCACCTGCGCGAAGGCGTCGATGCCGAAACCCACGGTTCCCTGGGTATAGCCGGATCGGTAATCCAGCAGGACCCCATGAGCCCACTCGTTCCGATAGTTCTGGGCGCCGGGGTTGTTGAGGTTGTTGCGATAGAAATAGAAGTTGCGGTTAGTCAGGGTCAGGCGGCTGTCTTCGACGAATCCATGGTCGGAGGCGGCATACGCCAGTTGGCCGAGACAAGTACTGATGGCAAGCGGCAAGACTGACCAGAGGGGCGGTTTCATTCTGCATGTTCCTTATTATTATGTTTTCTCAGAACGCTTTATTGGAGGCGACCGAAGCCCCGCCGCCGAAAAAATCGCAACGGCAGGACAACGAGGCCAGGGGTATCAGGTGACGCTGTGGCGCACCTGGAACTGCGCTTGGGACCAGGTTTTCTGGTCGAGGATTTCACCGAGGATCTGCACCGCGTCCCAGACTTCGCTGAAGCGGGTGTACAGCGGCGTGAAGCCGAAGCGCATGATCCGCGGTTCGCGGTAGTCGCCGATCACGCCCCGGGCGATCAGGGCCTGGATCACCGCATAACCTTCGGGGTGTTCGAAGCTGACATGACTGCCGCGCTTGTCGTGTTCGCGCGGGGTGACCAGCTTCAGGCCATGGGCCGCACAGCGCTGTTCCACCAGTTCGATGAACAGGTCGGTCAGGGCCAGGGACTTGCGCCGCAGGCTGGCCATGTCGGTCTGCTCGAAGATCTCCAGGCCGCACTCGACCATGGCCAGCGACGTGATCGGCTGGGTGCCGCACAGGTAGCGGGCGATGCCGCTGCTCGGCTGATACTGCACGTCCATGTCGAACTGCCGCGCATGGCCGAACCAGCCGGCCAACGGCTGCCTGACCAGATCGCAGACGGCCGGCGAGACCCAGGCGAAGGCTTGCGAGCCCGGGCCGCCGTTGAGGTATTTGTAGGTGCAGCCGATGGCGTAGTCGGCGCCGGCCTGCTTCAGGTCCACCGGCACCGCGCCGGCGGAGTGGGCCAGGTCCCACAGGCTCAGCGCGCCGCATTCGTGGGTCAGCGCGGTCACCGCCTGCATGTCGTGCATGTAGCCGGTCTTGTAGTTGACGTGGGTCAGCATGACCACCGCGGTGTCTTCGCCAATGGCCTGGGGCAGCGCCTCGGGGCTGTCCACCAGGCGCAGGGAATAGCCCTGCTGCAACATCTCGGTCAGGCCTTCGGCGATGTACAGGTCGCTGGGAAAGTTGCTGCTCTCGCTGACGATCACCCGCCGCTGCGGGGCCTTGAGCGCCTGCACCCGCAAGGCGGCGCTGAGCACCTTGAACAGGTTGATCGAGGTGGTGTCGGTGATCACCACTTCGTTGGCATCGGCGCCAATCAGCTTGGCCAGGCGGTCGCCCAGGCGCTGCGACAGGTCGCGCCAGCCGGCAGTGTTCCAGCTGCGGATCAGGCCATTGCCCCATTCCTCGGCAATCACCTGTTGCGCCCGTTGCAGGGCCGCGACCGGGCGGGCGCCGAGGGAGTTGCCGTCGAGATAGATCACCCCGTCGGGCAGCGCGAACTGGTTGCGCAGCGGTGCCAGCGGGTCCTGTGCGTCGAGGGCCAGGCAGTGGTTTCTTGTTGTCATGGGAAGTCCTGTTTTCACTAAGGCATGCGGCGGCACACGCCATGCCAGGGGCGGCATCGGCGGCTGCGCGGTGAAGAAATAATGAACGAAGCCCCGGAGAATTTTCGTGCAAAATGCGCTATGAGAGCGGCATAGTCTCGAAGATTATTCGACTACAACTTAAAAAAACGCGGATAAATGCCAACCATGATTCTCGACTCTACAGACCTGCGAATCCTGCACTTCCTGCAACAGGACGGCCGTATCAGCAACCAGGAGCTGGCGGAGAAAGTCGCCCTCTCGCCCTCGGCCTGCCTGCGTCGCCTGCGCCTGCTGGAGGGCGAAGGCATCATCAGCGGCTATCGCGCGGTGCTGAATGCCGAGCGTTTGGGGATCGAGTTGGAGGCCATCGTTCATGTGTCGCTGCGCCAGGACGTGGCGGACTGGCACGAGACCTTTATCAAGAAGGTCCAGCAGTGGCCGGAAGTGGTGACCGCCTATGTGGTCACCGGCGCCAGCAACTATGTGCTGCGGGTCCAGGCGCGCAACCTCAAGCACTTCTCGGATTTCATCGTCAATCACCTGAACCGCACGTCCGGGGTCACCGACATCCGCTCGGAAATCGTCCTGCAGAAAATCAAGGAGCAGGACGGCCTGCTGGACCTGGTATTGCGCAAGTAACTGCTAGAAACCACCCAGGCGCCGCGCATCGTGGCGCTGCAGGGTGACGCTGGGCGACTCGCCGAACAGCTTGCGGTATTCGGCGGAGAACCGCCCCAGATGGCTGAAGCCCCAGCCCAGGGCGATCTCGGAAATGGTCCGCGCCGAGCCGTGTTCGAGGATCTCCTGGCGCACCGCGTTGAGCCGGTACTTCTTCAGGTAGACCATCGGCGACAGGGCGAAGTACTTCTTGAAGGCCTCAAACAGCTTGAAGCGCGAAACCCCGGCGGCGGCTTCCAGGTCTTCCAGGCCCAGCGGTTCGCGGGCGTTGGCGTGAATGTACTGGCGGGCGCGGACCAGGTAGTGGGGCAACTTGACCTCCAGCACCTCGCGCAGCTCCGCCGAGTAGTTGTTCGGCTGGGCCAGGATCAGGCCCTTGATCAAGGAGCTTTCCAGGTCCCGGGTGAAGGCCAGCTGTTCGTACAGCTCGCTGCTGCGCTCCAGCTCGGCGATGAAATACCGCGCCATGCGCCACCAGGACGCCGACGCCCCCTCCACCGCATCCATCACCGCCTCGAAGCGCAGCGGCGCTTGCGGCGGGCGTTGCAGCAAGGCTTCGAGGGCCTCGCTCATGGCCGCCCGGGTAATCACCACCTGGACTTTGCGGCAGTCGCCGGAGATCGCCAGCATCTGGCTTTCATTGGGCGCGATGATCACCCCCTGGTCGCGGTTGGAACGCAGCAGCCGGCCGTCCTTGCTCAGTTCCTGATCGCCGCTCAGCGGCAAGCTCAGGCTGTAGCTGCTGAAGCGCTCGGCGTCTTCGATATCGATGGTGACGTCGGTGCCGTATTCGATGGTGCCCAGGGTCGTGGCCCGCGACTTGAACACGTTGGCGCTGTGGTGAAAGCGGATGCGCTCGGGGGTCGCGGTCTCGAGCCGATGCGGCCCGCAAATGCCGGACATCCAGCTTCTCGCCCCCTCGAGGTCGTAGCGATCGATACGAATATCGCGAAACTGCGAATCAGCCTTGCTATTCATCACGGCGCACCCACGGCAATATTTTTTTTGCGCGCTCTGACGGCGCGTCTGGCTTGAAGTACTGGCTTGCTTGCAACAGCCGACAGCAAGTTTTGCGCCACCGCCCGGCACTGCCAACCGACTGGATAGCAATCGCCGACTAAGTGGATAGAACCCGTCCACCCGGTGCGCAAAACCCACGCAAGACTGCGCCAAACAGTAGCTCATCGCGACATCGCGGTGCAGCCGTTGATCGCCTGGGACGCAGGCCCTGGGTATTTCCACCACACCCGAACGCCGCCCCCGTAGCCGCTGCCGCAGGCTGCGATCGGCTCGGTCCGCGTTCGGGCGCAGCAGGCGTAAAACCGCCTATCGCGGTGTTCCTGTCAGATCGTGTGTTCAGATTTTGCGGCGACTGCGTCGCCGATCGCAGCCTGCGGCAGCGGCTACAGGTGGCCGGGCAATTTTATGGATGGCCTTGGCCGACTAAGCGGATAGCCACCTCTGCCCCGCACTCTCTCTAATGCATGCACCGATTGGCCTGAACAAGAAAGGTACTCACTCATGAGTGGTGCAAGAAACACAGAACAATGGAAAAGCTTCATCGACGGCTGCCTGGATTTTCGTCCGGACGACGGCGTATTCCGCATCGCCCGGGACATGTTCACCGAGCCCGAGCTGTTCGACCTGGAGATGGAACTGATCTTCGAGAAGAACTGGATCTACGCCTGCCACGAAAGCGAGCTGGCCAACAACCACGACTTCGTCACCATGCGCGCCGGGCGCCAGCCGATGATCATCACCCGCGACGGCGAAGGCCGGCTCAACGCGCTGATCAACGCCTGCCAGCACCGCGGCACCACCCTGACCCGGGTCGGCAAGGGCAACCAGTCCACCTTCACCTGCCCGTTCCACGCCTGGTGCTACAAGAGCGACGGACGCCTGGTGAAGGTCAAGGCGCCGGGGGAATACCCCGAAGGCTTCGACAAGGCCACCCGCGGCCTGAAGAAAGCCCGCATCGACAGCTACAAGGGCTTCGTCTTCATCAGCCTCGACGTCCATGCCGACAACTCCCTGGAGGACTTTCTCGGCGACGCCAAGGTGTTCTTCGACATGATGGTCGCCCAGTCGCCCACCGGTGAACTGGAAGTCCTGCCCGGCAAGTCCGCCTACACCTATGACGGCAACTGGAAACTGCAGAACGAGAACGGCCTCGACGGTTATCACGTGAGCACCGTGCACTACAACTACGTGGCCACGGTACAGCACCGCCAGCAGGTCAACAGCGAGAACGGCGGCGCCAGCGCCACCCTCGACTACAGCAAGCTCGGCGCCGGCGACGCCAACACCGACGACGGCTGGTTCGCCTTCAACAACGGCCACAGCGTGCTGTTCAGCGACATGCCCAACCCTGCGGTGCGCTCCGGCTACGCCACCATCATGCCGCGGCTGGTGGAGGAGTACGGCCAGGAAAAGGCCGAATGGATGATGCACCGCCTGCGCAACCTCAACGTCTACCCGAGCCTGTTCTTCCTCGACCAGATCAGCTCGCAGCTGCGGATCATCCGCCCGCTGGCCTGGAACAAGACCGAGATCATCAGCCAGTGCATCGGGGTCAAGGGCGAGTCCGACGCCGACCGGGAAAACCGCATCCGCCAGTTCGAGGACTTCTTCAACGTCTCGGGCATGGGCACCCCCGACGACCTGGTGGAATTCCGCGAAGCCCAGCGCGGTTTCCAGGGCCGCCTGGAACGCTGGAGCGATATCTCCCGCGGCAGCCACCGCTGGGCAACCGGGCCGACCCGCAACAGCGAAGCCATCGGCATCCAGCCAGCCATGACCGGCACCGAATTCACCCACGAAGGGCTGTACGTCAACCAGCACCGCAACTGGCAGAGATTCCTCCTCGACGGGCTGGCCCGGCAATCCCTGAAACTGCGTGAGGTGTGAACATGAGTGCGCAACTGCAATACCGTATCGAGCAGTTTTTCTACCGCAAGTCCGAGCTGTGCGACGCCCAGGACTGGGATGCCTACCTCGAACTCTTCGACCCGCAGAGCGAGTTCCACCTGCCGCAGTGGGACTCCGAGCATGTCTATACCATCGACCCGAAACGCGGCATGTCGCTGATCTACTACGCCAACCGCTCGGGCCTGGAAGATCGGGTGTTCCGTATCCGCACCGGCAAGGCCGCCTCGACCATTCCGATGCCGCGCACCCTGCACAACATCAGCAACGTGCGGATCGCCGAGCAGGCCGATGGCAGCCTGCAAGTGCGGCTGAACTGGCACACGCTGTTCTATCGCCTGGCCACCGCCGAGCAGTTCTTCGGCCATGCCACCTACAGCCTCAAGGCCCACGGCGACAGCTGGCTGATCACTCGCAAGCATGTGCTGCTGCTCAACGACACCATCAACTCGGTGCTCGATTTCTACCACCTCTGACGGAGACCGGGCATGAACCACAAGGTCGCGTTCAGCTTTGCCGATGGCAAGACGCTGTTCTTCCCTGTAAACGCCAACGAAATACTGCTCGACGCCGCCCTGCGCAACGGCATCAAGATCCCCCTCGACTGCCGCGAAGGCGTCTGCGGCACCTGCCAGGGCCGCTGCGAATCGGGCAACTACAGCCAGGACTACGTGGACGAGGAAGCCCTCTCCAGCGCCGACTTGGAGCAGCGCAAGATGCTCAGTTGCCAGACCCGGGTGCAGTCCGATGCCACCTTCTACTTCGACTTCGACTCCAGCCTGTGCAGCGCCGCGGGGCCCGCGCTACTGGGTGCCACAGTCAGCGCAGTGCGCCAGGTCTCCGACAGCACGGCGATCCTGCAACTGCAGCTCGACGAGGGTCAAGCGGCGCTGGACTTCCTGCCGGGGCAATATGCCCGGCTGTCGGTCCCCGGCACGTCGAGCAAGCGCTCTTACTCGTTCGCCAACCGCTCGGGCAGCCAGCAGTTGCAATTCCTCCTGCGCCTACTGCCCGACGGGGCGATGAGCAATTACATCCGCGAACGCTGCCAGGTCGGCGACCGTATCGAGCTGGAGGCGCCGCTGGGCGCCTTCTACCTGCGCCATATCGTCCGGCCGCTGGTGCTGGTAGCCGGCGGCACCGGGTTGTCGGCGCTGCTGGCGATGCTCGAACAACTGGTCGCCGACGGCTGCACCCAGCCGGTGCACCTGTACTACGGGGTGCGCAACGTCGCCGACCTGTGCGAAACCGCGCGTATCGAGGCTTATGCCGGCCAACTGCCGGGCTTTCGCTACACTCCGGTGATCAGCGAGCCGACGGCGGACTGGCCGGGCAAGCGCGGTTATATCGCCGAGCATTTCGATTGCAGCGAACTGCGCGATGCTCCGGTGGACATGTACGTCTGCGGACCGCCACCGATGGTCGAGTCGATCAAGAACTGGTTGCAAGATCAGCAACTTGAGAGCGTTCAGCTGTATTACGAGAAGTTCACCGAGAGTAATATCTGATCCGTCCGCCGTCAGCCGCGATCTGGCCGCGAATACGGACAGATCCGATAACAATGAGAAGAGAGCGTGATTAGTGGATGAAATCCTGAAACCCGGCGAACTCAAGCGTGGCTTGAAGAACCGCCATATTCAGCTGATTGCCCTGGGCGGGGCGATCGGCACCGGACTGTTCCTGGGCTCCGCCGGCGTGCTCAAGTCCGCCGGCCCTTCGATGATCCTCGGTTATGCGATAGCCGGGTTCATCGCCTTCCTGATCATGCGCCAGCTCGGCGAAATGATCGTCGAGGAACCGGTGGCCGGGTCCTTCAGCCACTTCGCGCACAAATACTGGGGCGGTTACTTCGGCTTTCTCGCCGGCTGGAACTATTGGGTGCTGTACGTGCTGGTGGGCATGGCCGAACTCACGGCCGTGGGCAAGTACGTGCAGTTCTGGTGGCCGGAAATCCCGTCCTGGGTCAGCGCGGCGGTGTTCTTCGTGCTGGTCAACCTGATCAATATGATGAACGTGAAGTTCTTCGGCGAAGCCGAGTTCTGGTTCGCCATCATCAAGGTGGTGGCCATCATCGGCATGATCGCCCTGGGCTGCTACATGCTGGCCAGCGGCAGCGGCGGCCCGCAGGCGGCGGTGAGCAACCTGTGGAGCCACGGCGGGTTCTTCCCCAATGGCGGCACCGGCCTGCTGATGGCCATGGCCTTCATCATGTTTTCCTTCGGCGGCCTGGAACTGGTGGGTATCACCGCCGCCGAGGCCAGCGAGCCACGCAAGGTGATCCCCAAGGCGATCAACCAGGTGGTGTACCGGGTGCTGATCTTCTACGTCGGCGCCCTCACCGTGCTGCTGTCGCTGTACCCCTGGGACCAGTTGCTGCAGACCCTCAACGCTTCCGGTGACTCCTACAGCGGCAGCCCATTCGTGCAGATTTTTGCCCTGATCGGCAGCGACACCGCGGCGCACATCCTCAACTTCGTGGTCCTGACCGCGGCGCTCTCGGTGTACAACAGCGGCGTGTACTGCAACAGCCGCATGCTCTACGGCCTGGCCGAACAGGGCGACGCGCCCAAGGCGATGATGAAGCTGAACAAACAGGGCGTGCCGCTGCTGGCCCTGGGCGTTTCGGCGCTGATCACCCTGCTCTGCGTGGTGGTCAACTACCTGGCGCCGCAGGAAGCGCTGGAACTGCTGATGGCACTGGTCGTTGCCTCGCTGATGATCAACTGGGCGCTGATCAGCCTGACCCACCTGAAGTTCCGCAAGTCCATGGGCCAGCAAGGCATAGTGCCGTCGTTCAAGACCTTCTGGTTTCCGTTCAGCAACTATCTGTGCCTGGCCTTCATGCTGATGATCGTCAGCGTGATGCTGATGATTCCCGGCATACGGGTGTCGGTCTACGCGATCCCGGTGTGGGTTGCGCTGATCTGGGTGTTCTACCGTCTGCGGGTAGCCAGGTCCGGCGCTCGCGCGGTGGCCTGACAACGGCGGCACATGACCCTGTAGCCGCTGCCGCAGGCTGCGATCGATCGGTACGGTCGCAGCGATCTTGAGGACGCCGGAGGTCCTGCGGACCTATCGCAGCCTGCGGCAGCGGCTACAGGGATTGGCATAAACAAAAAGGCCCGGCATTCGATGAATGCCGGGCCTTTTTGTTGGCCTGCCGCTTACAGCGTCGAACGTACGCGCCACAGCTCGGGGAACAGTACGGTGTCGAGCATCTTGCGCAGGTAACCGACGCCTTCGGTGCCGCCGGTGCCGGGCTGGAAGCCGATGATGCGTTCCACCGTGGTCACATGGCGGAAGCGCCACTGGCGGAAGGAGTCTTCCAGGTCGATAAACTTCTCCGCCAACTGGTACAGGTCCCAGTAGCGCGACGGGTCGGTGTAGACCTCGCGCCAGGCGGCTTCCACCGACGGGTCATGCTGGGTCGGCGCCTGGCTGTTCAGGGCCAGTCGCTCGGGGTCGATGGCCAGCCCGGCCTTGGCCATCAGGCCGATGGCTTCGTCGTACAGCGACGGCGTGGCGATCGCCAGCTCCAGCTCCTTGAGCAGTTCCGGCCGATGGGCATGGGGGCGCAGCAGGGTCGCGCTCTTGTTGCCAAGGATGAACTCGATCTCGCGGTACTGGAACGACTGGAAACCCGACGAGTGCCCCAGGTACGGGCGGATCGACTTGTACTCGGACGGGGTCATGGTCGCCAGCACCGCCCAGGCATGCACCAGCTGGTCGAAGATCCGCGACACCCGCGCCAGCATCTTGAACGCCGGTGGCAGCTGCCCCTGATGCACGTGCTCGCGAGCCGCCTTGAGCTCGTGCAGCATCAGTTTCATCCACAGCTCCGAAGTCTGGTGCTGGATGATGAAGAGCATTTCGTTGTGGTCCGGCGACAAGGGGTGCTGGGCATTGAGGATGCGCCCCAGGTCCAGGTAGTCGCCGTAGCTCATGGAGTCGGAAAAATTCAGCTCGGCGTTATGCCAGTTGTCGGGCGGCGGGTTGTTCGAATAGGGACATTGACTCATCGCGTGGGCTCCTCATGTCAGGTCGCGGCCGGTCGATCACCCGGCGCGGGCCTTGATCGAGGGCGCGCGGGGTCGAAGCTTCGTTGTTGTAAATACTATTGTAGGAATTATCGCGGCAAAGGCCGCAGGATGGCGCGCACCGGGCTCGCATCCAGATGAGCGAAACGCAGGGGGAGCGCGATCAGTTCGTAGTCGCCTTCGGCCACCTCGTCGAGCACGATGCCTTCGAGAATCGCCAGGCCATGGCGGGCCACGGCGTTATGGGCCTCCATGGTTTTCGATTGCTGCGGGTCGAGGGACGGGGTGTCGATGCCGATCAGGCGCACGCCGTGGCTGGCCAGCAGCTCGACGGTCTCCTTGGCCACGGCGCTGAAATCCGGGTCCCAGCTGCTCAACGGCGCCTGTCGATAGGTACGCAGCAGCACCCGCTCGGGCAGGTTGTCCAGGTGCCCCTCCAGGTGCCGGGGCAATACCAGCGGCCCGCAACCCAGGCAATGCACGACCCGGCACGGGCCGAGGTAGACATCCAGCGGCACCTCGCCGATCGGCGCGCCATCGGCGCTGTAGTGCAGCGGCGCATCGACATGGGCACCGGTGTGCGGCGACAGGGTGATGCGCCCGACGTTCACCGGGCATTCGGGCCCGTATTGCCAGACCCGCTCTTCCTGGAACGGCGTATCGCCGGGCCAGGTCGGGGTCGCGGTACTCAGGGGCGGGCTGATGTCCCACCAGCTTGGGGTTGTGCTCATAGCGCTGCTCTCGGCCATTTCGACCTGAATCATACGAGCGATGCCCGTGAAGATTCTTGCGAAATGCTCCGGCGACCGCGAAATCTTTCGCATGAACTGCCAGGAAATCACTGATTCACGCTCGGAAATTTCAATGCAAACCGCGGCAACACTTCACGGGCGGGTACTGCGTTTCTGGGCACCCCGATGTCGAGTACAGACAACTGGCCGGGTGCCGGGCGCTATAGGGTGCGACTTCAGTTCTCAGCCAACGCCCCGGAGTCCTCATGACCGCGACTGCCCCCATCACCGTTCTGCGCGACACCCACCCGCTGCCGGTTCTCGATGCCTGCAAATGGGAAAAGCTCGAAGGCGACCCGCACACCGTCAACCTCAACGCCTACACCAGCGAAGACGGCAGCAAGATCATGGGTACCTGGATCTGCACGCCCGGCAAATGGCGCGTGGACTATGTGAAATGGGAGTACTGTCATTTCCAGGAAGGCTACTGCGTGATCACCCCGGACGGCATGGACCCGATCCACCTGCGCGCCGGCGATATCTTCGTGGTCGAGCCGGGGATGAAAGGCACCTGGGAAGTGGTCGAGACCGTGCGCAAGTATTTCGTTTTCGCCTGACACCCGAAAATGCGGGCCGCAGTTTTGCAAACTGTCTGATCGGCCCGGCGAAGAACTTTCCGCGAAACATCAAGAGGCGCTCATATCATTGAGGAGCGCCTCTTTTTATAAAGTCACAGCAATAAGGCAGACACCCCGCCATACACTTCCCGGCCTAATGATATTGGCCAACTAGAAGTTCACCCATCTCAGCCCAGCGAATACAGACAGCCCATTTAAACTTCCAGCAAGCTTGCTTAAACAAAAAAAACCAAGCAGACAACCCGCATTTAAAACTTTAGAAAGTCTATTAATACAACGACTAAAAAGGGGACGATTTCAACGTCCCCTTTTGCACATTAAAGTGCTTGATGGTGATGCACCTGACACTTAATCGTTGGCTTTTGAGATTTTCCATGAGCCGGTATTGCCGTCCCGATTCAGATAGGGGGTCGTCGATACCGCATATTTGACACCCTCGCCACTGGCATGCCCACAGGTATCCAGGAACCCGCCGCGCACATCGTTGTAGCCATTCAGGAAGTGCACGACATCCCCCTCTCTCACCTTGAAATCCTTGGGATCTGAGGTATCGGCGAAAATTCGCCAGTGCAGGGTATCCGCCGGCCGCGATTCCTTGAGGGCTGTGACCACGTTGTAGATCGACGGTTTTGTCGCGTGGCCATTGGTGTCCAGATAGCCACCCTCGTTGTTGTAGAGGTTCCACAGCAGAATCACATCGCAACTTTCAACCTCGGTTCCTACTGCCTTGCCTGTCGCGGACTCGATGATCCAGGTGCCAGTACCCGGGCCGCGATGAGGAGTGGTTGCGGTGACTACGCCGTAAAGGCTGTTCGGGGCGGTGGCATGGTTACAAGTATCGAGATAACCGCCATCCCAATTATTGTAACCATTCTTGATATGAACTTTGTCTCCGTATCTCAGGACATCTGCCATGGTCTATCTCCCTGATAAAACCTCATATACATGCCATATCCATGACATGTCGTCATTCGACAGAGACGCTGTCGACACAAGTCACCTTAGCTATCAATCCCGATACTGCCAGAGCATGCCTTATACATTGTCGCGATAAAGCTACTTGCGAATCTTCATCGCCTGCTTTGCAAATATTACGGACGATATTCGACCGTAAAGAACGGTCATAAACAGATGTGATTTTTCTGCACAAGCGCGATTGCCGAGGACGGCGCACTCGATCCTGGCCCGTGCCAGCGGCTACAGGGGAGCGAGGTCCATTGAGGTAAGAGAGATGGCAAAAAACCGGGAGCCCGCCCGACGCGGGCTCCCGGAAAAATCCCCTATTGGGGCTTGCGATAGCTGTTGACGATAGCCGAGAAGTCCATGCCCCCTTCCCCGCGCTGGCTCATGGCCTGGTACAGCTGCTGCGCCACGGCGCCCAGCACCACCGGCTGGTGCGCCTGGCGGGCGGCCTCGGTGGCCAGGCCCAGGTCCTTGAGCATCAGCTCGGCGCCGAAGCCGCCGGTGTAGCCGCGGGCGGCCGGCGCGGTTTCGATCACGCCGGGCCAGGGGTTGTAGGTGTCGGAACTCCAGCAACGCCCGGTGGAGCTGTTGATGATGCCCGCCAGCACCTTGGTGTCGATCCCCAGGGCATCGCCCAGGGCCATGGCCTCGCTGACACCGATCATCGAAATGCCCAGCAGCAGGTTGTTGCAGATCTTGGCGATCTGCCCGGTACCCACTTCACCGCAGTGCACGATATTGCGGCCCATCTGCGCCAGCACCGGCTGCAGGGTGGCGAACAGTTCGGCGCTGGCGCCGACCATGAAGGTCAGGGTGCCCGCCGCCGCGCCGCCGGTACCGCCGGATACCGGCGCATCGGCCACGGCCACGCCTTGCTTGGCGGCCGCCGCGGCCACGTCGCGGGCGGTCTGCGGGTCGATGGTGCTGCAATCCACCGCCGGCGTGCCACGGGCGATGCCGGCCAGCACCCCGTCGTCACCCAGCCAGACGCTGCGCACATGGGGCGCGGCCGGCAGCATGGTGATCACCAGCTCGCTGTCTGCGGCGGCGGCGCGCGGCGAGGTACTGATGCTGCCACCCAGTTCGGCCAGTTCCTTGAGCACGGCCTGGTTCAGGTCGAACAGGTTCAACTGATGCCCGGCCTTGAGCAGGTTGCGCGCCATGGGTGCGCCCATGTTGCCCAGACCGATGAATGCGATTTTCATGAGCGGACTCCTCAACGCAAATGGATGGTGGTGTTCACGCCATCGTTGACGCTGTCATCGTCGAACCAGCGACTGGTGACGGTCTTGGTCTGGGTATAGAACTGCACCACTTGTTTGCCATAGGGCCCCAGATCGCCCAGTTTGGAACCACGGGAACCGGTGAAGCTGAAGAACGGTACAGGCACCGGAATCGGGATGTTGATCCCGACCTGACCGACATCGATTTCGGTCTGGAACTTGCGGGCGGCCGCGCCGCTCTGGGTGAACAGGCCGGTGCCGTTGCCGAAGGGGTTGCTATTGACCAGGGCGATGGCCTGGTCGAGGGTGTCCACTTCCAGCACCACCAGCACCGGGCCGAAGATTTCCTGGGTGTAGATCTGCATGTCGGTGGTCACCCCGGAGAACAGGGTCGGGCCGACGAAGTTGCCCTGCTCGAACCCCGGCACCTTGACGTCGCGACCGTCCAGCTCCAGCTTGGCGCCTTCCTTGATGCCGCTTTCGATCAGGCTCAGCACACGCTCCTTGGCGCGCTTGGAAATCAGCGGCCCGACATCGGTGCCCGGCTCGCTGCCGGCATTCACCTTGAGTTTCTGCGCCAGCGCCTTGAGGTCCGGCAGCCATTGTTTCGCCGCGCCCACCAGGACCACCACCGAGGTGGCCATGCAACGCTGGCCGGCCGCGCCGAACCCGGCACCGACCAGGGCATTGAGCGCCTGTTCGCGGTTGGCGTCGGGCAGCACCACGGCATGGTTCTTCGCGCCCATCATCGACTGCACACGCTTGCCGTGTTTGCCCGCCAGGTCATAGACGTGGGTGCCCACCGCGGTGGAGCCGACGAACGACACCGCCTTGATGTGTGGGTGGGTGCACAGCTTGTCCACCACGTCCTTGCCGCCATGCACCACGTTGAGCACGCCAGGCGGAACGCCGGCTTCCAGTGCCAGCTCCACCAGCAGCATGGTCGACAGCGGGTCCTGTTCCGAAGGCTTGAGGACGAAGGTGTTGCCGCAGGCGATGGCCATTGGGAACATCCACAGCGGAATCATCGCCGGGAAGTTGAACGGGGTGATCCCGGCGCAGACACCGATCGGCTGGCGCAGGGTGTAGGTATCGACGCCACCGGCGACGTTCTCGGCGAACTCGCCCATCTGCAGGCTGCCGATCGAGCAGGCATGCTCGACCACTTCCAGGCCGCGGAAAATGTCGCCTTCGGCATCGGCGATGGTCTTGCCCTGTTCGGCGCTGAGCACCTGGGCAATACGCTTGGAGTGTTCGCGGATCAGCGCCTGCAGCTTGAGCATGATACGCATCCGCGCGCCGATCGGGGTCAGCTTCCAGGTCTGGAAGGCGCGCTGCGCGGCTTCGATGGCGGCGTCGACTTCATCCGCCGTGGCGAAAGGTACCTTGGCCAGCACCTGCTGGGTGGCCGGGTTGGTGATGTCGTGCCATTCGCGGGTCTGGGATTCGACCCACTGGCCGTCGATCAGCAGCTTGACCTGCTGCAAGGTAGTGCCGTCGGACTTGAGGGATGCGTTCATACGGGTCTCCTGACTTCTTGAGGTTCTTATGCAGGGAGCCAAGGCGTGGGACCGCCTTGAAATGAGGCGTGCGTCGCGAGTTGGTTGTCGGACTGTTTTTGGAGTATAGATGTGCAAACTTCTAATAAGAACGCACATAAAAGCCGGTCCATCATGCAAAAAAACATCACCTCCCTCGGCTCGCTGAACTGGGACGACCTGAAGTTTTTCCTCGAAGTGGCGCGCACCCGCAAGGCCAGCAGCGCGGCCAAGCGCCTGGCGGTGGACTACACCACGGTGTCGCGGCGCATCGGTTCGCTGGAGGGCGCGCTGGGTACCCTGCTGTTCGAAAAGTCCCGGACCAATGGCTTTGTCCTGACCGCCGAGGGCCAGCGCCTGCTGGGTTATGCCGAGTCGATCGAAAGCACTCTGCACATGGCCTGCGAACAGGTCTCGGGCTCGGGCGTGGCCCTGTCCGGGCATGTGCGCATGGGCTGTACCGAAGGTTTCGGCAGCTTTTTCATCACCCCGCAGCTGAGCCATTTCGTCGACGCCTACCCGGCGATCTCGGTGGATATCCTGCCGCTGCCGCACTTCATCAGCCTGTCCAAGCGCGAGGCCGATATCGTCATCGCCCTGGAACGCCCCGAGCATGGCCCCTACGTCTGCTGCAAGCTCTGCGACTACCGCCTGCAGCTCTATGCGACCCAGGAATACCTCGACCAGCACCCACCGATCCGCCGCCCGGCGGACTTGAGCGAGCATCAATTCATCAGCTACGTGGACGACCTGGCGTTCAGCTCGGAGCTGCTGTACCTGGCCAACGTGCTGCCCGGCGCCAGCGCCAACCTGCGCAGCACCAGCGTCATCGCCCAATACGTGGCGGCCCAGCAAGGACGCTCGCTGGCGATCCTGCCATGCTTCCTGGCCGCCCAGGACCCGCGCCTGCTGCCAGTGCTGCCGGAGGAAATAGACATCACCCGGCAGTTCTGGATGTACTGCCGCGAGGACCTGCGCAAGCTCAAGCGGATCACCCTGTTGTGGGATTACATCCGCAGCGTGACCGAACAGAATCAGGGCCTGCTGATGGGGCAGAGCCGGGAGATGGTGTTTGCCGACTCATAGCCTGTACGGAGTCGCGAAAGCCGATCGCAATGAGAGCGGGCTTCATCCAAGTTCAGAATCGTCCTAAAGCCTTGCCCATCGTCACTTGTTAGGTTCGCGAAGCTCGACAAAGAGCCTCACGGACCCGCCAACACACAAGGACGATCAATGCTTTCTTCTGCTCGCCTGGGCGACAAACACCTCTGCCCGCTTCCCGGTCACGGCACGACACCTATTGCTTGCGCTTCTGGTGACATCAACATCAACTTCATGGGAGCAGCCCGAGTCGGTGACATTTGCGGTTGTGGTGCGGTCATCACCACGGGGTTTCCATCGATCATCCTGAATGGTCGTCCCATGGCCCACTTAGGGAGCCCTACCAGTCACGGCGGGACGATCATCACGGGGTCAGGCGACACCTTCGGTGGCTTTGTCATGGGGCCCACTCCTGGCGCGGCAATCATTAACTTCGCGGCGCTCGGAGTGTTCCGCTCAGATGGCTCGGTAGACGATGAAAAGATGGCGACCTTGCTGGCCGACCCGAGGCTAACCGAGAAGGCCACCGCTGCAAATGCTTTAGTCGATCCCAATGTGGCCTCTAAGACGCCTGAAGAGAAGCCGGAAGAAAAGGTCTGTAATGACCCAGACCAGATGGAAGAACTGGCGAGCTACATTGCCGACGAGATGAATACCAATATCAACAGCCCGTCTGTGCGACAAATGAAAGACCTCAACAGCTTTAGTCCAACAGCTGAAACAAAGAAGTATAAGGAGCTTCCTTTCTATCTTCGTCTTGGCCAAAGCCCTGACTTCTATAGCTTAGCGCTGGGAAAGAAAGCGAAAGCTTTGGCTATCTGGACTGAGCGAGTCGGTCAGGGCCGACCCTGGGACCACAAGCCGAAGCTACAAGCGATGTTCAAGGATGTTTGGAACAAACAAGGGGGCTACGACTACTTCTATGACATCTGGTCGAACATCCACTATGGCTATGTTGGACTGGCTGGTGGACTCTCTGAAAGTGTCCTCTTGGACGGCGCAGGTATAGAGCAGATAGGGTCGGACGCTGCTCGGAAGGTTGAAGAGATTTTTGAAAAACCTAAAGCAGAATGGGAACGGCCCGGCCCGCATCGCTCTGCTGATATCGAGGGCATGAGGGCCTGGGATGATGCACCTGACCGAATATCCATTAGTATCGGCGTGAAACTCTATCGACAACGCCCCAACGGAGGCATAACAGCAAAGATGATCATGGACGAAGTTCTTGCAGTACAACCGAAGGAATGGGGGGAAGGTATCCGTGTCCACAAATGTAAGGCCCATTAAATACAGGTACATTTTGGGCATTCTCTTTCTGCTACTGCTGTCCCCCTTTGTGTTTTGGAGGGTAGCGACCCCAGTGGTCACGGTTCACTACACCAAGGAGGGAAAAGAGAAGCTTTCTGTGACCTGGAATACCGAACACCGAATTTATCGGAGTGGACGCGGGGGCCTATTTCCAGGCGAGGCGACATCTGACTTTGGCCACATTTTTCCAGATGCCGGGTTCTTCATGGAGTTCTATTGGTGGAGTGATACGGGCCGTAATCATTGCGTCAATATCACCCCTAAATGGCGAAGAACGGATATTTACCTCGACCTAAATGGCAATATTGATACCAGCCCAGAGAGCGGCACGGATACGGATCGCTTGAAGAAGTGCACTACGGACCCTGCTGATCCTTAAGAACTCCAAGCATCACCACTATGAGGTCACCCTGCCAGCACCGCTGCAAAATCCACTCGGCACAGCCTGGTCCTGCTATCGCGAAGACCTAGCGGATCACCCCGCTGTGGGAACCGCAGTGTAAAGGAAGAATCAGGGCCTGCTGGCATGATGGTCTTCGCCGATTAGTCGGCGATGACCACGATCGAGACGCGACGGTTTTCGGTGCGTCCGGCTACTGTGCTGTTGGAGGCCACCGGCTCGCTGCTGCCCAGGCCGCGCAGCTGGATGTTTTCTTCGCGCATGCCCGTGGCCACCAGTACTTTGCTCACGCTTTTCGCTCGGCGCAGGGACAGTTGCTGGTTGTAGCTTTCCCTGCCGGAGCCATCGGTGTGGCCATCGACCCGGACCTTGTCGATGTGCACGCTGACCAGCGCCTTGCCTATATGCTCAACGATGCCGGTGCTAGCGGCATTCAACCTATCGATGTCGCTGCCGAACAGCACCTTGCCGGACAGGCCGAAGGCCCAGCCCTCGTCCGTCAGCTCAAAGCCCTCCTGCTTGAGCACCGACACTTGCTGCGGGGTCAGTCCCTTGGGCGGCACGCTCTGGCAACCGGTCAATGAAAGCAGCGCCAGCAACAGGCCGGTGGTGAAAAGTCGCAAGAAAGGTCGAGTCAGTGAAAACAAAGAATTAGCTCCTGGATTGAACGTGAACGACGGGGGGCTCCGACCCCGCGGTGTGTTGCCCGCCTCGAGAGACACGCTTGGCCTGATACATCGCCGCATCGGCGGCATTGAGCAGAGCTCCCGGGGTGGTGCCATGATCAGGGTAGACGGCAATACCGATGCTGAGTGAAGTCAGTACCGAAGTACTGCCCGGCAAGGCAATCGGCATCTCCATGCTGGCGATGATTTTTTCGGCGATACGCTCGGCATCCTCGATGCGGTGCAGCGGGGTCAGCAGAATGGCGAACTCGTCGCCCCCCAGGCGCGCCACCAGGTCTTCCTCGCGCAACTGCGCGCGCACTCGCGACGCCACCGCCATCAGCACCGCGTCGCCGGCGGCGTGACCGAAGTTGTCGTTGATGCCCTTGAAACGGTCACTGTCGAGAAACAGCACCGCCACCCGTTCGTTGAGCTTGCTGGCGCTGCGCAGCGCGCGGATCAGCCGGCCCTCGAAAAACGCCCGGTTCGGCAACCCGGTCAGGCTGTCATGGCTGGCCTGGTGGGCCAGGGTTTCGTTTTCGCTCTGCAAGTGGGTTTGCCAGGCTTCCAGCTCATCGAGCAGGGCATTGAAGTCGTTGCCCAGGTTGTCCAGCTCGGCAATTTCCGCCGGCGGCACCCGGACGTCGAATGCCCGCTCGCGGCGCGCGGCATGGGCCACATCGGCCAGGCTGCGCAGCGGCCCGGTAATGCCGCGCAACTGCCGGCGCGCCAGGTACAGCGCCACCCAGGCGCTCACCGCGATACACAGGACAATCCCCACCAGCCCACTGAGCAGGAAGCGCAGCAGGCTGCCGCCGTGCCCGGTCAGGGCGATGCTGCCGATTTCCTGGCCCTGATGCATGATCGGCACGGTGATGGGTTTTTCGAGAAAGGCCCGGGCGATCTGCATTTCCAGATCGGTCAGCAAACCGATTTCCGGCCGCTCCCAATGGGCCAGCACGCGCCCCCGTGCATCGAGTACCTGGGCATCGGCCACCTCTTCGGTGGAGGCAATCAGGGCCAGGGCTTCGGTCGCCGCGGCGCTGTCGTTGAACACCACCGCCGCTTCGACCGTGTAATTGATCGAACGCGCGATCAGATGCAGGTTGTGATCGGCATACACCCGCAACGCCAGCACCCCGAGCAATGTCAGGGACAGGCTGGCCATGGAAATGGCCAGCAGGGCGACAATCAGATGCCCGCGGCCAATGACCGAACGCAATGTAGGGCGAGCAGGAGATTTGAAGAAGCTCATGGCGCCGCCGGTCGACGACGGGAGAGTTGCAGCACGCTTGGATGAATCCGCACGCCACTGCGGGCCACCGAATCCAGGTTGACCTCGAATGACACCTGATTGTCACTGACGCGCAGGCAGAACAGGCTGCCGACCGTGCACTGGTCGCCGCCCTCGCTGATGCTCAATACCGGATGACCGACCAGGGAAGTGAACAGGCGGGCGCGCTGGTCGTCGGTCAGCTTGCCGATGTACACCGCATCGCACTCGTTGACGATGGCCGGGTTGTCGGCCAGCAAGCGCCGCACCAGAACCGGGCGGCCCGTGGCCTGGGTCGTGCCCTTGACCAGGTCGTCGGTGTATTCGGTCGGCCCCACCACGCACAGACGCAATTGCGCCGGCTCCACCGGCCAGCGCGCATAACTGAGAATCCCCAGTACCACTTGAGTCACCGCCTTGGCGCGCTGGTCTGCCAGGCTGGTGGTGGCAGGCTCGGGTTGCGCGACGGCAAAAGTGCTCAGCAGACAGACCAGGGCGGACAGCAGTATCTGCCTCCAGCCCGAAAAGCGCTCTGTCGCCGAGACAGCCACGTTCATGCAGGGATTCTCTTTGATCTTCATACAATGATGCCGCAACGATAGCACAGCCGGTGAAACCGCCGCGAGGTTACCAGGTATGGGTAGCAGGCTATTGGTTTAGAAAAAAATGAAGTAACGATTTGAGCCTTCCTATTCTTCATGCCTGCATCGCCTGCTTAAGATCGGCGCCAGAGAGCGAGCCGTCCAGACCGCCCTCGGTGAGACCGGATCCGCAGAGACCCGGCTCAAGGAATGTCTTTTGCTACTGCCCAGTATCGCCGCTTCGGCCCAGTGCCTTTGCGGTGCCATGAGTAGCCCAAGACATCTTTGAGGTTAGCCGATGCAGCTGGAAATATTCCGCACACTCTGGGGCTATACCGCCAGCCCGGCCCAGGCCCTCGACGAGCTGCTGGCCGCCGGCTTCGACGGTATGGAAGCCCGCCTTCCTTTGCAAGCCCGCGAACGCGGCGAATTCGGCACTTTCCTGCGGGACAATCGCCTCGCCTACATCTGCACGGTTTTCACCGCCTACGACGTCCTGCCAAAACAGTCGGCCGCGTTCCAGGAACACCTGCTGGACCTGGAGCGCAAGCTCGCCTGGGCCGCCGAACTGGCGCCGCGCTTCGTCAATGTGCTGGCCGGCAACGACCGCTGGCCCCTGGCCCAGCAAGTCGAGTTCTTCGGCCAGGCCATGGAGCTGGCGCGCAAGCATGGCCAGTTCTGCAGCTTCGAGACCCACCGCGCCCGTTCGCTGTTCAATCCCTGGGTCACCCTGGAGCTGATCCGGCAATTGCCCGACCTGCGTTTCACCAGCGATATCAGCCACTGGGTCGTCACCTGCGAACGCCTGCTGGATGCCCCCTTCGATGACCTGAGCGCCTTCGTCGAGCGCGTTCACCATATCCAGGCCCGGGTCGGCTATGACCAGGGGCCACAAGTCCCGCACCCCGCCGCCCCGGAATATGCCCGTGAACTGGCGTTCCACCAGCAGCACTGGGAAGCCATCTGGCATTCGCAAAAGGCCCGTGGCTATCAGGTCAGCACCCTGACCCCGGAGTTCGGCGCCGACGGCTACCTGCATCACCTGCCCTTCACCAACATGCCGGTGGCCGACCTCTGGTCGCTGAACCAGTGGATGGCCAGGACCGAGCGCGAACACTTCGACCGCTTCACCCACTCAACCCGTCCGTGAGGTTCTTGTGTCATGCCCGATAAAATCGATAAAACCCCGGCCAAGGCCAACTTCAAGCACATTCCGGTGGTGGACATCGCCGGCCTGTTCAGCATCGAGCTGGAGCACCGGCTGGCCGTCGCCGAGCAGCTGGGAACGGCCGCCAGCGAAGTGGGCTTTCTCTACATCACCAGCCACGGCATCGACCCGCAGTTGATCGCCGGCCTGCGCCAGGCCGCCAGGGACTATTTCGCCCAGCCCCTGGACAGCAAGATGCAGCACTACATCGGCACCTCGAAAAGCCACAAGGGTTTCGTCCCCGAGGGCGAGGAGGTGTATTCCAAGGGCAAGCCGGATCACAAGGAAGCCTTCGACATCGGCTTCGAAGTCGCGGCCGACGATCCCCTGGTCCTGGCCAACACGCCGCTGCTGGGGCCGAACGAGTGGCCAGAACTACCCGGATTCAAGGAGGCGGTGCAAGCCTATTACGCGGCCGTCTTCGCCCTCGGCAGGCGCCTGTTCGGCGGGTTCGCCCTGGCCCTGGGCCTGGAGGAAAACTATTTCGACGCCCTGGTCACCCGCCCGCCTTCCAAGCTGCGCCTGATCCACTACCCGTTCGACGACGCGGCCCAGGATGCGCCAGGCATCGGCGCCCACACCGACTACGAGTGCTTCACCATCCTGCTGGCCGACAAGCCGGGCCTGGAGGTGATGAACAACCTGGGCCAGTGGATCGACGCCCCGCCCATTGCCGACGCCTTCGTGGTGAACATCGGCGACATGCTGGAGGTGATGACCGCCGGCGCCTTTGTCGCCACCGCCCACCGGGTACGCAGCGTCAGCGAGGAGCGCTACTCGTTCCCGCTGTTCTACGCCTGCGACTTCCATACCCAGATCAAGCCTTTGCCGCAGTTCGCCAAGGCCTCGGACGACTACGAGCAGATCACCATCGGCGAGCACATGTATGGCCAGGCCCTGCAGACCTACCAGTACCTGCGCAAGCGCGTGGAGAACGGCGAGATCCGCCTGCCGGAAAAAGCCCGCAAGCCTTCGAGCTTCGGCCACCTGAAACACCAGTCGCAAGCGTCCTGACCACCCTTTTGCCCTTTGCTTCCATCCCCTGGAGAGACCCACGATGCTTAACAAAAACAACGTTGCTCGCCTGACCCTGCTCACCGCCGGCCTGTTGTGCGCCACCGCCGGCCTGGCCTCGACCGCGACACCCGGACAGCTGAAGATCGGCATGGAAATCACCTACCCGCCGTTCGAGTCCTATGACAGCGAGAAGAACGTGGTCGGCTCCGATCCGGAACTGGCCCACGCCCTGGCCAGGCACATGAACGCCAAGGCCGAGTTCGTCGACACCAAGTTTCCCAGCCTGATCCTCGGCCTCAACGCCGGTCGCTACGACGCGATCATTTCCGGCATGTACATCACCCCGGAACGGCAGACCCAGGCCATGACCATCGCCTATGCGAAAACCGGCGCGGCGATCATGACGTCCAAGGACAGCGGCCTGAATCCGCAAACCCCTGAAGACCTGTGCGGCCTGAAGGTCGGGCTAGAGCAGGGCACCACCTGGGTCAGCCAGTTGCAGAAGCTCTCCAGCGACTACTGCGTGCCGAACAACAAGGGCGCGATCAGTGTCAGCGAATACCCCTCGGCACCTGAGGTGACCCAGGCCCTGCTGTCGAAGAACATCCAGGCCCAGGTGGAAATCGCCGGCGCGGCGAAGATGATCGCCGAACGCACCCAGGGTCGGGTGGTGGTCACCAGCCAGCACCTGATCTATCAGCAAACCCTCGGCATCTTCGTCAAGAAAGGCAACGACGCCACCTACAAGGCGCTGCAGGAAGCCTTCGCCGAGAGCCGCAAGAACGGCGAGTACGCCGCGATCCTCGGCAAATACAACCTGGAACCGGTGACTGACTGACAAGCCACTGCGGCGCAGGGATGCGCCCGTGACCGGCCCCCGATCGAGCGCGCAGCGCCCGTCCTGATGCCTGCGATCCGAAGCCGCCCGAGGTGTTTATGCAATTCGACTGGTCCTACTTCATCTCCCTGTTCTCCCTGCCCAGCTTCTGGCACGCCTGCGTCACCGTGGTCCAGCTCAGCGCCCTGGCCTGGTTCATCGGCATGCTGCTGGGCTTTCTCCTGGCCTCGGCCAAACTCTCCACGGCCGCCTGGATCAGAACCCCGGCAGCGCTGTACATCTGGTTCTTTCGCAGCATTCCGCTGCTGGTGCTGGTGGTCTTCGTCTACAACCTGCCCCAGCTGTTTCCGGCCACCGGTTCGGTGCTGTCCAACCCCTTCTACTCGGGGCTGCTCGCCCTGGTGGTGACCGAAGCGGCGTACATGGCGGAAATCCATCGCGGCGGGCTGATCTCGGTGGCCAAGGGGCAGAAGGAAGCCGGCCGCGCGCTGGGCATCGGCCTGATCGGTCTGCAACGGCTGATTGTCATCCCCCAGGCCTTCCGCATTTCCCTGCCGACCCTGATCAACGAGTACATCACCGTGGTCAAGCTGACTTCGCTGATCTCGGTAATCTCCCTGACCGAACTGCTCACCGTCGGCCAGCGCCTGTATGCGCAGAACTTCCTGGTGATGGAGACCCTGGCCGCGGTGGCGGTGTACTACGTGCTGATCGTCACCCTGTTCGCCTGGCTGCTGCAGCGCCTGGAGCGCCACCTGGACCTGAACCTGCGCACCCCGCAAACCCTGGATGAAGCCGGCACCGAGCGGCTCCGGCAACAGGCACAACCGCAGCACAGCCGCACTCGCCCACGACCGGTAGCCGGCAGCGCCCCGGCCCTGCAACTGCAAAACATTCACAAGCGCTACGGCGATCACCAGGTGCTCAAGGGCGTCGACCTGAACGTCGCCAGTGGCCAGGTGATTTCCATCATCGGTCCGTCCGGCTCGGGCAAGACCTCGCTGATCCGCACCATCAACGGCCTGGAGCGCATCGACCAGGGCGAGATCGTGCTGTTCGGCAACAGCTTCATCAGCGCCGGCGACAACCTCAACAGCCCGCAGGTGCGCGAGGGCGTGCGGCACATCGGCATGGTCTTCCAGAACTTCAACCTGTTCCCCCATCGCAGCATCCTCGACAACATCTGCCTGGCGCCGCGTTACCACGGCAGCAGCAAAGTCTTGAGCGAGCAGCAGGCCTACGCCTTGCTGGACAAGGTCGGCCTGCTGGCCCACGCCCACAAGTACCCGCACCAGTTGTCCGGCGGCCAGCAGCAGCGCGTGGCGATTGCCCGGGCCCTGGCGATGGAGCCGCAGATCATGCTTTTCGACGAGCCGACCTCGGCCCTCGATCCCGAGCTGGTGGGCGATGTGTTGAATGTGATCCGCGACCTGGCCCGAGAGGGCATGACCATGTTGATCGTCACCCACGAGATGGACTTCGCCCTGTCGATTTCCGATCGGGTGATCTTCATGGAGGGCGGCAATATCCAGCTGGACGCCAGCCCGCAAGCGATCCGCGAAGAAGCGGCGGGGGAACGGGTCAGACGCTTCATGGGGCTGGAGCAGCCAAGCGCGACGGCACTGGCAGCGGCGCTCTGATCGAGTGCCGAACGCCAGTGCCTCGGCGTTCAACCCAGGTCGAGCATCAACCCGCTCAGGCGCTTGACCTTGCGCCGCACCGCCTCTTCGAACACCCCGGCCCGCGGCTCGATCAGGCTGAACCAGTCCTTGGCCCGGGTGATACCGGTGTAGATCAGTTCCTTGGTCAGCACCGGGTTCAGCGCCTCGGGCAGGATCAGCGCGGTGTGGGCGAACTCCGAGCCCTGGGATTTGTGCACGGTCATGGCGTACACGGTTTCCACATCGTTGAGCCGGCTCGGCAGCACGAAACGCACGCCACCTTGGCCGTCGTTGCGCGGGAAGGCCACCCGCAGTACCAGGCGCCCGTCTTGCGTGCCTTCGTGCTCGGGCAACTTCAAGGCAATGCCGATATCGCCGTTCATCAGGCCCAGGCCGTAATCGTTGCGGGTCATCAGCACCGGACGACCTTCGTACCACTGCTGATCGCTTTCGATCAGCCGCGCCTTGAACAGCGCGGCGGTGATCCGCTGGTTCAACCCCTCGACACCCCAAGGCCCCTTGCGCACCGCGCAGAGCAACTGGAACTGGTCGAAGGCCAGCAGCACATCGCGGGCCCAGGCGGTCCAGCTCGGATCTTCCAGCGCTGTATCGGCAGGCGGGCGCTGGCCGCGCAACAGGCTCAGGTAATGCCGGTAACCCTGCGGCCCGTCGCCGTGGCCTTCCAGCAGCAAGCGCTCCAGGGCGCGGTCCTGCTCGCCCTTGAGGCTCAGGCCATACAGGTCGGCGTGGCTGCGGGCGGCCAGCAGGCGGCGCGCTTCCTCGGCCTGCTGCTGGTTGACCCAGCGCGCCAGCTGGCCGATACCGCTGCCTTCGCCGAAGCGCCGGGAGTGGCGCAGCATCACCACCTGTTGGGCCAGCGGATGAGCGCCGGCGCTGTCTTCCTGCAGACCGCTGTCCGCCAGTTGCTCGCCGCTGACGGCCTCCAGCCAGCTGCGGGTCTGCGGGCTGTACCAGCCGGCCTCGGCATCGCGGCACAGATCGCCAAGCACCGCGCCGGCTTCCACCGAGGCCAGTTGATCCTTGTCCCCGAGCAACACCAGGCGCGCGTGTACCGGCAGCGCATCGAGCAGATTGGCCATCATCTCCAGGTCGATCATCGAGGCTTCGTCGACCACCAGCACATCCAGGGGCAAGCGGTTGCCGGCGTGATGGCGAAAGTGCCGGGTTCCCGGACGATTGCCCAGCAGGCGGTGCACCGTGGTCACGTCGCTGGGGATCTTCTCGCGCACACTGTCGTCGACCGACAGGGAGCGCACTTGCAAGCTGATGGATTCGGTGAGGCGCGCCGCCGCCTTGCCGGTGGGAGCCGCGAGGCGGATGCGCAAAGGCTTGCCGGCTTCGACAGCCGGGGCCTGGAGCAAGGCCAGCAGGCGCACCACGGTGGTGGTTTTACCGGTTCCCGGCCCGCCGGTAATGATGCTGAAGGCGCCTCGGGTGGCCAGCGCACAGGCAAGCTTCTGCCAGTCCACCGGCCCCGCCGCCTTGGCCGCGCCGAACAGGCCGCCGAGGCGCTCGGCCAAATCCGCGGGGGTTTCCTCCTGCACCGCCAGGCGCTGGCGCAAGGCATTGTCGATGCGCCGCTCATAGGCCCAGTAACGGCGCAGATACAGGCGCTTGCCCGACAACACCAGCGGCCGCTGGCGGGCCTGCTCGCTCTGGTCGGCCGCCAGCGCCACCAGGCGACTGGCCGCCAGGGCCTTGCACCAGTGCGCGCCGTCCAGCGTCGCCAGCACCTGCGACGGCAGTACCGCCGCCGTGCTTTGCAGGTCGCCTTCCGGCGGCAGGGACAGGGCGAAGTCCGGCTCCTTGAGGGTTTCGAACAGGTCCAGGCAAACATGCCCGTGGCCCAGTTGATGGCTGGTCAACGCCGCGGCCATCAGCACCAGTGGATCGCCTTGTGGCTCCAGTTCATGGAGGAAGCCTACGAAAGCCTTGTCCAGGGCGCGCAACCATCCGAGCTCGACCCAACGATCGAGCAACAGCAGCAAATCGCCGGCCCGAACCAGGGGCGCCAGGTCGGGCTGGGGTTCCAGCGGCGTCAGCAGATCCTCGATCACAGCAATACTCCCTGTTCCCACGCCGGCTCGGCCCTGGGCTGCTCGGGTTTGCCCTGGAACAAACGGTCCAGGCGTTCGATCAGCTCACGGGGTGGCCGGGTGAAAAACACGCCGCGGCTGGCCGAGCCCGTACCACGCAAGAACAGGTACAGGGCACCGCCCATATGCCGGTCGTAATCGTAGTCCGCCAGGCGCGCCCGCAACTGGCGATGCAGGGCCAGCAGGTACAGCACGTATTGCAGGTCGTAACGGTTGTCGAGAATCGATTGTTCCATGGCCTGCTCGGTATAGGCGGCGTCATCCACGCCCAGCCAGTTGGATTTGTAGTCGGCCACGTAATAGCGCCCTTGATGCTCGAAGGTCAGGTCGATGAAGCCCTTGAACATGCCATTGAGCAGTACTGGTTCGGCGGTCACCCGAGGCACGCCTTGATGGGTGTACTGGCGCACCAGCTCGTCGAGCTTGAGCACATCGACCTTGTGGCTGGCGAACCAGAATTCCATCTCGACCCGGTATTGGCTCAACTGCGCGAGCACCACCGGCGATCGCCCCGCCCCGGCTGGCAAAGGCAGTTGCAACAGGTGCCGCAACCAGTCGCTCAGGGTCTTGATCCAGCCTTGCCAACCGCGGCGATTACAGCGCCGAGCGATGGCGTCCTCGATAGCGACGGGGTCGGCGGCGAACCCCTCGTCACCGGCCCACTCCAGCAGGCCGTGGAGGAAGGTCCCCGGATTCGGCCCACGGGGGAAGCGATGGATGTCCGCGCCGCTGGCCACGACTTCACGCGGGGCATCGGGGTCGAGGCGTTCATCGTCGAAGAGTTTCTGCGCCTGCGGGCTTTCCGGCGCCTCGGTACTGCCGGCGCCCAGGCTGTCGCTGATGCGCAGGGCGCTATAGGACGCGATCCACCAGTTCTCCGCGGCTCGCCGCTTGGGAGCCAGGGGTGCCAGCAGGGTGGCGTCGTTGCGCGGCGGATGGAAGCGGCTGTCGGAGACGCTGGGCATTTCGCTGACACTCATGGCCTCGCAGCCTTGCTGCAGGTCTTGCAGCCAGCGCGCCAGGCCACTGGACTCGTTCAACAACGCACCGCCGCCCAACAGATAACCCAAGGCCGAGAGGTGCAGCACCGAGCTGTTGTGGTTGCCGCGCTTGAGGTCGGCGACACCCAGCCAGCAGGCATGCTGGGCACGGGTCAGCGCCACATAGAGCAAGCGCAGGTCTTCGGCCAGGCGTTCGTCGTCGGCCTGGGCAATCAGCTCCGGGGTTGGCCGTAGCGTCACCTGGGCCTTGCCCGACTCGTCGTGGTAGTGCAGCGGCAGGCGACTGCCATCCACCGGCTTGGCCGAACAGATGAACGGCAGGAACACCAGCGGGTACTCCAGGCCCTTGGATTTGTGGATGGTCACCACCTTGACCAGTTGTTCGTCGCTTTCCAGACGCAGGATCTGTTCTTCGCCAGCCTGCCCGGACAAGGCCAGGTGCTCGGCCAGGTGGCGGATCAGCGCTTGTTCGCCATCCAGTTCGGCAGCCGCCTGCTGCAACAGTTCGGACAGGTGCAGCAGGTTGGTCAGCACCCGCTCGCCATCGCTGCGGGCGATCAGGGCCTGGGGCAACTGGAAGTCATGCAGCAGGCGTCGCAACATCGGCAGCACACCCTGGGTACGCCAGATCAGGCGATAACCGCGGAACTGCATGACCCGGCTCTCCCAGGCCAGCTCGTCCTGGTTCAGGCGCTCCAGCTCAACCAGCGGCAGGTTCAGGGTGATGGAGGCCAGCGCGGCGCGCAGCGGGCGCTCGATATCCGGTTCGGCACAGGCCTTGAGCCAGGCCAGCAGGTCGTGGGCCTCCTGGGCGGCGAACACCGAGTCCTTGTCCGACAGGTACACGCTGCGCACCCCGCGCGCGGCCAGTTCGCCGCGCACGGCCTGGGCCTCTTTGCCATCGCGCACCAGGATGGCGATGTCCGCCGGCAGCAGGCCCTTGAAGGGCTGACCATCACGGGCGAAGCCGGCGCTGGCCTGCTGCCCGCCGTTGAGCAAGGCGACGATTTCGCTGGCGCAGGCCGCCGCCAGTTGCTGCCGGTACAGCGCCCCGGAAATGGCTTGCTCCGAGGACAGATGCCAGATATTCAGCGCCGGCACCACCTGCCCTTCTCTGTGTAGCTGCTCCTTGCGCCCCTGGGAGGCCACCGACAGGAACGGCACCGGGTTCTCTCCGTTCTTTTCCCGGAACAGGAACGCGCCGCGCCCCTGTTCACGGGACTCGGCACGCTCGAATACGTGGTTCACCGCCTTGACCATGGCGTGGCTGGAACGGAAGTTGGTGCCCAGGGTATGCAAGCGGCCGCTGGTGGCCTGGCGAGCGCGCAGATAGGTGTAAATGTCCGCCCCACGGAAGGCGTAGATCGCCTGCTTGGGGTCGCCGATCAGGAACAGCCCGGTCTCGGGGTTGTTGTCCTCGATGCGGTAGATGCTTTCGAAGATCCGGTACTGCACCGGGTCGGTGTCCTGGAATTCGTCGATCAGGGCCACCGGGAACTGCTCGCGAATCAGCGTCGCCAGGCGCTCGCCACCCTCGGCCTGCAACGCGGCGTCGAGGCGCAGCAGCATGTCGTCGAAGCCCATCTCGGCACGGCGGCGCTTCTCCTCCTCGAAGCGCGCGCCGACCCAACGCGCAGCGTGTTGCAACACCGCGGCGTCGGGGCTCGGCAAGGCATCGAGCGCGGCCTTGAGCCCGGCCATGGCGTCCAGCGCGGGATGATCCGGCGCATCGCCTTTCCAGGCCTCGGCCATGCCTTCGGGGGTCAGGCGGCTGAAGCCGGTACCGATATCCAGTTGTTCTATGGACTCGTCTTCGGCCCAGGCGGTGATCTTTTCGAACCAGGCCTCGAAGTAGCGCGCCTGCATCTTGCGGCCATCGACGGCCTTGCTGGCGACGCCTTGCAAGCAGATCTCCCGCAGTTGCTCAGCCCATTGCCGCCAAGGCGCCTTGAGCTGCACCAACGCCGCGCGACGCTCCAGCAAGCAGGACTCGATCAACTGCGCCGGTGTCTGTTCCTGGTCCACTTCACGTTCGCTGCCAAACAGCGCACGTACCCTGGGCAGCAAGGCCGCGGGCCCACCCCAGTTGGCCCGCACCCAGTTCAGCGCATCACCCTGCATCGGGTAGCAAAACAGCCGCCAGTAGTCGCGCAGCACTTCGCCCAGCAGATCGCTGTGGTCGGTTTCCAGGGTCTGGGTAAACAGGCTGCCACTGTCGAACGCATGCTCGCGCAGCATGCGCTGGCACCAACTGTGGATGGTCGAGACCGCGGCCTCGTCCATCCATTGCGCGGCGATGTCCAGGCGGCTGGCGCAACCCGGCCATTGTTCGGCGGCGAACTGATCGCGCAACTCGGCGATCAGCGCGTCGGGCGCGGCGGTTTCATCGCGGAAGAAGCGTGCGGCTTCAGCCAGGCGGGTGCGGATCCGCTCGCGCAGTTCCTTGGTCGCCGCATCAGTGAAGGTCACCACCAGAATCTGCGGTGGCAGCAACTCGCGACCGAACCCGGCCGGCTCGCCGCCGTGCCCCAGCACCAGGCGCAGGTAAAGCGCCGAGATGGTAAAGGTCTTGCCCGTGCCGGCGCTGGCTTCGATCAGTTGGCTGCCCCGCAGCGGGAACGCCAGGGCCAAAGGTGCTTGCCGGGTCATACGTCAGCCTCCCCATTGGCCGCGGAGCGCCAGGGCGCCTGTAAGAGTGGGCGGTACAGCGCATCAACCCAGCCGCTGAAGGTTTCGTCGGCGATCAACGCGTTGTAGTCCGGGTACTGGCGCGCCAGGGCCGGGCTTTCCCGACGTTCGCCATCGCTGGTCTGGCCGTCGCCTTCATAAGCTTTGCGCGCCGCCGCTTCGGCCTTGCCCGGATCGCTCTGGCCCAGCCAGGCAAAGGCGGTTTTCACGGCTACCGGCAGCGGCTGGCACATGCCCGCCTGCCAGGCCAGCAGCAGATCGCCCAGGCTTTGCAGCGCCGCATCGCGGTCCAGAGGCGGCAGCAACAAGGTGTCGTCGCTGGCCACCAGCGCGGTGGTCAAGGTGTAGCCGCTGGCACAGGCCACCAGATGATTGACCCAGGGCCGGGTCAGGCGGTGCCATTTGCGGGTCTTGGGTGAGCCGATGCTGTTGGGGATGGTGGTGACCGACAGCAAACCGCCGTCGCTGCGTTGGTGCAGGCCGCTCAGCCAGCCTTCGAGTTTCACTTCCTTGAGTTCAAGGGTAATCGGCAAGGCGCTGGTGACCGGCGTTGGCCATAACTCCAGCAACTGCCGATAGCGCATCAACAGATCCGGCAAGGGCTCGATCAGCTCTCGTTGCAGGCTCTCGCCAAAACCGGCCATGGGCAACAAGCCGCTGGCCTGTAGCCGTTGCGCCTGGGCCTGCAGGGCCTGCTCCGGATCATCGGCGCAGTTCAACGCCGCCTCCAGCAGGCTGTCGCTCAGGCTGTAGCGTTGCAGCGCGTCAAGTACAAAGGGTTCCTCGTCGGCCAATGGCGCGTCGGCCGCCTCGAAGAACACCTTGAGGCGCTGACTGAAGAAATGCCGTACCGGGTTACGCAGGAAGTCCTGCAACTGTCCCAGGCTCAAAGGCTCTTCCTGGACATAGGGCGCCAGAAGTTCGAGCGCTTGAGGAGCCGCTTGGGTCTGGTGCAACAGCTGCCACTCTCGGGCATAGCTGAACAGCCCATGGCCTTCATGGAAGTAGCGGGCACTGAACGGTTGCAGTGGATGTTCCTGGGTCATGGCGTCGAGCAGATTGTCCTGGTCATTCGCCAGCTTCCAGCCACTGGCCAGGTGATCGCGCAACTGGCCGATCAGCACCGAGGCCGGGCGCTCGCTGTTGTCGCGAATGCTGCGACCGACCCAACTGACGTACAGCTGATCCCGCGCCGAAAGCAGCGCCTCCAGCAGCAGGTAACGGTCGTCTTCGCGCCGCGAGCGGTCGCCGGGCCGGTAGTCGCTGCCCATCAGGTCGAAATCCAGCGGCGGCTGCGCCCGCGGGTAGTCGCCGTCGTTCATCCCCAGCAGGCATACCAGCTTGAAGGGAATCGCGCGCATCGGCATCAGTGTGCAGAAGTTCACCGCACCGGCCAGGAAACGCTGGGACAAGCGGCCCTGGTCCAGGCCAGCCAGCCAGGCTTCGCGGACCACGGTCAGCGGTAGCTCATCATGCAGGCCAACCGACTCGCAGGTTTCCAGCCAGGTTTCGCGCAAGTCTTCGAGTTGGCTCAGCAGGTAGTCGTCATGTTCGGTACTGGCCAGGAAGAACTGCTGCGTGAGTGCTTGCAGGCGCTCGCCCCACTGCGGCGGCGAAGCCGGCAAAGTGAGGTTCTGATACGCCATCTCCAGGGCATCGAGCAAGGCCACCAACGGTCCGATCAATGCCGCATCCAGGCCGCCGATCTCATCGTAAGGCTCAATCCCCTCGCAAGCATCGGAACGTCCCACGGCGTAACCCAGCAACATGCGGCGCAGGCCGAAACGCCAGCTGTTCTGCTCCAGTTCCTCCGGCAATCCCAGGTCGGCCCGTTGTTCGGCGTTCATACCCCAGCGGATGCCGGCACCTTCGATCCAGCGATGCAAGGTCGACAGATCGGCCTCATCAACGCCAAAACGTGCGCGTAATGCCGGAACATCCAGCAGGTCGAGGATTTCGCTGACGGGGAACCGGCTGTCCGGCAGCTTGAGCAGATGCTCCACGGCAATCAGCAATGGGTCGCGGCCACGTTGGCCCTGGTCCGTCAGGGTGAACGGAATGAAACGTCGATCGTCACGCTCCAACTGGCCGAAGACCGCGCGAATATGCGGTGCGTAACTGTCGATATCCGGGACCATCACGATCACATCCCGCGGACGTAATTCGGGGTCCTCACTGAAACGCGCAAGCAGCTGGTCATGGAGAATTTCCACTTCGCGCTGGGCACTGTGGGCAATGTGAAAACGGATCGACTTGTCCTGGTGCAGATCGACCGCCGGCCACAACTGCCGGGTCTCCTCCAGCGGGCGCAATTCGAGGATATCGTCCTGCAGCTGATTCAGCAGGGTCTGCGGCTGACTCTCGCTGAACAGGTCGATACGGCCGTCGCGAAAGGCCGAGCGATAGCTGTTGGGATCGTCGTAGCTGTCGAGCAGGTTGATGTAGTCACGGCCCTGCTTACCCCAGGCGGCAAGCAGCGGGTGGGCATGTTGATGCAGGGTCTGCGGGTCGAGCACCGCGGGCATTCCCGCCTTGCGCGCCTGACGTTTGTATTGATGGCGCAGCAGGTCCTTGTCGGCGACGATATCCGCCCAATGGTGACGACAAGGGTTGTGTACACACAGCAGGACCTGGCTGAAGCGGGCCAGTCCAGCCAGGGCTTCCAGGGCTTGTGCGGGTAGGGAGGAAATCCCGAAAACGATCACTCGCGAGGGCAACCCTTGTGGCGCCGTTTCCAGGTTGAGGATTCGTTCGATGAAACGTTGATGAACACCGGCGCGACTTTGCGCCATGCCCTCCTCCCCCACATCCAGCAACAACGCCCGCCACAGTTCGGCCTGCCAGCAGTTGGCGGGGGTCAGGGCCTTGGGCTCACCTCGAGCGCTGCGTAGTTGATGCCTGCCTGCGGCCCAGTCTTCCAACCAGTCGGCGCGATAGACCTGATATTGGTCGAACAGGTCAGCCAGGCGCTCGGCCAATTGATAGCGCTTGCGCAGATCCGTGTCGTGAGTAAGGAAACGGCGTAGGGGCTCGAAGTGCGGCTGATCGATCAGTTCGGGCAAAAGCCGCATCAGGCGCCAGGTCAGCGGCGCTTTATCCAGTAGTGATTTGGGCGGGATTTCATCGCGTCCCAGCACCATGCGATAAAGCTGCCACATGAAACTGCCAGGGAGCTGCACATCGATGGCAGCAGCGATGCCACAGCCGCCCATGTCGTCATCCTCGGAGTCCTCAGCCAGGGCCAGCTTCAGCCATTGGGCAATGCCGTTGCTCTGGACCAGGGCGATCTCATTCTCCAGCGGCGCCAAGGGGTAACGCCGCATCCAGCTGACCACCAGGCTGCGCAACTCGTCCAGGCGGTTACCGTGAACCACCATAAAACCAGCGCTGAGGGACGTGGCGTCCGGCATAAGGGCTTCCTTGGAAAATGCAAAAGCTAGGGCCGAACCTTAGCACTGTCACGCAGCGGTGACAGCTGAGAGGACCAACGTGAGTGTTGCGAGGAATGAGGCATTTTTTGTCGCACAAAAACAAAACCCCAATTGCTTTCGCAATTGGGGTTTCGGAATTTAATCTTGACGATGACCTACTCTCACATGGGGAAACCCCACACTACCATCGGCGATGCATCGTTTCACTTCTGAGTTCGGGATGGGATCAGGTGGTTCCAATGCTCTATGGTCGTCAAGAAATTCGGTGTGCCGAGTCGTCTTTCGACGCTTCAGCAAATTGGGCATGCGATAGTTTGTGTGTTTTCTCGAACTTTCGGTTCGTTTCGTCTTCACACACCGCAATCTGGCTGTTAAGCGCAAATTGCTTGGGTGTTATATGGTCAAGCCTCACGGGCAATTAGTATTGGTTAGCTCAACGCCTCACAGCGCTTACACACCCAACCTATCAACGTCGTAGTCTTCGACGGCCCTTTAGGGAACTCAAGGTTCCAGTGAGATCTCATCTTGAGGCAAGTTTCCCGCTTAGATGCTTTCAGCGGTTATCTTTTCCGAACATAGCTACCCGGCAATGCCACTGGCGTGACAACCGGAACACCAGAGGTTCGTCCACTCCGGTCCTCTCGTACTAGGAGCAGCCCCTCTCAAATCTCAAACGTCCACGGCAGATAGGGACCGAACTGTCTCACGACGTTCTAAACCCAGCTCGCGTACCACTTTAAATGGCGAACAGCCATACCCTTGGGACCGGCTTCAGCCCCAGGATGTGATGAGCCGACATCGAGGTGCCAAACACCGCCGTCGATATGAACTCTTGGGCGGTATCAGCCTGTTATCCCCGGAGTACCTTTTATCCGTTGAGCGATGGCCCTTCCATACAGAACCACCGGATCACTAAGACCTACTTTCGTACCTGCTCGACGTGTCTGTCTCGCAGTCAAGCGCGCTTTTGCCTTTATACTCTACGACCGATTTCCGACCGGTCTGAGCGCACCTTCGTACTCCTCCGTTACTCTTTAGGAGGAGACCGCCCCAGTCAAACTACCCACCATACACTGTCCTCGATCCGGATAACGGACCTGAGTTAGAACCTCAAAGTTGCCAGGGTGGTATTTCAAGGATGGCTCCACGCGAACTGGCGTCCACGCTTCAAAGCCTCCCACCTATCCTACACAAGCAAATTCAAAGTCCAGTGCAAAGCTATAGTAAAGGTTCACGGGGTCTTTCCGTCTAGCCGCGGATACACTGCATCTTCACAGCGATTTCAATTTCACTGAGTCTCGGGTGGAGACAGCGCCGCCATCGTTACGCCATTCGTGCAGGTCGGAACTTACCCGACAAGGAATTTCGCTACCTTAGGACCGTTATAGTTACGGCCGCCGTTTACCGGGGCTTCGATCAAGAGCTTCGCGTTAGCTAACCCCATCAATTAACCTTCCGGCACCGGGCAGGCGTCACACCCTATACGTCCACTTTCGTGTTTGCAGAGTGCTGTGTTTTTAATAAACAGTCGCAGCGGCCTGGTATCTTCGACCGGCATGGGCTTACGGAGCAAGTCCTTCACCCTCACCGGCGCACCTTCTCCCGAAGTTACGGTGCCATTTTGCCTAGTTCCTTCACCCGAGTTCTCTCAAGCGCCTTGGTATTCTCTACCCAACCACCTGTGTCGGTTTGGGGTACGGTTCCTAGTTATCTGAAGCTTAGAAGCTTTTCTTGGAAGCATGGCATCAACCACTTCGTCACCTAAAAGGTAACTCGTCATCAGCTCTCGGCCTTAGAATCCCGGATTTACCTAAGATTCCAGCCTACCACCTTAAACTTGGACAACCAACGCCAAGCTGGCCTAGCCTTCTCCGTCCCTCCATCGCAATAACTAGAAGTACAGGAATATTAACCTGTTTTCCATCGACTACGCTTTTCAGCCTCGCCTTAGGGACCGACTAACCCTGCGTCGATTAACGTTGCGCAGGAAACCTTGGTCTTTCGGCGTGGGTGTTTTTCACACCCATTGTCGTTACTCATGTCAGCATTCGCACTTCTGATACCTCCAGCAAGCTTCTCAACTCACCTTCACAGGCTTACAGAACGCTCCTCTACCGCATCACTTACGTGATACCCGTAGCTTCGGTGTATGGTTTGAGCCCCGTTACATCTTCCGCGCAGGCCGACTCGACTAGTGAGCTATTACGCTTTCTTTAAAGGGTGGCTGCTTCTAAGCCAACCTCCTAGCTGTCTAAGCCTTCCCACATCGTTTCCCACTTAACCATAACTTTGGGACCTTAGCTGACGGTCTGGGTTGTTTCCCTTTTCACGACGGACGTTAGCACCCGCCGTGTGTCTCCCATGCTCGGCACTTGTAGGTATTCGGAGTTTGCATCGGTTTGGTAAGTCGGGATGACCCCCTAGCCGAAACAGTGCTCTACCCCCTACAGTGATACATGAGGCGCTACCTAAATAGCTTTCGAGGAGAACCAGCTATCTCCGAGCTTGATTAGCCTTTCACTCCGATCCACAGGTCATCCGCTAACTTTTCAACGGTAGTCGGTTCGGTCCTCCAGTCAGTGTTACCTAACCTTCAACCTGCCCATGGATAGATCGCCCGGTTTCGGGTCTATACCCAGCGACTAAACGCCCTATTAAGACTCGCTTTCGCTACGCCTCCCCTATTCGGTTAAGCTCGCCACTGAATATAAGTCGCTGACCCATTATACAAAAGGTACGCAGTCACAGAACAAAGTCTGCTCCCACTGCTTGTACGCATACGGTTTCAGGATCTATTTCACTCCCCTCTCCGGGGTTCTTTTCGCCTTTCCCTCACGGTACTAGTTCACTATCGGTCAGTCAGTAGTATTTAGCCTTGGAGGATGGTCCCCCCATATTCAGACAAAGTTTCTCGTGCTCCGTCCTACTCGATTTCATGACTAAGAGATTTTCGCGTACAGGGCTATCACCCACTATGGCCGCACTTTCCAGAGCGTTCCGCTAATCTCAAAGCCACTTAAGGGCTAGTCCCCGTTCGCTCGCCACTACTAAGGGAATCTCGGTTGATTTCTTTTCCTCAGGGTACTTAGATGTTTCAGTTCCCCTGGTTCGCCTCTTGCACCTATGTATTCAGTACAAGATAACCATCTTATGATGGCTGGGTTCCCCCATTCAGACATCTCCGGATCAAAGTCTGTTTGCCGACTCCCCGAAGCTTTTCGCAGGCTACCACGTCTTTCATCGCCTCTGACTGCCAAGGCATCCACCGTATGCGCTTCTTCACTTGACCATATAACCCCAAGCAATCTGGTTATACTGTGAAGACGACATTCGCCGAAAATTCGCGATTAAACTCACAAATTTTACCTTAGCCTGAATAAACACCAGTGAAAGTGCTATCCAGTCTATCTTTCTATCACATACCCAAATTTTTAAAGAACGATTCTGATAAAGATCAGAAATCAACATTCACCATCAACTTGATGGAATGCTCATTTCTAAGCTTTAAACGATGGACACCAATCTGTAATGGTGGAGCCAAGCGGGATCGAACCGCTGACCTCCTGCGTGCAAGGCAGGCGCTCTCCCAGCTGAGCTATGGCCCCGTATCGCTACAGGGTGCACCAGTAATTGGTGGGTCTGGGCAGATTCGAACTGCCGACCTCACCCTTATCAGGGGTGCGCTCTAACCAACTGAGCTACAGACCCAATCGTCTTCTTCAATGAATCAAGCAATTCGTGTGGGAGCTTATGAAGCAGCTGATGTCGTCGATTAAGGAGGTGATCCAGCCGCAGGTTCCCCTACGGCTACCTTGTTACGACTTCACCCCAGTCATGAATCACACCGTGGTAACCGTCCTCCCGAAGGTTAGACTAGCTACTTCTGGTGCAACCCACTCCCATGGTGTGACGGGCGGTGTGTACAAGGCCCGGGAACGTATTCACCGCGACATTCTGATTCGCGATTACTAGCGATTCCGACTTCACGCAGTCGAGTTGCAGACTGCGATCCGGACTACGATCGGTTTTGTGGGATTAGCTCCACCTCGCGGCTTGGCAACCCTCTGTACCGACCATTGTAGCACGTGTGTAGCCCAGGCCGTAAGGGCCATGATGACTTGACGTCATCCCCACCTTCCTCCGGTTTGTCACCGGCAGCCTCCTTAGAGTGCCCACCATTACGTGCTGGTAACTAAGGACAAGGGTTGCGCTCGTTACGGGACTTAACCCAACATCTCACGACACGAGCTGACGACAGCCATGCAGCACCTGTCTCAATGTTCCCGAAGGCACCAATCCATCTCTGGAAAGTTCATTGGATGTCAAGGCCTGGTAAGGTTCTTCGCGTTGCTTCGAATTAAACCACATGCTCCACCGCTTGTGCGGGCCCCCGTCAATTCATTTGAGTTTTAACCTTGCGGCCGTACTCCCCAGGCGGTCAACTTAATGCGTTAGCTGCGCCACTAAGAGCTCAAGGCTCCCAACGGCTAGTTGACATCGTTTACGGCGTGGACTACCAGGGTATCTAATCCTGTTTGCTCCCCACGCTTTCGCACCTCAGTGTCAGTATCAGTCCAGGTGGTCGCCTTCGCCACTGGTGTTCCTTCCTATATCTACGCATTTCACCGCTACACAGGAAATTCCACCACCCTCTACCATACTCTAGCTCGCCAGTTTTGGATGCAGTTCCCAGGTTGAGCCCGGGGATTTCACATCCAACTTAACGAACCACCTACGCGCGCTTTACGCCCAGTAATTCCGATTAACGCTTGCACCCTCTGTATTACCGCGGCTGCTGGCACAGAGTTAGCCGGTGCTTATTCTGTCGGTAACGTCAAAATACTCACGTATTAGGTAAGTACCCTTCCTCCCAACTTAAAGTGCTTTACAATCCGAAGACCTTCTTCACACACGCGGCATGGCTGGATCAGGCTTTCGCCCATTGTCCAATATTCCCCACTGCTGCCTCCCGTAGGAGTCTGGACCGTGTCTCAGTTCCAGTGTGACTGATCATCCTCTCAGACCAGTTACGGATCGTCGCCTTGGTGAGCCATTACCTCACCAACTAGCTAATCCGACCTAGGCTCATCTGATAGCGCAAGGCCCGAAGGTCCCCTGCTTTCTCCCGTAGGACGTATGCGGTATTAGCGTCCGTTTCCGAACGTTATCCCCCACTACCAGGCAGATTCCTAGGCATTACTCACCCGTCCGCCGCTCTCAAGAGGTGCAAGCACCTCTCTACCGCTCGACTTGCATGTGTTAGGCCTGCCGCCAGCGTTCAATCTGAGCCATGATCAAACTCTTCAGTTCAAACATCTTTGGGTTTTGAGAAAACCCTAAACTTGGCTCAGCAATCGTTGGTTACATCTTTGATTTCTCGCGGAGTAACTTGTGATGCTGATAATCTTTCTGACTATCAGTCTGACTCCACAAGCACCCACACGAATTGCTTGATTCAGTTGTTAAAGAGCGGTTGGTTAAGTCTTTCGTCTCAACCGAGGCGCGCATTCTACAGCAGCCTCTGTATCTGTCAAGCGGTTATTTTAAGAAGTTTTCAAGGTTTCCTTTGCAACTTCAACCACTTGCGCTTCCGATCTCTCGTCAGCGGGAGGCGAATTCTACAGCGTTACACGCTGCTGTCAACACCTCTTTTTCTCCGCTTTCGACCGAGAAGATCGAATCGTTAACTCGGCGAAAACTTACTGCCCAATCAACTCCTTCAGGCTTCGATGAACTGAAGCGTAACCGCTGTCGAAAACCGCGTAACTCGTTGAATCTCAAGGAGTTTTTCGTTTCGACTGCGCCGGAAGTGGGGCGAATTATAGACTTCCAGAATCTGCCGTCAACACTTATTTTCACAAATCTGTCATATCGGTCAAAACCGCCCCTAAAAGCAAAGGCCGCCCCCCAAGGGGCGGCCTTTAATACCCTTCTACTTATTACAAGCTAGGAAAGGCGAACTGCGAGGCTTCATGGCTGGCACGCTGTGGCCAACGCTGAGTGATCGCCTTGCGACGGGTATAGAAACGCACACCGTCCGGACCGTAGGCATGCAGGTCGCCAAACAGCGAACGCTTCCAGCCGCCGAAGCTGTGGTATGCCACCGGTACCGGCAGCGGTACGTTGACGCCTACCATCCCGACTTCAATCTCGTCACAGAACAGACGCGCCGCTTCACCGTCACGGGTAAAGATGCAGGTACCGTTGCCATACTCGTGATCGTTGATCAGTTGCATGGCCTCTTCCAGGCTGTTCACCCGCACGACGCACAGCACCGGCCCGAAGATCTCTTCTTTATAGATGCGCATTTCCGGGGTGACGTTGTCGAACAGGCAACCACCGAGGAAGAAGCCTTCTTCATGGCCCGGCACGCTCAGGCCACGACCGTCGATCACTAGCTTCGCGCCCGCCTTCACGCCATCCTCGACATAACCGCTGACCTTGTCCCGCGCCTGCCCTGTGACCAGCGGCCCCATGTCCAGACCACAGGACGTGCCGGCACCGATTTTCAGCGCCTTGATCTGCGGTACCAGCTTGGCCACCAACGCATCGGCCACCTGGTCGCCGACACACACGGCAACCGAGATCGCCATGCAACGCTCGCCGCAGGAACCATAGGCCGCGCCCATCAAGGCACTGACCGCGTTGTCCAGGTCGGCATCCGGCATCAGCACGGCGTGGTTCTTCGCGCCGCCCAGTGCCTGCACGCGTTTGCCGCGCTTGGTGCCTTCGGCGTAGATGTATTCGGCAATCGGCGTCGAACCAACGAAGCTCAGTGCCTTGACTTCCGGCGCTTCGATCAGCGCGTCCACCGCGGCCTTGTCGCCGTGCACCACACTCAGCACACCTTTCGGCAGGCCGGCTTCCAGCAACAGCTGGGCAATCAGCAGGGTCGAACTCGGGTCACGCTCGGATGGTTTGAGGATGAAGCAGTTGCCGCAGACGATCGCCAGCGGATACATCCACAGTGGCACCATCGCCGGGAAGTTGAACGGGGTGATGCCGGCAACCACGCCCAGCGGCTGGAAGTCGGACCAGGCATCGATGTTCGGGCCGACGTTGCGGCTGTACTCGCCCTTGAGGATTTCCGGAGCGGCACAGGCGAACTCGACGTTTTCGATACCACGCTTGAGCTCACCAGCGGCGTCTTCCAGGGTCTTGCCGTGTTCTTCGCTGATCAGCTGGGCGATGCGCGATTCGTTCTGCTCCAGCAATTGCTTGAAGCGGAACATCACCTGGGCACGCTTGGCCGGCGGCGTGTTGCGCCAGGCCGGGAAGGCAGCCTTGGCGGCATCGATGGCGCTCTGGATGGTTTCGCGGCTGGCCAGCGGCAGCTTGTGGATCGCCTGACCAGTGGACGGATTGAACACATCGACCGCGCGACCGCTCTCGGTCACCAGTTCACCATTGATCAAATGCGGGATAACGCTCATCGGGGAACTCCTGAAGTTGTCCACAGGCGCCCACCAAGGGGCGCCTGCTCTATATAGATGACTTTGAATATGAGCCAAACCACGATGGCGCCTACAAGTACGCCATCGCGAGCAAGCTCATCTCCTACAGTTTTGGGGAATCAGTCGAGCTTGTTCAGCACTTCGCCGACGGCATCGAACAGACGATCCAGATCCTGCGGCTTGCTGTTGAAGGTCGGGCCAAACTGCAGGGTGTCGCCGCCGAAGCGTACGTAGAAACCGGCTTTCCACAGCGCCATGCCCGCCTCGAACGGACGCACGATGGCATCGCCATCGCGCGGGGCAATCTGGATGGCACCGGCCAGGCCGTAGTTACGGATGTCGATGACATTCTTCGTACCCTTGATGCCGTGCAGTGCCTTCTCGAAATGCGGCGCCACGTCAGCGACGCTCTGCACCAGGTTTTCTTTCTGCAACAGATCCAGTGCCGCCAGACCGGCCGCGCAAGCCACTGGGTGCGCCGAGTAGGTATAGCCGTGGGGGAATTCCACCGCGTACTCGGGGGTCGGCTGGTTCATGAAGGTCTGGTAGATCTCGGAGCTGGCAATCACCGCGCCCATCGGAATCGCGCCATTGGTGACTTGCTTGGCGATGCACATCAGGTCCGGGGTCACGCCAAAGCTGTCGGCACCGAACATCTTGCCGGTACGGCCGAAACCGGTGATCACTTCGTCGAACACCAGCAGGATATTGTGCTGGTCGCAGATTTCCCGCAGGCGCTTGAGGTAACCCTGTGGCGGCACCAGCACGCCAGCGGAACCGGCCAGAGGCTCGACGAACACCGCGGCGATGTTGGAGGCGTCATGCAGTTCGATCAGCTTGAGCAGTTCGTCGGCCAGCGCGATACCGCCCTGCTCCGGAATGCCACGGGAGAACGCGTTGCTTGCCAGCAGGGTGTGCGGCAGGTGGTCGACATCCATCATCGCCTGGCCGAACAGTTTACGGTTGCCGTTGACCCCGCCGAGGCTGGTGCCGGCAATGTTCACGCCGTGATAGCCACGGGCACGGCCGATCATCTTGGTCTTGGTCGACTGGCCTTTCAGGCGCCAGTAGGCGCGCACCATTTTCACCGCGGTATCGGCGCATTCGGAACCGGAGTCGGTGAAGAACACATGGTTCAGATTGCCCGGGGTCAGCGCGGTGATTTTCTCTGCCAGCTGGAACGACAGCGGGTGACCGTACTGGAAGCCTGGCGAGTAATCGAGGGTGCCCAGTTGCTTGGCCACCGCCTCCTGGATTTCCTTGCGGGTGTGGCCGGCGCCACAGGTCCACAGGCCAGACAGCGAGTCATAGACCTTGCGCCCCTTGTCGTCGACCAGCCAGCTGCCTTCGGCGGCGACGATCAGGCGCGGATCGCGCTGGAAGTTGCGGTTGGCGGTGTAGGGCATCCAGTGAGCATCGAGCTTGAGCTGGCTGGCCAGGGAAGCTGGAGCGTTTTCATGCATGTTCATGGGGCAAAACCTCGCAGGGCAATAAGCGGCGCAGGGATCGGAAAGCGTTGTTGCAGCTAAGTTGCCACGGCTATAAAGTCGGTGAAATCCAACTTTTATAACCTTCAGTCAGTGGCCCACTAAACTATGAGCAGCCGTCGCGCCGACCCGCTGGCGCAAGTCAGCGACTTTGATATCCGCCTGCTGCGGATCTTTCGCAGCGTGGTCGAGTGCGGTGGCTTCTCCGCCGCGGAAACCGTGCTTGGCATCGGTCGCTCGGCCATCAGCCAGCAGATGAGCGACCTCGAGCAGCGTCTCGGCCTGCGCCTGTGCCAACGCGGACGCGCCGGCTTCTCGCTGACCGAAGAGGGTCGCGAGGTGTATCAATCGGCCCTGCAGTTGTTGAGCGCCCTGGAAAGCTTTCGTACCGAGGTCAACGGCCTGCACCGGCACCTGCGTGGCGAACTGATCATCGGCCTGACCGACAACCTGGTCACCCTGCCCCACATGCGCATCACCCATGCACTGGCGCAACTGAAGGAGCGCGGGCCAGACGTGCAGATCCAGATCCGCATGATCGCCCCCAACGAAGTCGAACAAGGCGTGCTCGACGGGCGCCTGCATGTCGGCGTAGTGCCCCAGGCCAGTGCCTTGTCCGGGCTGGAATACCAACCGCTGTACAGCGAACGCTCGCTGCTTTATTGCGCCGTCGGCCACCCGCTGTTTTATGTCGACGACAAGCAACTGGACGACCGGCGCCTCAACGAGCAGGACGCCATCGCCCCGACCTTCCGCCTGCCCGCCGAGATCCAGGCCCATTACCAGGCGCTCAATTGCACCGCCAGCGCTTCGGACCGCGAAGGCATGGCGTTCCTGATCCTCACCGGACGCTACATTGGCTACCTGCCGGACCACTACGCCAGCCTCTGGGTCCAGCAGGGACGACTGCGCGCGCTCAAGCCCGGCTCACGTTTTTATGACCTGAGCCTGGCATCGGTCACACGCAAGGGCCGTCGCCCCCATTTGGTGCTGGAAAGCTTCCTGGACAGCCTGGCGGCCACCCGCTGAAAAAACCTACGACACTATAAAAGCCCCGCCCCCATTGCCCCACAACGGCAAACACAGGCAATAACCTGAGCACTTGGACAGCTTTTTGCAGGGCACGATGACCTTGAACCATCAGCCCTGAGTTCCCCGTCCATGCAGCCAGACACCTTGCGCCAAAGCGACCTGATCTACGGTCTCGACGATCGCCCGAAACCACTCGCCGCGATCCTCGCCGCCCTGCAGCATGTGCTGGCGAGTTTCGTCGGCATCATCACCCCGCCGCTGGTGATCGGCTCGACCCTGGGCCTGGGCGCCCACCTGCCCTACCTGATCAGCATGGCGCTGATGGTTTCCGGCGTCGGCACCTTCATTCAGGCGCGTCGGCCGTTCGGAATCGGCGCGGGGATGATCTGCCTGCAAGGCACCAGCTTTGCCTTCCTCGGCGCGGTGCTGTCCGCGGGTTTTCTGGTCAAGCAACGGGGCGGCAGCCCGGAAGACATCCTGGCGATGATTTTCGGCGTGTGCTTTTTCGGCGCGGCGGTGCAGATCGTCCTGAGCCGCTTCATCGGCCAATTGCGCCGGGTCATCACGCCGCTGGTCACCGGCATCGTGATTACCCTGATCGGTGTCAGCCTGATCAAGGTCGGCATCACCGACCTGGGCGGCGGCTTCAATGCCGCGGATTTCGGCGCGCCGGGCAACCTGGCGCTGGGCCTGTTGGTGCTATTGACCATCATCCTGCTGAACCGCTCGAACACGCCCTGGGTACGACTGTCGGCGATCATCATCGGCCTGGCCCTGGGCAGCCTCGCCGCCTGGTTCAGCGGCAAGCTGGTGCCCCAGGCGTTGCCCGACCTGCCGCTGATCAGCCTGCCAACGCCCTTCCGCTTCGGTTTCAGCTTCGACTGGACGGCGTTCCTGCCCGTGGCGCTGATCTACCTGATCAGCACCCTCGAAACCGTCGGCGACCTGACCGCCAACTGCATGCTCGCCCGCCAGCCCATCAGCGGCCCTTCTTATATAAGCCGGCTCAAGGGCGGCATTCTCGGCGACGGCGTCAGCTGCATGATCGCCGCGACCTTCAGCGCCTTCCCCAACACCACCTTCGCCCAGAACAACGGGGTGATTCAGCTGACCGGCGTGGCCAGCCGCCATGTCGGGCTGTACATCGGCCTGTTGCTGTTTTGCCTGGGCCTGTTTCCACTGATCGGCGCGGTGCTGCAGCAAATCCCCAAGCCAGTGCTCGGCGGCGCCACCCTGGTGATGTTCGGCAGCGTCGCCGCGGCCGGCGTGCGCATCCTCGCCCAGGCACCGCTGGACCGGCGCAGCATGCTGATCATCGCCACCTCCTTAGGCGTTGGCCTGGGGATCGCGGCACAACCGAACCTGCTGCACCTGTTGCCCAAAGTGGTGCAGAACCTGTTCGATTCGGCGATCACCAGCGGCGGCCTGACCGCAATCCTCATGTGCCTGTTGCTGCCGGAAGATCGAGCCGCGCTGCGTAGCGCAAATCCGGCTCGCGAAAGCGACACCCTGGAACCGCTTTGAGGGTTTTCTGCCCATTAAGACTTGTCTGAGGCCTGTGGGTGCGCTATCAACGCACTGGTTGCACCCACAGAACAGCTCGGAAATGCCTATGACCCTTGAAGTCCCAGCCCACGCCGGCCCTCAAACCGCCAAGCCCGCCAGCCGTATTCGTCAGAAAAACGAAGAAGCGATCATCAAGGCCGCCGAAGACGAGTTCGCCCGTCACGGTTTCAAAGGCACCAGCATGAACACCATCGCGCAGAATGCCGGCCTGCCCAAGGCCAACCTGCATTACTACTTCACCAACAAGCTTGGTTTGTATGTCGCGGTGCTGAGCAACATCCTCGAGTTGTGGGACAGCACCTTCAACACCCTGACCGCCGAGGACGACCCGGCCGAAGCGCTGACCCGCTATATCCGCGCCAAGATGGAGTTCTCCCGGCGCCAACCGCAGGCCTCGCGGATCTTCGCCATGGAGATCATCAGCGGCGGCGAATGCCTCAGCGAATACTTCAGCCAGGACTACCGCGCCTGGTTCCAGGGGCGCGCCGCGGTGTTCCAGGCCTGGATCGACGCCGGCAAGATGGACCCCGTGGACCCGGTGCACCTGATCTTCCTGCTGTGGGGCAGCACCCAGCATTACGCCGACTTCGCCACCCAGATCTGCCGCGTCACCGGTCGCAGCAAGCTGACCAAGCAGGACATGGAAGACGCCGGCAACAACCTGATCCGCATCATCCTCAAGGGTTGCGGCCTCAAGCCTGCCTTATAAAGAACACAACGCATGCCCTTTACCCTCGCCGGCCTTTGCGAATACCGCGAAGAGATTCGCAAAAGCCGCTTTATCGCCCTCGCCGCGCCAATCAGCAGCGCGACCGAGGCCCAAGCCTTTATCGAACGGCACAGCGATCCCAATGCCTCCCACAACTGCTGGGCCTGGAAACTCGCCGAGCAATACCGCAGCAGTGATGACGGCGAGCCCGGCGGCACCGCCGGCCGCCCGATCCTCGCGGCCATCGAAGCCCAGGACTGCGATCAGGTCGCGGTGCTGGTGATTCGCTGGTACGGCGGCATTCAGCTGGGCACCGGCGGCCTGGCCCGCGCCTATGGTGGTAGCGCCAACAAATGCCTGCAAGGCGCCGAACGCATCGAACTGATCAGCCGCGTAGCCCTGCGTTGCGCCTGCAGCTTCAGCGAGCTGGCACTGGTCAAGCTGCGGGTCGCCGAACTCGGCGGGCTGCTGGTCGAGGAACACTTCACGGCCAACGGCGTAGAACTGCAACTGGCCCTGGGCGAAAGCCAGATCGCCACCTTGCAAAGCCAGCTGGCCGACCTGAGTCGCGGGCGCATCCTCTTGCAGCGCTGAGCGCACCAATACGCACCAACGCCTCGAAATCATCCTGTGCACAACGGCCCGGTGGATAGCCGACTTGCCCACACCTGCTGTGCACCCGACTGTGGATAACCTGAGCACACTTGCCTGTAACCCTTCTGTCACGTGGCTTTGCAGCGATTGCTCACTTTTCAGCCAATCACCCGCCAAAAACATATTTTTCAAACTAAAACAGTAAGTTAGCTTTGTTTATCGCTTTTAGAAGAAAGCCACACAGTGCTTATGCCCGGCCTTCGGGCTTGCACACAAATACTGTGGAACAAGCTGTGGATAACCCGTGCAAGGCTGCGCCAGCCGCATAGAGCGCAAGGCTTGCAGGCACCTGATCATTTTTCGACCAGACCGTTCGGGCAAAACCGCCGCCGTTTCAAGCACCTTGCCCTGAACTGGTGCCGAACAGCGGTGCAGGTAACGAGCAAAGGGGGCACGAGGCCGCAGTTCATCGGGGTCTCGGCAATTTCCTGACTCGCTGGCCAGGAAATTGCTTTATCCACCGGCATAACGTTCAGCAACCCGAGTCCGTCATGCCAAACCCTGTTCCCATCCCCGCTACAACACCCCGCCTGCAACTGCGCGGAATCACCAAGCATTATCCCGGTTGCCTGGCCAACGACGGGATCGACCTGAGTATCCAGCCGGGGGAAATCCACGCCCTGCTCGGTGAAAACGGCGCCGGCAAAAGCACCCTGATGAAAATCATCTACGGGGTGACCCAGGCTGACTCGGGCGAGGTGATCTGGCAGGGGCAGCATCAGCTCATGCGCAATCCGGCCCAGGCGCGCAGCCTGGGGATCGGCATGGTGTTCCAGCATTTCTCGCTGTTCGAGACCCTGACCGTGGCGCAGAACATCGCCCTGGCCATGGGCGCCGCGGCCGGTACGCCGAAGCAGCTGGAACCGAAGATCCGCCAGGTCTCGCAGCGCTACGGCATGGCCCTGGAGCCGGAACGCCTGGTGCACAGCCTGTCCATCGGCGAACGCCAGCGGGTGGAGATCATTCGCTGCCTGATGCAGGACATCCGCCTGCTGATCCTCGACGAACCGACCTCGGTGCTGACGCCCCAGGAGGCCGACGAACTGTTCGTCACCCTGCGCCGTCTGGCCAGCGAGGGCTGCAGCATTCTGTTCATCAGCCACAAGCTCGGCGAAGTCCGCGCCCTGTGCCACAGCGCCACGGTGCTGCGCGGTGGACGGGTGGCCGGGCACTGCATACCCGCCGAATGCTCGGACCAGGAACTGGCGCGGCTGATGGTCGGCGAAGCCGCGGGCCTGATCACCGATTACCCGAAGGCCAAGGGCGGCGAGGCCTTCCTGCAGGTACAGAAACTGTCCTGGCCCAATCCGGACCCGTTCGGCTGCTCACTCCAGGACATCGACCTGGACGTGCGCAGCGGTGAAATCGTCGGCATCGCCGGGGTCGCCGGCAATGGCCAGGACGAACTGCTGGCCCTGCTCAGCGGCGAACAGCGTCTTGGCCGTGCCACCGCTTCCACCCTGCGCTTCGCCGGGCAAGCCATCGCCCACCTGCGCCCCGACGCCCGTCGCGGGCTGGGCCTGGCGTTCGTCCCGGCCGAGCGCCTGGGCCACGGCGCCGTGCCGGAACTGAGCCTGGCGGACAACGCCCTGCTGACCGCCTTCCAGCAAGGGCTGGTGAGCAAAGGCCTGATCCAGCGCGGCAAAGTGCTGGCCCTGGCCGAAGACATCATTCGCCGCTTCGCGGTGAAAACGCCGGACAGCCAGACCGCCGCCCGCAGCCTGTCCGGCGGCAATCTGCAGAAATTCATCCTCGGCCGGGAAATCCTCCAGCACCCCAGGCTGCTGATCGCCGCGCACCCGACCTGGGGCGTCGACGTCGGCGCCGCCGCGACTATCCACCGGGCCCTGGTGGCCCTGCGCGATGCGGGCGCGGCGATCCTGGTGATCTCCGAAGACCTCGATGAACTGTTCCAGATCAGCGATCGCCTGGCGGCCCTGTGCAGCGGTCGCCTGTCGGCCCTCAAGGCCACCGCGGACACCAGCCTGGTCGAAGTCGGCGGCTGGATGGCCGGCCAGTTCGATACCCCCGTCCACTTATCCGCTCAGCCAGCGTAACGGAGCTGTTTATTTATGCTGCTTTCTCTCGAACCCCGCGGCCAGCAATCGCGCCTGATGCTCTGGTGCTCGCCGCTGTTGGCCGCGGCCCTGACCCTGGGCTGTGGCTCGCTGCTGTTCATCACCCTGGGCCACGACCCGCTGGAAACCCTGCACACCTTGCTGATCGCCCCGATCAGCGACCTGTATGGCGTCTCCGAACTGCTGGTCAAGGCCCTGCCGATCCTGCTCTGCGCCCTCGGCCTGGCCGTGGCGTATCAGGCGCGGATCTGGAACATCGGCGCCGAAGGCCAACTTCTACTCGGCGCCCTGGCCGGCAGCGCCCTGGCGGTGAACATCATCGACCTGCAAAGCCGCTGGGCGCTGGTGCTGATCCTGCTCACCGGCACCCTGGCCGGCGCCGCCTGGGCCGGCCTCACCGCCTGGTTGCGCACGCACTTCAACGCCAATGAAATCCTCACCAGCATCATGCTCAACTACATCGCCCTGAACCTGCTGCTGTACTGCGTGCATGGGCCGCTGAAAGACCCGGCCGGGTTCAACTTCCCCGAGTCGGCGATGTTCGGCGATGCCAGCCGCCTGCCGCTGCTCCTGGAAGACGGCCGGGTGCATGCCGGGGTGTATTTCGCCCTGCTGGCCCTGGTGGCGGTGTGGGTGCTGCTGCAAAAAAGCTTCGTCGGGTTCCAGATCAAGGTGCTGGGGCTGGACAAGCGCGCCGCCGGCTTCGTCGGTTTTCGCGAGAAGCGCCTGATCTGGCTGGCGCTGCTGATCAGCGGTGGGCTGGCCGGCCTAGCCGGGGTGTGCGAAGTCACCGGCCCCATCGGCCAGCTGGTGCCCCAGGTATCGCCCGGCTATGGCTATGCGGCGATCACCGTGGCCTTTCTCGGCCGCCTGCACCCGATCGGCATTCTGTTCTCCAGCCTGCTGATGGCGCTGCTGTACATCGGCGGCGAGAACGCGCAGATGAGCCTCAACCTGCCGCAAGCCATCACCCAGTTGTTCCAGGGCATGATGCTGTTCTTCCTGCTGGCCAGTGACGTGCTGATTCTCTATCGGCCGCGCCTGAACCTGCGTTGGGCACGTCGCGCCACCAACCCTTCCGTGCAGGCAGGAGCGCTGTGATGGATATCGATCTGTTGAGCAATATTTTCTACGCCATGATCCGCTGCGGTACGCCGCTGCTGCTGGTGGCCCTGGGCGAACTGATCTGCGAGAAGAGCGGCGTCCTCAACCTCGGCCAGGAAGGCATGATGCTGTTTGGCGCGGTGATCGGTTTTATCGTCGCCCTGAACAGCGGCAACCTGTGGCTCGGCGTACTGCTGGCGATGCTCGCCGGGATGCTGCTGTCATCGCTGTTCGCCCTGGTGGCGCTGGTGTTCAACGCCAATCAGGTGGCCACCGGCCTGGCGCTGACCATCTTTGGGGTCGGGCTGTCGAGCTTCGTCGGCGCCAGTTGGGTCGGTAAACCCCTGGCCGGATTCGAGCCGATGGCGATTCCGCTGCTGAGCGAAATCCCCTTGATCGGGCGCATGCTGTTTGCCCAGGACCTGCTGGTCTACCTGTCCTTCGCCCTGTTCGCCCTGGTGGCCTGGGTGATCCTGAAAAGCCGGGTCGGCCTGATCATCCAGGCGGTCGGCGAAAACCCCGACGCGGCCAGCGCCATGGGCCTGCCGGTGCTGCGGGTACGCACCCTGGCGGTACTGTTCGGCGGCGCCATGGCTGGCCTGGCCGGGGCTTACCTGTCCCTGGCCTACACACCGATGTGGGCGGAAAACATGAGCGCCGGGCGCGGCTGGATCGCCCTGGCGCTGGTGGTGTTCGCCAGCTGGCGAGTGTGGCGCCTGCTGCTCGGCGCCTACCTTTTCGGCCTCGCCAGCATCCTGCACCTGGTGGCGCAAGGCCTGGGCCTGGCGATCCCTTCGAACTTGCTGGCGATGCTGCCGTATGCCGCGACCATCCTGGTGCTGGTGCTGCTGTCCCGGGATGCGCTGCGCACCCGCCTGTATGCGCCGGTGTCGCTGGGGCAGCCGTGGCAGGCAGGTCACTGATCGAAGACTTTTCACTATCGGCATGGGCTGCCTGACAGCCCATGCCCCCACCTCGCAACACCTCCCCTCAGCCCCCGGCCCTAGCCCAGGCAACTGCAGAAAGGGCTAGCAGTCCCTATCACCCAACGTCCATGACTTCCGCCTGACAAGGACGGATGAATGGCGCCCCATACCCGCGCACCAGGCGCCGCTTGGGTGCGCAACCATAAATGAAAACAGCCACCCGATTGCCGAATAGCGACCGCTTATCCCTGGATCCGCAGCCAAGGTCATTTACTTTTCGCCCGCAAACCCTCTATCCGGCACATCCCAGGAAATTGGCCCGCTTTCTGCTTAAACGATTAAGCTGACCCAATGGTTAACTTTTTTGGACGTGAGTTCCACTTTTACTTTCAACAACTGACAAACACTTTGAACAGGCAGGCTTGGCGTTCAACTGAAGTAACCGCGCACGATATTCACAGGCAGGACTATTTGATTTTCCACCGTTGAAGAAGTGCATGACACCAGCCTATTACTCTCGTGCGAGGGACCGAGGAAAGACCGGAGCGTCTATCTCAATTGACCGTATAGAAAGATCTGAGTCCTACCCATTTATTCCAGTATCGGCTCCACCGATTTCCGGCTTATCTCCCAAGTGGCCGGACTCCTAGCAATACAGGCTACTGATGAAGTAGCAGGTTTTGCTTTATGTCGGCACGGGTAACTGTTGTCGACTTTTTTATTCGATTTCACTTCTTGCTCAAAGAAGTGAAGAGTTCTCCTCCACAGACAAGGATGTCTTTTCCGGCGAAGTCATTCATCGCCGGTTTTTTATTTATCAGAACAAAAGCCAGGGGTATGCATGCAATCAACAAGATTGACCTTTACTCAGGACAGCCGGACAAGCGAAAGGGCCCTGCCACGGCTTATTGAATCTCCGGCCACGGCCCGATCAAGTCTTTCCGGATTTGCCCCTGCACGACCTATCGAAAAAACGCGAATCCCGTTTCAGACAGGTTGGGCCCTTCATACCGGTACGACCTTGCAGCCTGCCGAATACCCCGTCATCCAGGCTGACGAGGATAGCTTCGGTTCGAGATATAGAGCCTGTTTTCAAGCACTTCCAGCGACCGGCCACCCTTTGTATCCGAATCCTGGCGCCGAGTAACGGACACAAAACGGTGCGAGGCGTTTCATGTTGGGGCGGATACAAAGGCTCTGCGGCGGCGTATTGAAAATCGATCTCAAGCCATTTTCCCCGGCCAAAACCACTCGTCAGGAAGAAGCCAATCTTTATCGACCAAGACTGCCTATTTAGAGCTGTTTTCGAAGATTTTTAACATGCTGAAAGGTTTAAGCTGAACTGTTGGTCAGGTTTTTGCAAAGACCCATTCGCTCGCTCCACCTGACCCTCCACAGAGGCGTGCCGAGCACCTGTGCCAAGGCCTCGCAACGCCGGTCCAGTACCTGCTACCGAGTATGTATTTCAACGTTAATGAAGGATTTCACATGTTAGAAGATGTCATTCAGTACTCCAAAGACTCTTGGGGGCTCATTCCACTGATGGTGGTGGTATTCATCATCGGGATCGCCGTGATCATCGAACGCTACTTCTTCTTCAGTACCAGCATCAAACTGGGACAAAGTCTTGATCTGGACTTGAAGCGGGTAAACCAGGACAACCTGGCCGATGTCAAGAAAGTTGCAGATCACTACAGTAAAAGTGCCCAAGGCAAGTTGGTATTGGCCGCAGTGGAGTCTCACGGAAAGTCCGAAGAGGCACTAGAACGGGATATCGATGAAACCATCATGATTCAGATTCCGCGACTGGACCGCAATCTCTGGGTACTGGATACCTGTGTAACTTTAGGCCCGCTGCTTGGACTGCTCGGCACCATCATTCATATGATCCAGGTGTTCAGTGTATTGGCGGCCAATACATCGCAGAAAGTCAGTTCGGTAACCGGGCCTATTGCCCATGCGCTGGTCGCCACCGCTGTCGGTTTATGCATCGCCATCGTCTGCGTGATTTTTCTCAATCACTTCAACAAGCGTATCCGCCTGGTCGTCAATCAGATGGAACTGATCAAGTCCATGCTGGTTGGGCGCTTGGCCAAGGGTTGATTAATACCTACGCCACTCGGAGAAATAGTCATGGCTAGCAAGAGATCAAACTATCTCGGACATGAAGAGAAAGCCCGCATCGAAATCATTCCGATGATCGACGTGATGATGTTTCTGTTGGTGTTCTTCGTACTCATCATGATCGAGATGATCCAGGGCACCGGTATCACCCTGGAGTTGCCGCAGTCCTCTTCGCAAGAAGCGATCGAGTCGGTCACGCTCAATATCGGCGTCTCCAACGACGGTGGCTTGTTTGTCGATGGCCAGCCCATCAGCGACGAACAGCTGACGAGCCGGCTCACCGAGATGCAGAACAGCGGAAAACTGGATGTGGTGATCGCCGGCGATCGTGGCACCCAATATGAAAGCATCGTGCACACAATGGATCTGGTACGCGCTGCCGGTATCAGTGCTATTGGCCTGGCGACGCAAAACTGATGAACGACCTGACCCCCAACGTACGGCGAGGGGCCTTGTGGGCCTCCGACGACCATCATGTCGACCATCACCTGTCGATGCCGGCGGCTATCGGCCTGGCTGTGCTGGCGGTTGCATTGGGTATCACGTTGCTGAGCCTGATCGAGGCCAGGCAGCCGGTAGTTGAAGAGCCGCCGAAGGTGACCAAGGTGACCATGGTGCAAGTGCCTCCTCCACCACCGCCTGCACCGCCACCGCCACCTCCACCTCCACCTCCGCCTCCACCGCCGCCTGCGCCGGTGAAAAAGCCTGCGCCTGCGAAGAAGGTCACGCCGGAGAAACCGAAACCCAAACCGGAGCCCAAACCGCAACAGCCCGTGCCGCCGCCCCCTGCGCCGACACCGCCACCACCGGTTACTCCGCCACCGCCGCCACCACCGCCCACGCCGTCGAGCAGCACCGACGCGGTCGCCCTGGATCAGCAGGCACCGGTTTATCCGCGTGATGCCCGGCAGGCCAAGATCGAGGGCTATGTGGTGCTGGAACTTGCGATCCGCCCGGACGGCACGGTTGCCAGCGCCAAGGTACTCGAGTCGAAACCACGCAAACTGTTCGACGAGGCCGCGATCAACGCGGTGAAACGCTGGAAGTTCCAGCCGCGAATGGTCAATGGCGCGGCCGTGGAGCAGCGCGCTAAACAGACGGTCAGGTTCGACCTGAAATAAGCCCGTGGAGGGTGCGCGCGGAGCGCATGCCCTCTGCCAAGGAATCAAGATGATGACGACACGTAAAACCAGTGGCGCACTCGCTGCCGCGCTGTGCTGCCTGGGCGCAGGCGGAGCAACCCAGGCCGCCGGGCAGCCGATTCAGATCAAGGCCGTGGTCCTGAGCATGTTCGAGGTCGGCCAGGATCAGGGAGACAACCCTGGCGAGTTTCAGTTCTGGCGTGAGCGCGCCGGCCTGAATCAGTGCATGCCACTCGCCCAGGGCTTTCATGACGTATGCCTGAACCCTGAAACCGGCGTCCTGGCAACGGTGACCGGCATGGGCACTGCCCGTGCGGCGGCGTCGGTAATGGCCCTGGGCATGGATCCGCGCTTTGACTTGAGCAAGGCGTACTGGCTGGTTGCAGGCATTGCCGGCATCAATCCGCACAAAGGCTCCATCGGCTCGGCGGCCTGGGCCAACTATGTGGTGGACGGTGACCTGGCGCACGAGATCGATGCGCGGGAAATCCCCAAGGACTGGAAAACCGGCTACACCCCGTTCTTTCGCGCAACGCCTTATGCCCAGCCACGTTCGGACAGCATCGGCGAAGTCTACAAGCTCAATGGTCGACTGGTGGACTGGGCCTACAACCTGACGAAAGACGTGCCGCTGGTAGAAAACCAGGACCTGGCAGCGTTTCGCCAACAGTTCAAGGGTTTCCCCCAGGCCGTCCTGCCGGCCAAGGTCATGAAAGGCGATAACCTCGCCTCCTCGACATTCTGGCACGGCGCGCGGCTCAACGACTGGGCCGGTGACTGGGTCAAGTACTGGACCGACGGCAAAGGGCAATTCGTGACCTCCGCCATGGAGGACAGCGGAACCCTGCAGTCCCTCAGTTTCCTGAGCAAGGCAGCGAAGGTGGACCTGGACCGCGTGCTGGTATTGCGTACCGCCAGTAACTACACCATGCAGCCGACCGGCATGAGCGCCGCGCAAAGCATGGCTCATGACCAGGCGGGTTTCGTCGGCATGCGGCCCTCGCTCGAAGCCGCCTATCGAGTGGGCAGCACGGTGATCAACGTGCTGACGGGAAACTGGGAGCTGTATTCCCAGACCCTGCCGGGACACTGAACTCATGACCCGGCCTGGTGAACGCCATAAAACAATCCAGGCCATGACCCGAGAAGCACGATCGAGCACTGACAGGCGGATGTACTTGATAACCGCACTCGTTGTTTGAACACACTTCCTGGCGACTGAAGCCGCTGTTTACCGGTTCGGACAATAACCAGCCAGCGCGTTGCCGGCGCTGACGCTTAACACCCATGCCCGTTAGCTGACGTTCAACTAACCCGCATGACGGCCACGCCTTGCCTGGAAAACGGCAGGACTTACAACTAAGTGAAGAGGTGTTTTATGAAAATCCTCGTGGGTTTATTACTGGGATGCTTATCGGTAACGGCCTGGGCCGCTACCCCCGCGGTTCCGTGCAAGGCCGATATTGCGGTGATCGGCGGTACCTTCATCAACGATGCCATGTTGAAGTCCGGAAAACTCAAGGAGTCCTTCACCCTTGAAACTCCAGCCGGAACTTCGCCAACTATTTATTGCGGCAACTATAAAAACGTTCCGTTCTATTACATCAACATGCATGGCGACGGAAAGATCGTCGAAACCTGGGCCGCCCTTTACCAGCTACGGGTTCGTGATGCGATTGGCGGGGCAACAGCCGGCGGTATCAATCCGGCAATGAAACTCCACGATCTGGTAGTGGCCGATGACGTCATCGACTTCAACATCGACCGGCCACTGGCTCTGCCGGATGCCATCTACCGCAAGGGCGACCATCCGGTTCCGCGCTATACGCCGGCCATGGATCCCATTCTTCGCGACATCCTGATCGATGAGACGCAGAAACGCCTGAACCGTGGAGACGCTCCCGTCGCCGGGATCAACCTGCACAAGAGCGGGGTGATCATGCAAACCCGCGGCGGGCGTTTCGAAACGGCCGCGGAAGTGCGCATGCTGGCCAAGATGGGCGGCGACCTGGTGACCATGAGCGTGGGTTCGGAAGTGATCTATGCGCGAATGGCCGGGATCAACTATGCCTCGCTGATCGCCATCTCCAATCCAGCCGAAGGCCTGGGTAACTGGACATGGGACACCATTCGCGAAGTTTACCCACGGCTTAATCCGGTTTGCCTGGAAATCGTTCTGGAGTCCTTGCCGAAGATTGCCGCCATCGGCAATAAGCCGCGGGTCGGCGACAGTTTGCGTATTCACCCGGAAATGACCTCAGAGAAGAAGTAAGCGAACTTCAACTTGCTCTAGAAGGCTGTGCAAGTACGGCAGGAACACCTTGTGTTTCTGCCTGTACGCACTCGCCTGTCGTTCAACAACTTTTACATAAAAGCAAATGTAGTAGGGGAGTGTTCCATGGGTACATATAACTGGCGTCACCCGCAAAAACTGGCCCTGGCAGTTGCGGCTGCTGTGCAGATTCTCGGCGGACAGGCCATGGCCGAGGATCAGAAAGAGACAGTCGAACTTGAGGACTACATTCTCAAGGAGAGTGTCGAAGACACCATGGGCATCATGCCCAGCCAGCCGGTGAAGAGCGTTTTCGGCCTGGGCAAGTCCATCGCCGAAACCCCGCGCTCGGTGTCGGATGTGTCGTCCGACCTGATCGAAAACTACGGCTTGCGCGATATCAACGACCTGGTTCGCCTTGCCCCGGGAGCCTACACCAGCTCCTTCTTCGGAGTGCCGGGAGCGCTGAGCCTGCGTGGCGATGCCGCGGATAACTACTTCCGGGGTTTCAAGCGGGTAGAGAACCCTGGCAACTATGCAACGCCGATCCGCGCCGCCAGTTCGGTCGATATCGTGCGTGGCCCGGTTTCGCCCATCTACGGCGCCGGCAAGGTCGGCGGCTACATGAACTTCAACCCGAAATCCTCGAAGTCGGGAACCTCCAAGTTCATCGAAAAACCTACCGGGCAATTCGGTGTGACCGTGGGCTCCTATGACCAGTACATCACCACCGCCGAAGGCGGCTCGCCCTTTGAGCTGGGTGGCCGCCAGGGTGGCGTCTATGGCTTCTTCGAGCAGGAGGACTCGAAAAGCTACTTCGACAACGTCGAACCCAAGTCGACCATCGGCCAGATCGCCTTCGACATGGACCTCACCGACAACCTGCGGACCGAGTTCGGCGGCCAGTACCTGAAAGCCAAACGCATCCAGAACCCTGGATGGAACCGGGTCACCCAGGACCTGATCGACCACGACACCTACATCACCGGCGCGCCGTCCAAGATGAGCTCAAGGGGCGATGTGCTGTTCCCTGACGATGTACGCAACAACATCAGCCCGGGCGTCGGTTTTCCACCAGGCAGCGGCAACTCCAAGCTGGACGTTTTCTGCCTGAACTACAGCAACTGCTTCTTCGACCCGAAAGACCCGAACGCGGCATTGAGCAACCCCGGGACCACCAAGCTCGACCGCAACAAGGTGTTCACCGACAAGAAGGACAAGGGCGAAAGCAAGGCCGCCACGGCGTACTTCGACCTTATCTGGTCGCTGGACAATGACATGGAGCTCAAGAACCAGTTCTTCTACGACTCCCTGGACCACAACAAATACACCAGCTATGGCTTCACCGCCGACTACGACGCCTACACCTGGGAAGACAAGGTCAGCCTGAGCTTCCCGCTGCAGATCGGAGAGGTCAGCACGTCCAACGTCGTCGGCGTCAACTATCGCTACTACAGCGCCATCGACCGAGAGTCCTACCTCGATGAGATCCTCGACCGCCGCGACCTGAATGTCGGGCCGACACCGGACGACAGCTTCGACATCGGCCATACCGGCAACGTCGAGATTGCCCCCGGCATGTACCGACGCAACTTCAATACCCAGAGCGCATCCATCACCAAAAACACCGGCGCGTTCATGCTGTCCGACATGAACTGGCAGAACTGGAACCTGCTGCTGGGCTATCGCTTCGACTACTACGACGCCAAGGCCAAAGAGAAGGCCCAGGCCACCAATGGCGATCTGGTCGGCGATGCCAATGGCGACGGGCGCCCGGACAAAGCCACCAACCACAACACCACTGACTCGTTCAGCGCCAGCCTCTCGTACAAGACACCGTGGGGGTTCATCCCTTACTTCACCTACGCCGAGTCGACCGCGCTGTCGGCCAACCAGGCGGGTGGCGTAACGGCGTCGGACGTCTCCAGCGGCAACTACCTGCAGGACTCGAAACTGCGCGAGTACGGCATCAAGTACAACAGCGAGAACGGCAACGTCTACGCCGCGCTGGCCTACTACGACCAGGAGAAGACCTACCGCGACTCGCAAAACGGCAGCACCGTGCTGGTCAACGGCAAGGGGTACGAAGGTGAGTTGCGCTGGATGCTCAACCAGAACTTCTCCATGACCGCCTCGGCGACCAAACAGAAGGTGCGCGAGAAAGGGCAGCCTTTCACCGTGCTCAATACCGCCGCTGTCGCCCAAGCCTATGGCCTGGATCCGTCGCAACTCTACGGCTTCCGCTTCTTCGACCCAACCGGCCAGGTGCTGGGCGGCGAATACGATCGTGGCGGCGTACCGGAATGGGTAACCAGCCTGTATGGCAATTACACCCAGCCGACCCCTTGGGGTGGCCGTGTGAACGCCAGCCTGGGCTTCACCTGGGTAGACGAGCAATGGGCGGACAACCAGAAGCAGATCAAGCTGCCTGACTACACCGTGTGGAACGGCTCGGTGGGCTACTCCGAAAAGTCCTGGGAAGCGCTGTTTACCGTCAACAACCTGTTCAACGAGAAGTACTTCACTTCCGCCAACCTGTTCGACTCGACCCTGGTGTTCCCTTCCGCTCCGCGTACCTACACCGCCAGCTTCGTTTACAAGTTCTGATCTCGCTGGCTAACCAGGGAGGCCCCGCCCGGGGCCTCCTCATAGCAGATGGATTTCAAGCATTCGGCGACTCGCCCATGGCCGACCTCAGCGCCGCGCTCCCCCTTCGCGTCCGCTCAATAGCTGGCGCGGCATTCATGACAAATGCGCCAGCCGCCTGGCGGCATGAGTTCCAACGCGCCATGAACGGATGCCCTGCAACTTAGGTGGAAGACCTGTAATGAACCACAACGACCCTGAAACCCCGATCGATCCCCGCCGTCGCCACTTTCTCGCCGGTGCCGCGGTACTGGGTGCCGGCGCCGCGCTCAGCGGCTGCACGCCCAACAGCGATGCGCCCCAGGCACCGGTCAAGCGCCCCCTGTCCGCTGCCGAGCTGGACAGGGCACTGCGCAACCACGTCAAGACGGTGGTGGTGATCTATGCCGAGAACCGTAGCTTCAACAACCTGTTCGCCGATTTCCCCGGCCTCGAACAGCCTCTTTCCAGCCTCGAGCCCGCCGCTTACCAGCAGCGCGACCGCGACGGCAGCCTGCTGCGAATCCTGCCCCCGGTCTGGGGCGGCACCCTGCATCTGGGACCACAGACCGTGGATGGCGTGACCTACCCGGCTGGCGTGCCATTTCAGCAGGACCTGCCGAACGCGCCGTTCGCCCTCAAAGGCCCGAATGCCGAGGACCTGCCGCTGAGCCTGGTGACCCGCGATTTGTCCCACGAGTTCTTCCAGAACCAGATGCAGATCAACGGTGGCATGAATGACCGGTTCGCCGCCTGGTCCGACTCCGGCGGCCTGACCATGGGGCACTACAGGCAAAGCCGCTATACCCTTCGCCTGTGGGATATCGCGCGGCAGTTCGTGCTCTGCGACAACTTCTTCCAGGGCGCCTTTGGCGGTTCATACCTGAACCACCAATACCTGATCTCGGCGGCGGTGCCGCACTATCCGAACGCCCGCAACTCAGTGGCCAAGGCGCAGATCGCCAGCCTGCACAGCGACGACCCCAGCGACCCGCGGCTCAAACCCCTGGCCGACTCGCCCGCCAGCGCCATGGACGGCCCCGCCCAGTTCGGCCCCTGCGCGCTCACCCCGGACGGTTACGCGGTCAACACCTTCGCCCCGCCCTACTGGCCAACCTGGCAACGCGACCCACAACGGCCGGACTATTCCAAACCGGACCTGCCCTTCGTGCTGGTTGCGCAACACCACGAGCACATCGGCGACAAGCTGTCGCAAAGGAACATCGACTGGGCCTGGTACGCCGGTGGCTGGCAGGCCACCCTGGATGAGTTCAGCGGCTCGAGCGCGATCCCGAAAATCCCCAACTTCCAGTACCACCACCAACCCTTCAACTACTTCCGCCAGCAAGGCCCGGAACACCCCGGCGAACGCGCCAGGCGCCTGCGCGACGGCGGCCTGGGCGACGACCCGTCGACGAACCGGTTCTTCGCCGACGCCCTGGCCGGCAAGCTGCCGAGCGTGAGCTTCTACAAGCCCCAGGGCAACCTCAACATGCATGCCGGGTACGCAGATGTCGCCGCGGGCGACCGCCATCTGGTCCACGCGATCAAGACCCTGCAGGACAGTCCGCAGTGGAACAACATGGTGCTGATTGTCACGGTCGACGAGAACGGCGGCTGGTGGGACCACGTGGCCCCGCCCAAGGGTGATCGCTGGGGCCCGGGCAGCCGCATTCCGGCCCTGGTGGTGTCACCCTTCGCCCGCAAGGGAACGGTGGATCACACGGTGTATGACACGGCATCGATCCTGCGCCTGGTGACCCGGGTCTTCGACCTGGAAAAGCTCGATGGCCTGAAACTGCGTGACGAGGCCATGGCCGCCCGGGACCAGACACCCATGGGCGACCTGACCAATGCGCTGCAGTTCGATTAGCCCGCGCCGGAAAGGACTGACTGCGGCAGACGTCCAGTGGATCGGATTCTGGGCGGCCTTGCTCATCCCCTGCATTCGCTGCGACGCCATCGTCGAGCTGCCGGCTCCTGCCTCTGTAGGAGCCAGCCGTGCGACGATGCTTCAGGCCACGCCAGGAATCGCACGCGGTTCACCACGGACCGGCCACAACTGCGCCACCGCCCAGGCCAGCTCGAAAAACAGGATCACGCCGATCAAGGCCATGCCGCCCTGGGCCAGGGCGTAGATCTGCCAGGTAGCGAACAGCAGCCGGCCGGCGGCGTCGTAACGTCCGAAGGCCAACTGCGGATCGCGGATGCGCAGCACCGACCACACGCAGACGATCGAGCCCATCAGGTTGACCATCAGCATGTGCATGGGCTCGAACGGCGGCAGTGCGCCGGGCAGGTCGAGGGCCCGGCTCCACTGCTGCATCAGGCCGTGCAGGGCGAGAAAGCTCCAGGGGGTGACAAAGGCGGCGGTGACGATCAGGTCGTACCAACCGCTGGCCCGCACCAATTGACGGTATTGCGCTGTGCTCCACATAAAGGATCGCTCCGGATATTCAAGGAGCACACAAGCTAAAGCCTGGAGTATGCTCCAGGGTCAAGCCCTTCCGAGACTCCAGCATGCGCATCGGTGAACTTGCCCAGGCCTGCGCCGTCAGCCGCGATACCCTGCGTTTCTACGAGCAGCGCGGGTTGATCGCGGCGCAACGCAGCGCCAACGGCTATCGTGAATACCCCAGCGACATGGTGCAGCTGGTGCTCTACATCAAGACCGCGCAGCGCCTGGGCTTCAGCCTCGGCGAGATCGGCAGCAGCGTTGCCGCGATCTGGCATGCCAGCGATCCGGACAGCGCCGTGACGCAGCTGCTGCAAGACAAACTGACCCTGATCGAGACCCGCATCAGCGAACTGGGCGAGTTGCGCCAGGAGCTGCGACAGCGGCTCGGCCAGCGTTGCCCATTAAATCCATGATCTTCACTCATCAAGGAATCCCCGCATGTCTACGCCAAAAACCGCACTGATCATCGGCGCCTCCAGAGGCCTGGGCCTGGGCCTGGTGCAACGTCTGCTGGACGCTGGCTGGCAGGTCACCGCCACCGTGCGCAACCCGCAAAAAGCCGAGGCGCTCAAGGCCCTGGGCCCGGTCCGTATCGAGCAACTGGACATGGACGACCAGCAGGCGGTGATCGCCCTGAACCAGAAGCTCAAAGGCGAAGTGTTCGACCTGCTGTTCGTCAACGCCGGGGTCAAGGGGCCGGACGACCAGACGCCAGGCAAGGCGACCCTCGCGGAAGTCGGCCAGCTGTTCTTCACCAACGCCGTGGCGCCGATCAACCTGGCCCAGCGTTTCCTCCCACAAATCCGTCCGGACAGCGGCGTGCTGGCGTTCATGAGTTCGGTACTGGGCAGCGTGACCATGCCCGACGCACCGGAGCTGGCGCTGTACAAGGCCAGCAAGGCAGCGCTGAACTCCATGACCAACAGCTTCGTCACCCAGCTCGAGCAGAAGCTCACCGTGCTGTCGCTGCACCCGGGCTGGGTGAAGACCGACATGGGCGGCGAAGGCGCGGACATCGACGTCGAGACCAGCACCCGCGGCCTGATCGAGCAGATCAATGCCTATACCGGCAAGGGCGGGCACCATTTTGTCAACTACAAGGGCGAGACCATTCCCTGGTAAGCCAGTACCTGTAGCCGCGGCCAGAGGCTGCGATAAGGCGCGAAGAGCCTTCCCGCGGCTGACATCGCAGCGCCCACTGCGTGGCCGAACGCAGCCTTCGGCAGCGGCTACAGGACGTCATCGCGGGCTAGCCTTGCGCCTACGGAGGGCGTGCTGGCCAGCGATAGACCGCAACGCGGTCTCGCCGTAAACTGCACCCCGCGTCGATCCTGACGCCCCTGGATCAGCAGACAGGGCAACACTGAGCTGGCTAACCTGAACCCACTTTCAGAGGAGCCGGCCACCATGCCTGCGACCCGTACCTGGTTAAAGAATCCCCTCGCCATTTTCACTGGCAATGCCCTCGACGCCCGTGGCGGCCTGGTGCTGCAAGACGACCTGATCGTCGAAGTGCTCGGCGCCGGCCAGCAACCCGCCCAGCCCTGTGGGCAGGTCTTCGATGCCCGCGAGCATGTGCTGCTGCCGGGGCTGATCAACACCCATCACCACTTCTATCAGACCCTGACCCGCGCCTGGGCGCCGGTGGTCAACCAGCCGCTGTTCCCCTGGCTGAAAACCCTGTACCCGGTCTGGGCCCGGCTGACCCCGGAGCAACTCGCCCTGGCCAGTAAAGTGGCGCTGGCCGAACTGCTGCTGTCGGGCTGCACCACCGCCGCCGACCACCACTACCTGTTCCCCGAAGGCCTGGAAAACGCCATCGACGTGCAGGTGGCCAGCGTGCGCGAACTGGGCATGCGCGCCATGCTCACCCGCGGCTCCATGAGCCTAGGCGAAGCGGATGGCGGCCTGCCGCCGCAGCAGACCGTGCAACAGGGCGAGGTGATTCTCGCCGACAGCCAGCGGCTGATCGCCGAGTACCACGAACGCGGCGCCGGCGCGCAGATCCAGATCGCCCTGGCGCCCTGCTCGCCGTTCTCGGTAACCCCAGAGATCATGGCGGCCAGCGCCGAGCTGGCGGAGAAACTCGACGTGCGCCTGCACACCCACCTGGCGGAAACCCTCGACGAGGAAGACTTCTGCCTGCAACGTTTCGGCCTGCGCACCGTGGACTACCTGGACAGCGTCGGCTGGCTCGGCCCACGGACCTGGCTGGCCCACGGTATCCATTTCAACCCCGATGAAATCGCCCGCCTCGGCGCCGCCGGGACCGGCATCTGCCATTGCCCGAGCTCCAACATGCGCCTGGCCTCGGGCATCTGCCCGACCCTGGAACTGACCGACGCCGGCGCGCCCGTCGGCCTGGGCGTGGATGGCTCGGCCTCGAACGACGCCTCGAACATGATTCTCGAAACCCGTCAGGCCCTGTACCTGCAACGCCTGCGCTACGGCGCCGAAAAGATCACCCCGGAGTTGGTGCTGGGCTGGGCCACCCAGGGTTCGGCACGGCTGCTGGGGCGCAGCGATATCGGCGAGCTGGCCGTGGGCAAGCAGGCCGACCTGGCGCTGTTCAAGCTCGATGAGCTGCGCTTCTCCGGCAGCCATGATCCGTTGTCGGCGTTGCTGCTGTGCGGCGCGGACCGGGCGGACCGGGTGATGGTCGGCGGCCAGTGGCGGGTGATCGACGGGCAGGTCGAGGGCCTGGATCTGAGGGGCCTGATTGCCGATCACAGCCAGGCGGCCCGGCAGCTGATCGCCGGCGCCTGATCCGGCGTTATCGCGAGCAAGCTCGCTCCTACAGGGAACCGGTTCCGATCATTTCCAGAATGAATCACGCCGGATGTAGGAGCGAGGCTTGCCCGCGAAGCTTTTACAGCCCCAACAGCGACAACATGATGAAGGTCGCGAACAGCACGAAGTGAGTCATGCCTTCGATGGCATTGGTCTCACCGTCATTGAGGTTGATCGCGCTGACGATCAAGGTGATGAAGATCATCACCGTCTGCACCGGGGTCATCGCCATCTGGAACGGCTGGCCGGTGTAGAGCGCCATCGCCTCCATCACCGGCACCGTCAGGATCACCGTCGACAACGACGCGCCCAACGCAATGTTGACCACCGACTGCATGCGATTGGCTAACGCCGCGCGCAGGGCCGTGAGGATTTCCGGCGCCGCGGAAATCGCCGCCACCAGGATCGCCGTGATCACCGGCGGCGCGCCCGTGCCTTCCAGCCCCAGGTCGAGGGTCTTGGACATCACCTCCGCCAAGGCGCCGATCAGTACCACGCCAAACACCAGGGTGGCGATGGAAAACGCCAGGCTGACAGGCGCCGACTGATCTTCCGTCGGTTCTTTCTTGCGGCGTTTTTCCGGGTAGCTGTAGCTGAAGAAGTAGCTGTGGGCGCCGACCTGCATGCGCAGGAACAGGGTGTACAACAGCACCATGGCGCCAATGGTGAAGGCCGAGTAGAGCTTCCACTTCGACTCGGGAATGAACTCCGGCACCACCATCGACACGCCCATGGCGGTGAGGATCATCACACTGTAGGAGCGGGCCGAGTCGTCGTTGTAGGCCTGCTCGCCATGCTTGATCCCGCCCATCAGCGCGGCCAGGCCGAGGATGCCGTTGATGTCGAGCATCACCGCCGAATAGATGGTGTCGCGCACCAGGGTCGGCGAGGCCTCGTTGCTCATCATGATCGCCAGGATCACCACCTCCACCAGGACCGCGGCGAGGCTCAGGATCATGGTGCCGTAGGGGTCGCCGACCTTCTCCGCCAGCAGCTCGGCATGATGGGCGACGCGCATCGAGGCCGCGACGATAAAACCGATCAGCACCAACCCCGAGATCAGCGCCACGCCCTGGCCGCTGTTGAGCAGCGCATGCTCCAACGGATAGGCAACCAGCGCCGCGAGCAGCGCCAGCAACAGAAAACTTTCTTGCTTGAGTGAAGTGAACATTGCAGTCCTTTGACCGGATAAATCGAGCAGAAAGAGATGAGCTAAAGACTGCATGGAGTCACTAACGTTTCGTTACACCTTAGTGCACCAGGGGTTGGCATGGAGTGGGCGTAGCGCACCGGGTTAGCTCTTGGGCGGCCTTGAGATTGATCGCGGGCAAGCCTCGCTCCTACAGGTTTTACGCCATGCCGGATCCCAGGATCGCCGCGACTCTGTAGGCGCGAGGCTTGCCCGCGAAGGCTTCACCCTGGTCCTCGAAGATTTTGTTGTCCTGTTGGTCAGCTATTTGCATTGAGCCATTCAAGCCTTAGAGCCCAGCCACGCCCCACAACAAAATGGAGTCCGGATTCATGCATAAACGTCCGTTGCAAAAACTGCTGTGCGCCCTCACCGCGGCCATCGGCCTGAGCGTCTCGCTGGGCGCCAGCGCCGCCGATCCGTTGAAGGTCGGCTTCGTCTATATCGGCCCGATCGGCGACCACGGCTGGACCTATCAGCATGAACAGGGGCGCCTGGTGCTGGTGGAGAAGTTCGGCGAGCAGATCAAGACCAACTATGTGGAGAACGTTGCCGAAGGCGCCGACGCCGAGCGGGTGATCCGCAACATGGCCAAGGATAAGTACGACCTGATTTTCACCACCTCCTTCGGCTACATGAACCCGACCCTGAAAGTCGCCAGGCAGTTTCCCAAGACCACCTTCGAACACGCCACCGGCTACAAGCAGGACAAGAACCTCGGCACCTACCTGGCCCGCACCTATGAAGGTCGCTACGTCGGCGGTTTCCTCGCGGCGAAGATGACCAAGAGCAAGAAGGTCGGCTACATCGCCTCCTTCCCGATCCCGGAAGTGATCCGCGACATCAACGCCATCCAGCTGGCCCTGAACAAATACAACCCGGGCACCGAGATCAAGGTGGTGTGGGTCAACTCCTGGTTCGACCCGGGCAAGGAAGCCGACGCCGCCAATGCCCTGATCGACCAGGGCGCCGACGTGATCTTCCAGCACACCGACAGCCCGGCGCCGATCCAGGCCGCCGAGCGCCGTGGCGTGTACGCCGTGGGCTACGCCTCGGACATGGCCCACTTCGGCCCGAAAGCGGTGCTGACCTCCATCGTCAACAACTGGGGCCCGCACTACATCCAGGCCACCCAGGGCGTGCTCGACCACAGCTGGAAATCCCAGGACTACTGGGGTGGCTTGAAGGAAGGCACGGTCGAACTGCCGATCAGCGATCTGGTGCCGGCCAATGTCAAAAGCGAAGCCGAGCAGATCATCGCCGACATCAAGAGCGGCGCCTTCCACCCATTCACCGGGCCGATCAAGGACCAGGCCGGCGTGGAAAAACTCGCCGCCGGGGTCAGCGCCAGCAACGCGGAACTGGCGTCGATGAACTATTACGTGGAAGGCATGAAGGCCGACATTCCGAAATGACTCGCCTGTAGCCGCTGCCGCGGGTTGCACCAAGTCCCGAAGGTCCTTTGCTCGATATCCAGAGCACGCCCCCTTCGTCGGAGTGCCGCCCAGATCGAACGCAGCCTGCGGCAGCGGCTACAGGGCAGTGAGTACCTTGAGAGCATTTATATGAACCAGCTGCCAATCATCGACATCAGCCCGCTCTACGGCGACGACGCCCAAGGCTGGAACAGCGTCGCCCAGCAGATCGACCGTGCCTGCCGCGAGTGGGGGTTCTTCTATATCAAGGGCCACCCGATCACCTCCGGGCGCATCGACCAGTTGCTCGACGCCGCCCGGTATTTCTTCGCCCTGCCGGCCGCCGAGAAACTCAAGATCGATATCACCCAGACCCGCCACCATCGCGGCTATGGCGCGATCGCCACCGAGCAACTGGACCCGGACAAACCCAGCGACCTCAAGGAAACCTTCGACATGGGCCTGCACCTGCCGGCCGACCATCCCGAGGTGCTCGCGGAAAAACCGTTGCGCGGCAGCAATCGGCACCCGGATATCGCCGGCTGGGAAACCCTGATGGAGCAGCATTACCTGGACATGCAGGCCCTGGCCCAGACCCTGCTGCGGGCCATGACCCTGGCCCTGGGCATCGAGCGCGATTTTTTCGACCGCCGCTTCAAGGAGCCGGTCAGCGTCTTGCGCCTGATCCATTACCCGCCGCGGCACACTGCCAGCAGCGACGAACAGCAAGGCGCCGGCGCCCACACCGACTACGGCTGCATCACCCTGCTCTACCAGGACAGCGCCGGCGGCCTGCAGGTGCGCAATGTCCAGGGCCAGTGGATCGACGCCCCGCCCATCGAGGGCACCTTCGTGGTCAACCTCGGCGACATGATGGCGCGCTGGAGCAACGACCGTTACCGGTCGACGCCGCACCGGGTGATCAGCCCGCTGGGGGTGGACCGCTACTCGATGCCGTTCTTCGCCGAACCCCATCCGGATACCCGCATCGAATGCCTGCCCGGCTGCCAGGATGCCGGGCGTCCGCCGAAGTACCCGGTCACCACCTGCGCCGAATTCCTCTTGTCGCGGTTCGCCGATACCTATGCCTATCGCCGGGAACCGCAAGCGTCCTGATCGCCCGGCGGGTCAGGTTTTACCGAATAGTCCGCGTGCGCCTGTAGAATGCCTGCCCTTATGGGCGCGATTGGAACCTGACGCGCCCGCGCAGCCCTGGGGAAACCCGGGGCCGGCGCCTGTCATCGAACCTTGCGGTGGGCTTTTCGCCGCAGGATGATGGAGCGCAATACGTTCACGCAGCGCTCGACTGCACCTGATGAGATCACACCCATGTACGACTGGCTGAACGCCTTGCCCAAGGCCGAACTGCACCTGCACCTCGAAGGATCCCTGGAGCCCGAGCTGCTGTTCGCCCTGGCCGAACGCAACAAGATCGCCCTGCCCTGGAGCGATGTGGAAACCCTGCGCAAGGCTTATGCCTTCAACAACCTGCAAGAGTTCCTCGACCTGTACTACCAGGGCGCGGACGTACTGCGCACCTCCCAGGATTTCTATGACCTGACCTGGGCCTACCTGCTGCGCTGCAAAGAGCAGAACGTCATCCACACCGAACCCTTCTTCGATCCGCAGACCCACACCGATCGCGGCATTCCTTTCGAAGTGGTGCTCAACGGCATCGCCAGCGCGCTCAAGGATGGCGAGCAGCAACTGGGCATCACCAGCGGCCTGATCCTGAGCTTCCTGCGGCATCTGAGCGAAGACGAAGCGCAGAAAACCCTCGACCAGGCGCTGCCGTTCCGCGAAGCCTTTGTCGCGGTCGGCCTGGACAGTTCGGAAATGGGTCACCCGCCGAGCAAGTTCCAGCGGGTGTTCGACCGGGCCCGCAACGAAGGTTTCCTCACTGTCGCCCACGCCGGTGAAGAAGGCCCGCCCGAGTACATCTGGGAAGCCCTCGACCTGCTGAAGATCCAGCGCATCGACCACGGCGTGCGCGCCTTCGAGGACGAGCGACTGATGCAGCGCATCATCGACGAGCAGATCCCGCTGACCGTCTGCCCGCTGTCGAACACCAAGCTCTGCGTGTTCGATCACATGTCGCAGCACAACATCCTCGAGATGCTCGAGCGTGGGGTGAAGGTCACGGTGAACTCCGATGACCCGGCCTACTTCGGCGGCTACGTCACCGAGAACTTCCACGCCCTGTACACCCACCTGGGCATGACCCAGGACCAGGCCAAACGCCTGGCGCAGAACAGCCTGGATGCGCGGCTGGTCAAGCCGTAAACCACCATCGCGGGTAACCTGCCCGCGATAACCCTGTAGCCGCTGCCGCAGGCTGCGCTCGACCGCGAAGCGGGCGCCGCTCTTGAGGGCCTCGAAAGGTTCTTCGAACCTTATCGCAGCCTGCGGCAGCGGCTACAGGTCAGGCGCCGACTTCGCTCAACTCTTCCAGCGTCTTGCCCCGGGTCTCCATCCCGAACAGCCAGACCATGCCGCGACCGCACTATGTAGCCGCTGCCGAAGGCTGCGCTCGACCGCGAAGCGGGCGCCGCTCTTGAGGGTTTCGAAAGGTTCTTCGAACCTTATCGCAGCCTGCGGCAGCGGCTATGAGTCAGGCGCTGACTTCGCTCAACTCTTCCAGCGTCTTGCCCCGGGTCTCCATCCCGAACAGCCAGACCACCGCCGCGGCGACCGCGAAACACAGCGCGCCCAGGGCGAACACCCCACCCTGCCCGGTCATCGGGAATACCACGCCGGTCACCAACGGCCCGAGCAGCGACCCGATGCGCCCCACCGCCGAGGCGAACCCGGAGCCGGTAGCCCGCGCCGAGGTGGGATACAACTCGGGCGTGTAGGTGTAGAGCACCGCCCACATGCCGAACAGGAAGAACTGCATCAACAGGCCGGAGCTGATCAGCAGCGCCACGTTGCCGCCGAACACCGCGCTCTGCCCGTAGAAGAACGCCATGACCCCACCGCCCAGCAAGGTGATCACGCACACCGGCTTGCGCCCCCAGCGTTCCACCAGCCAGGCGGCCATGAGGAAGCCGGGAATCCCGCCGAGGGAAATCAGCACCGTGTAATACACCGACTGAGTCACGGCGAAACCCGATTGCTGCAACAAGGCACTGAGCCACGAGGTCAGGCCATAAAAACCCAGCAGGGCAAAGAACCACACACTCCAGATCATCATCGTGCGCTGGCGATAGAGCGGCGACCAGATCTCGCGCAAGGCCGAAAAGAAGTGCCCCGGCACGCTCTCCACCCGCGGCAGGCGCACCGGCTCGGGCAGGTCCGCGCGCTGCAGCGAGGCGCGGACCTTATCCTCGATCCGCCGCAGCACCTGGTCGGCATCGGCGTGCCGCCCGGCCTGCTCCAGCCAACGCGGCGACTCGGGGATGAAGAAACGGATCGCCAGCACGAACACCGCCGGGATCGCCAGGACCAGGAAGATGTCGCGCCAGCCAATCAGCGGCAGCAGGAAGTACGAGAGCACGCCCGCCGCGACGAAACCCAGCGGCCAGAAGCCGTCCATCAAGGCGATATAGCGCCCGCGCCGCTTGGCCGGGATCATCTCCGAGAGCATCGACTGGGCGATGGGAAACTCCATGCCCATGCCGATCCCCAGCAGCACCCGGAACAGGGTCAGGCTGTCCACCGTCTGCGCCGTGGAGCACAGGTAACTGGCGATGCCCCAGAGCACGATGCTCCACTGGAACACCGGCTTGCGCCCGAAGCGGTCGGCGAGCATGCCCGACAGCGACGCGCCGACCACCATGCCGAAGAAACTCGAACTGGCCAGCAGGCCGGCCTGGGCGGTGCTCAGGCCGAACTCGGCTTTGATCGAGCCGAGCAGGAACGTCATCATCGCCAGGTCCATGGAGTCGAAGAAAAACGCCAGGGCGATGATGATGAAAATGACCCGGTGATAACCGCTGATGGGCAAGCGTTCCAGACGCTCTGCCGCACTGTATCCCTGACTTGCCATGCCCCGTCCCCCCGATTGAATGGTCTGCAATCGAGTGTGCAAGATCGACGCCGCCGCTCAGTGCTGGATGCGACCTGCCCGCACCCGGCAACGACGCCGCCGGCCTGGGTCAGTGATCGGCATGGGTTGGCTTGGGGTAATGCGCGGAAACTTCAGCGCAGCGCACCTGCAACATGTCCCGCAGCAGCTTCACCGGTTTGCTCAGTTGCGCCCGATGCGCGCACAACAGGTTCAGCGGTGCCAGTTCGCAGCGCAGCTCCGGCAGCAGCACCTTGAGCCGCCCGGCCAGCACATCGGCCGCCACGTCGAGCCAGGACTTGTAGGCGATGCCCCGCCCCGCCACCGCCCACAGGCGCACCACATCGGCGTCGTCGCTGAAGCGATCGCCGCTGACCGTCAGGCCGACCTCGCGCTTGCCGTCATGGAAACTCCAATGGTCATGCACCCGGCTGCCAAGCATGTAGAGCAGGCAATTGTGCTGGGCCAATTGCTCCAGCTGACGCGGCTCGCCGTGGCGGGCCAGGTACTCGGGGGCGGCCACCAGTACGCGGCGGTTCTGCGGCGCGACAGGCAAGGCCACCAGGCTGGAATCTTCCGGTTCGCCGTAACGCAGGGCGATGTCCACCGGCTGGCGAAACAGGTCGGCGATACGGTCGCCCAGCAGCAGGCGCAGCGTGAGCTTGGGGTGCTCCAGCTGGAACTGGTCGAGCCAGGGCAGCAACAGATTGCGGCCGAAATCCGAGGGCGCGGACAGCTGGAGAACGCCGCTGACCTGATCCTGCCCGCTGGCCAGCAGGCGCCGCCCCTCCTCCAGGTTGCTCAGGGCCGCGCGGGCGTATTCGAGAAACCCTTCGCCCTCGGCGGTCAGGCGCAGGCTGCGGGTCGAACGCGCCAGCAGCCGGGCGCCGAGCTGCTGCTCGATACGCTTGAGCCCAGCGCTGGCCACCGCCGCCGACAGGTCCATGACCCGCGCCGCGGCGGACAGGCTGCCGAGGTCGGCGGCGCGCACGAACAATTGCAGGTCATCGAAACGCAGCATCTGGCTCACCGGGCATTATCAAAAAAATATTGAAAGAGACTGCTGTTTTAGCCGGTTTTATCTTCCGGGGAAATGGCCAATGATCGGCCTACCGTCATATCAGCTCGTCACGCCAGCCTTTGAAGGAACTCCCTATGTCGCAAGCTTTTACCGCCATTGCCACCCTGGTCGCCAAGAGCGGCCAGCAGGCCGTGCTCAAGCGCGAACTCAGCGCCCTGGTGCAACCGAGCCGTGAAGAAGCCGGCTGCCAGTTTTACAACCTGCATCAGGACGCCGAGGCCCCAGGCACCTTTTATGTACTGGAGCGCTGGGACGACGAGGCGGCCCTGGAATTTCACAACGCCACGCCGCACTTCCAGCATTTTCTCAGCCAGACCCGCGAGGCGATCGAGCACTTCGAGCTCAAGCGCCTGTTGCTCCTCTGACCCAACCTTCATCTTCATCAGGAAAACCCACCATGAAAGCCATCGCCTACTACACCTCCCTGCCGATCGACGATCCGCTGTCCCTGCAAGACATCGAACTGCCGGAACCGCTCGCCGGCCCCCGGGACCTGCTGGTGGAAGTCAAAGCCATCTCGGTCAACCCGGTGGACACCAAGGTCCGCCAGAACGTCCAGCCTGAAGGTGGCGCCGCCAAGGTGCTGGGCTGGGACGTGGCCGGGGTGGTCAAGGCGGTGGGCAGCGACGTCAGCCTGTTCAAGGCCGGCGACAAGGTGTTCTACGCCGGCTCGATCGCCCGCGCCGGTGGCAACAGCGAATTGCACGTGGTCGACGAACGCATCGTCGGCCATATGCCCAAGAGCCTGGGCTTCGCCGAAGCCGCCGCCCTGCCGCTGACCGCGATCACCGCCTGGGAACTATTGTTCGAACGCCTGCAGATCGCCGAAGGCCAGGCCGATCGGCAGCAGAGCCTGTTGATCGTCGGCGCGGCCGGCGGCGTCGGTTCGATCCTCACCCAACTGGCCAGCCAGCTCACCGGGCTCAAGGTCATCGGCAGCGCCTCGCGCGCCGAAACCCAGGGTTGGGTACGCGAGCTGGGCGCCGACCTGGTGATCGACCATAGCCAGCCGTTGAGCCAGGAACTGAAAAAAGCCGGCCAGGCCAGCGTCACCCATGTCGCCAGCCTGACCCAGACCGATACGCACCTGGACGAGTTGGTCGAGGCCCTCGCGCCCCAGGGCCGGCTGGCGCTGATCGACGATCCGAAAACCCTTGACGTGACCAAGCTCAAGCGCAAGAGCCTGTCGCTGCACTGGGAGTTCATGTACACCCGCTCGCTGTTCGAAACCGCGGACATGCAGGAGCAGCACAAGCTGCTCAATCGCGTCGCCGAGCTGATCGACGCCGGCACCTTGAAGACCACCCTGGGCGAGCACTTCGGCACGATCAACGCGGCCAACCTGCGGCGCGCTCACGCGTTGCTGGAAAGCGGCAAAGCCAAGGGCAAGATCGTGCTGGAAGGCTTCTGAAGCGGGGAGCGGACGGCATCCTGCCTGCGCTAAAAAGGGGCAGGATGCCGTCAGTCCGAGAGTTGATCCTTGTCATACTTGTGACCGTATCCGGGTCTACACTGGGGGCCTTTGCAATGCAGTCTTTTACGCTAGGAGGTCAGCAATGAAGATCCTGATAAAAGAATTGGCAAAATCCAAAGGCGCCCAATGGCAGGTTCAACTCGACCAGCATGTGGTGACTTTCCGCAGCGAGGCCGAAGCCCGAGCCTTCGCCAATACGCTGGAAACGCGTCTGCAAGCCCCCCACCGATTCCCCGAAAGCCAACAACGCGCCGCCGGCTGATTACAGCTGGGCGGCTTGCAGCGCCCTGGCGTTCTGCAATTTGCGGGTGACCATCGCCAGCGTCACCACCAGAATCCCACACAGGCTGATGACCGTTGCCATCGGCACGGCGCTGCCATCGTGCAGCACGCCCACCAACGCCGCGGCGCCGGCCGCCACGCTGAACTGCAGGCAGCCGAGCATCGCCGAGGCACTGCCGGCCCGCGCACCCTGACCGTTCATGGCGCAGGCCGAGGCATTGGGAAGGATGCAGCCCAGGCTGGCGATACAAATGAACAGCGGCGCCAGCAGTGGCCAGAGTTGTGCCGGGTGCAGCGAACTGACGGCGAGCAAGGCCAGGCCACCCAGCAGGTAGATCCACACTGTGCGTGCCAGCAGGAACGCCGGGCCACGCTTGGCCAGCAACCGCGCATTGATCTGCGCCACCAGGATGAAGCCGCCGGCGTTGATCCCGAAGAACCAGCCGAAATGCTCGGCCGGCACACCATAGAGCTTGATGAAGACAAAAGGCGAACCGGCGATGTAGGCGAACATCCCGGCGATGGCGATGCCCCCGGTCAAGGCATGGCCGAGGAACACCCGGTCAGCCAGCAACCGACCGTACTGGCGCAAGGCCCCGGACAACGGCTGGCGCGGCACATGGGCCGGCAGGCTTTCCGGCAAGCCCAGGGCTACCGCCAGGCCGGCCAGGGCGCTGAACAGGGTCAGCATGATGAAGATCGACTGCCAGCCGTAGAGATTCACCAGCAGGCCGCCGAGCATCGGCGCCAGGATCGGCGCCAGGCCCATGACCAGCATCAGCTGGGAAAACACCTTGGCCGAACCCACCGCATCGCACTTGTCGCTGACCACCGCCCGGGAAATCACCATGCCCGCGCAGCCGCCCAGGGCCTGGACGAACCGCGCGCCGATCAGCCATTCCAGGTTCGGTGCGTAGGCACAGGCCAGGGACGCCAGGGTGAACAACCCCACCCCGGCCAGCAACGGGATGCGCCGTCCAAAGCGGTCGGCCACCGGGCCGTAGGCCAGCTGGCCGATGGACAGACCAAGGAAGTAGGCCGCCAGGGTCAGCTGAACGTGTTTTTCATCGGTGCCAAAGGCCAGCGCCATCGCCGGGAACGCCGGCAGATAGAAGTCGATGGCCAGAGGACCGAAGGCGCTCAGGGCGCCGAGGATCAAGATTGTGCGAAGGTTCATCAGGCATCCAGGTGCGGGTCGGTCGGCAGCCCGACAGTTTATCCGCGCTTGGAGGCCTTGAACATTCCGATAGGTCGCTAACTATTAAAAAGACCGGCTAAATCCGCTCAGGCCAGCTTGACCGCATAGCCTTCTTCGCTGATCAGGCTGATCACCTCGTCGGCGGACAAGCGGCTTTCCACACCCACTTCCCTGGCCCCGAGATCGACCTTGACGCTGGCTGCCGGATCCTTGCTCTGCACCGCCTGGGTGATGGCCCGGACGCAGTGACCGCAGGACATCCCTTCGACATTGAACACTTGCATGACGCTTCTCCTGTAGTGAGGGTTGTCGCCAGTCTCGACCTTGCCATCATGGCAAGGTCAAGTTCCGGATGCATCTGCCGGGCTGGCAATCGGCGACGCGCTCGGCCAAGCTTCACCCCTCAACGACACGACACTAGGAGATTCAGCCATGCGCTGGTCGGTTATCAGCCTGTTCAGCCTCCTCGGCCTGATCGCGGCATCCCCTTCAGTCAACGCCGCCGGCGAGGACTACGGCGTCCTGATCATTTCCCGGGAACGCCTGGAAGTCGCCACGTCCTGCGAAATCGGCCTGTACATCGAGGACCAGTTGGCGGGCCGGCTGTTCCAGGAACAAGCCACGTCCTTCAACCTGCCGCCGGGCAAAGTCTCGCTGCGCCTGAAACTGCTGCCGGGGCAGATGCCGGGCTGCAACCCGGGCATGCTCGCGCCAGGCTCCCAGGACATCAGCCTCAAGGCCGGCGACGTACTGAAGTTCCGCATCGCCATGAGCCCGTCGGGCCTGCTCCTCCAGCGCACCGGCCTGGGATACTGAGGCCGCGGGTCGTCGCCTGCGCCCTGTCCCTCCCCGGAACCGGCACGGGCGACGATCCGGGCGCTACCCCCGAGACAGATTGAAGCACCCCGCACCATGGCGCTTGACCTTGCCAGCATGGCAAGGTTGATCCTGTAGACCACCGTTTACAGGGAGTGTCAGTGATGTCCGAATCAACCACTTTTGACCTGCCGATTGCCGGCATGACCTGCGCCAGCTGCGCCGGGCGCGTGGAACGCGCCTTGGGCAAGGTCGCGGGCGCCGCGGCCGTCAGCGTCAACCTCGCCACCGAACAGGCCCGCGTCCAGGCGCCCAGCGACAGCCTGCCGGCGCTGATGGCCGCGGTGCAGGATGCCGGCTACAGCGTGCCGGCCCACAGCCTGGAGCTGAACATCGGCGGCATGACCTGCGCCTCCTGCGTCGGTCGCGTGGAACGCGCACTGAGCAAGGTGGCCGGGGTCACCCGGGTCAGCGTCAACCTGGCCAACGAACGCGCGCACATCGATCTGCTGGGCCAGGTCGATAGCGCCGACTTGATCGCCGCCGTCAGCAAGGCTGGCTACTCCGCCACCCTGTGGCAGGCCGAACATCCCGAGCGCGACGATCAGGAACAACGCCTGCGGCGCGAACGCTGGTCCCTGGTGCTGGCGATCCTGCTGGCCCTGCCGCTGGTGCTGCCCATGGTGGTGCAACCCTTTGGCCTGCACTGGATGCTCCCGGCCTGGGCGCAGTTCGTCCTGGCCACGCCGGTGCAATTCATCTTCGGTGCGCGTTTTTATGTCGCCGCCTGGAAAGCCGTGCGCGCCGGCGCCGGCAACATGGACCTGCTGGTGGCCCTGGGCACCAGCGCCGGTTACGGCTTGAGCCTCTACCAATGGGCCATCACCCCCGTCGGCGGCATGCCGCACCTGTACTTCGAGGCCTCGGCCGTGGTCATCGCCCTGGTGCTGCTGGGCAAGTACCTGGAAAGCCGCGCCAAACGCCAGACCGCCAGCGCCATCCGCGCCCTCGAAGCCTTGCGCCCGGAACGGGCGATCCAGGTCGTCGATGGCCGTGAGCAGGAAGTGGCGATCAGCGCCCTGCGCCTGAACGACCTGGTGCTGGTCAAGCCCGGCGAGCGCTTCCCGGTGGACGGCGAAGTGGTCGAAGGCCAGAGCCATGCCGACGAAGCCCTGATCAGCGGCGAGAGCCTGCCGGTGCCGAAACAACCCGGCGACCCGGTCACCGGCGGCGCCATCAACGGCGAAGGCCGGCTGCTGGTGCGGACCCTGGCCCTCGGCGCGGAAACCGTGCTGGCGCGCATCATCCGCCTGGTGGAGGACGCCCAGGCCGGCAAGGCACCGATCCAGAAACTGGTGGACCGGGTCAGCCAGGTGTTCGTGCCGGCGGTGCTGGTGCTGGCCCTGGCGACGCTGATCGGTTGGTGGCTGTATGGCGCGCCGCTGGAAACCGCGCTGATCAATGCGGTCGCGGTGCTGGTCATCGCCTGTCCCTGCGCGCTGGGGCTGGCCACGCCAACCGCGATCATGGCCGGCACTGGCGTCGCCGCCCGCCACGGAATCCTGATCAAGGACGCCGAAGCCCTGGAGCGTGCCCATGAAGTCAGCACGGTGGTCTTCGACAAGACCGGCACCCTGACCTCCGGCACGCCACGCATCGCTCACCTGGATGCGGTCGACGGCGACGAAGACCGCCTGCTGCAACTGGCCGGCGCCCTGCAACGCGGCAGCGAACACCCGCTGGCCAAGGCGGTTCTCGACCTGTGCGCCGAACGCCAGCTGGCGGTGGCCGACGTCAGCGCCAGCCAGTCCCTGACCGGCCGCGGCATCGCCGGCACCCTGGACGGCCGCCAACTGGCCCTGGGCAACCGGCGCCTGCTGGAAGAAAGCGGCCTGCAGGCCGGCGACCTGGCGGCCTCGGCCCAGGCCTGGGAAACCGAAGGCCGCACCCTGTCCTGGCTGATCGAACAACAGCCGCAATCGCGGGTGCTGGGCCTGTTCGCCTTTGGCGACACCCTCAAGCCAGGCGCCCTGCAAGCGGTGCAGCAACTGAGTGCGCGCCATATCGGCAGCCACCTGCTGACCGGCGACAACCGCGGCAGCGCCAAGGTGGTCGCCGAGGCCCTGGGCATTGCCGACGTGCACGCCGAAGTGCTGCCCGCCGACAAGGCCGCCACAGTCGCCGAACTGAAAAAGACCGCGGTGGTGGCGATGGTCGGCGACGGCATCAACGACGCCCCGGCCCTGGCCGCCGCCGATATCGGCATCGCCATGGGCGGAGGGACCGATGTGGCGATGCACGCGGCGGGGATCACCCTGATGCGCGGCGACCCGCGCCTGGTGCCGGCGGCCCTGGAGATCAGCCGCAAGACCTACGCGAAGATCCGCCAGAACCTGTTCTGGGCCTTCGTCTACAACCTGATCGGCATTCCGCTGGCGGCGTTCGGCCTGCTCAACCCGGTATTGGCCGGGGCGGCGATGGCGCTGTCCAGCGTCAGCGTGGTGAGCAATGCGCTACTGTTGAAAACCTGGAAACCCAAAGACCAGGAGGACGCCCGATGAACATCGGCCAAGCAGCCCGCAAGAGCGGCCTGAGCGCCAAGATGATCCGCTACTACGAGTCCATCGGCCTGCTCCGGCCGGCCCATCGCAGCGACAGCGGCTACCGCCTGTACGGTGACGACGACCTGCACAGCCTGGCCTTTATCAAGCGCTCGCGGGACCTGGGGTTTTCCCTGGAGGAAGTGGGCAAGCTGCTGACCCTGTGGCAGGACCGCCAGCGCGCCAGCGCCGATGTCAAAGCCCTGGCCCGCCAGCACATCGACGAGCTCAACCGGAAAATCGCCGAGCTGGCCGGGCTGCGCGACACCCTGCAGGACCTGGTGCAGCACTGCCACGGCGACCATCGCCCGGACTGCCCGATTCTCAAGGACCTGGCCTCCGGCGGATGCTGCACGCCCCCATGACCTGTAGCCGCTGCCGCAGGCTGCGACAAGGGCCGAAGGCCCTTCTGGCGGTTTCAAGAGCAGCGCCTGCTTCGCAGTCGATCGCAGCCTATCGGCAGCGGCTACGTGATTCACGGGTACAAAAAATCCGGCTATTGCCGGATTTTTGTATTCGGGAATCACTGCATCCAGGGCGGAGGCGGTGGTTCCTCGGACTTGGCCGGTGGCGCGTCGTCGGCCATGCGCATGGCCTGGCGCCGCTCCTCGTCCAGGCGCGCCGCCTCGATCTCCCGCAGCACGCCGCCGACATCCGCCAGTTCTTGCGGATCGTCGAACTCGCCGGTCAGGACGCTGGCCGGGTGCAGGGTGCCGGCTTCGTACAGGGCCCACATCTCCTTGGCGTAGCGGGTGCGTTTGAGCTCCGGGGCGAAACGCCCGAAGTAGGACGCCATGTTGCCGACATCCCGCTCCAGCATGCTGAAGGCGTGGTTGTTACCCGCCGCATCCACCGCCTGGGGCAGGTCGATGATCACCGGGCCGTCGGGGGTCAGCAGCACGTTGAACTCGGACAGGTCACCGTGCACCAGGCCGGTACACAGCATCAGCACGATCTGGGAAATCAGGAAGGCGTGATATTCGCGGGCCTGATCCGGCTCCAGCACCACGTCATTCAGGCGCGGCGCGGCATCGCCGTATTCGTCCGCCACCAGCTCCATCAGCAGCACGCCTTCGAGGAAGTCGAACGGCTTGGGCACCCGCACGCCGGCGTTGGCCAGGCGGAACAGGGCCGCCACTTCGGCGTTCTGCCAGGCGTCCTCGGTCTCCTTGCGCCCGAACTTGGACCCCTTGGCCATCGCGCGAGCCTGACGGCTGTTGCGCACCTTGCGGCCTTCCTGATACTCGGCCGCCTGACGAAAACTTCGTTTGTTCGCCTCCTTGTAAACCTTGGCGCAACGTAATTCGTTGCCGCAGCGCACCACATAAACAGCTGCTTCTTTACCACTCATGAGTGGGCGCAGCACCTCGTCGACCAGACCGTCCTCGATCAGGGGTTCAATGCGTTTTGGAGTCTTCATCAGCTTTTATCAGGGGTCCTTTATTACCAAACACGCGAATGTCACTCGTTATACGGCAATCCTCGCACCACGGGGAGAGGTTACCGACCTACGACAGTGCCGATGCACTCAATGTGCCAGGTCAACCCGTCATGTCGACACGCTCGACCGACCAGGATCATAGCCCAGTGCTCGGCGGCTGCCCGTTGCCAAACAAGAAGCTGGCGAGCGCTTCGCGCTCGATCGCGAGCAAGCTTCGCTCCTACAAACACCTGGCCCCTCAGCGCTCGACAATCGCCGTCACGCCCTGGCCTCCGGCGGCGCAGATCGAAATCAGGCCACGCCCCTGCCCCGCCACCTCCAGCAGCTTCGCCAGGTTGGCGACAATGCGCCCGCCGGTGGCGGCGAACGGATGCCCGGCGGCCAGCGAGCTGCCTTTGACATTCAGCCGGCTGCGGTCAATGGAACCCAAGGGCGCGTCCAGCCCCAGGCGGGTCTTGCAGTAGTCCGCGTCCTCCCAGGCCTTGAGCGTGCACAGCACCTGCGCGGCGAAGGCCTCATGGATTTCGTAGTAATCGAAGTCCTGCAGCCTCAGGCCATTGCGGGCCAGCAAGCGCGGCACCGCGTAGACCGGCGCCATCAGCAGCCCTTCCGCGCCGTGGACGAAATCCACCGCCGCCGCTTCGCCGTCGCGCAGATAGGCGAGGATCGGCAAGCCACGTTCCTTCGCCCACTCCTCACTGCCCAGCAGCACCAGGGACGCGCCATCAGTCAGCGGCGTGGAGTTGCCCGCGGTCAGGGTGCCTTTGTCGCCGCGTTCGAACACCGGCTTCAACGACGCCAGCTTTTCCAGGGTCAGGTCCGGGCGCAGGTTGTTGTCGCGGGTCAGGCCGAGGAAGGGGGTCATCAGGTCGTCGTGCCAACCCTCGGCATAGGCGGCGGCCATTTTCTGATGGCTCTCCAGCGCCAACTGATCCTGCTCATCGCGGGGAATGTTCCAGGTTTGCGCCATCCGCTCGCAGTGCTGGCCCATGGACAAGCCGGTCCGCGGTTCTCCATTGCGCGGCAGTTCCGGCTTGAGGTGCCGGGGGCGCAGTTGCAGGAAGGTCAGGAGCTTGTCACCCAGGGTCTTGCCGCGGTTGGCTTGCAGCAGGATCTTGCGCAGCCCCTCGTTGACCCCGATCGGCGCGTCCGAGGTGGTATCGACGCCGCCGGCGATGCCGCATTCAATCTGCCCCAGGGCGATCTTGTTGGCCACCAGCAACGCCGCTTCCAGGCCGGTGCCGCAGGCTTGCTGGATATCGTAGGCCGGGGTGGTCGGCGACAGCCGCGAGCCGAGCACGCATTCGCGGGTCAGGTTGAAATCCCGGGAATGCTTGAGCACCGCGCCAGCGGCCACTTCGCCCAGGCGCAGGCCGTGCAGGCGGTAGCGCTCGATCAGGCCTTCCAGGGCCGCGGTAAGCATGGCCTGGTTGCTCGCGGTGGCGTAAGGCCCGTTGGAACGGGCAAAGGGGATACGGTTGCCGCCGATAATCGCAACACGACGCAGCTGAGTCATGGAAAGCTCCCTATTCTGTGAGTGGCACAACCGACAAGCGTAGGTTCTGTAAGAAAAGTCGCCGAGCGGCGATCAGGCCGTTCATATGCAGAACCCAGCTTGTATCTCATGGACCGAACGACCAAAGGCCCCTCGTGGTCCACACTTTGAACCTCAGTTCCTGGAGCGTGTTCCATGTCAGATCGTTACATCGACTTCGCCAACTCGTCCATCGGCCACCGCCTGGTCGGGGCCCTTGGCCTGCCGTCGCCGGTACGTCTGGAGCGCTGGCAGGCCGGCCGCATGCGTCCGGTCGAGGGGGCGCTGCTGATCGGCGGCGGCCCGCTGACCCAGCAGGTCGGCGCCATCGCCCCGCGGCTGACCGAGAGCATCTACAGCTACGGCACCGATCCGACCCTCGCCACCGCCTGGATTCCCGGCCACGGCCCCAAGCTCAAGGCCGTGGTGTTCGACGCCAGCGACCTCCTGCAGACCGACCAGCTCAAGCAGTTGCGCGAATTTTTCCAGCCGCTGATGAAGAACCTTGAGCCCAGCGCGCACCTGGTGATTCTCGGCCGCGCCCCCGAAACCCTCGGCGATCCGTTCGCCGCCAGCGCCCAACGTGCCCTGGAGGGTTTCAGCCGCTCGCTGGCCAAGGAGCTGCGCGGTGGTGCCACCCTGCAATTGCTCTATGTCGGCGAGGGTGCCGAAAGCCAGCTGGAAGGCGCGCTGCGCTTCTTCCTCTCGCCAAAAAGCGCTTACATCTCCGGCCAGGCGATCCGCCTGACCCCCTGCGCGACCCAGGTCCAGGACTGGACCCGGCCCCTGGCCGGCGCGCGGGCACTGGTCACTGGCGCGGCGCGCGGCATCGGCGCCTCGATCGCCGAGACCCTGGCCCGGGATGGTGCCCAGGTGGTGCTGCTGGACGTGCCCGCCGCCAAGACCGACCTCGAAGCCCTGGCCGCGCGCCTGGGCGGCCATGCGATCACCCTGGATATCTGCGCCGAGGACGCCGCGACCCGGCTGGTGGAACAGTTGCCGGACGGCATCGACATCGTGGTGCACAACGCCGGCATCACCCGCGACAAGACCCTGGCCAACATGACCCCGGAATTCTGGGACGCGGTGCTGGCGGTCAACCTCAACGCGCCGCAGGTACTGACCAAGGCGCTGCTGGACAGCGGCTGCCTGCATGACAACGGCCGGCTGATCCTGCTGGCGTCCATCAGCGGTATCGCCGGCAATCGCGGGCAGACCAACTATGCGGCGAGCAAGGCCGGGCTGATCGGCCTGGCCCAGTCCTGGGCCCCGCTGTTGCAAGAGCGCGGCATCAGCATCAACGCCGTGGCCCCGGGCTTTATCGAAACCCAGATGACCGCGCACATTCCGTTCGCCCTGCGCGAGGCCGGGCGGCGCATGAGTTCGCTGGGGCAAGGCGGCCTGCCGCAGGACGTCGCCGAAGCCGTGGCCTGGCTCGCCCAGCCGGGCAGTGGCGCGGTCAGCGGGCAAGCGCTGCGAGTCTGTGGGCAAAGCGTATTGGGAGCGTGAACATGAGCCTGCAATGGCATGAGCTGGATACTCCGCCGAACCTGCCCGAGCTGTACTGGAAGGCCGCGATCCGCCGCAAGATCACCGGCACCGAGTTGCCTGAATATGGCCTGCGCCGCCAGGTGAGCGTGCAACCGGCGAAGCTTGCGGCCTATCGCCAGGTCTGCGGTTTTACCGAGAACGGCCTGCTGCCGCCAACCTACCCCCATGTGCTGGCGTTCGCCCTGCAGATGCAATTACTGACCGCCAGGGACTTCCCCTTTCCGCTGCTGGGGCTGATCCATCTGGCCAACCGCATTCGCGTGCTACGGCCCATGGGTGGGGTCGGCAACTTGAGCATCGGGGTGCGTGCGGACAACGTGCAGCCCCATGCCAAAGGCGCGGTTTTCGATCTGTTGACCTACGTCGACGACGCCCTGGGACCGCTGTGGGAAGCACAAAGCCGGATGCTCTGTCGGGGTGTGCAACTGCCGGGCGAAGCATCGGCCGAAGAACCGTCGGCCGAGGCCAGTCTCAGCGAGCTGACGCGCTGGCAAGCCCCCGCCGACATCGGCCGGCGTTACGCCCGGGTGTCCGGCGACTACAACCCGATTCACCTGAGCGCCATCAGCGCCCGAATGTTCGGTTTCCCCCAGGCCATCGCCCACGGCCTGTGGAACAAGGCGCGGACCCTGGCGGCGTTGAGCGAGCATTTGCCGGCGGCCCCTATCGAGATTGCCGTGGACTTTCGAAAGCCAGTGCGCCTGCCCAGCGAGGTGTGCCTGCTGGCAAGCGCCGCGGGCTCGAGCGGTGACCTGCGCCTGACCGGCGCGGGCGACCTGGAACATATGAGCGGGCACTGGCAGCCGCTGGCCTGAGCCCGCCTCAACCGCGACGAATCAGGAACACGCCCGCCAGGATCAGCACCAGCCCGGCAATCTTGCCGAGGCTGATGGGCGCCTCGCGAAACCCCGCCCAGCCGAAATGGTCCAGCGCCAGGGCCATGCCCAACTGCCCGGCGAGTACCAGGGCCATGAATAGCATCGCGCCGATCCGTGGCCCGGCGAAGGCCGCGGTGGCAATGAAAAATGCTCCCAGCAGACCGCCGCACCAGTGCCACCAGGTCAGGCTTTTCAAGGCCGTCAGGCCGGGCACTTCGCGCTGGGCCATGGCCAGGACCAGCAAGGCCACGGTGCCGACAAAAAACGAGATCAGCGCCGCCGCCAGCACGCTGGAAACCTGCTTGGCCAATTGGCCGTTGATTCCCGCTTGCAGGGGTAAAAAAGCACCGGCAATCACCGGCAGGCAAAGCAGCCACCAGACAGGGGCAGGCATAAAGTTTCTCCAGAAAAAAAGCCAGGCCGCGGATTATAAGGCAAGTTGACGCCAAATTCGTGACGGGGTCGCCAGGCAATTAATTGTATATATATAACTTTCGTTGACGCCCCCTAATAGTTCTCACTTGAAAAAACACAACATACTGATTAACAACACCTTTTAAAAAACATATTCGCTTATCACACCTTTGGTATTAGTCCCTCCGCAGGAGCAAAAACAGTCAATATATAAGTTGTTAATACCAACTTGAGAATGGTGAAAAAAAGTACTTGGACCTTTTATAGCGGCTACGGACGAAAACATCTCCAGCAACAGAACTGGAGAGTTATCGAAGACAACAAAACGTTGTAACAGGTGCAAGGAATCTCACTCATGAAAACTCAAGTCTGGTTGAAAACAAGCACAGCGCTGGCCCTGATCCTGGCCCTCGGCCTGACCGGTTGCAGCAGCGGCGGTGGCGGCCACAAGAGCAGTTCCGGCAGCTCCTCGCCCGACAGCGCGGCAGGTACCGACAGTGGCTCTGGCGGCTCCGGCGATGGTTCGGGCGGTGCCGGCGGCACCGGTGGCGGCACCGCGGGCACAGGCGGGACCGGCGGAATCGATGGCGGAACTGATGGTACAGGCGGGATCGGCGGCGGTACGGGTGGTACAGGTGGAACCGGCGGCGGCACTGCAGGGACGGGTGGCACTGGCGGGACCGGAGGAACGGGTGGCGGCACCGACCCGACCAACCCAACGGATCCGACCGACCCGACACCCCCCACCACTACCCCGTTGGTCACCTCGACCCTGGTGTCCGACCTCGGCAGCACCATCAGCGGCGTCGGCGACGGTGTCAGCACCCTCAGCAGCGCGCTGGCTCCGCTTCCGGTAGTCGGCGGGGTCCTGCAAAGCGCGGTGAACACTTCCGGCAATGTGGTCGACACCGTAGGCGATGGCCTGACCAATGGCCTCGGCCAACTGGGTAGCGATCCACAGGCCTTGAGCAAGACCACGGCCATAGTCGGCAACGTGGTGTCGGACGTCGGCGATGGCGTCTCGGACATCAGCGGCAAGCTGGCCACCAGCACCAGCAGCATTCCCCTGGTGGGCGGCGTGGTCACCCGGGTGGCGCCGGTACTCGACGGCGTCGGCGACAAGGTCAGCATGCTCGGCGACACCCTCACCACCGTGACCAGTAGCGGCCCCCTGGGGACAGTGACAGACAAGGTGGGCAACAACCTGCTGGTGCCGGTCGTCACCCTGGCAGAAGGCCTGACCGGCAAGGTGGTCAGTTCCACGGGCCTGAGCGCTCCGGTCGGCGGCCTGATCGACAAGGTGGCAACGACCGTCGACGGCCTGGGCGACAAAGTCACCGCCACGGGCGGTGGCAACACGCTGACCAATACCATGGGCGGCACCCTGAACAATGTCGCCACCACCATCGGCAATACCAGCAACCTGACGACCGCCCCGAGCACCGGCGGGGGAACCATCGGCGGCACCGGCCTGCTGGAAACCGTCGGCGGTGCGGTGGTCAACCTGGGTACCGGCTTGAATGCCGGCAACACCAACACCCTGGTCAGCGCCACAGGGGTAAGCACAGCCTCGGTCGGCAACGTCGTAGCCTCGGTGGGCGGAGCCCTGGGCGGCACGGGTGTGGCCAATGTCGGCGCCACTGCGCCACTGGCCGGTGTCGGCGCCACCGTCGGCGCAGCGTTGAACCCGGTCACCACCACCGTCACCGGCCTGACCCAGCAAGTGGGCGCCACGACCGGCACCGGCACCCCCATCGCCGGCCTGCTCACCCAGGTAGGCGGCGCCGTCAGCACGGTAGGCACCACCCTCACCGCCAGCGCCCCCAACCCTGTGGTGAGCACCGTCGGCCAGACCGTGAACACCCTGGGGACCACGGTCACCTCGGTCGGGACCCTGGTCGACGGTGGCACCACTGGCGGCACTACGGGCAGCCTCGGTGGTGTGCTCGGCGGGCTGACCGGAACCCTGAGCGGCACCCAATAAGCGTTTTGCACCTGGCCGATTCGACGGCCCTACCTACAGCGCCTACGCTTGGTTGGAGACGAGGGATTCGATTGAGTCTCTCGTCTTTTTCTTGCCTGGAGCATGACGGTTGCAGTCCTTGATCAAGGCCAAGACCCTGACAAGCGCCGCCGACTGAAGTACCTCTCGCGTTGCTGCGACTTGACCATGGAGTGTCCTATGCGCGCTTTGGCTCCCTTGCTGTTAGTCTCGCTTTGCTCATACGTCCACGCCGAAAACCTTCCCAGCTTTCTCAATAGCAACGAAACCATCCGCAACCTGCCGGTACCCAACCTGCCGGCCGACGCCTACCGCCCCACGACCCCGGCGCCCAAACTGGCGCCCCCCAAGGAACCCCAGGCCCAGCCCCTGATGATGGGCACCACAGTCAACGTCAGCACCGTGCAGATCGAGGGCGGCACCCTCTATCCGCTGAGCGAGCTGGCAGAGATCTACAAGCCGCTGATTGGCCATGCAAGCACCCTGGGGCAACTGATCGAAGCCACCCGGGAAATCACCCGCCGCTACCAGCAGGACGGCTACCTGTTGTCCTATGCGTTCCTGCCGCAACAGAGCTTCGACCAGGGCACCGTGCGCGTGGTCCTGGTGGAGGGCTACATCAAGGACTATCAGTTGCAGGGCGATATCGGCCCGGTCTCGGCCTACCTCGACAAACTGGTGGCAAAACTCAAAGCCGAACGGCCGCTGACCCGCAAGACCTTCGAGCACTACACCACCCTGATGAGCCGCATTCCCGGGGTCACCCTGCAAGCCCAGGTGCCGCCACCGGGAACCACCGACGGCGCGGCCTACCTGATTGCCCAGGCCAGCCGCAAACCCTTCACCAGCAACCTCAGCGCCACCGACGACAACCGCAATGGCCTGCAAGCGCTGCTGGCGGTCAGCAGCAACTCGCAGACCTCCATGGGCGAGCAGGTAACCCTCAGCGGCCTGTTCCCGCCGGGGGACGATCACGAGCGCTACTACCGCCTGGACTACAACCAGTTTCTCAATGACGAAGGCACCCAGCTGAGCCTGTACGGCACGCGCTACCGCGCCGACCCGGGGACCAATGTGCGGCTCGACAACGGCCTCGAACTCAAACCCCACCGGGAGAACGACCGCTACTCCATAGGCTTGAGCCACCCGGTCATCGCCGCCCCCAACGAGCTGCTGATCCTGGGTTCGCGCCTGTATGCGGTCAACGACAAGACCCGCTATCAAGTGGTGGGTTATCCGCAGAGCGTCGAACTGAAAACCGACATTCGCGCCCTGGCCTTCGAGGGTGACTGGCGCAAGGCCAATGCACGCCAACTAAGGATTCTCAGTGCAGGGGTGTACCAGGGGCTGGACGCCCTGGGCGCGAAGACCAACGACAACCTGTACGACCTGGACTTCTTCCGCGTGCGCCTGTCCGGCGTGCAGAGCGACAAGTTCTTCGACAACTGGCAAGGGGTGCTGTCGGCGGCCCTGTACTGGAGCCGCGACAACCTGCCCGACAGCGAGCGCGCGGTGTTCGGCGGGCAGAACTTCGGCCGAGGCTACCCCGACGACCAGGCGTCCGGCGACAAGGGTTGGGGCGCGGCCTACGAGGTGAACTACAGCTTCAATCGCGAAGACCGCTGGCTGCGAATCCTCCAGCCGTACGTGGTGCTGGATCGCTCGCGGACCTGGTTCAACGAACTGCCGGTCCAGGGCAACGACCTGTCATCGGCCGCCGTCGGCCTGCGCTTTGGCGACGCCAAGTACTACAACATCTCCCTCGAAGCGGCCAAGCCGATGTCCGATGAAGCCCTGGACACCCACAACCGGCGCCCGCGCTACACCCTGAGTTTCAGCTACCAGCTGTAAAAAGCCCCTCAAGCCAAACGAAAACGACCTGCTCCAAGGCGGGTCGTCTTGTTCAGGCAAGCATCAAAAGTCGTAGCGCACCTTGGCGGTGAAGGTGTCAGCAAAGAAGTCGGTCTTGGTCAGGTAGTTGTACGAACCGCCCAGGCTCCAGGCACCGACGCGATAGGTCGCGCCCAGGCTCGTTTCATAACTGTCGCGTACCGGCGATACGCCGCTGGTGGTGAATGGCGTGCCCCCCAGGACAAAGGTCGAGGTGGTGTTGGCCCTGTCAGCGATACGAATCGATCATCACGCAGGTTCAGGGATTGACCAGATGGATGCGTGGCTGCGGGAACAGCGTGTTCAGGGTTTCCAGCAAGCGCACGTGGTAGATGGGTTTGCGGAACAGGTCCAGCACTTGCAGGCGCAGCAGGTCGCTGACGTCATCCATGTCGGCATGCCCCGAGGTGACGATCACCGGCAGGTGCTGACGGGAGGTGTGGTCGCGCAGGCGCCTGATCAGCGACAGGCCACTCTCCTCCGGCATGCGCAGGTCGGTGATGACCAGCGCGATGTCCGGGTGTTGAGTGAGATGGGCCAGGGCGAGCTTGACCGAGGTCGCGGTGAAGCAGCAAAAGCCTTCACCCTCCAGCAATTCGGCGAGCTCGAGCAGCGCGTCCTCTTCATCGTCCACGAGAAGAAGCTGCTGGCGTGGAAACGAAGAGGCGCTCATGGGCAATACCTGAAAGTGACTGAATACCGATGGGTATCGACGCCTCGATAAAGCCTTGAGGACCGTTGCTATGTACTACTCATCAGCCGGAACGGCGTCCTCCAAAGTATCTCGCAAGACCGTGAAGGTGCCGGTGATAGCCTCTGATATGTCAGGTACAAATGCCGCGATGGCCACGGCCACCATACCGGCGATAAGCGCATACTCGATCCCTGAGGCCCCCTCGTTATTCTTGAGGAAACGCAGGAGCCGGGAGGCCAGAAGGGTGATCCATTGGGTAGCGAGAATGAAGAACATCTAGTTTCTCCTCAACGCACTGAGTGTTGCAGCGTTGCAACATGATTCCCCTGTGCCACCACAGCATTGTCAACAAAATTCCAGCCAACAACTGTAAGAACGAATTAATCATTAAGTATTAGCTCGTCCCTTTGACGTCAAAAAAAACGCGACATCAGACAGGACACGGATGAGCCAAGTTATTTTCTCGACAGTAATGGCGTTTTGTTGCAGCTGTTCTACCTTCAAATAGCGAAATAGTTGCTTGTTCATAGCTGCCTGATTGCGAAATTGACTCATTGGATGTGCGAGTCGGTAATGCAGCGGGAAAGGGAGAGCCGTCATGAACAGTCGTATCACTATGGGGTTGGCTGGGGTGTTTCTGGTGGGGGCTCTCATTGCCGGTTACTGGGGCCTGGCATTGAGTCGCAGGCCCGCAGCGCAACCTGTAGCGCAGCCTTCCCCCGCCACCGTGCAAACCGTCACCGCTTCCGCCGAAGATGCGACACGCCAGCCCGTCGCGGTGCTGGTACGCGACATACCTCCGTTCGTTCCCATCAAGGCCGGCGATGTCACGCTGGAGCGGCTGCGCACCGCGCCCGCCGGCAGCCTCAAAAGCCTCGATCAAGTCATCGGACGCACGCCATGGCGGGCGTTGCCCGCGGGGACCTGGCTGAGCGAGGAAAGCTTCGAAGCCGGGGGCAGTGTGGCCCGCATGATCCGTGCCGACGAGCGCGCCCTGGCCGTCGCGGTAGACGAAGTCATCGGCGCCAGCGGGCAACTGAGCCCTGGCGACTACGTCGATGTGCTGCTGTTCCTGCGTCAGGACAGCAACAACCTGCTGCCCTCGGCCCAGGTCGTGGTGCCGGCCCTGCGGGTGCTGGGCATTGGCGAGCAACTGGGCCTGACCAACGATGGCAAGCCGGGCTCGCCGCCCGCCAGTGCCGAGGAAAAACTCAAACAGGATCAGCGTCGCCTGAACGCGCGCAGCGTGTTGCTGGCTGTCCCGGAACCCTTGCTGAGCCGCTTGATGCTCGCGGCTCAAGCCGGCGTGCTGCGCCTGGCGGTACGCAGCGCCGACGAGAAACGCCTGGCGCATTACTGGGCCGGCGAAAAAAGCGCGTCGAAGCATCTGCAAAACGCCGACAGATCCTTGATCCAGTTCAACCAGTTGGCCCTGTCCACCCCCTCTCCCTCCACCACCAGAACGTTCGACGCCACATCGCGTCGCGCCCAGATAGAAGTCATACGCGGCATCGAAGCGAGCCAACAAACACCCTGATCATGCAAGGACACCTCTTCATGTCCAATGATTCCCAGCCCCTGTTCAAAGGCCTGATCCGGGCCCTGATGTCGAGCGGTGTACCTGCCGAGGGCGACGCCCCGCTGTGTAAGCACGACCCGAACGGGTACTCCCTGGAAAACCGCAACTTCAATCAACGCAGTGGGCTATCGCAATGAGCCAGAACCTGAGCCAGACCTTCCTCGCGATCACCCGCAACGGCACCGACCTGGAATGGCTGCAAGGCGCCCTGGCGCCACTCGGGCAGGTGGTCAGCGCTGGCAGCGGCAGCCTCGACGAATTGCTGGCGCTGGTGGATGTGACATTCGCCAGCCTGGTCTTCGTCGGTCTCGATCGCGAGCATGTGGTCACCCAGTCGGCGTTGATCGAGGGCGCGCTGGAGGCCAAGCCGATGCTGGCCATCGTCGCCCTGGGCGACGGCATGGACAACCAACTGGTACTCAACGCCATGCGCGCCGGGGCCCGCGACTTCGTGGCCTACGGCTCGCGCTCCAGCGAAGTGGCCGGCCTGGTACGGCGCCTGAGCAAACGCCTGCCCCAGGTCACGCCGAGCACCCAGCTCGGCGGCCTGACCGTGCTCTACGGCACCCAGAGCGATGCCGATGGCGCCCTGCTCGCCAGCCATCTGGCGCTGGTGGTGCAGAAGAGCGGCCAGCAGACGCTGTTGCTCGACCTCGGCCTGCCGCGCGGCGACAGCCTGGCGCTGCTGGGGCTGGAAAGCTCGTTCCACTTCGGCGATGCCTTGCGCCATCTGCGGCGCCTGGATGCGACCCTGATCGACAGTGCCTTCACCAGCACCGAAGCCGGGCTGCGGATCCTGGCCTATGCCGGCCATGACGAGCCGCTGGAACGCACCAGCGCCGCCGAGTTGTACATGCTGCTCAGTGCCCTGCGCCAGCACTTCCAGCACATCGTGGTGAACCTCACCGGACAACCGGACAGCGAAGCCCTGCGCACCTTCGTCGGCCATTGCGACAAGTTGCTCTGGTACACCGACCAGAGCGTGCTCGACTGCCGTCGCAACCTGGCGGTACTCAACCTCTGGCGCGAAAAAGGCATGAAGCTGGAACACGCCCGCCTGCTGGTCGACCGCTACCTGCGCGGGGTCGCTCCGGATGCGCAAACCCTGGGCAAGACCTTTGCCCTGGAAGTGATCGCGGTCCTGGCCTATAGCCCCGAGGTGCGTCTCAACGCGAAAAACCAGGGCGTCACGCTGTTCGAACTGGCCCCCCGCGAAGGCCTGACCCAATCCCTGAAGACCCTCGGCGAGCGCCTGGCCAGACGCTCCCAAGGGCTGCCCACGGCGAAGCCCGGCTGGTTCGAGCGCCTCAGGGGAAGTCGATGAGCAGAGAAAAACTTTTCGGCGCCCAGTCCCACAGCCCCATCGGCAACACCGATCACGAGGGCCTGAAGCTGGTGTTGCATCGCTACGTCATCGACGCCATCGAAGAGTCGGGGAAAAACCTGCTGGAAGGTTCGCGCCAGGCACTGGCCCGCTTCATTACCGACAAGGTGGCCGAGTACATCTCGCGCCTGCACCTGGCGATCTCCCGCTATGAAATGGAGCGCCTGGCCGAAGAACTGGTGGACGAGCTCACCGGTTTCGGCCCACTGGAAGTCTTGCTGCGCGATCCGGCGGTGACCGAGATCCTGGTCAACGGCCCGCACCGGGTGTTCGTCGAGCGCGATGGCGTGCTGCACCAGAGCGACCTGCGTTTCATCGACGCGCACCATGTGGAGCGGGTCATGCAACGCATCCTCGCGCCCCTGGGCCGACGCCTCGACGAGTCCTCGCCCATGGTCGATGCACGGATGCCCGACGGCAGCCGGGTCAACGCGATCATCCCACCGATCGCCCTCGACGGCCCTTGCCTGTCGATCCGCAAATTCCGCAAGGACATGCTCAAGAGCAGCGACCTGATGGCCATGCAGACCATCGACCAGGCGATCTTCGAATTCGTCCAGGAGGCCGTGGGCAAGCGTTGCAACATCCTGATCAGCGGTGGCACCGGCACCGGCAAGACCACCCTGCTGAATATCCTCAGCCAGTTGATCAACCCTCACGAACGGCTGGTGACCATCGAAGACGTGGCCGAACTGCAACTGGGCCATCCCCATGTGGTGCGCCTGGAAACCCGTCCGCCGAACGCCGAAGGCCATGGCGAGGTCAAGGCCAGCGACCTGATCCGCAACGCTCTGCGCATGCGCCCGGACCGGATCATCCTCGGCGAGATCCGTGGCGTCGAAGTGCTCGATGTACTGACGGCGATGAACACCGGCCACGACGGTTCCATGAGCACCGTGCACGCCAACAATGCCCAGGATGCCCTGCTGCGCCTGGAAACCCTGGTGGGCCTGACCGGGCGCCAGGTGGCCGAACGCACCCTGCGGCAGATGATCTGCGCGGCCCTGGACGTGGTGATTCAGCTGACGCGCCTGCCCGATGGCCGGCGCTGTGTCAGCGAGGTGGTGGAAGTGGTCGGCGTACGCGAAAACATTTACGTCACCAACACCCTGTTCCGTCTGAACCGACGTAGCGGTTTCGGCTTTCTGCGCGAAGCGGCCAACCCCGCTGGCGACAAGCTGCGACGCGACGCCGACCTACCCGTCAACTGAGCCAGGGAGCGCCACCGCATGTTAGGTCCCGTGCTGCTTGCCCTCCTGTGCCTGACCCTGCTGGGGCTGTCGGGCTGGATGTTCTACAGCGGCCTGCGCCAGGCCCGCACCGCCCGGGTGCTCGACCGCCTGGCCCAGGGACAACCGCAACCAAGCGAGGAAAAGACCTCGTGGAATCGGCTCGAAAGGGCCTTTCTGCGCGCGGGCCTCGGTCGTCCCACCGAACGCCTGGGGCTATGGCTGGTGGTCTGGGCCCTGGGCTGCATGCTCGGGTATGGGCTGGGCAAGTGGCCGGGGCTGCTCGCCCTGCTCGTCGCACCGCCTGTGCTGCTGCGCCTGTATATCAGCTGGCTGTACCGGCGGCGCCTCAAGCGCATGATCGAACAGCTGCCGCCCTTGCTCGACCATGCCGTGCGCAGCCTCAAGTCGGGACGCACTCTGGCCGACGCGGTGCTGGGCGGCATCGAGGCCGCCGACAATCCCTTGAAGCACGCCATGGGCCGGGTCCAGCGCAACGTGCTGCTGGGGGTCAACCTGCCGGATGCGGTGGCGGACTTCGCCGAATTGTACGAGCGCGATGAACTGCGCCTGTTCGCCCTGGGGCTCAAGGTCAACCACCGCTATGGCGGCAATGCCAGCGAGCTGCTGGAAAACCTGATCAAGCTGATCCGCGAACGCGACCAGGCCGCCCGGCAACTGCGCGCGATGACCGGCGAAACCCGTATCACGGCGATGGTCCTCGCGGCCCTGCCGGTGTCATTGGCCGGCTATTTCCTGATAGCCAACCCGACCTACCTGATGAGCATGTGGAACCAGAGCGGCGGCCGGATGATGCTGCTGGCCGCCTTCGGCTTGCAGGTCATCGGCTGCGCGCTGCTGTGGCGCATGCTGCGGAGTGTTTGACATGACAGCCTTGCTGATCAGTGCACTGTTGTTTCTCGCAGCCATGCTGCTGGTACTGGGCAGCTTGCTGGAACAGCGCCGGCGAACGCGCCAGGTGACCGAGCGCCTGCAGGGGCACCTGGCGCGCGACAACACACTCGGCAACTGGCTGCACGTGCTGGGCGACAGCAAGGTCGGCCAGTACGCGGTCCGGCTCGACAATGAAACCCAATTGCTGCTCAACCGCCTGGGCTGGCGCAGCGCACGGCAACGCTCGCTGTTCGCCGCCTGCCAGATCGGCGCACCGATTCTCGCCCTGGGCCTGACCCTGGTGATCCAGGGGGTGTTTTTCCCGGCGGCGAAAAACCACTGGGTCGCTCCGGTGTTCGCTCTGAGCCTCGGCTACCTGTTGCCCAAGCGCCTGTTGGCCATGGCCGCCGGCAGGCGGCAGAAACAACTGGCGGTCGATATCTCCACCTTCATTCCCCTGTTGCGCATCCTGTTCGAGTCGGGCATGGCGGTGGAACAGGCCCTGCGGGTGTTGAGCAAGGACGCGCAGAAACTGCTGCCGGCCCTGACCCAGGAATTGCGCATGGTGCTGGCCCGGGTGGATTCCGGCCTGGAACTGGGGGACGAACTGAACAAGTCCGCGCGGCTGCTGGCCGTCGATGAGTTCACCGACACCTGCGTGATCCTGCAACAGCTGATTTACCAGGGCGGCGGGGCGATGAAGTCGTTGCAGTCGCTCAAGCTGCTGCTCGATGACCGGCGCCTGACGCGCCTGCAGGAATACATCTCGAAGATGTCGGCGAAAATGTCCGTCGTGATGATGCTGTTTCTCTTCCCGGCGTTACTGATCGTCCTGGCCGGACCTGGCGTCAGCGCCATTGCCCGGGCTTTCGCCCACCAATAGAAGGATGCAGCGGCCTGCATGCGCAGCACACCCTCGTGACCATCGGAGGGTGCTGCACATGGGGAATAATCAGTGGGCGGTCACGCGCTGGCGCAACCCCGAGTTGCTCGGTGCCAGCGCCAACGCCAGCTGGGTGCGGTTGTGCATATGGGTCAGGCGCAGCACCTGGGACACGTAGAGCTTCACGGTGTTTTCCGTGATCCCCAGTTCACAGGCGATCTGGTAGTTGGTCTGCCCCTTGCCTACCAGGCGGGCCACATCCAGTTGCCGGGGCGACAGCTGATTGAAGATCGCCGGGATTTCGATCTGCTCCGCCTCGCCGCCGCCCTGGTCCGACGCCTGCGTCGTCGGTGGTACGAGTGGCGCGCGACGTACTTTGTCCAGATCCTGGTAAAGATCGTCAATGGATTCGGAAAGGAACTGCAGCTTCTGGTTCAGGTGCCCCAGCTGCAGGTTTTTCTGCCGCTCCTGCAACGTTTCCTCCTGGCGTTGCAGACCGGCCAGCAGCTCATCGAGGTCGATCGGTTTCTGGTAGTAATCGGCGATGCCGGCGCGCAAGGCCTTGATCACATCCTGCTTGTCGGCCTGGCCGGTGAGCATGATGGCCTCGAAAACCCGATGCTTGCCGGCGATACGCTGCAGTTCCTGCACCAATTGGATGCCATCGAGATCGGGCATGTGCAGGTCGCACAGTACCAGGCCGATTTCGGCATCTTCATTGAACTGCTGGATCGCCTGGCGGCTGGACTCACAAGGGACGCAGCGATAACCGCTGCTTTCAAGAAACTCGCAAAGCTCTTCGACTATCAACGGCTGGTCGTCGACCACGAGTACTTTGATGCGGGATATAAGCTTGTTCACGCGCAACTCCATGCCTGGCAAGCCCAAGACGAATGTTCCTGCCCTGCCGCGTCCACTTCGGGCAGGTACAAAATAAACGTAGACTACTTTCCGACTATGTACATAGAGATAGGCGGCATGAATAGCGGGCCCAAAGCAGGGTCAGGGCCATGCCGACCAGGACGAAAGGGGCGAAGGCAAACTTTTGCCCCTGCCGCGGATCGAGGTATTGCAAGGACCTTGCCAGCGGTTGGTCGGCAGCGGGCAACAGCCTGGGCGCGAGCAACCACCACAGGCCGCTGGCCAACGCGGCACCGATGAAGGTACCCAGCAGGTGCAGGGGGTCAGACGCCAGCCCCAGGGCCGCCAGGAGCTTCACGTCGCCGCCGCCCATCCGGCCCAGCACATAGCCCGGCACGGTCAGCAGCAAGGCCAGCAACAGCGCCCTGCCCCCCTGCACCGCGTCGGCGCCCAGCCAGGTGTTGCCAGCCCACAGCAAGTACCCCAGCGCCAGCAGCGCGACACCCAGGGTCAAGCCGTTGGCGAGATGACGCTGGCGGATATCCTGCACCGCACACAGCCCCAGCCAAGCCAATAGAATCCAATGCTGCATCGGTTAAAAAACATCCCTTCTGGCTGAATGATTCTATGCTGACATGACCTACTAGCAGTCAGGGTAGACGCCGCCGTGAAAGTCGACCTGCCAGAAAAACAAAAAGGTGCCGTGGCCATCGAGTTCGCCATGGTCTTCATCATTTTTTTCGCCGTGTTTTATGCCCTGGTCAGCTACAGCGTGCCGCTTTTGATGGTGCAGTCCTTCAATAAGGCCACTGCCGAAGCGGTGCGGCGCAGCGTCGCCCTGGACCCCGCCACGCCCGGCTATGACGCTGCCCTGATAGCGCGCGCGAAGAACACCTTGCGCGAGCAACTGACCTGGATTCCACAGGCCTTCAACTTCAATGCCAACAACGCCAGCGATGCCACCGTGACTTACGCGGGTGGCCTGCTCACGGTCCGTGTCCACTACTCCACCGACAAGCTCAGACAGGTCATCCCCTTCCTGGTGCTGCCGGGCCTGGGCAGCGTGCCCGCCCTGCCCGCGAACCTCAGCGCCCAGTCGAGTCTGCAATTTTGAGCTCGGGCGACAAACTCCTCGGGCGCTTTCTCGGCCGGACGACGCCCCAGGCGCTTCCTCCCGCGCCGCCCCTGGCCACGCCCGGAGTCGGCCTGCTGGTGCACCTGGACCACAACGCCCAGGTGCTGCAAATGACCGGCCCGCTGCGCCACGCCCTGGCCCAGCCGCCGGCCGCCGAAGGGCCGGCGCCGTTGCTGGACTACCTGCTGGCGCACAGCGCGCTGAGTGTCGAAGGCAGCCCTGGCGACTGGCAGGGGCACATGCTCGACCTGGACTTCCATGGTGCCGGCGGGCAAACCCTGCACCTGCGCGGCTGGGTGCAACCGTCTACCCAAGGCTGGCTCCTGCACCTGCTGGACATCGGCGACCTGTTGCTGGAACGCCAGCAGGCGCAGCAACGCCAGGACTGCCAGCAGTTCGCCGTGCAGATCAGCGAACAGCTGCGCCTGTGCAGCCTCTTTCGCCTGCCCGAGGTGCTGCATGAGCAACTCCATGCCCTGGCCCAGCACTGGCATATCCCCTGCCTCGCCCTGGCGCTGCTCGACGACCTGGAACAGGGCTGGTACATCCATGGCCTGTATCAGGCCGCCGATGCACCGCAGCTGTGGCACAAGGGCCAGGTCCTGGGCACCGGGCTGGACAGCCTGAACGGCAATGCCCCGCAGTCGCTGATCTTCACTCAAGGCCTTGGCGAGCATCCGCGCCTGCAACGTGCGTTCGGCAGCAGCGAGGGCTTTGTCGTGCCCTTTCGCGACGATCACGGTGTCGCGGCCTGGCTGCTCTGCGGCTTCTACCCGGTACGCCAGCAGGCACCGCAATTGAGCGAACGGGACTGGCTGCAATTGAGTGCCGCCCTGGCCGGCCCCTTGCTCGGACGTTTGCGCGAACAGCAGCACCATCACCAGCTGGAGCGCCTGGAGGCCTTGCAAGGTTTGCTCGGCACCGGTTGGTGGGAGTTGTTCGCGCAGGACAACGAGATCCAGCTGGCGCCGCAGCTGGCCCTCAACCTGCTGCTGGAACCCCAGACCCGACGCTTGTCGCTGCAGGCCTGGCTGGCCCTGATCCACCCCGCCGATCGCCAGGAACTGAGCAGCCGCCTGCAAGAGTTGCGACAAGGCAAACCGCTGCTGCTCTGCGTACGGTTGCAGCGGGCCGACCCGCAGTTGCCGGCCATCTGGTACCGCCTGCAGGGGCAAGCCCTGGGCATTGGCCAGAACCAGCGCTTCGTCGGTTTCATGCTGGACATCAGCGACATCAAGAACCAGGAGCAGCAGGCGGCCGCGGCCCACGCCCGGCTGGACAACCTGATCGCCCATTCGCCGGCGGTGATCTATGTCCAGCGCTATGTCGAGGGTGCGCTGCAGCCGACGTTTTTCAGCGACAGCCTGCAGCCGTTGCTCGGCTGGACCCTGAACGACTGCAACGACGGCGCCCTGGCGGAACGGGTGCATGCCGACGACCGCGACCGCTACTTCGAGCGCAACCGGCAATTGCTGCGCGAAGGCGCGGTGCGCAGCCGCTATCGCCTGCTCGACAGCCGTGGCGAATACCACTGGGTGCTCGACGAGGCCAGGCTGCTGCGCGACGACCTGGGCATGCCGGTCGAAGCTGTCGGCCTGTGGCTGGACGTCACCGACGCCACCCTGGCCACCGAGCAGATACGACTCAGCGAGGAGCGTTACCGGATCCTGGTGGAAGACTCCCCGGCGATGATCTGCCGCTACCTGCCCGACCTGACCCTGACCTTCGGCAACCGGCCCCTGGCGACCTACCTGGAATGCCCGCCCGAACAACTGGCCGGAGCCAACCTCGGTGACTGGCTGTCCGCCGAACAACACGCCGCCTTCGTGCAACGCATCCGCCAGCTGACCCCGGAATTTCCGGTCAGCACCGCGGAAATCAACCTGCAACTGCCGGGGCGCGAACATGCCTGGTGGGTCTGGTCCGACCGCGGGGTGTTCGACGAGCAAGGACGCCTGCGGGAGATCCAGGCCGTCGGCCGCGACAACACCGAAGTCCGGCGCTCCCAGCTGCAACTCATGCAAAGCGCGAAGATGGCCACCCTGGGCGAAATGGCCACCGGGCTGGCCCATGAAATCAACCAGCCGCTGAATGTGATGCGCATGGCCATCGTCAACGTGCTCAAGCGCCTGAACAACGGCGACGTGCAACTCGACTACCTGCAGGACAAGCTCAAGCGCATCGATGCCCAGGTCCAGCGGGCCGGCCGGGTGGTGGACCATATGCGGGTGTTTGGCCGCAGCTCGGAGATCGAGCAACAACCTTTCGATCCGGCCCAGGCGGTGGAAGGCTGCCTGTCGCTGCTGGCCGATGGCATGCGCGGCAAAGGCGTTGAGTTGCGTGTCGCGCCAATCGACTTCAACGTGCAGGTGCGGGGCTATGTCGATCAGCTTGAGCAAGTCTTGATCAACCTGCTGGTCAATGCCCGGGATGCGCTGCTCGGCCGGCGCGAGCAGGATCCGGACTTGCGGCCCTGGATCGCCATACGCGCCGAACATGACGCGCAGCGGGTGCGGCTGCTGGTCGAAGACAATGCCGGCGGCATCGACCCGCGCCTGCTGGGGCGCATCTTCGAACCGTTCTTTACCACCAAGCCGGTCGGCGTGGGCACTGGCCTGGGGCTTTCGGTGAGCTACGGCATAGTCGAGAACATGGGCGGGCGCCTGAGCGTGAGCAACACCGGCGAAGGCGCCTGCTTCTGCATCGAACTGCCGTTGGTACAGAGCGATCAGATCACCAGATAGGCCCGGCCGGTTTGGCCGCAGGTGAGGTTGGCGCCCACCTCGACCTTGCCCAGATCGATGCCCAACACCGCCAGGACATTGTTCAGCAATGGGTCCAGCAACGGGCCGAGCAAGGCGCCGATAGCCGTGGCCAGCAGGCCGACTACGGTGTTCAACGCCGACAGCAAGGTATTGAGCACCACCCCGAGCAGGCTGCCGATGCTGGGCGGGTGCTGAATCAGAGTGATGCCGGTCAACGACGCGCGCAGGCTGCTGACCACATTGGAGGCGGTCACGCTGTGCCAATCGTCGTCCGCCAGTTCCTGCTTCATTTTCGGCGGATTGACGAAGGTGAAATTCGGCTCGTGGGTACCGGCGACCGACGTGTCGATCATCAACTCGCTACCGCCGCCGGCAAAAGGGACACGCGGATCGCAAGGACCAAGCAGCCCCTGGCAGGTCCTCGCGCCGATATCCACCAGCGGCAACGGGCTCACGCTGACCTGAGCGGTCGAAGACGCCCAGTTGCTGGCGTCCACCCGACCGACCTTGAGCTTGACCGCGGAGGTGGTGGTGTCGACGGAAAGGCTGTTGTCGCTGTCGCTGACGCAGGTATAGCCGGTGACATGACTGTCGCCGGCCGCCACTTCAAGGCTGACATCCAGATTCGCGCCGTCCGGCAGGATCAGCAGGTCGGTCTTTACACAGGGGCCACCGAGCACACAGCTGAGATTGGCGCTGAGCACCGTATTGAGCGTGACCACCACCGGCGACAGCAGGGCATTCACCGCCTGCAGCACGCTGTTGATCAGCGAGAGATCCAACGTCAGCAACGCCCGCACCTGAGCGGTACGCACATAGATGCGATTGGGCCCCAGCGGGTCGGCGGCGGCCAGTTCCGGGTTGCCGATGGCAAACTCCGGAGGTGAAACAATCTTGACCCGGGTGGTGACGCCCGCCAGCCCCAACACACTCACCGGCAACTCGACCGCCGCGGCGCTCTGACTGCTGGCCAGTTGCAGGAACGCCTCGACCAGGCTCAGCAGTTGGACGCTGGCATCCAGCCCGGCGTCCGCGGTGCCGGTCTGCAACTTCAACAGGTCACCCAGTTTCACCGGAACCGTATTGATGGCTGCGGCCTTGATGCTGCCCAGGGCTGTCAGCACCTCGAGGGTAGCGCCATTTCTCTGGGCCACGCTGATGGCGGTCTGGAGCAGTTGGGTAATGTCGGTATCGACGTCGAGCAGTTCGCTGTAGTTTCCGGCGCTCACATTCAGATCAATGGCCAGCTGCTTCAGGTAACCGAGCAGGCTGATGTCGGTATCGACCAGGCCCTGCCAACCGAGCAGGCTGACATTGATCGCGCTACCCGCGAGACCGCTGAGGGCGCCATTCAACAGATTGAGGTCGACCAGCGTGCTGCGAATCGTCAATTGCGCCAGCGGTGGCTTGGGTTGGGCCGCTACCGCCGTGGCACTCAACGAGGTCGTGGTGCTGACGGGATTGTCGGAAAACAGATTGGTTACGCCGAGGGCGATGCTGGTGGGCACCGCTTCACTGACCACCACTCGGATGGCGCTGGCCTGGCTGGCGTTGGGGCTGAAGGTGCGCAGGTTGTCGGCACCGGTCTGCAGTGAGCCACAGGTGGCTGTCAGCGGTCTGTCGTCTCCCACCACAAAGCCGTTGCGCGCCGCGCTTTCTTTCGCATACCTATCCGCGCTGCCCCCCGCCAGGCAATTACCACCCCGCGCCACCGCCTCCAGCGCGGCGTTATCGGCCACCCGTTGCAACTCACGCTGATCCAGGTACAGGCGCCCGCTGTCGACCACCACCAAGGTGCACAACACCGCCGTGCCCAGCGCCAGCGCCCCTATCAGACCAATAGCGCCACGCTGCCGAGCCGGTCCGGAAAACTGCGTGCGGGAAAACATGGAGCACTCCTTTGCCGGCGCACCGCCGGGCGCAACCTCCGCTGGGTGAAAGGAGTGTAGTCAAGGCTGGAATACAACGCTGGCGACTTGCCAGCGCTGTGTTTGGGCAAGGGCCCGTGCAGCCCTCGCCCGTGGTGGAATACCGCGACTTACCTGGGCGGGTAGTTCGCCAGGATCCGGCCGACGGTCTCCCTGATCGCCGTGCTGCGATCGGCGGGGTTTGGCGTGCTGCTGAGTATCTGCTCGTCGCTGCCGCGCCACACCAGCTTGCCGTCCTTGCCATCGAGCAGGTCGATCTGGATGGTGGCGACCTTGTAGGTGATGTTGCGGGTTTCGTTGTACATCGGCGCGCCCCAGTAGCCGTTCCACGGGCCACCCCAGCCGCCGCCGTAATTGGTGGTGACCTGTTGCTGGCGGTTCTCGACGATCAGGTAGGTCTGGACGTTGAGATCGGCCTTTTTGCCCGCCGCGGCCGGACGCAGGCCGCGCTGGTCGAGCTGATCGCTGACGGCCTGGCGGATGCGCTGCTCGGTGAGGTCGCTCTTGATCCGCGGATCGTCGGGGCGGTATTGCAGAGCGGGTTCCTTGAAGCTCCAGCTGCGATAGGCCGCGAAGTCGCGGCTGGCGTCGAAGTCATGGTTGACCTGGTTGGCGGCGCAGGCGCTGAGCAGCGCGGCCAGGGCCAGTAAAGCAAGAGGGCGGAACATGATGTTTCTCCAGAAGAGCAAATGCACCTGAAGGGATGTCGCTAGGGTCTGTACGAAAGTCGGCGAGCGAAGGTCAGGCAAGCCTGTTTTAACCCAGCCCAGCGTGCAGCTTCGTACGGAGCCTAACTAGGAGGATACGCCGCCATGGCCTTTTCCACAGCCTCGCGCAGCGCATCGGCGCGCTCGCTCAGGCTGCCCTGGCTCGAGGTTTCCGCGCTGGCGCTCCACACCGGCTGGCCACTGCGACCGTCGAACAGGTTGACCCGTACCACCACGACTTCCACCTCGTAGGTACGCACCACCGGCACTGTGTTGTACATGCCGTAGCCGGGGCCGTAGCGGTTGTAGCCATAACCGCCGTAACCATAGCCATAGTCGTCCTGCACCTGGCGCAGGCGCTTTTCCAGGTGCAGGTCGGCGCTGACCCACAGGTCCGCCGGACGGTTGTCGTGCAGCGGGCGCAGGCCGCGCTGGTCGAGGGCGTTGCTGATCGCCTCGGCGACCTGCGCCGAATCGGCCCAGGCCGAGCCATTGGGCAGGCGCCCGTTGCGCCAGGCCCAGCTGCGATAGCGCCCATAGTCGCGCTGGGGCGCGGGGTAGGCGCTGCGGTCGAAGGTCCCGGCCGCCTGCGGGGGCGCCGGCGGCAGTGGATTGGAACTGGCGACATAGGGGTTGGGGCTCTGGCAGGCCGCCAGCCCCAGGCACAGCACAAGCAAACCAGCGTGGCGTTTCATTTCGAGCTCCGCTCAGACCGGACGACAAATCCAGTGCAGGTAACGCCCAAGCCCGGCAAAGCTTGGGTGACGACGATGGGCCAATTCCATTTCCAACAGGTCCAGCAACTCGGCACGGGCCTGGAATTCCACCGGCATGTAGTCATGGAAAACCCGTACCCCGCTCTGGGTTTCGACTCGCCACAAGCCGTCGAGTTGCGCCGCCAGTTCCCGCGGATCGAGGGGCTGTTGCGGGGTCAGGCTCTGCTTCTCGCCGGCCATGTCGTTCTTGCGCATCTTGCGAAAGTGGCCCTTGAGCAGGTTGCGATAGATCAGCGCATCGCGGTTATAGAAGGCCAGCGACAGCCAGCCGTCCTGGGTGGTCAGTTGATGCAGCACCGGCAGGATCGCATGGGGCTCGGCCAGCCACTCCAGCACCGCATGGCACAGCACCAGGTCATAGGGTTCGGTGAGCTGGCCCAGCAGGTCCTGCCAGGGCGCCTGGATAAAGGTCGCCTGTTGGCCGGCCTCGGCGAAGCGCTGGCGGGCGCCTTCGAGCATCGGTTCGGCCGGTTCGGCCAGGGTCACCTGATGGCCACGCTGGGCCAGCCACAGCGACATATGCCCCAGCCCGGCGCCGATATCCAGTACCCGCAGCGGGCGGTCCGGCAAGGCTTCGGCCAGGTCGGCCTGGAGCACCGCCAGGCGGATCGCGCCCTTGGCGCCGCCGTAGATCTTTTCCGCGAAACGGGTCGCCAACTGGTCGAAATGACGGTCGCTCATCAGCCGAACCGCCGTTCGCTGTCGGCCAGCTTGCTGCGCACCACCTGCTCCAGGTCCAGGCCCAGTTCGCTGCACAGCAGCAACAGGTAGAGCACGATGTCACCGACTTCCTGGCCGGCATGGGCCAGCTTGTCGGCCGGCAGTTGCCGCGACTGGTCTTCGCTCAGCCACTGGAAGATTTCCACCAGCTCGGCCATCTCCACGCTGGCGGCCATGGCGAGGTTCTTCGGGCTGTGAAATTGCCGCCAGTCATTGCGGTCGCGAATGGCGTGCAGGCGTTGGGTCAGTTCGTCTAGGTTCATCGGGGTCTCCTGAAGGCGTATAGCTTCGGGGGGATGGCGGATGAAGGCAAGGCCCGCACCGCCCCCTCAATCGATAACGCTGAACTCGACCCGCGCCGTCTGCCCGCCTTCGTCCAGCACGCTGAGTTGATATGGCCCCAACCGTTCGAAACTGGCGTTGATGCTGTCCTGGTTGGCACTCTCGCCCAGCGGCTCGCCGTTGACGAACCACCAGCGCCTGCCGCTGCCGCCCAGGGCCGACAGCTTGAGCCGCAGCAGGTCCTGGCTGGCCGCCGGGCGGCGCAAGCGATCGCCCTCGCGCACGCCGACGATGGACAACGGCGCCGCTGCCGCCAGGGCCGGCCCCGGGCACTCCGGGTCGTTGGCCGGCAGGCGCGCTTCACGCCGTTCGATGCGCGGCAACCAGGGCTCCAGCGGCGCCGGCCACAGCGCGATATCCCGCGCCTGTGCCCCCGGGCACTTGGCGTCGACCCGCAGGCCCTTGGCATTGACCCAGACTTTTTCCAGCAGGCCGACGCCCAAGGGTTGATCCGCCGCCTGCAAGGTCGGCGGCGTGGTGCCGTCCAGGGTCCAGGCGAAACGTTGGCGGCGGCAGTTCGGATCGCTGCGGCTCATGGGCTGGCCCAGGGGCCAACAGATCGCCGCCACCCCGACATTCATCGGCACCGGCTGCACCGGCGCGCTGATGCCGCGCTGGCTGTCACGGTTGATCAGCACATCGTGCACTTGCAGCATCAAGGGCGCTGCCGAAGCCAGGCCGAACTGCCCCGGCACCGGGGTGCCGTCCGGGCGGCCGATCCAGATGCCGATCAGGTAGCGCGGCCCGACGCCAATCGCCCAGGCGTCGCGAAAGCCGTAACTGGTGCCGGTCTTCCAGGCCAGCACCGGACGCTGTACCAGCTCGGCTCGCGGGTTGCGGTCCGGGCGCGCCTGGCCGCTGAGAATGCGCCGCACGATCCACGCCGAACCGGGGGACAGCAAGGGCCGCTCGCGCAACTCATCATCCGGTTGCAGGCGCAGGCTCGCGCTCTTGCCGCCACGGGCGAAGGCGCTGTAGCCGCTGACCAGATCCTCCAGGCGGCTGCCGGCGCCACCGAGAATCAGCGCCAGGTTCGGTTCCGCCAGCGCCGGCAGGGTCAGCGGCATGCCGCCGATGCGCATCTCGGCGGCAAAGCGTTTCGGCCCGTAGGCTTCCAGCAGTTGCACCGCCGGCAGGTTCAGCGAGGTGGCCAGGGCGGTGCTGGCCGACACCGCGCCGCTGAAGCCCATGGAAAAGTTGCCCGGCCGGTAGTCGCCATACCGCCGGGGCACGTCCTGCAGCAGCGATTCGGAATGGATCAGCCCGGCATCCAGCGCCATGCCATAAAGGAAGGGCTTGAGGGTCGAACCCGGCGAACGCATGGCGCTGATCATGTCCACATGGCCGAAGCGCCGCGCATCGTTGATATCCACCGAGCCCAGGTAGGCGCGCACCGCCATGGTCTGCTCCTCGACCACCAGGATCGCCGCCGAGGTGTGTTCCGGCAGGCGCGCGCGCCAGCCCAAAAGCAGGTCTTCCAGGCGCCGTTGCAGGTTGGCGTCCAGGGTGGTGCGGATCAACGGCGGGCTGTCCGGGCGATTCAGCCGGCGCGCCAGCAGGGGCGCCAGGCTCGGCTCCAGCCGCGGCGCCAGCAACAGGGGTTCCTGCAAGGCTTCGTCCACCGCCGATTGCGGCCAGACCTGGAACTGCGCCAGGCGCTGCAACACCTTGTCCCGGGCCGCCTGTGCCCGCGTGGCATGCCGGTCCGGGCGCAGCCGGCTCGGCGCCTGGGGCAGTACCGCCAGCAGCGCCGCTTCGGCGTGGGTCAGGTGCTGCGGCGACTTGCCCAGGTAAGCCCAACTGGCCGCGGCCACCCCTTGCAAGGTTCCGCCGAACGGCGCGCGGTTGAGGTAGAGCGTGAGAATCTGCTGCTTGCTCAGGTGCCATTCCAGCTGCGCGGTGCGCCACAGCTGGCGCAGCTTGCCGTGCCAGGTTCGCGAGTGAGGATCGAGCAGGCGCGCCACCTGCATCGACAGGGTGCTGCCGCCGGACAACACCCGCCCGCCCGTGAGGTTCTGCCAGGCGGCACGCGCCAGCGCCATCGGGTTGACCCCGGGATGGCTGTAGAACCAGCGGTCTTCGTAGGTCAGCAGCGCGTCCAGGTAATAGGGCGAGACTTCGTCGGTGCGCACCGGATAGCGCCAGACGCCATTGGCATCGGCAAAGCGCCACAGTGGCGTGCCATCCTCGGCCAGCACCACCCGCGCCAGGTCATCCTTGGGCAGCGGCAGCGGCCAGATGCGGTCGGCCAGCCAAAGCCCGGCCCACAGCAGCAACAGGCCGCCCAGCACGGTCCGCAGGATGCGCCAGCCTCGGCGACCGCTTGGTTGCGGCGATGGCAAGCCGGGCGACTGTGCCTGGCCAAATATTCGCCACCAAAAACTGCGCAGGCGCGATGCAACTAATCGAAAAATCAAACCCGCGAACCTCTATGCTTGGAACGGAACTCGCCAGCGCGATTGATGGCCAAAGGCTCAGGTCTGGCAAGCACGCCAACTTTTTCATCAGGATGCACGCATGCAGGTAGAAAGCTTTTTTGAATGGCTCGGCCAGGCGCTGGGCTCGGTCATACGGTTTATCGTCGATGGCCTCAGCGGTCTGTTCAACGCCCTGACCAACGCCGGCGGCAACTTTATCGACGGCTTGTCGCGGGCGCTGGGCATGGACACCTCGATCATCAGCATCATCACCCTGATCGTCGGGCTGATGCTGCTGTACTCGGCGGTCCGCGCCTTCATGCGCGCCTCGATCGTCATGGGCATCATCTGGCTGCTGCTGGGGTTGTGGCTGCTGAGCTGGGTGGTGCACTGACCGATAGACGACCGCTGCGCGGTCGTATCGCGAGCAAGCTCGCTCCTACATAAGGAACGCGCTTGCCGCGATCGCCCTTCTCAACGCCCCTTGATCACCATCTCCGGCAGGGTTTCACCCACGGCCTGCCAGTTCGGCCGGTACATCGACTCCACTTGCGGCGGCGGCACACGGTAAGTGCCGGGCGTGACGGCGCGTGCCAGGTACAGCAGGTGCGTGACGCTGTCGTAGCCGTCCAGGTTCAGCGCCGCCACGTAGCGGTCATCGCGGAACTCCTGGTGCTTGAGGCTGGCGTTCTGCATCGACTCGCGCCATTCCTTGACCTGGCTGCTGGCGTTTTCCAGGCTGGCGGCGCTCTGCGCCAGGTTCTGGTTTTCCAGTTCCAGGCCGGCCGGCAGCAGGTCCACTACCAGGGCATCCGGTACCCGTTGCTTGGCACTGACCGCCAGGTGCACCAGCACCAGGTCGCCGCTGCCCAGGGCCCGCAGGTTCAGTGGCTGGCCGTTCATCCCCAGGTATTCGCGCCGAATGCTCAGGTTCTCGCCACCGGCCAGCGGCGCCTGCTGTGGATAACCGGAAATGGTCAGTTGCTGGTACACAGGCTCGCTGCCCTGATTGCTGATCGACAACGGCGAAGCCAGCAACGCACCTTCCAGCTTCAGCCCCGGCTGGCTGTTGTTCAGCTCGCGGCTTTCGGCGCCACTGCTCAGTTGCGCGGTCCAGTTGGCTTCCGGCTTACCCAGCAGGCCGCGACCGGCGAGGAACAGCGAGTTGCGCTCCTGGGTCGACAGGTACGGGCTGGCCGCCAGTTGGTCGGACAGCTCGAACAGTCGCTCCTCGCGCTTGCCCTTGGCCAGGTCGTGCTCTTCCAGCAGCGCCAGGATCAGCGCCTGATCCCGTAGCGGGCTGCCGTAGTCGGCCAGCCAGTCCTTGCTGTTGCGCGAAGCCGCAAGACCCGCGGTCAAGGCCTGCTCGGCCCGTGGCTGGTCGCCCATTTTCTGCAAGGCGATGGCCAGCTGCACCAATGGCAGGCCGGAGCGCGCATCGGTACGCCGTTCGAACAGGCTGCGCAGCGCGCCCAGCGGCGCCTGTTGGCTGCGTGCCAATACCAGCCCGGTGTAGGCCTGTACGGCAAAGCGCGTGTGCTCGGCGTTTTCGCTGTAGTTGACCTCGATCAGGTTGCGCTCCTGCAGGTAACGCAGCAGGCGTTCATTGGCCTTCTTCAGCGCCTCGGCCGGCACCGCGAAGCCCTGGTCGCGGGCCCGCAGCAGGAAATCGGTGACGTAGGCGGTCAGCCAGTATTCCTCCTCGCCGTCCGCACCCCACAGGCCGAAGCTGCCGTTGTAGCGCTGCATGCCCAGCAGGCGTTCGATGCCCAGCTCGATCTTGCGCTTGCGCTCGGCATCCGGCTCGCCTTCCAGGCCCAGGCGTTTCAGGCTGACGGCATCGGCGTACAGCGCCGGGTACAGGCCGCTGGTGGTCTGCTCCAGGCAGCCGTAAGGGTAGGCCTTGAGCGCGCGAATCTGCTCGCCGAGGTTCAGCGGCGGCCGGCTCGACAGGCTTAGCAGTGCTTCACGCCCGGCCGGCTCGAACGCCGCCAGCTCGCCTTCCGGCAGGCTCCAGGGCTGATCCTTGAGTACCGCGCGGTAATGCCTGAGCAACGCCGGGTAAGCCGGTCGCACCCCCAGGGTCCATTCGCGGCTGAACGGCGGCAGGCTCTCGCCCGGAAGGTCCAGGCCATTGACCAGCACCTTGACCTTGCCCTGGCCGAAGCCGCCCAGCGCCCGCACCGGAATCCGCAACGTGGTGCGCTGGCCCTGGGTCAGTTGCACGCTCTGACGGGTTTCGTTGACCAGCGCCAGCTGGCCTTCGGCGCTCAGTTGCACATCGAGTTTCTGCGCCTTGCCCGACAGGTTGGACAGGTCCAGCGCCAGGGTGGTCTGGTCGCCGCCGGCGAGGAAACGCGGCGCCGACAGTTCGGCGATCAGCGGCGCGGCGATCACCGTCTTGCCTTCGGCCATGCCGTAGCGTTCGTCGGTCCAGGCCTGGGCCATCAGGCGCAGTTCACCGTTGAAGTCGGGGATGTCGACGCTGACTTCGCCTTCACCCTGCTCGTTCAGGGTCACCGGCGCGCTTTGCAGGGCGACTATGGTGACGCTGGTGTCCGGACGCTTGCCGCCCTTGGCCAGCGCCGCGTCGCCACCGAAGGCCAGGCTGGCCAGGCGGCCCTGGCCGGCTTCGATCAACTGGCCGTAGATATCCAGCTGGTCGGCGCCATAGGCCTTGCGCCCGAACAGGCTGGAGTACGGGTCCGGGGTCGGGTATTCGGTGATGTTGAGGATGCCCACGTCCACCGCCGCCAGCAGCACATGGGCCTGTTTCGGCACGCTGCCATCGGCGTTCCTGGCCTGGATCTTCACCTTGAGCGGCTGTTTGGGGCGCATTTTTTCCGGCGCGCTCAGGGTCAGGCCGAGCTTGCGCTGGGTGCGATCCAGGGGCAGGTGCAACACGCCCACCGCGCGTTTCGGGGTGATGTTGGCCTTGCGCTCGCCGGGGCGGATCACCAGTGCACTGACGTACAGGTCGTGGCGCGCCCATTTCGGATCGAGCTTGATCGCATAGCTCTTGCCTTCGGCCGGTACGTCGATTTCCTGCCACCACAACGGACCGTCGCTGGACTCCACCAGCAGGTAGCCCTTGCCGGCGGCCGGCGGGGTCACCGTGACATTGGCGGTGTCGTCGTCGCCATACAGCGGTTTGTCCAGCGCCAGCTTGACCTGGTCGGGCCGCACCGCGCCGCCTTCGGCGTTGTCCTGGGAACGGTAGCCGGCCCAGAAACGCAGGCTGCTGACCAGCCCGGTCTGCGGGTCTTCGACCTCGACGCGATAAGGGCCCCACTCCACCGGGAAGCTGACCTTCGCGGTATCGCCGGCCTTGATGCTCAGGACCTGTTCGTCCTGGGTGAGGAATTTCTCGTTGAAGTGATAACTCCAGCCGTCGCTTTCCGAGTAGTTCCAGTAGTAGTCGCGGCGCTCGCGCACCAGGCGCACCTTGAGGTTGTCCGCCGCCAGCTTCTGGCCTTCATTGTTGGCCACCAGCAGCTCGAACTCGGCCGGGCCGTCGCCGTCGGTTTCCGCGCCGTCGAACAGCGCTCGCAGCCCCGGCAACCTGTCCGCCGGCCATACCGGCAGCACCACCCGCCGGGTGATCGGGCGACCGCCCGACTCCTGTAGGCTGCCCTGGACGATCAGTTGCAGCGGCGAACGGGCCTCGGCCCATTTGCTTTCCAGGGCGATCAGTTCTTCGCCGTTTTCATCCAGCGTCGACTCCTCTATCTCCAGGTCCTGGCTCAGCTCTTCTTCGGTGACCGAGCCGAACTGGTAGCCCGGCAAGGCCTTGACCGCCTCGCGCAGCGGCCGCACGTAGATCTGGCCGCTCAGGCGATTGCCGGCGGCCGGGGCGCCATACAGGTACCGGCCATTGACGCTGATCTCGACGGTCTCGTCCGGTTTGAGCGGTGTGTCGCTGCCCTTGAGTTCCAGCGCCAGGCGCTCGGGCAGGAAGTCTTCCACGAGGAATTCGTACAGTTGCGGCTTGCCGTCGCCGAGGTCGAACACCAGTTGCCAGCGCCCGGTCGGCGCTTCGCCGGCCAGTTGCAACTGGTACTGATAGAGCCCCGAGGCATCGGCGTCCCAGACGAACTTGCGGCTGACCTGCTCATCCGGCCGGCGCACTTCGACGCTCACCGGCTGCGGCTTGACCGCATTGCCGTCCTTGTCCCGCAGCAGCGCGTTGAGCAGCACGGTTTCGCCCGGGCGATACAGGTCGCGGGGGCCGAACACGAAGAACTGCAACGGATGAGGCTGGGGGCCGCCGATATTGAACTCGGCCAGGTCCAGGGCGGCGCCGTTCAAGCGCAGCAGGCTGGTCTGCTCGCCCTGGTGGGCCAGCAGCACTTCGGTTTTCTTCGGCAGCGGCAACTCGGCATGGCCGCCCTTCTCGGTCTTGCCCTGGCCGAGCACGCGGCCTTCGCCGTCCAGCAGCTCCAGGCTGACGCCGTCCAGCGCCTTGCCGCCTTCCAGGGCCTGGGTGAAGACATCCAGGCGGTTCTGGTAACGGTGCACCGACAGGCCGATGTCGCTGAGGGTGAACAGGGTTGCCGGTTGCGAATAGTTGTAGGTGCCCGAGGCACGCATCACCGCCAGGTACACGCCCGGCTGTTGCAGCGGCTTGAGCCCGGCGATCGGCAGCAGCAGGGTTTCCCGGGTATTACGCGCCGGATTGAGGTCAAAGCGGCCGCCATACACCAGGTCGGCCATCGGCAGCAGTTCACGGGACTCGTAACTGTGCAGGCTGTTATTGCGCCCCCATTGGGCGAGGAACATCGGCAGCGATTCGGGCTTGATGCGGAAGAACTCGACATCGACCTTGTCGACGTTCAGCGCAATCACCGGCAGGCCTTCGGCGAGGCGGGTCGGCAACAGGGTGCCGCGGCTGGCGAACCCGACCGTGGCCTGCAAGTCACGGGTTTCCAGGCGACTGACGTATTCGGCGGCCAGGGTCGCGTCGTTCACTGCGCGCAGCCCGGCGTCGACGGTCAGCACCAGTTTGCGCTGCGGCTCGAGATGACGCAGGCGCAGTTCCATGAAGTTGTCCGACAGCTCCCAGGCACCGTCGACCTTGCCGCTCTTGCTGTCCACCAGGTGCAGCTTGTCGGCGAACTTCTGCTGCGGGTCCAGGGGCACCGAGAAACTCACCGACAGGGTGCTGGCCCCGTCGAGTTGCACCTCGGACACGTCCACCACGTTCAACTCGCGACCGGCGTAGCGTTGCTTGAGCACTGCGACATCCTGCACGGGCCGGGCCTTGGCCGCGGGCACTGCCGCTGTCGGAGCCGAAGGGCTCGCCGCCTTGTCGGAGGTCGAGGAATCGCAAGCGCTCAGCAAGGCCAGCGCACAGGCCAGGAACAATCCTTTGTTAAACATGGGGCACTCATTGGCAGGAGTATCGAAGGGTTGAACTATATCTCACCGCCGTCCGGCTGGCTGTGGCGCAGCGCACATTGATCGACAGAGGGCCTATCACCCGCGGCGTCTTTGTAGGATTCGGGCCGTGATCGGGATGGCATGGCCGGGCGGGCAAGCGGCTACAATGCCCGCTCTCAAGGAGCCTGCATGTCCAGCCTGATTTCTGCCTGGCGCCACCGTCCGACCCATGCTCGGGTGTGGGCGCTGGCCGCGCCGATGATTCTTTCCAATATTTCCGTGCCACTGGTGGCGCTGGTCGACAGCACCGTCATCGGCCATTTGCCCCATGCCCACCAGCTCGGCGCGGTGGCGGTCGGCGCCAGCCTCTATACCTTCCTGGCCTGGGCCATGGGCTTTCTGCGCATGGGCGCCACCGGCTTTGCCGCCCAGGCCGCCGGGCGCGCCGACGGTGCGGCGCTGCGGCAGATCCTGGTGCAAGGCCTGCTGCTGGCCATGGGTCTGGCCCTGCTGCTGGGCGCCATAGGCGTACCGCTGAGCGGCGCGGCCTTGCAGCTGATGCAGCCTTCGGCCGAGCTGGACGAAATGACCCGCACCTTCTTCCATACCCGCTTGCTCGGGCTGCCGGCGGCGCTGGCCAGCATGGCCCTGGTCGGCTGGTTCCTCGGCACCCAGAACGCCCGGGCGCCGCTGGCGATCCTGCTGAGCACCAACCTGATCAACATCGCCCTCAACCTGTGGTTCGTGCTGGGCCTGGACTGGGGCGTGGCCGGCTCGGCCAGGGCCTCGGTGATCGCCGAATGGACCGGTGCGCTGATCGGCCTGGCCATGACCCGTCCAGCCCTGCGCGCCTATCCAGGGCGGATTGCCTGGGCGGCGTTGCAGCGCTGGGCCAGCTGGCGACCGTTGCTGGCGGTCAACCGCGACATCTTCATCCGCAGCCTGGCGCTGCAATCGGTGTTCTTCCTGATCACCGTGCAAGGCGCGCGCCTGGGGGACGCGACCGTGGCCGCCAACGCGCTGCTGCTCAACGGCCTGCTGCTGACCGCCCACGCCCTGGACGGCCTGGCCCATGCGGTGGAAGCCCTGTGCGGCCACGCCATCGGCGCCCGCGATCGCCTGGCGCTGCGCCGTTCGCTGGTGGTGGCCGGCGGCTGGTCGCTGCTGGCCAGCATCGGTTTTGCCGTGCTGTTCCTGTGCGCCGGGCACCTGTTCATCGAGATGCAGACCGATATCGCCGAAGTGCGGCAGACCGCCTTCACCTACCTGCCCTACCTCGCCGCCCTGCCGCTGATCGCAGTCTGGAGCTACCTGCTGGACGGCCTGTTCATCGGCGCCACCCGAGCCCGGGAAATGCGCAACGGCATGCTGCTCAGCGTGCTCATCACCCTGCCCTGCGCCTGGACCTTGCAGGGCCTGGGCAACCACGGCCTGTGGCTGACCTTCCTGCTGTTCATGCTGGTGCGCAGCCTGACCCTGCTGGCCTTCGCCCTCGGGCTGCGCCGGCACGACGGCTGGTTCAGCCCGGCCCGCTGAGCTTTGCGGCGCGCATAAAAAAACCACCGCAAGCGGTGGTTTTTCTTGAGCCGTCGAAACCTCAGGAAGACAGGTACGACGAGCGGGTCAGGCCCAGACGCAGGGCGTCGAGGAACTGGGTACGCTCGCTGGCGCTGATCTTCGCGCTGGCCACCTTGTCCCGGTAATGAGTCATCAACTCCTCCGGCGACAAGTGCACATAACGCAGCATGTCTTCGATGGTGTCATGGGTCTCGATCCCGGCGTGGTACACGGTGCCGTTCGGGTTCTGGTAGATGTTCACCGAGTCGGTATCGCCGAACAGGTTGTGCATGTCGCCGAGGATCTCCTGGTAGGCACCGACCAGGAACACGCCCAGCAGATAGTCCTCACCCTCTTTCAGGCCATGCACCGGCAGGCTGGTCTCGATGCTCTGCTCGTCGACGTACTGGTTGATCTTGCCGTCGGAATCGCAGGTCAGGTCTTGCAGCACCGCACGGCGCAGCGGCTCTTCGTCCAGGCGATGCAACGGGATGATCGGCAGGACCTGGTCGATGGCCCAGGTGTCCGGCAGGCTCTGGAACACCGAGAAGTTGCAGATGTACTTGTCGGCCAGCTTGTCGTTGAGTTCGTCCAGTACCTGGCGGTGCGAGCGCTGGCGCGCCTTCAGCGAGTTGTGCAGGCGCCGGCACACGGCGAAGTAGCACTGCTCGGCCAGGGCTTTCTCGGCCAGGGTCAGCTTGCCGTCGGCGTACTGGGCGGCCACGTCGCTCATGTAGTGGGTGGCGCGCCAGTAGGTTTCGGTGACCATCTCGATATCGGTCGGGCCCAGCAGGTCCACCAGCCATTGCACGGTTTCCGGCAGGCTTTCCTTGTTCTCGATCAGCGGCACGTCGTCGTTGTGTTTCTCGACGTCGGTCACCTGCACCACCAGCATGGCGTGGTGCGCGGTCAGCGAACGACCGCTTTCGGAGAAGATGTGCGGATGCGGCAGGCTCTGCGCGTCGCAGAACTCCTTGAGCATGCCGACCACGACACCGGCGTAGTCGTCCATGTCGTAGTTGATCGAACTGGCGTTGCGCGAGTGGGTACCGTCGTAGTCCACGCCCAGGCCGCCGCCGACGTCGATGTGATCCACCGGCAGGCCGAGGTTGCGCAGCTCGCCGTAGTAACGGATGGCTTCCTTGAAGCCGTGCTGGTAGTCCGCCAGGTTGGCGATCTGCGAACCCATGTGGAAGTGCAGCAGGCGGATGCCCTGGTCCAGGCCGGCGCCACGGAAACGCTCGACCACCGACAGCAGCTGCGCCGCCGACAAGCCGAACTTGGATTTCTCGCCACCGGTGTCGGCCCACTTGCTCGACGCCAGGGACGACAGGCGCACGCGCAGGCCGACCTGCGGCTTGACCTTGAGCGAGGCGGCCTCTTCGATCACCAGGCCCACTTCGGATTCTTTCTCGATCACGATGAATACGTTGTGGCCCAGCTTCTGGCCCATCAGCGCCAGGCGGATGAACTCACGGTCCTTGTAACCGTTGCAGACGATGGTGCCGCCTTTCGGCGCCAGCGCCAGCACCGCCAGCAGCTCGGGCTTGGAGCCGGCTTCCAGGCCGATGGAGACATTCTGGGTGGCGATGATGTTTTCGATCACCGCTTCCTGCTGGTTGACCTTGATCGGGTACAGCGCGGTGTACTTGCTCTGGTATTCCAGGCGCTCGATGTTGGCGTCGAAGGCACCGGTCAGCTGGCGCACCCGGTCCTGCAGGATATCCGGGAAGCGCACCAGCAGCGGCAGGGACAAGCCGCTCTTGCGCAGCTCCTCGACTTGTTCGAACAGGTCGATGGGCGAGCTGTTCGGGCCGTTCGGACGAACTTCGACGCGACCGGCGTCATTGATCGCGAAATACCCGGCCCCCCAATGGCGAATCCCATAAACACTGCGGCTGTCCGCAACTGTCCATTGGCTGCCATCGTCTTTGCGTGTGCGTCGTACGGACATCGAAGTCCCCTATAAAGAAGTCATAGAGCGCCACCCCGGTCCGGGGCTGGCGCAGTCTAAAGAATGAAAATGACGATTAGCCTGCAACGAGGACATAGACCTCGGTTACAGCGCTGAGTTTAGAAACCGGTCATGAACAGGCTCTGTGAAAACCATGAAGACGACGGCAAGCCTGAATCGGATCTGGGCTGCATCAAGTCGGGGGTGGTTTTCACAGAGGCTGCTAGCCGCCGGACTTCTTCGCCTTGAAACCGTGCTTGATCAGCTCTGCCAAGAGTAGCTCGACATGATCGCCCTGGATCTCGATGACGCCGTCTTTCAGCGCGCCACCGGTGCCACAACGTTTCTTCAACGTGGTCGCCAGTTCCTTGAGCGCGTCTTCGGCCAACGGCACGCCGGTGATGGTGGTCACCGTCTTGCCGCCACGGCCCTTGCTTTCGCGACGCACGCGAGCGATGCCGTCGCCGGCAGGGATAACGGTTTGTTTGCAGATGCAGGCTGCCACCGGCTGGCTACAGTCCGGGCAATGTCGACCTGCGTCGGTGGAAAATACCAGGCCACCAAGGGCGGCGAAGGATGCGGCTTTTTTGGCCACCGGCAATCCTCTTGGGAGGACAAAGACTGGTCGAAGCACATGGCCTGTGCCATCGACCGCGAAGCCCCACTCAGGCAGGGGCAGCGCTACTGGACCGACCGTGCTTATAAAAGCAGCGCCGGCCCAGCTTGAAAAAGGTCGCGCAGTGTAACGGCAAAAAGCCGACTTGCTAAGAGCCTAACCGCGCCAATTTATACAACTTTAACGACGCCGCGCCAGATAGCGCTGCAAGGCCGCCAGGGAGTCCGGGCAATAGGGCTTTTCGGTGATTTCCCGCATCACTTCGTCGATCGCAATGAAGCGCGCTTCCAGAACCTCTTCCGGCTGCAGGCGCAGGGGCCCGTCCCAGACCGCCGAAAAGGCCGAACACCAGAGGCGATTGTCGGTGTCTTCGAAAAAGAAATGGTCATGGGCGGTCAATTCCACCCCGCTCACGCCCAATTCTTCCTCCAGCTCCCGGGCCGCCGACTCGGCGTAGCTTTCGACGGCCAGCACCATGCCGCCCGCGGCCACGTCCCAATAACCGGGATAAATGGCCTTGCTCAGGGTGCGCCGATGCACGCACAGCTCACCGGCGGAATTGAACAGCAGGATATAGGTACCGCGCCCAATCAGGCCGCGCTCGCGCAACTCCGAGCGGGCCAGCGTGCCCAGCAACTGGTCTTCGCCATCGACCCAGGCGACTTGTTCGGCATCGGAGGCCGCGCGATGCGCGGCCTCATTGGAGGTAACCACCATGAATCAACCCTGATTGAGCAATTGACGCAAGTCGATGACAGCCGCGTTGGCGCGGGAAATATAGTTGGCCATGACCAGCGAGTGGTTGGCCAGCACGCCGAAGCCGCTGCCGTTGAGAATCATCGGGCTCCAGATCGGCTCCTGGGACGCTTCCAGTTCACGGATGATCTGGCGCACGCTGACGGTGGCGTTCTTCTTGGCCAGCACGTCGGCGAAGTCGACCTCGATGGCACGCAGCAGGTGCGACAGGGCCCAGGCCTGGCCGCGTGCTTCATAGAACACGTTGTCGATCTGCATCCAAGGAGTTTCCACCACCTCTTCGTCGACCTGCGGCGACTGGCCCGGCGCCGGGGTTTCGGTTTTCAGCGCGGTGTTGAGCTTGACCCGGCCGACGCTGGCCGACAGGCGCTGGGACAACGAACCCAGGCGGGTCCCGACATCACCCAGCCAGTTGTTCAGGTTGTCGGCACGGGCGTAGAACAGCGCGCTCTTCTGGTTCGGATCGGACAGGCGTGCCTGGTAGCGGCTCAGGGAGTTGATGCCTTCCTGGTACTCGGACTCGCTGGACGGCAGCACCCAGCTCTTGTTGTCGAAGTTGAAGCGCGGCTCGGCCTTGGCCAGGTCGGCGTCCTCGGCGGACTGCGACTGGGAACGGGCGAAGTCCTTGCGCAAGGCCCGGGTCAGGTCGCGGACCTGCACCAGCACGCCGTATTCCCAGCTCGGCATGTTGTCCATCCACAGGCCCGGCGGGAAACGGTCGTTGGAGATATAGCCACCCGGCTTGTTCAGCAGGGTGCCGGCCACGGTCTTGAGGGTTTCCACAGTGGTGTAGCCCACGACCATCTGCTTGCCTTCCTTCTCGGCGGCAATTTGCGCGCCTTGCTGGACGGGGAACAGCGACGGTTCCTGGCTCCAGTACCAGCCCAGGGCACCGGCCACCAGCAGGTACAAGGCCACCAGGGTGCCCAGGGCGCGGCTGAACAGCAGGCCACCAAAGTAGCTGCGTGTCGCCGACTTGGGTTCGGCAGCACGATCCGGCGCGCTGCCCGCGCGGTTCTTCCAGTCCAGCATGGCTATATCCTTTCAATCACTTGGGTTCATCGGTTCGACCACAACCCTACTCCATCGTGCCTCGAACCGAACGGATTAAAAATCATCCGCCGCGCAAGGCGCCACATGCCGGGTGTACATCGAGCGGCCACTATAAATGAAGCACAGTTCAGAACCTATGCGACCAGTCGGTCGGGAACTGAATAAGGTCGCTTTGCAGATTGTTGACGTACGACACTCGTACAATCCATAAGAGGTGCTAGCATAGAGCCACCAGTCGATCTCAGCATGCACCCTAACTAGTAGTCAGGATATGACCGAGCCAGAAGACCCCAGCCGTGAGCGCCTCAAGCACCACTTTGCCCAGCGGGTAATTCACCAGGCTCGTCAGATCCTCGAGATATGGCAGCGCCTGCAGCGCAGCGAATGGTCGACCGCCGACATGTCCGAACTCAGCGAGGCCAACCTGCGCCTGCTGCGTTTCGCCGAACGTTTCGAACAACCCGAACATACCCAGCTGGCGCGCAGCATCAGCGACTCTCTGGAAGCGGTGGACGCCAACCGTGGGCGCCTGAGCAGTGGCCTGATCACCGACCTCAACCGCCTGATGCAACGCCTGTCGCGCACCGGCCTGCGCCATGGCGACCAGTTGGAGCAGACCTTCCTGCCGCCCCTGCGCAAGCCGATCTACGTGATGCTGCAAGACCACGATCGCGGCGAGCGCCTGGCCAAGCAGCTGGAATTCTTCGGCCTCAGCGCCCAGTCCCTGGACAGCATCGCCGCGTTTCGCTCCTCGATGGTCGAGCGCTTGCCGGCGGCGATCGTCATCGACGTCGACTTCTGCGGCAACGGCATGGGCCTGCAACTGGCCGCCGAAGCCCAGGAAGGCCTGGAGCAGAAGCTGCCCCTGCTGTTCTTCAGCCTCCACGAAACCGACACCCCGACCCGCCTGGCCGCCGTGCGCGCCGGCGGCCAGGAGTTCCTCACCGGCACCCTGGAAGCCTCGAGCCTGCTGGAGAAGATCGAGATCCTCACCTGCGTCGCCCAGTACGAACCTTATAAAGTGCTGATCATCGACGACTCCCGCGCCCAGGCCCTGCACACCGAGCGCCTGCTCAACAGCGCCGGGATCATCACCCGGACCCTGATCGAACCGATCCAGGCCATGGCCGAACTGGCCGACTTCCAGCCGGACCTGATCATCCTCGACATGTACATGCCGGCCTGTACCGGCACCGAGCTGGCCAAGGTAATCCGCCATAACGACCGTTATGTCAGCGTGCCGATCATCTACCTGTCGGCCGAAGACGACCTGGACAAGCAGCTGGACGCCATGAGCGAAGGCGGCGACGACTTCCTGACCAAGCCGATCAAGCCGCGCCACCTGATCACCACCGTGCGCAACCGCGCCGCCCGCGCGCGCAACCTCAAGGCGCGCATGGTCCGCGACAGCCTGACCGGGCTGTACAATCACACCCATATCCTGCAACTGCTCGAAGACTGCAGCTTCCGCGCGCGCCGCGAAAACAAGCCGCTGAGCTTCGCCATGCTCGACATCGACCACTTCAAGCGGGTCAACGACAGCCACGGTCACCCCATGGGCGACCGGGTGATCAAGAGCCTGGCGCTGTTTCTCAAGCAACGCCTGCGCAAGACCGACTTCATCGGCCGCTACGGTGGCGAAGAATTCGCCATCGTCATGCCCGACACCGACCTGGAAGCGGCCTGCAAGGTGCTGGATGAAATCCGCCAGCGCTTTGCCGAGATCCATTACCCAGCCCAGCCCCAAGACCTGTGGTGCACCTTCAGCGCCGGAGTGGTCGAACTGCGGGAAGACTCCGACAGCCTGATGATGGCCAGCCAGGCCGACGAAGCGCTCTACCGCGCCAAGGACAGCGGGCGCAACCGGGTCCAGGCAGCGCGCCATCAAAGCGCCACTTTTTCACCGGAATCCACCGATTCGGTCATAACCTTGTAATACAAACGCAATAAGTTCAGGCGCTTACCATTCAAGTCGTTGGTAGGACGCGATGCGCCTGAAGCTGCTGACCAATCTCAATACCCTGCTATTAGTTGCCGTTTGCCTGGCCCTGGGCGCAACGCTCTGGTGGTCGCAACGCGCCCTCGAGCGCCCCTACCTATTGATGGAGCGCTACCTGGGGCTGTCCCAGCAGTTCCAGAACCAGGTGGCGCGCAACATCGAGGACTACCTGGCCAGCGGCGACGCCCTGCGCCTGAGCAGCGCCAGCCAGGCCATCGAAACCCAGCAGGCCCAGCTCGACGAACTGCCCGCGGAACTGGCGCAGAGCCTGCGCCCGAGCCTGTCGGGCCTGGCCGAGTTCAGCAAGACCGACCTGCTGGCCGCCGGCAAACTGGCCGGCGATCCGCAAGCGCTGCTGCTGCAGGCCGAGCGCGAGCTGGGGGCCAGCCTCGAACAACTGAGCCAGTACGCGACCGGGGCGGCCAGCAATCCCAGCGCCGCGACCTACCTGCCGTTGCTGCTGACCGCCTCCCAGCACCTGGGCAAGCTGTCCCTGGCCCGCGACAAACTGGTGAGCAGCGGCCGCAGCGAACTGGCCGCCGATGTCGAGCGCGAAGTGAGCAACATGCGCGCCCAGGCCGAGCAGCTGGAAACCCTGCCGTTGCTGGGTGTCGCGGCCAGCAATGCGTCGAACACCGATGACTTCGCGGCCATGATGGGCCTGGAGAACACCGAGAAGGCCGCCGTCGAAGACGCCGGCATCGGCCTCAAGCGCGAACTCAACAGCCTGCTCGGCCGCTACCCCGCCGAGCTGAACCGCACCCGCGAGCAGATCCATAAACGCGCCGACCTCAGCGCCGCTACCCACCTGAAAATCACCGCCGTGCAGCAGGCCATCGCCGAACTGGAACCGGTCGTGCGCGCCCAGCACGGGCAGATCCAGGGCGAAGTGCGGCTGATGCAGGGTTTGATGATCGGCCTGATCCTGCTGATCGCCCTGCTGATCGACACCTTGCAGCGTCGGCTGGCACGGGTCCTGACCAATCTGGCGCCGGCCCTGTCGACCTGGGCCGAAGGCGACTTCAGCCGCGACATCCAGCTGGGCCGGACCAATCGCGAACTGCACGACATCGAAGAATCCCTGAACCGCCTGCGCGCCTACCTGGTGGACCTGGTGGGCACCATCCGGCAGAACGCCGAACAGGTCGCCGGCAGCAGCCGCGCCCTGGCGGAACTGAGCAGTGGCCTGCACGGCGGGGCCGAGCGCCAGGCCGGCGACACCGCGCAGATCCGCGACGCCCTCGGCGAGCTGGAAGCGACCATCCAGCAAGTCGCCGGCGATGCCAGCCAGGCCGCCGATGCCAGCCGCAGTGCCGGAATGGCGGTGGAACAGGGGCAGAAAGTGATCGGCCTGAGCCTGACCGGGTTACATGCCCTGGTCGGCGAAGTGCAAGGCAACGCGCAGATGATCGAACAGCTGGCCGAGGAGTCGGCAACCATCGGCGGCGTGCTCACGGTGATCCGTTCCATTGCCGACCAGACCAACCTGTTGGCCCTGAACGCCGCCATCGAAGCCGCGCGAGCCGGGGAAATGGGCCGCGGTTTTGCCGTGGTCGCCGAAGAAGTGCGCTCCCTGGCCCAACGCACGGCGGGTGCCACCGCCGAGATCCAGACCCTGATCGCCGGCCTGCAGGCTGCGGCCCGGCAATCGGTGGAAGGCATGCGCGCCCAGGTCGAACATGCCGAAGCCACGGCCAGCCAGGCCCAGGCCGCGGACGGCGCGCTGGATGAAATCGTCGGGGCGATCCAGACCATTTCCGACACCGCCATCCGCATCGCCGATGTCACGGCCCAGCAAAGCGGCGCCGTCAGCGAAATCCGCGACCACAGCGAGCGCATCCATCAATTGGGCGGGGATAACCTGCAACGCATCGGCGAAGGCCGCGAACAAGGCGAGAACCTGCTGGCCCTGGGTGGCCAGTTGCACACGGCGGTGCAGGCATTCCGCGTCTAGCCCTGTAGCCCTGTAGCCGCTGCCGAGCCTGCGAGGCTGCGATCGAGGACGCAGTCCTCGCAAAACCGGCCTATGCAGGTTGCCTGAAAGAACGCGGTCGCAGGCTCGGCAGCGGCTACGGGGCGCATACGCATACCCCACCGCTCTCCGCTATCATGCGCACACCTTCGATTCGCGAGATTGCCATGCGTCGCCTGCTTTGCCTGATGCTGTTTGTGCTTGCCCTGCCGGCGACCGCCGCCGGGTTGCTGGACAGCCGCCCCAGTTCGACCCTGGGCTCGATCAATAACAGCGCCGACTTCCTGCCGGTGCGCGAAGCGTTCCAACTGAGCCTGCTGCAAAGCACGCCGCAGTCGATCAAGCTGCGTTTCGTCGCCACCGAGGGTTACTACCTCTATCGCCACCGCTTCCAGTTCCGCGCCGAGCCCGCCGATATCACCCTGGGTGCCGCCCAACTGCCCAAGGGCGAACAGAAACACGATGAGTTTTTCGGCGACGTCGAGGTCTACCACGGCATTGTCGATGTCGAACTGCCGCGCAGCGCCACGGACCAACGAGGCTTCACCCTGGCCGTGACCTACCAGGGCTGCGCCGACAAGGGCCTGTGTTATCCACCGGAAACCGAGCGTTTGCAGATCGATGGCGCGGCCTCCTCGGCCAATGCCTCAAGTGCCGGCGGCCCCGCTACCGACAATGGGAAAACCGCCTGGAGCTGGCGCGAACTGGCGCTGTTCTTCCTGGCCGGCATCGGCCTGACCTTCACCCCCTGCGTCCTGCCGATGCTGCCGATCCTGTCCGGCGTGGTCCTCAAGGGCCAGGTCGGCGGCTGGCGCGGCTTCAATCTGTCGCTCGCCTACGTGTTGCCGATGGCCGCCTGTTTCGCCCTGCTCGGCGCCTTGATGGGGCTGTTCGGCGCCCAGCTCAATTTGCAGGCACGCCTGCAATCGGCCTGGGTGCTGGTGCCCTTTGCATTGTTCTTCGTCGTGTTCGCCCTGGCGATGTTCGATGTCTTCGAACTCAAGCTTCCGCGCTTTATCAGCCAGCGCCTGGAACGCATCGCCGGGCGCACCGAAGGTGGCTCGCTGTGGGGCGCGGCGATTCTCGGGGTGGTGTCCAGCCTGCTGGTATCGCCCTGCGTTTCGGCGCCGCTGGCAGGCGCCCTGCTGTATATCAGTGCCAGCGGCGACGCCCTGGGCGGTGCCCTGAAACTGTTCGCCCTGGGCCTGGGTATGGGCGCGCCGCTGTTGCTGGTGGCCACCGGCGGCGCGGCCTGGCTGCCGAAAAGCGGGCCATGGCTGGTCTATGTGAAAAACGCCATTGGCGTGCTGTTGCTCGGCCTGGCGATCGGCCTGCTGAGCCGGGTCTTGCCGGGCCAGGTCAGCCTGTTGCTGATTGGCGCGCTGGCGGCCGGCGTCGGCCTGTTTCTCGGTGCCCTGGAGTTTGTCTACAAGGCGCCACGCGCGCGCCTGGCGCAGCTGTGCGGGCTGTTCCTGCTGTTTTATGCCCTGGCCTGCTGGTACGGCGCATTCAGTGGCCAGACCGATCCGTTCAGCCCGCTCGCCCGCCCACCGGTCGCGGTCATCGGCAACAGCCCCGAGCAAACCAGCGCCGGCCAGTGGCAGACCGTCACCACCCCCGGTGAGCTGGAGCAGGCCCTGGCCGATGCCCGGAATGCCGGTACCCCGCTGCTCCTCGATTGGTACGCCGACTGGTGCATCAGTTGCAAAGTCATCGAACGCGAGGTGCTCAACGACCGCCAGGTCGTCGAACGCCTGCGGGGCTACCGCCTGGTGCGCTTCGATATCACCGCCAGCAACCGCGAACAGCGCGCCCTGCTGGACCGCTACCAACTGTTCGGCCCACCGGCGCTGATGTTCTTCGGCAAAGATGGCGTCGAACGTGCCGATGTGCGTGTGGTCGGCGAAATCAGCGCCGCAGACTTCGCTGAACGCATTGCTGCAGCAAATGACCGGATTTAGTCAGTTGGTCACATATTTTAGGTAAACATCGGTCATCGTGCTGCCTATTGCAGAGAACTGGACAGTCACAAAGGCTTTGCGGCATAGTCGCCGGGTTCTGATAACCGCACATTCCAATCACTGCGCAATAACAAGGAACGGCAGATGGCGACCCTACTGGTTCTTCACGGACCCAACCTGAACCTGCTCGGCACCCGTGAACCGGGGGTCTACGGTGCAGTCACCCTGGCTGAGATCAACCAGGACCTGGAACGCCGGGCCCGCGAGGCCGGCCACCATTTGCTCTACCTGCAAAGCAACGCCGAGTACGAATTGATCGACCGTATCCACGCCGCCCGCGATGAAGGCGTGGACTTCATTCTGATCAATCCAGCAGCTTTTACGCATACAAGCGTCGCATTACGTGACGCGCTGCTGGCGGTGAGCATCCCATTCATCGAAGTGCATTTGTCTAACGTGCACAAACGCGAACCTTTCCGCCATCACTCCTACTTCTCCGACGTTGCGGTGGGAGTGATCTGCGGCCTTGGCGCCAGCGGTTACCGACTGGCCCTGGAGGCCGCACTAGAGCAGCTTGAACAACAAGCTAAACGCCCCTGACCGACCCTTGGGAGTTGATGATTCATGGATATCCGTAAAGTTAAGAAACTGATCGAACTGCTGGAAGAGTCCGGCATCGACGAGCTCGAGATCAAGGAAGGCGAAGAGTCCGTACGCATCAGCCGCCACAGCAAGACTCCAGCCCAGCAGTACTACGCACCGGCACCGATGGCTGCTCCAGTTGCCGCGCCTGCCGCTGCCGCTCCGGCCGCCGCTGCTGCACCAGCAGCTCCAGCTGCCCCAGCGCTGAACGGCACCGTTGCCCGTTCGCCGATGGTCGGCACCTTCTACCGCAAATCCTCGCCAACCTCGCCAGCCTTCGTTGAAGTCGGCCAGAGCGTGAAGAAAGGCGACACCCTGTGCATCGTCGAAGCCATGAAGATGATGAACCACATCGAAGCTGAAACCAGCGGTGTGATCGAATCCATCCTCGTCGAAGACGGCCAGCCGGTTGAGTACGACCAACCGCTGTTCACCATCGTTTGAACCGCGGAGAGCCAACGATGTCTGCGAAGTTGGAAAAAGTTCTGATCGCCAACCGCGGTGAAATCGCCCTGCGGATTCTGCGTGCCTGCAAAGAGATGGGTATCAAGACCGTCGCCGTTTACTCCAAGGCCGACAAGGAACTGATGCACCTGGGTCTGGCGGACGAATCCGTCTGCATCGGCCCGGCCTCCGCCGCGCACTCCTACCTGCACATTCCGGCGATCATCGCGGCCGCCGAAGTGACCGGCGCCACCGCCATTCACCCAGGCTACGGCTTCCTCGCGGAAAACGCCGACTTCGCCGAGCAGGTCGAGAACTCCGGCTTCGCCTTCATCGGCCCGAAAGCCGAGACCATTCGCCTGATGGGCGACAAGGTATCGGCCAAGCACGCGATGATCGCTGCCGGCGTACCTACGGTGCCCGGTTCCGACGGCCCGCTGCCGGAAGACGAAGAAACCGCGTTGCGCATCGGCCGTGAAGTCGGCTACCCGGTGATCATCAAGGCCGCTGGCGGCGGCGGTGGTCGCGGCATGCGCGTGGTGCATAAAGAAGAAGACCTGATCTCCTCGGCCAAGCTGACCCGCTCCGAAGCGGGCGCGGCGTTCGGCAACCCGATGGTCTACCTGGAGAAGTTCCTGACCAACCCACGTCACGTGGAAGTCCAGGTGCTGTCCGACGGCCAGGGCAACGCGATCCACCTGGGCGACCGCGACTGCTCCCTGCAGCGTCGTCACCAGAAGGTGCTTGAAGAAGCGCCGGCTCCGGGCATCGACGAAACCGCGCGCCAGGAAGTCTTCGCCCGCTGCGTCAAGGCGTGCATCGACATCGGCTACCGCGGCGCCGGCACCTTCGAGTTCCTGTACGAGAACGGCCGTTTCTACTTCATCGAGATGAACACTCGCGTGCAGGTAGAGCACCCGGTATCGGAAATGGTCACTGGCGTCGACATCGTCAAGGAGATGCTGAGCATCGCCGCTGGCAACAAGCTGTCGATCTCCCAGAAGGACGTGGTCATTCGTGGCCATGCCCTGGAATGCCGGATCAACGCCGAAGACCCGAAAACCTTCATGCCAAGCCCAGGCACGGTCAAGCATTTCCATGCTCCGGGCGGCAATGGCGTGCGCGTCGACTCGCACCTGTACAGCGGTTACGCGGTTCCACCGAACTACGACTCGTTGATCGGCAAGCTGATCACTTACGGGGCAACCCGTGAAGAAGCCATGGCGCGCATGCGCAATGCGCTGGACGAAATCGTGGTCGACGGGATCAAGACCAACATCCCGCTGCACCGCGACCTGACCCGTGACGAAGGCTTCTGCAAAGGGGGGGTGAACATTCACTACCTGGAGCACAAGCTGGCCGGTCAACACTGATCGACACCGCACCAGAACGACAAGGCCGCTTTCGAGCGGCCTTGTCGTTTCTGCCCCCCCCCCTTGCAGGAGCGAGCTTGCTCGCGATAGGGCCATCAGCGACAGCGCGCATTTTCCTGGTGTTATGCGGCGCCCTTGCAGGCATCGCGAGCAAGCTCGCTCCTACAGAGAGGCGGTGCGGACAAGTGGAAATGGCGCCTGGCGTGTCGTTTTCTGCGCCTCGCTCGCGTAAACTTGCGCGCTTCTCGCAGCCCGCTAGGCTGCACATTACATATTTCAAAGGTGCCCGCCATGCCTTGGCTGCAAGTCCGTCTCGCCATCAGCCCAGAACAAGCCGAAACCTACGAAGACGCTTTTCTCGAAGTTGGCGCCGTTTCGGTGACCTTCATGGACGCCGAGGATCAACCGATCTTCGAACCGGAACTCAACACCACCCCGCTGTGGAACCACACTCACCTGCTGGCCCTGTTCGAAGACGGCACCGAGGCCGCCAGCGTGCTGGCCCACCTTGAGCTGCTGACCGGCAGCCCGCTGCCCGAACATCACAGCGAAGTGATCGAAGACCAGGACTGGGAACGCAGCTGGATGGACAACTTCCAGCCGATGCGTTTCGGCCAGCGCCTGTGGATCGTCCCGAGCTGGCACGCCGCTCCCGAGCCGGATGCGGTCAACCTGTTGCTCGATCCGGGCCTGGCCTTCGGCACCGGCACGCACCCGACCACCGCCCTGTGCCTGGAATGGCTCGACGGTCAGGACCTGAAAGACTGCAACGTGCTGGACTTCGGTTGCGGCTCCGGGATCCTGGCGATCGCCGCCCTGCTGCTGGGCGCAAAACAGGCGGTGGGCACCGACATCGACGTGCAGGCCCTGGAAGCCTCCCGCGACAACGCCGGGCGCAACAACATCGCCGAAGCGCTGTTCCCGCTCTATCTGCCGCAAGACCTGCCGCAGGTCCAGGCGGACGTACTGGTCGCCAACATTCTCGCCGGCCCGCTGGTCGCCCTGGCGCCGCAACTGTCCAGCCTGGTCAAGAGCGGCGGACGCCTGGCGTTGTCGGGCATCCTCGCCGAACAGGGTGAGGAAGTCGCTGCCGCCTACGCCCGGGACTTCGACCTGGACCCGATCGCCAACCTCGATGGCTGGGTACGCATCACCGGCCGTCGGCGCTAGAATGGCCGCCTGTATAAACCGGATCGCCGCATGACCGACAGTTTCGTCACCCAGTGTCCGCATTGCCAAACCAGCTTCCGCGTCAGCCACGCCCAGTTGAGCGTGGCCCGGGGCGTGGTGCGCTGCGGCTCGTGCCTGCAGGTGTTCAACGCCGCACGGCAGTTGCTTGAGCAACGCGCTGGCAAGGACGCTGTCGTCACACCTCCCGCACCGGCTGCCCCTGCTGAACCGCTGACCCCGCCACCACCGCGCGCCATCAGCCAGAAGCAGTGGAGCGCCACCGAGCTCGACCTGGACAGCCTCGACCTGGACGAGGAACTGGCCAAACTCGAACAACGGGAAATCCAGCCGACCAAGGCCTTCGGCCAGGAACGCGCCTCCAGGGAAGACGCCCTCAGCGCCCGCCGCGACCAGCCGGATGCCGAAGAGGAACACTGGCCCGACAGCCTGTTCAGCCAGCCACCCGGCACCAGCGGCGACCTGGACGAAAAACCTGAGCAGCCGCCCGTCGACGCCGGCCGCTCCGGGCGTACCGAACCGTCGCTATCCTTCAACCTGGACGATCTGGAAGACGAACCCAAGGCGCCCTCCCTGCTCCTGGACGACGACCTGGAGCCCACGCCAGCGCACGGCTCCCTGAAGGCCGACGAGCCCGATGAGATCGAGCCGCCAGCCAGCCCGGCGCCACGCAACAAGCGTGGGCGCGCCGAGCCCGAGGCGCCGGACGCCGTGCTGCTGGACCTGGAAGACGACCCGATCCAGCTGGACTGGCAAAAACGCCGCTCGCCCTGGGGCCGCCGCCTGCTCTGGAGCCTGTTGATCCTGCTGGCCGCCGCCGGCCTGGCGGGCCAGTACATCGCCTATCACTTCGACGAACTGGCGCGCCAGGACCAGTACCGCCCCTGGTTCCAGCAGTTTTGCCCGGAACTGGGCTGCACGGTGCCCTCGAAGGTCGATATCGGCCGCATCAAAAGCAGCAACCTGGTGGTGCGCAGCCACCCGGACTTCAGCGGCGCCCTGGTGGTGGATGCGATCATCTACAACCGCGCGCCGTTCTCCCAGCCCTTCCCGCTACTGGAACTGCGTTTCGCCGACCTCAACGGCCATCTGATCGCCAGTCGTCGCTTCAAACCCGGCGAATACGTCAAGGGTGAGCTCGAAGGGGTGTCGGAGATGCCGCCGCAGACACCGATCCATATCGCGCTGGACATCCTCGATCCGGGCCCCAAGGCCGTCAACTACAGCCTAAGCTTTCACTCGCCCGAGTAAGGCGCGCCATCCGAGCAAAGGCCGCCCGGGATTGACGGCGGTTTTCTGACTGCTGCCCAGCGGACCAAACCGTTGGCAATAACAGAATAACTGTTCAGATTTTATCCAATTCAGCCTTTATCCAGTCATCGAGAGCGGGTATCATGCCAACCCTTTTTCGAACTCTCATGATCCGGCCCCACAACAGGGAAGTCCTATGTCGGCGGTACGCATCGGCCCATATACATTGCACAACGGCTTGATTCTCGCCCCCATGGCGGGCGTCACCGACCAGCCCTTTCGTCAGCTTTGCAAGCGGCTGGGTGCAGGCCTTGTAGTCTCGGAAATGGTCACCAGCGACATGAGTTTGTGGAACAGTCGCAAATCGCGCCTGCGCATGATCCACGAGGGCGATCCCGAGCCGCGCTCGGTACAGATTGCCGGTGGCGATGCACAGATGCTGGCGGATGCCGCCCGCGCCAACGTCGAGTTGGGCGCACAGATTATTGATATCAACATGGGTTGCCCGGCGAAGAAGGTCTGCAACAAGGCCGCCGGCTCCGCGTTACTGAAAGATGAAGATCTGGTGAACGAGATCCTGCAGGCCGTGGTGGCCGCAGTCGATGTGCCGGTCACCCTGAAGATCCGTACCGGCTGGGACCGGGCGAACAAGAACGGCCTGACGGTGGCGAAGATCGCCGAACAGGCAGGCATCACGGCATTGGCGGTCCATGGCCGGACCCGGGCCGACCTGTACACGGGCGTTGCCGAGTACGACACCATCGCTGCGATCAAGCAGGCGGTGTCGATCCCGGTCTTCGCCAACGGCGATATCGACTCGCCCGAGAAGGCCCGCTACGTCCTCGACGCTACCGGTGCCGACGGACTGTTGATTGGCCGGGCCGCTCAGGGGCGGCCATGGATTTTTCGTGAGATCGAACATTTTCTGCGTACCGGTCAAACCCTGCCGGCACCTGAACTGTTCGAGGTGGAACGTATTCTGCTTGAGCATCTGGCCGCGCTGCATGCCTTCTATGGCGATGTCATGGGCGTACGCATTGCTCGCAAGCATGTGGGCTGGTATCTCGCAACTCTGCCGGGCGCCAGGGAGTTTCGCGCCCACTTCAATCGTTTGGAAGATACGGAAGCACAGTGCGCCAACGTTCGTGAGTTCTTTGCCGAGCGTTACAAGAGCCTGGTGACAGGGGACGGAGAAGGGGTGGCCGCATGACGATGATGACCGAGACTTTAGTGAGTGGAACAGCACCCGTGAGCGACAACGTGAATTTGAAACAGCACCTCAATACGCCGAGCGAAGAAGGCCAGACCCTTCGCGGGAGTGTCGAGAAGGCGCTGCACAATTATTTCGCCCACCTTGAGGGCGCGGCCGTCACGGACGTGTACAACCTGGTGCTCTCCGAAGTCGAGGCTCCTTTGCTCGAAAGCGTGATGAACTACGTCAAGGGCAACCAGACCAAGGCCAGCGAGCTGCTCGGTCTGAACCGCGGCACCCTGCGCAAGAAACTCAAGCAGTACGATTTGCTGTAAGCATTCAATCAAACCAGAAAGGCGCCCGCGTAAAACCGGTCGCCTTTTTTGCTGACTCCTTTGCTTTTGATGGAAATTGAGATGACCGACCAGACTACCCGCCTGCCGATCCGCCGCGCCTTGATCAGTGTTTCCGACAAGACCGGGATCCTCGAATTCGCCAAGGAGCTGGAAGCCCTGGGCGTGGAGATCCTCTCCACCGGCGGGACCTTCAAACTGCTGCAGGACAACGGCGTGGCCGCAGTGGAAGTCGCGGATTACACCGGTTTCGCGGAAATGATGGACGGCCGGGTGAAGACCCTGCACCCGAAAATCCACGGCGGTATCCTCGGTCGTCGCGGTATCGACGACGCCATCATGAACGAGCACGGCATCAAGCCGATCGACCTGGTAGCGGTCAACCTCTACCCGTTCGAAGCCACCATCTCCAAGCCGGGCTGTGACCTGCCGACCGCCATCGAGAACATCGACATCGGCGGCCCGACCATGGTCCGCTCGGCGGCCAAGAACCACAAAGACGTGGCCATCGTGGTCAACGCCAGCGACTACGGCCAGGTGCTGGAAAGCCTCAAGGCCGGCGGCCTGACCTACGCCCAGCGTTTCGACCTGATGCTCAAGGCCTTCGAACACACCGCGGCCTATGACGGCATGATCGCCAACTACATGGGCACCGTGAACCAGGCAGCCGAAACCCTGACCACCGAAGGCCGCAGCGAATTCCCGCGCACCTTCAACAGCCAGTTCATCAAGGCCCAGGAAATGCGCTACGGCGAGAACCCGCACCAGAGCGCGGCGTTCTACGTGGAAGCCAAGCCTGCCGAAGTCGGCATCGCCACCGCCACCCAGCTGCAAGGCAAGGAACTGTCGTACAACAACGTGGCCGACACCGACGCCGCGCTGGAATGCGTGAAGAGCTTCGTCAAGCCCGCCTGTGTGATCGTCAAGCACGCCAACCCGTGCGGCGTGGCCGTGAGCCCGGACGCCGAAGGCGGTATCCGCCAGGCCTACGAACTGGCCTACGCCACCGACACCGAATCGGCCTTCGGCGGCATCATCGCCTTCAACCGCGAACTGGACGCCGAGACCGCCAAGGCCATCGTCGAGCGTCAGTTCGTTGAAGTGATCATTGCCCCAAGCGTCAGCGAAGAAGCTCGCGCCGTGGTGGCAGCCAAAGCCAACGTGCGCCTGCTGGCCTGCGGCGAGTGGTCGGCGGACCGCGTTCCGGCCTGGGACTACAAGCGCGTCAACGGTGGCCTGCTGGTGCAGAGCCGCGATATCGGCATGATCGGCGCCGACGACCTGAAAGTGGTGACCAAGCGCGCCCCGACCGAACAGGAAATCCACGACCTGATCTTCGCCTGGAAAGTGGCCAAGTTCGTCAAATCCAACGCCATCGTCTACGCCAAGAACCGTCAGACCATCGGCGTCGGCGCCGGCCAGATGAGCCGCGTGAACTCCGCCCGTATCGCCGCGATCAAGGCTGAACACGCCGGCCTGCAAGTGCAGGGCGCAGTCATGGCGTCCGATGCGTTCTTCCCGTTCCGCGACGGCATCGACAACGCGGCCAAGGTCGGCATCACCGCAGTGATCCAGCCAGGCGGCTCGATGCGCGACAACGAAGTGATCGCCGCCGCCGACGAAGCCGGAATCGCAATGGTATTCACCGGAATGCGCCACTTCCGCCACTAATACGGCAGCGGCCGCACTGAAGCAGGCATCTGCTGCGTTGCAGCCGCTTGCGATGATGCTCATTGCCAGAAGGCAACTCCGCTCATCGCAAGCGACTGCGCCTTGCATCTACCTACTTCATTGCGACCTCCTGAAGCGTGAAGAGCTTTAGGCTCCTAACAGAATTTGCGTCATCCGAGGTTTTTGAAATGAATGTACTGATCATTGGTAGCGGCGGTCGTGAACACGCCCTGGCCTGGAAAGTCGCTCAAGACCCACGGGTCGAGAAAGTCTTCGTTGCCCCGGGCAACGCCGGCACCGCCATCGAAGCCAAGTGCGAGAACGTGGCCATCGACGTATTGGCCCTCGAGCAGCTGGCCGACTTTGCCGAGAAGAACGTGTCCCTGACCATCGTCGGTCCGGAAGTACCGCTGGTGGCTGGTGTGGTCGACCTGTTCCGCTCCCGTGGCCTGGATTGCTTCGGTCCGACCGCTGGCGCGGCCCAGCTGGAAGGCTCGAAAGCCTTCACCAAGGATTTCCTGGCGCGCCACAAGATCCCGACCGCCGACTACCAGAACTTCACCGAGATCGAGCCGGCCCTGGCCTATCTGCGGGAAAAAGGCGCGCCGATCGTGATCAAGGCCGACGGCCTGGCCGCCGGTAAAGGCGTGATCGTCGCCATGACCCTGAGCGAGGCCGAAGACGCCGTGCGCGACATGCTGGCCGGCAATGCCTTCGGCGACGCCGGTTCGCGCGTGGTGATCGAAGAGTTCCTCGACGGCGAGGAAGCCAGCTTCATCGTCATGGTCGACGGCAAGAACGTGCTGCCCATGGCCACCAGCCAGGACCACAAACGCGTCGGCGACGGCGACAGCGGCCCGAACACCGGCGGCATGGGGGCCTACTCCCCTGCCCCGGTGGTCACCGCCGACGTGCACCAGCGCGTGATGGACCAGGTGATCTGGCCGACCGTGCGCGGCATGGCCGACGAAGGCAACGTCTACACCGGTTTCCTGTACGCCGGCCTGATGATCGACAAGGCCGGCAACCCGAAAGTCATCGAGTTCAACTGCCGCTTCGGCGATCCGGAAACCCAACCGGTGATGCTGCGCCTGCAATCGAGCCTGGTGCTGCTGGTCGAGGCCGCCCTGGCCCAGGCGCTGGACAAGGTCGAAGCGCAATGGGATCCACGTCCGAGCCTGGGCATCGTCCTGGCCGCCGGCGGCTATCCTGGTGACTACGCCAAAGGCGCGGTGATCGAAGGCCTGGACGCGGCCGCCAAACTGGAAGGCAAAGTCTTCCACGCCGGCACCGCGCTCAAGGACGGTCAGGTGGTAACCTCCGGCGGCCGCGTGCTCTGCGCCACCGCCCTGGGCGAAAGCGTGGGTGCCGCGCAGCAGCAGGCCTACCAACTGGCAGCTAAGATCGATTGGCAAGGCTGCTTCTACCGCAAAGACATCGGTTACCGGGCCATTGCCCGCGAGCGTGGCGAAAGTCAGGAGTAATCCTGTCTTCCTGTCCGGCAGGGGCCCCAGGCCCTTGCCGGACGGCTCCAGCGCCGCGCATAGTTATAATCTGGCATCAACCTACGAAGGGATTTCGCCGTGCGCTGGCTCAGGACTGCCATAGGTTTCACCGTCACTCTGCTGACCCTGCTCTGCTTGATCCCGGCCCAGGCCGCACAAGGCAGTAACTGGGCCGTTTTGCTCGATGAACAGGCCGACCTGCAACTGAGCGATATCCGCTCCCCGCGCTACACCAATCAATTCAGCCCGATCGAACTGGAACGCATCACCGCCGCCGAACCCGGAGGCGCGTTATGGCTGCGTTTCAAACTGCAACCGGGCAAGCACGAACAACTGCTGCGGATCTTCGCGCCCGACCTGTCACGCCTGGACATGTATGTGCTGGACGGCGACAACCTGGTTGAGCAACTGACCTCCGGCACCCAGCAGCCCCAGGCCGAACGGCCTTTGCCCAGCAGCGACTTCATGCTGCCGCTGCCGCAGAACCAGAAGACCCTCGATGTCTACCTGCGCCTGGTCTCCGACCATCAGTTGCGCCCTTACATCACCCTGCAACCGGCGGTCATGACCGCAGCCAATCAAGGCCAGAGCGTGCTGTACGGCCTGCTGTTCGGCTGCATGGGCATGCTGATGCTGCACAACCTGGTGCGCTACGCCTACACCCGTTCGCGCAGCAGCCTGTGGCTGGCGTCCTGCGAAGCCCTGGTGATGCTCAGCCTGGCGCTGATGCTCAACCTGTTCGGCCCCTGGCTGCCGGACTGGCACGCGATACAGACCCCTGGCGCCTACCTGGCGCTGTTGCTGACTACCCCTTGCGGGCTGATGTTCGTCTATCGCTTTTTTGCCCCGCTGGGCCCGCACCCACTGAACAAGCTGCTGCTGGTCGACATCCTGATGGTCGGTCTGTGCAGCCTGTTGCTGCTGTTCGTCGATTCACTCCCGCTGAACCTCATCACCTACGGCCTGGTGGCCCTGGTCGGCCTGAGCATGCTGTTCATCGCCGGTTATCACTGGCACAAAGGTTACCGCCCGGCGCGCTACTTCGTGGCCGGCATGGGCATCTTCAACATCGGCGCGCTGATCGTGCTGCCGGCGCTGCTGGGGCTGACCATGGTCGCGCCCCAGGGCCTGATCATTACCTTGCTGGTAACCATGTGCCTGAGCGGGTGGGCGATGAGCATCGCCCTGGGCGAGCGCCAGCGCAGCATCACCGAGAACGAGTTCAGCGTCAGCCGCGACCTCGCCGCCAGCAACGCCGAGGTCAATGCCAAGGCCGAGTTCCTGGCCAAGATCAGCCACGAGATCCGCACACCGATGAACGGCGTGCTGGGCATGACCGAGCTGCTGCTGGGCACGCCACTGTCGGTCAAGCAACGCGACTACGTGCAGACCATCCACAGTGCCGGCAACGAGCTGCTGACCCTGATCAACGAGATCCTCGACATCTCCAAGCTCGAGTCCGGGCAGATCGAGCTGGACGACGTGCAGTTCGACCTCAATGCACTGATCGAAGACTGCCTGAGTATTTTCCGCGCCAAGGCCGAGCAGCAGAACGTCGAGCTGATCAGCTTCATCCAGCCGCAGGTGCCACGCGTGATCAGCGGCGACCCGACGCGCTTGCGCCAGGCCATGCTCAGCCTGTTGGAAAACGCCCTGAAGAAGACCGACGAAGGCGAGGTCCTGGTGGTGGTCGCGCTGGACGAGCGCACCAGCAAACCGCGCCTGCGCATTGCCGTGCAGGACAGCGGCCAGCCGATGGAAGCCGAAGAACGCGATGCCCTGCTGCATTCGGAACTGCACAGCAAGAACTTCCTCGCCAGCACCCGCCTGGGCGGCAATCTCGGCCTGGTCATCGCCCGTCAGCTGATCCTGCTGATGCATGGCGAGTTCGGGGTCAAGACCAGCGCCAACCAGGGCAGCACCCTGTGGCTGACCCTGCCGCTGGACCCTGAGCGCCTGGAGCACCCGACGTCCGACCTGGATGGCCCGCTGCAAGGCGCCCGGGTGCTGGTGGTGGACGACAACGACACCTGCCGCAAGGTCCTGGTGCAGCAATGCAGCGCCTGGGGCCTGAACGTCAGCGCCGTGCCTTCGGGCAAGGAAGCCCTGGCCCTGCTGCGCACCAAGGCGCACCTGCGCGACTACTTCGATGTGGTGCTGCTCGACCAGAACATGCCCGGCATGACCGGCATGCAACTGGCGGCCAAGATCAAGGAAGACCCGAGCCTGAACCACGACATCCTGCTGATCATGCTCACCGGCATCAGCAACGCGCCGAGCAAGGTCATCGCGCGCAACGCCGGGGTCAAGCGCATCCTCGCCAAACCGGTGGCCGGCTACACCCTCAAGACCACCCTGGCCGACGAGCTGACCCAGCGCAACAAGGGCCAACTGGTCCCCCATCAGCCCCATTCGCTGAGCGGGGTTGCGGTGCCGGTCAAGGTGCCGAGCGACTTCCGCATCCTGGTCGCCGAGGACAACAGCATCTCCACCAAGGTGATTCGCGGCATGCTCGGCAAGCTCAACCTGCAGCCCGATACCGCGAGCAACGGCGAAGAAGCCTTGCAAGCGATGAAGGCCCAGCGCTACGACCTGGTGCTGATGGACTGCGAAATGCCGATCCTCGACGGTTTCTCCGCCACCCAGCAACTGCGGGCCTGGGAAGTCGGCAACCAGCGCGTGCGCACGCCGGTGGTGGCGCTGACCGCGCACATCCTCACCGAGCACAAGGAGCGCGCGCGGCAGGCCGGCATGGATGGGCACATGGCCAAGCCGGTGGAACTGTCGCAACTGCGCGAACTGATCGAACACTGGGTGGCGCAGCGCGACCTGCAGGACCGCACCACGGCGCAACCGTCCTGAGCCGACAGTCCGGCAAACGCCTGTTAAACTCCGCTCGCCCTCCTTCGCTGTGAGTTTGCGCCATGCTCCATGTGCTGTTCAGCGTGTACCTGAAGATGCTGGTGCTCTACAGCCCCTTCTTCGTCCTGTCCTGCTTCATCAGCCTGACCCGCGGCTACTCCAGCAAGGAGCGTCGGCGCCTGGCGTGGAACGTCGCCCTGGCGACCCTGGCCTCCAGCGTGCTGCTGTATCTGTTCGGACGGGTGATCTTCAATGTGTTCGGCATCACCGTGGACGCCTTCCGCATCGGCGCCGGCAGCGTGCTGTTCATCTCGGCCCTGGGCATGGCCCAGGGCAAGTCGGCGATCCAGACCGACAACGTGCAGCAGGACGTGACCATAGTGCCGCTGACCATCCCCCTGACCGTCGGCCCCGGCACCATCGGCGCCCTGCTGGTGATGGGCGTCGGCCAGCCGCACTGGGACGACAAACTCACCGCGATCCTCAGCATCGCCTTGGCCAGCTTCACGGTCGGCGTGGTGCTCTACCTGTCCAACCGCATCGAACGCATCCTGGGCGAGCAAGGCTTGCAGATCGTCAGCCGACTGATGGGCCTGTTCGTCTGCGCCCTGGCGGCGCAGATCATCTTTACCGGGGTCAAGGGGTATCTGGGGTAGAGGCAGCTGCAAGCTTCAAGCGGCAAGCGGCAAGAACAAGCAGGCTCACTGGGGGCAGTGAGCCTGGGCTTTTTCCGGGGTGGGATTTTTTACGCCTGCAGTTGCCACTGCAAGGCATCCAGCGCGTCGCAGCCGTCTTGTAGCAACAGGTGGGCGGCGTTGACGAAGTGAATCAGATCCTGGTCGCCCACGCCTTTGACACTCAGGCAATTGAGGCTGTGCATCAGATCCCGCGAAGCCTTGATGCGCTGCACCGCCCCGCCATGCAGATCGGCTGCGGGTGCGTTGCGGTCGAGGTGGAACACCGGGGTAGGGGTGAGATTGCTTTGTAGTGGGATGAAGTCCGTCATGGTCATAGCTCCTTAGTTGCATAAAGAGCTGCCACTCTTTGCGGCTAAACAAATGGGAGGCAGCTGTGCGAGGGTTAGCCGACCAGGGATGGAGCTATGAACATTCCCCGGCACACCCAAAGGTGTCCCGCGCACAGCCACCATAAAGGATGCCGCGCAACCAAAAGCGCCAGCATGGTAATGGATGGCGCTTAAGCGTTCATAGCCCCACATTTCGACCGGCTAAGATCGACCGCCGATGCGTCGGCGACCGGGCAACTATGGCTTCGCCAAAAACCAGCGACAACCCTCAATGTGTTGCCATTCTTTCCCTCTGACGGCCCCCACGCTTCCTGTAGCCGCTGCCGAGCCCGCGAGGCTGCGATAGGACCGAAGGTCCTCCAGCGGTCTCAAGACCCTGCGTCCGCTTCGCGGTCGATCGCAGCCTCGCAGGCTCGGCAGCGGCTACAGGGTTAGCGCCGACCGGTAGGTCGCGCATGACGCAGCTTTGGCTTTTGATCTTGATCCACCCGCCCCATCGGGAGGCCGAGTGGAGGTGTTCATCAGGGGGATGGCGCGCAGCGCCCCTCGACGCAGTCGAGGACATCGTATGGAGGTCGAAGCGAAGCCGACCGGAGTCGATGCCCCCCTGATGGACGCCGGAGCGAGGGAACCTGAGCGCAGCGAAGGCCGTACGCCAGGGGCGAGACCTTTTGGTTACTTTTGGGGCGTTTGCCAAAAGTGACCCGCCGTAAGGGCGGAACCCTAAGTGGCCGTTACCGCAGAAACGGATATGTACACCGCCCAACACCCCCAGCGAGGCCACCATCGAAATCGCAGGCAAGCCTCGCCCCTACAGCGGTTCGAAGTTGCCTAAGGTTTCTGCCCGTACCACCTCGGCGTATACACCCACTCCCCCCCTCCAGCCTTGGGAAACACACAGGTCGTGGATGACCCCACCAACACCATAGTGCGCATATCCACCTGCTCCGGTGTCAGCTCGCCCAAGGTGATAACGCGCAACGTCTGCCCCGGACGCCCGATATCCCGCCCCAGCACCACCGGCGTATCCGCGGTGCGGTGCTGGCGCACGATCTCCAACGCGCGCCCCAGTTGCCAAGGGCGCGAGCGCGAGATCGGGTTATAGAACGCCAAGGCCAGGTCGGCCTGGGACGCCAGGTCCAGGCGCTTCTCGATGATTGCCCAGGGCTTGAGGTTGTCCGACAGGGACAGCACGCAGAAGTCGTGGCCCAGGGGCGCGCCAGCCTGTGCGGCGGTAGCCAGGGAAGCGGAAACTCCGGGAAGGATTTCCAGCTCGACCCGATGCCAGCCCGGCTCGCTGGATTCGTGCAGCGCTTCCAGCACCGCCGCGGCCATGGCGAACACCCCCGGGTCGCCGGAGGACACCACCACTACCGAACGGCCTTGGGCCGCGAGCTCGAAGGCGTGGCGGGCACGCTGCATTTCTTCGCGGTTGTCGGTGCAGTGCATGACCTGGTCGGCGCGGAACGGGCCGGCCATGCGCACATAGGTTTCGTAGCCGAGGATATCGTTGGCCCGCGCCAGTTCGGCTTTCACCGCCGGCACCATCAGCTCGGCGGCGCCAGGGCCCAGGCCGATCACCGCCAGGCGGCCACGGGGGCGGCCGATCTGCTGCGGGTCCAGCGGCTGGCTGGCCACGGCAATGGCGATGTCTTCACCCACGCTGAGCGGCGGCAGCAGTTGCGGCACAGCCTGTTGCGCCAGCTCGGCGACGCTGCCCGTCGCCGGGGCGAAACGCAGGGGCACGCCCAGCTCGGCAGCGGCTTCGCGCAAGGCCGGGCTGGCCATGTCGCTGTCAGCGGCCAGCAGGCAGGCGACGGATTGCACGGCGATCTGCTTCTGGTGCAAGGCCTCACGCAGCGCATCGGCACCAGCGATATTGCCGTTGCAGGCGATCAGCACACTGCGCGGATAGATCAGCAGTTCGTTGGCGGCGGGCTCGCGCTCGGCCGAACCGACGCGGATGGTCAGCCGGGCATGCCGGTCTTCCGGCAACCGGGCCTCGGCCAGCCAGGGCGCGGCGCCTTCGATGCGCACGCTTTCACCGCCCAGCAGATCGGAGACGAAACGCTTGCCCAGCTCCAGATCACCCAGGGCATAGCCGCTCGGTGGGTTGAGCAGGCAGGTGCCGAAGCGCAGCTCGCCGCTGGTGGTGATGGCCGCCGCCACACCCAGGCCGGCGGCGATTTCCCGGGCCATGACGTTCACTCCGCCCAGGCCACCGAGCAACGGCACCACGGCGCTGCCGTCTTCGGCCACGGCCAGCACCGGCGGCTCCGCGCCCTTCTCCAGCAGCAGCGGCGCCAGGGTGCGGATGACGATGCCTGCAGCGCACAGGGCGATGATCGGCGTGTCCTGTTGATACAGCTGACGCAAGGTCGCGCCGAACTCCTGGTACGGGCGGTCGGCGCCCTCGACCCGTTCGGCCAGGCCGTGGATCAGCGCATCCGGGTACAGCTGCTGAAGCTTGCGCGCAGTCGCCAGGCTGCCTTGGCCAAGGATGACGATGGCCGGTGCGGAACGGGCCATCAACCTTGCCACCTTTCACCGGGCACGATGATCAACGAGAAATACGGCGAGGACATCGGCTGCACTTCATCCAGCGGCACGATCTTCTGGTTGGCCATGGTCGCGCGCTCGACGTACAGCGCGCGCTCGGCCAGGCCCAGCTCTTCGAGCACCTGGCGCACCTTGGGGAAGTTGCGCCCCAGCTTCATCACCACCGCCGCGTCGGCATCGGCCAGGCGGCGCTTGAGTTCGTCATGGGGCAACACGCCGGAGAGCACCGACAGGCTCTGGTTGCGATACACCAGCGGCGCGCCCAGCACCGAGGCGCCACCGAGCATCGAGCACACCCCCGGCACCACTTCGGCCGGGTAACGCTCGGCCAGGCGGTCGTGCAGGTACATGTAGGAACCGTAGAAGAACGGGTCGCCTTCGCAGATCACCGCCACGTCGCGGCCGGCGTCCAGATGCTTGGCCAAGTCTTCGGCGGCGCTGTCATAGAAGTCGCTGATCACTTGCTCATAGGACAGCGGCGCCGGCAGCACTTCGGTGGTCACCGGGTAGACCAGCGGCACCAGGGTCTGCGCGCCTTGCAGGTGTGCTTCGATGATGCCGAAGGCATTGCCCTTTTTACCCTTGGCGACGAAGTACGCCACCACCGGCGATTCGCGCAGCAGGCGCAGGGCCTTGACGGTAATCAGTTCCGGATCACCGGGGCCGACGCCCAGGCCGATCAAACGTCCAGGTTGCTGCATCATTCGATCTCCGTGGCCAGGGCGTTGACGGCGGCGGCGGCCATGGCGCTGCCGCCCAGGCGGCCTTGCATGATCACAAAAGGCACGCCGCGGCTGTCGGCGGCGAGCATCGCCTTGGACTCGGCCGCGCCGACGAAACCTACCGGGAAACCGAGGATCAGCGCCGGTTTCGACGCGCCGGCGTCGAGCATTTCCAGCAGGTAGAACAGCGCGGTCGGGGCGTTGCCGATCACCACCACGCTGCCTTCCAGGTACGGCCGCCACAGTTCCAGGGCCACCGCCGAGCGGGTGTTGCCCAGCTCGCGGGCCAGCTCCGGCACGCTTTCGTCGCGCAGGGTGCAGATCACCTGATTGTTCGCCGGCAGACGGGCGCGGGTAATGCCTTCGGAGACCATGCGCGCATCGCAGAGAATCGGCGCGCCAGCGGCCAGGGCAGCGCGCCCGGCCTTACCCGCGCCTTCGGAGAACTGCAGGCCGTCGATGGCATCGACCATGCCGCAGGCGTGGATCACCCGCACCGCGAGCTTTTCCAGGTCCGCGGGGATGCGATCGAGCCTGGCCTCCTCGCGAATGATCGCGAAGGAGTTGCGATAGATCTCCTGACCGTCGCGGATGTAATCAATCATGGGTGTTGCTCCGTGGGCGGGCATCGAGCAATGCGCCGGCCGCTTCAAGGGAAAGGTTGCGTGCGTGCAGCGTGCCGAAACCCGGCTGCGCGGCATCGCGAAAATAGAGGTCGTAACGACCGGGGGCGACGGCCAGCAAGGTAGCCGGTGCCACATGGGCGGCGGCGCAGGAACGCGAGCAGCCGGACAGGTGCACGTCCAGCTGATGTCCGTGACGCTGGAGCAAGGCAGCCAGCTTCAGCGCGTCGCCCTTGGTGTCAGCCAGGGCCTTGCCGCAGCCGCTGGAACCGGTGCAGGCAATCAGGTGGGCCAGGGGCTGCTCTGGCGAGCAGAGAAACCCCAGCTGTTGCAGGCAGCGCGTGACTTCAGGCGCATCTTCGGCCCGCAGATTTGGCAGCAACAGGCTCTGCCAGGGCGTGAACCTCAGGCTGCCGTCGCCCCATTGCTCGGCCAGCTGCGCCGCGCCGCGCAGCATCGACGGGTCCAGCCGCCCCAGGGGCGTGACGGCACCGACATAGACCTGGTCCGGTTGCCGCTGTGGATAAGTGCCGATATGCAGCGGCTCGGAAGGGGCCACGCGCTGCCAATCGCCAATTCTGATCACCGGCCCCGGCAAGCGCGCGGACACCTGCGCCAGCAGCGCGTCCGCCGAGTGTTCCGCCAACAGCTGGCGCATGCGGGTCTGTTCGGGGCGGGCCAGGTCGAGGAACAGCTCCAGCACCGCCACCACCAGGGCCAGCCCATCCTCCAGCGCCACGCTGGCCAGGGGCCGGTCCCCAGGGCAGCCGGCCAGACCGAAGGCCAGCCAGGGCTCGCCCGCGCCTTCGAACGCCGAAAGCCACAGGTCATGGGGATGTTCCAGCATGGCCAGGGCCTCGCCGCCGTCGAGTTGCACGGCGAACTTGGGCGACAACTCATGAAAGCGCGGATGGCTTTGCACAGTGGCGAGAATCTGCCCGGCCAGGGGACGGGTGTCGAGGATCATCGTGCGGTCGATCCCGGCCGTGGGGCTGAGCATCAGGTTGCGCACGTCATCGCCGGCCGCGGTGGTCGGCCCCAGGCCGGCGGCCAGCAGGTCGGCAATCAGCGCCTGATGCTCGGCGCCGATCCCGCGAATCTGCAGGTTGGCGCGGTTAGTCGCCTCGATCACCCCGCCGGCATAACGCTCGGCCGCAGCGGCCACCGCGCGGGCCTGGGCGGTGCTGATCGCCCCGCCGGCCAGCTTGATCCGGCAGATACCGCCGTCCAGTGCCGGGACGATACGCAGCAACCCCGGACAGGCCGAGGGGCGTAAGGCGGTGGACATCGGGCGTTCGTTCAAGGGGGTGACCGGCTGTGTGGGAAAGGCGCTTCGCGGGCGAAGGCGCGGTATTATGCCTGCTTTGTCCGAAGGCATGAAAAGCCTGCCTGTCGGAAGAACAGGTTTTACCCTCGAGGAATAGCGATGTCGCCCTGGCTGACAGTAGTGGGAATCGGTGAAGACGGCTTCAAGGGCCTGGGCAAGAACGCCCGGCGGGCCCTGATGGGCGCTTCGCGGATCGTCGGCGGCCAGCGGCAACTGGACCTGTTGCCGGTGTGCATCCGCGGCGAACGGCAACTGTGGCCGAGCCCATTCTCACTGGAGCCGGTGCTGGCCAAGCGCGGCGAGCCGGTGTGCGTGCTGGCCAGCGGCGACCCGATGTTGTTCGGCGTCGGCGCCAGCCTGGCGCGGCAGGTGGCTCATGAAGAAATGCACGTCCTGCCCTCGCCTTCCTCTTATTCACTGGCGGCCGCGCGCCTGGGCTGGCCGCTGCAAGAGGTGGTGACGCTCTCGGTGGTCGCCCGCCCCGTGGCCGCCCTCAGCGCCCAGCTGTTCAGCGGCGTGCGCCTGCTGGTCCTGAGCAATGACGGCCTCAGCCCCTCGGCCATCGCCGCGCTGCTGCGCGAACGCGGCTTCGGCCCGAGCCGTCTCAGCGTGCTCGAGCACCTGGGCGGCGAGGCCGAACGACGGACCGACAGTACCGCCAACGACTGGAGCGACCCGGCCATCGCCGACCTCAACCTGGTGGCCATCGAATGCCTGGCCGAGCCCGATACGCCGCGCCTGTCGCGCCTGGCCGGCTTGCCCGACTCGGCCTTCCAACATGACGGCCAGCTGACCAAGCGCGACGTCCGCGCCATTACCCTAGCCCGTCTGGCCCCGGTGCCCGGCGAACTGTTGTGGGATGTCGGCGCCGGCAGCGGCTCGATCGGCATCGAGTGGATGCGCGCGCACCCCAGCTGCCGGGCCCTGGCCATCGAAGCCGACCCAGGCCGCCAGCAACTGATCGAACACAACCGCGACGCCCTCGGCGTGCCCGGCCTGCAACTGGTTCGCGGCAGCGCGCCCCAGGCGCTGGATGGCCTGGAAGCCCCGGACGCGATCTTCATCGGCGGCGGCGTGACCCGCCCCGGTGTGCTCGATGCCTGCTGGGCCCGGCTCAAGCCCGGTGGCCGGCTGGTGGCCAACGCCGTGACCCTGCAAAGCGAAACGACCCTGATGGCCTGGCGCGAACGGCATGGCGGCGAGCTGACCCGCATCCATGTCGCCCAGGCCCTGCCGCTGGGGGACTTCGACACCTGGCGCCAGGCCCTGCCCATTACCTTGCTCGACCTCGTCAAACCGCTATGAGCACCCTACCCTCCCCTGTAGGAGCGAGCTTGCTCGCGATCCAGACCACGCGGTCCGTCTGGCGAACGCTATCGCGAGCAAGCTCGCGCCTGCACAAGGCCGCGCGGCATGCGTGAAGAAACGGCGGAACAACCGGCCCCGCTGCGCAGCGGCCTGACCACCGGCAGCTGCGCCACCGCCACCAGCCTGGCGGCGGCGCGCCTGTTGCTCGGCGGTGCCAGCAGCGACGCCGTGGAGATCGTCCTGCCCAAGGGCAAGCAGGTGCAGATGCGCCTGGAGTTCTGCCGCCTCACCGACACCGGCGCCGAGGCCGGCACGATCAAGGATGCCGGCGACGACCCCGACGTGACCCACGGCGCCCTGCTCTATTCCCAGGTGCGCCTGAGCCCGGACAGCGGCATTCGTTTCATCGCCGGCCAAGGCGTGGGCACCGTGACCCGGCCGGGGCTGGTGCTGGGTGTGGGCGAACCGGCGATCAATCCGGTGCCGCGCCGGATGATCAGCGAGCACCTGGCAACCCTGGCCCGGGAACAGGGTTACCAGGGCGGCTTCGAGGTCACGGTCAACGTCGAGGATGGCGAAGCCCTGGCGCTGAAAACCATGAACCCGCGCCTGGGCATTCTCGGCGGCCTGTCGATCCTCGGCACCAGCGGCATCGTGCGGCCGTTTTCCTGCGCGGCCTATATCGCCTCGATCCACCAGGGCATCGATGTCGCCAAGACCAACGGCTACCTGCACATCGCCGCCTGTACCGGCAATGCCAGCGAAGACACCATGCGCCGCGTCTACGACCTGCCGGAAATCGCCCTGATCGAAATGGGCGACTTTGTCGGCGCCGTGCTCAAGCACCTGCGCAAAGTACCGGTGGACAAACTCAGCGTGTGTGGCGGCTTCGGCAAGATCAGCAAGCTTGCGGCCGGGCACATGGACCTGCACAGCCGCCACTCCAGCATCGACCTGCCGCAACTGGCCGAGTGGGCCGCGGCGGTCGGCGCCGACCCGGCGCTGCAAAGCGCCATCCGTGGCGCCAACACCAGCCAGCAAGCGCTGGCCATGGCCAGCGCCGCCGGCATCGCCCTGGGCGACGCGGTGTGCCAGCACGCCCTGGACTTCGCCCGCAGCGTGGTGCCGCCACAGGTCCAGGTCGAAGTCTTCGCCATCGATCGCCAGGGCGGCATTGTCGGCCATGCCGGAGCTTTTCGATGAAACCCATACTGCTGCTGGGCGGCGTGACCGAGGCCCTGGCCATCGCCCGGACCCTGGGGCCGGAGCACATCTATAGCCTGGCGGGCATCGGGCGCGTGCCCGCAGACCTGGACTGCCAGGTGCGGGTCGGCGGCTACGGCGGCGCCGAGGGCCTGGCCCGGTTCATCCGCGAGCAAGGCATCGAGCTGCTGCTGGACGCCACTCACCCCTATGCCGCCCAAATCAGCCAGAACGCCGCCACGGCCGCGCAACTGTGTGGCATCCCCTGCTGGGCCCTGCGCCGACCGGCCTGGCAAGCACAGGCCGGTGACGACTGGCGCGAAGTCCGCGACTGGGCCGAACTGGTCCAGGCACTCGAACCCTTCAAGCGCCCGCTGTTCACCCTGGGCCGCGAACCCTTGCAGCATCTGCATGAGATCCCCGCCGGGCAGTTCTGGACCCTGCGCGCCCTCGACCCGTACCCCGGCAATGACCGGTGCGAAGTGATAGGCGCACGCGGCCCCTTCCTGATCGACAGCGAACGCGAGCTGTTCGAACGCCGCCGTATCGACGTGCTGATCAGCAAGAACAGCGGCAGCAGCGCCACCGAACCCAAGCTGGAAGTGGCGCGCGAGCGTGGGGTGCCGGTGCTGATCCTGCAACGGCCGTCGTTGCCAGCCGTCGATCGGGAATTCCATGACCTGGGCGAGTTGCTCCAGGCCCTGCGCTGACCGCCTGGCCGCACAAAACCCGGCCGATATATCGAGTTACCAAGTCCCCCGCTGAACGGTAGGACGCAGCCCTGGCCGCCGCGCCACGGGACCTTCGCGTATTGAAGACAGAGGAAACACTTGCGGCGTTGGCCACGGACAGGCTTTGCGGCACGATCAAAGGCCTACCCATATAGTAACTTATTTGTTACCTTTAAGGCCGACGATGATCACAGTCGAGGAATACCAGCAAGAGAACCAGCGCAGCCCCTTCGGTCGCTGGTTCGAAACGCTGGATACCCAGGCAGCCGTCAAGGTTTCCACCGCGCTGCTGCGCCTGGAAATGGGCAACACATCCAACATCAAGTGGTTCGACGGGCTTGGCGAATACCGCATCGATTGGGGCCCGGGCTACAGGATCTACCTGATCCAGGAAGGCTGGCACCTGGTGATCCTGTTTGGCGGTGGCGACAAGTCCAGCCAGCAGGCAGACATCAGGCAGGCAAAAAAACTGATCGCCGAATTCCATCACCGCAAGAAGGCCGAACTGAAAACGAGGTGACACCCATGGCACTGACTCGAAGCTTCAAGCACAGCATTGCCGAACGCGCCGAGCGCGACCCGGCGTTTTCCCAGGCGCTGCTGGACGAGGCTGCTACGCTGTTTCTCAACGGCGAACCGGAGATGTCGCGGATCATTCTGCGCGACCTGGTCAACGCCACCGTCGGCTTCGAAGCCCTGGCCCGCGAGACCGCCAAGCCCAGCAAGAGCCTGCATCGCATGCTGTCCGCCAGCGGCAACCCGAGCATGGACAACCTGGCTGCGATCTTCGCCGCCATCCGCGCCAAGCTCGGCGTGGCCATCGAGGTCCGCGCGGTACCGGCTCACTGAGGAACGGCCAATCCAGGTGGCTCTGCGACACCACACCGCACGGCGCCTTTTTACTTATCCACAGCGATCAGGCTAAATACCCCCCTGTTCGCTCAACCTGACGGATCGTCACCATGTCCCGACAACGGCTCGCATTTGCCTGGATCGCCTGCTTCGCAGTGCTGTTCAACATGCTTGCCATGCCGCTTTCGGGAGCCATGCAGCAGACCGATCGAGCACCTGCCGAGCAACTGTTGTGGGGCAGCTTCTGTTCCTCCAGCGGCACCAAACTGGTGGCGATCTCCCTGGGCAAGCTGGAACAGCAAGCCCCGCAGAACGACGATCACTCCACCATGCAGCACTGCTGGTGCTGTTCCGGCTCGGCGCCCCTGGTCGCCCTGCCAGGCCATGCGCCGCAGTTGTATTTCGCCCGTTTCGAGTCCAACCGCAGCGTCGCGCCACCCGCGCTGGTCATGCCCACGCCACGCCAGCAATGGCCGAGCCTCAATCCCCGCGCTTCACCTCTGGTCTGATTCCACCTCGCAATTGATCTGCGTGTCGAATCGTTCTGGAGAACTGCCATGTTGAAATCCGTACAGGCCTTGCAAGCCCTGCTGCTGGCCGCCCTGCTGTTGCCCGCTGGTTTTGCCGCCGCCCATGAATACCAGGCTGGCGAGTTGCAGATTGCCCACCCTTGGTCACAGGAGCTGCCGCCCAACGCACCGACGGTGGCGGCCTATTTCGTTATTCACAACACCGGCAAGAATGCCGACCGCCTGCTCGGCGTCGACTCGCCGATCTCGGGCAAGGCCGAGCTGCATGAACACGTGCAGCAGGGCGACCTGATGAAAATGCAGCAGGTGCCCAACGTGGCGATCGCCCCAGGTGCGACCGTCACCTTCGCGCCCATGGCCTATCACGTGATGCTGCTGGAGCTCAAAGATCGCAGCCTGCTCAGCGACGGCAAGCGCTTCCCCCTGACCCTGCACTTCGAGAAATCCGGCGACGTCACGGTCGAGGTGGCGGTGCAGAAGCAGGCGCCCGCGGGCAGCCAGGAACACATGCACGCCCAATAAGCCCCGGCCGTCATTACCGTGAACGCCTTGCGCTCGCCTGGCACCCGGCGATCCGTGCGCACGCCCCTGAAAGTACGGCGTGGCAGCTGGATCAGCCTGTTCGCCATGCTGATGATCTTTATCGGTCCGCTGATTTCCCAGTCGATGCCGATGGATCAGGCTGTGCCGATGAACCTGTCCATGTCCATGTCGATGGACATGAACATGGGCGAGCCCGGCTGCCACGGTGAAAACCCTCACGGCGCGGAGCACGGCAAGGTCCAGGGCGAACACCATGCGCTCTGGGAAAAATGCGGTTATTGCAGCCTGCTGTTCAACTGCCCGGCGCTGCCTGGCAGCTTGTCGTTCACGGCGCTCGACAGTTCGCCGTCCAGCCACTTCCTCACCCCCTCGCCGCGCCTGGGCCATGCCCGGCAGACGGTGTTCCCCGGCGCCCGGACCCGCGCGCCACCTGTCATTGCGTAAACCCCTCAACCGCACTTCACCCGGCCGACTGTAGAAAAGACAGCCGCAGGCTGCTGGCCGTGTTGTTTACGAAATGATTGATGGAACCTTTATGTCCAGGTTTTCTGCTGACACTCGCCTGTGCTCCGCCCAGGCCCCCGCTACCTTTGCCCTGAACGAACCTCGCGTACGTTTCAGCCACGCCATCGCCCTGCTCTGCGGCGCCCTGCTCACGCCGCTGGCCCTGGCGGCCGAACAGCCGGTGGATCACAGCCAGCACGGCGAAGAACTGAGCCCGACGGTAATCACCGCCATCGCCCCCAGCTCACCGTTGACCGTGGTCACCAACCCCAAGGATCCGCGCCAGCCGGTCCCGGCCAGCGATGGCGGCGACTACCTCAAGACCATCCCCGGCTTCGCCCTGGTGCGCAACGGCGGCACCAACGGCGACCCGGTGCTGCGCGGCATGTTCGGCTCGCGCCTGAACATCCTCACCAACGGCGGCATGATGCTCGGCGCCTGCCCTGGCCGCATGGACGCGCCGACCTCCTATATCTCGCCGGAAACCTACGACAAGCTGACGGTGATCAAGGGTCCGCAAACCGTGCTCTGGGGGCCGGGCGCTTCGGCCGGGACCATCCTCTTCGACCGCGAGCCGGAAAACTTCGGCGAGCTGGGTACCCGGGTCAACGCCAGCGTCCTGGCCGGCTCCAACGGCCGCTTCGACAAGGTAGTGGATGCCGCCGCCGGCGGACCGCTGGGTTACGTGCGGGTGATCGGCAACCAGGCCCATTCCGACGACTACAAGGACGGCAACAACGACACCGTGCCGTCGCGCTACGACAAGTGGAATGGTGACGTGGCCCTGGGCTGGACCCCGGACGCCGACACCCTGCTGGAGCTCACCGCCGGCAAGGGCGACGGCGAAGCGCGTTACGCCGGGCGCGGCATGGACGGTTCGCAGTTCAAGCGGGAAAGCCTGGGCCTGCGTTTCGAGCGTTCCAATATCGGCGAGGTGCTGGATAAGGTCGAGGCGCAGGTCTACTACAACTACGCCGACCATGTGATGGACAACTACAGCCTGCGCACGCCGTCCGGCACCGGGATGATGGCCGGCCCCATGGCCAGCAACGTCGACCGCCGCACCCTCGGCGCGCGGATCAAGGCCACCTGGCGCTGGGCCGATGTGCAGTTGATCAGCGGTATCGATGCGCAGACCAACGAGCACCGTCAGCGCAAAGGCATGGGTATCGACACCTATAAGGACCAGCCGCGCACCAAGGACGCCGACTTCCATAACTACGGCGCGTTCGGCGAGCTGACCTGGTACGCCGCCGACCGCGACCGGCTGATCAGCGGCGCCCGAGTGGACCGCGCCTCGGCCAAGGACTACCGCCAGAGCATCGGTTCCGGAATGATGGCCCGGCCCAACCCGACCGCCGGCGATACCCGCGCCGACACCCTGCCCAGCGGTTTCATCCGCTACGAGCATGACCTGGCCGACAGCCCGACCACGGTCTACGCCGGCATCGGCCACGCGCAACGCTTCCCGGATTACTGGGAGCTGTTCTCGCCGAAAATGGGCCCGGCCGGATCGGTCAACGCCTTCGATTCGATCAAGCCGGAAAAGACCACCCAGCTCGACTTCGGCCTGCAATACAAGACCGCGGAACTGGAAGCCTGGGCCTCGGGTTACATCGGCCAGGTACGCGACTACATCCTGTTCAACTACCGCCCCGGGATGATGGGCATGACCTCGCAAGCCGAGAACATCGACGCCCGCATCATGGGTGGCGAACTCGGCGCGGCCTACAAGCTGACCGACAACTGGAAGGCCGACGCCACCCTCGCCTACGCCTGGGGCAAGAACAGCAGCGACGGCTCGCCGCTACCGCAGATGCCGCCGCTGGACGCGCGTTTCGGCCTGACCTACAGCGCGGACAACTGGAGCGCAGGCGCCCTGTGGCGAGTGGTGGCGGCGCAGAACCGCATCGACGAAAACAAGGGCAACGTGGTCGGCAAGGACTTCGGCAAGAGCGGCGGCTTCGGCGTGTTCTCGCTCAACGGCGCCTATCGGATCAACAAGAACCTGAAGGTCAGCACCGGCGTCGACAACCTGTTCGGCAAGGCCTACGCCGAGCACCTGAACCTGGCCGGCAACGCCGGGTTCGGCTACCCGGCCAATGACCCGCAAGCCATCAACGAACCGGGGCGCACGCTCTGGACCAAGGTGGACCTGAGCTTCTAAACACAACAACAAATGGAACCGCTGCCGAAGGGCTGCGATAAGGCCGAAGGCCTTCAGCGCTATTGAGTACGTTGCGGCCGTTCCGGCCGATCGCAGCCTATCGGCAGCGGCTACAGAGAGTAATTGCCCATGCGGAGCATTCCCTGATGAGCCAACCGAAAGTGTCTTTCTATAACCTGGCCTGGCGCTGGCATTTCTACGCCGGGCTGTTCGTGGCCCCTTTCATGGTGATGCTGTCCCTGACCGGGATCATCTACCTGTTCAAACCCCAGCTCGACCCGCTGATGTACGGCCACCTGCTGCAGGTGCCGGCGGGGCACCATATGCTCAGCGCCGATGAACAACTCCAGCGGGTCCGGGCCGCGTATCCCCAGGGCCATGTCAAACAGTACCTGCCGCCGCTCGAAGCCGGGCGCAGCGCGCAGTTCGTGGTGCAGAAGGAAGGTGGCGAACTCAATGTGTTCGTCGACCCTTACCACGGCAATATCCTTGGCGAGCAGGACGCCAAGAACAATCTGCAAGCCATCGCCCGGGCCATCCATGGCGAGCTGATGATCGGCACCCTCGGCGACCGCCTGGTAGAGCTGGCGGCGGGCTGGGGCATCGTCCTGGTGGTGTCCGGGCTGTACCTGTGGTGGCCGCGCGGCAAGTCTTCGGCCGGGGTGTTGTGGCCGCGGTTCAGCAGCCGCGGCCGTGTGCTGTGGCGCGACCTGCACGCCGTGGTCGGCTTCTGGGGCGCGGCGTTCCTGCTGGTGATGCTGCTCAGCGGCATGACCTGGACCGGCTTCTGGGGCAAGCAATACGCCGAGCTGTGGAATCGCTTCCCGGCGGCGATGTGGAACGATGTGCCCAAGTCCGACCAGCAGGCCGGCGAGCTCAACACCGCCAGCCGTCAGACCGTACCCTGGGCCATGGAGAACACACCGCTGCCGATGTCCGGCGACCATGCCGAACACATGGCCCACGGCGCCGCGCACGAAGGCCCGGCGGCGCCCACGGTCAGCCTGCAGCAGGTGCAGGACATCGCCACCCAGCGCCAGGTCGAAGCCGGCTACAGCATCACCCTGCCGACCAGCGCCAGCGGCGTGTTCACCATCGCCGTGTTCGCCGACGACCCGCGCAACGACGCCACCCTGCATGTCGACCAGTACACCGGCAAGGTCCTGGCCGATGTGCGCTGGCAGCAGTACAGCAACGTCGCCCGCGCCACCGAAGTCGGGGTGATGCTGCACGAAGGCAAGATGTTCGGCCCGTTCAACCAGATCGTGGTGCTGCTGATCTGCCTGATGATTCTGCTGAGCGCCGTCAGCGGCCTGGTGATCTGGTGGAAGCGTCGCCCCCAGGGGCGCCTCGGTGTACCGCCGCTGCGCCATGACCTGCCGAAATGGAAAACCGCGATGGCGATCATGCTCGCGCTGGCCGTGGCCTTTCCCCTGGTCGGGGCCTCGCTGGTGGCCGTGTGGCTGCTGGATCGCGTGCTGTTGTCGCGCTGGAACCGCTCGACTGAATCGGCCTCATCTTCATCATGAACCAGGCGAGATGCGCGGTTTAGAGGGATCTGTAGACTGCTGTCGGTTCAATTTACGACACGCACAATGTTACCTTGTAACATTAAAGTGTAAGATCCCCTACCCGCAGCCGCCCATGCTGCGGGTAACCCTCTCGAAGAAGCGACTCAGCCGCCCCGATGAACCGCCCGACAAATAAGCTCCTGGCGTCCAGCCTCTGCCTGCTGGCCCTGAATCACCCCGCCCAGGCCGACGACGCACCCCTGATACTGCCCACCGGCACCATCAGCGCGCCCGCCATCGACGCGCAGGACATCAGCCTGCACACTCCGACCACCGCCGGTTCGCGCCTGGGCCTGAGCGCCCTGCAAACCCCGGCCAGCACCGAGAGCCTGAGCGGCGAGCGCATTCGCCAGCGTGGCGACCGCAGCGTGCAGGACGCGGTGTCGCGCGGCACCGGGATCAGCCGCACCGGCACGCCCGGCGACGGCGGCACTTCGTTGTCGGCGCGCGGCTTTACCGGCCAGGGTTCGGTGATGCAGTTGTATGACGGCAATCGCCTGTACAGCGGCATGGGCACCGTGACCTTCCCGGTGGACACCTGGTCGGTGGAGCGGGTGGATGTGCTGCGCGGCCCGGCCTCGGTGCTGTATGGCGAAGGCGCCACCGGCGCGGTGGTCAATGTGATCCCGAAGAAACCCTTCGCCGGCGAGATCGAAAACCACCTGCGCCTCGGCTACGGTTCCTACGACAGCCAGCAGCAGGCCCTCGACAGCGGCGGCTCGCTGAGCGACACCCTGAGCTATCGCCTGAACCTCAACCGCCTGCGCAGCAACGGCTGGATCGATCGCGGTGACAGCGCCAGCGACTTCATCAGCGCGGCGCTGCGCTGGCAGGCCACGGACGACCTGGCGTTCACCCTCGCCCACGACTACGGCGACCAGCAGCCGATGAATGATTTCGGCACCCCGCTGGTCAATGGCCGCTTCCATGAGGGCCTGCGGGACAAGAACTACAACATCGGCAACGACAAGCAGCACTACAACGATCAGTGGACGCGCCTGACCAGCGAGTGGCAGCTCTCCGACACCCTCAGCGCCAGCAACGAGCTGTATTACCTCAAGGCCCAACGGCGCTGGCAGAACGCCGAAAACTACAGCTGGGACACCGCCGGCCAGCAGCTTCTGCGCAGCGGCAACTTCGCCATCAAGCACCAGCAGGAGCAGGTCGGCGATCGCCAGACCTTCACCTTCAAGCACGGCCTGTTCGGCCTCGACAGCCAGACCCTGGCCGGGGTCGATTACAACCGCATCCGCTTCCAGCTCAACAGCAACTCGCCGTTCAAGGATGCGCTGCCGGATGGCCAGCCGCTGGATCTGCAACACCCGGACAAGGGCCGCTTCGACAGTGCCTCGGCCTATCGCCCGCAATTCCAGAGCACCACCAAGCAGATGTCGGCCTTCGCCGAAAACCGTACCCAACTGAGCGAGCGCTGGTCGCTGGTGACCGGCGTGCGCCGCGACTACGTGCAGGTGGATCGCGACAACCTGGTGGACGGCAGCCAGAGCGACAAGACCCTGACCGGCAACAACTGGAAGGCCGGGCTGGTATTCGCGCTGACGCCGGACACCTCGTTCTACGGCCAGTACGCCACCAGCACCGACGGCGTCGGCGGCCTGATTTCCCTGAGCCCGAGCCAGCAGCAATACGACCTGGCCCGCGCCCGGCAGAGCGAGATCGGCCTCAAGCAGATGTTCTGGGACCAGCGCGGCGAGTGGACCCTGGCGGCCTATCACATCGTCAAGAAGAAGCTGCTGACCGACGACCCGGGCAACCCGACGCTCAAGCAGCAGGTCGGCCAGCAGTCGTCCCGCGGCCTGGAAGCCAGCCTCGACCTGCAACTGCCCCACGCCTGGCAACTGCAAGCCAATGCCGCCATCGTCAAGGCCGAGTACGACGACTTCCAAGAACAGGTCGGCAACCAGTTCGTCTCGCGCAGCGGCAATCGCCCGGTGGACGTGCCACGGCGCACCGCCAACCTGTGGCTGAACAAGGCGGTGACCGATAACCTGCGGGCCGGTGCCGGGGTGCGTTATGTCGATGCCCGCTACGCCGACCTGGCCAACCGCAACGAGCTGCCCAGCTACACCGTGGTCGACGCGGTGTTGTCGTGGAAAGCCCTGCGCGACACCACCTTCGGTTTGCAGCTGAACAATCTGTTCGACCGGCAGTACGCGCAAAGCCAATACAATGAGGGCCAGCAATGGATCCTCGGCGAACCACGGTCGTTTTTCGTGACCGCCGACTACACCTTTTAACCAATACCTGTAGCCGCCGCCGAAGGCTGCGATCGGTCTGCGCGGCATTCCGACGCAGCACACGCGCTCTTGAGGTCCTCGGAAGGTCCTGCGGACCTCTTCGCAGCCTTCGGCAGCGGCTACAGGGCATCACACGGACACCGCATGACCTCGCTGAACCTCACCAACCTGGCCTGGACACCCCTGGGCCAGGGCCACTGTCATCACCAGTTCCAGCTGCGTGAGGCCAGCCTGCGCGTGGCGCCGGGGGAGTTCGTCGGGCTGATCGGGCCCAACGGCAGCGGCAAGACCAGCCTGCTGCGCTGCAGCTATCGCTTCAGCCGGCCGGACCAGGGCGAAGTCCGGCTCGATCACTACAACGTCTGGAAGCAGACACCGCGCTGGTGCGCGCAACGCATCGCCGTGGTGTTGCAGGAGTTCCCCGATGCCTTCGGCCTGACCGTCGCAGAAGTGGTCGCCATGGGCCGCACCCCGCACAAGGGCCTGTTCGACGGCGACAGCACCGCAGACCGCGCCATCGCCCGCCAGGCGCTGGAGTCGGTGGGCCTGCTGGGTTTCGAGGCGCATGCCTTCGCCACCTTGTCCGGCGGGGAAAAGCAGCGGGTGATCCTGGCCCGCGCCCTGGCCCAGCAACCGCAACTGCTGATCCTCGACGAGCCGACCAACCACCTCGACCCGCGCTACCAGCTGGAGCTGCTGCAACGGGTCAAGCGCCTGGGCATCGGCACCCTCGCCAGCATCCATGACCTGAACCTGGCCGCCGCCTTCTGCGATCGCCTGTACGTGATCGATCACGGACGCATCGTCGCCAGCGGCACGCCCGAGCAAGTGCTGACGGTCACGCTGCTGCGCGAGGTGTTCGGCGTCGACGCCCTGGTCGACCAACACCCGCTGTCCGGCTACCCACGAATCACTTGGATAACCCAACCATGACCCCGCGCGTCTCCCTCAACTGCCTGATCCCTGCCGGCCTGGCCCTGTCGCTGCTCGCCGGCCAGGCCTGCGCCGAAGCCACCCGTTACCCGCTGACCGTCCACAGTTGCAACCGCGAGGTGACCTTCAAGGAAGCACCGAAGCACGCCCTGAGCCACGACATCAACATGACCCAGATGATGCTCGCCCTGGGCCTCAAGTCGCGCATGGTCGGCTACAGCGGCATCAGCGGCTGGAAGGCGGTGACGCCCGAGATGCAGGCCATCCTCGACGGCCTGCCGGAGCTGGCGGCCAAGTACCCGTCGGTGGAAACCCTGCTCGACGCCAATGTCGATTTCTTCTTCGCCGGCTGGGACTACGGCATGCGCGTCGGCGGCGACCTGACCCCACAGACCCTGACGCCGCTGGGCATCAATGTGCTGGAGCTGACCGAGTCCTGCGCCTTCGTGATGAAGCGCCCCGCCGCCAGCCTCGACGACACCTACAACGACCTGCGCAACCTCGGGCGGATCTTCGATGTGCAGGACCGTGCCAACCAGTTGATCGCCGAGATGCAGCAACAGGTCGCCGCGATCCAGCAGGACCTGCCCACGGAAAAACCGCGGGTGTTCCTCTACGACAGCGGCGAAGACCGCGCCATGACCTCCGGCCGCCTGGGCATGCCCCAGGCGCTGATCGACGCCGCCGGCGGACGCAACATCCTCGACGACATCGAGGCCAGCTGGACCCGGGTCAACTGGGAAACCGTGGTCGAACGCAACCCGCAGGTGATCGTGATCGTCGACTACAGCGAAGTCACTGCCGAGCAGAAACAGCAGTTCCTGCTCAACAACAAGGCGCTGCAATCGGTGGATGCGATCCGTAACCAGCGCTTCATCGTGATCCCCTACGTGCAGGCGACGCCGGGCATCGATAACGTCGAAGCGGTGCAAACCCTGGCCAAGGGTTTCCACGGCGCATGATCGATCGTCGTTATGCCTTGTTGCTGACTGCCCTCGGCGCGTTACTGCTGGCGTCCTGCGTGCTGTCCCTGGGTTTCGGTTCGGCGCGGGTACCGGTGGATGTGGTCTGGCGCATCCTGCTGCACAAGACTCTCGGCCTGGGCGAGGCGGACTGGAGCGCCGGGCAGGAACATATCGTCTGGCTGATCCGCGTGCCGCGCATGCTGCTCGGGGCCCTGGTCGGCGCCGGGCTGGCCTTGATCGGCGCGGTGCTGCAAGCCGTGACGCGCAATCCACTGGCCGACCCGCACCTGCTCGGCGTGACCTCCGGCGCCACCCTGGGCGCGGTGATCGTGGTGCTGCATGTGGGTGAAATCGTCGGCCTGCTGACCCTGCCCATCGCCGCCTTTATCGGCGCATTGGCGAGCATGCTGCTGGTGCTCGGCATCGCCGCGCGCCACGGCCGGCTCGACAGCGACCGCCTGCTGCTGTGCGGGGTGGCGGTGTCCTTCGTGATGATGGCGGTGGCCAACCTGCTGCTGTTCATGGGCGACCACCGCGCCAGCTCGGCGGTGATGTTCTGGATGCTCGGCGGGCTGGGCCTGGCGCGCTGGGAGCTGCTCGCGGTGCCGGCGGCCAGCGTGCTGCTCGGGCTAGTCCTGCTGCTGGGCATGGCACGGCCATTGAACGCGCTGATGGCCGGCGAGCAGACCGCGGTGACCCTCGGTTTGAATGCCCGCAACGTGCGGCTGCGGGTGTTCCTGATCGCGTCCTTGATGACCGGGGTGCTGGTGTCCATCAGCGGCTCCATCGGCTTCGTCGGGCTGATGGTGCCGCACATCGCCCGGCGTCTGGTGGGCGCCGAGCATCGGCGGCTGTTGCCGGTGTGCGTGCTGCTGGGCAGCGTGTTCCTGGTCTGGGTCGATGTCGCCGCCCGCACCCTGATCGCCCCCGAAGACCTGCCCATAGGCGTGGCCACGGCGGCCATTGGCGGGCTGTTCTTTATCGGCCTGATGCGCCGCCGCTGAAAGGCGTCCTACAGAAGAACAATGTCCGACGCAGCCCTGTAGCCGCTGCCGCAGGCTGCGATAAGGCCGAAGGCCTTTGGCGATCTTGAAGCCGTGCGCGCCCTTCGGTCGCGATCGCAGCCTGCGGCAGCGGCTACAGGTCATCACCGGCACCAGTGCGGCGCATTCGTGCGCACCAAAGACGCCTGATGGCCCCGCATTGGTGCGCCAGCTTTCTCCCCCACTCCGTAAAAGCGACGTTTTCATGCCCTGTGCCGACTAGGCACACCCCTTGCAAAACAGCCCTTCAGTAGTCCGCATCTGCCAACCAAGAAAACTCATAAGTTCATGGAGATCGCACAATGAAGCGTCGCAGCTTGATCAAGGCTTTCACACTCACGGCAAGCATTGCCGCGATGGGCATGACCTGGACCGTCCAGGCCGCCGAGACCATCAAGGTCGGCATCCTGCATTCGCTGTCGGGGACCATGGCGATCTCCGAAACCTCGCTCAAGGACATGGCGCTGATGACCATTGACGAGATCAACGCCAAGGGCGGCGTCAACGGCAAGCAGCTCGAGGCGGTGGTGGTCGACCCGGCGTCGAACTGGCCGCTGTTCGCCGAGAAGGGCCGCCAGCTGCTGACCCAGGACAAGGTCGCCGTGGTGTTCGGCTGCTGGACCTCGGTGTCGCGCAAGTCGGTGCTGCCGGTGTTCGAGGAACTCAACGGCCTGCTGTTCTACCCGGTGCAATACGAAGGCGAAGAGATGTCGCCGAACGTGTTCTACACCGGCGCGGCGCCTAACCAGCAGGCGATCCCGGCGGTGGAATACCTGATGAGTGAAGACGGCGGCAGCGCCAAGCGCTTCTTCCTGCTCGGCACCGACTATGTCTACCCGCGCACCACCAACAAGATCCTGCGCTCGTTCCTGCATTCCAAGGGCGTGGCCGACAAGGACATCGAAGAGGTCTACACCCCATTCGGCCACAGCGACTACCAGACCATCGTCGCCAACATCAAGAAGTTCTCCGCCGGCGGCAAGACCGCGGTCATCTCCACGGTCAACGGCGACTCCAACGTGCCGTTCTACAAAGAGCTGGCCAACCAGGGCCTGAAAGCCACCGACGTACCGGTGGTGGCCTTCTCCGTGGGCGAGGAAGAACTGCGCGGCATCGACACCAAGCCGCTGGTGGGCAACCTCGCGGCCTGGAACTACTTCGAGTCCGTGGAGAACCCGGTGAACCAGAAGTTCGTCGCCGACTGGAAAGCCTACGCCAAGGCCAAGAAGCTGCCGGGCGCGGATAAAGCCGTGACCAACGACCCGATGGAGGCCACCTACGTCGGCATCCACATGTGGGCCCAGGCGGTGGAGAAAGCCAAGTCCACCGACGTCGACAAGGTCCGCGAAGCCCTGGCCGGCCAGACCTTCGCCGCGCCGTCGGGCTACACCCTGACCATGGACAAGACCAACCACCACCTGCACAAGCCGGTGATGATCGGCGAGATCCAGCCGGACGGTCAGTTCAACGTGGTCTGGCAGACCGAAGGCCCGATCCGCGCCCAACCGTGGAGCCCGTTCATCCCGGGCAACGACAAGAAGCCGGACTACGCGGTGAAGAGCAACTAAGCAACGGATGGATGCCGGCCGCCGCTCCCGCGTCCGGCACAACCTCTGTAGCCGCTGCCGCAGGCTGCGACAGGTCCGCAGGACCTTGAGGCCCTCGAGAGCACGTCCTCTGCGAGGCCGATCGCAGCCTGCGGCAGCGGCTACAGACCCACGCTCCGCGCAAGGCCATTGATATGCCCACTGCCCTCTACCGTTTCATCCTCGCCTGCCTGCTGTTGCTGCCATTGGCCGCCAGCGCCGGCGACGCCGAAGACTTCGTCGCGGCCAACGCCACGCAACAGGCCAGGCTGCTGGAAAGCTGGGCCGCGCAGCCCGACCCGGCGCGCCTCGAACTGCTTGGCGCCTTGCAGCAAGGCCAGCTGACCGTCGATGGCCAAGCCAAGACCTTGCGCCTGAACAATCGCCTGCGGGGTCTGATCGACACCGCCATGGCCAGCCATCAACTGCTCGCCGCCGACGCAAAGATCCGCCTGGCCGCCGCGCAGCAGTTGCAGAAAAGCGCCAAGCCGGCGCAGCTGAAATTCCTCGATGCCAGCCTGGCCGCCGAACAGGACCAGGCCGTACACGACGCCCTGAGCCTGGCCCTGGCCAACCTGCAACTGGTGGACAGCGACCCGGCCGTGCGCCTGGCTGCGGTGCGCCTGCTGGGTGAAACCGGCGACCCGCTGGCCCGCACCCGCCTCGAAGGCCTGCTCGAACCCGGCGTGGAAGCCGATGCCGGGGTGCGCACCGCCGCCGAAACCAGCCTGGCCCAGGTCAAGCGCAAGCTGCTGGTGGGCGAGGTGCTCGGACAGGCCTTCAGCGGCATGTCCCTGGGCTCGATCCTGCTGCTGGCGGCCCTGGGCCTGGCGATCACCTTCGGCCTGCTCGGGGTGATCAACATGGCCCACGGCGAGATGCTGATGCTCGGCGCCTACTCCACCTACATGGTGCAGCTGCTGTTCCAGCGCTACGCCCCGCAGGCCATCGAGTTCTATCCGCTGATCGCCCTGCCGGTGGCGTTCTTCGTCACCGCCGGCATCGGCATGGCCCTGGAACGCACGGTGATCCGCCATCTCTACGGCCGGCCGCTGGAAACCCTGCTCGCCACCTGGGGCATCAGCCTGATGCTGATCCAGCTGGTGCGCCTGGTGTTCGGCGCGCAGAACGTCGAGGTGTCGAACCCGGCCTGGCTGTCCGGCGGGATCCAGGTGCTGCCCAACCTGGTGCTGCCCTACAACCGCATCGTGATCATTGCCTTCGCGCTGTTTGTCGTCGTACTCACTTGGCTGCTGCTGAACAAGACCCGCCTGGGCTTGAACGTGCGTGCGGTCACCCAGAACCGCAACATGGCCGCCTGCTGCGGCGTGCCCACCGGACGGGTCGACATGCTTGCCTTCGGCCTCGGTTCCGGCATCGCCGGTCTCGGTGGCGTGGCCCTGAGCCAGATCGGCAACGTCGGCCCGGACCTGGGCCAGAGCTACATCATCGACTCGTTCCTGGTGGTGGTGCTCGGCGGCGTCGGCCAACTGGCCGGTAGCGTGTTCGCCGCGTTCGGCCTGGGGGTAGCCAACAAGATTCTCGAACCCCAGATCGGCGCCGTGCTCGGCAAGATCCTGATCCTCGCGCTGATCATTCTGTTTATCCAGAAACGTCCGCAAGGCCTCTTCGCATTGAAAGGACGGGTGATCGACTGATGAATCAACCATTGCTCATTACCGCCAGCCAGAAGGCCGGGCCCAAGGTTTCCGGCGCCGTCGGCGCGCTGATCCTGGTGGTGCTGCTGGCCCTGCCGCTGCTCTCGCTGCTGACGCCGGACAACCCGCTGCACGTTTCGGCCTACACCTTGACTCTGGTGGGCAAGATCCTCTGCTACGCCATCGTCGCCCTGGCCCTGGACCTGGTCTGGGGGTATGCCGGGCTGCTGTCCCTGGGCCATGGCCTGTTCTTCGCCCTCGGCGGCTACGCCATGGGCATGTACCTGATGCGCCAGGCCGCGGGGGACAGCCTGCCGGCGTTCATGACCTTCCTCTCGTGGACCGAGCTGCCGTGGTACTGGAGCGGCACCGGCAGCTTCCTCTGGGCCCTGTGCCTGGTGGTGCTGGCGCCGGGCTTGCTGGCGCTGGTGTTCGGTTTCTTCGCCTTCCGCTCGCGGATCAAGGGCGTGTATTTCTCGATCATGACCCAGGCCCTGACCTTCGCCGGCATGCTCCTGTTCTTTCGCAACGAGACCGGGTTTGGCGGCAACAACGGCTTCACCAACTTCCGCACCATCCTCGGCTTCGGCATCACCGAGCCTGGGACCCGCGCAGTGCTGTTCCTGGCCACCGTGCTGTTGCTGGTGGCCAGCCTGTATATCGGCTGGCGCCTGGCCCGGAGCAAGTTCGGCCGGGTGCTGACCGCGCTGCGGGACGCGGAAAACCGCCTGATGTTCTGCGGCTACGACCCACGCGGCTTCAAGCTGTTCGTCTGGGTGCTGAGCGCGGTGCTGTGCGGCCTGGCGGGGGCGTTGTATGTACCGCAAGTGGGCATCATCAACCCCAGCGAAATGTCGCCGACCAACTCCATCGAGGCCGCCGTGTGGGTCGCCCTGGGCGGTCGCGGCACGCTGATCGGCCCATTGCTCGGCGCCGGCGTGGTCAACGGCATGAAGAGCTGGTTCACCGTGGCCTTCCCGGAGTACTGGCTGTTCTTCCTTGGGGCGCTCTTCATCATCGTCACCCTGTATTTGCCCAAAGGCATCATCGGCTTGCTGAAGAAAAGGGGCGAATCATGAGAATCACACCGACGGCCGAATTCATGCTCGAACCTATCCTCGATGCCAACAAGGATGCAGGCGCCAGCCGCGACGCCATCGGCCTCGGCCAGGCCGCCGGCAAGGGCCTGAACACCCGCCACGGCACCATCCTGACCCTGGAAGACATCAGCGTCAGCTTCGATGGCTTCAAGGCGCTCAACGACCTGAACCTGTACATCGGCGTCGGCGAGCTGCGTTGCATCATCGGCCCCAACGGCGCGGGCAAGACCACCCTGATGGACGTGATCACCGGCAAGACCCGGCCCACCCACGGCAAGGCCTGGTTCGGCGAAACCCTGGACCTGACGCAGATGAGCGAGGTGCAGATCGCCCAGGCCGGCATCGGCCGCAAGTTCCAGAAACCCACGGTGTTCGAAGCCCTGAGCGTGTTCGAAAACCTGGAGCTGGCGCAGAACACCGACAAGTCGGTATGGGCCAGCCTGCGGGCGAAACTCTCCGGCGAGCAGAAAGACCGCATCGACGAAGTGCTGGAAACCATTCGCCTGACCGCCTCGGTGGAACGCCAGGCCGGCCTGCTGTCCCACGGCCAGAAGCAGTTCCTGGAAATCGGCATGCTACTGATGCAGGACCCACAGTTGCTGCTGCTCGACGAGCCGGTGGCGGGCATGACCGATGCCGAGACCGAGTTCACCGCCGAGCTGTTCAAGCGCCTGGCGGGCAAGCATTCGCTGATGGTGGTGGAGCACGACATGGGCTTCGTCGGCTCGATCGCCGACCACGTCACCGTGCTGCACCAGGGCAGCGTGCTGGCCGAAGGGTCGCTGGAACAGGTGCAGGAAAACGAACGGGTGATCGAGGTCTATCTCGGCCGCTGATCCCTCGAACACCACATGATCCTGTAGCCGCTGCCGCAGGCTGCGATAGGCCGGGGTCGCGCTCGACCCGCAGGGCCTTCCGAGGCCCCCAAGAGCACGTCCTCTTCGAGGCCGATCGCAGCCTTCGGCAGCGGCTACAGCGATCGGCGCAAGCCAGAAGGAACCGGAAATGCTGCAAGTCGACAAGTTGCACCAGTACTACGGCGGTAGCCACATCCTGCGCGGCCTGAGCTTCGAGGCGAAGGTCGGTGAAGTCACCTGCCTGCTCGGACGTAACGGGGTGGGCAAGACCACCCTGCTCAAGTGCCTGATGGGCCTGCTGCCGGCCAAGGAAGGCACGGTGAACTGGGAAGGCCAGGCCATCACCGCCTACAAGCCCCATCAACGGGTGCATGCCGGCATCGCCTACGTGCCCCAGGGCCGGGAAATCTTCGGCCGCCTGACCGTGGAAGAAAACCTGTTGATGGGGCTGTCGCGTTTCCCCGGTTCCGAAGCCAAGGAAGTGCCGGCCTTCATCTACGAGCTGTTCCCGGTGCTGCTGCAAATGAAACAGCGGCGCGGCGGCGACCTGTCCGGCGGCCAGCAACAGCAACTGGCCATCGGCCGGGCCCTGGCCAGCCGGCCGCGGCTGTTGATCCTCGACGAGCCCACCGAGGGCATCCAGCCGTCGGTGATCAAGGAAATCGGCGCGGTGATCAAGAAACTCGCGGCCCGCGGCGACATGGCGATCCTGTTGGTGGAGCAGTTCTACGACTTCGCCGCCGAACTGGCCGACCAGTATCTGGTGATGTCCCGGGGCGAAATCGTCCAGCAGGGCCGCGGTGAAAATATGCAAGCCGAGGGTGTACGCGGCCTGGTTACCATCTAAGTTACGATCTAGCCTGTAACGTCCAGACAATAAGCACGAACCATGAACCTGCCAGCCCACACCGCCCTGTTCACCCCCAGCTGGCATGCCGAGCTGGAACTCGGCTACGCCCGCTTTGGCGACAGCACGCGCCCGGTGCAGCGCCGACACAAGGGCCCGCTGCGGGTGCAGAAGCACCTGTACGCCGAGGGCCCCGAGGTCTGCCAGCACATCATCGTGCATCCGCCCGGCGGGATTGCCGGCGGCGACCGCCTGCAAATCCGCGCCAGCGTCGAGCGCGATGCCTGGGCGCAACTGACCAGCCCCGGCGCCGCCAAGTGGTATCGCGCCAACGGGCCCGCCTATCAGACCCTGGAATTGAACGTCGCCGCCGGCGCCACCCTGGAATGGCTGCCCCAGGAAACCATCGTGTTCAGCGCCGCTCAGGCCGAACTGAGCACCCGTATCGAGCTGCACGGCGACGCCCGGCTGTTCTATTGGGATGTGGTGGCGCTGGGCCGCCCGGCCAGCGACGAGCGCTTCGACCTCGGGCATTTCCAGTCGCACCTGGACATCCGCCGCGACGGCCAGTTGCTCTGGCACGAACGCCAGCGCATCGGCGGCGGCGACGGTTTGCTCGACTCACCGATCGGCCTGGACGGCCAGCCGGTCTTCGCCACCCTGCTGGCCACCGGCGAGATCGACAGCCAGCTGCTGGAGCGTTGCCGTTCGCTGCACCACTCCGAACATCGGTCAGTACGCGGCGACCTGACGCAACTGCCCGGCCTGCTGGTGGCTCGCTGCCTGGCCAGCGAAACGCTGCTGGCCCGCGCCTGGCTGATCGACCTGTGGCGCCTGTTGCGCCCGGCCCTGTTAGGGCGCGAGGCGCTGCCGCCGAGGATCTGGAACACATGACACAGCGACACGACTTTCCTGTAGCCGCTGCCGCAGGCTGCGATCGTCCGCGTAGCGGGCGCCAAACCAGACGCTGCGGTGTATCAGGCAGATCGCGTCAACCAGGGTGCGTCTCCTGCGGAGCCGATCGCAGCCTGCGGCAGCGGCTACGGATGCATCGCGCCATGCCCTCTTTCAACGGCTCAACAACGGATTTTGAACGATGGACCTGACCCCACGCGAAAAAGACAAACTGCTGATCTTCACCGCCGGCCTGGTGGCCGAACGGCGCCTGGCCCGTGGCGTGAAGCTCAATTACCCGGAAGCCATGGCCTACATCTCCGCGGCGCTGCTCGAAGGCGCCCGCGACGGCCAGACCGTGGCCGAGCTGATGCACTACGGCACCACCCTGCTGACCCGCGAACAAGTGATGGAAGGCATCCCGGAGATGATTCCGGAAATCCAGGTGGAAGCGACTTTCCCCGACGGCACCAAGCTGGTCACCGTCCACCAACCGATCGCCTGAGGCCGCCCATGACGTATTCCATCCGCGATGCGGTGCATGCCGACCTGCCGGCGATCCGCGATATCTATAACGACGCCGTACTCAACACCACGGCGATCTGGAACGAACAGGCCGTGGACCTGGGCAATCGCCAGGCTTGGTTCAGCGCCCGCCAGGCCCAGGGTTATCCGATCCTGGTGGCGGTCGACGCCGACGAAAGCGTGCTCGGTTATGCCTCGTTCGGCGACTGGCGGCCCTTCGACGGCTTCCGCCATACCGTCGAGCACTCGGTCTATGTGCGCAACGACCAGCGCGGCAACGGCCTCGGCCCGCGCCTGATGCACGCGCTGATCGAACGCGCCGGGGCCTGCGACAAACACGTGATGGTCGCGGCCATCGAAAGCGGCAATGCCGCCTCGATCCGCCTGCACGAACGCCTGGGCTTCGTCGCCACCGGCCAGATGCCGCAAGTGGGCACCAAGTTCGGGCGCTGGCTGGACCTGACGTTCATGCAGCTGACCCTCGATCCGGGGGCGCCACCGCCCACCATCCACAAGGAGTGATACCCGATGAACGCCGCCCAACTGCGTCGAGTCCATGCGGAGAGCTTTGCCCACTATCGCCAGGGGTTGATTGATCTGTTGTTCGACGCCGTGGGCCACGGCGCCTCGGTCGGTTTCATGGCTGACCTCGACGAGGAACAGGCCCGCGCCTACGTCAACAGCGTCCAGGCCAGTGTGACCGACGGCAGCCTGCTGCTGTGGGTGGTGGTGCAGGACGAGCGGGTCCTGGCCAGCGTGCAACTGGCGCTGTGCCAGAAGCCCAACGGCCTCAATCGCGCCGAGGTACAGAAGCTGCAGGTGCGCCACGACGCCCGCCGCCGTGGCATGGGCCAGCAGTTGATGCACGCCGTGGAGCAGGCGGCGCGCCAGCACAAGCGCGGCCTGCTGTACCTGGACACCCAGGCCGGTTCGGACGCCGAAGCCTTCTACAGCGCCCTGGGCTACACCCGCGTCGGCGAACTGCCGAACTACTGCCAAAGCCCGGACGGCACCTACAGCCCGACCGCCATTTACTTCAAGACTCTGGGGCAACCCGTATGATTCCAGGCCAATACCAGATCCAGCCCGGCGACATCGAACTCAACGCCGGCCGCCGCACCCTCAGCCTGAGCGTCGCCAACAGCGGCGACCGGCCGATCCAGGTGGGCTCGCACTATCACTTTTTCGAAACCAACGACGCCCTGACCTTCGACCGCGCCGCCAGCCGTGGCATGCGCCTGAACATCCCGGCCGGCACCGCCGTGCGCTTCGAGCCGGGGCAGACCCGCGAGGTGGAACTGGTGGACCTGGCCGGGCATCGCCGGGTGTTCGGGTTTGCCGGGCGGGTCATGGGCGACCTGGACTAATGCAATCCCGGTAGCCGCTGCCGCAGGCTGCGATGGCTGCGCAGCGGCCCCAGCATTTCAAAGCGAACGAAGGTCCTTCGGCCCTTAGCGCAGCCTTCGGCAGCGGCTACAGGTGCCCGACTCAATTCTTAGGAAGGTGCAATGAAGATTTCCCGCCAAGCCTACGCCGACATGTTCGGCCCCACCGTCGGTGACAAGGTGCGCCTGGCCGACACCGAGCTGTGGATCGAAGTCGAGAAGGACTTCACCACCTACGGCGAAGAAGTGAAGTTCGGCGGCGGCAAGGTGATCCGTGACGGCATGGGCCAGGGCCAACTGCTGGCGGCCGAGGTGGTCGACACCCTGATCACCAACGCGCTGATCATCGATCACTGGGGCATCGTCAAGGCCGACGTCGGCCTCAAGGACGGGCGCATCGCCGCCATCGGCAAGGCCGGCAACCCGGACATCCAGCCCGACGTGACCATCGCTGTCGGCGCCAGCACAGAAGTGATCGCCGGCGAGGGCATGATCCTCACCGCCGGCGGCATCGACACCCATATCCACTTCATCTGCCCGCAGCAGATCGAAGAGGCGCTGATGAGCGGCGTCACCACCATGATCGGCGGCGGCACCGGGCCGGCTACCGGCACCAACGCCACCACCTGCACCTCGGGGCCATGGCACATGGCGCGCATGCTCCAGGCGGCGGACGCGTTCCCGATGAACATCGGCTTCACCGGCAAGGGCAACGCCAGCCTGCCGGAACCCTTGATCGAGCAGGTCAAGGCCGGGGCCATCGGCCTCAAGCTCCATGAGGACTGGGGCACCACCCCGGCCAGCATCGACAACTGCCTGAGCGTCGCCGACCAGTACGACGTGCAGGTGGCAATCCACACCGACACCCTCAACGAATCGGGCTTCGTCGAAACCACCCTCGGCGCGTTCAAGGGCCGCACCATCCACACCTATCACACCGAAGGCGCCGGCGGCGGCCATGCCCCGGACATCATCAAGGCCTGCGGTTTGCCCAACGTGCTGCCGAGCTCGACCAACCCGACCCGGCCGTTCACCCGCAACACCATCGACGAACACCTGGACATGTTGATGGTCTGCCACCACCTCGACCCGAGCATCGCCGAGGACGTGGCCTTCGCCGAAAGCCGCATCCGCCGCGAGACCATCGCCGCCGAAGACATCCTCCACGACCTGGGCGCCTTCTCGATGATCAGCTCCGACAGCCAGGCCATGGGCCGGGTCGGCGAGGTCATCACCCGCACCTGGCAGACCGCCGACAAGATGCACCGCCAGCGCGGCCCGCTGCCGGGCGACGGTGCCGGCAACAGCAACTTCCGGGTCAAGCGCTACATCGCCAAATACACGATCAACCCGGCGATCACCCACGGCATCAGCCACGAAGTGGGCTCCATCGAAATCGGCAAATGGGCCGACCTGGTGCTCTGGCGCCCGGCGTTCTTCGGGGTCAAGCCGACATTGATCCTCAAGGGCGGGGCCATCGCCGCCAGCCTGATGGGCGATGCCAACGCCTCGATCCCGACCCCGCAACCCGTGCATTACCGGCCGATGTTCGCAAGCTACGGCGGCAGCCGGCACGCCACCAGCCTGACCTTTATCAGCCAGGCCGCGCTGGCGGCCGGGGTGCCGCAACAATTGGGGCTGAAAAAGCAGATCGCGGTGGTCAAGGGCTGCCGCGACGTGCAAAAGAGCGACCTGATCCACAACGACTACCTGCCGGATATCGAGGTCGACCCGCAGACCTATCAGGTCAAGGCCGACGGCGTGCTGCTCTGGTGCGAACCGGCGGACGTGTTGCCGATGGCGCAGCGCTACTTCCTGTTCTAGAAAGCTGGCTGTTCTAGAAACCTGGATCCAACGGGCGCCCATCCGGGCCGCCCAACGGTCAGCAAAGCCGGACGTCTTACCGTGTTGAACGGCTCAATCGCGACTAGAATTCGACACGCCGTCCTCACTCTTGCTGCCTGACAAGGTTCCCGGCCATGCGTCTACCCGATTTCATCGTGCAACAGGTTGATCGCATCGTTGATGAGTGGGAGCGGTTCGCCCGATCCATTGCCCCCGATACCGACTCCCTGACCCGCCTGCAATTGCGCGACCACGCCAAGTCCATCCTGCTGGCCGCCGCTCGCGACATGCGCACTGCCCAGACCGCCAGCGAACAGGCCGCCAAGGCGCGGGGCGAAGGCCCGGAAAAGACCCCGAGCCTCGACGAAGCCGCCGCCAGCCATGGCGAATTGCGCCACAACGTGGGCTTCGACCTGGTGCAGATGACCTCGGAATTCCGCCACCTGCGCGCCTGCGTGATCCGCCTCTGGGTCGCCAGCCTGGAGTCACCGGAACTGGCCTATTTCCAGGACATGATCCGTTTCAACGAGGCCATAGACGAAGCATTGGCCGAGTCCACCGCAGCCTATGCCGAACAGGTCAACCGTTCGCGGGATATCTTCCTGGCGATTCTCGGCCACGACCTGCGTACCCCCTTGCAGGCGGTGAGCATGTCCACCGAGATGCTGGCGCGCAAAGTCGCGCTGGACGCCGATGCGCTGGCCTACGTGTCGCGGATCAAGAGCAGCTCCCGGCACATGGCGACGATGGTCGGCGACCTGCTGGAGTTTGTCCGCAGCCGCCTGGGCAGCAGCCTGCCCATCGAGCCGGCGCCCATGGACATGGCCAGTGCCGCCAAGGCGGCCATGGACGAAGCCTGCGCCGGCTGGCCGGACTGCACGCCGGCGCTGAACTTCCATGGCGACAGCCATGGCATCTGGGATCGCGGGCGCATCGAGCAGATGCTGCAGAACCTGATCGGCAACGCCCTGCAGCATGGCAGCAATAACCACACCGTGACCGTCACCCTCACCGGCGCCGCCGAGCAGGTGCTGCTGACCATCCACAACTACGGCCCGCCGATCCCCAAGGAAGCCTTGAGTACCCTCTTCGATCCGCTGGTACGCAGCGCCAACGAAGAACTCGGCAGCTCCTCCACCAGCCTCGGCCTGGGCCTGTTCATCGTCAAGGAAGTGGTCACCGCCCACCAGGGCAGCATCGAGGTCAGCTCCAGCGAGGCCGATGGCACCACCTTCACCGTGACCCTGCCGCGGGTGTCCCACGCCGAATAGTCGTAGAGAGCAAACTGCCGACATCCCTGTAGCCGCTGCCGAGCCCGCAAGGCTGCGCTCGACCGCGAAGCGGTCGTGAACCAGGCACTGCTTTCCTTCAGGTAAACCGCTAATACAGGTTTTGCGAGGACTCCGTCCTCGAACGCAGCCTCGCGAGCTCGGCAGCGCCTACAGACGCTCGTCACTCGCTGAGCAGACGCCCCAGGCGCTGCTTGAGCATCTGGTTTTCCGTGCGCAATTCGCGGACTTCATCGAGCAGTTCCAGCGCCAGGGCGACGCCTTCCCACTCCAGCTCCAGATCACGCCGCAACTTGGCGGCGCGCTTGGCGACCGCCAGTTCGTAATCGGTGAAACGCCAATCCCGTGGCGCCGAGCCATGGGGATCGAGGATCCCGTGCTCGACGATTTCCATCACATAGGCAGCCGGTAGATCGGCCACCTCGCAGAACTCTTCCATATCCAGCTGAACGATCAGGGTGCTCATGGTTAGCGACTCCTTGTTTCAGATCAGAATGGGTTGCAGATCAGAAATGCTCCCGCGGATTGAAGGCGGCCTTTTTCGCCAGCTCCTGCCACAGCGCCTTGACGTCGTCGCCGGAGGCCTTGGGCATCACGGCCTTGAGCTGCACGAACAGATAACCGCGATGCCCGGCCTTGTTCAGCAGGCCATGGCCCTTGGCGCGCATGCGTTGGCCGTTCTGGCTGCCGGCCGGCACCTTGAGGTTGATCTTGCCGGTCAGGGTCGGCACCGCGACCTCGGTCCCCAGCGCCAGCTCCCAAGGGGCCAGCGGCAAGGTGATGATCAGGTTCTCGCCCTCGATATCGAACTTCGGATGGGGCGCGAAACGAATGGTCAGGTACAGGTCGCCATTGGCCCCGCCGCCGACACCCGGCGCGCCCTGGCCCTTGAGGCGGATGCGCTCGCCGTCGGTGACGCCGGCCGGGATCTTCACGTTCAGGCTCTTGCTGGTGTTGCTGACGTGCTGGCCGGCAGCGTTGTACTGCGGCACCTTGAAGCTGACCTTCTTCGACTCGGCCGACAGGGTCTCTTCCAGGAAGATCGGTAATTCCATTTCCACGTCTTGCCCCCTGCGCCCGGCGCTGCGCGATTGTCCACCGCCGAAACCCGGCCCGCGGTTGCCGAAGATCGAACTGAAGAAGTCCGAAAAATCCCCGCCATCGCCGAAACCGCCGGCATCCGCGCGACCCTTCCAGCCCGGTGGGCCCTGGAACGGCTGGCCGTGCTGGCCGTAACGCCGCAGATCGTCGTATTCGGCGCGCTTGTCCGCGCTTTTCAGCGCTTCATAGGCTTCCGACGCATCCTTGAACTTGGCTTCGGCGTCTTTTTCCTTGCTGACATCCGGGTGGTATTTGCGCGCCAGCTTGCGGTAGGCGGCCTTGATCGCCTTGTCGTCCGCCGTCGGCTCCACCCCGAGAATCTTGTAATAGTCTTTGAAGTCCATCTAAGGATCACCATCCGTTATCAATGTGGCGCGGCGGGACGTACAGCATGCACTCTTGAACAGCGTCAAGGCTGATCGATCTCAATACTGTGACTCACGCGGCGCAGCAGAAGTTTATCGGCAGCTGGCGGCGGTTCTTGCGACCGCCCGATGGCTGCCCGGCCCATGCCTGCAAGTTTGGGGTGAAGAATAGTCTTTCAAGGCTTGCGGGTTTCGATTTAGCGGATAGTCGGCCTTCGATTCTGCGAACGACTGGCATACACTGCGCGGCCGTTTTTTCCAACCGGAACTCGAAAGACATGAAAAACGCATCTGCGGCCCGTGCCTGCGGTATCGACTTCGGCACGTCCAACTCCACGGTCGGCTGGCTGCGCCCCGGCATGGAAACGCTGATTGCGCTGGAGGACGACAAGATCACCCTGCCGTCGGTGGTCTTCTTCAACATCGAAGAACGCCGTCCGGTGTATGGCCGCCTGGCGCTGCACGAATACCTGGAAGGCTACGAAGGCCGGCTGATGCGCTCGCTGAAGAGCCTGCTGGGTTCCAAGCTGATCAAGCACGACACCAGCGTGCTGGGCACGGCGATGCCGTTCAAGGACCTGCTGGGCCTGTTCATCGGCCAGCTCAAGAGCCGCGCCGAAGCCGCCGCCGGTCGGGAGTTCGAGGAAGTGGTGCTGGGTCGTCCGGTGTTTTTCGTCGATGACGACGCCGCCGCCGACCAGGAGGCCCAGGACACCCTGGTGGAAGTGGCGCGCAAGCTGGGCTTCAAGGAAGTCTCCTTCCAGTACGAGCCGATCGCCGCGGCCTTCGACTACGAGTCGACCATCGAGCGCGAAGAGCTGGTGCTGATCGTCGACATCGGCGGTGGTACTTCCGACTTCTCCCTGGTGCGCCTGTCGCCCGAGCGCCGTGGCCTGGACAACCGCCACGAGGACATCCTCGCCACCGGCGGCGTGCACATCGGCGGCACCGACTTCGACAAACAGTTGAGCTTGCAGGGCCTGATGCCGCTGTTCGGCTACGGCAGCCGGATGAAGAGCGGCGCCTACATGCCCACCAGCACCCACATGAACCTGGCGACCTGGCACACCATCAACTCGGTGTACTCGCAGAAGTCCCAGCTGGCCCTGGGCAGCATGCGCTACGACATCGAAGACACCGGCGGCATCGACCGCCTGTTCAAGCTGATCGAACAGCGCGCCGGGCACTGGCTGGCCATGGAGGTGGAAGAGACCAAGATCCAGCTGACCCACGCCGACAACCGCGTGGTGCCCCTGGACCGTATCGAGGCCGGCCTGAGCGTGGACCTGAGCCGGGCGCTGTTCGAGTCGTCGATCGACAGCCTGCTGGAGCGCATCCGCGGCAGCGTCACGCAACTGCTGGGCGATGCCAATGTCGGCGTCGGCCAGGTCGATACGGTGTTCTTCACCGGCGGTTCCAGCGGCATCCCGGCCCTGCGCCAGAGCGTCGCGGACATGCTGCCCAACGCCCGCCACGTCGAAGGCAATATCTTCGGCAGTATCGGCAGCGGCCTGGCGATCGAAGCGAAGAAACGTTACGGCTAAAAAAGCCTCGCCTGTAGCCGCTGCCGCAGGCTGCGATAAGGTCCGCAGGACCTTCAGCGATGTTGAGATCGCTACGGCCTTCGGCCGATCGCAGCCTTCGGCAGCGGCTACAGGGATAGCGTCAGGTCAAACCAACCCCGCCTGCTTCAATTCACTCTTCAGGTACGCGTAGTAGATCGGCCCGGCCACCACCCCCGGCAGGCCGAACGCCGCCTCGAACACCAGCATCGCCAACAGCAATTCCCAGGACTTGGCACTGATCTGCCCACCGACGATCCGCGCGTTGAGGAAGTATTCCAGCTTGTGGATAAAGATCAGGTAGCCCAGCGCCGCCGCGGCCACCCAGATCGACAGCGACATGCCGACGATGGTGATCAGGGTGTTGGAGATCAGGTTGCCGATCACCGGCAACAGCCCCAGCAGGAAGGTCAGCACGATCAGGGTCTTGGTCAGCGGCAGCTTGACCCCGAACATCGGCAGGATCAGCGCGAGGAAGATCCCGGTGAAGAAGGTGTTGAGCAGGGAAATCTTGATCTGCGCGAACACGATGTTGCGAAAGGCCTGGACCAGCAGGTGCAGGCGGTCGAACAGCGCGGCCGCCAGTGGCTTGCGCTTGGTCAGGTCGGGCACGCGCTGCAAGGCGATGATCGCCCCCAGCACCATGCCGATCAGCAAGGTCACGAACATGTGCGCCGCGTCCTTGCCCACCAGTTGCAGCTCGCTCAGGTGCTTGCTGGCCCAGGCGCCGATGGCCACCTGGAACTCCGCCGCGCTGGCCGGCAGGTAGGAGTCGAGGAACGGCGGCAACTGGCCGCGCGCCTTGTCCACCACCGTCATGAATTTGTCCAGGGAAGCCCCCGGGTTCTCCGCTTCGTGCAGCAGGAAGCTGATGGCGCCGGCGAACAGCAGCGTCAGCACGCTGACCACCAGGGTGCCGAGCAGGGCCACCGCCAACCAGCGCGCCCGCCGACCTTCGATCAGCCGTTGCAGTTGCGGGGTGAGCATGTTGACCAGTTCGAACACCAGCAGGCCCGCCAGCAGGCTCGGTAATAGCCGCAACGGGATTACCAGCAACAGGCCGCCGAAGATGATCACCCAACTGAACAACAACAGATGACGCTGAGAAAACGTTGGCATACAGCCTCAAACAAACAGCGTGAAAGGATTGGCAGTCTGCCAGCGTTGCACTGGCGATGCGAGGCCGACAGGCGCGGGTTTGCTGGCGATCAACGATACAGGGTGTGTCAGGCAAACCGCCGCGACCGGATCGTGAACAAGCTCGCGCCTGCGAGGGAGAAGGTTATTGCTTCTTCAGGCACGTGCTCATGAAGGTCTTGCGCTCATCGCCCTTGAGGGCTTTGGCAGTGGCGTCGGCATTGCAGGTCTTCATCCGTTCCTGCGGGGTTGCCGCGGCAGCCGGGGTGGCTTTCAGGCAGGTGCTCATAAAGGCTTTGCGTTCATCGCCCTTGAGGGCTTTGGCGGTGGCGTCGGCGTTGCAAGTGGTCATCTTGTTCTGCTGGGCGGTGGCGGCAAAGCCTTGGGAACAGAGCAGCAGACCGACCATCAACAAAGGGATACGCAGCATCTTCATGGAGTTTTCTCCTTGTTACCGCACCGACGGGCGCGGCCTCCAGCGCAGTGTAGACAAACCCTGTTACAGGTTCACCTGTTCTGTAGGCTGGTGCGCCGGTACTGCTCGGGGGTGCAACCGGCCTGGCGCTGGAACATCGCGATAAATGCCGAGGCGCTGCTGTAGCCCATGTCGAACGCCACCTCCTGGACACTGCGCGCGCTGTCCAGCGCCTCGATGGACGCCAGGAAGCGCAGGCGCTGGCGCCACTCGCCGAAACTCATGCCCAGCTCGCGCACGAATTGCCGGGCCAGGGTGCGTTCGCTGACGTGGATCTGCCGCGCCCAATCGGCCAGCGCGCGGTTATCCCCCGGGGCGGCCTGCAACGCTTCCAGCACACCGAACAAGGCCGGGCTGCTGGCATACGGCAGGTAACCGTCATGCACCGGCGCCTGTTGCAACTGGTCGAGCATCACCTGGGCCAGGCGGCCGTCCGCTTCCTGCTCGGGAATCTGCACGTCGCGCGCGGCGAAGTCCTTGAGGATCGCCTTGAGAATATCGCTGATGGCCAGGGTACAGGCCTGCTGCGGCAGCGCCTGGCACAACTGCGGGGCCAGGCACACGGCGCGGTACACGATCGGCTGCGGGCTGTAGAAACTATGCTCGGTGCCCGGCGGAATCCAGATGGCGTACTGTGGCGGCGACATAAAGCGCTGGCCGGCGATTTCCATGTGCATCACGCCATGGGCCGAATACTCCAGGCAACCCCAGGGGTGGCGATGTTCCAGCGCATGGCTGTGGGCGTCGAAATCGGCATAGCGGAAGTACACCGGCGCCGGCAGACCGCTGAAGGGCAGCAGGTCGATGTGTTTTTTGCTCATGCTGTCCGGATTCAGGGGCGGGTTGTCTGGATCGAAGTATAGGCCTGGATCCAGACAGAGGGATAATCACCCTTCATCAACGTTCTGGTTTTCCTCATGCAATACGCTTATCCGTTACTGGCCGTCTTTATCTGGGCCGGCAATACCGTCATCAACAAACTGGCGGTCGGGGCGATCTTCCCCGCGGAGATCGGTTTCTATCGCTGGCTGCTGGCCGGCCTGTTGTTCACGCCCTTCATGCTCAAGGCAGTGGTCGCCCATTGGGCGGTGATCCGCCCGAACCTGGGCAAGATCTTCATCCTCGGCGTGCTGGGCATGGCGGTGTATCAGAGCCTGGCCTACTTCGCCGCGACCCTGACCTCGGCCACCAACATGGGCATCATCCTCTCGCTGATGCCGCTGATGTCGCTGGCCATGGCCATCGCCAGCCTCGGCCAGCGCCTGACGGCCGGCGCCCTGGCCGGTGCCGTGTTGTCGTTTGCCGGGGTGCTGGTGGTGGTGTCGTCCGGCAGCCTCGACGTGCTGCTGGAACAGGGGGTGAACCTGGGCGACGCGATGATGCTGATCGCCACCCTGGCCTACGCGATCTACAGCACCCTGCTGAAAAAATGGCAGCTGCGCCTGCCGCCGCTGGTGCTGCTGTACCTGCAGGTGCTGGTGGCCGTGGTGGTGCTGTTTCCGCTGTTTTTGGCCTCGCCGAAAACCGGCCTGACCCTGCACAACATTCCCCTGGTGCTCTATGCCTGCCTGCTGGCCTCGATGCTCGCGCCGCTGGCGTGGATGCAGGCGGTGGTACGCCTGGGACCGAGCCGCACCACGCTGTTCTTCAACCTGCTGCCGCTGATCACCGCGCTGATTGCCGCCGTGGTGCTGCATGAACAGCTGGCGCTGTATCACCTGGTGGGTGGGGTGCTGACCCTGGGCGGGGTGATTCTGTCGGAACGCTGGACCACCGCGCTGGGGCGCAAGGCCAGCGTCGCCTGACAGATCGTCATCTCAAGACCGCCACATCCCTCTCTGGCTACACCCCCGCTGCCTTCAACCGCTGCGCATGCTCGACGAACAGCCGGATCGGCTCGGCGCCCTTGCCCACCAGCCCCAGCGACTGGTTGACGATATCGAAGTGGTCCAGGGGGTAATCGTCGCCAATCACCGTGCCCAGGTGCGAGCTGTAGCGGCCGACCATGCCATCGCACTGCCCGGCCTCGCGGACAAAGGTCCTGGCGAACAGCCGGCAGGTGCGGTTGGTGCCGTCGAACAGGTTGCGCCCGCGATTGGTCTTGCCCGGCTGCAAGGTGCCGGACCAGGAGTAGTAGCGCACCCCGTTGACTTCTTCCGGCCCCTGCCCGCCCCAGGTGTCCGGCAGGCCCTGGGGATACTGGCGGTTGAACAGCGCCACGCCCTCGCTGGTCAGCGAGCGGTGCGAGGCATGGATATCCGCCGGCAGCTTCGGCCCGCGATAGCCGGTGTCGAGCCAGCTCATCAGCACGGCAATCACCCGCAGGATAAAACTCAGCACACGCCCGCGCAGGGTGTCGATGGAATGGTGGCGCTCGATGTAGTCGGCCAGTTCGGAGCCATGATTGGGCCCGGCCACCGAGGTCACCGAGGCCACCCAGTCCGGCCGTTTGGCCGCGGCATAGCGGGCGGTGAGCGAGCCCTGGCTGTGACCGATCAGGTTGACCTTGTCCGCGCCGGTTTCGCGGCGGATCTCCTCGATCCGTGCCAGCAGTTGCTCGCCGCGCACCTCAGTGGAGTGCAGCGGCGAGACCTGCACGGCAATCACCGTGGCCCCGCCGCGGCGCAACGCCGACTCGATGCCGAACCAGTAGGAGTACAGCACCAGCCGGATAAACCCCAGCATGCCGGGGACCAGGACCAGCGGGTAACGCGTGGCAAGCTCTTGGGACATGGGAACATCCTTGTGATCGGACTTGTATCAGGGACCGCGGCGCCCAAGGCTGGATGCAGGACAGCAGCCAAGAGCATCGACAGCCAAGATGACAGCTTCACGACCACTGTATGACATTCCCCGGGATCCATCCCCTTCTACTTCAGCCCCACCACCCCGGCCACGATCAGCCCCACCGACAGCAGCTTGACCAGCGTCAGGCTCTCCCCCAGCAAGGCGAAACCGAGGAACACCGTGCCCAGGGAGCCGATGGCGGTCCAGATCGGGTAGGCGATGCTCACCGGCAGTTCACGCATCGCCAGGGTCAGGAAGTAGATGCCGCCCAGCGCGGCCACCACCGTCAGCAGCGACGGCCACAACCGGGTGAACCCCTCGGCGTACTTCATGCCCATGGCGAAGGTGACCTCGAAGGCGGCGGCGATCAGCAAGAACAGCCAGGCCATGTCGCCTCCTCAGAAGGTTCGCGCCAGTGCCAGCAGGCGCTGCTCGGCTTCGGCGCAGGACACCTGGAACGTGCGCTCGGCCGATTCCTCGCCTTCGGCCGCGACCACCGTGACGTCGTCGATACCGATAAAGCCCAGCGCGGTGCGCAACCATGGATCGGCATGGTTCATGGCCTCCAGTTCGCCGCCCGGGCCGAAGCCGAAGCCGCCGCGGCTGGTGACGATCAGCGCTTTCTTGCCCCGCACCAGCGGCTCGTACTGGGCGACACCGTTGTCCTGGACGGTATTGAAGGTCAGGCCCAGGCGCACGATCTGGTCGACCCAGGCCTTGAGGCCGCTGGGCACGCTGAAGTTGTACATCGGCGCCGAGATCACCAGCAGTTCATGTTCCAGCAACTCCGTCACCAACTCGTCACTCAGGGCCAGGTCGGCCTGCATCGACAAGGGCCGCGCCTGGGGTTCGGGATAAAACGCCGCGGCGACGAAGGCTTCGCTGACGTGGGGCAGCGAAGCGCGACCGACTTCCCGGCGGGTCAACCGGCCCTGGGGATGGGCCTTGAGCCAGGCCTGGAGAAAGCGCTCCGTCAGCCGCCGTGAATGGGAACGTTCACCACGGGGGCTGCCATGTACTGCTAGAATTCTGCTCATCTGTCATTCCTCATCCTGGATCATTCTGGAAGACCGTAAAAGCCTTCCTGGGCGAGGAATAAAGCTATTGATGCAGGCCCTATGGAACAAATGAGCAATAGTTGATCAGGATGAATCCATTTCATCCATAAGGTGACCCAGTATGTTTGCCAACCTGCCGCTGACCGCCCTGCGCGCCTTCGAATCGGCGTCCCGGCTCCTGAGTTTCAAGGCCGCCGCCGAGGAACTGTCGGTTACGCCCACGGCGATTTCCCACCAGATCCGCTCCCTGGAAAGCTGGCTGGGCGTGCCGCTGTTCCAGCGCCTGCCGCGCCAGGTGCGCCTGACCGAATGCGGCGAACGGCTGTTCCACAGCCTGCACGGCGCCTTGCTGGAAGTGGCGCAGAGCGTCGACAGCCTGCGCCCGCAACGCAGCGGCGCAAACCTGATGATCTCCACCACGCCGGCCTTCGCCGCGCTGTGGCTGGTGCCGCGCCTGGGGCGTTTTTATGCCCGGCACCCGAACATCAACCTGCGCCTGGACACCAATTGCGAGGTCATCGACCTGCAACAGGATGCGAGTGTCGACCTGGTGATCCGCTACAGCCTGGACGACTACCCGAATCTCTATGGGCTGTGCCTGTTCGACGAGTGCTTCGCGGTCTACGGCTCGCCGGAGCAGGTAACCCTGGCTCGCCAACAGACGCCGACGCTGATCAGCGTGCGCTGGCACAACTCCAAGCTCTACGCCCACGGCTGGGAGGCCTGGTGCGACAAGGCACAGGAAAGCTGGATGCAGGGCCGCCCGGTGATTCGCGAATACGACGAGGAACACTACGCCCTGCAGGCGGCCATTGCCGGCCAGGGCCTGGTGCTGGCCAGCAATATCCTGGTGTCGGAAAGCGTGGCCAGCGGCCTGTTGCTGCCGTATCGCCCGGAGATCCATGTCGACGGCGCGGGCTACAGCGCCTTGTGCGTACCCGGGCGCGAACGGCATCCGCCGGTGCGGGCGTTTTTCCAATGGTTGCGCGAAGAGGCCCAGGCAGCCGGGCATCCGATGCTCGCCGCCGGCTAATGCCCTTGAACGGGTAGGCGCGAGGCTTGCCCGCGAAAGACGCGCCGCGGTTATGCAGATACACCGCGTCGGATTCTTCGCGAGCAAGCTTCGCTCCTACAGACGCGAAAGGCGCGTGAACTTAACGCGTCGGCTTGACCGCCACCGGCGCCTTGCCCGAACGCATCTGCTCGAGTAGCGGCGCGCACTGGTTCGGCTCGCCGCCGCTCGGTGCCACCAGCGCCAGCAACCCGGCCGCCGGCCCGGCGATCACCCCCAGCGCCACCATGCCGGCGCCGCGCAACATCAGCGGCACGGCCTTGACCCCGGCCTCCGGCTTGATGAACTTGCCTTGCACATAGAGCGGCGAGCGCAGGGAGAACAGGCGCAGGCCCTTGGATTCCGGAGTGATGGTCAAGTCCAGTTGCTCGCTGGCCATGTTCGCGGTGCCGTCGATGTAGACGATCGCGTTCTCGGTGTCGAACACGAACAGGCGGCTGGTGGCCAGGCCGGTCTTGATGCCGAAGTCGGCGGCGGCGCAATTGATCTTCACTTCCTTGTCGCCAAACATCTTGCCGATCACATAGTTGCCGACGTTGAGCCCGGCGATCTCCATCAGGCTGCGGCTGATGGCGCCGTCGTTGATCAGCATCTTCAGCTCGCCATTGGCACTGCCGAGCAAGGCCGCCACCGAATTGCCGCGCCCGGCGATATCGGCATCGCCATTGAGTTCGCCGAAGCTGGTTTTCATCGGCTCGAAGGTCGGGAACAGCTGCTTGAGCTTGAAGTTGCGCGCGGTCAGCTTGGCCCGGCCTTCCAGCGGCGTGGCCTGGCCGTTGAGGCGAATCTGCGCATCCAGCTTGCCGCCGGCCACGCCGAAACGCAGCGGCTCCAGGCTCAGGCGCCCGTCGTCGAGCACCAGGTGGGTGTACAGGTCGGTGAAGGGCAAGTCGGCGCTATGGACGATGCGCTTGCCGGTGAACTCGACATCGGCGTCCATGTCGCGCCAGCGCTCGGTGCGGAACTCTTCCACCGGCAACACCTTGTCCGCCGGCTGCTTGCTGTCGCCGCCCCGGGCCTTCTGCTCGGCGTTGGAGTCGGCGCCGATCAGCGGCGCCAGGTCGCTGAACAGCAACTGATTGGACACCAGCGCGCCGGTCAGTTTGGGCCGAGGCTGGCTGGCGACGTAAGTCAGGTTGCCGTGGATGTCGCTGTCGCCGATCTTGCCGTTGAAATCCTGGTACTGGAACTTCGCCCCGGCCGGGTCGCGCAACTGCGCGCTCAGGTGGCCATCGGTGGCATAGGCCGGCGAGTCCGGCAGGGTCACGCCAGTCAGCGGGTACAGGTTGCCCAGGCTGGTGCCGGCGAGCTTCATGCGCAGATCCAGGGCGCCGAGGTTGAGCGGGTCGGTCAGGGTGCCGGCCAGTTCGACGCGGGTATCGCCGATCGTTGCCTGGACCTGCAGCGGGAACGGCTTGCTCGCGTCCTGCAGCGCCAGCAAGCCGCCGATCTTGCCGGAACCGGCCAGGGCCTGGCCGTGATATTGCCCCTTGGCCTTGAAGGCAAAGGCATAGGACTGGGGAGCTGCGCCTTTCTCTTCGGCTTTCTTCGCCGCCTTGTCGCCGACGATGTCACTGAACGGAATCGGCTTGCCCAACGGGTCGACCAGCAGGTCGAGGCGGGTTTTCAGGCTTTGGTCGTTGAGGGTGACATGGCCTTTGTCGAAGCCGATGGCGCCGATGTCCATCACCCAGTTGGAGGGCTCGGCATTCGGGTCTTTCGGGTCGAACTGGAAAGTCCAGTTGGCGCGGCCGTCGGCCAGGCGCTCGAGGGCGGCGTTCGGCTCGGTGAGGTCGATACGCGGAATGCGCACGCGCTGCGCCAGCAATGCCAGGGGCGAAATACGCAACTCGACGCGCTTGAGGCTGACCATCTGCGGCGCCTTGGACCAGTCGGGGTTGCCCAGGGTCAGGTCCTCGGCCACCACGTGCGGCCACGGCACCCAGGCCCGCCAGCCGCCTTCGTCGGGCTCGCGCTGCCAGATCACCGCCAGGTTGCCGTTGATGGCGAAGGGGCGATGCAGTTCTTCGGAGACTTTGGCATTGAGTGGCGGCTTGATCCGGTTCCAATCGAAGAACGCGATGATCAGTACCAGCACGACCAGCAGCAGGAAAAGGCTACCGACTGTCCAGGCGAGAATTTTACGAGTGCGCGTCATGCACAGGGCTCCTGACTACTGAAGGACGCCGGGATAACGACGCCCCTGTGAACTGCCGGGGTTGAAATCCACCGGTCATGAAAACTAGGACTGACAAACGGCCCGCAGGTTTAACCCAAAGCCGCGAATCAGACACAAAAGCACGGATTTTCCTGACCGAAGCGCCAGCTTGGCGTTACCGCCGCCGCACTTTTGCGAGGCGCAGATGGGTCGAAAATACCCACCCCGGTGCAAAACCCTTCTTCGGAAACGCCCGTTCTAGAGCCCTCGGGCAGAACAATCAATTCTGTTGATTATTACCATTGTCTTTATGAACTTTTATATCGATTTTGCGCGCGTAACATTGGCTCCGTACCCACTTTATCGCCCTCCCAAGGAGCAACCCATCATGAAACGCCAATTACTGCTTAGCCTGACCCTCTCGATCCTGGCAGCCAACGCTTTCGCCCTGCCAGCCGCTGAACAGGCTACCCCACAAGTCAAGGCCAGCACCTCGGTATTCACCCAGACCCTGGCTTCCGATGGCAGCGACCGCACCCCACAAGGTCAGACCCTGGCGTCCGACGGTAGCGACCGTACCCCACAAGGTCAGACCCTGGCCTCTGACGGCAGCGACCGCACTCCACAAGGCCAAACCCTGGCTTCCGATGGCGGCGACCGTACCCCACAAGGCCAGACCCTGGCTGAAGACGGCTTCGATCGCACTCCCCTGGGCCAGGCTGTAGCCGAAGGCGGCCGTGATCGCCTGGAAGAGAAAGGTCTGGTTTAAGACGGCAACGACCGTTTGGCCTAACGCAACCCAGCTGTGAGTCAAGCCTATGATGCCTCTACAGAAAAGCCCGGTCCCTGGATCGGGCTTTGTTTTTTCCTGAGCCGCGCCGTTTTTTTTCTGCGTCCACCGCTCCGATCCAGGTCCCGCCTTCAGCCTACCGCCCCCACCAGGTTCGACGCCGGCAAAGTTGATTTGCTAGAGTGCGCCGTTCTCTTGATCAGAAAACCAGCCCGCCGATGCTGCCCCGCGCCGAACAGAAACAACAGACTCGCAACGCTTTGATGGACGCTGCCCGCCACCTGATGGAATGCGGCCGCGGATTCGGCAGCCTGAGCCTGCGCGAAGTGGCGAAAACCGCCGGCATAGTGCCGACCGGTTTCTACCGGCATTTCGACGATATGGACCAACTCGGCCTGGTACTGGTCAGCGAAGTCGGCCAGACCTTCCGCGAAACCATCCGCCTGGTGCGCCATAACGAATTTGTCATGGGCGGCATCATCGATGCCTCGGTGCGGATCTTCCTCGATGTAGTGGCAGCCAACCGCTCGCAGTTCCTGTTCCTCGCCCGCGAGCAGTACGGCGGTTCGCTGCCGGTGCGCCAGGCGATCGCCAGCCTGCGGGAAAACATCAGCGCCGACCTGGCGGCCGACCTGACCCTGATGCCCAAGCTGCAACACCTGAACATCGCCGACCTGACGGTGATGGCCGACCTGATCGTCAAAAGCGTGTTCGCCACCTTGCCGGATATCATCGATCCGCCTGCGCAAGCCCTGCCCGAGCACCTCACGCCCCAGGCGAAAATCACCCAGCAGCTGCGTTTCATCTTTATCGGCCTCAAGCATTGGCAAGGGCTGGGCAGCACCGAATAACCCCCGCCGCTGCGCTCAACCGCACACCCTCCTCCACCGCCTCATCTGCCCGCCATGGCTCGCGCCAGAGCGGCGCTTCGCCGCGCATCAAAAAACAGCACAACGCACCAAGTCAGTGCTATAAATCAGCGCACACCCTGAATTTGTAACAAAATAAAACAGAAGCCTGCCCCATTTTCAGGCGCTTTCCACCCGTTTCCGATCAGACCGGGCGATTGGCAAGGCACTTGCTCTACACCCTGCATCGCTCATAGCTGGAAGCCTTCCAATGCTGGTGATTCATCGCAGAATCGCGCCGCAACCCGACTGGTCCGCCGAGTTGCACCTGACCTTCGAAGCCCGCAGCAAAAGCCGCTTGCGCTGTTTTAGTGCCGACGGCGAAGACGCCGGGCTGTTTCTGGAGCGTGGCCAGCCCCCGCTGCACGACGGCGAATGCCTGCAAGCCGAAGATGGCCGGATCGTGCGGGTCTGTGCGCGCCCGGAAACCCTGTTGCATGTCACCTGCCGCAATGCCTTCGAACTGACCCGCGCCGCCTACCACCTGGGCAACCGCCACGTCGCCCTGCAAGTCGGCGATGGCTGGCTGCGCCTGCTCGACGACTATGTGCTCAAGGCCATGCTCGAACAGCTCGGCGCCAATACCGAAACCATCGAGGCGCCGTTCCAGCCGGAACACGGCGCCTACGGCGGCGGCCATCATCATTCCCGCCACGGCGACGAGGACTTCAACTACGCGCCGCGGCTGCACCAGTTTGGCATGCGCCCATGAACCCGGCCTGGGCCCTGCTGCGCCTGGCCAGCCCACAACTGCCGATTGGCGGCTACAGCTATTCCCAGGGCCTGGAAATGGCCGTGGAACAGGCCGCGGTCAACGACCCGCACAGCGCCCGACGCTGGATCGGCGACCAGTTGCTGCTCAACCTGGCGCGCTTCGAAGCACCGCTGTTGCTGGCCCATTGTCAGGCGGCCGCGGACGAGGACTGGGCGCAATTGCTGCAGCTGTGCCAGGAACATCGCGCCAGCCGCGAAACCCGCGAGCTGCACCAGGAAAGCCGGCAAATGGGCTATTCCCTGCAACAGCTGCTGAACGGCCTGCCGGAGCTGGATCCGCCGGCCCGCAACTTTCTCGCGCAGATCGCCGAGCCGCACCTGGCCCTGGGCTGGGCCCTGGCCGCGCGGGCCTGGCGGATCAGCCCGCAGGACGCCCTGGCCGCCTGGCTGTGGAGCTGGCTGGAAAACCAGCTGGCGGTGCTGATGAAAACCCTGCCCCTGGGCCAGCAGGCTGCTCAGCGCCTGACCAGCGAACTGTTGCCGTTGCTGCAAGAGGCCCAGCGCAATGCCTCGAACCTCGACCCCGAACATTACGGCAGCGCCGCCTTCGGCCTGTCCCTGGCGTGCATGGCCCATGAGCGCCAGTACAGCCGCCTGTTCCGTTCCTAGGGTCTGTACGAAAAGTCGGCGAGCGAAGGTCAGGCAAGGCAAAAACAGGCGAGGAAGCGGAGTTTAGGGGCCTAAATGAGCATTCCGAGCCTGTTTTTAACGCAGCATGGCCGAGCGCAGCCACTTTTCGTACAGAGCCTAGGTCCTTTTAGTTTGGCGCCTTTTACTTGGGTGCCTTTTATTGTGGAGAGTCACATGAACGCACAACCTCTGCGCGTCGGCATCGGCGGCCCGGTGGGCTCCGGCAAGACCGCCCTGACCCTGGCCCTGTGCCTGGCCCTGCGCGAACGCTACAACCTGGCGGTGGTGACCAACGATATCTACACCCGCGAAGACGCCGACTTCCTGGTGCGCAACCAGGCCCTGGCGCCCGAGCGCATCATCGGCGTGGAAACCGGCGGCTGCCCGCACACGGCGATTCGCGAAGACGCCTCGATCAACCTCGAAGCGGTGGATCAGCTGAACCGGCGTTTTCCCGGCCTCGACCTGATTCTGGTGGAGTCCGGCGGCGACAACCTGTCGGCGACCTTCAGCCCCGAGCTGTCCGACCTGACCATCTACGTGATCGACGTGTCGGCGGGCGACAAGCTGCCGCGCAAGGGCGGCCCGGGCATCTGCAAGTCCGACCTGCTGGTGATCAACAAGATCGACCTGGCGCCCCTGGTCGGCGCTTCGCTGGAGATGATGGACGGCGATACCCAGCGCATGCGCGGTGGCAAGCCGTTCGTCTTCAGCAATCAGAAGACCGGCCAGGGCCTGGAGGAAATCATCGCCTTTATCGAACGCCAGGGACTGCTGATCGCGGCCTGATCGCTCTTTTCAAAAAGCTCAACAAGGAAGCCTGTCCATGACACTCAAACGCATTCTCGGCACCCTCGCCCTGCTGCTGACTCCAGCTTTGGCCTTCGCCCACCCGGGCCACGGCGACAACGGCCTGATGGCCGGTATCAGCCACCCGATCGGTGGCCTGGACCACTTGCTGGCGATGGTTGCGGTCGGCCTGTGGGCCGCGCAGCAGCAAGGCGCGGCGCGCTGGGCACTGCCCTGCACCTTCGTCGGCACCATGCTGATCGGCGGTGTGCTGGGTTTTGCAGGGCTGAACCTGCCGGCCCTGGAAAGCGGGATCGCCGCCTCGGTCCTGGCCCTCGGCCTGGCCGTGGCCCTGGCGGTGCGTCCGCCGTTGAGCCTGGCGGTGGCCGCCACCGCGCTGTTCGCCCTGTTCCACGGCGTGGCCCACGGCCTGGAACTGCCGGACATGTCCAGCCCCTGGACCTATGCCGCAGGCTTTGTCGCCGCCACCGCGGCACTGCACGCGGCCGGTTATGCCGTGGTCCGGCTCCTGCCACAGGCCGCTGCGCCGCTGGTGCGCCTGGCGGGCGCGGCGTCCGCTGCGACTGGCGTGTGGTTGCTGGCCGGCTGATGCGCGTCGTTTGAGGCTTTTTTTCGCGAGCAAGCTCGCTCCTACAGGAACAACGCCGCCACTGTAGGAACGAGCTTGCTCGCGATTAAGGGCTCCGGCCCAACCACGATCCCCAGGGCCTTCTCTGCTACCATGTCGCGCATTCCACCCTGCCGTGACGACGCCAGCCAATGCCCGATGTTTCCAGCCCCACTTCCCCGTCTGAATCGACCGCCCTGTTTACGGCCGTGCAACAGCATTTCCACAGCGTGATCGTGCCGCTCTGGCAGGGGCCGGGCTGGAATCCGGAACTGGCGCTGCCCTTCGAGGCGCTGGACGCCGAGCATGCCCCGCTGCCACCTCAGCGTTATCGGGCCATGGCCTGCGCCCGGCAGCTGTACCTGTTTTCCAGCCTGATCGGCGATGGCCGTACGCCGCTTGCCGAAGAGCGCGCCGCGGCGCTGTTCCGTTCCCTGCAACGGCACTTCCACGACGCCGAACACGGTGGCTGGTTCTACAGCATCGATGCCCAGGGCGCGCCGCTGGACAGGCGCAAGGACCTCTACACCCACGCCTTCATCGTCTTTGCCTGCGCCCATTACTGGGCCAAGGTCCGCGAGCCGCTGGTGGAATCGGTGCTCAATGCCGCGCTGAAAGTGGTGGCCGAACGTTTTGCCAGCGGCGATGGCTTGTACGAAGCGGTCCTCGCCGAGGACTGGTCGTCCCTGGCCTCCGGTCCCTTGCAGAACCCGCTGATGCACCTGGCCGAGGCCTTCCTCGCCACCCTGGCCGTGCGTGACGACGCCGCCGTGCAAAGCGCGCTGCAAGCCCTGTGCACAGCCATGCAGCAGCGCTTCATCGAGCCACGGCATGGGCTGATGATGGAGAAACCGCTGGGGGCTGTGGATAACTGGTTCGAGCCGGGGCACCAGTTCGAATGGTTCTTCCTGCTGCAATCCTCGGCCTTGCTGCGTGGCTGCCCGCTGCACGCCTCGCTGGAGCGGGCCTTCGCCTATGCCGAGCAGGTTGGTGTGGATAACTCCAGCGGCGCGGTGAGCGGGATGCTGAGCATCGATGGCGATGTGCTCGACCCCACCCAACGCATCTGGGCCCAGGCTGAATACCTGCGCGCCCTGACCTTGCGCCAGGACAGCGCCGAACGCCTGCAACACCAATTGCTGGCGCTGCAACAACACTTCCTGCATGCCAAGGGCTGGAACGAATGCCTGGACGCCCATGGCGTACTCAGCCGCCGGGACATGCCGTCGACCACGCCTTATCACCTGGCGACCTGTTATCTCGGCCTGACTGAATACTTCGGCTGATCTTTACATCGCTATCGCGAGCAAGCTTCGCTCCTACAGAAAAACGGGCATGCCTGTGTAGGAGCGAAGCTTGCTCGCGATTGCGCGCCTGCGCTCAGCAAGGCCTCAGGCAATCCACTTGCGATCGCCGGTAAAGCTGATGGTCAGCCAGCGCGCCGCATCCGCCTTGCCGAGCTGTGTGGATATCTCCTCGCGCAGCTTGTCCAGCGTCGCCACGCCCTGCAATGGATAGTCCTGCGGCAGCACGATGTGAATCTCGATGAACCGCGCCCGTCCGTGCTTCTGCACATACGAGACGTAGTCGGCAAAGCCGTGCTCGACTTTCGCCTCGTCCATCACTTGGCGAACCTTGTCATCCAGTTGGTCCGGGACAATTCCCAGTACATCGCGTAACGCTGGCTTGAGAATATTGAAGGCCGGCGCGAGCATGCTCAGGGCCAGCAGGATCAGGATTGACGGGTCGACGTAAGCGGCCCACTGGCCATAACCCTGGGTCTTGAGCAGCAACGCGATGAGAAAGCTCACCAGCAAGCCGACCGAGAGCATCGCGTCCACCAGCCAGCTGACGTTGTCGAACTGGATCAACGAGGATTTCAACGTGCGATTGCGATAACGGACGTAGAAGAAATAGGCGAAGCAGACGACGCTAAGCACCATCGCAAAAGGGATCACCAGGCCCAGTTCGATCTCGCGGCCACCGTTGATGATGCCGAACATACCGCTGAGAAAGGCGTAGATCGCAATCAGCAACAAAAAGCTGCCTTCGATCAGCAGCACCATCGGTTCCAGGTGCCAGAAGCCGAACTGAAAGCGCTGGTTACTTTCCTTGGCGATCAGCTTGGCGGTGATCAGCATCAGGACCTTGATGACGGTCGCGATCAGCGAAAAAAAACCATCGAACAGAATCGATTGGGAACCGGAAAAAAAACCCGTGACGATAGCGGCGATCGCCACGGCGAACATCAGGATGGTCGATTGTTTGAGCAGTACCTGCTCACCTCGGTTACTCACATTTCCTCCTCGAGAACCTTTGAATTCGCGGCCTTGATGCAAGGCTGCGGTGGGTTGCGGAGCGGGAGTCTACCTTGTGCGGGCTGATTCAGGCCTGAACGGCTGTGTTGCCAAACGCATCGGCACGCGGAGTGTAGCCGCTGCCGCGGGCTGCGATCGACCGGGAACCGGTCGCAGGACTCAAGATCGCTGAAGGTCCTGCGGCCAACGTGGCCCGGACCATCGCAGCCTACGGCAGCGGCTACAGGCGGAGCATTCAGCCCTTGGCATTGCGCTCAATGGCGAAGCCGGCCCAGGTCTGGCTCACCGGCATCAGTTCCAGGCTGTTGATATTGACGTGGGCCGGGGTGTTGAGCACCCAGAAGATGGTGTCGGCGATGTCCTGCGGCTGGATCGGCTCGGCACCGGCGTAGGTGGCGTCGTAGCGCTCCTGGTCGCCTTTGAAGCGCACCAGGGAGAACTCGCTTTCGCACAGGCCCGGCTCGATGTTGGTCACCCGCACACCGGTGCCTTGCAGGTCGCAACGCAGGTTCAGGGAGAACTGTTTGACGAACGCCTTGCTCGCGCCATACACGTGGCTGCCCGGATACGGGTAGTTACCGGCGATGGAGCCGAGGTTGACGATGCCGGCGCCGCGGCCATGGGCGATCAGCCGTGGCAGCAGCAGGCGGGTGCTGTACATCAGCCCCTTGATGTTGGTGTCGACCATAGTGTCCCAGTCGTCCAGGTCGCACTTGGGCGCCGGATCGACCCCCAGGGCCAGGCCGGCGTTGTTGATCAGCCCGCGCAGCTTGGCGAAGGACGGCGGCAGGTTGGCGATCGCTTCTTCCATGGCCTTGCGGTCCCGCACATCGAGCACCAGGCCATGTACCTCGGTCTGCTTCGACAGCTCGGCGCACAGGGCGTTGAGACGCTCTTCGCGGCGACCGGTCAGCACCAGCGACCAGCCGGCCTCGGCAAAACGACGGGCACAGGCTTCGCCAAAACCGGAGGTCGCGCCGGTAATAAACAGGGTGGAAGTCATGGTGTTCTCCTTGCTGGGCGTCGAACCGCCGTGGAAATGAAAAATCGTTTCGCAGCATGCCCGGCCTGAATCGCAGCGGCAACCGGAGGTTGTGCGAGCCAGGCTATCAGCCTCCCCTGTAGCCGCTGCCGAAGGCTGCGATCGGTCTGGGCGGCATTCCGTTCGAAGAGGGCGTGCTCTTCAAGATCGTTGAAAGGCCCTCCGGGCCTTATCGCAGCCTTCGGCAGCGGCTACAGAGACGCAACTGTACAAAAAACAACCAACCACCGCCAAGCCAGGCAAATCGTGGCCCGCAGCCACATGCACGCACCTTATCCACAGGACGCTCCACAGTCTTTGGGGGCAAGTGCAAAAGTCCGCAAGCCGCTATCCACAGGGGCTGCAGGCGGTTTTAGAAAGTTTTTTGCTTGACCTGGGCATGGCCTCCATGCAGCCCCGGCCGATACAGGCGACCGAACGGTCAGGCAAGGGATGGCTTCAAGCCAGTAACGACGCTGCCTCGGCGAGTCTTTCCAGAGTTTAGTCACAGACTTACCCACAGGCTTGTCCAGGGTATTTTCGCCCTTTGCCTGCGACAATAAAAAGGTTGACAACGGCCGCTAATGGTCAGGCAAAAACGCCTGATCAAAAAACGACCACCAGCCTGCAGGCCACGCCATTCAAGGCGTCCAGCCAGCTACTCCCACGTTACCCACAGCCAGTTCCACAGCAAACGGGGACAAGTCAAAACCGTGGCAAAACAACTATTTGCAGCGTCTTTATGCCGCGCTTTGCCAGCTTGCGCAGAATGTTTTCCACAATTTACGTTTTCTGCTGTGGACAAGGTCATCCACCGCCGCTTGCTCCTGTAGGAGCGAGGCTTGCCCGCGATGAGCTGATCGCAAGCAATCGAGCATCGACCGGCTGCTCCTACGGGAGCGAGGCACCATCGGGATGTGGATAAAAAATGCCCCGGCGGCGCGAACCGGCGGGGCATGTCTTATCCACGGCACTCAGGCTCAGTGACCGCCCAGATACGCGTTACGCACCTCCTCGTTGACCAGCAGTTCCTGGCCGGTGCCGCTCAGGCGGATCTCGCCGTTGACCATCACATAGGCGCGGTCCGACAGCTTCAACGCGTGGTTGGCGTTCTGCTCGACCAGGAAGATGGTCATGCCGGTGGAGGCCAGGTCGCGCAGGGTGGCGAAGATCTGCTTCACCACGATCGGCGCCAGCCCCAGGCTCGGTTCGTCCAGCAACAGCAGCTTGGGACGGCTCATCAGCGCGCGGGCGATGGCGAGCATCTGCTGCTCGCCGCCGGACATGGTCATGGCCCGCTGGGTCCGACGCTCCTTGAGCCGCGGGAACAGTTCGAACATGCGCTGCATGTCTTCGCTGGCGTACTTGTCGCCGATGGGGATGGTGCCCATCAGCAGGTTCTCTTCCACCGTCATGTCCGGAAACACCCGGCGCCCCTCCGGCGACTGGGCGATGCCGTTGGAGGCGATGTAGTGCGAGGACTTGTGGGTGATGTCCACACCGCGGTAGATGATCTGCCCGGACTCGGCCCGCGGTTGGCCGAAAATCGACATCAGCAGCGTGGACTTGCCGGCACCGTTGGAGCCGATCAGGCTCACGGTTTCACCTTCGTTGATGTGCAGCGAAACTTTCTTCAGGGCCTGGATCGGCCCGTAGTACACGTCCAGGTCCTTGAGTTCAAGGATAGGCACAGTCGTCATACCAGTTCCTCTTCGTCCGCACCCAGGTAGGCGGCAATCACTTTCGGGTCGTTGCGGATCGCTTCGGGCCCGCCCTCGGCGATCACGTTGCCGTGGTCGAGCACCACGATATGGTCGGAAATACTCATCACCATGCCCATGTCATGTTCGATCAGCACCACGGTCAGGTCGTGCTCGTCGCGCAGCAGCCGGATCATCGCGCTGAGCGCTTCGGTTTCCTGGGGGTTGAGGCCGGCGGCCGGTTCGTCGAGGCAGATGATCTGCGGCCGGGTGCACATGGCGCGGGCGATTTCCAGGCGGCGTTGCTGGCCGTAGGACAACTCGCCGGCCAGGCGGTTGGCGCAGTCCACCAGGTCCACCACCTCCAGCCAGTAGAAGGCGTGGTCCAGGGCGTCGCTTTCAGCCTTCTGGTAACCCTTGGTATTGAGGATGCCGGACAGCAGGTTGCGGTTGACCCACATGTGCTGGGCCACCAGCAGGTTCTCCAGCACCGACATTTCCCTGAACAGGCGAATGTTCTGGAAGGTCCGCGCCAGGCCCGCCCGGTTCACCAGGTGGGTACCGCCGAACATCTTGTAGAACAGCCGGCTGGCAAAGCGCTTGGGCGACACGAAGTCGGTCGCACGAAACGGCTCGCCCAGCAGCTTGATGACATTGGTCGGCGTACCCCGGGTATTGAGGGCGATATGCCCGCCCGTGGCCTTGTAGAAACCGGTCAGGCAGTTGAACACCGTGGTCTTGCCGGCGCCGTTGGGGCCGATCAGGGCGAAGATGGAGTTGCGCTTGACCTCCAGGCTGACGTCGCTCAGGGCCTTGATGCCACCGAAGTGCATCATCAGGTTCTCGACCTTCAGGATCACTTCATCGCTCATGATGCGCTCCTCTCGGTCAGGGCACCCTTGCGCGGGGTCACGCCGGTGCGGCTGATACGAATCAGGCCTCGTGGCCGCCAGATCATCATTAACACCATGAGAATGCCGAACAGCAGCACCCGGTACTCGGAGAAGCTGCGCAGCAGCTCCGGCGCCACGGTGAGCACGAACGCCGCGATCACCACTCCCACGGTCGAACCCATGCCGCCCAGGACCACGATGGCCAGGATCAGCGCCGACTCGAAGAAGGTGAAGGACGAGGGATTCACGAAGCCCTGGTAGCTGGCGAAGAACACCCCGGCCAAGCCGGCGGTGGAAGCACCGATGGTGAAGGCCGAGAGTTTCACCAGCACATGGTTCAGGCCCATGGCGCGGCAGGCGATCTCGTCTTCGCGCAAGGCTTCCCAGGCCCGGCCAACCGGCATGCGGGTCAGCCGGTGCTTAATGTAGAGCACCAGCAGCACCACGATGAACAGCACGATGTAGATGAACAGGAACTTCAGGTTGGGGTTGTATTCCAGGCCGAAGAACTCATGGAACGGCACCCCGCCATCCTTCGCCCGCCGTCCGAACTCCAGGCCGAAGATGGTCGGCGACGGCACTGGCATGCCGTTCGGGCCGCCGGTGAAGGACAGCCAGTTGTTGAGGATCAGGCGGATGATCTCGCCGAAGCCCAGGGTCACGATGGCCAGGTAGTCACCGTGCATGCGCAACACCGGGAAGCCGAGTATGCACCCCGCCAGCGCTGCGGCGAGGGCCGCCAGGGGCAGCACGGTCCAGAAGCCCAGGCCCAGGTACTGGTAACCCAGCGCCAGGCCGTAGGCACCGATGGCGTAGAACGCCACGTACCCCAGGTCGAGCAGCCCGGCCAGGCCGACCACGATGTTCAGCCCGAGGCCGAGCAGCACGTAGATCAGGCCGAGGATGACCACGGTCAGCAGGTACTTGTTGGCAAAGAACGGGAAGACGATGGCGATCACGATCAGCGCCGGGATGATCCAGCGCAGCCGCGACTTGTAGTCCGGCGCCCGCACATGCACGCCGGAGCCGGTGCTCTCGAAACCCTGGAGGATCTTCAGCCCCTTGGGCGTCTGCAGGAACAGGCTCAAGGCGAAGCGGCCGATCATCACGATCGCCACCAGCCAGCCGACGCGGGCCGGTTGCAGGTTGAAGCTGTAGCCCTCGAGTACCACACCCACGATAGGACCGAACACGATCAGCGAGATCAGCCCGGCGAGCACGGCGTCGATGACGCTCTTTTTGATATCAATCGGTTTATTGGCAGCAGACATACTTATACCTTCGCCACGAGTGGGCGACCCAGCAGGCCTTGGGGACGGAAGATCAGAATCAGCACCAGCAGCGAGAAACTGAACACGTCTTTGTAGTCGGAGTTGATCAGACCGGAGAACAGCGACTCGGAGATCCCGAGGATGATCCCGCCGAGCATCGCGCCCGGCAGCGAACCGATACCGCCGAGTACCGCCGCGGTGAACGCCTTGATGCCGATGACGAAGCCGGCATAGAAGTCGAACGTGCCGTAGTTCATGGTGATCAGTACGCCCGCCAGCGCAGCCATGGCGGCGCCGATGATGAACACGTAGGAAATCACCCGATCGGTGTTGATCCCGAGGATCGAGGCCATCTTGCGGTCTTGCTGGGTGGCACGGCACATGCGGCCGAGCTTGGTGTACTTGATGATGTAGGTGAGCAACGCCATGCCGGCGAATGCCGCCACCAGGATGAAGATCTTGGTGTAGGTGAGCTGGACGAAACCGGTGCCGATATCGACCTTCCAGGCGCCGGCCAGCAGCGTCGGTACACCTTGTTGCTTGGCGCCCTGGCTGATCTGCGCGTAGTTCTGCAGGATCAGCGAGATCCCGATGGCACTGATCAGCGGCGCCAGGCGGGTGGAGTTACGCAGGGGTTTGTAGGCGACGCGCTCGATGACCCAGCCATAGATCCCCGTCACGACGACGGTGAAGACCAGGGTTCCGAGAATGAGTAGCGGGAAGGATTCGATGCCGAAGTAGGCCAGCAGAGCCAGACTGATTGCCGCGAGGTAAGCGGAAATCATGTAAACCTCGCCGTGGGCGAAGTTGATCATGCCAATGATGCCATAGACCATTGTGTAGCCGATGGCGATCAGACCATAGACAGACCCGAGGGTCAGTCCATTGATCAGTTGCTGCAGGAAAATACCATCCATAACGCAATCTCACGCATTTGAGAGACTGCACACAGCGGATACGACGGCCTGGGGTTCAACCACCCGCGCAACACGACAGTTGTGCAGCTCTACGAGAAAAGACAGGTACTGCACGGACACGCATGCGGCAGGCCTTCGCCCTCCCCTGGAGGATGGGCCGGCCTGCCCAGACGCTCATGTCACTTCTGTTTTTCCAGCTGGTGGTATTTGCCGTCCTTGTCCCACTGGTAAACCACGTAGTCGGAGACTTTCAGGTCGCCCTTGGCGTCCCAGGTCTTCTCGCCCATCACGGTTTTCACCGGGTTGGCCTTGAGCCACTTGGCGGCGTCTTCGCCCTTGTTGGATTTGGCGCCGTTGAAGCCGGCAGCCAGGGCCTGGACCGACGCGTAGGCATACAGTGTGTAGCCTTCTGGCTCGGTGCCGGCCTTGCGGAAAGCGTCAACCACGGTCTTGCTGTCCGGCAGCAGGCGTGGGTCGGCGCCGAAGGTCATGTACACACCGTCGACGTACTGCGGGCCGCCAGCGGTGGTCACCAGTTCGTCGGTGACGATACCGTCGTCGGACATGAACTTGACGTCTTTCAGGCCCTGTTCACGCAGCTGGCGGACCAGCGGGCCGGCTTCCGGGTGCAGGCCGCCGAAGTAGACGACATCGGCACCGGCGGCGCGGATCTTGGTGACCACGGCGCTGAAGTCTTTTTCGCCACGGGTCAGGCCTTCGTACAGCACCGGCGTCACGCCGCGCTTGCTCAGCTGTGCCTTGGTGGCGTCCGCCAGGCCCTGGCCGTAGGTGTCCTTGTCGTGCAGGACCACGACTTTCTTGCCCTTGAGCACGTCGACGATGTAGTCGCCGGCGACGATGCCCTGCTGGTCGTCACGCCCGCACATGCGGAACATGGCGGAGAGGCCACGTTCGGTGACCTGCGGGTTGGTGGAGCCCGGGGTGATGGCGATCACGCCAGCTTCGTCGTACACCTCGGAAGCGGGGATGGTGTTGGAGGAGCAGAAGTGCCCGACCACGCCGATCACCTTGTCCTGGTCGACCAGGCGGTTGGCTACGGCCACAGCCTGTTTCGGTTCGCAGGCGTCGTCGCCCTTGACCAGGACGATCTTCTCGCCGTTGACGCCGCCCTTGGCGTTGATTTCGTCAGCCGCTGCCTGTGCACCCTTCATGTACTGCTCGCCAAATGCCGCGTTGGCGCCTGTCATGGGACCCGCTACGCCGATCTTGAGGTCGGCCTGAGCAAACGCAGAAACACCCAACGCAGCTGCCACTGCGAGGGCCAGAAAGCCTTTCTTGTAAAACGTCTGGGACATGAGGTGGTGCTCCAAGGTTTTTTTAGTTGGCACTGCGACTTCACCGAATGCTCAGAGCAAGGGCCGTGCCATTGGTTTTTTATTCTGAAAAAAGTCGCTCTTTTATTGTTATTTCGACTGTTTCGAGCCCTTTTTTATTGGGCGTGCAACCGTCTAAACCGCGGAAGGTAAAACCCTACAAAACATCAGGCGCAACCCGCCTGCGCCATCATTGCAACCGCGGCGCAAATCAACGTGCAACCAGCCTGTAACAGCCTGCGTAACCGAACTGCACACTACTGGTGCAGGACTGCTACGCCCCGCACCACTACAGGCTAGTCGCTGCGCCGAAAAGCGCCGCACCCGGCAACATATTTCCTCTGTCAGATAACGATGCGCAGGCACTGGCCCGCGTGATACAGGGAGAACCCGGCCTCGTATAGGCAACTGCGCAAGCCCACGCCCGCCAGGGGCTGCATGGGAGCGAAGGGAATCGGCAAGGCCTGAGGATTTCCGTTACACAGGTAATCGGCGAACGCCTTGCCGACCACGGTGCCGGTGGTCACACCCCGGCCGTTGTAGCCGGTGACCGCCACCAGACCGGGCGCCGGCTCGAACAGGCGCATCAGGTGATCGGGGGTAAAGGCGATGCAACCGGTCCAGGTGCACTCCCATTCCACCGTTTTCAGGTAGGGGAAATAGTGCTGCTGTACCCGGTCGGCCCAGGCCTTGAGGAACCAGGCCGGCTTCTGGTTGCCATTGCCCAGGCTGCCCAGCAACAGGCGGCCGTCGGCGTCCCGGCGAATGCTGCTGAGCACCTGGCGGGTATCCCAGGAACCCTGGCCACCCGGCAGGATCCGCTGCGCGGCTTCCTCGGCCAGCGGCCTGGAGGCAACCTGATAGTAGTAACCGGGGAAAAAATTACGCCGCAATTCGGTCCAGTCGCCCTCGGTGTAAGCATTGGAGGCAATCACCACCTGCTCGGCCAGCACCGAGCCCTGGGCAGTCTGCACCGACCAGCGCTGGCCCTGGCGTTCGAGACGGGTCACCGGCGAATGGTCGAACAGCTGGCCACCCAGGTCGACCGCGGCCTTGGCCAGGCCACTGACATAGGCCATCGGATTGACCGTGCCGGCCCGGCGATCGAGCAAGGCCGCGGCGATCTTCCTGGTGCCGGTGGCGGTTTCACAGGCCGTGCCGGTCAACAGCTCGACCGGCGCGCCCCGACGTTTCCACTGGGCTTCCCGGCTGCGCAGGTCGGCTTCGCCCCGGGCGTTGTGCGCCATGTGCAGGGTGCCCTCGCGGCGCAATTGGCAATCGATGCGGTATTTGTCGATCAGGCTGAACACCAGGGCCGGCGCCGCCCCCAGCATGCGGTTGAGCTGGCTGCCGACCGCCTCGCCGAAACCGGCCTCGATCTCGTCCGGCGGGATCCACATCCCGGCGTTCACCAGCCCCACGTTGCGTCCCGAACCGCCGTGACCGGTGCGGTGGGCTTCCAGTACACAAACCCTTTTGCCCTGCTCCAGCAGGTGCACGGCGGCCGACAGGCCGGTAAAACCCGCACCGATCACGCAGACATCCACCGTGACCTCGCCCTTGAGCGCGGCATTGTCAGGCCTTTGCGGCGTCAGTTTTTCCCACAGGCATTCTTCGCGTAACGGCATTGCCAGACTCCGAAATCAACGAACCACAGACCATGAACCAGCACCTCCCGGTAGCCGCTGCCGCAGGCTGCGATCGACCGGCACGGTCGCGGCGACCTGAAGACCGCCATAGGCCCGACAGGAGATCGGGAACCAAGCTCCTTCGGAGCTTATCGCAGCCTTCGGCAGCGGCTACAGCGCCCGGCAGGCGGGCGCGATCGGGGTCGATCAGTCGAAGGTAATACCCTGCGCCAATGGCAACTCCAGTGAGTAGTTCACGGTGTTGGTCTGCCGGCGCATATAGGCGCGCCAGGCATCGGAGCCGGATTCGCGGCCGCCGCCGGTTTCTTTCTCGCCACCGAAGGCGCCGCCGATCTCCGCTCCGCTCGGGCCGATGTTGACGTTGGCGATGCCGCAGTCGCTGCCCACCGCCGACATGAACTGCTCGGCCTCACGCACATCAGTGGTGAAGATGCAGGACGACAGGCCTTGCGGCACGGCGTTGTTCAGGCGCAGCGCTTCGGTGAAATCGCTGTAGCCCACCACGTAGAGAATCGGTGCGAAGGTCTCGCTGCACACCACGTCGCTCTGCTCCGGCATTTCGACAATCGCCGGCGACACGTAATAGGCGTTGGGGAACTGGTCTTCCAGCTGGCGCTTGCCGCCGAACACCCGGCCTCCCTCGCTCAGGGCCTGCTCCAGCGCATCCTGCATGTTGTCAAAGCTGTGCTTGTCGATCAGCGGACCGACCAGGTTGCCTTGTAGCGGATGGCCGATGCGCACCTTGGAATAGGCGGCCTTGAGGCGGGTGACGATTTCATCCTTCACCGATTCATGGGCAATCAGCCGGCGCAACGTCGTGCAGCGCTGGCCAGCGGTACCGACGGCGCTGAACAGGATGGCGCGCACGGCCATGTCCAGATCGGCGCTCGGCCCCAGGATCATCGCGTTGTTGCCGCCCAGCTCGAGGATGCTGCGGGCGAAACGCGCGGCGACTTTCGGGGCCACTTCGCGGCCCATGCGGGTGCTGCCGGTGGCGCTGATCAGGGCCACGCGCGGGTCGTCCACCAGCGCTTCGCCGGCGTCGCGCCCGCCGATGATCACCTGGCTCAAGTACTCGGGGGCATCGCTGAAGTTCTTCAGCACGCGCTCGAACAGCGCCTGGCAGGCCAGGGCGGTCAACGGGGTCTTTTCCGAGGGTTTCCAGATCACCGGGTTGCCGCAGACCAGCGCCAGGGTGGTGTTCCAGGCCCAGACCGCGACCGGGAAGTTGAACGCGCTGATCACCCCGACGATGCCCAGCGGGTGCCAGGTTTCGCGCATGTGGTGGCCCGGGCGCTCGGAGGCGATGGTCAGCCCGTACAGCTGGCGTGACAGGCCGACCGCGAAGTCGCAGATGTCGATCATTTCCTGCACTTCGCCCAGGCCTTCCTGGGTGATCTTGCCGGCTTCCCAGGACACCAGCTCACCGAGGTCGGCCTTGTATTCGCGCAGCACTTCGCCGAACTGGCGCACCAGCTCGCCACGCCGCGGCGCCGGCACCTTGCGCCACAACTCGAACGCATGCTCCGCGCGACTGACCTGCTGCTCCACCTCAGCTGCGCCCTGCCAGTTCACCGAAGCGATGCGGCTGCCGTCGATCGGCGAATGCACGGGCTGCTTGCCCGATTGATACAGGGCCGGGTTCACACCAAGACGATCAAGCAATGCGGCAACCATGGGTCACTCCTTACAAATGGAAAGCAAAAAGTCGTAGCCGTTGACACAGCCATTCAGGACTGTAGTTGTAGCCGGCCCGAGACTTGCCAACAAACGACGATTAGGCGAGATATCATTCCGTTTATTCATGCTGCGCAGCCGGGACAAGAACAAGGAACCCTCGATGCTGAACAAACGCTACCTGCCCTCGATCACCGCCCTGCAGTGTTTCGAGGCCGTCACCCGGCACCTGAGCTTCACCCGCGCCGCCGAGGAGCTGAACCTGACCCAGAGCGCGGTCAGCAAGCAGGTCGCGCAGTTGGAAGAGCTCCTGCAACACCTGCTGTTTCGCCGGGTACGCCGGCGCCTGCAACTGACCCCGGCCGGCGACCTGTATCTGGTGGAGGTGCGCAAGATCCTCTCGCAGATCGAGATGTCGACCCATTACCTGCGCTCCTACGGCGGCGAAACCGAAGTCCTGCGGGTGTCCACCCCATCGACCTTCGGCGCGCGCTGGCTGGTGCCGCGCCTCAAGGGCTGGCGCCTGCGCCACCCGCAGATCCACCTGGACCTGTGCAACGAGCAGGAAGCCGACGACCTGCTGCAGGGCCGCAGCGACATGGCGTTCTACTTCGGCCAGGGTTCGCGTCCCGGCACCGAGTGCCTGAAGCTGTTCGGCGAAGAGCTGGTGGCGGTCTGCGCCCCCGGCAGCCTGCCGGACAAGCCGTTCACCGACCCGACGCAGCTGGCCGAGCTGGTGCTGCTGCAACTGGCCTCGCGGCCGCAGGCCTGGCATGACTGGTTCGACAGCCAGGGTTACCACACCGAGCACAGCTATCACGGCCCGCGCTTCGAAACCTTCTACATGTGCATCAGGGCCGCCCAGGTCGGCTGCGGCGTGGCCCTGCTGCCGCGGTTCCTGGTGGAAGAAGAACTGGCCGAGGGCAAGCTGGTGCTGGCCTGGGACTACGCCATGCCCAGCCACGATGCCTATTACCTGGCCTACCCCGAACATGCGGCCGAAGTGCCCAAGGTGCGGGACTTCGTACGCTGGATGCTGGAACAGATCGACAGCCCGACGCCGGCCTGATCCGGGATGAGTGCAGGCCGCACGGGAGCTATCGCGGGCAAGCCTCGCTCCTACAGGTACGGCACCGCTCTTGTAGAAGCGAGGCTTGCCCGCGATGAGGCCATCAGCCTCGACATCGTCCTCAAGCAAAAAACACTGGCAAAACCCACGGCGGATATGCGCCACTACTGCCTTCATTGAACAAGCTGGAAAGCCGCGCCCTTGATCGCGGCCAGCATGGAGATTCCCGTTATGAGCGAGAGTGTGTTTGCCGATCGCATCGTGCAGAACCTGCTCGACACCGACTTCTACAAACTGACCATGATGCAGGCGGTGCTGCACAACTACCCCAATGTGGAAGTCGAATGGGAATTCCGCTGCCGCAACAGCGAGGACCTGCGCCCCTATCTGGCGGAGATCCGTTATCAGTTCGAGCGCCTGGCCGACCTGAGCCTGAGCGCCGACCAGTTGAGTTTTCTCGAGCGCATCAGCTTCCTGAAACCGGACTTCCTGCGTTTTCTCGGGCTGTTCCGCTTCAACCTGCGGTATGTGCATACCGGTATCGAGAACGGCGAGCTGTTCATCCGCCTGCGCGGGCCCTGGCTGCACGTGATCCTGTTCGAAGTGCCGATGCTGGCGATCGTCAGCGAGGTGCGTAACCGCTATCGCTACCGCGAAGTCGTCCTGGAACAGGCGCGCGAACAGCTGTATCGCAAGTTCGACTGGCTGAGCGCCAACGCCAGCGCCGATGAACTGTCGCACCTGCAGGTGGCCGACTTCGGCACCCGCCGGCGTTTCTCGTACCGGGTCCAGGAAGAAGTGGTGAACGTGCTCAAGCACGACTTCCCCGGGCGTTTCGTCGGCACCAGCAACGTGCACCTGTCCCGCGAGCTGGACATGAAACCCCTGGGCACCATGGCCCACGAATGGATCATGGCCCACCAGCAACTGGGGCCGCGGCTGATCGACAGCCAGATCGCCGCCCTCGACTGCTGGGTCCGCGAGTACCGCGGCCTGCTGGGGATCGCCCTGACCGACTGCATCACCACGGACGCCTTCCTCAACGATTTTGATCTGTACTTCGCCAAGCTGTTCGACGGTTTGCGCCATGACTCGGGCGACCCGATCATCTGGGCGGAAAAGGCCATCGCCCATTACCTGAAACTGGGCATCGAGCCGATGAGCAAGACCCTGGTGTTCTCCGACAGCCTGACACTGCCCAAGTCCCTGGAGATTTTTCGTGCGTTGCGCGGTCGGATCAATGTCAGCTTCGGTATCGGCACCAACCTGACGTGCGATATTCCCGGTGTCGAGCCGATGAGCATCGTGCTTAAAATGGCCGCCTGCAATGGCCAGCCCGTCGCCAAGATCTCCGACGAAGCGGGCAAGACCCACTGCAAGGATCCCAACTTCGTCGCTTATTTGCGCCACGTTTTCCAAGTACCTGCCGCCCTTTCTGGCACATCAAGCAAGGAGTGAATCATGCAAGCCGTACAGCGTGAGATTGCTGAACAGCTCAAGGTCCAACCCCCTTTCAAGGACCAGGCCGATCTCGAGGCAGAAGTCGCCCGGCGGGTCGCGTTCATCCAGCAATGCCTGCTCAATTCCGGGCTCAAGGCCCTGGTGCTGGGCATCAGCGGTGGCGTCGACTCCCTGACCGCGGGCCTGCTGGCCCAGCGGGCGATGCGCGAACTGCGCGCCAGCAGTGGCGACCAGGGCTATCGTTTCATCGCCGTGCGCCTGCCGTACGACGTGCAGTTCGACGAACACGATGCCCAGGCCTCGGTGGATTTCATCGAACCCGACGAGCGCCACACCGTGAACATCGGGCCGGCGGTCAAGTCCCTGGCCAATGAAGTGGCGGCCTTCGAAGGCCATCAGGCGGTAAGCCGGGACTTCGTCCTTGGCAACACCAAGGCACGCATGCGCATGGTCGCGCAGTACACCATCGCCGGCGCTGCCCACGGCCTGGTGATCGGCACCGACCACGCCGCCGAAGCGGTGATGGGTTTCTTCACCAAGTTCGGTGACGGCGCCTGCGACCTGGCCCCGCTGAGCGGGCTGGTGAAGAACCAGGTGCGGGCCATTGCCCGGCATTTCGGCGCGCCGGAGTCGCTGGTGGAGAAGATCCCTACCGCCGACCTGGAAGACCTGTCTCCCGGCAAGCCGGACGAAGCGTCCCACGGCGTGACCTACGCCGAGATCGACGCCTTCCTCCACGGCCAGCCGGTGCGCGAGGAGGCGTTCAAGATCATCTGCAACACCTACAACAAGACCCATCACAAACGCGTGATGCCGTTCGCGCCATAAACAGCCCGTAGCCGCTGCCGAGGCTGCGAGGCTGCGCACGGTCGCAGAGCGGTCGCCAAACCAGGCGCCACGTTATGTTCGATGGACCGCGTGGGCAGGTTTTGCGAGGACTGCGTCCTCGTACGCAGCCTCGCAGGCTCGGCAGCGGCACAAGTCTGTATACGCAGTTCCAGGCACAAAAAAAGCGCCCCGCAGGGCGCTTTTTCATCACACGGAATCAACCGATCACTTCAGCACCACAGCGCCTTTCATCATCGAGTTGTGGCCCGGGAACGAGCAGAAGAACTCGTAGCTTTCGCCAGCGGTCAGCTTCGACACGTCGAAGGTCACCGAATCTTTTTCGCCGGAGCCGATGATCTTGGTGTGGGCGATGACGCGGCTGTCGCCTTCTTTCAGGTAGTTCTTGTCGATGCCGGCGGCCATGCCGTCGGTAGCGATACCGGCCATGTCCGCGCTTTTGCTCAATACCCAGTTATGGCCCATGACGTTCTTCGGCAGGCTGCCGGAGTGGGTCAGGTTCACGGTGAAGGTCTTGCAGCTCTTGTCGATGGTGATTTCCTTCGTGTTGAAGGACATCTGGTCGGTGGAGTCGACATCGACCTTACATTCGGCGGCCATCAGCTGGCTGCTGGCCAGTGTCAGCAGGGATACCGCAACGAGTTTGGCAAACATGGTGAATCTCCAAGGCAGGGTTAACAAAATCCATCTGAATCCATGAAGGTGAAGACTGCCTGAATTTTTCACAAGTTCCTATGATTTACATCAAGAAATTGTATACAACTTTGCGCTATCGGCCTGATCGAGAGAATCAAACAGCCAGCCATCGGCCGCGGACCTATGCTCGGCGCACATCACTATCGGAGTGTCTGCCATGCACCTCAACAGTCTGTTCCGCAGCCTGCTCGCCGCCTATGCCTGTGGCGCCAGCGGCACCTATGAAAGCCCCCGCGGCGAGGATTGACCCTTGGAGCGCGGCCGGCCAGCCATTACTCTGTGGCCCTCACTGACCATGGAGTAAGGCATGTCTTTAGCGTCTGTATGCGTGTTCTGCGGTGCCAGCACCGGCACCAACCCGGCCTACCGCGAGGCCGCCGAAGCCCTCGGGCGCCAGCTGGCCGAGCGCAAGCTGACCCTGGTCTATGGCGGTGGCGCCGTCGGCCTGATGGGCATAGTCGCCGACGCGGCCCTGGCGGCTGGCGGCGAAGTCATCGGCATCATTCCCCAGAGCCTCAAGGACAAGGAAATCGGCCATCCGGGCCTGACGCGCCTGGAGGTGGTCGACGGCATGCACGCCCGCAAGGCACGCATGGCCGAGTTGAGCGACGCTTTTATCGCGCTGCCGGGTGGCCTGGGCACCCTGGAAGAGTTGTTCGAGGTCTGGACCTGGGGCCAGTTGGGTTACCACGCCAAGCCCCTGGGGTTGCTGGAAGTGAATGGTTTCTACGAGAAGCTCACGGGTTTTCTCGATCATATCGTCGGCGAAGGCTTCGTTCGCACCCCGCACCGTGACATGCTGCAAGTGAGCGAATCGCCGCGCAAACTGCTGGAGGCGCTGGAAGCCTGGCAACCCACGGTAGTCCCCAAATGGGCCGAGCAGAAACCCGATTAACCGCCGGGCTCCGATACAGGGCAGAATACGCGCCGCTCAAACCTCACCTTCGACCCCAGAGGATCGCCCATGGCTAAACCCAATTACTCCTTCGCCAAACGTCAGCGAGACCTGGCAAAGGAGCAGAAGAAAGAGGAAAAGCTGCAACGCAAGAAAGCGGCCGCTGAAGAAGCCGGCGCACCAAGCCCGGAGACAGAAGACGACGTGGCCGTCGACGACGCCGATGCAGTAGACGATCAGGCTCCCAAGGCCTGAGACCCGCCAGGCCCGATACCTCTATCAGGCCCTCGGGATCTGGGGTCGGCCATCCGTTGCCGACCCTCGGATACCCAACGCTTTGACAATCGAATCGCGATAACCCTGTGGCAAGTTGGCCGGTAGCCGGTCCGACGCGAACAGGCCGATTTCCTTGTGCTCGTGGCTGACGGTTGGCACAAAACCGCCCAGGAGCCGGCAGCGATAGGTCGAGATAAAGACCTGCTTGCCAGGGATGACTTCGAACAGGTACGAATCCAGCGGCTCGCCCACCGCCACCCGCACGTCCAGCTCCTCCTCGATCTCCCGCGCCAGGCATTGGGGCGCCGTCTCCCACAGCTCGATCCGCCCGCCGGGCAGCTCCCACTCGTCACGCTCGTTGAGCATCAGCACCACCAGCCCCTCGGGGGATTGCAGCACGCCCTTGATCGATACCGGGAACATAAGTAACTCCTGTAAAGCCTGTAGCCGCTGCCGAAGGCTGCGATAAGGTTCGAAGAACCTTCCTGTGGCCACCAAAGCACGGCCGCTACGCGCCCGAGCGCAGCCTGCGGCAGCGGCTACAGAGAGATCCGTTCATTCAGCGGCATCACTGTCACCCGCACTTCCGGGTCGTGGCTGCCGCCGCCGAGAATCACCCCGCGCAACGGCGAGACATCGGAAAAATCCCGGCCCCAGGCCAGGGTGATGTGCTCCAGCGCCGGCTGCACGTTGTTGGTCGGGTCGAAATCCACCCAGCCGAGCACCGGGCAGAACACCGAAACCCAGGCATGGGAGGCATCTGCGCCGATCAGGCGTGGCTGCCCCGGTGGCGGCTGGGTCAGCAGGTAGCCGCTGACATAACGCGCCGCCAAACCGCGGGAACGCAAACACGCCAGCATCAGGTGGGCGAAGTCCTGGCAGACCCCGCGCCGCCGCTCCAGCACTTCCACCAGCGGCGTCGCCACCTGGGTGGCTTCGGCATCGAAGGTGAACTCGCTGAAGATCTTTTCCATCAACGCTTGCACCCCCAGCAATAACGGACGCCCGGCGGGGAAACAGCTTTCGGAGAACTCGACGAAGCTTTTCTTCAAGTGCACATAAGGCGACTCGAAGCGGTAACGGCACGCCTCCATCAAGGCTGCGGATAACGGCCGGCTGCTGTAGGTCAGCGCACTGCGGGTGGCGTCCCAGGGCAATGAACGGGTGAAATCCGGCGTGGGCCTAGCCAGCACCTCCACCGTCAGCTGCGCATTAACCAGCAGCTCGTCATGGGGCCGCTCGAACGCCAGCCGGGTCAGTGGGTTGCCGAACACGTCCAGCTCGTCGCGACGGCTGGTGGGGTCGGGGCTGATCAGCAGTTCCTGCTGGCTGCAATGCTGCCAGGCGCAGGCGCGCGGCCACAGGTGCGCCAGCTGCTGGGCCAGGGAAACCGGGCTGTCGTAGTGGTAATGGGTATCGTGGAAGACCTGGTAATGAGCGCTCATCAGACGGATACCGTTCGTTGGCTGACATCGTCGACATGGGCGAAATGCCGCAGCGCCAGGCGGTCGGAGACCTGCCCGCTGGCATCGGCGATTTCCTGCAACAGGTCGGCCAGGCCTTCGAGCGCCGCCCGCACGCTGGCCTCGCCGAACAGCGGGTTTTCCAGGCAGCCCAGGTCGAAGCGCCCCAGACGCCCCACCAGCTTGGGCAAACCGGCCTCGCGCGGTACGCCGAACTCGTCGTTCAAGCGATTGAGGGTCCGGGTCACCAGCTTCAGCTGGAACAGCACCGCATGGGGGTTCTGTTCGTCGAGCAGCAACAGGTCGAGCACCGGGATCAACTGCGCCACCGCCAGGTAGCGGGAACGGTAGGTGATGCTGCTGTTGCCCAGTTCCAGCAGCCACTCCAGCCCGGCCTGGTCGAACGCGGTGGCGCTGCGCAGGAAGGCCGCCAGGCTGCTGCTGAGAAACTGCAGGCGCTCGATGCGCCGGCCAATCATCAAAAAGCGCCAGCCTTCGTCGCGGGTCATGTCGTCCAGGGCGAAACCCGACAGCGCCGCCAGGGACATCACCAGGCGGTTGAGGAAGTCCAGCAGCTCGCCGAAGTCCGGCTCGCGGGCTTCCAGTGCCAAGGCTTCGCGCTGCAATTCCACCAGCGCCTGCCAGTTTTCCCGCGAAAGCTTGCCGCGCACCTGGGACGCCGCCCACTGCAGGCGCTGCAGGTTGGAGCGCAGGCTGAAGGACCAATCGTCCCCCTGCAGGGCCGCCAACAAACGCTCGGGCAGTTCGCCTTCGTCCGGCAGCAGCATCAGGCTTTCGCCCAGCTCGACCGCCGCCTGCAAGGCCTGCGGGTCATCGCCGTCGACATAGCGCGCCAGCATGATCCGCAACAGCCGCGCACTGCCATCGCAACGCTCGCAGTAACGGCCGAACCAGAACAGGTTTTCCACCACCCGCGACGGCAGGTACGGATCGCGCCGCACCAGCTCATGCACGCCGATGGTCCGCTGGCCTTTCCACTGTTCGCCGCTGGGCGCACGTTCGCCCAGCACCCAGGTGTCCTTGCTGGCGCCGCCGCGCTGCATCGATACCACCTCGGCATCGGCCTCGGCGGCCACCCGGGTCAAGCCGCCCGGCAGTACCCGGTAACCATCGCGGCTGGCCACGGCATACACCCGCATGCCGATGGCCCGCGGTTGCAGCTGGCCGTCCTCGGCCTGCCAGACCGGCGCCTGGGACAGTTGCGCCAGTTCCTGGGCGACATAGGCATAAGGTCGCGCCCGCATGCGTTCGGCCAGGGCCTGGCGCTCTTTCTCGCAGAGGTCGCGACCGAACAATGGGGCAAAGCTCTGGGACGGGAACGCCGGCTTGATCAGCAGTTCCGGGAGTTTCTCCAGGGCCTGGGCCAGCACCGGTGCCTCGCCGCACCACCAGGTGGCGACAGACGGCAGAATCAGTTTTTCGCCGAACAAGTGCTCGCTGATCTTCGGCAGGAAACCCAGCAGGCCTGGCGACTCCAGCACGCCGCTGCCCAGGGCATTGGCCACCAGCACCCGCCCCCGCCGCACCGCCTCCAGCAGCCCCGGCACGCCGAGGGCCGAGTCGGTGCGCAGTTCCAGCGGGTCGCAGAAGTCGTCGTCGAGCCGGCGCATGATCGCGTGCACCCGCCGCAGGCCGCTCAGGGTCTTGAGGTAGACCGTGGCATCGCGCACCGTCAGGTCGCCGCCCTCCACCAGCGGATAACCGAGCTGGCGCGCCAGGTACAGGTGTTCGAAATAGCTCTCGTTGAAACGTCCCGGGGTCAGCAGCACGATCAGTGGCGCTTCGTCGTCCCGGGGCGCCTGGCGGGCCAGGGTTTCCTGCAGGGTGCGGAAGAACCCGGCCAGGTGCTGCACCTGCAGATCGCGGTACAGGTCCGGAAAGGCCCGGGACACGATCATGCGGTTTTCCAGGGCGTAGCCGGCACCGGACGGCGCCTGGGTGCGGTCGGCGGTGACCCACCAGCGCCCGTCCGGGGTACGCGCCAGGTCGACCGCGTACAGGTGCAGGAAGGCGCCTTCCGGCGGCTGGATGCCCTGGCACGGCCAGAGAAAGTTGTTATGGCCGAAGACCAGCTCGGCCGGCAGCAGGCCCTCGCTGATCAGCCGCTGGGGGCCGTACAGATCGGCCAGTACCGCATTGAGCAAACGCGCCCGTTGCGCGATCCCGGCGGACAGCTGCTGCCATTCATCGGCGGCGATCACATGGGGCAACAGGTCCAGTTCCCACGGCCGGTCGGCGCCCTTGGGGTCGGCATAGACGTTGTAGGTGACGCCGTTTTCCTGGATCTGCCGGGTCAGCAGCGCCTGGCGCTGCATCAACTGCGCCGGTGTGCTGCGCTGCAACTGGTCGAACAATCGGCGCCAGTGCGGGCGCACCGCGCCGCTGGCGTCGAGCAGTTCGTGGTAGGTACCCGCCGTCAGCGGGTAGTGGTCAAGCAGGTCAGGCATGGAAAGCTCGGCAGACGGCAAGGTAAGTCAGATTAACGCAGACACATGACGCCCGGATATGCGAAACATCCGGACGTCGCGTCTGCTTTAGAAACGTCGCAAATCGAGTGTCATCGGCAACTCGTCGTTGATCGTCAGGCCCGGCACCGACAAGGTGCCGGGGCTATGCCCCAGGCGGAAGAAGCGCGCCATGCGCCGGCTTTCGGCTTCGTTGGCATTCACCGGCAGGCTGTCGTAGTTGCGCCCGCCCGGGTGGGCCACATGGTATTGGCAACCGCCCAGGGAACGCTGCATCCAGGTGTCGAGCAGGTCGAACACCAGCGGTGCGTGCACCGGGATGGTCGGTTGCAGGCAGTTGAACGGCTGCCAGGCCCGGTAGCGCACCCCGGCGACGAACTCCCCGACTCGCCCAGTGGGCTGCAGCGGCACCGCAACACCGTTGCAGGTCAACAGGTAGCGCTGCGGCGCCAGCCCGGTGAGCTTGACCTGCAAGCGCTCCAGCGACGAGTCGACATAACGCACCGTGCCGCCAGCGGAGCCCTCCTCCCCCAACACGTGCCAAGGCTCCAGGGCCTGGCGCAACTCTAGCTCGACACCGCCGACCGCATAATCGCCGACCTTGGGGAAACGGAACTCCAGGTGCGCGGCGAACCACTCGGCCCGCAACGGGTAGCCGGCGGCGTTGAGCTCGACAATGACATCGGCGAAGTCCTGCTCGATGAAGTGCGGCAACAGAAAGCGGTCGTGCAGCTCGGTGCCCCAGCGCGCCAGCTTGGCCGGTGCGTAGGGCTCGCGCCAGAAGCGCGCCACCAAGGCCCGCAGCAACAGTTGCTGGGCCAGGCTCATGCGCGCATGGGGCGGCATTTCAAAGGCGCGCAGTTCCAGCAGGCCCAGGCGGCCTGTAGCGCCATCCGGCGAGTACAGCTTGTCGATACAGAACTCGGCACGGTGAGTGTTGCCGGTGACGTCGATCAACAGGTTGCGCAGCAGCCGGTCGACCAGCCATGGCGGGCACTCCTCGCCCGGTTCGGGCATCTGCGCGAAGGCGATTTCCAGCTCGTACAACGCATCGTTGCGCGCCTCGTCGACCCGCGGCGCCTGGGAGGTGGGGCCGATGAACAGCCCGGAGAACAGATAGGACAACGATGGATGGTTGTGCCAGTAGCTGATCAGGCTGCGCAACAGGTCCGGCCGGCGCAGGAACGGCGAATCCGCCGGCGTCGCGCCACCCAATACGAAGTGGTTGCCGCCGCCGGTGCCGGTATGGCGCCCGTCGATCATGAATTTCTCGGTGGTGAGGCGGGTCTGCCGGGCCTCCTCGTAGAGGAATTCGGTGCGCTCCACCAGCTCGTCCCAACTGGCGGACGGCTGCACGTTGACCTCGATCACACCCGGATCGGGGGTGACGCGGAAGTTGCTCAGGCGCGGATCGCTCGGCGGCTCGTAGCCCTCCAGCAGCACCGGGCAATGCAGCTCCTCGGCGGTGGCCTCGATGGCGCTGACCAGTTCCAGGTAATCCTCCAGGCGCTCCAGGGGCGGCATGAACAGGTACAAGCGCCCGCCCCGCGCCTCGGCGCAGAAGGCGGTGCGGGTCAGCCAGTCGGCGGACTGGTCGATCTGCGGCACCCGCTCATCGGCTGCGGCCGCTTCGCCGTGTTCGCGCAGTTGCGCGCTGTCCGGCAGCTCGGGCAGCTCCTGGTTCGGGTCGGTGGGGTGCACATAGGGATACTCCGCCGCCGTCACCCAGGGCTGGGACGCCAGCGGCAGGCGATAGCCCAGGGGCGAATCCCCCGGGATCAACCGGCAATGGGTATCGCGCAGGTACCAGCGGCCGCTCTGCCACTGGTCGCCCCTGGCGGTACGGGCCAGCGGCAGGACCTGGCCGATGACCTTGTCCAGGCCCTGGCTGAACACCTTGCGCAGGCGCGCCCGCTCCAGCTCGTCCGCCAGCCGCGAATCCTCGGCGCTGACGTTCTGCGGCAAGGTGCCTTCACGCCACAGGTAGTAGAAATTGTCTTCGTAGGCCGGGAATACAAAGCGCGCGGGCAGCTTCAAGCGTTCGGCGACGCTGGCGAGGAAACGCCCGGCCAGCTCGCTGTCGGCGCCATAGTCTTCATGCTCGTCGGCAATCAGCGCGGCGTTGTGCCAGATCGGCACGCCGTCGCGGCGCCAGTAGCAGTTCAGCGACCAGCGCGGCAATTGCTCGCCCGGGTACCACTTGCCCTGGCCAAAGTGCACCAGGCCCTTGGGCGCGTAGTGGTTGCGCATGCGCTGGAACAGCTCGGCGGACAACCGGCGCTTGTTCGGCCCGAGAGCCGCGGTGTTCCATTCGGCGCCATCCGGGTCGTCGATCGAGACGAAGGTCGGCTCGCCGCCCATGGTCAGGCGCACGTCGCCCGCCAGCAGGTCGGCATCGATCTGCCGGCCCAGGGCCTGGATCGCCAGCCATTGCTCCTCGGTGTAGGGCTTGGTGACCCGCGGCGCTTCCCAGACCCGCTCCACCGACATCTCGTGGCCGAACTCGCATTCACAAGGCTCCACCAGGCCGCTGATCGGCGCCGCCGAGGACGGATCGGGGCTGCAGGCCAACGGGATATGGCCTTCCCCGGCAAACAGCCCGGAAGTGGCGTCCAGGCCGATCCAGCCGGCGCCGGGCAAGTACACCTCGCACCAGGCGTGCAGGTCGGTGAAATCGACCTCGGTGCCGGACGGGCCGTCGAGGGATTTGACGTCGGCGGTCAGCTGGATCAGGTAGCCGGAAACAAAGCGCGCGGCCAGCCCCAGGTTGCGCAGCAGCTGCACCAGCAGCCAGGCGGAGTCGCGGCAGGAGCCGGAAGCCTTGTCCAGGGTCTGCTCCGGCGTCTGCACGCCGGGCTCCATGCGGATCAGGTAGCCGATGTCTTCGCTCAGGCGCTGGTTCAGGGCCACCAGGAAATCCACCGCCGGTATCGGCGTGCGGTCGATGCCCTCGAGGTACGCCTTGAACTTCGGCGTCAGTGGCAGGGTTTCCAGGTAAGGCGCCAGCTCGCGCTGCTCGTCGGCGGCATAGGCGAAGGGGATTTTCTCGGCGTAGGGCTCGAGGAAGAAATCGAACGGATTGAACACCGCCATCTCCGCCAGCAGATCGACTTCGATCCGCAGCTCGTCGGTCTTCTCCGGGAAGACCAGGCGCGCCAGGTAGTTGCCCTGGGGGTCCTGCTGCCAGTTGATGAAATGCTGCTCGGGCTGAACTTTCAGCGTATAGGAGAGAATCCGCGTACGGCTATGGGCCGCCGGACGCAGGCGAACGATCTGTGGGCCGAGTTCGACCGCGCGGTCGTAGCGGTAATGCGTGACATGGTGCAATGCGACATGGATCGACACGGCGTGCCTCCTGCGGGCCTGAACGTACACGAAAGCGCGCAAGACTTATGCCAGAGCACCAGTCCCGGGGCTTTCCCCAACGGCTGTGGGCAGTACAGCACCAAAAGCGAGCGGCGCGTGCTTCGGCGTGCGCAGGGTTGCACATAAATGTGGCGACAGGATGTAACCGGCGGTCAGCGCACCCGCTTCAGGCCGGCTTCCAGTCGCTGCAGGCGCCGGCGTTTGCGTGCCGCCACTTGCAGCACCTTGAGCCCGCGCTGGTAGCGCCGGGTGCTCATCAGGTACAGCCCGGCCAGGGGAATGCACAGGACAAAGGCCGGGAACAGTCGCTGGCGGGAGTCCAGCAGGACCAGCAGCGCGCATGCCAGGCAGAACACCAACGCGCCGAACAAGGCCCAGACGCCGCGCGGGTAGCCGCGGATCACCAGCAGGAAACACAGGCTCATCAGCAGCCCAGCGCCCAGCATGGCCATCGCGGCGTAGTTGGCGACCTGGAAGTCACGGGGGAAATACAGATGGGGCACCTGCGCGGCGGTCAGCGAGATGCTGAAGACCGTCGTCATCATCACCGCGATATGAATCACCCCGAAACGCCGCACATAGGGCTGCCAGGCGAGCCATTCGGCGGTCTTGAGGCGTAGCAGCCGGTCTTCGACCTGCCGTTGTTGCGGGGTTTTCCGGCGACGTAACACGCGGCGCTTCCTTGAGTTGATGCCAATCCTGGGGGCGCACCTTAACAAACCCGAACGGCGAAATGCACAACGCCAACCCTGGGGTTGGCGTTGTGTCTGTGCCGTTGTGTCCGGACAGCAGTGGCCTTAGCGGGGCACGACCGGTTTGCGGGCTGGCTTCTTGCCTTTGCCCTTGGCCGCATCCGTGCGTTCCTTGGCGGCCTGCTTGTTGCGGGCCATCGCGGCGGCCTTGGCCTGTTCGCGCTTGTCCCACGGGTTGCTACCGTCGCTGCCGCGTGGAGGCAGACCGGTGTGCTGGGTGAGAATTTTGGTGGTTTCCTTGGCCACTTTGTGGCTGCCAGCCGGCGTCGAGTTCTTGCGACGAGCGCTCTGGTAGCTGTCGGTCGACGGCTGATGCAAAGGAATCAACTGGTTCTTGCCCGGCCCGATCAGGTCGGCGCGGCCCATGCGGGTCAGCGCTTCACGCAGCATCGGCCAGCCTTTCGGGTCGTGGTAACGCAGGAACGCCTTGTGCAGGCGACGCTGCTCCTCGCTCTTGACGATGGTCACCCCGTCACTCTTGTAGGTGACCTTGCGCAGCGGGTTCTTGCCCGAGTGGTACATCGCGGTGGCGGTGGCCATCGGCGACGGGTAGAACGCCTGCACCTGGTCGGCGCGGAAACCATTGCCCTTGAGCCACAGGGCCAGGTTCATCATGTCTTCGTCGGTGGTGCCCGGGTGCGCGGCGATGAAGTACGGAATCAGGTACTGCTCCTTGCCCGCTTCCTTGGAGTATTTCTCGAACATCCGCTTGAACCGGTCGTAGCTACCGATGCCCGGCTTCATCATCTGGTTGAGCGGACCTTCCTCGGTGTGTTCCGGGGCAATCTTCAGGTAGCCACCGACGTGGTGGGTCACCAGCTCCTTGACGTACTCCGGCGACTCGACCGCGAGGTCGTAACGCAGGCCGGAAGCGATCAGGATCTTCTTCACCCCCGGCAAGGCGCGGGCGCTGCGATACAGCTGGATCAGCGATGAGTGGTCGGTGTTCAGGTTCGGACAGATGCCAGGGAACACGCAGGACGGCTTGCGGCACGCGGATTCGATTTCCGGGCTCTTGCAGGCGATGCGGTACATGTTCGCGGTCGGGCCGCCGAGGTCGGAGATGACCCCGGTAAAACCTGGAACCTTGTCGCGAATCTCTTCGATCTCGCGAATGATCGACTCTTCGGAACGGTTCTGGATGATCCGCCCTTCGTGCTCGGTGATCGAGCAGAAGGTGCAACCACCGAAGCAGCCACGCATGATGTTCACCGAGAAACGGATCATGTCGTAGGCCGGGATCTTCTCCTTGCCGTACGCCGGGTGCGGGATGCGCTGATACGGCATGCCAAACACGTAGTCCATCTCTTCGGTGGTCATCGGGATGGGCGGCGGGTTGAACCAGACATCGATCTCGCCATGTTTCTGCACCAGCGCACGGGCGTTGCCCGGGTTGGTTTCCAGGTGCAGCACGCGGTTGGCGTGGGCGTAGAGCACCGGATCGTTACGCACCTTTTCCATGGACGGCAGGCGGATCACCGTCTTGTCCCGGGTCATCTTCGGGCTGGCCAGGATCTGCACGACCTTGGCTTCCTGAGGATCCTCGACCGGGCCTTTTTCCTGCTCGATGGCACAGGCCTGGGTGTCCTGGGTGTTGACGTAGGGGTTGATGATCTTGTCGATCTTGCCCGGACGGTCGATACGCGTGGAGTCCACTTCGTACCAGCCCTGCGGCGTGTCACGGCGGATGAACGCGGTGCCGCGCACGTCGGTGATGTCTTCGATCTTGTGCCCGTAGGACAGGCGCTGGGCGACTTCGACAATCGCCCGCTCGGCGTTGCCGTAGAGCAGGATGTCGGCGCTGGCGTCGATCAGGATCGAGTTGCGCACCCGGTCCTGCCAGTAGTCGTAGTGGGCGATGCGGCGCAGGGAGGCTTCGATGCCGCCCAGGACGATCGGCACGTGCTTGTAGGCTTCCTTGCAGCGCTGGCTGTAGACCAGGCTGGCGCGGTCCGGACGCTTGCCCGCCAGGCCACCCGGGGTGTAGGCGTCGTCGGAGCGGATTTTCTTGTCCGCGGTGTAGCGGTTGATCATCGAGTCCATGTTGCCGGCCGCGACGCCGAAGAACAGGTTCGGCTCGCCGAGCTTCATGAAGTCGTCTTTGGACTGCCAGTTCGGCTGGGCGATGATCCCGACGCGGAAGCCCTGGGACTCCAGCAGCCGGCCGATGATCGCCATGCCGAACGACGGGTGATCGACGTAGGCATCGCCGGTGACGATGATGATGTCGCAGGAATCCCAGCCGAGCTGATCCATCTCCGCCCTGCTCATCGGCAGGAACGGCGCCGGTCCGAAACATTCGGCCCAGTACTTGGGATAGTCAAATAACGGCTTGGCTGCTTGCATGTCGATGACCGGTATAGGTGTAGATGAGGGCGCGTTTATTTACAGAGAAATTCGCGGGCGCGGAATATAGCACAAAAAATAACCAATTCCGACGACTATGGTCGGAAATCGGTGGCCTGTGGCCGCTGTCGCAGACTGCGATCGGCTGCGCGGCAGACGCAACGCTCACCAATCGAACGAAGGTCCTGCGGCCCTTGTCGCAGCCTGCGGCAGCGGCTACGGCTGTTTATTCGTCGTCGTCGAAGTTGTAGCTGCCCGGCGCGAGGTTCTCGAAGCGGGTGTACTTGCCGATGAACGCCAGGCGGATAAAGCCGATGGGGCCGTTCCGCTGCTTGCCGATGATGATCTCGGCAATGCCCTTGTGCTCGGTCTCGGGGTGATACACCTCGTCCCGGTACACGAACATGATGACGTCGGCGTCCTGCTCGATCGCTCCGGATTCGCGCAAGTCGGAGTTTACCGGGCGCTTGTTCGGGCGCTGCTCGAGGGAGCGGTTGAGCTGGGACAGGGCCACTACCGGGCAGTTGAATTCCTTGGCCAGGGCCTTGAGGGAACGGGAGATCTCGGAAATCTCGTTGGTCCGGTTGTCGCCGCTGGAACCCGGGATCTGCATCAACTGCAGGTAGTCGATCATGATCAGGGCGATGTCGCCGTGCTCACGCACCAGGCGGCGGGTCCGCGCGCGCATTTCCGAAGGGCTGATACCGGCGGTGTCGTCGATGAACAGCTTGCGGTCGTTGAGCAGGTTGACCGCCGAGGTCAGGCGCGGCCAGTCGTCGTCTTCCAGCTGGCCGGAACGCACCTTGGTCTGGTCGATACGGCCGAGGGACGACAACATACGCATGATCAGCGATTCGCCTGGCATCTCGAGGGAGTACACCAGCACCGCCTTGTCGCTGCGCAGTACGGCGTTTTCCACCAGGTTCATGGCAAAGGTGGTCTTACCCATGGACGGACGACCGGCGACGATGATCAGGTCGGCAGGCTGCAGGCCGCTGGTCTTCTCGTCGAGGTCGGTGTAGCCGGTGGAAAGGCCGGTGATGGCGTTGTCGGTGTTGAACAGGGTGTCGATGCGGTCGATGGCCTTGGTCAGCAACTCGTTGACGCCCACTGGCCCGCCGGTCTTCGGACGCGCTTCGGCGATCTGGAAGATCTGCCGTTCGGCTTCGTCGAGAATCTCTTCGGCGGTGCGGCCTTCGGGGTTGAAGGCGCTGTCGGCGATCTCGGTGCTGATGCCGATCAGCTGGCGCAGGGTGGCGCGCTGGCGAACGATCTGCGCATAAGCCTTGATGTTGGCCACCGACGGCGTGTTCTTCGCCAGTTCACCCAGGTAGCCCAGGCCACCGACCTGGGACGTCTGACCTTCCTTGTCCAGCTGTTCGGACAGGGTCACGACGTCGATTGGCATGTTCTGATCGGCCAGCTTGGCGATCGCACGGAAGATCAGGCGATGGTCATGTCGATAGAAATCGCCGTCGGAGACTTGATCGAGCACCCGCTCCCAGGCGTTGTTGTCCAGCATCAGACCACCGAGCACGGCCTGTTCGGCCTCGATGGAATGTGGCGGCACCTTCAGGGCAGCGGTTTGCAGATCGTATTGCTCGGGAGCGGAGATATCGTTCATGGCCACTTGGTTTTTTAGGAAAAGCAGGGGTTTGAAAAACTGAGGGTACAGAAAGACAAAGGGCACGACCTGTAAACAGGATCGTGCCCGATGTTACCGGCTAGCTCCCGAGGGTGCCAGCCGACAAGTACTGCTTAAGCTGCTACCACGACAACGCGTACGGTGGCTTCAACTTCAGCGTGCAGGTGCACGGCTACGTCGAATTCACCTACGTTGCGGATGGTGCCGTTCGGCAGACGAACTTCGCTTTTTGCAACTTCAACGCCGGAGGCGGTCAGTGCATCAGCGATGTCGTGGGTGCCGATCGAACCGAACAGCTTGCCTTCGTCACCAGCGGTGGCAGTGATAGTCACTTCCAGCTCAGCCAGTTGGGCAGCGCGAGTTTCGGCAGAAGCCTTTTTCTCTGCAGCCAGTTTTTCCAGCTCGGCACGACGCGCTTCGAACGCAGCCAGGTTGGCAGCGGTAGCAGCGGTGGCTTTGCCGAAAGGCAGCAGGTAGTTACGGCCGTAACCGGCCTTAACGTTTACCTTATCGCCCAGGTTGCCCAGGTTGGCGATTTTTTCCAGCAGGATCAGTTCCATTTGGTAATAACCTCTTAACTTTTAACCTTCACCGTTCGCAGGACCGTTATCGGCGTCTTTCGGCGCCGAACGACCGCGAAAATCAATCAGGCTGTCGACTATGGCCAACACCACGAGCAACGGATAGATCAGCTGCATAAACAGCAACAGCGTTACGTACAACCCCACCAGCCAGAACCTGGCCAGTCGCCCTTGCGCCACCAGCCCGTGAATCAGGGCCAGCCCGGCGAACACCAGCGGTACGCTGCACAACGGCGTCAGCATCGCCATCTGTGGACCGAGGTTCGGTCCCAGCAGCATGCAGGCCAGCAGCAACATCGCCAGTCCCAGCGGGAGCTTGATAGCGCGAAACTCGCGCCCAAAACCACCCGGGTTGTACAACAACGCCTGCCAGTAGCGCCCGACAATCAGGCTCAGCACACTGACGACCTGCAACAAAGCCGCAATCAGGCCGGTCAGGACCGGTGCAATCAGTGAGGCGAGACGAGCCCGCTCTTCAACCGACAGTTGCTGGTAGAGATCACCGAGGGCCAGCGGCAGGATTTTTACCAACTCCTGCGAGAGCATCTCGATCTGAGGGCGGTAAGCCACACCCAGCACTCCAGCAAACACCAGGCCCAGCGCTATGCTGACCAGCAGCACACGGTTCCAGGATTCGCTTGCGCGCAAAACCAACGCAAGGCCCGAAGACCCGAGCAACACCATGAGTGCGCGTGGATCATCGGAATACAGCCACCAGAACAATGCCGGCAGCAATCCCAGGGCGAGGACACCAAGGGCGTCGCTCAAGCCGCGCCGCAGGAGCACCAGGCTTCCCGCAGCAGCACCCAACCAATACAACAACGGCAATGCCGCACATCCGGCCACTACCAGAGTGGCCTGCATACGGCCGCGCATGATGAACTCAGCTAAGGCGCGCATGCATTCAATCCCTTACTACTTGTCGACTGCCCGGTCTCAGCGGCCGTGGCTGTCGGTGTAGGCCAGCAGGGCCAGGAAGCGGGCGCGCTTGATAGCGGTGGCCAGCTGACGCTGATAACGAGCTTTGGTACCGGTGATACGGCTTGGAACGATTTTGCCGGTCTCGGATACGTAGGCTTTCAGAGTGTTGAGATCTTTGTAATCGATCTCTTTCACGTCTTCAGCGGTGAAGCGGCAGAATTTACGACGACGGAAGAAACGTGCCATGTAATTGGCTCCTCAAAAGGTCCGTGGATTACTCGTCAGCGTTATCGCTGGCGTCGCTGTTATCGCTGTCATCGCCATCGGCGCTGTCAGAATGCTCAGGACGGTCACGACGCTCACGGCGCTCACTGCGGTTCTCTTCAGCCTTGAGCATCTCGGATTGGCCAGTGATGGCTTCTTCGCGACGGATGACCAGGTTACGGATCACAGCATCGTTGTAACGGAAGTTGTCTTCCAGCTCAGCCAGGGCTTTACCGGTGCACTCAACGTTCAGCATCACGTAGTGAGCCTTGTGAACATTGTTGATTGCGTAGGCCAGTTGACGACGGCCCCAGTCTTCCAGACGGTGGATTTTGCCGCCGTCTTCTTCGATCAGCTTGGTGTAACGCTCAACCATGCCGCCGACTTGCTCGCTCTGGTCAGGGTGGACCAGAAAGATGATTTCGTAATGACGCATGAATGCTCCTTACGGGTTGTAGCCTGCCGCTCAAAAGCGGTCAGACAAGGAGTGAATGACACTTGTGTGTCTTGCCTCAGAGATAGGCACATATGCGCCTGCCGCAACGGCAAGGGGCGCAATTGTAGAGAAGGGGGAACAGCGGCGCAAGGCAATTGGTGATTATTTGAACAACTGGGCGCCAGGGCGCGCCAAACCTGCCAGACAGGCCTGCTCACGATTGCAGCACCTCGGTCGGGCCGCTATCGCGAGCAAGCTCGCACCTACATAGAGGGAGGAAACTCAGGCCTTCCTGGCTGCGCTCTTGGCTTTGGCCGCACGCTGGCGCGTGGCTTCGAACAGGCACACGCCGGTAGCCACCGAAACGTTGAGACTGCTGACGCTACCGGCCATCGGCAGGCGCACCAGGAAATCGCAATGCTCGCGGGTGAGGCGACGCATACCCTTGCCTTCGGCGCCCATGATCAGGATGGTCGGCCCGGTCAGGTCCTGGTCATACAGTTCCTGCTCGGCTTCGCCAGCCGTGCCAACGACCCACAGGCCGCGCTGCTGGAGCTTTTCCAGGGTGCGCGCGAGGTTGGTCACGGCCACCAGCGGAATCACTTCCGCGGCGCCGCACGCCACCTTACGTACGGTCGGGGTCAGGGTCGCCGATTTGTCTTTCGGCACCAGCACCGCCAGTGCTCCGGCCGCATCGGCAGTGCGCAGGCAGGCGCCAAGGTTATGCGGGTCGGTCACGCCGTCCAGCACGAGAAGCAGCGGCGCGCCCTCGGTACGGTCGAGCAACTCATCGAGCATCGCTTCGCCCCAGACCTGGCTTGGACTCACTTCAGCCACGACGCCCTGGTGAACGCCTTCGACCCAGGCGTCCATTTCGCGACGCTCGGCCTGACCGACCGCCACGCGATTCTGCCCGGCCAGGTCCACCAGCACCTGTACACGCGGATCGCTACGGCCTTCGGCCAGCCAGATCTGCTTGACGCGCTTGGGGTGGTGACGCAGCAATGCTTCTACAGCGTGCACGCCGTAGATCTTTTCCAACTGACTCATGACTTGGCCTTGGGTTTACGTGCCCCGCCGCTTTTCGCCGCAGGACCTGCGCCCGCTTTCGGCGGACCTTTACGATGTTTGCTCGGTTTGCTGGACGCCGGCTTTCCGGACTTTCCCCCAGACGCCGCTTTACCGCCGCTCTTGGCTTCGGCCAGCAGCGCCTGCTTCATCTCACGACTCTTGCGCACTTCGGCGTTTTTCGCCGCCGCATCGCTGGAGCGGTAGGCCTCGACCGGCTTCTCCTTGGCCGGACCACGACGCCCGGCCTTGGCTGGGGCAGGCTCGGCGGCCGTCTTGGCCGGAGGCACATCGACAGCGCCACGCTTTTTGCGACCGATCGGCGCACTGATGGTTTTTTCCGCCATCTCGAAGTCGATCTTGCGCTCGTCCAGATCGACGCGCATGACCCGCACTTCCACGCTGTCACCCAGGCGGAAGCTGCGGCCGGTGCGCTCACCGGCGAGGCGGTGATGCACAGGATCGAAGTGGTAGTAGTCGCCCGGCAGCGCCGTGACATGCACCAGACCTTCGACATAGATATCGGTCAATTCGACGAACAGGCCAAAACCGGTCACCGCAGTGATCACGCCCGGGAACGCCTCGCCCACGCGGTCTTTCATGTATTCGCACTTGAGCCAGTTCACCACGTCGCGGGTCGCTTCGTCGGCACGCCGCTCGCTCATCGAGCACTGCTCGCCAAGCTGCTCGAGAATCGCCTCGTCGTAGGGATAGATGCGCGCCTTCGGAATGCTCATCGCACCGGCACGACGCACGTGAGGCGTGTTCTGCTTGGAGTGGATGACACTGCGAATCGCCCGGTGAGTCAGCAGGTCCGGGTAACGGCGAATCGGCGAGGTGAAGTGGGTATAGGCTTCGTAGTTCAGGCCGAAGTGGCCCTGATTGTCAGCGCTGTACACCGCCTGGCTCAAGGAGCGCAGCATCACGGTCTGGATCAGATGGAAGTCCGGACGATCCTTGATGCTTTCCAGCAGGGCCTGGTAGTCCTTCGGCGTCGGGCCGTCCTTGCCTTTATGCAGGGACAGGCCGAGCTCGCCGAGGAAGGCGCGCAGCTTTTCCAGGCGCTCTGGCGGCGGGCCGTCGTGAACGCGATAGAGCGCGGGGATTTCGTGCTTCTTGAGGAATTCGGCGGTGGCCACGTTGGCCGCCAGCATGCATTCCTCGATCAGCTTGTGCGCATCATTACGGGTAGTCGGACGAATTTCCGCGATCTTGCGCTCGGAACCGAAGATGATCCGGGTTTCCTGGGTCTCGAAGTCGATGGCGCCACGGGTATGACGGGCACCGAGCAACACCTTGTACAGCGCATAAAGCTGCTTGAGGTGCGGCACGACATCGGCGTACTCGCCACGCAGTTGCTTAGCCTCGCTGGTTTTCGGCTGCTCAAGGATAGTGCTGACCTTGTTGTAGGTCAGGCGCGCCTTGGAGTGGATCACCGCTTCGTAGAATTGGTAGTCGGTCATCTCGCCGGATTTGGAGATGGTCATCTCGCACACCATGGCCAGACGATCGACTTTCGGGTTCAGCGAGCACAGGCCGTTGGACAGCTGTTCCGGCAGCATCGGCACCACGCGCTCGGGGAAATACACCGAGTTGCCGCGCACCTGAGCCTCGTTATCCAGCGCCGAACCGATCTTCACGTAACTGGAAACGTCGGCAATCGCCACGTACAGCTTCCAGCCACCGCCGAACAGGCGCAGCTTGCCGGGCTTGGCTTCGCAATAGACTGCATCGTCGAAGTCGCGAGCATCTTCGCCGTCGATGGTGACGAACGGCAGATCACGCAGGTCGATGCGCTTCTCTTTGTCCTTCTCTTCGACTTCCGGCTTGAGCTTGCCGGCTTCCTTCAGCACCGCCTCGGGCCAGACGTGAGGAATATCGTAGGTGCGCAAGGCAACATCGATTTCCATGCCCGGGGCCATGTAGTTGCCCACGACCTCGACCACGTCGCCTTGCGGCTGGAAGCGCGGAGTCGGCCAGTGGGTGATCTTCACCTCGACGAACTGGCCGATCTTGGCGCCGGCATTGCGGCCCGGGGTCACCAGCACTTCCTGCTGGATCTTCGGGTTGTCCGCCACCACAAAACCGATTCCGCCTTCTTCGAAATAACGGCCGACGATGCTCTCGTGGGCACGGGACACTACTTCGACGATCATGCCTTCGCGGCGACCGCGGCGATCCAGACCGGAAACCCGGGCCAGCGCACGGTCGCCATCGAACACCAGGCGCATCTGCGCCGGGCTCATGAACAGGTCGTCGCTGCCGTCATCCGGAACCAGGAAGCCGAAGCCGTCACGGTGACCGCTGATACGGCCGAGGATCAGGTCGAGCTTGTCCACCGGCGCATACGTGCCGCGGCGTGTGTAGATCAGTTGGGCATCGCGCTCCATGGCGCGCAGGCGGCGACGCAGGGCTTCGATCTGGTCTTCTGTGGTCAGACCAAACTCTTCGACCAACTGTTCGCGGTTAGCAGGCGAACCCCGATCAGCAAGGTGCTGAAGGATCAGTTCGCGGCTAGGGATAGGGTTTTCATATTTTTCCGCTTCACGAGCGGCCTCGGGATCGAGGGACTGCCAATCGGCCATTAGATAAATTTCACCTTGTCTATATGCGGGTTAGTTTGGCATACGCGTATTGAAACGGGAAATTTCAGGCTAAGACAGGCTCCGAAAAGTCCTTTAGAGGCTTCAGAATCATCCTGCAAAAGCCGTCGGCGAATTTTTTTCAATATTTTCAAGATCAGGGGTTTACAGCTCAAAAGGTGGTCCGTATAGTGCGCGCCATCGACGACGGAGACGTTGCCGATACTGCCCAGATGGTGAAATTGGTAGACACGCCAGCTTCAGGTGCTGGTGGCCGCAAGGCCGTGGAAGTTCGAGTCTTCTTCTGGGCACCAATTCAGAGCTGTAGATCGTTTGAATCTTCAGACTCCTCCAAAAACCCGCGAAAGCGGGTTTTTGCATTCTAAGTGTTTGATTTATTGAATCTAAGTCAAAACAGGGCTTTACAGATTCAAAGGCGCTCCGTATAGTTCGCCCCATCAACAGCGGCAACGCTGCTGATACTGCCCAGATGGTGAAATTGGTAGACACGCCAGCTTCAGGTGCTGGTGGCCGCAAGGCCGTGGAAGTTCGAGTCTTCTTCTGGGCACCACATTCAAGTTTCACAGCATAGCTGTGAAGCCTCACAAAAACCCGCGAAAGCGGGTTTTTGCGTTTCTGGCCCACAACAATCATTTCCCCCGCCCAAGCGCCCCTCCTCCAGGACTCTCCAGCCCGCCAAGCCGCACATGAGAAACAATATCGTTTATGATTGTTACAAGTTTTTGCGGCACCACAGTGAGGAACCCTGCGAATGATGTTTAGAAACACCTCCCTTCCAACATCCCTTCTGCGCGGCTTGACCATCACTTTGCTGGGCCTGGCCCTGGCATCTCCACTCACTCAAGCAGCCGATCCGGTTTCCCTGACGCTGTACAACGGCCAGCACAAGGAAGTCGGCGACGCCATCGCCAAGGCTTTCGAGGCCAAGACCGGCATTCACGTCAATGTGCGCAAGGGCAGCAGCAACCAGCTCGCCAGCCAGATCGTGGAAGAAGGCGAGCGCTCCCCCGCCGACGTGATCTACACCGAAGAATCGCCGCCCCTGAACAAACTCGGCGAGCAAGGCCTGCTGGCCAAGACCGATGCTGCGACCCTTGAAGTCCTGCCCAAGGACTACGTCGCCGGTAACGGCACCTGGATCGGCATTACCGCCCGAGTTCGTGTGGTAGCGTTCAACCCGAAGCTGATCGACGAAAAAGACCTGCCTGCATCGGTGATGGAGTTCTCCCAGCCACAATGGCAAGGCAAGGTAGGCTTCGTTCCCACCAGCGGCGCATTCCAGGAACAGGCCGTGGCAATCATCAAGCTGCACGGGATGGACGCCGCCGAAGAATGGCTGACCGGCCTGCGCGCTTTCGGCAAGACCTACAGCAATAATATGGTGGCCTTGAAGGCCGTGGAAAACGGCGAAGTCGCCACCGTGCTGGTGAACAACTACTACTGGTTCGCCCTGCAACGTGAAAAAGGCCAGCTTGACTCGAAGCTGCACTATTTCACCGGCGGCGATGCCGGCGGATTGATCACCGTATCCAGCGCCGCGGTACTCAAGTCCAGCAAACACCCCAAAGAAGCCCAGCAATTCCTCGCTTATATGGCCAGCGAAGAAGGCCAGCGCGTAATCACCCAGACCACCGCAGAATATCCGCTGCGCAAAGGCCTGGAATCGGATCGAGGCCTCAAGCCGTTCAGTGAACTGCAAGCGCCGAAAGTCACCCCGGCCGACCTCGGCAACGCCGAAGAAGCCCTGGAACTGGAACGCGAAGTCGGCCTGAACTGATGAGCCCATCGCTGCCCACCCCCGCCTCACGCACGAACTACATACCGAGGCGCAGGGGACCATCAATCTGGCTGCTGCTACCGGTCCTGTTGCTGGTCGGGCTCAGCCTGCTGCCATTGCTCTATGTCGGGCTCAAGGCCTGGCAGGCCGGCTGGGCCGAAGCCCTGCACCTGCTGTGGCGACCCTATGTATTCGGCCTGCTGCGCAACACCCTGCTACTGCTCATTGGCGTGACCGTTACCTGCGCTATCGTCGGCCTGTCCCTGGCCTGGCTACTGGAACGCAGCGACTTGCCGGGGCGACGCCTCTGGGGCGTGATCCTGTGCCTGCCCTTTGCCGTACCAGCTTTCGTCAGCAGCTTCACCTGGGTCTCCCTCAGCGCCAGCTTCGAAGGCCTGGGCGGGGCCATCCTGGTCATGAGCCTGTCCAAGTACCCGCTGGTATTCCTGCCTGTCGCGGCCACCTTGCGCAATCTCGATCCCTCCCTGGAGGAATCGGCCCGCACCCTCGGGCAGAATCGCTGGGGCGTATTCTTCCGGATCACCCTACCCCTGCTCTGGCCCTCATTGCTGGCCGGCTCGCTACTGATCGCCCTGCACATGCTGGTGGAGTTCGGTGCACTGTCGATTATCGGCCTGCAAACCTTCACCACCGCGATCTATCAGCAGTTCGAACTGGAGTTCAGCAATGCCAACGCGGCGATGCTTTCCGCCGTGCTGCTAGCGCTGTGCCTGGCCCTGCTGTGGCTGGAATTGCGGGTTCGCGGCAAAGGCCGCCATGTACGAACCGGCCAGGGCGCGGCACGACATGCCGAGCAAGTGCGCCTCGGCAAATGGGCGATTGGCGGACAACTGTACTGCGCGCTGCTGACCCTGATCGGCAGCGGCATTCCGCTGGGCATGCTGGCGTACTGGCTGGCCGTCGGCTCATCGGCCGCTTTCCCGGTGGCCGCCATCAGCGAAGCCCTGCTCTCCTCCCTGGCGCTATCGCTGGGTGGCGCGGCGCTGTGCCTGGTGCTGGCAGTACCGGTCGGACTGCTGGTGGTGCGCCACAAGGGTCGCCTGGCACTCTGGGCCGAACGCCTGCCTTACCTGCTGCACGCCCTGCCAGGCCTGGTGATCGCGCTGACGCTGGTGTTCTTTGCCCTGCACTACGTACCGGCGCTGTATCAGACCTCAGCCCTGTTGCTGATCGCCTACGCCCTGCTGTTCCTGCCCCTGGCGCAGGCACCGATCCGCACCGCCCTGAACAAGGCGGCACCGCAACTCGAGGAAGCCGCCCGCACCCTGGGCGCCTCCTCATTCACAGCCTTCTGCCGCGTGACTCTGCCGATCATTTTCCCAGCTTTGGGCGCCGCCTTTGCCCTGGTATTCCTGGATGCCATGAAGGAACTGACGGCCACCCTGCTGCTCAGCCCGACTGGGCTGAATACGCTGGCAACGGAAGTCTGGGCACACACGGCGAATGTGGAGTTTGCCGCCGCAGCGCCTTATGCGGCGCTGTTGATCCTGGTATCGGGGCTACCGGTCTATCTGCTGACGACACGGATGTATCTGAGCCGCTGAGCCCACTCCTACAGAAAGCCTTCTGTAGGAGCCCCGCCCCGAGCATTCAAGCCTCGTGAACACTCAAGCCCGGAACTGCCCCAGGCTGGCCTTCAGTTGGGCTGCCAGGCTATCCAGTACCTTGCCGCTGGCCGTGGTCTCCACCACAGCCTGAGCTGCCCGCTCGGCCTGGGCATGGATGGTCTCGACCCGGCCGCGCACTGCTTGCGCGCCCTGAGCCTGATGGGCAGCCGCCTGGGTCGCCAGGCCAATCGCCGCGTGCACCTGCTCCACCGACGACTGCACCGATTGTTGCAACCGCGCACTGTCGCGCAACACCAGCAACCCTTCGCTGGCCTGCCTTCCAGCCTGGCCGATCGCCGCCACCGCCTCGCGCGCGCCCTGCTGCAGCGCACCGATATGCGCCTGGATATCGCCGGTAGAGCTTTGCGTCTTGCTCGCCAGCGCCCTGACCTCATCGGCCACCACCGCAAAGCCGCGCCCGGTTTCCCCGGCCCGCGCCGCTTCAATGGCCGCATTCAAGGCCAGCAGGTTGGTCTGCTCGGCAATCCCATGAATCACCGTCAACACCACCTCGATCTGTTCGCTCTGCTGCGCCAGACGTTCGATGACCTTGGCCCCCGTGTCGACCTGCCCCGCCAGCGCCTCGATAAGACCGCCCACCTGGGCCGAGGTGCGAGTGTTTTCGTCGGTCGCCTGACGGATCTCCACCACCTGCTGCAAGGCCGCCTGCATCGCCTGGCTTTCCGCCTGGGCTTCGTCAGCCATCTGCGACAGCGCCCGCAAACTCTCCGCCACCTCGTCACGCTGGGCCTCGGCCGCGGCGTCCGCCCCAGCATTACGCAGGCTCATCGCGCCGATTTCGACGCCAGTACGCTGCGCCACATCGCCGGCCTCACGCACGATCGGCTGCAACTTGTCGACAAAACGATTGACCGCCGAGGCCATGTCGCCGATCTCGTCATTGCTGTTGAGCTGGACCCGCTTGGTCAAATCACCCTCACCGGCGGCCAGATCGTTTAACGCGGCGATCAGCAGATGCAGCTTGCTGACCACTCGCCGCCCCAGCACCACCGCCAGCAACAGCAAGACCCCGCAGCCGACCAGCGCCAGGCCCATGCCGATGCGCCAGCGCAGGGTGGCCGCCGCGTCCTGCACCGTACCCGCGGTGTTGGCCTGCATGTCCGAAGCGGTGGTCTGCGCCGACTGCAGGCGCGCACGCATGGCCGCCGAACTGTCCGCCGAAGCGCCCTTGAGGCTATCGCCAACCAGTTGGTCGCTGCTGGCGATCAAGGCCTCGAAACGCTTGTCCAGCGCCGCCACATCCGCCTCGACCGACGCCGTGGAAACCCCCATCAGCACCTTGCCGATCTCCACGCCGTTAGGACTGATGGAGGCTTCCAGGTAGTAGACCGATGGATCGTTCTTGGCCGCGTCCAGCACCTTGTCCAGGGCACGCTCGCCCTTGCCCTTTTCCAGCAGCGCCTTGTTGATCGGGTTTTCCCGGTTCAGATAGCGGGTCAGGTGCTCGCCATTGGCATCGTCGTACACCACGAACAGCACGTTGGGATTGCGCTGGGCGCGCCGGGCGAACTCGGAGAGGGTCGGAACGTCGCTGTCCCACATGGCGCGCGGGGCCACCGAAGCGAGCAACTGGGCCATATCGTTGGCTGAATCCTTGAGATCCTTCTCCAGCGTCGCGCGCAATTGCGCCTGCTCCTCTTCCAGGCGCGAGGAGAGCCCGGCGGTCAAGCGTTGCCGGGTGTTGCTGGAAAGGCTTTCCAGGCTCGAGGTGACCTCACGAGCCGCCTGTTCCAGTTCGCCGGACAGCTTCTGGCTATCGACGCCCAGACGAGCGGCCAGATCCGCCTCCAGGGCCGTTACCGTGCTCCGGGTCAGGGCAACGGCAACCAACACCTGCACCAAAAGAGCGATACCAAGGGTAACGAACACAGGCCGCAACAAACGGCTTTGTAACAGTGAGAGAACGGCCGACACAGGAAATCCCTCTACTTCAACGCCATCAAACTGATGGCACTCTGGAAGAGCAAATCACAGCAAGGGTCGTGCCGCCCGGCAGGCAGAAACGACAAAGGCCCCTATGAAGGGGCCTTTGTTTTTTACATCAACAGCTTATCAAGCAAACGGGTGACGCAGAACGATGGTCTCGTTGCGGTCCGGGCCTGTCGAAATAATGTCGATCGGCGCGCCGACCAGCTCTTCAATACGCTTGATGTAGGCACGGGCAGCGGCCGGCAGCTCTTCCAGGGTCTTGGCCCCCAGGGTCGACTCGCTCCAGCCTGGCATCTGCTCGTAAACCGGCTCCAGGCCGATATAGCTGTCAGCGTCGGTTGGCGCGTCGATGACTGCGCCATCCTGGTTTTTGTAGCCCACGCAGATATTGATGGTTTCCAGACCGTCCAGCACGTCCAGCTTGGTCAGGCACAGGCCCGAGATGCTGTTGACGTCGATGGCGCGACGCAGGATGACGGCATCGAACCAGCCGCAACGGCGGGCACGGCCGGTGGTTGCACCGAACTCATGGCCACGCTTGGCCAGGAAAGCACCCACGTCATCAAACAGTTCGGTCGGGAACGGACCCGAACCTACCCGAGTGGTGTAAGCCTTGGTGATACCGAGGATGTAGTCCAGGTACATCGGGCCAACGCCCGAACCGGTGGCAATGCCGCCGGCAGTGGTGTTGGAGCTGGTGACGTACGGATAGGTACCGTGGTCGATGTCCAGCAGCGAGCCCTGGGCGCCTTCGAACATGATGTCCTTGCCTGCGCGACGCAGCTGGTGCAGCTCGGCGGTCACGTCCAGCATCATCGGCTTGAGCAGCTCGGCGTATTCCATGCACTCGTCGAGCGTCTTCTGGAAGTCGATGGCCGGCTCTTTGTAGTAATTGACCAGTACGAAGTTGTGGTAGTCCAACAACTCGCCCAGCTTCGCGGCGAAACGCTCGCGGTGGAACAGGTCGCCGATACGCAGGCCGCGACGAGCGACCTTGTCTTCGTAAGCCGGGCCGATGCCGCGACCGGTGGTACCGATCTTCTGCTCGCCGCGGGCCTTTTCACGCGCCTGATCCAGTGCCACGTGGTAGGACAGGATCAGTGGGCAGGATGGGCTGATACGCAGGCGCTCACGCACCGGTACGCCTTTCTCTTCCAGCTTGACGATTTCACGCAGCAAGGCGTCCGGCGCAACCACCACGCCGTTGCCGATCAGGCACTGGACGCCTTCGCGCAGCACACCCGAAGGGATCAGGTGCAAGACGGTTTTCTCGCCGTCGATCACCAGGGTGTGGCCAGCGTTGTGGCCACCTTGGTAGCGCACTACGGCGGCAGCATGTTCGGTCAGCAGATCAACGATCTTGCCTTTGCCCTCATCACCCCACTGGGTGCCCAGGACTACGACATTCTTACCCATAACACTTGTCCTCATTCGCGCAAACTTGGTGCCGGCAACGGCCGGCGGGAAAACTCAAGAAGCCAGCGGCAATACTTGCCAAAGCCCGTTCTGCTGAATCAATTGCCGGTCGCAGTCCGCTTCACGGGCGGCGGCCAATGGTTGTCCAGGCAAGGCCTGAACCACGCGCTGACCCTCACTGCGCAACTGGCAAACCTGCTGCCAGAGGGCTGCATCCGTACTGTCCGGCATCCAGATACCGCCAGACGGTAGCTCGATCTCAGCACGCCCCAGGGTCACCAGGGTTTTCAAATCGGTAGAAAAGCCGGTTGCCGGACGGGCGCGACCGAAGTCGGCGCCGATGTCGTCATAACGACCGCCCTGGGCAATGGACTGGCCAACGCCCGGCACGAACACCGCGAACACCACACCGGTGTGGTAGTGGTAGCCACGCAACTCGCCCAGGTCGAAGTACAGCGGCAATTCAGGGAAACGCACGGAAAGACGCTCGGCAATCGCCAACAGATCGTCCAGGGCCGCCAGTACCGGCGCCGGCGCATTGGCCAGGCGCTCGCGGGCTGCAGCCAGCACTTCACGGCCGCCGCACAGGTCGACCAGCGCCCGCAGCATGCCGGACAGGTCGGCCGGCAGGCCTTCGGTCAAGGTAATGACTTCGTCGATGGCCTTGCGTTGCAGGGCATCGAACAGCTGCTGTTCCACTTCGCCGGAGAGACCCGCCGCGCGGGCCAGGCCACGGTAGATACCGACATGCCCCAGATCCATGTGCACATCCGGCACATCGGCCAGTTGCAGCATCGCCAGCATCAGGCTGATGACTTCCACGTCGCTGCTCGGGCTCGCATCGCCATACAACTCGGCACCCAGCTGGATCGGGCTGCGCGAGGACGACAAGGCACGCGGCTGCGCATGCAGCACGCTACCGGCGTAACACAGGCGGCTCGGGCCTTCGCGACGCAGGGTATGCGCATCGATACGGGCCACCTGCGGCGTAATGTCGGCGCGGAAACCCATCTGCCGGCCCGATTGCGGGTCGATGACCTTGAAGGTACGCAGATCGAGGTCCTGGCCCGCGCCAGTCAGCAAGGATTCCAGGTACTCGATATGAGGGGTCACGACGAACTCGTAACCCCAGCTCTGGAACAGATCCAACACCTGGCGACGCGCAACTTCAATGCGCGCCGCCTCAGGTGGCAGTACTTCTTCGATGCCATCTGGCAGCAGCCAGCGGTCTACCGTTGCCATTACGCCATTCCCCTGTGATCCAGGCGGCCAGCCTATGGGCGGGCCTTGAGTGAAGCAGAAAATGATCGGCCCATGTGCAAACCACGCGCATGGGCGACGGGGCGAAAAGCCTGAAACCGGCTTCGCCACTCACTTTCCTCGAAAAAAACTGTCGAGTCGTTCAACTCGCCGTCTTGCACCAACAACCACAATCAAACGTGCAGACGCAAAAAAGCCGGGAATTTCCCGGCTGCCGCATCATACACTCGTTTTCCCAAAGGATCACCCCGCCAGACACTTTAGCCGCCGGGCGGGGCGATTCAGGTCAACGTCGCATCAAGGCTTGGCCTTTTCCAGGTAACGGAAAAAGTCGCTGCTTGGGTCCAGGACCATGACGTCGGATTTGTTCGCGAAGCTTTCACGATAGGCACGCAGGCTACGGTAGAAACCGTAGAACTCCTGATCCTGACCGTAGGCCTTGGAGTAGATGGCTGCGGCCTGGGCGTCGCCATCACCGCGAATCTCTTCCGACTCACGATAGGCTTCGGCCAACAGTACGCGGCGCTGACGATCGGCGTCGGCACGAATACCTTCCGCCAGTTCGTTACCCTTGGCGCGATGCTCACGCGCTTCACGCTCACGTTCGGTGCTCATACGCTCGAAGACGCTGCGGTTCACTTCCTTCGGCAAGTCGATGGTCTTGACCCGGACATCGACCACTTCGATGCCCAGCTCTTTCTCGGCCATCTTGTTGAGCGAAGCCGTGATGTCCGCCATCAGCGCATCACGCTCACCGGAAACCACTTCGTGCAGGGTGCGCTTGCCGAACTGGTCACGCAGGCCCGACTCCAGACGACGGGAAAGACGCTCGTCGGCGATCTGCTTGAGGCCGGAAGTCGCGGTATAGAAACGCTCCGCATCCTTCACGCGCCATTTGGCATAGGCATCGACCATCACGGCTTTCTTTTCCAGCGTCAGGAAACGCTGGGTCGGTGCATCTAGGGTCATCAGGCGAGCGTCGAACTTACGCACCTGGTTCACATAGGGCACTTTCACATGCAGGCCCGGCTGAACGTCAGCCTGGACCACACGACCGAACTGCAGCAACACCGCGCGCTCGGTCTGAGCGACGATGTAGAAGCAGTTCCAGGCAGCGATCGCCACGACGACGCCAACGATAAGGGCGATCAGCGATTTATTGCTCATCAGCGACTCTCCCTGGTACGCGCTTGCTGTTGCTGCAGATCAGCTGCCGCACGCGCATTCGCTTCGTTGCTGCTGGCTGCTGCGCCGGTCACCGGAGCACTGGTGCTGCGGCCACTTTCGACCATTTTGTCCAGCGGCAGGTACAGCAGATTGCTCTGGCCGTTCTTGTTGCCGGTCACGAGAACCTTGCTGGTATTGCTGAAGACTTCCTGCATGGTGTCCAGGTACAGACGCTCACGGGTCACTTCAGGTGCCTTGCGGTATTCGGCCACCAGCTTGGTGAAGCGATCGGCCTCACCCTTGGCGCGGGAAACCACTTCGCCACGGTAACCGTTGGCATCCTCGATGATGCGCTGGGCCTGACCACGGGCTTCCGGCACGACACCGTTGGCGTAGGTTTCAGCCTGGTTGCGCGAACGCTGCTCGTCTTCACGGGCACGGATCACGTCATCGAAGGCTTCCTGCACTTCACGCGGTGCCGCTGCGCTCTGTACGTTCACCTGGGTAACGGTGATACCGGTGCGATAGGTATCGAGGAAGCGTTGCAGACGCTCCTTGATTTCGCTGGCCATCAACTCACGACCTTCGGTCAGCACCTGGTCCATCGCGGTGGAACCCACTACGTGGCGCAGCGCACTGTCGGTGGCGTGCTGCAGGCTGATTTCCGGCTGATCGACGTTCAGCACGAAGTCCTGCAGGTTGCTGATCTTGTACTGCACGGTCAGCGGCACTTCGACGATGTTCTCGTCTTCAGTCAGCATTTGACCCTGCTTGGTATAGGCACGCTCGCGCGTGACGTTTTCCATGTACTTGCGATCGATCGGCGGGAAGTAGATGTTCAGGCCCGGGCCGACGGTTTCGTAGTACTTGCCGAAGCGCAGCACCACGGCCTGCTCCTGCTCGTCCACGACATACACCGCGCTGTACAGCCACACGGCCGCCAGCACGACCAGACCGATACCGAGCAGGCCGAGACCGCCGCCCTTGCCGGAACTGCCACCATCGTCACCACGTTTCTTGCCACCACCGAACAACCCATTCAGGCTTTCCTGCAGCTTGCGGAAGGCCTCGTCGAGATCCGGTGGCCCCTTGCGGTCGCCATTGTTGCGGCGCTTACCACCCCAAGGATCCTGATTATTCGAGTTGCCACCCGGCTCATTCCAAGCCATAGCGCTCTCCATCTGATAAAGCAAAGACGCACCCACGGCGCGCCGACCAATGCTACAGAATGCCTGCTACAGCGGCACAACCGCTTTCTCAGGCTTTTATTGCAAAGTGTGTTGCTCGATGAACTCCAGCGGCTTCATGCCTTCGCGGCTTACCAGTCGATTCAACTCGACTCGCGGCAAGCGGACAGCCAGCAGGCTGACACCTTCCTCGTCGTGATCTTCTTTCTGCACTGCGCCCAACTCGAAGAACTGCGCTCGCAGTCGAGCAAAACGCTGCGGCAAGCGCAAGGTGCCTACAAACAAATCCTCGCCGAGCAACTCGGCAATGGCCTGCTTGAGCAGGTCCAGCCCTTGCCCTTCACGAGCCGACAACCAGACCCGCTGCGGCTTGCCATCGGCATCGCGCTGGATCTGCGGGTCTACCCCCTCGAGCAAATCGAGTTTGTTATAGACCTCCAGTATCGGCAAGTCCTGGGCCCCGATCTCGCCGAGCACCACCATGACCTGTTCGATCTGGGCCATGCGCTCCGGCTCATGAGCATCGATCACATGCAGCAGCAGGTCGGAGTTGCTCGACTCTTCGAGCGTAGCCCGAAACGCCTCGACCAGTTTGTGCGGCAGATGACGAATGAACCCTACGGTATCGGCCAACACGACCGGACCAAGATCGTCCAGTTCGAGCCGGCGCAAGGTCGGATCGAGGGTGGCGAACAGTTGGTTGGCCGCAAACACATCGGACTCGGTCACGGAGTTGAACAAGGTGGACTTGCCGGCGTTGGTGTAGCCCACCAACGATACCGAAGGAATGTCGGCACGCTTGCGCCCGCGACGAGCCTGCTCACGCTGGCTGCGAACCTTCTCCAGCCGGGCCTTGATCTGCCGCAGGCGAACCCGCAGAAGACGCCGGTCGGTCTCGAGCTGGGTTTCACCCGGACCACGCAGGCCGATACCGCCCTTCTGCCGCTCAAGGTGAGTCCAGCCACGAACCAGACGGGTACTCATATATTCAAGCTGGGCCAGCTCTACCTGGAGCTTGCCTTCGTGAGTGCGGGCGCGCTGGGCGAAAATATCGAGAATCAGACCCGTGCGGTCAATCACGCGACACTCGAAAGCACGTTCGAGGTTACGTTCCTGACTGGGTGTGAGGATGTGATTGAAAATCACCAGGTCGACCTGTTCGGCTTTGACCAGGTCGCGTAATTCTTCGACCTTGCCGCTGCCAACCAGGTACTTGGCGGTTGGCCGATGACGCGGCACGTTAACAAACGCGACGGTCTCGGCGCCGGCCGATATTGCCAACTCCTGAAACTCCTGCGGATCTTCGCGCGCCTCAGGGTCCTGACCATCCAAGTGAACGAGAATTGCACGTTCACCACCACCGTGGCGCTCAAAGAACAAAGGAGACTCCTATCAGGCGTTACCTGGCTCAGCGTCACCCTGTTCGGATTCGGATGCGCTAGGCAGGCGAATTGGACGAACCGGCACCACTGTCGAGATAGCGTGCTTGTAAACCATTTGGCTGACGGTGTTCTTCAGCAGGATGACGAACTGGTCGAAAGACTCGATCGTACCTTGCAGCTTGATCCCGTTGACCAGATAGATGGAAACCCCAACTTTCTCTTTACGTAAAGTATTCAAGTAAGGGTCTTGTAGCGAATGCCCTTTTGACATGTGCCGCACTCCTTTAAGGATCAATAATAAAAAATCGGAAAACAGATGGCTAAAACCGCCCCACCCCCAAGGATAGACGGCAATTGCAAGGACTCAGCTCAATATGGAGACCGTTCCCAGGTATTTCAAGGCGCGTGGCAGATTGTCGCAATCCAGGCTGTCCAGCCAGTGTAAATCAGCCCAGCTGCGTAACCAGGTGAACTGGCGCTTCGCCAATTGGCGCGTGGCAATGATGCCGCGCTCCTGCATCTCGGCGAATGTCAGCTTGCCATCCAGATGATCCCAGACCTGTCGGTAGCCTACAGCACGTATAGACGGCAACCCGGCATGCAGGTCACTTCTAGAACGCAGAGCTACGACCTCGTCGACGAATCCCTGTTCCAACATAATTGTGAATCTTTGTGCAATACGCTCATGCAGTACCTGACGGTTTGCCGGGGCAATGGCCAAGTTCGCGACAGTATAGGGCAATTGTCCCCGTCCCGAAGCGGCTGCTTCAGTACTTTGCGCAGATTGTCGCAGTCTGTGGGCGGTCATGCTCAGGCCGCTGACCCGATAGACCTCCAGGGCCCGGGTCAGGCGCTGCGGATCATTGGGATGAATCCGCGCCGCCGATTCGGGGTCGATTATCGCCAGTTGGTCATGCAAGGCTTGCCAGCCAAGGCGTGCGGCCTCTTCTTCCAGCTCCGCGCGAACCTGTGGGTCGGCCGGCGGCATGTCTGCCAGGCCTTCGAGCAAAGCCTTGTAATAGAGCATCGTGCCGCCCACCAGCAGCGGAATCTTGCCGCGCGCGGTGATATCGGCCATGGCGGCCAGCGCATCGGTGCGGAAATCCGCCGCCGAATAGCTCTCGGCCGGGTCGAGGATATCGATCAGACGGTGTGGAAACTCGGCCAGGATTTCCTTGGACGGCTTGGCGGTGCCTATGTCCATGCCACGGTAGACCAGCGCCGAATCGACGCTGATCAGTTCGCAAGGCAGAACCTTGGTGAGCTCGATGGCCAGGTCGGTCTTGCCAGCGGCAGTCGGGCCCATCAGGAAGATCGCTGGAGGAAGCTGGCTCATCAACGACCGCGCAAGAAGAGTTTGTCCAGATCGTCCAGGCCCAACTGGGTCCAGGTCGGTCGGCCATGGTTGCATTGACCGCTGCGCTCGGTGTTTTCCATGTCGCGCAACAAGCCGTTCATTTCCGGCAGGGCCAGGCGGCGATTGGCACGGATCGCACCGTGGCAGGCCATGGTACCCAGCAACTCGTTGAGGTGCGCCTGGATACGGTCGCTGGTGCCGTACTCCATCAAGTCGGTCAGGACGTCATGCACCAGGCGGTTGGCTTCCGCCTGCTTGAGCAAGGCCGGAATCTGCCGGATCGCCAGCGATTCCGGGCCCAGGCGCTGCAACTCGAAGCCCAGGCGCTGGAACCAGCTGACATGCTCCTCGGCACAATCCGCTTCGCGCTGGCTGACAGCGATCGACTCCGGCACCAGCAGCGGCTGGCCACTCAGGCCTTCGCTGGCCATCGCCACCTTCAGGCGCTCGTACATGATCCGCTCGTGGGCCGCGTGCATGTCCACCAGCACCAGGCCCTGGGCGTTTTCCGCGAGGATATAGATGCCTTTGAGCTGCGCCAGCGCATAACCCAGCGGCGGGATATCGCCCTGGGCATCCGGCAAGGACGCTGCGCCGGATTCCGGCAGTGGCGCGAAGAACTCACGATAGGCGCTTTGCGCCTCGGCCGCCGGCAACACTGGCTGCGGACGCGGCGTGTACTGATACTGATAACCCGCGCCCGAGCCAGTCCCTGCCGGATTGAACGCTGGCTGGGCCTGCGGCTGCTCCAGCGTCATGTTCGCCGCCAGGCGCATTTCGCCCTGGGGGCCGAACTCGCCGGCCTCGATCCCGCTCGGCCGCACAATGCCGGCGACCGCGGCCGGCGCCGCCAGATGGTCTTCCGGCCGGACATCGCCCAAGGCGCGATGCAGGGTGCCATACAGGAAGTCGTGGACCATGCGTCCGTCGCGGAAGCGCACTTCGTGCTTGGTCGGGTGCACGTTGACGTCGACCACCGCCGGGTCGACTTCGAAGAACAGCACAAAGGTCGGATGCCGACCGTTGAACAGCACGTCGCGGTAAGCCTGGCGCACCGCATGGGCCACCAGCTTGTCGCGCACCGCGCGGCCGTTGACGTAGAAATACTGCAGGTCCGCCTGGCTGCGGGAAAAGGTCGGCAAGCCTACCCAGCCCCACAGATGCAGGCCATTACGTTCGACTTCGATCGGCAGCGCCTGCTCGAGAAAGCCCGAACCGCACACCGCGGCAACCCGCCGTGCACGCGCCACATCATCGTTGGCTTCATGCAGGCTGAGGACGCTTTTGCCGTTGTGGCGCAGGTGAAAGGCCACGTCGAAACGCGCCAGGGCCAGGCGCTTGATCACTTCCTGCAGGTGATCGAACTCGGTTTTCTCGGCCTTGAGGAACTTGCGCCGGGCCGGGGTATTGAAGAACAGGTCGCGGACTTCCACCGATGTACCGACCGGATGGGCCGCCGGCTGCACGCGCGGGGCCATGTCGCGACCTTCGGTTTCCACCTGCCAGGCCTGATCGGCGTCGCGGGTACGGGAAGTCAGGGTTAAGCGCGCGACCGAGCTGATGGAAGCCAGTGCCTCTCCACGGAAGCCCAGGCTCATGACCTGCTCCAGGTCCTCAAGGTTGCGAATCTTGCTGGTAGCGTGGCGCGCCAGGGCCAGCGGCAGATCGTCCGCGGAGATGCCGCTGCCGTCGTCGCGTACCCGCAGCAGCTTGACACCCGCCTGCTCGACATCCACATCGATACGCTTGGCCCCGGAGTCGAGGCTGTTCTCCAGCAACTCCTTGATCACCGAGGCCGGACGTTCGACCACCTCACCGGCGGCAATCTGGTTCGCCAGTCGCGGGCTGATTAGCTCGATGCGGGCGCTGCTGATGACTGCGTCATTCATTCCTTGGCCGCCAGTTCTGTACCCGGGATGGTGAGGGTCTGACCGATTTTCAGCTCATCGCTGCTCAGGTTGTTGGCGCTGCGCAGGGTGGCGGCGGAAACCTGATAACGCACGGCGATCATCGCCAGGGTTTCCCCCGGGCTCACGCGGTGGTCGCGAGGTCCCTGGGCAATCTTCCCGGAATCCCGCAGCCAGGCGATGTAGGTGCCCGGCGGTGGATTCTGCTGGAAAAACTGCCGCACACCGCTGCTGATGGAGCGCGCCAATGCCTGCTGGTGGCTGACAGTGGCCAGCTTGGACGCTTCGTTGGCATTGGAGATAAAGCCGGTTTCCACCAGGATCGACGGAATGTCCGGAGACTTGAGCACCATGAACCCGGCCTGTTCGACGCGCTGCTTGTGCAGCGGGGTGACCCGGCCGATGTTGCTGAGCACTTTCTGGCCGACGTTGAGACTGGAAGTCAGCGAGGCCGTCATGGACAAGTCCAGCAGTACGCCGGCGAGCATCCGGTCCTTGTCATCGAGGCTGACGTTGCCGGCCCCGCCGATCAGGTCGGAACGGTTTTCGCTGTCCGCCAGCCAGCGGGCCGTCTCGGACGTGGCGCCACGGTCGGAGAGCGCGAACACCGAGGCCCCGAAGGCCGCGCGGGACGGTGCCGCATCGGCGTGGATCGAGACGAACAGGTCGGCGCCTTTCTTGCGGGCGATCTCGGTGCGGCCGCGCAGCGGGATGAAGTAGTCGCCAGTACGGGTCAGCTCGGCGCGGAAGCCCTTGAGGCCGTTGATCTGGCGCTGCAGTTCGCGGGCGATGGCCAGCACCACGTCTTTCTCATGCTGGCCGCGCGAGCCGGAGGCACCCGGGTCCTCGCCACCGTGACCGGCATCGATGACCACGACGATATCGCGCTTGCCGGCGGGGGCCGGTGGCAGCTTGATCTCAGGCTTGGTCGGCGTTACCGGGACCGCCGGCACGGTCGCGACATTCGGCGCAGGTGGCGGAGTCGGCGCGGCGTCGGCCGGGTTGTCGAACAGATCGACCACCAGGCGATTGCCGTACTGGGCATTGGGCGTCAGGGTAAAACTCTTGGGGGTGACGGCCTTTTTCAGGTCGATGACCACCCGCAGGTCGGTAGGCGTGCGCTGGGCCGAACGCATGGCCGTAATCGGCGTATTCGCCGTGGAGACATTCAGCGGCCCGCCGAGGGTCGCACCGTTGATATCGATCACCAGACGATCAGGGGCCGTCAGGGTGAAGACGCTGTGCTGGACCGGCCCGGACAGGTCAAATACCAGTCGAGTGTTATCCGGTGCCCGCCACAGGCGAACGCTGCGGACCTGTGTAGCGGCCAGAGCGTCGACGGCCAATGCCGTAAGCAACAGTCCTACGACAGCAACCAACGCGCGAATGCGCATACCTAACCCCATCAATTATTTGAATTCCAACGCCAAAACGGCACACCAGGCCTCGCCACGCGAGCCTTGCGACAACAAATGCAGGGAGCGCCCGCTGTTATGCGGGCTAATGGTAATGGTCAGGTCCGGCTTTGGCAAAAAGCCCGCACCACGCTGGGGCCACTCGATCAGACACAGTGCATCGCCCTCGAGATAATCGCGGATGCCGAGAAACTCCAGCTCTTCCGGATCGACCAGGCGATAAAGATCGAAGTGGAAGGCCCGCACATCGCCGATCTCGTAAGGCTCGACCAGGGTAAAGGTCGGGCTTTTCACCGCGCCGGCATGTCCCAGGCCGCGGATGAGCCCCCGGGACAATGTGGTTTTCCCCGCCCCCAGATCGCCTTCCAGAAAGATCACACCCACCCCTTGAGTGACCTGCGCCAGGCGCGCGCCAAAGGCGATCATGGCGTCTTCGTCTGCCAGATACAGGGTTATTTCAGACACGATGATTGCTCCTCCAGCAACTGACGAATGACCGGGATCAGATCGCTGGCCGCCAGCCCCCGGCCCAATTTACCTTGATGCTCGCCCGCGACGGCATGCAGCCAGACCGCCAGGCAAGCGCTATCGAACGCCGGCATCCCCTGGGCCAGCAGCGCCCCGACCAGACCGGCCAGCACATCCCCCAGCCCCGCCGTGGCCATGGCCGGATGCCCCCGGTCGCAACGGGCCAGGCGGCCATCAGGGCTGGCAATCAGGCTTCCAGCGCCCTTCAGGATGGCGACAGCTGTGTATTTTTTGCTCAGCGCCCGCGCGGCGGCCGGGCGATCCGCCTGCACCTGCGCGGTGGAAATCCCCAGCAGCCGTGCGGCCTCCCCCGGGTGCGGGGTGATCACGCTGCCCGACGGCAAGGTCAAACCGCCCTTGGCCAGCAGATTGAGCGCATCGGCATCCCAGACCTGGGGCCGCGGCGCATTGGCGGCGGCAGATAAAAGGCTGCGCCCCCAGGCCGCCTGCCCCAGCCCGGGGCCCGCCACGATGACCGACGCCTGCTCCAGCAAGCCCATCAACTGGTTGGCCGAGTCGGTGCCCAGGGCCATGACCTCCGGGACCCGCGCCAGAGCGGCCGCAACGTGCTCGCTGCGAGTCGCCAGAGAAACCATCCCGGCACCGCTGCGCAGGGCGCTCTCGGCGCAGAGCAGCGCCGCGCCGCCAAAACCGCGATCACCGCCGATCAGCAACAGGTGCCCGAACTGGCCTTTATGGGCGCTTGGCGAACGGGCAGCCAGCCGCGGCAGCGTGTCGAGCGTCAACGGCTGAATGTCGGGTAAAGGGTGTTTTGTCTGCGGCATGCGTCTTCGGGCTCCGATGTCTGGCAGAATTATACGCACCTCAGCCCCGGTTTCTCTCGCCTCATGCCTGCCATTACCACCGATCTGCCTGCCCTCGCCCAATCGATCAAGGATTGGGGCCGCGAGCTGGGCTTTCAGCAAGTCGGCATCAGCGGCCTGGACCTGGCCGAGCATGAGCAGCACCTGGAACGCTGGCTCGAGGCCGGCTACCACGGCGAAATGGACTACATGGGCGCCCACGGCAGCAAACGCTCCCATCCGGACGAACTGGTGCCCGGCACCCTGCGCGTGGTGTCCCTGCGCATGGATTACCTGCCCGGCGACACCCAGATGGCGCAGCGCCTGGCCCAGCCGGAAAAGGCCTATGTCTCGCGCTACGCCCTGGGCCGCGACTATCACAAGCTGATCCGCAAGCGCGTGCAACAACTGGCCGAGCGCATCCAGAAGGAAATCGGCCCGTTCGGCTATCGCGCCTTCGTCGACAGCGCCCCGGTGCTGGAAAAAGCCATCGCCGAACAAGCCGGGCTCGGCTGGATCGGCAAGAACACCCTGGTACTCAACCGCAAGGCCGGCAGCTATTTCTTCCTCAGCGAACTGTTCGTCGACCTGCCCTTGCCGGTGGACGAGCCACACGCCACCGAGCATTGCGGCCGCTGCACGGCATGCCTGGACATCTGCCCGACCAAGGCCTTCGTCGGCCCTTATGTACTGGACGCCCGGCGCTGCATTTCGTACCTGACCATCGAACTGAAAAACGCCATTCCCGAAGACCTGCGCCCGCTGATCGGCAACCGGGTGTTCGGCTGCGACGATTGCCAGATCGTCTGCCCGTGGAACCGCTTCGCCCGCCCTTCCGGCGAAGGCGACTTCAAGCCACGCCACAACCTCGACAATGCCGAGCTGGCCGAATTGTTCATGTGGGACGAGGACAAGTTTCTCAGCAGCACCGAAGGCTCGCCGCTGCGCCGCGCCGGCTATGAGCGCTGGCTGCGCAACCTGGCGGTGGGGCTGGGTAACGCGCCGTCGAGCATTCCGGTGCTGGAAGCCCTGAAAGCCCGGCGGGATTACCCGTCAGAACTGGTGCGCGAACACGTGGAATGGGCGCTGAAGCAGCACGCCAGCCGTCATTGCTCGTCGTTGTAGACGAACTTGGGCATTTCCCAGTGAAAACGGATCGCCAGCAGGCGCAGTAGGAAGCCGCCGAACAGGGTGATGAGGATCGACTGCTCGCCGGGCAATTGCAGATAGATGCAGAGCATGTAGCACCAGGCCGCGGCGAACGAGACGCTGGCATACAACTCACGCCGGAAGATCAGCGGAATATCGTTGCAGAAAATGTCCCGCAGGATGCCGCCGAACACCCCGGTAATCACCCCGCTGACCGAAGCCACCACCATGCCGTGGCCCATTTCCAGGGCGGTCATGCAACCGATCAGGGTGAACGCCACCAGCCCCACGGCGTCGAGCACCAGGAACAGCGAACGCAAGTGGCGCATCAAGGGCGCGATGAAGATCGTCACCAGGGCCGCGACCGAGGTCAACACCAGGTACTCCGGGTGCTTGACCCAGGTCAGCGGGTAATGCCCCAGCAGCACGTCACGCACCGAACCGCCACCCAGGGCCGTGACGCAGGCGATCAACACCACCCCGAACCAGTCCATGCCGCGACGACCGGCAGACAAGGCGCCAGTCATGGCTTCGGCGGTAATGGCAATCAGGTAAAGCATCAGCAGCATGATAGCGGTCCTTACAGGAAGGCGCGCAGTCTACTCAGTTGCTGCCGGCACCAAAAGGGGGCGCCGGCTGGAATTGCTGGAGCCCCCGGAGCGTTCTATCGCGAGCAAGCCTTGGACCCCGTAGGAGCGAGGCTTGCCCGCGGTGGCGTCAGAACCGACGCCCCCCGGATCATCAAAGCTTGATGAAGTGCTTGCGGTAATGCTGCAGCTCGGCGATCGACTCGCGGATGTCGTCCAGGGCCAGGTGGGTGCTGCCTTTCTTGAAGCTGTCGCGCACGTCCGGCGCCCAGCGGGCGGCCAGTTCCTTGAGGGTGGAAACATCAAGGTTACGATAGTGGAAGTAGCTTTCCAGCGCCTTCATATGGCGGTACAGGAAGCGGCGATCCTGGCAGATGCTGTTGCCACAGATCGGCGACTTGCCCTTGGGCACCCACTGCTCCAGGAAGGCGATGGTCTGCGCTTCCGCTTCAGCCATGCTGATGCGGCTTTCACGCACGCGCTGGGTCAGCCCCGAACCGCCATGCTGGCGGGTGTTCCACTCATCCATGCCGGCGAGAATTTCATCGCTCTGGTGGATGGCGATGACCGGACCTTCAGCCAAGGTATTGAGATTGCTATCGGTGACGATGGTCGCCATCTCGATGATGACGTCGGTATCAGGGTTCAGACCGGTCATTTCCAGATCGATCCAGATCAGATTCTGCGGGTTTTGCATGTGTGGGCTCCTCGGCGTAGTTGCGCAGTTTAGCCTAGAGGGACCTGCCGGCGTGCTAAACTCGCGGCCGTTTTACCTAACCGCCGCATTATCGACACGGAACACCAATGGCCAAACGCCAGCTCAATCGTCGCCAAAACTGGCGCATCGAAAAGATTCAAGGCGAACGCGCCGCCCGCGCCGCCAAACGTGAATCCTCTGCCGTGGAAGCACTGGAAGGCGGCGATCTCGGCCCCGAACAGACCGGCCTGGTGATCGCCCACTTCGGTGTGCAGGTCGAGGTCGAGGCGCGCGAGGGCGAACTGGCCGGCCAGGTGTTCCGCTGCCACTTGCGCGCCAACCTGCCGGCGCTGGTGACCGGCGATCAGGTGGTCTGGCGTCCGGGCAACCAGGGCATCGGGGTGATCGTCGCGCAACTGCCGCGCCACACCGAACTCTGCCGCCCTGACAGCCGCGGCCAGCTCAAGCCGGTCGCCGCCAACGTCGACATGATCGTGATCGTCTTCGCCCCGCTGCCCGAGCCCCATGCCAACCTGATCGACCGTTACCTGGTGGCGGCCGAACATGCCGGCATCCGCCCGCTGCTGTTGCTCAACAAGTTCGACCTGATCGACGAGCAGAATGCCCCCGCCCTGAACGCCTTGCTGGCGGTCTACCGGCAACTGGGCTATCCGGTGCTGGAAGTCTCGGCGCACCACGGCAATGGCATGGAACAGTTGCAAGCACAGCTGGACGGACGGATCAGCGTGTTCGTCGGCCAGTCGGGCGTGGGCAAGTCGTCGCTGGTGAACAGCCTGCTGCCGGAAGTCGAAACCCGCGTCGGGCCTTTGTCGGAGCTGTCCGGCCAGGGCACCCACACCACCACCACCGCGCGCCTGTTCCACTTCCCGGGCGGTGGCGAACTGATCGACTCCCCGGGGATTCGCGAATTCGGCCTGGGCCACGTCAGTCGCGCCGATGTCGAAGCGGGTTTCATCGAGTTCAACGACCTGCTGGGCACCTGCCGTTTCCGCGACTGCAAGCATGACCGCGAACCGGGCTGCGCCCTGCTCAAGGCCCTGGAAGACGGCCGGATCCAGCAGCAGCGGATGAACAGCTATCGCTCGATCATCGCCAGCCTGCCGGACAGCAGCTATTAATAGGTAGCCCCCACGCAGAAACAAAAAAGGCCGCGATGATCGCGGCCTTTTTCATGGGCCCTCTTTTATAGGGCCTGTTGCCAGCGGTTACTGCGCGGCTGGAGGCGTAGCGGCGGGTGCAGCCGGGCCTTCGGTCTTCGGCGCTGCGTCGTCGAAGATATTCAATCGCTCGCGCAACTCATGGGCCGGCAAAGGCTCCTGCTCCGGCGGCAAGGCGTTCGGGTCGACCGGCACTTCGCCCGGGGCGCCCTGGCCCTGGGTCGGTGCCGGGGCCTCGGGAGCGACTTCGCCTTCGATCGCGCGCTGGGCCTTTTTGGTCAGCACCACGATGTCGATACGCCGGTTGATCGGGTTGAACGGGTCCTTGCGATCGAACAGCGATGACGAGGCATACCCCACCACGCGAGCCACCTGGCCGTCCGGATAGCTGCCCGCCACCAGCGCCCGACGCGCGGCGTTGGCACGGTTGGCCGAAAGCTCCCAGTTGCCGAAATCGCCGGTGCCCGAGTAAGGCTTGGCATCGGTGTGACCGCTGATGCTGATCTTGTTCGGCACCGCCTTGATGGTGTCGGCCATGGCCAGCAGGATGTCCTCGAAGTACGGCTTCAGGCGCGCACTGCCGGAGTCGAACATCGGCCGGTTTTCCGAATCGATGATCTGGATACGCAGGCCGTCCGGAGTGATCTCGAACAGGATCTGGTCCTTGAACTTCTGCAATTGCGGGTTTTCTTCGACCTTGTTCTGCAGCTCTTGAAGCAACAGCTCCAGACGCTCTCTTTCCACCTGCTCGGCCATGCTCTCGACCTGATCGGTGTCGACCGTGACCTTGTCCGGTTGCGGCTGCGACTTGATCTCCGGGTTGAGGGTGTTTTCCGGCGCCAGCTCGGGAGAACCGCCCAGGTCGATGATGTAGGGCGTGCCGCTTTCCGAGAAGCCGATCGGGTCCTTGAAGTAACCGGCAATGGCGATCTTCTGTTCCGGGGTGGCAGTGGACAGCAGCCACAGCACCAGGAAGAACGCCATCATCGCCGTGGCGAAGTCGGCGAAGGCGATCTTCCATGCCCCGCCGTGATGCCCGCCGGCAAAGCGCTTGACGCGCTTGATGATAATCGGCTGATTGTTTTCCATGGCTTAGCGACCGCGAACCGCTTGTTCCAGCTCGGCGAAGCTCGGACGGTGCGCCGGATACAGGACCTTGCGCCCGAACTCCACGGCCAGCGAGGGCGGCATGCCGGAAGCCGAGGCCACCAGGGAGGCCTTGATGGCTTCGTAGACGTTCAGCTCTTCCTTGGCGTCGTGGGCCAGGGAATGAGCCAGCGGGCCGAAGAAGCCGTAGGCCGCGAGAATACCGAAGAAGGTACCGACCAACGCCGCACCTACGTGCAGGCCGATGGACTTCTGGTCGCCATCGCCCAGGGATGCCATGGTCACCACGATACCCAGTACCGCCGCGACGATACCGAAACCCGGCATGCCGTCGGCGATGCCGTTGACCGCATGGGACGGATGTTCGAGGTCTTCCTTGAGGCTGAACAGCTCCATGTCGAACAGGCCTTCCAGCTCGTGGGGAGCCATGTTGCCGGAGGACATGATGCGCAGGTAGTCACAGATGAACGCGGTCATGCGTTCGTCTTTGAGCACGGATGGGTACTTGGCGAAAATCGGGCTGGCGGCGGCGTCTTCAATATCGCCCTCGATCGCCATCATGCCTTCGCGGCGGCTCTTGTTGAGGATCTCGTAGATCAGGCCCAGCACTTCCAAGTAGAAAGTCTGGGAAAAACGCGAACCGAACATCCCCAAGGACTTCTTGAGCACGTGCATGGTCATGTAGCCGGGGTTCGCCTGCAGGAACGCCCCCAGCGCGGCGCCGCCGATAATCAAGACCTCGAAAGGCTGGATCAGGGCGGCAATCTTGCCGTGAGAAAGCACGTATCCGCCGAGCACGCTCGCGAACACGACGATGATGCCGATAATTTTAGCCATAGGTAGGAAGGTACTTACTGAGTCGGGTTCAAGGTCATATTCGGAAGTTCTTAAAACTCTTCTTCTACTTATCGGCAAAACTGCGCCAGACTATAGGCCGTTAAGGCGAAAAGCCAGTTTGGCCCGCTCTGGGCGTGTTTACAGCAGACGATGATTGCGCCCAGCCATGTCTAATGAAACGACAGTCCCAACTACCGCCCCCCACTCCCTCGAATCCTGGATAAAGCTGCTTGACGCGGTCCGCCTGCCGGTGCCGCAGGCCAGCCATGACCGAGTCTGCAAAGCCATCAGGGACAATCGCAGCTCATTGCGCGACATTGCCGACCTGATGCAGGACAGCCCCGCGCTGGCCTTGAGCGTGATTCGCGAAGCCAATCGCCACACCCACGGCAGCATGAGCGAGCCGGCCGAGAACCTCGAGGTCGCCCTCAACCGCCTGGGCCTGGCGCGTACCGAAGAGTTGCTCGCCCGCCTGCCCGCCCAGCCCGAGCAGGAGATCCCGGTCGGGCTGCGCCAGTTGCAACTGATCAGCCAGCACGCGACCCAACAGGCCAACGGTTTTTTCGCCGGGCGCCTGGCCAGGCTCTGGCAGGACATTCACTGGGGCAGCCTGCTGTTTCTCTCGCCGCTGTGGCCCTTGGCGCTGGCCTATCCAAAACTGCTCGAAGAGTGGGAGCTGCGTGTCGTCCATAAAGCCGAACCGGCCCAGGAGGTCGAGCAGGAACTGTTCGGCGTCGGCCTGCTTCAGTTGGGCCAGGCCCTGGTGGAGGTCTGGCACTTGCCGATCTGGGTACAGCAAGGCTACCGCCTGCTGATCGACGAGCAGGACCAGTTGGTCAAGGCCCTGCATATCGCCCGGGACAATGCCCATCCGCTGCACCAGCGACAATGCCTGGATGCCGATCCGGCCCTGCAGCGCTGGCTGAACCAACCGGCCAACAGCGTGCTGCTGGCCAACGCCCTGGCCCTGTCGGCGCAAGAGTCCTGGACCGGCCCGCACTGCATGCGCTGGCAATACCTGACCAGCCTGTACCTGCAAATGCCGATGGACGAACTGCAACAACAGTTGCACCAGCAAGCCGCGCAGAGTGCCCGACATCACCGCATGCCCGATCTGTGGCACCCGGCCGAGGCGCTGCTCTGGCCCTGGGAGGCCCGGCGCGTGCATCGCGGCGAGCTCCCGGTTCCCGCACCGACCGCAGAAGATCTGGCCAAGTGGCGCAAGCAATGCAGCGAATTGCTGGTGGAACCCAGCCGCTTCAGCAATGCCATGCACCTGACCACCTTTGCCCGCGACGCCCTGGTGGCGTGCGGCATGCGCCGGGTGATGCTGCTGATGGTCGACCGCACGCGGACCCAGTTACGCGTGCATCAGATCGCCGGGCTGCCTGCGCCCGCCATGAACCTGGCATTGACGATCAACCAGAGCAGCGTATTGCAAAGGCTGCTGGACGCTCCGGCGCAAGTGCGCCTGACGCCGACCAACAACGCCCAGTTCTCCGCCCGTCTGCCCGCCAGCCTGCGCACGCTGTTTCGTGGCGAGCACCTGCTGATGCGCTCGGTGCCCAGCAATGGCCGGGTAATCATGCTGATCGTCGCCGACCAGGGCGGCCAACCCTTCTCGGAAATCTCCGTACAGGCGTTCGGCAAGACCGCGCAGTGCATCGAAAAGGCCCTGCACAGCTTTACCAACCGCAGCCGCTGACGCTTGCGCTACAATCCCTCCCTTTGTGCCCTGGAGACCTCACATGCCTGACTTCTCTGGCTTGCCGCTGGTGATCGAGCCGAGCGACCTGCTCCCTCGCCTCGACGCCCGCAAACTGATTCTGGTGGACCTGACCAGCGCCGCCCGCTATGCCGCGGGCCATATCCCCGGCGCGCACTTCGTCGATCCCAAGCGTACCCAGCTCGGTCAGGCACCGGCGCCAGGGCTGATGCCGCCACAGGCGGCCCTTGAAGCCCTGTTCGGCGAACTGGGGCATAACCCGGACGCGGTCTACGTGGTCTATGACGATGAAGGCGGCGGCTGGGCCGGGCGCTTCATCTGGCTGCTGGATGTCATCGGCCACTCCCGTTACCACTACCTGGACGGCGGGCTGCTGGCCTGGCTGGCAGACGGCCTGCCGGTCTCGAATGAAGTCCCGGCGGCCGTCGGCGGCCCTGTCGCCCTGACCCTGCACGACGAACCGACCGCCACCCGCGAATACTTGCAAAGCCGTCTTGGCGCGGCCGACCTGGCGATCTGGGATGCACGCGGCCCCCTGGAATACTCGGGGGAGAAAGTCCTCGCCGCCAAGGGTGGGCACATTCCCGGTGCGATCAACTTCGAGTGGACGGCGGGCATGGACCAGGCGCGCAACCTGCGGATCCGCAGCGACATGCCGCAGATCCTCGAACAGCTCGGCATCAGCAAAGACAAAGAAGTGATCACCCACTGCCAGACTCACCATCGCTCTGGCTTCACCTATCTGGTGGCCAAGGCGCTCGGTTATCCGCGAGTCAAAGGCTATGCCGGTTCCTGGGGCGAATGGGGCAACCACCCTGACACGCCCGTAGAGATTTAAGGTTTTAAGGACAGTTAATGAAAAAGCGTTTGTTTATCCTCAGCCAGTACCTGCTGCCTCACCACCTGCTGTCGCGCCTGGCCGGCTGCATTGCCGAGTGCCGCGTGCGCTGGTTCAAGAATGCCTTCACCGCCTGGTTCGCCAAGCGTTATCAGGTGGACATGTCCCAAGCGCTGGTGGAAGACCTGACCGCCTATGAGCACTTCAACGCCTTCTTCACCCGCGCGTTGAAAGACGGTGCCCGCCCGCTGGACCAGACCCCGGGCGCGATCCTCAGCCCGGCCGACGGCGCGGTCAGCCAGCTTGGCCCGATCGAGCACGGTCGGGTATTCCAGGCCAAGGGCCACAGCTTCAGCGTGCTGGAACTGCTGGGTGGCGACTCGGCCCTGGCAGCCCCGTTCATGGGCGGCGATTTCGCCACCATCTACCTGTCGCCGAAGGACTACCACCGCGTGCACATGCCGCTGGCCGGCACCCTGCGGGAAATGGTCTACGTGCCGGGACGGATCTTCTCGGTCAACCAGACCACCGCGGAAAACGTGCCGGAGCTGTTCGCCCGCAACGAGCGCGTGGTATGCGTTTTCGATACCGAGCGCGGGCCGATGGCCGTGGTCCTGGTCGGCGCGATGATCGTGGCATCGATCGAAACCGTCTGGGCCGGCCTGGTGACTCCGCCCAAGCGCGAACTGAAAACCGTGCGCTACGACGAAGCCGCCCGCGCGCCGATCCACCTGGAAAAGGGCGCCGAATTGGGCCGTTTCAAGCTGGGTTCCACCGCGATCGTGCTGTTCGGGCCGGAGCAAGTGCAGTGGGCCGAAGAACTGGCGGCCGGCTCGCCGGTGCAGATGGGCCAGGGCATCGGCCTGGCCAAGGCCTGAGCCTTGGGCATAAAAAGCCGGACATAAAAAAACGCCGCAGATCGCGGCGTTTTTTTTGCCTTGGATTTGGCTCAGAGCTGGCCGTCGCGATCGCGGAAGCCCAGCAGATAAAGCACGCCATCCAGGCCCAGGGTGGAAATCGCCTGCTTGGCCGACTGCTTGACCAGCGGCTTGGCGCGGAAGGCCACGCCCAGGCCGGCAATCGCCAGCATCGGCAGGTCGTTGGCGCCGTCGCCGACCGCGATGGTCTGCTCCAGGCGCAAACCTTCCTTGGCGGCCAGCTCGCGCAGCAGATCGGCCTTGCGCTGGGCGTCGACAATCGGCTCGACCGCAACACCGGTCACCTTGCCGTCGGCCACTTCCAGCTCGTTGGCGAATACGTAGTCGATCCCCAGCTTGGCCTGCAGCTGCTTGGCGAAGTAGGTGAAGCCACCCGAGAGGATCGCGGTCTTGTAGCCCAAGCGCTTGAGTTCGGCGAACAGGGTCTCGGCCCCTTCTGTCAGGCGCAGCGATGCGCCGATGGAGTCCAGCACCTTGATGTCCAGGCCCTGGAGCAAGGCCAGGCGCTCCTTGAAGCTGGCACGGAAGTCCAGCTCGCCGGCCATGGCCCGCTCGGTGATTTCCGCCACCCGGTCCCCCACGCCGGCCGCCTTGGCCAGTTCATCGATGACTTCCGCCTCGATCAGCGTCGAGTCCATGTCGAACACCGCCAGGCGGCGGTTGCGACGGAACAGCGAGTCTTCCTGGAAGGCGATATCGACGTTCAGCTCCTGGGCGACGCTGAGGAACTCGGCACGCAATGCCTGCGGATCGGCCGCTTCGCCACGCACGGAGAACTCGATGCAACCCTTGCCCTTGTCGGCCGGGGTGTCCAGCGGCATGCGCCCGGAGAGGCGATCGATGTGGTCGATGTTCAAGCCGTACTTGGCGGTGATCGAACTGACGCGCTGCAACTGCTCGGCCGTGACCTTGCGGGTCAGCAAGGTGACGATATGGCGCTTCTTGCCCTGGCCACCGACCCACTGCTGGTAATCCTCTTCGGAAACCGGCGTGAAACGGACCTGCTGGTCCAGCTCATAGGCAGTGAACAGAATGTCCTTGAGCACCGACGAGCTCTGCTCGTTGTCCGGAATTTCAACCAGGATACCGAACGACAGAGTGTCGTGAATCACCGCCTGACCGATGTCGAGAATGTTCACACCACCTTGGGCCAGAACGCCGGTAATGGCCGCAGTGAGACCCGGACGGTCTTCACCAGTGATGTTTATCAGGACGATTTCGCGCAAGGCGCACCCCCGCAGGTGGAAAAAAACCGCATTCTACCCACTTTCAGTGACCATCGGGCACAGCCAGCGCTTTGCCGGTCTAGGGCCTGTCGCTATACTGCGCCTCAACTTCACGGACAAAAGAGCCGAGCTCAGTGAACCGGCCCACGCCAGTTAAAACCGATAACTTCTTCCTGCTGATCTTCCGTGCACTGCGTCACCGCCGTGTACCGATTGCATTGCGCATTGCCAGCCATAACGTGATCCTGGTCGCCCTGGCCCTGGTGATCTATGCCTGCGTGATGGGCCTGCAATTCAAGCAGGCCATGCACGAACAAGCCGACGCCCTGGGTCAGAGCCTGACTACCCAGACCGCGACCTCGGCCACCGAGCTGTTGGTGTCCAACGACATCCTCAGCCTCAACGTGCTGCTGAATAACCTGACCAAGAACCCGCTGGTTGCCCATGCGGCGATCTACAGCGTGGACAACCGCATCCTCGCCGAAGCCGGTCAGCGCCCGAAAAGCAGCCTGCTGGGTGAAACCGAAGGCGTCTACCAGACCAAGATCACCTTCCAGGACGTGACCGCGGGCAACCTGCGCATCAGCCTGGACATGGAACAATTCCAGCAGCCGATGACCATCAGCCTGCAGAGCATGGGCATTCTCAGCGCGATCCTGCTGGCTTTGGCCCTGGCCTTGAGCCTGCGCCTGGGACGGCACATCTCCACACCGCTGATGCAACTGCGGGTCTGGCTGCGGGATATCGACGAAAACACCCCGGCCACCCAGCGCCAGGACGAGATTGGCGATCTGGCGCGCCAGCTGCACGCCAGCTTCGCCCCCGAGAAGGTCGAGCCGGAACCCGAACCGCAAGCCGAGATCGACGACACCGACTACGACGACAACGAAGACGCGGAACCGACCTTCGAGGTGCGCAACCTGCGTGACCCGAGCTTCGATGAAAGCGCTCCCGTAGCCGGGCTCAAGCCCGCGCCGCGGCACGTGATCAATGCCGAAGAGGACCTGGCCGACGATGAAGACCCGTTCGCCGACCTTCGCGACAGCTCGTCCACCGCGACCGCTGCCAAGCCGATCGTGAAACCCACGGTACCGGCACAGCCGCAGCACAGTGCGGTCCTGGCCGTGCAACTGGGCGCCCAGGAGCAACTGCGCCGCCTGCCCCGCGCCCGCCTGACGGAATTGCTGGAACGTTATCGCGACTGCCTCGACCAGGCCGCCTCGCTGTACCAGAGCGAACTGCACACCCTGAACGACGGCAGCACGCTGATGCTGTTCCACAGCGAAGACAGCGGCGACGACTACCTGACCAACGCCATCTGCTGCGGCGAGTTGCTGCGCGCCCTGGGCCACGCCCTGCAAATCGAAGTGGCCGATAGCGGCATCACCCTGCAGCTGCAACTGGGCCTGACCCTTGGCGAAGAGCTGTTCGGCCTGAGCCAGATAGACCTGCTGCTGACCGAGACCGCCCAGGACGCCCTGGCGCTGTCCCAGCACAGCCGCAACCTGCTGCTGGTCGAGCGCAAGATCAACGATGACGCCCTGATTCGTCAGCGCGCACGCATCCGTCCGATCGCCAGCCCGGAAGGCGCCTGCTGCGTCGAACGCCTGATGGAGCCCTACCCATCGATGCTGGAACGGCAACTGGCGCGGATGCACGAGACCCGCGCCAAGCTCTAAGCCAGCCGCCCAACAAAAAGCCCGCATCGCTGCGGGCTTTTTGTTGGGCGTTGATCGGGCTGACGCCATCGCGGGCAAGCCTCGCACCTATCTGCTTCTGTAGGAGCGGCCGGTCGACGCTCGATTGCCCGCGATAGCAATCTGCAGAACACCGCAGAGCGCCCGAGCCACCGAACAACTCCCCAGAAACGACAAAGCCCGCTGATCAGCGGGCTTTGTCCTGGAACCGCAACACTCAGAAGCGGAACACTTCCATATCCGTGCGGATAGGCGTGGCCATTGGAATCTTCGGCTGCTTCTCCTGCTCGGCCGGCTTTGCCGCCGGCGCAGGCGCCGCCTTGCGGGGTACCTCGGCTACCGTAGGCTGGTTGGCCAGCGGCTTGAGGGCACCCGACAGCTGCTCGGCCAAGCGTTGCAGCAATACGCCCTGGGCCTGGACCTGGGACGCGGTGGTACCCGCATGCTGCTCCTGCAGATGAACGATACGATTGTCGCGAACCTGCCCACGGCGATCGATCAGGCGCCATTGCGCATCGAGAACCGCCGGTTGCGAGGCGCCCGAATCCAGGCGAGTGATCGACAGCAACACCTGAACATCCGGAGTGAAACCGGTGCTCGCCGGCGCCAGCACTACACGCTGGCTGTCCAGCTGGCCGGCGACCTGACGCAACAGCAACTGATCGATATCGGAAGACAGGCTGCCGGCCCAGCGACCGTCGGTCGAAGCCTGCAGGCTGCCGTCGTTCTGACGTTGCAGCAAGGTTTCACGTTGCAGGTAGTCGGCAACCAGTACCGGCCCCAGCAATACGGCCATACCGGCGCTTTGTGCCGGTTGAGCTGGACTTCCGCTGTCCAGCTGATACAGCGACACCGGCTGGTGTACGCTGCAACCCGCCAGGCCAAGAACGCCAGCGAGCAAGAAAACAAGAGGAAGGCGCAGAGCAGTCATCATCCCATCCAGGTGGCGGCCACAAGGCTAGCCACAGTGTAAATACTCAAAATAACCCTGAATAACGCTCAGCCACGCCGGCGCTTGAAAGCGCATATCATCCGTGAATATGCGCCATGACTCCAGTGTTGTAGCGCCGATCTACCGGTTAAATCGCAGATCGGACGCTCTAACCCGCATCAATTGAGAGTTTCTACCAACAACGCATCCACTCGCTGGAAGCCTCGTGGCAACTTGTTACCCCGGCGACCGCGCTCGCCCTTGTAATGTTCGAGGTCATCGGCCTTGAGCGACAGAGTACGTTTTCCGGCCTGCAGCACCAGTGTCGCGCCTTCCGGCAGTACCGCGATATCGGTCACGTACTCCTCGCGGCTGGCCACTCGCTCACCCGGAATCCCGATGATCTTGTTGCCCTTGCCCTTGCCCAGCTGCGGCAGGTCGCTGATCTTGAACACCAGCAAACGCCCTTCAGTGGTCACCGAAGCCAGCCAGTTCTGTTCACGATCGCTCACCGGCCGCGGCAACAGCACCTTGGCGTTGTTCGGCAGACTCAACAACGCCTTGCCGGCCTTGTTCTTGGCTTGCAGATCCTCGCCCTTGACCACGAAGCCGTAACCCGCGTCGGAGGCGATCACGTACAGCGCCTCGTCGTCCGGCAGCAGCACGCATTCGAAACTGGCCCCAGGCGGAGGTGTCAGGCGTCCGGTCAGCGGTTCACCCTGGCCACGGGCCGATGGCAACGTATGCGCCGCCACCGAATAACTGCGCCCGGTGGAGTCGATAAACACCGCGAACTGGTTGGAGCGCCCGATGGCCGAGGTCTTGAAGCCGTCGCCGGCCTTGTAGGACAGCCCCGTGGCGTCGATATCATGCCCTTTGGCGCAGCGTACCCAACCTTTTTCCGACAGAACGATGGTGACCGGCTCGGTCGGCATCAGCTCGTTTTCCGACAGGGCCTTGGCCTCGGCGCGCTCGACGATCGGCGAACGACGGTCGTCGCCGTAGGTTTCGGCGTCCTGCAGCAATTCGGTGCGCACCAGCTTCTTCAGCTTGGCTTCGCTGTTGAGCAGGGCTTGCAGCTTGGCTTGCTCCTTGAGCAGTTCGTCCTGCTCGGCGCGCAGCTTCATCTCTTCCAGCCGCGCCAACTGACGCAGGCGGGTATCGAGGATGTAGTCGGCCTGCACTTCGCTCAGGGCGAAACGCTCGATCAGCTTGGCTCGCGGCTGGTCCTCGGTACGAATGATGTGGATCACTTCATCCAGGTTGAGGTAGGCGATCAGCAAGCCGTCCAACAGGTGCAGGCGGCGCTCGACCTTGTCCAGGCGGAACTGCAGGCGGCGGCGCACCGTCAGTACGCGGAACTCCAGCCACTCCACCAGCAAGGCACGCAGGTTCTTCAGTTGCGGCTTGCCGTCCAGGCCGATGATGTTGACGTTGACCCGGTAGCTGGATTCCAGCTCGGTGGTGGCGAACAGATGCTGCATCAGCTCGTCAGGATCGACCCGGTTGGAACGCGGAATGATCACGATCCGGCATGGGTGCTCGTGGTCCGACTCGTCACGCAGGTCGGCGACCATCGGCAGCTTCTTGGCCTGCATCTGCGCGGCAATCTGTTCCAGCACCTTGGCGCCGGACACCTGGTGCGGCAGGGCGGTGACGATGATGTCGCCATCCTCGATGCGATAGACGGCACGCATGCGCACCGAACCGCGACCGGTTTCGTAGATTTTCAGCAGGTCGGCGCGCGGCGTAATGATTTCCGCCTCGGTCGGATAGTCCGGGCCCTGAATGTGCTCGCAGAGCTGTTCGACCGTGGCCTTGGGCTCATCCAGCAGGCGCACGCAAGCGGTGGCGACTTCACGCAAGTTGTGCGGCGGCACGTCAGTGGCCATGCCCACGGCGATGCCAGTGGTGCCGTTGAGCAGGATATTCGGCAAACGTGCCGGCAATACCAGGGGTTCCTGCAGGGTACCGTCGAAGTTCGGCCCCCAGTCCGCAGTGCCCTGGCCCAGCTCGCTGAGCAGCACTTCGGAGTAACGCGACAGGCGCGCTTCGGTGTAACGCATGGCGGCGAAGGACTTGGGATCGTCCGGCGCACCCCAGTTACCCTGGCCGTCCACCAGCGTGTAGCGATAGCTGAAAGGCTGCGCCATCAGCACCATGGCTTCGTAGCAGGCCGAGTCGCCGTGGGGGTGGAACTTACCCAGCACGTCACCCACCGTACGGGCGGACTTCTTGTGCTTGGAATCGGCATCCAGCCCCAGCTCACTCATGGCGTAGACGATACGCCGCTGTACCGGTTTCAGGCCGTCGCCGATATGCGGCAAAGCACGGTCCATGATCACGTACATGGAGTAGTTGAGGTAGGCATTTTCGGTGAAGTCAGCCAGCGATCGGCGTTCTACGCCATCCAGGCTGAGATCCAGGGAGTCGCTCATGCGGGCCTCATCAGTTCGTTGTCTGGCGCAGCAGCAAAGTGCCGCCGCGCTGGGTAAATTCAAGTTTTTTCAAAGCGCTCATGCCCAGCAACACCTGCTCGCCACCCAGGCCCGGCGCCACCAGCGCACGGACATCGCGCAGGACGATATCGCCCAGTTGCAGGCGGTCGAGGCGGGTTCGATAACCCTCGCTACGACCGTTGGCGGTACTCAGGGTCACCGGTGCGCCCTTCTCCAGGCCAAGACGCTCGGCCAGCCCGGACGGGATCGACACATCGGTCGCTCCGGTATCGAGCATGAAACTCACCGGCTGGCCGTTGATCTGGCCGCTGGCGACGAAATGCCCCTGGCCGTTGCCAACCAGTTTCACTTCGATGTAACCCTCATGTTGTTGCGAAGTGACGACAGCATTGGGGTTCTCCTGACGCTGTTCCCACTCGCCAAAAAACCGTGTCGCCAGAAACAAGCCGGCGCCCCAGGCCAGCACCAGCAGCACGCGCCCGGCCCGTTTGCCCGGTGGCTGCTGGCTCACGGCTTGGCACTCCAACCGCCCTCGGGCGCGGCGAAGCGCCAGACGATCGGGCGTTTTTCACCGTCGGCACGGGCTCCGGTGTTGTTATCCACACCGATCCAGGCGCCGTCGGCATCCACCACCAGGGCCTCGGTCAGGCCATAGGCCTGTGGATAACGCCGGTTTTCCTGCAACGCCTCGGCGGCAAACGACCAGCAACGCTCGACCTTGGCCGTCGACGCATCACGACGACAGACCTGGAACGCATTGCGCTCGAGGGTGAACAACTTGCCCTCGAACAGCGACAGGTCGGCGAAATCCCGGGACACCGCCTTGGCCTTGGGCATCTGTGGTGGCTGCATTTCCAACCCGGCCTCGCTGAGCAGCACACAGCCGCCGTCGCAATCCCAGACGCTCTGCTGGCGCTTGATCAACAGCAGCCCGCGGCGCTCGCGCTCGGCGGCCAGCCAGATCCGGTCGCCGGCCGGGTTGACCGCCAGGCCTTCGAACAAGGCATTGAAGTGCAGCAACATACCGCTGGCCCGCGCTTCGCGCACCATGATCGGCGAAATCTTCAGCCAGGCGGCCGAACCCGTCGGCGGCAGCTGCAACACTGCCGCGTGGGACTCACTGACCACATACTTGTTGCCGGCGCTGTCGCAGGTAATGCCCTCGAAATCCAGGTCGCCGCCGCGCACGAACGACGCGACCCAGGTGCGAGAGTTCAAGCCCCAGGGCAAACCGCTGTCCGGCACCGGCGGCACGTCGATGCGCACGGTTTCGGCCTGCCAGACGCGGTCGCTGGTATCGAGCCGATAGATCTGATCGTCGTCGCGGTCAGAGACCGTCCACAGCTCCTTGCCGCACAACGCCAGCCCCGACAGGTTGCCGCCACGCATGCCGTCCACCGGATGCTCGGCCAGCAGCCTCAACTCGGGCAAGGGGTCGGCCATCGCCGAGGTTGCCAATAGCAGTAACGCCAGGGCAAAGCCTCTGCGCATCAGGCCAGAACCTCGGCCAGGTTGCCCTTGGACTCCAGCCAGCTCTTGCGATCGCCGGCGCGTTTCTTCGCCAGCAGCATGTCCATCATTTCCGAGGTCGCGGCGAAGTCTTCACCGAGGGTCAACTGCACCAGGCGCCGGGTGTTCGGGTCCATAGTGGTTTCGCGCAGTTGCGGCGGGTTCATTTCACCCAGGCCTTTGAATCGGGTGACCTGCGGCTTGCCACGCTTCTTCTCGGCCACCAGGCGATCGAGAATGCCGTCGCGCTCGGCTTCGTCGAGGGCGTAGTAGATCTCCTTGCCCAGGTCGATGCGGTACAGCGGCGGCATCGCCACGTAGACGTGACCGGCGTCCACCAGCGGACGGAAATGCTGGACGAACAGCGCGCAGAGCAGCGTCGCGATGTGCAAGCCGTCGGAGTCGGCGTCGGCGAGGATGCAGATCTTGCCGTAGCGCAGCTGGCTCATGTCCTCGGCGCCCGGGTCGACCCCGATGGCCACGGCGATGTTGTGCACTTCCTGGCTGGCCAGGACTTCGCTGCCGTCGACTTCCCAGGTGTTGAGGATCTTGCCGCGCAGCGGCAGGATCGCCTGGAATTCCTTGTCCCGCGCCTGCTTGGCCGAACCACCGGCGGAATCACCTTCCACCAGGAACAGCTCGGAACGCATCGGGTCCTGGCCGGCGCAATCCGCCAGCTTGCCTGGCAATGCCGGGCCCTGGGTGATGCGCTTGCGCTCGACCTTCTTGCTGGCCTTGAGGCGACGGCCGGCGTTGCTGATGGCCAGCTCCGCCAGTTGCATGCCCAGTTCCGGGTTGGCGTTGAGCCACAGGCTGAACGCGTCCTTGACCACGCCCGAAACGAAGGCGGCCGCCTCGCGGGATGACAGGCGTTCCTTGGTCTGGCCGGAGAACTGCGCGTCCTGCATCTTCATCGACAGAACGAAGGCGATGCGCTCCCAGACGTCTTCCGGTGCCAGCTTCAGGCCACGCGGCAGCAGGTTGCGGAATTCGCAGAACTCGCGCATGGCGTCCAGCAGGCCCTGGCGCAAACCGTTGACGTGGGTACCGCCCTGGGCGGTCGGAATCAGGTTGACGTAGCTTTCTTGCACGCTGTCGCCGCCTTCCGGCAACCACAGCAGGGCCCAGTCCACCGCTTCCTTGTTACCGGCCAGGCTGCCGCAGAAAGGCTCGGCCGGCAGGCGTTCGAATTCGCTGACCGCGTCCACCAGATAGGAGCGCAGGCCGTCTTCGTAATGCCACTCGACCTTCTCGCCAGTGCCTTTGTCTTCGAAGCTGACCAGCAGCCCCGGGCACAACACGGCCTTGGCCTTGAGCACATGCTTGAGGCGGCTGACGGAGAATTTCGGCGAATCGAAGTATTTCGGATCCGGGGCGAAGTACACGCTGGTCCCGGTATTGCGCTTGCCGACGCTGCCGACCACTTCCAGCTCGGTGGCCTTGAAGCCGTCGGCGAAGGTCATCTGGTATTCGTTGCCATCACGCTTGACCCGCACCCGCACCTGGTTCGACAAGGCGTTGACCACGGAAATACCCACCCCGTGCAGACCGCCGGAGAACTGGTAGTTCTTGTTGGAAAACTTGCCGCCCGCATGGAGCTTGGTGAGGATCAGCTCGACACCGGACACGCCCTCTTCGGGGTGAATGTCCACTGGCATGCCGCGGCCGTCATCGGACACTTCCAGGGAATGGTCGGCATGCAGGATGACCTGGATCGACTTCGCGTGCCCCGCCAGGGCTTCGTCGACACTGTTGTCGATGACTTCCTGGGCGAGGTGGTTCGGCCGGGTGGTGTCGGTATACATGCCCGGGCGTTTGCGCACCGGGTCGAGGCCCGAGAGGACTTCGATGGCGTCTGCGTTATAAGAGCTAGCGCTGGGAGTGGCCATGGGGTCTCGTCGTTAGTCGTTCAATGAAATAGAAGCGAGGGTTCACAGCGAGGTGAAATCGATCGCCTGGTACTGATCCGGGCCAATGCCGGCAAAATTCAATAACGCCGGCAATTGTCCGGCAAAACCCTGGAAACTATGGTCGCCGCCGGCCTGGATGCGCAAGGCACAGGCTCGGTAATACAGCTGGGCGCTGCGATAGTCCAGCGTCTCGTCACCTGTCTGCAGCCAGACCTGGAACCGCTGCGGGTCCTGGGGCGCCGGCACTTCCAGCTCGGCCAGGGCCGTCACGTGGTCGTGGGTCAATTCCCAGGTTTCCCCGGTATAGAGGTTGGTCTGCGTGCCCAGAAAGCCATCGAACATCCGGTGCGGACTGACCGCGGGGTTGATCAGCAGGGCTTTCAGGCCGTGACGCTCGGCAAGGTGAGTCGCATAGTAGCCGCCGAGAGAGCTGCCGACCAGCAGCGGCCGTCCGAGCTCGGCAATCGCCTGTTCCAACTGGCCAATGGCCTCGCGTGGATGATGATGCAAGGCCGGCACCCGCAGCTGTTCACCGCGGCCGATCGCCTCCATGACAGCGATCAGCTGGCTGGCTTTCTTCGACGCCGGTGCGCTGTTGAAGCCGTGGATATACAGGATCGAACCGGACATGCGCACTCCCTTTGCATCGTGCAAAAAGGCGCAGTTTACAGGGTGTATCGCCGCTTGACTTGTGTTCAGGTGTATCCCTTTGTCCTGCCGCCGCAGACTGCGGCTCCGGGCCGGAATCAGTAGCCGTCGCTGCCGTAATCGACCTCAAAATCGAAGCCGGTGACCCGCTCGACACCGGTTTCCAGGCGCCCGTCGGGCAGCAGGCGCAGCCAGCGATAACCCGGCGCGGTCTCGCCGACCTTGAAATCCTCGCTGCCCGGTTCGAACTGGATGCAGGTCGAGGGCGACGCCAGCAGGCGCAAAGGCCCTTGCTGGCGGTCGATTTCCTGATGCACATGGCCCCAGAGCACCGCGCGCGCCTGTGGAAAGCGCTCCAGCACGGCGAACAGCGCATGCGGATTGCGCAGCCCGATGGGCTCCATCCAGGCGCACCCGATGGAGACCGGATGATGGTGCAGGCATACCAGGTGATGGCGTTCGGGGGCTTCGCTCAGGGCACTGGCGAGCAGCTGCAATTGATCGTCCTGCAGATAGCCCGGCACCGAACCGGGTACGGCCGAATCGAGCAGGGTGATCCGCCAGTTGCCGATGTCCACCACCGGCGCCAGCAACGAACTCTGGGTCGCCGCCTGCGCCATGATTTGCGGCTCGTCGTGGTTACCGGGAATCCAGCGCGCCGGCGCCGGAATCTGCCGGGTCATGTCACGAAACAGCTGATAGGACTGCAGCGTACCGTCCTGGGACAAATCGCCCGTGGCCAGCATCAGGTCGATCCGCGGTTGCTGTTCCAGCACCAGGTCGATCACCCGCTGCAGGCTGTCGCGGGTATTCATGCCCAACAGCGTGCCGTCCGCTTCGGCGAACAGATGGCTGTCGGACAACTGCACCAGCAACACGGGATCGTCGGTGGTCAGAGTGGATACGCTCGGCAAGGCGGCCTCCCAGGGCGTGTCACGGGAAGTGAGGAATGGGGGCAATTATGCTGGGGGAAATTCAAAAGAGGAAACCGGCGAACCGGACGCAGTTCACATCTACCGCACGGCCTCGAACTCATGACCGCAAGCCAGGCAGTGGCTCAGCCATTCACCGAGAAACACATTGAGCTGGGCCTTCTCGTCCGGCTGGTGCATGAAGGCATTCGGATACGGATAGATGCCACGAAAGCGCCGAGCATGCTCGGCACTGATGACCTCGGCCATGCGTGCGTCGTGGTAGACCTGGACCTCCAGCTGCGGCACCGGCAGCCAGGGCAGGCTGTGCTCCTGACGCACCTGCAGGGTGGTGGTGTAGGGACAGGCCAGCAGCACCTCCAGCGCCAGCACGCCCAGCATCTGGTCGCCCTGGGTCACCGCGATCCGCCGCGCCACCGGCTGGTTGCGCATGTCGGGCAACAGGCGCATCAGCCGGGCATAGTTGGCCTCGCAGGACGCTTGCAGCCCCACGAGATCGACCCGATAGCGATCGCGCACTTTGTTTACGACCATAACCCCCTCACTTCAACGCGGTTCAAAGCCAGCCATTGCAAGGCAATAATGCTCGCCGCGTTGGAAATCCGCCCATCCCTTACCGCCTGCAGTGCGTCTTCGAAAGCCCAGACCGACACACGGATATCCTCCGCCTCTTCCTCCAATCCGTGCAGGCCACCGGCACCGCTGCTGTCGCAGCGCCCCAGGTACAGATGCACGAACTCGGTACTGCCCCCCGGCGACGGGAAATACTGGATCATCGGCCACAGCGCGGAGAATGTCAGTCCAGCTTCCTCCTGCGCCTCGCGGTGAGCAACTTCTTCCGGCTGCTCGTCCTTGTCGATCAGACCGGCGACCAGCTCGATCAACCAAGGGGTCGCGGTTTTCCCCATGGCGCCGACACGAAACTGCTCGATCAACACCACTTCATCGCGTTGCGGATCGTATGGCAGGACGCAGACAGCATCGTGACGGACAAAGATTTCACGACTGATTTCGCGCCCCATGCCACCGGCAAACAGCTCGTGGCGCAGGTGCACACGGTCGAGCTGATAAAAACCCTGGAAGCATTTCTCGCGCCGAACGATATCGACAGTGGTCGGCGTGGTGTTGGCAAAGTCCGTCATAGCAATCCTCGTTTCCTGCAATTCGATCCGAGGCTCCCCCTCGACTTCGCGCCATCCTAACGCGCCGCTGACCGATGATGCAGCCCCTTTGCCATCAGCGGGATAGACGGCAAGGGGGCAAACCTAATCTAATTGCCTCTATTGAGCTTAGTGGCGAACTGATTGCCCCGCAGGCAGTCGAAGCCGGTAACTTTTGCCTACCTCTGGTTTATCAAGGACGCACATGTCGCTTCTTAAAATCGCCTCCGTGGCTTGCCTGGCCCTGACTCTGGGCGCCTGCCAAAGCCTGTTCCAACCCAGCTATCAAAAGCCCCTGCAAAGCACCAGCGACAAGTCGGAACAGATCAAGCCCGGCTGCAGCAATCAGGATTGCCCGCTGGTGAACATCGACACCGTGCACTTCGCCGACGAGCCGCAGCTGGACGCGCTGATTGAAAAGCGCCTGCTGCAGATGACCCGCACCACCGCGGATCAGGCTGTGCCAGCGACGCTGAACGCCTATCGGGAGAAGTTCCTGCGCGAGGCCGACAGCCGCAACAGCATGTACCTGCAAGCCAAGGTACGCGAACAGCATGACGGCCTGGTGATCATCGAACTGGCCAGCTACCTGGACACCGGCGGCGCCCACGGCACGCCCGGTCGTGGTTTCATCAACTACTCGCGCGAGCTGCACAAGGAACTGACCCTGTCCGACATGCTGCGCCCGGGCCAGGAAGCCGCGTTCTGGAAAGCCGCCCAAGTGGCTCACAACAGCTGGCTGATCAGCACCAAGCTGGACCAGGAGCCGGAGTTCATCAAGAGCTGGCCGTTCCAGAAAACCCCAAACGTGGCGCTGACCTACGGCGGCGTGATCCTCAAGTACAACGTGTCGGTGATCGCGCCTTACGCGCTGGGCCACATTGAACTGAAGATCCCTTACAACCGCCTGAACGGCATTCTCAAGCCCGAGCTGTTTCCTGGCCGTGGCTGAAGGCCCATCCCAGCAGCCCCTGCAGCAGCCCTGCCAGCACCAGTGACGGCAGGGTTGCGCCAACATCCGGATAGAAGTTGGCCAGCAGGTGATAGGTGCTGACCCCGCCCAGCCAGGCCAGCAACGCCGGCCAGCGCAAGCCCACAGACGGCACCTGTGCACTGCGCTTGCGCAGGATGAAGTGATCCACCAGCACCACGCCGAACAGCGGCGCGAACACCGAGCCGATCAGCAGCAGGAAGTTCTGATACTGGGCCAATGGCGCCAGGCAGGCGATCAGGGTACAGAGCACACCAATGGCCAAAGCCAGGTACTCGACTTTCAGGCGCAGCAGAATGCCGCTAGAGACCGCGGCCGAATGGATATCGACAAAGGCGTTTTCCGACTCGTCCAGCAGGATCAGCAACAGCGAAATCCCCAAGCCCGCGCCGGCCAGGGCCAACAACAGAGCATTGACTTCGCCACTCGGCGCAAAGGCCAGGGTGTAGGCCACGCCCAGGCTCATCAACCACAGATTGCCGATAAAGAAGCCCAGCGCCGTACCGCCAAAGACATTGCGCGCACGCTTGCCGAACCTTGAGTAGTCGGCAATCAGCGGCAACCACGACAGCGGCATGGCGATCGCGATATCGAAGCCCACGCCGAGCGGCATGGAGCCGTCGCCGGCCTGGGCCCAGAGCGCGGCCAGATCGGCCTTGGCGAACAGGTTCCAGGTCAGCCACAGGCAGGCCGCCAACAGCAGCCAGATGCCCCACTTGCGCAGGATCTTGCGTACGAAGGTCAGCGGCCCGCTGACCGCGAGCAAAGTCGCCAGCGCGCCGAAAAACAGGGTCCAGAGCAAAGGACTGGCCAGCAGGCTGCCTTCGCTGAACGCACGAGTACCCAACAGGCTGGCGGCATCGCGCATGACGATGATCTCGAACGAGCCCCAGCCCACCAGTTGCAACAGGTTGAGCAACGCCGGCAGGCTCGCGCCGTAAGTACCGAGGCTGAGCTTGAGCGCCGCCATGGACGACAGGCCGGTATCGCTGCCGATCACCCCGACTGCCGCGAGCAGCAAGACGCCGACCGCCGTACCGAGAAAGATCGCCAGCAAGGCACCGGACAGGCCCAGGCCTGGCGCCAGCAGCGCGCCAGTCTGCAACACCATCAGGCCAATGCCGAGGGAGAACCACAGGGAAAACAGATCGCGCGCGCCGAATACGCGCCTGTCGGCGGGGACCGCGAGATCGGGAGAGTAGGTGCTTCTGGATGTATTCAAGGGTGCATCTCGAAGGGACAGGGTTGGGAAACTATCCACACCCTGTAGGAGCGAGGCTTGCCCGCGATAGCGTCGTGTCAGTCACAACGCAATCGCGGGCAAGTCGGATCACCGCCCGCTCGCTCCTACGGGTGATGAGTGATCGCTTCTGGCGAAGCGATCATCAACGCAGGATCAAATCTTCTTGTACAACTGGCTGCCTTCCTGCTTGAAGCGCTCGGCCTGCTCTGCCAGTCCCTTGGCGACATCCACGTCCACCGCTTCGATGCGCTGGTTGGCCGCGTACTCACGGACCTCCTGGGTGATTTTCATCGAGCAGAACTTCGGCCCGCACATGGAGCAGAAGTGCGCGACCTTGGCCGAATCCTTGGGCAGGGTCTCGTCGTGGTAGGAGCGCGCGGTGTCCGGGTCGAGGCCGAGGTTGAACTGGTCTTCCCAACGGAACTCGAAGCGCGCCTTGGACAGCGCGTTGTCACGGATCTGCGCACCCGGGTGACCTTTCGCGAGATCCGCAGCGTGCGCGGCGATCTTGTAGGTGATGATCCCGGTCTTCACGTCATCCTTGTTCGGCAGGCCCAGATGCTCCTTCGGCGTCACGTAGCAGAGCATGGCGCAGCCGAACCAGCCGATCATCGCCGCGCCGATACCGGAGGTGATGTGGTCGTAGCCCGGGGCGATGTCGGTGGTCAGCGGGCCGAGGGTGTAGAACGGCGCCTCGTCGCAGCACTCCAGCTGCTTGTCCATGTTCTCTTTGATCAGTTGCATCGGCACGTGGCCGGGGCCTTCGATCATGCACTGCACGTCATGCTTCCAGGCGATCTTGGTCAGCTCGCCGAGGGTTTCCAGCTCGCCGAACTGCGCTTCGTCGTTGGCGTCGGCGATCGAGCCCGGACGCAGGCCGTCGCCCAGCGAGAAGCTGACGTCGTAGGCCTTCATGATTTCGCAGATTTCGTCGAAGTGGGTGTAGAGGAAGTTTTCCTTGTGATGCGCCAGGCACCACTTGGCCATGATCGAACCGCCGCGGGAGACGATACCGGTCACGCGCTTGGCGGTCAGCGGCACATAGCGCAGCAGCACACCGGCGTGGATGGTGAAGTAGTCGACGCCCTGCTCCGCCTGCTCGATCAGGGTGTCGCGAAACAGCTCCCAGGTCAGGTCTTCGGCCACGCCGTTGACCTTCTCCAGCGCCTGGTAGATCGGCACGGTACCGATCGGCACCGGCGAGTTGCGGATGATCCACTCGCGGGTTTCGTGGATGTGCTTGCCGGTGGACAGGTCCATGACGGTGTCCGAACCCCAGCGGATGCCCCAGGTGAGCTTCGCCACTTCTTCTTCGATGGACGAACCCAGGGCGCTGTTGCCGATGTTGCCGTTGATCTTCACCAGGAAGTTGCGGCCGATGATCATCGGTTCCAGTTCGACGTGGTTGATGTTGGCCGGAATGATCGCGCGACCGCGGGCGATTTCCTCACGGACGAACTCGGGGGTGATTTCTTTCGGGATGCTGGCGCCGAAGCTGTGGCCGGCATGCTGCTGATCGAGCAGACCCGCGGCGCGAGCCTCTTGCAGCTTCATGTTTTCGCGGATGGCGACGTATTCCATCTCGGCGGTGATGATGCCCTTGCGCGCGTAATGCATCTGGCTGACGTTGGCCCCGGCCTTGGCCCGGCGCGGGTTATTGACGTGGGCGAAGCGCAGCTTGGTCAGTTCGGGATCGGCGAGGCGTTCCTGGCCAAAGTTGGAGCTCAGGCCGGGCAGGCGCTCGGTGTCGCCACGGTCGTCGATCCAGGCCGAGCGTACATCGCCCAGGCCTTTGCGCACGTCGATCACCACGTTGGGGTCGGTGTATGGGCCGGAGGTGTCATAGACGGTGACCGGCGCGTTGATCTCGCCGCCGAAGTCGGTGGGGGTCACGTCGAGGCTGATTTCGCGCATCGGCACGCGAATGTCCGGGCGCGAACCCTGGACATAGATTTTTTGCGAGCGGGTAAAGGGCTGAACCGACTGCTCATCGACCTTGGCCGATTCGCTAAGGTGGGTAGCGTTTTTTAATTTTGTAGTCATCACGGGCTCTCCAGACAGCATCCAGGCAGTGGATTTTTGTCGGAGCGAACCTGTAACGAACGGACGCAACCATGGCTGGAGCCAGAGGCGAAAACCAGCTGGTGCAGTGCTTGGTGCTCGAGGGGTGTTCGATTGTCGAACAACATCCCGGACGAAGCACAAGAGGACTCGCCGGGTGACGAGAAATCTTGTTCCCTACGCAGGCGCTAACCTGATCAGGTTCAACGGGATCCGGATTATCCGATCTCAGCCTCATAGCAAGGCACCCCGACAAGAACCCGGCCAGTCTAGACAAAGCCGGTGCAGAACGCCAACCCCACGGCAAACAGCATGATGAATGGCGTAAATGCAGGATTGTTGCCCTTCGCAGGCGCATCTACACTCGATGGGTTGCGTCGAACCTTGACGCTGCACAGGCCGAGACTTAGCCTTGGCGCCAGAATTATCCTCGTAATATCAACTCTAGGGATCGCCGAATGCTGCGCAAACTCTCACTGGCCATCGCCGTGTCTTGTGCGTCCAATGGAATGGCCTGGGCAGCAGAAGCGCCCCTGACCACCAAAACCGACCTGGTCAGCGTCTACCAGGAGGCGGTGGACAACAACGCCGACCTCGCCGCCGCCCGCGCCGATTACGACGCACGCAAGGAAGTGGTGCCGCAGGCGCGCGCCGGTTTGCTGCCCAACCTCTCGGCCGGTGCCGACCTGAACAACACCCGGACCAAGTTCGACGAACCGTCGATGACCGCCACCCGCAGCGGCACCGTGTACCAGGCGACCCTGGCCCAGCCGATTTTCCGCGCCGACCGCTGGTTCCAGCTGCAGGCGGCCAAGGACGTCAACGAACAAGCCGCGCTGGAACTCTCGGCCACCGAGCAGAACCTGATCCTGCAAAGCGCCGAGAGCTATTTCTCAGTGCTGCGCGCCCAGGACAACCTGGCCTCGACCAAGGCCGAAGAGGCCGCCTTCAAGCGTCAGCTCGACCAGTCCAACGAACGCTTCGACGTCGGCCTGTCGGACAAGACCGACGTCCTGCAATCCCAGGCCAGCTACGACACTGCGCGGGCCAACCGGATCCTCGCCCAGCGCCAGGTGGATGACGCCTTCGAAGCCCTGATCACCCTGACCAACCGTCAGTACAACGCGATCCAGGGCATCGTCCACAGCCTGCCGGTGCTGGCGCCGGCCCCGAATGACGCCAAAGCCTGGGTCGATACCGCGGCCAAGCAGAACCTCAACCTGCTGGCCAGCAACTACGCGGTCAGCGCCGCCGAGGAAACCCTCAAGCAGCGCAAGGCCGGCCACGCTCCGACCCTCGATGCGGTGGCGCAATACAAGAAAGGCGACAACGACGCCCTCGGCTTCAGCAACCCGGCCCCGCTGGGCCAGCGTTACGGCAGTGACGTTGAACAACGCAGCATCGGCCTGCAACTGAGCATTCCGATCTACAGCGGCGGCCTGACCAGCTCCCAGGTCCGCGAGTCCTACTCGCGCCTGACCCAGAGCGAGCAGCGCCGTGAAGCCCTGCGGCGCCAGGTGGTGGAAAACACCCGCAACCTGCACCGCGCGGTGAACACCGATGTCGAGCAGGTCCAGGCCCGGCGCCAGTCGATCATCTCCAACCAGAGCGCCGTGGAAGCCACGGAAATCGGCTACCAGGTCGGTACGCGCAATATCGTCGACGTGCTCGACGCCCAGCGCCAGCTGTACACCTCGGTGCGCAACTACAACAACAGCCGCTACGACTACATCCTCGACAACCTGCGCCTCAAGCAAGCCGCCGGCACCCTCAATCCGGGCGACTTGCAGGACCTGTCGCGCTACCTGAAAGCCGACTACAACCCGGACCGCGACTTCCTGCCGCCGGACCTGGCCAAGGCCGCGGCGGAACAGCTCAAGGCCCGGCCGGGGCAGTAACCTGTAGCCGCTGCCGCAGGCTGTGATCCTGTCCGCAGGACACGCAAAAAGGCCACCGCGATTCAATTGAATGGCGGTGGCCTTTTTTACGACTGTTCCGATCGATCGCAGCCTGCGGCAGCGGCTACAGCAAGCGATCCAACCCGTCGAGCAGACGCTGTAGGGCGCCCTGGTTGCTGCGCATCACCCGCAGTCCGGCATCGGCCATCTTCTGCGCATCCCGGGGCAACTCGAACAGGCGCTGCACCGCCACCGCCAGGCCATGGGCATCGTCCACTTCCTGCAGGGCGCCTGCCTCGCGCAGCATTGTCGCGATCTCCAGGAAGTTGAACAGGTGCGGCCCGCTCAGCACCGGCTTGGAAAGGGCCGCCGGCTCCAGCAGATTGTGCCCGCCATTGGGTACCAGGCTACCGCCGACAAAGGCGCTGTCCGCCAGGGCATAGAGAAACAGCAGCTCGCCCATGGTGTCGCCCAGCAGCACCGAGGTGCTGGCGCTGACCGGCTCGGCGCTCGAGCGGCGAATAGTCTCAAAGCCCTGCTGCCGGCACAGCTCGAACACCGGATTGAAACGCTCCGGATGACGCGGCACCAGGATCAGCAAGGCATCCGGGTGGCTGGCCAGCAGTTGGCGATGAGCAGCCAGCACCACGGCGTCTTCGCCTTCATGGGTACTGGCGGCGATCCACACCGGGCGTTCGCCGGCTTGCCATTGCTCGCGCAGCTCGCTGGCGCGCACCAGCAGTTGCGGGTCGATGCTCAGGTCGAACTTGATCGAGCCCGTCACCTCGACTGTTTCCGAGCGCGCGCCCAGCTGGCGAAAACGCTCGGCCTCGGCCTCGGTCTGCACCGCGAACAGGCTCATTTCAGCGAGCATCGGTGCGGTCAGCTTGGCAAAGCGCCCATAACCCCGGGCCGACCGCTCCGACAGCCGCCCATTGGCCAGCGCCACCGGAATCCCGCGCTTGACGCACTGGTGAATGTGATTGGGCCACAGCTCGGTTTCCATGATCACCGCCAGCTTCGGCCGGACCCGATCGAGAAAACGCGCGGCGGCGCAAGGCAGGTCATAAGGCAAGTAGCAGTGCTGAATGCGCGGCTCGTTGGCGAACAGCGCCTGGATACGTTCCGAGCCCGTGGGGGTCATGCAGGTGACCGTGATCGGCATCTGTGGATAACGCGCCAGCAAGGCACGGATCATCGGCGCGGCGGCGATGCTCTCGCCTACCGATACCGCGTGCACCCAGATCCCGCCCGACTGCATCGCCGGCAGCCCCCAGGAAAAACGTTCGCCAATCCGCCGGGCATAGGCCGGCGCCTTGCGCGCCCGCAGCCACAGACGAATCGCCACCAATGGCAGCCCCAAGTAAAACAGCGCGGTGTAGAGAGTTCTATTCATGGCGGCGGAGTTTATCGGCTTTTTCAGCCAATCGCCCGCAAGTGCACGGCAAAACGCTCCGCCAGCCAATGCGCCGCCGGCCCCAGGGGTTCATCGCGACGCCAGACCAATTCCACCACCAGCGCCGGCGGGGTCCATTCGCTGGCCAACTCGACCATCTGGTTCTGATAGGCCGGGTATTGCACCACATGCCGCGGCAGCCAGGCCCAGCCCAGGCCGCGCATCAGCAGCTCGGCCATCGCGTAGAAGCTGTCGGCGCGCCAGACTTGCGGGCTGACCTGCTCGCCACTGGGGTAAGTGCTCAACTGCGGGGAAATCAACAACTGTCGATGCCGCCCCAGTTGCTGGCGGTCCACCTGTTTCTCGCCGGCCAACGGGTGCCCGACCGCGCACACCGTGACCATCTCGACGCTGCCCAGGGCCCGTCGCTCAAGGGCCTCGGACATCTGTTCATGGTGAAACAGCAAACCGAGGTCGGCCCGACGCTCCAGCAGCTTGCGCGCCACATCACCCTGGGCGCTGCTGGCCAGTTGGACCTCAAGACTGGGGAAACGCTCGGACAACGCCTCAAGGCTATCGAGCACCGGCTGGAAAGGCATGGCCTCGTCCAGGGCCAGCCGCAAGCGCGCCTCCTCACCCCGCATCAACGCCAGCGCCCGCCCGTTCAAGCGCTCGCATTGGCGCAGCACTTCTCGCGCCTCCGCAAGCAAGGCACGACCCGCCTCGGTGAGTTTCGGCTGGCGACCGCTGCTGCGCTCGAACAAGAGCACGCCGAGATCGGCCTCGAGCAGCGCAATCGCGCTGCTGACCGCCGATTGCGCCTTGTGCTGGTCACGGGCCACCGCGGAAAACGAACGTTGCTCGGCGACGCTGACGAACAGCCGCATCTGCTCCAGATTCCACTGCACATTCATAAGGCAACCCATCTTCAAAACAGATAGGTAATGACTTTACCCCATCTGCACAATCTCTAGAATGCCGACCTCATCAAGCAAGCCCAAACACGAGGACTCTCCCATGAACGCTTACACCTACCTGGCCATCGCCATCTGCGCCGAAGTGATCGCCACTGTTTCGATGAAAGCGGTCAAAGGCCTCAGCACTCCACTGCCGCTGCTGCTGATCATCGTCGGTTACGGCGTGGCCTTCTGGATGCTGACCCTGGTGGTGCGCACCGTGCCAGTGGGCGTGGCTTACGCGGTCTGGGCCGGCATGGGCATTGTCATGGTCAGCGTGGCCGCGCTGTTCCTCTACGGGCAGAAGCTGGATATCCCGGCAATGCTCGGCATGGCCCTGATCGTCCTGGGCGTGGTGGTGATCCAACTGTTTTCCAAGACTGCCGGGCACTGATCCATGACCGCTGCCGCAGGCCCTTCAGGAGCGCGACCGCTTCGCGCTCGATCGCAGCCTTCGGCAGCGGCTACACAAAGCGCTCCGCCAAGCGCGCCCCTGCCAGTTTGATCGCCAACAAAGCCTGCGCGGCTCGAGCCTGTATACTGCGCCCCTAGTCTTGAACACTGAGGTCGCTGCATGCCATCCGTTATTTCCACCGACGTGCTGATTGTCGGCGCCGGAGTCGCCGGCCTCTGGCTGAACGCCCGCCTGCGTCGCCAGGGCTTTTCCACCGTGCTGGTGGAGAGCGCCAGCCTCGGCGGCGGACAAAGCGTCAAGTCTCAGGGAATCATTCACGGCGGCGCCAAGTACGCCCTGCACGGCGCCCTGACCGGCGCCTCGGAAGCCATCGCCGACATGCCGCGCCGCTGGCGCGAGGCCCTGGCCGGCAACGGCGAGCTGGACCTGTCCGGTGTGCGCCTGCTGTCCGAGGCCCATTACCTGTGGTCCCCCGGCACCCTGGCCGGCAACCTCACCAGTTTTTTCGCCAGCAAGGCCGTGCGCGGGCGTGTCGATCAGGTCAAGGGCGACCAGTTGCCGCCAGCCCTGCAGGACCGTCGTTTCAAGGGCAAGGTGTATCGCCTGGCCGAATTGGTGGTGGACGTGCCGAGCCTGATCGGGCGCCTGGCCGAACTGGGCGGCGATAGCCTGTTGGCCGGGCAGAAGATCGAACCCCTGCTGGAGAACGGGCAATTGCTGGGCCTGCGGGTCGATGAGCGGGAAATCCGCGCGCAGCGCATCGTGCTCAGCGCCGGCGCCGGCAATGCCGAGCTGCTGAGCAGCCTCGGCCTGAGCCAGCCGGCCATGCAACGCCGGCCGTTGCACATGGTGATCGTCAAGGGCCCGAGCCTGAAACCGCTGTACGCCCACTGCCTGGGCGGCGGGCCGAAGCCGCGGATCACCGTGACCACCCACCCGGCAGCCGACGGCCAATGGGTCTGGTACCTCGGCGGCGACATCGCCGAAGCCGAAGGCGTGGCGCGCGAGCCGGCGGCGCAGATCGCCGCCGCCCAGAAAGAACTCGGCAACCTGTTGCCATGGGTCGATCTCAGCCAGGCGCAATGGGCCACCCTGCGGGTGGACCGCGCCGAGCCCGCGCAGTCGGGCCTGACCCGTCCGGACAATGCCTTTCTCGCCGAACAGGACCGCCTGCTGGTCGGCTGGCCGACCAAGCTGGCCCTGGCCCCGGACTTCGCCGACCGGGTGTTCGCCGCCCTCGAGCGCGACGGCATCAAGCCGGGCCCCGCGACTGCGTTGCCGACGCTGCCCAAACCCGCCATCGCCCAACCGGCGTGGGAGCAACTGCTGCCATGAGCCAAGCGACCCTGCACGACCTGCATCGCCCCTTCGGCAGCACCGGGCTGCTGGTCTCCCCACTGGGCCTGGGCACCGTGAAGCTCGGGCGCGACCAAGGGGTGAAGTACCCCAACGGCTTCCAGATTCCAGATGACGCCGAAGCCCGCATGCTGCTCAAGCTGACCCGCGACCTGGGCATCAACCTGATCGACACCGCGCCAGCCTATGGCCGCAGCGAGGAGCGCCTGGGCCCGCTGCTGCGCGGGCAACGCCAGGACTGGGTGATTGTCAGCAAGGTCGGCGAAGAGTTCGAAAACGGCCTGTCGCGCCATGATTTCAGCGCCGCGCATACCCGCTTGTCGGTAGAGCGCAGCCTGCAGCGCCTGGAAACCGACTTCATCGACCTGGTGCTGGTGCATTCCGACGGCAATGACCTGCACATCCTTGAGCAGTGCGAGGTGTACCAGACGCTGGCCGAGCTCAAGCAGGAAGGCAAGATCCGTGGCTTCGGCCTCTCCGGGAAAACCGTCGAGGGCGGCCTCAAGGCCCTGGAACAAGGTGACTGTGCCATGGTCACCTACAATCTGAACGAACAGAACGAGCGAGCCGTCATCGATTACGCCGCAGCCCACGGTAAGGGCATTCTGGTGAAAAAAGCCCTGGCCAGCGGCCATGTGTGCCTGAGCCCCGGTGTCGACCCGGTACGCGCCAGCTTCGAACTGCTGTTCGATCAACCGGGCGTCGCCAGTGCTATTGTCGGGACCATCAATCCGTTGCACCTGGCCCATAATGTCGCCACTGTCGCGCAGGTGTTGCGCAAGAACTGATGCCGCCCACGCGGCCGACCCCGACGCAAGAAGGAGCCGACATGCCGCGTACGCTCATAAGAAAGAACCCCAGCAACTTCAAGACCCTGCCGCTGTTCGTCGAAGCGACGCCCGAAGGCCTCAGCTATCAGAGCGTCGGCATGCCGCTGAACTTTGCGCAGACCCTGCAGCGCCGGCGCCCGGTTGCGGTGGCCGACGCCGAGCGCTTCGCCCTGGAGCTGGCCAACCTCGGCGTCTCGGTACGCCTGACCCTGCATTGGCAGAACCGCGACTATTGGGTGTTGGTGCGCCAGCGCCGGCAGGATCGCGGCGACGTGGTGCTCAAGCTGATTTCCGGCTACGTCCCGGCCCACGAGCTGAACCTGCCGCTGCATACCGCCATCCAGGAAATCGCCGAAGAATGCCTGCTGGAAACCCCGGAAGGCTGGCTCGGCGGGCGCTTCAACGACACCTGGCTGCCCGCCCCCTACTCGGCGGCCCTGCATTATCGCGAGGCCCTGCCCTTTCGCCTGACGCCGCTATCAGGCGCGGCACGCCCGGTACGCTGCGCCAACCTGCAGTTGCTGGAACGGCCGCGGGCCTATGTGCACCTGCCCACCGCTTCACTGCAGCTGATCTATGACCTGCGCCTGGACGTGCCGAAAGAGGCCAAGTCCCTGAGCCTGTTCCATGTCGACGAACGCCTGGAGGGCGACCAGCTGGTAGCGCGCCTGGATCGCAAGCGCCCGGACCTGTACCTGATGCCACTCAAGGACGGTCAGCCCTGCGCCGAGCTCTATACGTTGAAGAAGGATCAGTTGCACCCGGCGAGCACCCGCGGCCTGTATCTGGCCGAAAGCTTCGCCCGGCAGCAAGGCTGGCTGGTGCGTGACGAGCGGATTCGCTGGAAGGACTGGCTGAAGCAGCAGGGATTGAGTGCGCCGGAGAAGGACTCCAAACTCCAGCGTCTTACCGGCAAGGCACGGCAGATATTGCGCAAGATGGTACCGACCAAGACCAGCCGGCAACGTTGAGCGCTTCACCGCCCACTCCAGCTTTCGCGAGAGTGGGCGGATTGGCGGCAAGCCTTATTCGGTCTTGCGGATCTTCTCGACTATGGCCGTGGTGGAACTGTTCTCCACCAGGCCCAGCACCTTCACCACACCGCCATAAGCCTTGACGATATCGGCGCCGACCACCTGGTCGACCGAGTAATCCCCGCCTTTGACCAGCACGTCCGGCTTGACCTGGGCCAGCAGGTTTTCCGGCGTACCCTCGGGGAAACTGATGACCCAATCCACCGCGCCCAGACCGGCCAGTACTGCCATGCGCCGGTCGACGCTGTTGATCGGACGTCCGGGCCCTTTCAGGCGGCTGACCGAGGCATCGTCGTTGATCGCCACGATCAGGCGATCGCCTTGGGCCCGCGCCTGCTCGAGGTAGGTCACGTGGCCGGCATGGAGGATGTCGAAACAGCCGTTGGTGAAGACGATCTTCTCTTTGTGCGCACGCGCATCGTCGATCGCCAGCAGCAGCTGGTCGAGGCTCAGCACACCGCGCTCGGAACCTTCTTCACGCTGGATCGCGCGACGCAGCTCCGGTGCGCTGATGGCCGCGGTACCCAGCTTGCCGACCACGATGCCGGCGGCCAGGTTGGCCAGGGCCACCGCGTGCGGCAGCTCTTCACCCGCCGCGATTGCCGCCGCCAGGGTGGAAATCACGGTATCGCCGGCACCAGTGACGTCGAACACTTCACGGGCCCGGGCCGGCAAGTGCAGCGCCGGGTGGTCGGGACGCAGCAGGGTCATGCCGTGTTCGCCACGGGTCACCAGCAAGGCGCCCAGCTCCAGGTCGTGCATCAGCTTGGCGCCTTTGCTGACCAGGTCGTGCTCGTCGACACAACCGCCGACTATGGTTTCGAACTCGCTGAGGTTCGGGGTGATCAGGCTGGCGCCGCGGTAAATCGAAAAGTCCTTGCCTTTCGGGTCCGCCAGCACCGGGATGCCACGGGCACGCGCGGCCTGGATCAGCGCCTGATGATTCCTCAGGGCTCCCTTGCCGTAGTCGGACAACACCAGCACCTTGATGCCGTCCAGCAACCGGTCGACTTCAGCGCCCAACGCCAGGGCGTCGGTGGCGAAAGGTTCTTCGAAATCGATACGCAGCAGTTGCTGGTGCCGGCTCATGACCCGCAGCTTGACGATGGTCGGCTGGTGGGCAATGCGTTGGAACAAGGCGCGGACGCCCGCCCCCTCAAGACTGTTGGAGAGACTGTCGGCAGCCTCGTCGTCGCCGGTGACGCCAACCAGCGAGGCCGGTGCGCCGAGCGCGGCAATGTTCAAGGCAACGTTCGCGGCACCGCCCGGGCGGTCCTCGATTTGCTCGACCTTGACTACCGGTACCGGCGCCTCAGGGGAAATCCGTGAGGTACCACCATGCCAGTAACGGTCGAGCATGACATCGCCGACCACCAAGACAGGGGCTTGATCGAATCGCGGCATGGACAACTTCATGGAGCAACCCACATACAAAATGAACAGGGGCGCGATATTAACACAGGGTGAACGCTGCCTAGTTCTACCGCTGCACGAGTATTCGCGATCGCCCCAAACTGTTCATTTATTGAGCAAAAGCGCCATGAGCCGGTCTGTCGCGCAGGCCAATCCAACCGTTTCGGTATCGATCTCGCAGTCAGGATCCAGTGGCGCTTCATAGGGGCTGTCGAGCCCGGTGAAGTCCCGGATACGCCCTTCGCTCGCCGCCTGATAGAGGCCTTTGGGATCGCGTCGGGCACAGACAGCGAACACAGTGCTCACGTACACCTCGAGAAATTCGTCCGCCGCGAACAAGGCCCGGGCAGCGGCGCGCTCCGCGCGAAACGGTGATATTGCCGAAACGATCACGATCAACCCCGCCTCCACCATCAACCTCGCCACCTCGGCCAGGCGCCGGATATTTTCCTTGCGCGCCTCGGCGCCCATGCCCAGGTCACGACACAGGCCGCCGCGCACGTTGTCGCCATCGAGGACAAAGGTATGCAGACCCTGCCCGTTCAACCGCAACTCCAGCAGGTTGGCCAGGGTCGATTTGCCGGCGCCGGACAAACCGGTCAGCCAGATACAGCGCGGACGTTGCTGCTTGAGCGCCGCCCGCTCGATCGCGGTCAGGGACAGACTGCAGGGGCGGATGTCCGGTTGTGGGCAACGCGGTGGCAGGGGCTCATTCATAGCCGAGCATCTCGTAGTCGCGCTGGTAGGCCCGACGCACCAACCGTCGAGTGCGCACCGTGCAGAAGTCCCGGGCGGGCGCCTCGCTCCGTTGCCGCGATTCATTGAGATGCGGCAGAGCCCTGCTCACGCCCAGATACTCGCTGAGCAATTGATAGTCGCGCTGCAGGTGCTCCTGATAGCCGATGAAGTCCATGTCCAGGCGCCCCATGGAGTCCACCAGAAAATCGGTCTGCGGGGCGAAGTGCAGCTGCTTGTGGATATTTTCCGGGTGCAGCCAGCGACCGACAAAATCATCGAAATCGCGATAGTGGCTGACCAGCCGCTGAGCGGCCTGGTCGCGACGACTGAGCTCGTTGCCGCGCAGGAAGGCATAGGCCGAATAGGCCCGCTCCAGGGGATCGCGGACCACGGCGAACTTGAAACTGCTGGCGAACTGCTGGGGAAACTGTTGCTCGTACCAGTACAGGGGTAGATGGCCCGGCGTCCAGCCGTCGAACAATGCCGAGCACAGGCTGCTCCCCGCGCACTTGGGCACATGGATGAACACACAACCGCGCTGACGGAATGGTGCCGGAAAACGGACGTTGGCGGACATGGCCTTGTTCACCACCTGCCGGTCCACCACCGACAGGCGCCCAAGCAAAAACGCCCGTTGCGACTTGGGCAATAACTTCCACAGATAACGTTGCAACATTCCAGTACCCGCGCGACGGGGTTGGCCCCCTCGATTCAGTCGACGATTGAGGCTGGAACCATAACAAGCACGAGGCGCTGGATTATTTAGGCTTGGTCAAGACTGTAAGGGGCGGGATACAAAGACCGCCGGCGCATTGCACGCAGGGGCCGTTCCAGGGTGGGCAGTGCCCACCCTGGCGTTGGCTCAGGCAATGCCTTCGGAAGCAGGCTCGTCCAGGCCCATGGCATGCAGACGCGAGTAGTAGCCGTTCTGCGCCAGCAGGTCGACATGAGTACCGCGCTCGACGATCCGCCCCTGGTCCATGACCAGAATCAGGTCGGCCTTCTCGATGGTCGACAGGCGGTGTGCGATCACCAGGGTGGTGCGTCCCTTCATCACCTTGTCCAGGGCCGCCTGGATATGCCGCTCGGACTCGGTATCCAGGGCCGAGGTGGCTTCGTCGAGAATCAGCAACGGCGCATTCTTCAACAGGGCCCGGGCAATCGCCAGACGCTGACGCTGACCGCCGGAGAGCAGCACGCCGTTCTCGCCGACCTGGGTGTCCAGGCCTTCGGGCAACTGCGAAATGAAGTCCATGGCATAGGCATCCGTCGCCGCCTTCTCGATGTCTTCCCGCGGCGCCCCGGCCAGGTCGCCATAGGCAATGTTGGCGGCCACGCTGTCGTTGAACAGGGTCACATGCTGGGTCACCTGGGCCACATGCCGGCGCAGGTTGCGCAGGCGGTAATCCTCGATCTCCACGTCATCGAGGAGAATCTGCCCCGTTTCGTGGTGATAGAAGCGCGGAATCAGGCTGGCCAGGGTCGACTTGCCGCTGCCGGAGCGGCCGACCAACGCGATCATCTGCCCGGGAGCCGCGCAGAAGCTGATGTCCTTCAGCACTTCCCGGTCGGTGCCCGGATAGGTGAAGCTCAGGTTGCGCACGTCCAGGCGACCCTCGATGCGCTCACGCTCGATCTGTCCCCGATCGACTTCAGGCTCGACGTCCAGCTGTTCAAAGATGCTTTCCGCGCCCGCCACGCCTTTCTGGATGGTCGAACTGACTTCCGAGAGCTGGCGAATCGGCTTGGGCAGCAGGCCCGCCGCGGTGATGTAGGCCACCAGGTCGCCCGCGGTGGCATCGCCACGCAGGAACAGCACCAGGAACATCAGCACCGCCATGGCGGAGTAGATCACCAACTGCAGCATCGGCGTGTAGACCGCACCGGTCTTGGTCATACGCAGCTGTTTATCGGTGTTGCTCTGGCTGGCATCGACGAAACGCTGCTGCTCGTAGCTTTCGCCACCGAAGCTGCGAACCACGCGATAACCTTGAATGGTCTCGGAGGCCACATGGGTCACATCGCCCATCGCCACCTGGATCTTCTTGCTCTGCTTGCGGAATTTCTTGCTGGTGCTGCCAACCATGATCGCAATCAACGGCAGGATCGCCAGCATCACCAGGGTCAGCTTCCAGTTCATCCACAACAGGTAGACGAACAGGAACACTACCGTCAGGCCTTCGCGAATCACCACCTTGATGGCGTCGGTGGCGGCACCGGTGACCATGGTGACGTTGAAGGTGATGCGGGAAATCAGATGCCCGGAGTTATGGGTATCGAAATAGCGGTTCGGCAGGACCAGCAGCTTGTTGAACAGCTCGACCCGCAGGTCATGCACCAGCCCCAGGGAAACCTTCGCCAGGTAGTAGTTGCCGAGGAAAGAGCCGAGCCCCTGCCACGCCGCGATCAGGATGATCAGCAGCGGCACCGCCATCAATAGCTGCAAGTCGCGCAGATAGGGAACGTTGGGGAAGAGCACCGCTTCGGGATTGCTCAAGCCGTCGACGAAATATTTGAGAATGCCCGCCAGCATCGGCTGGGTGGATGCAAATATCACGAAGCCCACGATACTCAGCAGGAAAATGCCTATATAGGGTTTTACATACCCCAACAGCCGAAAATAGATTTTCAGGCTGGAATCCTGTTCCGCTTTGAGCGGTGCATCACTCATCGTCGAGCTCACTGTTTAGGAGGAACGCGGGATTTTATCACAGCCTGTGTGACCGCCCCGTGCCCAGACCAAAACAGTGGCCAGACCGATCGGCAGCCAACTGATGAACCATTCGGCGCGAGGGGTCCCCGTCAGGCTCGCGGCATCGAACTGCATGGCCAGGAAAGAGAACAGCCAGATCCCGATGACGCCCCGGCCATACAGCGTTTCACGGGCGCGCCAGGCTTCGCGCAAGACGGCAAACCAGGCCACGATCCAGAGCAGCAGCCCGGGGATGCCCAATTCAATAGCAATGTGGCTGAACAGGTTGTGGGCGTGATCGAAGACCTGCCCTTCGGCATGCACGCTATAACCTGATCCCAGGCCGAGACCTGTCCATGGATGTTCGGCGATCATCTGCAGACTGGCCATCAGGATCTGCGGACGAAAGGAAACACCACGCGCCAGGACCAAAGGTTCGAGAAACCAGAATGCCGACATTGCCAGCAACAATGCCGCCGCGGCGAACATACGGCTGAGTCGGTCACGGCACCAGATCGGCATCGCCAGCACGGTCAGGAATAGCGCCAGGGCAGCACCGCGACTCTGGCACAGCACGACAAACCCACCAAGCAGCGCCAAAGCCACCAGCCATACGGCTTGAAGACCGCGAGTACGCGGCACCCAGTGCAGCAGCCAGATCGCGGCCAGGCCGATGACATAACCACCCAGGATCGGATGAGCCAGCTCTCCCAACCCTACAAGGCGTGCCCACCAGACATTTCCGTTGATCCAGTAGAACTGGATGATGGCCATCAGTGCTGTCACCGCCAACCCCAACCCGCCCCACTGCATGGTGCGGATCACCCGCTCAGTCCGGGCATTGGCGAAAACCGGGAAGAACAGCAGGAACACTGCGATGTACAGCAAGCGCTTGGCCTCGCGCGACGGGTCCGCCGCTTGCGTCCATGTCAGGCTGATCAGCCCCCATATCGCCAGCCCCAGCAATGCCAGGCCAAGCCAGCGCTGGGCACGCCACCACTCGATCAGGCGCTCACGTACGGACCAGGCCAGAATCATTGCCGGCAACCACAGGAAGGCCACCAGCCCCTGTTGGTAGAGCTTGTTGGTGGGTGCCAGTGCGATGGCCAGCAAAAACCATAGCAACCCGACTGTCATCCATACTTGCGCCCAGCGTGTGGCCTGCATCTACTCGCTCCTAAATGGATCACCCAGCCAACCCGGCATGGTTAAAACAACAACTTTTCGGCATCATTGCCCGTCACTGTGCCCGCCACTTCGACAAGGCTTCCTACGATGCAATGCTCCCGGCTTCCCCAAGCCACTTTGAATCAGATGATTGAAGGCGCCAGAATTCTGGAGGCCGACAGTTACGGCCCGAAAGTCTACCTGTTGCAGGATGGGAATATTCTGAAACTGTTCCGGCGCAAGCGTCTTTTTTCATCCGCCCTGTTTCGGCCCTATTCGAAGCGTTTCATCGACAACGCCGCACGCCTGGAACAACTCGGCGTTCCCACGCTGCAGGTTCTGGACTTCTACCGCCTGGAACAACCCGGCATGACCGCGGTGCTTTACCGACCGCTGCCAGGCGAAACCCTGCGCCAGGTCGCCAGCAAGGAAGGCTTCGACTGGCAGCAGACCTTGCCGGCCCTGGTCGAGCTGATTCGTAGCCTGCACACCTCGGGGATCTACTTTCGCTCGCTGCACCTGGGCAACATCGTCATCACCCCGGATAACCGCTTCGGCCTGATCGATGTGGCCGACATGCGCTTCTTCCGCGGGCCATTGCCGCGCCATTTGATCAAACGCAACCTGCAACACTTCGCCCGCTATATTGCCCGGGAGAAGCTGAATGGGAGCTTTCCGATACAAGCATTGGAACAGGCCCTACTTTCGGCATGACAGCAGGCTGGTGGCCGCCTGGCTGAAGCGCTGCCAGGCCAGATCGGGGGCCAGAGCAGCGTACTGATCCGCCGCGATGCCCCGGGCGGGCAGGCCGAGGGCCTGAAGAATGGCCTCCTGCCAGGCGTCGATGTCATTCACCGGCGCATAACGCCCGGTTGCAGCCAACTGCTCACGAAAGACGGGCAAATCGCTGGTCAGCACCGGTACACCGGACATCACCGCTTCCTGCAGGATCAGCCCCAGGCCCTCGTCCAGCGACGGGATGGCCGCCCAGTCGAATGCCTTGTAAAGCATCGCCGCATGCTTCAGATGCCCAGGCAGCGAAACCTTGTCTTGCAGGCCCAGCCGGTTGATGCGGGCCTCGAGCGCTGCGCGATTCGAACCCTCGCCGATAATCACCAGACGCATCTCCGGCCGGCTCGCCAGGGCCTTGGCGAAGGCCTCCAACAGGCAAGCAAAACCCTTATCGTCCACCAGACGCCCGACCGCGCCGAATACCGGAACATCGTCCGCGGGCAGGCCGAGGGTGGCCCGGGCCTCGGCACGCGGCAGCAGCCTTGCGTTGAACTCGTGCGGATTGAACGCGCTACGCAAGGCCGTCACCGGCATTTGCAAATCGTCTTCGAGGGATGAAGCCAGGGTCTGCGAAACAGCCGCGAGGGTCAGCTGCGAGGCGGGGAACTGCCGGAACAGCTGTTGATCCTCGCGGTGCAAGCGCGTGGAGCCGTGGATCACCACCACCGCACGCATGTGCGGCAATGACTTGAGGACCGGCAACAAGGTACGCGCCACTCCCAGGCCATCGAGCAACAGCACTTGGGCGTCGCTTTCTCGCAACGCCTTGCGAAAACTGGCCCGCAACCAGGGTTTGAGCAAGCGCCAGAAATGCTTGCCCTTCAGCCTCGCCGACGACAGGTTCCACTCCCGGCACTCCCCCACTTCGGCAACGCATCCGGTGGACGAGCCTTGCAGCAGCCAGGTCTTGACCACAGTACCTGGCTCGGCCTGAGAGAGGATTTGCTGGTGAACCTTGTGAACGGAGGCAAACGCACTGCCGCCTGCCCACATGACGTTGAGAATGCTCATTGGGCGCACAGCCCTTTCGCGGTATTCGGGAAAGTGAAACCGGTAGAACTAATGGATAAACCAGCCAATACCGACTCCAGCCAACAGGACTAAAACAAGCTTGATTTGCTCGCGACGACTGCGCCGAGCCTTACGCTGCCGCTCGGCGGCAGTCTCCACATGCAGACCGAAACCTGTATGCAACACCGCATCGCCTTCCAGGCTGACAGCCGTCAGGTTCAGCTCAGCATAGCGCTTGGACAGCGCTTTCTCGCCGCCGTGCCCGGCGAAAGGCGCACACAGCCGATATTGCGCCATCCGGCGCAGGCCCGGGTTCAGGGAAAAGCTCTGCCACTCGGGTTTGTCGGAGATCAGCGGATAACAGGGCACACCGCCGATCACCTCGCGAGCGCCCAAGTGGATGTAAGGGCTATGGACTCGCAGGTCGTGGGCATAACTGCGCAACCAGACCTGCAGGATGTCCTGGCGTTGCTCGAGAATCGCTTTCGAATCCTCGACAAAACCCGGGCGGTAGAACTCCCAGTCGTCTTCGCAATGGAAGATGTAGGGAGTCTTGACCTGCTCGTAGGCCAGGTCGATCGACGCCAACTGCCCGAGCTTCGGCCGGTTGACGAAGAAGGTACAGTGATCTTTCCAGTGGGCGGGCACCGCCGTGCGCACCCGCTCGTCGCCAGCATCTTCGGTGATGAAGACTTCGCGGATCGGCGCACTGTTGAAGCGATCGAAACTCTCCAGCGTGAGCTTGAGCAGGTCCAGGCGACCGCAACTGGTGACCACCAACGTGATGTCACTCTCTTGACTAAACTGCACTTGATTCTCACCTACGACAAAGTGCGATCACTATTAAGGGCTAGGTGACCGCTGTCAAACACCCAGTTTCGAGCGTACACGCTCGATAAAGCTCAAGGGTGCACGAGGCCGCAATGCGGGCTGGAGTTCCTCGACGATACGCTGACCGATACGGGCGAAGCTGAACCGAGAGACCGCCAGATCGCGTCCGTTGCGCGCGATGCTCTGCGCCAGGGCCGGGTCGGCGCGCAACATGGCGAGCTTTTCCTGCAATTGCGGGATGTTCTGATAAAAGACCACGTTGTGCAGGTCCTGCAAACCCAGCGCGCGGTTTTCCGCCTCACCCTGGTCGAATGCCAGCAACACACAGCCACAGGCCATGGCCTCGAAATTCTTGATCATGTATTCGCCCATGCCGACGTCGGCACTGACGAAAAAGCGGATACGGTTGAGCGTGTCGCAATACTCTTCCCCCGATTTGGTCCGCGTCACCACCAAGGGTTCGACCTGGCCGAGCTCATCGAGCAGCGCCTTGCGCCCGCTGTAGGCCACGCTGTTGGTGCTGCCGACGAATGCCAGTTCGATATCCCGCTCGCGGCCCTGATCCTGCAGCAGGGTCTGGTCGTAGCCCTTGGGCACGAATACCGCGTCGAAACCCTCCTCGCGCAGGCGCTCGCTGACCATGAACCCCGAACTGATCACCCGTGCCCACGGCAGGCGGCGGTAGTGCGCGCTGAACTTGCCGGTGTACTTGCAGGGGATGTAGTTCTGGTAGGCGTCGTGCTCGAGGATCACCAGGTTGGGAATGCTGCGGATGAAGCTCGCCTGGCGGATTTCCTGCTTGAAACGCAGGAAGAACACGATGCGGTCGTAGCGCGATACATCCACCTCACGGCGGAAATAGCCACGCAGGTTGCGCTGCTCGTCGCTGCTCAACCACCGCAGGTCGCATTCGCAATGGGCGGCAACGCCTTCGTACAGGCGGTCCAGAATGGCCCGCTGTTCTTTCTGCACCAGAAATAGAACCTTCATCATCTTCCTTGCAGCCGTGAGCAACCGGACAAAAGAGCGAAACTACCCTGGCCGACAGGCAAAAGGGTGTCATGCAATATCAATTTACAAACGCCAGAACAGCTCATGCCGGCGTACCGCCTTGCGGAAAAACTCGTTCTCGCCATAAGGCGAAGCGGCGCGGCCAGCCAGCACACGCTGCAGGACCCGGCGCAGGCGGCGCTTGAACGGCGCCCGCGGCTGCAGGTCATGCATCATGCCCAGGGCCATCGCCTTGTCCCGTTGCTGCTCGATCGATAGCTGCAAGCAGCAGGGCCTGAGCACCTGGGCCGAGTCGAACACCGGCGGCAGGGCAATGCCCGCCCCTGAATCGCCCATCGGCCAGCGGTCGTTGTCATGCAAATGGTTGGCATAACCGAGCAAGGTGGTCGGCTGCCACTCCAGCCCCTGCAACGTTTCCAGTACCGCCTGCTGGGCGCAGATGTGGTCCGGGTGCGGATCGAGGGTCGGATGCGGCAGCACGATCACCTCGGGACGCGCCTTGAGCAGCAGCGCCCGCAGGTCGGCCAGGAGATTGTTCCAGGTCGGCGCGCCATCGGCATCCGCCGGCAGCGGGAACGGGTTGAACTGGCGGAACAGGCGGATATCCGACAGTTCGGCCTCGCGGGACGCCACAGGCCGGTTCGGCGCCGCCTGCATGGCCGGCAGCTGCAGGCAGAAATACCCCAGCTGCACACAACGTTCCTCGGCGACCCCGGCCCAACGCGGCACCGCAATGCTGTCCCAGGCCCGCAGCCGGCCCTTGATCCGCGCCGCATCCGCAGCGTTCATGCCCATCCGCCGGTAATGCTCGGCTTCGATCTCGCCCGCGGTCAACGTGACGATCCAGGCTTCGTCAGCCTGGCTGTACAGGCCGAAGGCAGCCAGTTCGGCATCGTCGGCGTGGGGGGCGATGACCATCACCCGCTGGTGGCGATAGTCCGGCTCGCGGAACACCGACAACAGCGGTTCGCCATGCACCCGACAGAAACGTCCGCGCAATTGCAGCTCGCCGCTGGCCAGAGGTCGGGCCAGCCCACTGAGATTGAGATAACGCAGGCCGTTCACGCCACGCTCGAACGTCTGCCGATCCTGCCCCGCCAAGGAGACAGAAGGATCGAAAAAGCGCCCCAGCCAGCTGCTGCTGACCTTTACCGCGAGGATCAGGGTTTCGTCCCCCGCCAGGTCGATCGCCTGGTCCAGCACCAAGCGCTGCTTGTCCAGGTGGACCTTGGGCTGCTCGGTGCCGAACGGAAAGCTGTACTGATAATCGTCCCGGGGCGAATAAAACAGGTGGTCGGCGAACCAGGCCTCATGGGCCACCCAGGCCAGCACCGCGAGCAGCAGCGGCAGCCACCAGGCCACCAGCACACCGATAGCCACCAGTACCAGCAGGCCGATCAGCAGGCCCAGGCGCTTCTGCCGGCGATGGCGTTTAAGCAACTGTTGCTTGCGACTCGGCGGCTGATTCATACCGTGAACACCGGAACGGGGTTGCACCAGCGATCCTTGTATTCGCGATCGGCGCGACCGAAGGAGAAACGCAGCGGCTTGTCGATGGCCCGCGCCTGCTCCCAGGCGCTTTGCGTATTGAGGAAACTCAACACGCTGCCGGGGCTGAACTCGCGGGTTTCAGGATCGACGCCACCGTTGATGTATTCGACGCTGATCCACTCCGGCGCTTCGACCCGGTACACCAGCTGAATGGCGATCGGCGCATCGTTGAGGAAAATCACCGAACCGATCAGTAACTCGCGCAGCAACTCGATGACGTCGGCCATGCGCTCGGCACCGGTGGCCGGGAACCCCCAGCGCCGCTGGAACAGATCGCAGTAGATGGCCGCCAGCTCCTGGCTGGAGAACTCGCTGACCGGGCGCACCACGCCGCCCGCCTCTTCCAGCAGGCGCAGTTCGCGGCGCTGGTTGTAGCGGAACTTCTTCGACAGCTCTTCAGGCGTGCGAGCCATGGCCAATTGCTCGGCCTGGAGCTTAAGGGTGCTGAACCGGCCCTGGTTCAAGGCCGACAGATAACGACCGCGATGACGCAGCGGGGCCTGGGTCTCAGGCGCCGCCGGCAGGATCAACTCGGCGTTGCCCAGGTCGAACAGGCCTTTCTTGCCACGGCGCTTGAGCACGTCCTTGGACAGCGCCAGGTCGCGCCCCCAGGTCGGGATCGCCGCCCGCAGTTCGCCGGCGTGTTCCCAGGCCAGGTAGCGGACCGGGATGCCCGCCAGGTTCGCCAGCCGCTCCACCACCAGCGGATGGGTGGCGACGCTGCCGCCAAAACGCTGCCAGGCGGCGGCATAAGTCGAGGCGTCGACGACCGACCAGCCACGCTCGCGCCAGCCTTGGAATCGATTGAGCATCAGGGCCTCGCGGTCAGATCGGTAACTTGCGGCAGACGCCAGAAGGCGTCGCGTACAGCACGGTCGGAGAAGCGCTCGCGCAGGCGCTCGAACATCAGCTCGGCGCACAGCAAGCGCTGGTTCTCATCCATTCCGGCCAGGTGTTGCAGGCCCTGGGCCATATGCTCGGCATCGCCCAGCGGGAACAGGATGCCGACGCCTTCGACCACTTCCCTGGCACCGCCACAGGCTGTCGCCAGCAAAGGCACGCCAGCGGCCATGGCCTCCAGCAGCACCATGCCGAATGGCTCGTGGTCGGAACTCAGGGCAAAGGCATCGAAAGCACGGAAATAACGCCGGGCTTCTGTGACCTGGCCGAGGAACAGCACGCGGTCGGCAATGCCCAGCTCGCGGGAAAGGTCCTTGAGGTTCTGCTCCAGACGCCCGCTACCGAGAATCGCCAGCTGGCTTTCCCGAGGCAGCCCCGGCAACGCCGCGGCAAACCCGCGCAGCAGGGTGGCCTGGTCCTTGTCCGGGTGCAGACGCCCGACATTGCCGACGATCCAGGCGGAAGGCGACAACCCCAGCTCCTGGCGCGCTTCGGCCTTGGGCAGTTGGGTCGCCTGCAAGGCTTCGACGTCGATCCGGTTGTACAGCGTCTGGATCCGCGCCGCAGGCCATTGTGGCAGGCAACTGCGCATGTCATCGCGCACCGCGTCGGACACGCCGAGCAAGCTCAGGCGCTTGCGGAACAGGTTGGCGAACAGGCGGCGACTGCCGCGCTGGTAATCGCCAAACGCGTGATGCACGCCGATCACCGGCAACGCGGTGCCCAGCAACGCGATGTAGATCGGCTTGAAACGGTGGGCGATGCAGAAGCTGAAGTTGCGCGACGCGGCGATCTTGCGCATGTCGCGTATCGCCCCCAGCTTCAGGCCACGAATGGCCTTGGAGCTGTATTCCATGAACAGCACTTCATCGCTGGCACAGGCATCGGCCACCTCGGCGTCGGCGACCCCGGTGAGGAACACCGTAGTCACGCGATAGCCGCTGCCCGCGAACAGGCTGGCGTATTGCCGGGCACAGTCCAGGAACGGCCCGTCATAGCCGTGGCAGAACTGCAGGACGTGGCGCTCAGCCGAGCGTGTCATAAGGATCCACGCCGTCTTTGACTACCAGGATGTCTTCCATGATCAGGTACTGCAGATCGGAGCCGAAGAACATGTTCAGGGCGTCGGTCGGCGAGCAGATCATCGGCTCGCCACGGCGGTTGAGCGAGGTGTTCAGCGACACGCCGTTGCCGGTCAGGACTTCCAGGGCCTTCATCATGTCGTAGTAGCGCGGGTTGTATTCGCGCTTGAGCACCTGGGCCCGGGAAGTGCCGTCTTCGTGGACCACTTCCGGCACACGGGTCTTCCACTCTTCCGCCACTTCGAAGGTGAAGGTCATGAATGGCGCCGGGTGATCGACCTTGATCATCTGCGGACCGACGGTGTCGAGCATCGACGGGCAGAAAGGCCTCCAGCGCTCGCGGAACTTGATCTGCTCATTGATGCGGTCGGCCACGCCGGTGGCGCTCGGGCAACCGATAATCGAACGACCGCCCAGGGCGCGCGGACCGAACTCCATGCGGCCCTGGAACCAGGCCACCGGGTTGCCGTCGACCATGATCTTGGCGATACGCTCAGGGGTGTTGTCGATCTGGCGCCAGGCCGGCTTGTTCGGGTGGCGGGCACAGGCGGCGATCACGTCTTCATTGCTGTAGGACGGGCCGAGATAGACGTGTTCCATCTTCTCCACCGGCACGCCGCGAGCATGGGAAACATAGGCCGCGGCCCCGACCGCGGTACCGGCATCGCCGGACGCCGGCTGCACGAACAACTCTTTGACTTCCGGACGGGCGATGATCTTCTGGTTCAGCTTGACGTTCAGTGCACAGCCGCCGGCAAAGGCCAGCTTGCCGGTTTCCTTGAGGATGTCGCCCAGGTAGTGGTCGATCATCTGCAGCGCCAGCTTCTCGAACAGCGCCTGCATGCTGGCCGCGTAGTGGATGTACGGCTCGTCGGCGATGTCGCCTTCGCGCTTCGGACCCAGCCACTCGATCAGTTTCGGCGAGAAGTAGAAACCCTTGCCCTTCTCTTTATAACGGCGCAGGCCGATGACGTTGGCGTAATCGGTGTTGATCACCAGTTCGCCGTTTTCAAAGCTGGCCAGGCGGGAGAAGTCGTACTTGCTGGCATCGCCGTACGGCGCCATGCCCATGACCTTGAACTCGCCATCGAGCATTTCGAAGCCGAGGAACTCGGTGATCGCGCCATACAGGCCGCCGAGGGAGTCCGGATCGAAAAATTCCTTGATCTTGTGGATCTTGCCGTTTTCGCCGTAGCCGAAGAAAGTCGTGGCGTACTCGCCCTTGCCGTCGATCCCGAGGATCGCGGTTTTCTCCTTGAAGCCGGAGCAGTGGTAGGCGCTGGAAGCATGGGCCAGGTGGTGCTCGACCGGCTCGATCTTGATCTTCTTCGGATCGAAGCCCAGTTGCTCGAGGCACCAGACGATCTTGTTGCGATAACGCTTGTAGCGGCGGTTGCCCATCAGAATCGCGTCGAGGGCGCGGTCCGGGGCGTACCAGTAACGCTTGGCGTAGTGCCAGCGGGCCTTGCCGAACAGGCTGATCGGGGCGAACGGAATCGCCACCACGTCAACGTCGGAAGGCTTGATGCCGGCCTGTTCCAGACAGAACTTCGCCGATTCGTAGGGCATGCGGTTCTTTGCATGTTTATCGCGTACGAAGCGCTCTTCTTCAGCCGCCGCCACCAGCTTGCCGTCGATGTACAGCGCTGCGGAAGGATCATGGCTAAGGGCGCCGGACAGGCCAAGAATCGTCAATGCCACAGGGGTCTAGCCTCTTAAGTCTGCATGCAGGCGACGTGCGCCTGGAATTAATGTGCTCCCCGCCACGGGCGAGAAACAGCTAAAGGGCGGGATTATAGCGTAAACCTGCCGCGGGATGATCCTTGACGTTTCAGCACCGGGCACTGGCGCCCAATATGGCCTGCGAGGGATCTGTAGCCGCTGCCGCAGGCTGCGACAAGGCTCGAAGAGCCTTTCTGCGATCTCAAGAGCGCGACCGCTTCGCGCTCGATCGCAGCCTGCGGCAGCGGCTACAGGTGTCAGCCGGCGAAAGGTTCGGCGGTTTTAGGCAGGCGCTGGTCGATGACCTGATACAGCGCGCTGCTTTCTGGCCAGTTACGCATGAAGCGCGCACGGTCGCGGGCGTAGGCCGGGGCGAAGCTGCCGAAGCTGTGATGCTGGCACATCGAGTCCAGGTCGATCAGCGCCCAGCGGTCCTCTTGCCAGAACAGGTTGTGCCCCTTGAAGTCGCCATGACTGATGCGTTCGCGGATCAACTCGGCAAACAGCCGGTCCAGCGCCTGCAACTCCGCTTCCGGAGCCGCGCCGCTGTCGATATAGGGCGCGAAGCGTTCGATGATGTCCGGCCCCGCTAGGTATTCGGTCACCAGATAGGCCCGGCTGCGCAGCCAGAGAAAACGCTTCTCCAGCAACGCCAGCGGCTTGGGTGTGGCAATGCCGAGGAATGCCAGGCGATTGCCCTCCTGCCACGAATGCCAGGCCCGGCTGGGACGCCAGAAGCGCTTGAGCCAATGGGCAAAACCCTTGATGTTGTAGCGCTTGACCACCAGGGTGCGGCCCGCCACTTCGACCCGGCCGACGCTGGCGGCGCCACCGGTCTTGTACAGGTGCCCCTGGTCCAGCAGCGCGTCGGCCTGCTCCAGCACCGGCAGCATTACCGCCTCTTCCTCGCGTCGAATCGCCCGCAAGGCGAAGGGCCCGCGCAGCACGCTGAACAGGGTGCACTCGCGACCGACCTTGTTGAGGAAGTCCTTCAAGCGCCAGCTGCGCACCTTGTCCACCTGCTTCTGCAAGGCTTCCAGCGGCAAGGCATGCTCGGCATTGTTCAGCAGGTAATGCACCAGCAGCTCTTCGGTGAAGGGCTCCAGGCTCTTGGGCAACTGGGCGAAAAACACCCCGAGGTTTTCCAGGACTTTCTGCCGGGACAGCGGTTTGCCCGCCTGCTCCACGCAGATCCCGGCGCCGTCGATCAGGTACAGCTTGCCCTGATGACGCAGCAGATTGTCCAGATGCAGGTCTTCCTGCCACAGGCCCTTGCCGTGCAATTCGGCGATAGCGGTCAGGGCCTCGGCGAGTACCGCCTGCTGCTCATCGGCCAACACCGGCAACGACTCCACTTGTTTCCAGGCATCGCCCAGGCTCTCGGAACCTTCCAGGAACTCGAACAGCAGCCAGCCGCCCTCGCCTTCCTTCAGGCCGTCTGCCAGCAGCAACGGCGTGGTCATGCCCTGCTCTTCAAGCAAGCGCACGCCTTGCAGCTCACGCTGGAAATGCCGCGCCGCCTTGGCGCCCACCAGTAACTTGGCCAGCACCGGACGCCCGCGCCATACACCGGCGCCGACGTAGCGCTGCCCCGGAAGCACCCGCAGCAGGCTGAGCAACTGCAGCGTGGCCGGCCCGGCAGCGTCGGCCAGCTCCAGGCTCAACGGCAGGCTTGGCCCGCGGCCGGCCCGTTCAAGTTCGGACAGACGCATCAACGAGTCTCCTTGTGGCTGCGGCGTGCACTCAGGCGATTCAGCCAGGCATCGACCAGCGAGCTGTCCCGCGGCTGATCCAGATAGGTCGCAAGCAAGGCGCGCACATCGCTCTCACTCCAGACCGGGGCGCGACGCAACAGCGGCTCCAGGTCCTTGACCCGGTCACGCTGGCCGAACAACAGCGGACGAGTCTTTTCCAGGTCGATCAATTGCGCCTGGTAACCGTCGCCGGTGGCCCGCAGGAAAATATGCTTGGGATAAAAGCAGCCGTGCACCTGGCGCACCGCGTGCAACTGGCGCGCCAGCAGGCCGCAGGCCCGCAGGATCGCCGCGTGCTGGTCCGGGCTCAGCTGCGCCCATTGTTGCAGTAGCGAATCCAGGTCGTTCCAGCCATCCAGCGCCCGGGTCAGCAGAATCGCCCGGGTTTCGCCTGCCACCTTGCGCTCGCCAAAGAAGGCCGCCTGCAGCGCCGGAATACCCAGCTGCTGGTAGCGGCTGATATTGCGAAACTCGCGGGCGAAACTCGGCTCGCCGAACGGCCGGTGCAGGGTCCGCGTCAGGTAGTTGCTCTGGCGCTTGAGGTAGTAGCCGTGGCCTTCCAGGTCAAGGCGATACACGCTGCTCCAGCCCCCACCATCGGTGTTGGGCTCGTCCACCGCTTCAAGTTGCTTGGCCCACAACGCGTCGAAGCTGTCGAGGCCGTGGCGCTCCAGCAACGCACGGTCCTGAGCCGCCAGGAAATCGGTCATTCGCGTCCCTCGAAAAATCTCAGCACATGCCGGATGCGGCACTTGTCCGCGGCATTCAGCCGGGTGCGCTGGCGGTACTGCAAATAGAAGCGCAGGCGCTGGGTGGCGGACAAATGATACTTGGCCACCTTGTCCAGGCACGCCAGGTCCTTGGTGATCCGGTACTTGAGCCAGAAACCGCGCCAGAAATCGCCATTGGGGCAATCGATCAGGTACAGCCGGACCTCATCGTCGATCAGCAGGTTGCGCCACTTCAAGTCGTTATGGGTGAAGCGATGCTCATGCATGATCCGCGTGTAGCGCGCCAGCTGCTGGCTGACCCGGTCCACCCAGGCCCGATCGGCCAGCAGCGGGTCGTTGCGCTCGGCCAGGACCGACAGGTCTTCGGTGCGTGGCAGCTCGCGGGTGATCATCGCCCCCCGGTCGTAAGCCAGGCCACGGCGCTCCAGGCCCCAGGCCACCACCTCCGCCGTGGGAATGCCCCACTTGGCGAAACGCTTGAGGTTCTGCCACTCGGACTTGACCCGCGGCTTGCCCAGATAGCGCCGCAGGTTCTTGCCGGCGCCGGTGTAGCGCTTGACGTAATAGTTGATGCCGTTGCGCTCGACCCGGATGACCTCCGACAACGGGTCGCGGGTCAGGTGTTCGCCCTCGAGGGCAAAGACCGCATCCAGACTGCCGAAGTCCTGCGCCAGCTCCCGATATCCAGGTTCAAGGTTCCAACCCGCCATCAGAGCGCATCTCCGTACCGCTGCTTGCGTGCGTAGAGCTTGTTGGCCTTGCCCTCCAGCCAGGCCAGCAGAGGCGCTTCATCGCTCAGGATCTGGCGCAACGGCTGCTGGAAATAACCCTTGAGGAAGCGCAGCTTGTCGCGCCGGGTCAGGCCGATATCCAGTGCCGAGAAATACAGCGCCGCCAGGTCCTTGTCGCGCCAGCGCCGGGTGATGGCCGGACGGGTCTGGGCGCGGTGCAGGTCGATCACCGAGAGCTTGAAGTCATCGGGTGTCACCGGCTTATCGGTGTGCAACAGGAAGTGGCAGATGTAGCAGTCGCGATGGTTGACCCCGGCGCGGTGCATCATGCCGGTCATGCGTGCCACTTCGGCGATCAGCGCGCGCTTGAGCCTGGGCTGCGGCGGCTGCTTGACCCAGTCGATGCTGAAGTCTTCGAGGCTGATGGTCGGCGCCAGCTCCTCGGTGACGATGAACGAATGCTGGTTGGCCGGGTTGCTGCCGCGCTCGCCATAGGCCACGGCGGTCATGGTCGGCACGCCGGCTTCCTGCAGGCGTTGGATGGCCTGCCATTCCTGGCCCGCGCCGAGTACCGGCAGCTTGACGGTGAGCAGGTTCTTGAAGATCTCGCCCCAACCGATACCGCGGTGAATCTTTACGAAGAACCCTTCGCCGGCCACCTCGGTACGCAAGGTACGGCGGGCTTCCAGTTCACGGTAGACCTGGCCGTCCAGACGCTCGACTTCGGCGAACGCATCGCGTCCGGCCCAAAGGGTCTTGAACGGTTCGGCAAGAATCAACTTCATCAGTGTTGCTCCGCCAGAATCACATCCGCAGCGTGCTGCGGCATGCTATAGAGGTCGGCCGTCTCGGCGAACGCCAGGCCGTTACGGCTCCAGGTCGCGCGTGCAGCGTCGTCGGTCAACATGGTGTTCAGGTATTGATTGAGCTGTCCCTGCTCCAATGGCTCGTCCAGTACCAGGCCGCTGTCGGCCTCGGCGATGTAATGGGCATAACCGCAGACCGCGCTGACCAGCACCGGCAAGCCGGCCACCAGCGCTTCCAGCAACACGGTGCCGGTGTTTTCGTTGTACGCCGGGTGGATCAACAGGTCGGCGCCCAGCAGGAAACGCGGGATATCACTGCGCCCCTTGAGGAACTGCACATGCTCGCCCAGGCCCAATGCCGCGCTCTGCAATTGGAATACTTTGGGGTCGTCCTGGCCAATTACAAATAGCCGGGTGCGTTTCTTCAGCTCCGGCGGCAAGGCGGCCACGGCCTTGAGACTACGATCCACGCCCTTGGTCTTGAACCCGGAGCCGATCTGCACCAGCAGCAAATCATCGTCTTTCAGGGCGAACTCGCGACGGAATTCGGCGCGGATCTCGACCGCGTTGGCCGGCGCGCGACGGTCCTGGGCGATGCCTGGCGGCAGCAGGTGGAAACGCTCCACCGGGGTGTCGTAATGCTTGATGAACAGCGGCTGCTGGACCTCGGAAATCATCAGCACTTCGGTCTTGGCATCCCGGGCGAACACCGCGCGTTCGTATTCGGCGAAGTGCCGGTAGCGGCCCCAGCGGCGGTACAGCGAATGGCGCAGGTTCTGCGCCTTGTCTTCGAAGCAGCCGTCGGCGGCGTAGTACACGTCCAGGCCGGGCATCTTGTTGAAGCCGATCAAGCGGTCCACCGGGCGCTTGGCCAGGTCGGCCTCCATCCAGGCGCTGAGCTTCTCGTTACGACGATGGTTGAAGAACGCCTTGACCGGCGCCACCAGCACCTCGAAACCCGGCGGCACATCGCCTTCCCAGATCAGCGTATAGACGCGAATCTGGTGCCCGCGTTTCTGGCACTCCAGGGCGATGCGCATGAAGTCCCGTTGCAGGCCACCGAACGGGAAGTATTTATAAAGGACAAAAGCCAATTGCATCAGCGCAGCTCCTCAGCCAGTAACAACCTGCTCAGCCGGCTGGCGACACGCTCAGGATTCAGACGCGTGAAGCACAGCGGCCACTCGCGCTTCAGGTCGAACCGCCGCTGATCTTCAGCCGTCGGTTGATAGGTGCATTTTTTCTGCAGGCACGGCGCGCAGGGGAAGTCGCTGGCCATATGGATCTGCGCCTTGCCATAGGCACCGGTCAGGCCTGGGTTGGTCGGGCCGAACAGGGAAATGGTCGGCACATCCAGCGCTGCCGCGAGATGGCCAAGCCCGGTATCCACCGCGACACAAGCCCGGGCTTGCGCCAGCACCTTGGCGACGCCCGCCAGATTCAGCTTCGGCAGCACCGTGGCGTTGCTCAGGCCCTGGGCAATACGCTCGGCCCGGGCCTTCTCCGCCGGGTTGCCCCACGGCAACTTGACCTCGACGCCCAACTGGCCCATGCGTTCGGCCAGCTCGCGCCAATAGGCTTGCGGCCAGTGCTTGGTGTCCCAGGTGGTGCCGTGCAGGAACACCACGAACGGCTTGGGCCGTGGCAACTCCACCAGTTTCTCGACGTTCAGGCCGTAATCGCCCAGGCCCTGGGGCAAGTCATACCCCAGCGCCACGGCGAACAGCTGGCGCACGCGCTCCACGGCATGCTGGCCGCGGGCGACGGCCAGGCGCCGCGAATAGAAACGCGCCGCCAGGGGTTCGCGTGCCGACTGCTTGTCCAGGCCGGCCACCGGCGCCTTGACGTAGCGCGTCAGCCAGGCGCTTTTCAGCAAGCCCTGGGCGTCGATCACCAGATCGTACTTGGTGGCACGCACGCTTTGCTTGAAGCGCCGCCACTCGCCACTCTTGATCGTCTGCCAGATGTTCTTGCGCCAGCGGCGAATCGCCACCGGGATCACTTTATCCACAGCCGGGTGCCAGGTCGGGATTTCCGCGAACCCCTCTTCCACCACCCAGTCGAACTTGATCCCCGGGATCGCCCGCGCTGCATCGGTCAGCGCCGGCAGCGCATGAATCACGTCGCCCAGAGAAGAGGTCTTGATCAACAGTACCCGCACTTACCGAACCTCGACCGCGGTGCCTTGCAACCGCTGCAAGGCCTGGTCTACCGAGTCTGGAAGCAGCTGGCGCAGGCAGTTGTAATGGCCAAAGCGGCAGGTGCGATCGAAGCACGGGCTGCACTCGATGCCCAGGCGCACGACCTCGACCTGGTCGGCCAGCGGCGGGGTGAACCCCGGAGACGTCGAACCGTACACCGCCACCAGCGGGCGATTCAGCGCCGCTGCCACGTGCATTAGCCCGGAGTCGTTGGACACCACGGAATCGGCGCAGGACAGCAGGTCGATGGCCTCGGCCAGGGAGGTGCCGCCGCAGAGGTTGACCGACTCTTCGCGCAGCCCAGGAATCAGCCGGGCGCGAATGTCTTCGCCGACCACGTGATCGTTCTTCGAACCGAACAGCCAGACCTGCCAGCCCTCGCGGATCTTCAGCTCGGCAACCTTGGCGTAATGCTCGGACGGCCAACGCTTGGCTTCACCGAACTCGGCTCCCGGACACAGCGCCAGCACCGGGCGGTCCAGGGTCAGGCCGAACTTGGCCAGCGCCGCTTCACGGCTGGCCGGATCGATCTGCAGGTCGGGACGCGGATACGGCTTGGGCAGCTCGGCGCCCGGCTCGTAAGCCAGGGCCATGAAGCGCTCGATCATCAGCGGATAACGTTCTTTGTCCAGCGTGCGCACGTCGTTGAGCAGGCCGTAGCGGAACTCGCCACGCCAGCCGGTGCGTTGCGCGATGCCGGCAAAAAATGGCACCAGCGCCGACTTCAGCGAGTTGGGCAGCAGGATGGCCTGGTCGTACTGGCCGACCAGAGATTTGCCGATGCGCCGACGAGTCGCCAGTTCCAGCACGCCGTGGCCGAGCGGGAAGCTCAAGGCCCGCCGCACTTGCGGCATGCGCTCCAGGATCGGCCGGCTCCACTCGGGGGCCAGCACGTCGATCTCGCATTGAGGATGGCGCTGTTTCAGACACTGGAAGAGTGTCTGCGCCATCACCATGTCACCGACCCAACTGGGCCCAACGATCAGAATATTCATGTGGTTTCCAAAAACGAACCGGGGAGGCTTACGCCTCCCCGCCTCGAGAATCCAGCCCTGCGGCATTCACCGCCAGCTCATTGTGGACGAGCCGCAACCTGGCTCGCCGGATACATTTGTGGCAACGCAGCGCACGCTGCCTAGCTTAGCCCCAGCTCGCGCCAAATCCGCAATACCTCCCGTCGCTCGCTGGCGAACTGGTCGCCGGCGATGACCCCGGCCTCGTTCTGCAAGGCCTGGCGGTGAGCCGCGGAGCGGTAGGCCTTATAGACCTCGCGCAACAGACTGGCGTCGGTCGCGGGCATCAGCCCGACTTCCTCCAGACCTTCCAGAATGCGGATATTGTCGGTGTAGCGCAGCAATGACGGGTGCTCTTGCGACCACGCCAGGGCCGCGTATTGCACCATAAATTCGATGTCGACGATACCTCCGGCGTCCTGCTTGAGGTCGAACGGCGCCGTGGCCTCGAAGGCATTTGCCGCGGTTCCGGCAGCCGTCGCCCTGGTCCCCAGGTTGTCGCGCATCTTGGCCCGCATCTCGCTGACCTCCTGCTGCAACTTGGGCAGATCACGGGCCCGCCCCAGCACCGCCGCCCGCACTTTCTCGAAGGCCTGGCCGACATCCTGGCTACCCACCAGCACCCGGGCACGCACCAGCGCCTGATGCTCCCAGGTCCAGGCTTCGTTCTCCTGGTAACGGGCGAAAGCCCCCAACGAACTCACCAGCAAGCCCGACGCCCCGGACGGCCGCAAACGCATGTCCACTTCGTACAGCTGGCCGGAGTTGGTCTGGGTGGTCAGCAGGTGAATGATCCGCTGGCCCAGGCGGGTGAAGAACTGCGCGCCGTCGATCGGTTTCGGGCCATCGGTTTCCGCCTGCGGATCGCCGTCATGGATGAACACCAGGTCCAGGTCGGAACCATGCCCGAGTTCCAGGCCGCCGACTTTCCCGTAACCGACAATAATGAAGCCGGGATCGCACAAGCTGCCATCGGTGCGCTGCGGAGCGCCGTATTTGGCCACGGTCTGGCGCCAGGCCAGGGCCAGCACCTGTTCGAGGATCGCCTCGGCCAGCCAGGTCAGGTAATCGCTGACCTTCATCAACGGCAGGCTGCCGGCGATTTCCGAGGCCGCCACCCGCAGGCGGTGAGCCAGCTTGAAGTGGCGCAGCGCCTCCATCTGCTGCTCCAGGTCGTCCTCGGGAATACGCGTCAGGCGTTCGCGCAACTCGGCGGCCAGCTCCGGCGCCAGTGGCGGCTTGAACAGCCGGCCTTCGTTGAGCAACTCATCGAGCAGCAGCGGGAAACGGGTGATCTGTTCGGCGATCCACGGGCTGGCAGCACACAGGGTCAACAAGCGGCGCAAGGCCCCAGGGTTCTCGGTGAGCAGTACCAGATAGGCAGAACGTCGCGCCACCGCCTCGACCAGCGGCAACACGCGCTCCAGCACCAGGTCCGGATTAGCATGTTCCACCGCCTGGGCCAGCAGGCGGGGAATAAAGGCATCTAGGCGTTCGCGCCCCAAACGCTGCATGGCTCGCAATTGCGGGCTGCCACGCAGGCCGGCCAGCGCCCTGAGCGCCTTGGGCGCGTCATTGAAACCGCCTTCCTGCAACTGCCGGCAGGCAGCCTCTTCGTCCTGGGCTTCTTCCCACAACGGCAGCCATTCACCACCGACCACCACTTCGCACTCGTGGCCTTCGTCTTCATCCGGATCGGCGATCACCTGACGGAAGTGCCATTCCACCCGACCGCGCCAATACATCAGCCGCTCATGGAACGCCGCCCAGTCGGCAAAACCCAGCATGAAGGCAATACGCGCCTGGTCCTGTGGATTGTCCGGCAGCATCTGCGTCTGCCGGTCGGCGATCGCCTGGATCGCATGTTCGGTGTAACGCAGGAATTCGTAACCTTCACGCAGCTCGGCGATCACCGCGGGCGGCAGGTAACCCTGCCCCTCCAGGGTGGTCAGCACCTTTAATAGAGGACGCTGCTGCAGGCTCAGGTCGCGCCCGCCGTGGATCAGCTGGAAAGCCTGGGCGATGAACTCGACTTCACGAATCCCGCCGGAGCCCAGCTTGATATTGTCGGCCATGCCCTTGCGCCGCACTTCCTGCTGGATCAGCTGCTTCATGGTGCGCAGCGCTTCGATCGCCGAGAAGTCCAGGTAACGCCGATAGACAAAGGGCCGCAGCATGTCGAGCAACTGCGCGCCGGCGATCTGGTCACCCGCCACCACCCGCGCCTTGATCATCGCGTAGCGCTCCCAGTCGCGGCCCTGATCCTGGTAGTACTGCTCCAGCGCATTGAAGCTCAGCACCAGGGCGCCCGCCGAACCGTAGGGCCGCAGGCGCATGTCGACGCGGAACACGAAACCGTCGACGGTCATCGGGTCCAGCGCCTTGATCAGACGCTGCCCCAGGCGGATGAAAAACTCCTGGTTATCCAGCGCACGCTTCACGCCCACGGTCTCCCCGCCTTCGGGGTAGGCGAAGATCAGGTCGATGTCGGACGACAGGTTCAGTTCGACGGCACCCAGCTTGCCCATGCCGAGGATGACCATCTGCTGCGGCTCGCCGCTGCGCCGGCCGGTGGGAACACCGAACTGCTCGCAGTGGCGCTGGTACAACCATTGATAGGCCTGGTCGATGCAGGCGTCGGCCATGTCCGAGAGGTCGCGACAGGTCTGCACCAGATCCGCCTGGCGTGTCAGGTCGCGCCAGATGATCCGCACCTGATGACGATTGCGCTGACGCCGCAGCACCCGCCCCAGCTCGTCTTCGCTGGTGGCCTGCTGCACCGCCGCGGCGATCTGCGCGCACAGCTCGCCCGGGCCAAAGCCGCGGTCGAGTTCGCCGCCGCGCACCAGCTCCAGCAACATCAAAGGGTCACGAAGGCTCTGTTCAATGAAAAAGTCGCTGGCGGCGCTCACCCGGGCGAACTCGGCCCAGCGCTCGGGGGTCCAGGCGGCGAGCCCGTGATCGTCGTCCAGGGTCGACACGGCACTACGGAACGACTGCTCCGCACGGCTGACAAAAGGCAGGAGAGTCGCTGGGAGTTCGGCAAGCGCGGGCAGGCTCATGGGCTATCCTTGATCGGCGTAGAAAGGGGCGGTCGGGGCAAATTCTGCGGGCGCGGCCCTTGAAGGACTGTCGAACAAAAGTTAGAAATAGCTGAATTTTTTATTATTTTGGCAGCTAGCATCAAATTCTTACCCATTGGTGTTGGAAATCGACCAACAGTAACGATTATTCTCACAACGCAGCAGGAGGCCACAAGCCAATCTTCTGTAGTTTTACTACTCGTCTATACATTCGAAAGGCTGAAATGGCCGACGATTTGTAGTAAAACTACACGCCGCCGTATCAACCTCCGGCAATCCAAGAATTTTATCGTCTGCCCACAAGGCCAGTCGCAAACTCAGGCAACCGATTCTGGAAGCCTTTCCGCCCTGGAGCAAGCCATGCAAGACCTCGATCCCGTCGAAACCCAGGAATGGCTGGACGCCCTGGAATCGGTTCTCGACAAAGAAGGCGAAGACCGTGCTCACTACCTGATGACCCGTATGGGCGAACTCGCGACCCGCAGCGGCTCGCAACTGCCCTACGCCATCACCACGCCGTACCGCAACACGATTCCCGTTACCCACGAAGCACGCATGCCTGGCGACCTGTTCATGGAACGCCGCATTCGCTCGCTGGTACGTTGGAACGCGTTGGCCATGGTCATGCGTACGAACCTGAAAGATTCTGACCTGGGCGGTCACATCTCCAGCTTCGCTTCCAGTGCGACGCTGTATGACATCGGCTTCAACTACTTCTTCCAGGCGCCAACCGAAGAACATGGCGGCGACCTGATCTACTTCCAGGGCCACGCCTCCCCTGGCGTCTACGCTCGCGCTTTCATGGAAGGCCGCATCAGCGAAGACCAGATGAACAACTTCCGTCAGGAAGTGGACGGCAACGGCCTGTCCTCCTACCCGCACCCATGGCTGATGCCTGATTTCTGGCAGTTCCCGACCGTCTCCATGGGTCTGGGTCCGATCCAGGCGATCTACCAGGCACGCTTCATGAAGTACCTGGAAGCCCGCGGTTTCATCCAGCCGGGCAAGCAGAAAGTCTGGTGCTTCATGGGCGACGGCGAGTGCGACGAGCCGGAATCCCTGGGCGCGATCTCCCTGGCCGGCCGCGAGAAGCTGGACAACCTGATCTTCGTCATCAACTGCAACCTGCAGCGCCTCGACGGCCCGGTTCGCGGCAACGGCAAGATCATCCAGGAACTCGAAGGCGTGTTCCGTGGCGCCCAGTGGAATGTGAACAAGGTCATCTGGGGCCGTTTCTGGGACCCACTGCTGGCCAAGGACACCGACGGCATCCTGCAACGCCGCATGGACGAAGTCATCGACGGCGAGTACCAGAACTACAAGGCCAAAGACGGCGCCTTCGTACGTGAGCACTTCTTCAACACGCCAGAACTCAAGGCGATGGTCGAAGACCTGTCCGACGACGAAATCTGGAAACTCAACCGTGGCGGCCACGACCCGTACAAGGTCTATGCGGCCTACCACGAAGCGGTCAACCACAAAGAGCAACCGACCGTCATCCTGGCCAAGACCATCAAGGGTTATGGCACCGGCGCCGGCGAAGCGAAGAACACCGCGCACAACACCAAGAAAGTCGATGTCGACAGCCTGAAGTTGTTCCGCGACCGCTTCGACATTCCGGTCAAGGACGAAGAGATCGAAAACCTGCCGTTCTTCAAGCCGGAAGAAGGCAGTGCCGAAGCCCGCTACCTGAGCGAGCGTCGTGCCGCACTGGGCGGTTTCGTGCCTCAGCGTCGCGCCAAGAGCTTCAACATCCCGACTCCGCCACTGGATACCCTCAAGGCCATCCTCGACGGTTCGGGCGACCGCGAAATCTCCACCACCATGGCCTTCGTGCGGATCCTCGCGCAACTGGTCAAGGACAAGGAAATCGGCCAGCGCATCGTGCCGATCATCCCGGACGAAGCCCGTACCTTCGGTATGGAAGGCATGTTCCGTCAGTTGGGCATCTACTCGTCCGTCGGCCAGCTCTACGAGCCAGTCGATAAAGACCAAGTGATGTTCTACCGCGAAGACAAGAAGGGCCAGATCCTCGAGGAAGGCATCAACGAAGCGGGCGCCATGAGCTCCTTCATTGCAGCCGGTACTTCGTACTCCAGCCACAACCAGCCGATGCTGCCGTTCTACATCTTCTATTCGATGTTCGGCTTCCAGCGTATCGGCGACCTGGCCTGGGCCGCTGGCGACAGCCGTACCCGTGGCTTCCTGATCGGCGGTACTGCCGGCCGTACCACCCTCAACGGTGAAGGCCTGCAGCACGAAGACGGTCACAGCCACATGCTGGCGGGCACCATCCCGAACTGCCGCACCTTCGATCCGACCTATGGCTACGAGCTGGCGGTGATCATCCAGGACGGCATGAAGAAGATGACCGAAGAGCAACAGGACGTCTTCTACTACATCACCGTGATGAACGAGTCCTACCAGCAGCCAGCCATGCCGGCCGGTGTAGAGGAAGGCATCATCAAGGGCATGTACCTGCTCGAGGAAGACACCCGCGAAGCGGCGCACCACGTACAGCTGATGGGCTCCGGCACCATCCTGCGCGAAGTCCGTGAAGCGGCGAAGATCCTGCGTGAAGAATTCAACGTGGGCGCGGACGTCTGGAGCGTTACCAGCTTCAACGAACTGCGTCGCGATGGCCTGGCAGTCGAGCGCAGCAACCGTCTGCACCCGGGCCAGAAGCCTAAGCTGAGCTATGTCGAAGAGTGCCTGAGCGGCCGCAAGGGCCCGGTCATCGCCTCTACCGACTACATGAAGCTGTTCGCCGAACAGATTCGTCAGTGGGTCCCGTCCAAGGAATTCAAAGTCCTGGGCACCGACGGTTTCGGCCGTAGTGACAGCCGCAAGAAGCTGCGTCACTTCTTCGAAGTCGACCGTCATTTCGTGGTGTTGGCAGCCCTGGAAGCCTTGGCTGACCGTGGTGACATCGAACCTAAGGTCGTGGCCGAGGCCATCACCAAGTTCGGTATCAACCCGGAAAAACGCAACCCACTGGACTGCTGAGGAGATTTTTTGTGAGCGAACTCATTCGCGTACCTGACATCGGCAGCGGTGAAGGTGAAGTAATCGAACTGTTTGTGAAGGTCGGCGACCGTATCGAAGCCGACCAGAGCATCCTGACGCTGGAATCGGACAAGGCGAGCATGGAAGTTCCGGCGCCCAAAGCCGGCGTCATCAAAAGCCTGAAAGTGAAGCTGGGCGATCGCCTGAAAGAAGGCGACGAGCTGCTGGAACTGGAAGTCGAGGGTGCCGCGCAAGCGGCTCCTGCGCCTGCCGCTGCACCGGCTGCCAAAGCCGAGGCCAAACCGGCTGCCGCTCCTGCTGCCGCGCCAGCTGCTCCTGCTGCCGCTTCGGTTCAGCAAGTGCACGTGCCGGATATCGGTTCGTCGGGCAAGGCCCAGATCATCGAGATCCAGGTCAAGGTCGGCGACAAGGTCGAGGCTGATCAATCGTTGATCACCCTGGAATCCGACAAGGCGAGCATGGAAATCCCATCGCCTGCCGCTGGCGTGGTCAAGGCCATCAGCGTCAAGCTCAACGACGAAGTCGGCACCGGCGACCTGATCCTGGATCTGGAAGTGGCAGGTGCTGCGGCCCCTGCCGCCGCCGCGCCTGCCCAGGCTACCGCTCCGGCCGCTGCTGCTCCGGCGCCAGCTGCCGCTGCCCCTGCTGCCCCGGTAGCCGACAGCGTCCAGGACATCCACGTCCCGGATATCGGTTCGGCCGGCAAGGCCAAGATCATCGAAGTGCTGGTCAAGGCTGGCGACAGCGTTGAAGCCGACCAGTCGCTGATCACCCTCGAATCCGACAAGGCCAGCATGGAAATTCCATCGCCTGCCGCCGGCATCGTGGAAAGCGTTGCGATCAAGCTGGACGACGAAGTCGGTACTGGCGACCTGATCCTCAAGCTGAAAGTCAAAGGCGCGGCACCTGCTGCTGCCCCGGCTCCAGCTGCCGCGGCTGCGCCAAGCGCTCCGGCACCTGCTGCTCCGGCTGCCGCTGCACCTGCTGCCGCCCCGGCCGCTGCACCTGCCAAGCCTGGCGCCAAAGTTCACGCAGGTCCTGCAGTGCGTCAACTGGCCCGTGAGTTCGGCGTCGAGCTGAGCGCTGTTGGCGCCAGCGGTCCGCACGGTCGCATCCTCAAGGAAGACGTGCAGGTTTACGTCAAAGCGATGATGCAAAAGGCCAAGGAAGCGCCAGCTGCTGGCGGCGCAACCGGTGGCGCGGGCATCCCGCCGATTCCGGTGGTGGACTTCAGCCGCTTCGGCGAGATCGAAGAAGTGCCGATGACCCGCCTGATGCAGGCTGGCGCATCGAACCTGCATCGCAGCTGGCTGAACGTGCCTCACGTCACCCAGTTCGACTCGGCCGATATCACCGAGCTGGAAGCCTTCCGGATCGCCCAGAAAGCCGTTGCAGAGAAGGCCGGCGTCAAGCTGACCATCCTGCCGCTGCTGCTGAAATCCTGCGCGCACCTGCTCAAGGAACTGCCGGACTTCAACAGTTCGCTGGCGCCTAGCGGCAAAGCGATCATCCGCAAGAAGTACGTGAACATCGGCTTCGCGGTCGACACTCCGGATGGCCTGCTGGTACCGGTGATCAAGAACGTCGATCAGAAGAGCCTGCTGCAACTGGCTGCCGAAGCCGCTTCCCTGGCTGAAAAAGCCCGGACCAAGAAGCTCTCGGCGGACGACATGCAGGGCGCCTGCTTCACCATCTCCAGCCTCGGTCACATTGGCGGCACCGGCTTCACGCCGATCGTCAACGCACCGGAAGTGGCGATCCTCGGCGTTTCCAAGGCCACCATCCAGCCAGTCTGGGACGGCAAAGCCTTCCAGCCGAAGCTGATGCTGCCGCTGTCGCTGTCCTACGATCACCGCGTGATCAACGGCGCCGCTGCCGCACGCTTCACCAAGCGTCTGAGCGATCTGCTGGCGGATATCCGCACCATCCTGCTGTAAGACTCGGCCGGTTTCCCTGTCATGGGGAAGCCGGCCGTTGCACCCTTTTCGAGCGCCACGCTCGTACCTCAACCCCGTCGATTTGGCGGGGCTTTTTTTTGCCGAAAAATCGCTGTAACCAGCCGCCAAAGCCCGGTAAAACACCAGGAAAGATTAGCTTTCAGAAATCTTCCGTTCTGCCGATAGATTCTTATAGCACTTAGCCTTCATCTCACTTGTCAGTCAGTGCCGCATGATGCAACCTTGCCGCAGGCAACAGTAAAGAGGGCGCGAGCCCGGCGCGATCAGCATTTACCAAGCGAGTTTCCCCATGAAAAGCCAACCCGATGCCGCCAGCCGTATGGTGGCCGAGGTAGTGACGCAGTTGCCCGTGCCCTCGCGGCTCGGCATGCTGCGTTTCGAACGGCTGAATGAAGCGAGCTGGGCCCTGCTGTTTCTCGACCCGAACTGTGAACGCCAATTCGGCCTGCCCGCCGTCGAGCTCTGCGCCCTGGTCGGCTCGCCCTATGCCAGCCTGATGGAGCCGGAAGCCCGTTATCAGTTGCACGATGCGATCCAGCAGCAACTGACCCACAGCCCGCATTATCTGATTCGCTACACCCTGCACACCGCCAAGGGCTCACTCAGCCTGCTGGAACTCGGCGAAGCCTACAAACAGCACAATCGACACCTGCTGCGTGGCTATTTTCTGGTGGTCGATGGCCTGCTCGACAACGATCAGCCGCTCTCCGCGCCCGACCTGGAAACCCAGAACAGTCGCCTGCAAATCGCCCTGGAACTCAATCAGCGCGCCCAGCAGGAACAACTCCAGCACCTCGAACGGGTGCGCGCCCAGCAAGACCTGATCCTGCTCCTGGCCCGCCAGCGCTATAGCGCCAACAACTCCCTGCTGGAAGCCGCCGAGCTGATCACCCGCAGCGCCTGCGACATCTACGAGATCGACTACGCCAGCATCTGGAACCTCGAAGGCCAGATGCTGGTGCCCATCTGCGTGTATCACCGTGACCTGCAGGAATACATCCTGCCGGAGACGATCGACGCCAGCGACTTCCCCGACTACCTCGAAGCCCTGCACACCAGCCGGGCCATCGATGCGCACAATGCCATGCGCGACCCGCGCACCCGGGAAATGGCCGAGAGCCTGCGCCCGCGCAATATCAACGCCATGCTCGACGCCAGTATCCGCATCGACGGCCAGGTGGTCGGCGTGCTGTGCCTGGAACAAGTGGGCAACACCCGCGCCTGGCAATCCGATGAAATCGCCTTTGCCGGCGAGCTGGCCGACCAGTTCGCCCAGGTCATCAACAACCACAACCGCCGTACCGCCACCAGCGCCCTGCACCTGTTCCAACGTGCAGTCGAGCAAAGCGCCAATGCCTTTCTGCTGGTCAATTGCGACGGCGTGGTGGAGTACGTCAACCCGAGCTTCACCGCGATCACCCAGTACAGCACCGAGGAAGTCCACGGCCATCGGCTGGCGGAACTGCCGGCGCTGGAGAACCTCAGCGAACTGCTGTTCGACGCGCCCTCCAGCCTGGCCAAGAGCAACAGCTGGCAGGGCGAGTTCAAGAGCCGGCGCAAGAACCTGGAGCCGTACTGGGGCCAGCTGTCGATCTCCAAGGTCTATGGCGACAACCGCGAACTGACCCACTACATCGGCATCTATGAAGATATCACCCAGACCAAGCTGGCCCAGCAACGCATCGAGCGCCTGGCCTACACCGACAACCTGACCAACCTGGGCAACCGCCCCGCCTTCATCCGCAACCTCGACGAACGCTTCGCCCGCGACAGCGACAGCCCCATCAGCCTGCTGCTGGTGGACATCGACAACTTCAAGCGGATCAACGACAGCCTCGGCCACCAGACCGGCGACAAGCTGCTGATCAGCCTGGCCCGGCGCCTGCGCAACAGCCTGAGCCCGAGCGGCAGCCTGGCGCGCTTCGCCAGTAACGAGTTCGCCGTGCTGCTGGACGACACCGACCTGGAGGCCGGCCAACAGATCGCCAGCCAATTGCTGATGACCCTCGACAAGCCGATGTTCGTCGACAACCAACTCATCAGCGTCACCGGCTCCGTGGGCCTGGCCTGCGCACCGCTGCACGGCCGCGACCCACAGACCCTGATGCGCAACGCCGGCCTGGCGCTGCACAAGGCCAAGGCCAACGGCAAACATCAGGTGCAGGTGTTTACCGAGGCCCTGAACGCCGAAGCCAGCTACAAGCTGTTCGTGGAAAACAACCTGCGCCGCGCCCTGACCCAGAACGAGCTGGACGTGTTCTACCAGCCCAAGCTGTGCCTGCGCAGCGGACGCCTGCTGGGCCTGGAGGCGCTGCTGCGCTGGAACCATCCGGAAAAGGGCATGATCCGCCCGGACCAGTTCATCAGCGTCGCCGAAGAGACCGGCCTGATCATCCCGATCGGCAAATGGATCGCGCGCCAGGCCTGCCGCATGAGCAAGCAGCTCACCGCCGCCGGCCTGGGCAATCTGCAGGTGGCGATCAACCTGTCGCCCAAGCAGTTTTCCGACCCGGACCTGGTGGCCTCCATCGCCAGCATCCTCAAGGAAGAACAGCTGCCCGCCTCGCTGCTGGAGCTGGAACTGACCGAAGGCCTGCTGCTGGAAGCCACCGAAGACACCCACCAGCAACTCGACCAGCTGAAAAAGCTCGGTCTGACCCTGGCCATGGACGACTTCGGCACCGGTTATTCGTCGCTGAGCTACTTGAAAAAATTCCCGATCGACATCATCAAGATCGATCGCAGCTTCATCCATGAAATCCCCGCCAACCAGGACGACATGGAAATCACCTCGGCGGTGATCGCCATGGCCCACAACCTGAAGATCCAGGTGGTGGCCGAGGGCATCGAAACCGCGGAGCAGCTGTCCTTCCTGCGTCGCCACCGCTGCGATGTCGGCCAGGGCTACCTGTTCGACCGGCCGATCCCCGGCTCGGAGCTGATCGACAAGCTCAAACGTTATCCGCGCGGCCCAATCGCCTGACAGCGCTGTAACACTCGGGCAAACTGCGTGTCTGGTTAATTACTCAATCCCACCCTGACTGAGAGGACTGATCATGGTTCTGCGCTCGGAAATTCTGGTGAACAAAAACGTGCTACCTACCAAAGAACAAGCCCTGCCTGGCCGCGAAACCCCGATGACCGTGCCAGCCGAACACTTCGTCAACGGCAACCCGCTGCTGGGCCCGTTCCCGGGCAACGTGGAATTCGCCATCTTCGGCCTGGGTTGCTTCTGGGGCGCGGAACGCAAGTTCTGGCAGCGCGAGGGCGTGTTCAGCACGTCGGTGGGCTACGCCGGCGGCTTTACCCCGAACCCGACCTACGAAGAAGTCTGCTCGGGCTTGACCGGCCACAGCGAAGTGGTGCTGGTGGTCTACGAGCCGGAGAAAGTCAGCTATCAGGAACTGCTGGCGATGTTCTGGGAACTGCACAACCCGACCCAGGGCATGCGCCAGGGCAACGACATCGGCACCCAGTACCGCTCGGTGATCTATGCCACCAACCCGACCCAGCTGGAGCAGGCCAAGGCCAGCGAAAAAGTGTTCCAGGCCGAGCTGACCAAGGCCGGGCTGGGCGCCATCACCACGGAAATCGAAGAAGCCCCGACCTTCTACTACGCCGAGGCCTACCACCAGCAATACCTGGCGAAGAACCCGGAAGGCTACTGCGGGATCGGCGGCACAGGCGTGACCTGCCCGATCTGACCCGTAGCCGCTGACGAGGCACGAGGCTGCGATGCGGTCCGCAGGAGCGCCCTCGGGGGCCGCTTCGCTGCCCATCGCAGCCTCGTACCTCGGCAGCGGCTACAACCTCACATTATTCGGCGATCAGCCAATCCATCTGCCAGCCACCCTGGGTCTGGCCCAGTTTCTGTGCCAGCCATGGCAGCAGCTCGCGCAACTCCTCTTCCAGCCCCCATGGCGGGTTGGCAATCGCCAGGCCCGAGCCGTTCAGGCTGTTGGGCGTATCCAGCGGATGCACCAGCAGTTCCACACGCAGCAGCTTCGGCGCGCCGGTACCGGCCAGGTCCTGGTAGAAGCGGCGCAGCGCCCGTTGATCCTTGACCGGGTACCAGATGGCCGCCACGGTCTGGCGCATCCGGCCGATGGCTTCTTTCAACGACGCGGCACAACGCTGCATCTCGTCGAGCTGTTCGAACGGCGGGTCGATCAGCATCACCGCGCGCTTCTCGGCCACCGGCAGCAGCGCCCGCGCCACATGCCAGCCCTCGCCCAGGTGGACCGCCACCCGGCGATCGCCCTTCATGTTTTCCTTGAGCAACAACCCGTCTTCCGGATGCTTCTCGTTGAGCAGCACCCGGTCCTGGGAACGGGTCAAACGCCGCGCCAGCTCGGGCGAGCCCGGGTAATAACGCAGTTCGCCATCGGGGTTCATCTTGTGCAGCACCGCCATGTAATCGGCGGTCAGCGCTGGCAGGTCCTGCTCGCCCCACAGGCGCGCGATGCCTTCCAGGTACTCGCCGGTGCGGTTGGCCTGATCGCCCTGGAGGTCGTACAGGCCGATGCCGGCATGACTGTCGAGGTAGGCGAACGGCTGCTCCTTGCGCGACATCAGGGCGATGAGGCGGGTCAGGGTCAGGTGTTTGAAGACGTCGGCGTGGTTGCCGGCGTGGAAGGCGTGACGATAGTTCATGGTTGCTCCTGCGCAGGGGGCGAAGTTTACCCTGTGCCACGGCCGGCGTCAGGTCGTGTCGGGAGCTTCCACGGCGCAGGCACGCCCATAAAAAAGCCCGCATCCCAGGGAATGCGGGCTTTTCGAATCACTGCAGGGTTAGCGCCTCAGCGGCTCCCGATCAGTGGTTGAGCTTGTAGTCTTTCTCGGCGGCCTCGAAACGCTGGACCATGCCGGCGCTCGGTGCGCTCATCTTGCTCACCAGCAGGATGGCCAGGCTGGCGAAGATGAAGCCCGGGATGATTTCGTACAGGCCCAGCACATTGAAGTGCTTCCACAGGATCACAGTCACGGCGCCGACGATGATGCCGGCCAGCGCGCCGTCGCGGGTCATGCCTTTCCACAGTACCGAGATCAGCACCACAGGACCGAAGGCTGCGCCGAAACCGGCCCAGGCGTAGCTAACCAGGCCCAGTACGCGGTTTTCCGGATTGGCGGCCATGGCGATGGCGACCAGGGCAACCAGCAGCACCATTGCACGACCGACCCACACCAGCTCCAGCTGGGAAGCGTGCTTGCGCAGGAAGGCTTTGTAGAAGTCTTCGGTCAGGGCACTGGAGCACACCAGCAGCTGGCAGCTCAGGGTGCTCATCACCGCCGCCAGGATGGCCGACAGCAGCACACCGGCGATCCATGGGTTGAACAGGATCTTGGCCAGCTCAATGAACACCCGCTCGTGGTTCTCGGTCACGGGACCGGCCACTTCCGGGTGCGCCGAGAAGTAGGCGATACCGAAGAAGCCCACGGCCACGGTGCCGCCCAGGCACAGGATCATCCAGGTCATGGAGATACGACGGGCATTGGCGATCGACTTGACCGAATCCGCGGCCATGAAGCGTGCCAGGATGTGCGGCTGGCCGAAGTAGCCCAGCCCCCAGCCCATCAGCGAGATGATGCCGATGAAGGTGGTGTTTTTCAGCATGTCGAAGTTGCTTGGGTCCTGGGCTTCGATCGCCAGGAAGGTGGTGTCGACGCCACCGGTGGCCAGCAGCACGATGATCGGCGTCAGCAGCAGGGCGAAGATCATCAGGGTGGCTTGTACGGTGTCGGTCCAGCTCACCGCCAGGAAACCACCGACGAAGGTGTAGGCGATGGTCGCCGCGGCACCGGCCCACAGGGCGGTCTCGTAAGGCATGCCGAAGGTGCTTTCGAACAGACGGGCACCGGCGACGATGCCGGAAGCGCAGTAAATGGTGAAGAACACCAGGATCACGATCGCGGAGATGATCCGCAGCAGCCCGCTCTTGTCCTCGAAGCGGCTGGAGAAATAGTCCGGCAGCGTCAATGCATCGCCGTTGTGTTCGGTTTGTACTCGCAGACGACCGGCGACGAACAGCCAGTTCAGGTAGGCACCGACGATCAGGCCGATGGCGATCCAGCTCTCGGACAGGCCGGACATGTAGATGGCGCCCGGCAGGCCCATCAGCAACCAGCCGCTCATGTCGGAAGCACCGGCGGAAAGCGCGGTCACCACGCTACCCAGGCTGCGGCCACCGAGGATGTAGTCAGAAAGGTTGTTGGTAGAGCGATAGGCCATGAAGCCGATCAGCACCATAGCTGCGATGTAGATCACGAACGTGATCAAGGTTGGATTGCTTGCACTCATTGAGTTACGCCCTGGCTTTGTTTTTATGTAGCGGCGGTCAGCACCACCGCTCTCAAACGACTACGTCTGAGAGACGGTTGGGTACTCCGCGCATTTATGACTGATGTTTCCCCAGGAAAGCCACCAGCCGATGAACCGGCCTCGAGGACCGGTTGCACCTTGGGCGCGAATGCTATTCAACAATTCAAAGAAGGTGCAACCTGTTTCGCGAGAATAAGTTGCACCCAAGCGATTTTTCCGGCGAACGCCCCGTTTTTGCTCCTTTTTGGAGCAAAAACACATCGCGACAGAATTAAAAGCACCAAGCGGAAGCGCCGCCCAGGGACCGGAAATTAATTCCTGATGAGCTGCCTATTATTCCGATAAAAAACAGGTTGCACCCGGTTGCACCTCTCTCAGCTCACGGCTAATCTTGCCGCCAGCTGATGCCACGCAACCGTGGTAAACATGAGGATAAAAATATGGCTACCACCACCCTTGGGGTCAAACTCGACGACCCGACCCGCGAACGCCTGAAGGCTGCCGCAACCTCGATCGATCGCACGCCGCACTGGCTGATCAAGCAGGCAATTTTCAATTACCTGGAAAAACTCGAGGGTGGTGCAACCCTGACCGAGCTGAGCGGTTCGACCCGCACCGACGGCGATGACGCTGGCGAAGTGCAGACCGACCACGCTCACCAGTGCTTCCTCGAATTCGCCGAAAGCATCCTGCCGCAATCGGTGCTGCGCGCCTCGATCACCGCCGCCTACCGCCGCCCGGAACCGGAAGTGGTGCCGATGCTGCTGGAGCAGGCGCGCCTGCCGGCCACCATGGCCGAAGCCACTAACAAGCTGGCCGCGACCATCGCCGAAAAACTGCGCAACCAGAAGAGCGCCGGCGGCCGTGCCGGTATCGTCCAGGGCCTGCTGCAGGAATTCTCCCTGTCGTCCCAGGAAGGCGTGGCCCTGATGTGCCTGGCCGAAGCCCTGCTGCGGATTCCGGACAAAGGCACCCGTGACGCGCTGATCCGCGACAAGATCAGCACCGGTAACTGGCAGCCGCACCTGGGCAACAGCCCGTCGCTGTTCGTCAACGCCGCCACCTGGGGCCTGCTGCTGACCGGCAAGCTGGTCGCCACCCATAACGAAGCCGGCCTGACCTCGTCCCTGAGCCGCATCATCGGCAAGAGCGGCGAGCCGATGATCCGCAAGGGCGTCGACATGGCCATGCGCCTGATGGGCGAGCAGTTCGTCACCGGCGAAACCATCGCCGAAGCCCTGGCCAACGCGAGCAAGTTCGAAGCCAAGGGCTTCCGCTACTCCTACGACATGCTCGGCGAAGCGGCACTGACCGAGCACGACGCGCAGAAATACCTGGCGTCCTACGAGCAGGCCATCCATTCGATCGGCAAGGCGTCCCACGGTCGTGGCATCTATGAAGGCCCGGGCATCTCGATCAAGCTCTCGGCCCTGCACCCGCGCTACAGCCGCGCCCAGTACGAGCGCGTGATGGACGAGCTGTACCCGCGCCTGCTGTCGCTGACCCTGCTGGCCAAGCAATACGACATCGGCCTGAACATCGACGCCGAAGAAGCCGATCGCCTGGAGCTGTCGCTGGATCTGCTCGAGCGCCTGTGCTTCGAACCGCAGCTGACCGGCTGGAACGGCATCGGCTTCGTGATCCAGGCCTACCAGAAGCGCTGCCCGTACGTGATCGACTATGTGATCGACCTGGCGCGCCGCAGCCGTCACCGCCTGATGATCCGCCTGGTGAAAGGCGCCTACTGGGACAGCGAGATCAAGCGCGCCCAGGTCGAAGGCCTGGAAGGCTATCCCGTCTACACCCGCAAGGTGTACACCGACGTGTCCTATATCGCCTGCGCCCGCAAGCTGCTGTCGGTACCGGAAGTCATCTACCCGCAGTTCGCCACCCACAACGCCCACACCCTGTCGGCCATCTACCACATCGCCGGTCAGAACTATTACCCGGGCCAGTACGAGTTCCAGTGCCTGCACGGCATGGGCGAACCGCTGTACGAACAGGTGGTAGGCAAGGTTGCCGATGGCAAGCTGAACCGTCCGTGCCGCGTGTACGCCCCGGTCGGCACCCACGAAACCCTGCTGGCCTACCTGGTCCGCCGCCTGCTGGAAAACGGCGCCAACACCTCGTTCGTCAACCGCATCGCCGACCAGTCGATCTCCATCCAGGAACTGGTGGCCGATCCGGTCAGCCAGATCGAGCAGATGGCGACCCTGGAAGGCGGCTTCGGCCTGCCGCATCCGCGCATTCCATTGCCGCGCGACCTGTACGGCAGCGAGCGCGCCAACTCCGCCGGCATCGACATGGCCAACGAACACCGCCTGGCGTCGTTGTCCTGCGCCCTGCTGGCCACCGCCCACAACCACTGGAAAGCCGCGCCGATGCTCGGTTGCGCTTCCAGCAGCGAAACCCCGGCGCCGGTCTTGAACCCGTCCGATCACCGCGATGTGGTCGGCCACGTACAGGAAGCCACGGTCGAAGACGTCGACAACGCCATCCAGTGCGCGCTGAACGCCGCGCCGATCTGGCAGGCCACGCCACCGGCCGAGCGCGCCGCGATCCTCGAACGCGCCGCCGACCTGATGGAAGGCGAGATCCAGCCGCTGATGGGCCTGCTGGCCCGCGAAGCCGGCAAGACTTTCGCCAACGCCATCGCCGAAGTGCGTGAAGCCGTGGACTTCCTGCGCTACTACGCGGTACAGGCTCGCAACGATTTCAGCAACGACGCGCACCGCCCACTGGGCCCGGTGGTCTGCATCAGCCCGTGGAACTTCCCGCTGGCGATCTTCAGCGGCCAGGTCGCCGCCGCCCTGGCCGCCGGTAACCCGGTACTGGCCAAGCCGGCCGAACAGACGCCACTGGTCGCTGCGCAGGCCGTGCGCCTGATGCTCGAAGCCGGCATTCCGGAAGGCGTGCTGCAACTGCTGCCGGGCCGTGGCGAAACCGTCGGTGCCCGTCTGGTCGGCGACGATCGGGTCAAGGGTGTGATGTTCACTGGCTCCACCGAAGTCGCGCGCCTGCTGCAACGCAACGTCGCCGGCCGCCTGGACGCCCAGGGCCGGCCGATCCCGCTGATCGCCGAAACCGGTGGCCAGAACGCGATGATCGTCGACTCCTCGGCCCTGACCGAACAAGTGGTGATCGACGTCGTCTCCTCGGCCTTCGACAGCGCCGGCCAGCGTTGCTCGGCCCTGCGCGTGCTGTGCCTGCAGGAAGACTCCGCCGACCGCGTGATCGAAATGCTCAAGGGCGCCATGGCGGAAAGTCGCCTGGGCAACCCGGAGCGCCTGTCCGTGGACATCGGCCCGGTGATCGACGCCGAAGCCAAGGCTGGCATCGAGAAACACATCCAGGCCATGCGCGACAAAGGCCGCAGCGTGTATCAGGTGGCAATCGCCGATGGCGAAGAGGTCAAGCGCGGCACCTTCGTGATGCCGACTTTGATCGAGCTGGAAAGCTTCGACGAGCTACAACGGGAGATCTTCGGCCCGGTGCTGCACGTGGTGCGCTACAAGCGCAAGGACATCGACCAGTTGATCGCGCAGATCAACGCTTCCGGCTACGGCCTGACCCTGGGCGTGCACACCCGCATCGACGAGACCATCGCCAAGGTGATCGACAACGTCAACGCCGGTAACGTCTACGTCAACCGCAACATCGTCGGTGCCGTGGTCGGCGTGCAGCCATTCGGCGGCGAAGGCCTGTCGGGCACTGGCCCGAAAGCCGGCGGCCCGCTGTACCTGTACCGCCTGCTGTCGACCCGTCCGACCGACGCCATCGAGCAGTCGTTCGCCCGTGGCGATGCCCTGAACGCCCCGGACGTGCGCCTGCGTGATGCCATGAGCAAGCCGCTGAACGCCCTGCAAGCCTGGGCCGACAGCAACAAGCTGGCGGACCTCAGCGCCCTGTGCGTACAGTTCGCGGCGCAGTCGCAGAGCGGTGTCACCCGCGTGCTGGCGGGCCCGACCGGCGAACGCAACAGCTACGCCATCCTGCCGCGCGAACACGTGCTGTGCCTGGCGGAAGTCGAAGGCGACCTGCTGACTCAACTGGCTGCGGTCCTGGCCGTGGGTGGTTCGGCGATCTGGCCGGAAGGCGAACCGGGCAAGGCGCTCTACGCCCGCCTGCCTGCGGAGGTGCAAGCGCGCATCCAGCGCGTGGCCGACTGGACCAAGGACGACGTGGTGTTCGATGCGGTCCTGCATCACGGCGACTCCGACCAGCTGCGCGCGGTCTGCCAGCAAGTGGCCAAGCGTGCCGGCGCCATCGTCGGGGTTCACGGCCTGTCGCAAGGCGAAACCTCGATTGCCCTGGAACGCCTGGTGATCGAGCGCGCCTTGAGCGTCAACACCGCGGCGGCCGGCGGTAACGCCAGCCTGATGACCATCGGCTGAAGCCGATAGTCAGCGGCATGAAAAAGGGCGCCCTCACCGGCGCCCTTTTTTATGCCCGACGCAAATCCCCTGTAGCCGCTGCCGAGCCCGCGAGGCTGCGATCGGGGCGCAGCCCCGTAAAACCAGGCGACGCGGTATGCCTGATGGATGGGGTCCGCCTGCTGCGCAGGCGATCGCAGCCTCGCTGGCGCTCGACAGCGGCTACACCTGCCGTCCCCATCCCCTGTGTTTGGCACCTTTATCACCTTCATCAATCTTGCTATCCAGAGTTTATTCACCCACCTAGACTCGGCTGAGTCCAATCACAGGTAGGCCGCCATGTCCGAGACGTTGCTCAGTTCCCGCAATCTGGCTTTCGAGCTGTATGAAGTCCTCGATGCCGAGGGCCTGACCCAGCGCGAGCGATTCGCCGAGCACAACCGGGAAACCTTCGACGCCGCCCTCGGCACCGCGCGCAGCATCGCCGAGAAATTCTTTGCCCCGCACAACCGCAAGGGCGACGAAAACGAGCCGCGTTATGAAGACGGCAAGGCGATCCTGATTCCGGAAGTCAAACCCGCGGTCGATGCCTTTCTCGAAGCCGGCTTCCTCAACGCCGCGCGCAGCTTCGAGGCCGGCGGCATGCAGTTGCCGACGCTGTTGTCCCAGGCCTGCTTCGCGCACTTCCAGGCGGCCAACGCGGCTTCCACGTCCTACCCCTTCCTGACCATGGGCGCGGCCAACCTGATCGAAAGCTTCGGTACCGACGAGCAAAAGCAGCGTTTCCTGCAGCCGATGATCGACGGGCGCTTCTTCGGCACCATGGCCCTGACCGAGCCCCATGCCGGCTCGTCGCTGTCGGACATCCGCACCCGCGCCGAACCGGCGGCGGACGGCACCTACCGGCTCAAGGGCAACAAGATCTTCATCTCCGGCGGCGATCACCCGCTGTCGGAAAACATCGTGCACATGGTGCTGGCCAAGCTGCCGGACGCACCGGCCGGGGTGAAAGGCATCTCACTGTTCATCGTGCCCAAGTTCCTGGTCAACGACGACGGCAGCCTGGGCCCGCGCAACGACGTGTTGCTGGCCGGGCTGTTCCACAAGATGGGCTGGCGCGGCACCACCTCCACGGCGCTGAACTTCGGCGATAACGGGGAGTGTGTCGGCTATCTGGTGGGCAAGCCGCACCACGGCCTGAGCTACATGTTCCAGATGATGAACGAGGCGCGGATCGGCGTCGGCATGGGCGCGGTGATGCTCGGCTACGCCGGCTATCTGTACTCCCTGGAATACGCCCGCGAACGCCCGCAAGGTCGCCTGCCGGACAGCAAGGACCCGACTACTGCGCCGGTGTCGATTGTCCAGCACGCCGACGTCAAGCGCATGCTGCTGACCCAGAAGGCCTATGTCGAAGGCGCTTTCGACCTCGGCCTGTACGCCGCGCGGCTGTTCGACGACACCACCACCCTGGCCAGCGAAGACCAACGCAAGCAGGCCCACGAACTGCTGGACCTGCTGACGCCCATCGTCAAATCCTGGCCCTCGGAGTTCTGCCTGAAGGCCAACGAACTGGCGATCCAGATCCTCGGTGGCCATGGCTACACCCGCGAATACCCGGTGGAACAGTATTACCGCGATAACCGCCTGAACCCGATCCATGAAGGCACCCACGGCATCCAGTCACTGGACCTCCTGGGGCGCAAGCTGGCGCAGAACGGCGGTGCGGGCCTGAAACAACTGATCCGCCTGATCGCCGACACCAGCGAGCGGGCCCAGGCCCACGACGCCCTGACGGCGCTGCGCCAACCGCTGGAAAAACTGGTGGCGCGCCTGCAAAGCGTGACCCTGGACCTGCTCAGCGACCTGGCCCAGGGCAAGGTCAACAGCAGCCTGGCCAACTCGGCGCTGTACCTGAAAGCCTTCGGTCATGCGGTGATCGGCTGGCGCTGGCTGGAACAGGCGATCCGCGCGCAGGAAGGCCTGGCCAAGGGCAGCCCGGCGGATGTGGGTTTCTACAAGGGCAAGCTGCAGGCGGCGCGTTACTTCCTGACCTGGGAAGTGCCGGCCTGTCATCACGAGCTGGCATTGCTGGAGGCGCGGGACGATACCTGCCTGGGCATGCAGGACGAGTGGTTCTGAAGCGCTAAAAGCATCGCGAGCAATCGAGCGCCGCCCGGCTGCTCGCGAAAACAATCAGTCCGACACAACCGCAACGGCGTTGCAGGTTGTGGGTAAACCCATCAGTTCTGGCTGATGGTCTTGGAGATCACTTCGACCGTGGCGCTGACTTGCTCTTGGTAACGGTCGAGCTCCTGCTGATGACGCTTTTGCATCTCGAGCTGCTGGGAGCACAGGTTCATCGCCGCCAGCACCAGCAAGCGGTCACCGATCAGCGTCGGGTATTTCTTCTTGGTCTCGGCCAGGGTGGCCTTCAACATCAACGCGGCATCCAGCAGGGTCTGCTCTTCCCCGGCCGGCGCCTTGATCGAGTAGTCCTCGCCGAGAATCGAGACGACTTTTACCCCGTCGGCACCCTGCCTCATGCGCTGACAGGACCGGCGCTGACGCGCTCGACCAGGGCCTGGATGCGGGCCGCGGTGGCGCCTTGTTTCTCTTCCTGTTCCATCAGGCTCAGTTGCAGGCTTTCGTTCTCATCCTTGGCTTGGGCCAGTTCTGCCTTGAGGGTTTCGTTCGTGCCCGACAGCTCCTGGTTCTGTTGCACCAGATCACTGACAAGCTGTTCCAATTGGCTTAGGGATGCTTCCAACATTTTGATTTTCCGAGCATTTTTCAAAGGGCGCGTACGATAAAGAAAAGTCACCCTGGATGCCAGATTTTCCCGGCGCAACGCCTTGATTTGCCTGGCGGGTGACCTTGCCTGCGAACTTTAAAGACTGTCATTCCCCCATCTGGTTCCTGACACTTCGTCGCTCATCAGATCTTTCTGAAACTCTCGCTCCTGCTTCAAGAATCCATTTTTCCGCGCGATAGGTCAGGAGAGCCCTATCAACCACCGCGGCATGGATTGCGCATTCTCGAGGTAGATCCCCATGTCTCTTCGCAACATGAACATTGCACCGAGGGCATTTCTCGGCTTTGCATTCATTGGCTGCCTGATGCTGTTCCTGGGCATCTTCGCCCTGAACCAGATGAGCAAGATTCGCGCGGCGACCGTCACCATTTCCACCGACAACATGCCCAGCATCCAGAGCATCGATGAGTTCACCCAGCAGATGCTGCGCCTGCAGGTGCTGTCCTATCGCCTGGTGATCAACCGCGGTCCCGAGGTGCAGGCCAAGACCCGCGAGTCGCTCGAACTCGGCAACCAACAGATCGAAAAAATCCGCACCACCTATGAAAAACTGGTCAGCAGCCCGGAGGAAAGCGAGGCCTACGACCACTACCTCAAGCTGCTGGCCGAATACCGCAAGCTCGAAGAGCGCATCAAAGAGCTGTCGCGCAATAACCAGCTGGGTGAGCTGCAAGAGATGCTGAACAACGAGTTGATGAAGAACTCGCAGCAGATCAACAAGGTTTTGAACCTGCTGGTCCAGATCAACAGCCAGCGCTCCAAGGCCGCCAACGAGCAGGCCGCCGAGGAATACGCTTCGGCATTCAATCTGGTAGTCGCCCTGCTGATCCTGTCCACCACCCTGACCGTGGTGTTTGCCTGGTTGCTGACCCGCAGCATTACCCAACCCATCGCCAGCGCCTTGCATGCCGCGGAACACATCGCCGAAGGCGACCTCACCCAAAGCATCCGGATCAACGGGCGCGACGAACCCGGACGCCTGCTGCAGGCCATGGCGAGCATGCAGGAAAAACTGCGCCAGACCCTGTTGCATATTTCCGGCTCCGCCAGCCAGTTGGCTTCCGCCGCGGAAGAGCTGAACAGCGTCACCGACGAAAGTGCCCGCGGCCTGACCCAGCAGAACAACGAAATCGAACAGGCCGCCACCGCCGTGAACGAGATGACCTGCGCCGTCGAAGAAGTCGCGCGCAACGCCGTGAGCACCGCCGAGGCCTCGAACGACGCCACCCAGTCGGCCAGCGAAGGCCGCGACCTGGTACGCGAAACCGTCAGCGCCATAGAGCTGATGAGCAGCGAAGTGCAGAGTTCGGCCAACAGGATCAGCGAACTGGCCGAGGAGTCGCGCGACATCGGCAAGGTGTTGGATGTGATCCGCGGCCTGGCCGACCAGACCAACCTGCTGGCCTTGAACGCCGCGATAGAAGCCGCCCGGGCCGGCGATGCCGGACGCGGGTTCGCCGTGGTCGCCGATGAAGTACGTGCCCTGGCCCACCGTACCCAGCAGTCCACCAGCGAAATCGAACGCATGATCGGCAGCATCCAGAGCGGCACCGAGCATGCCGTCGAGTCGATGCGCACCAGCACCGAGCGCGCCGACTCGACCCTGAGCATCGCCCGCGGCGCCGGCGGTGCCCTGGACACCATCAACACCGCGGTCAACGAAATCAACGAGCGCAACCTGGTCATCGCCAGCGCCGCCGAGGAACAGGCCCTGGTGGCCCGCGAAGTGGACCGCAACCTAGTGAACATCCGCGACCTGTCGGTGCAATCGGCCACCGGCGCCAACCAGACCAGCGATGCCAGCCACGAGCTGTCACGCCTGGCCGTGGACCTGAACGGCATGGTGGCGCGATTCACCCTGTAATACCCGGCCAATAGCGCTGATCGCCACCTGCGCCAGCCACTGCGGAACGCCATGAAGTCCGTCGGTGGCCGGCGCCAGGCGACGCTTTTCCGCCGCCTGTAAACAGGCGCAAAAGCTTTTTGACAGCATCGTATTTCAACAGGTTAGAATCGCTGGCACGCGGACTGCATGGTCAGTTTGTGCCCGCCTTTCTGCTTCTGGAGTACTGCCTTTGAATGCGACGACCATCAACAGCCTGTTCTTGATCGGCGCGTTGCTGGTAGGTGCGAGCATTCTGGTGAGTTCCCTTTCGTCCCGCCTCGGCATCCCGATCCTGGTGATCATCCTGGCCGTGGGCATGGCCGCCGGCGTCGACGGTGGCGGCATCATCTTCAACAACTATCCGACGGCCTACCTGGTGGGTAACCTCGCACTCGCGGTGATCCTCCTCGACGGCGGCCTGCGCACCCGGGTCTCGAGCTTTCGCGTGGCCTTGTGGCCCGCCTTGTCGCTGGCCACCGTCGGCGTGATGATCACCACCGGCCTGACCGGCATGGCGGCTGCCTGGCTGTTCGACCTGAACCTGATCCAGGGCCTGCTGATCGGCGCCATCGTCGGCTCCACCGACGCCGCGGCGGTGTTCTCGCTGCTGGGCGGCAAGGGCCTGAACGAACGGGTCACCGCCAGCCTGGAGATCGAGTCGGGCAGTAACGATCCGATGGCGGTGTTCCTCACCGTGACCCTGATCGACATGCTCGCCAGCGGCCAGACCGGCCTGCACTGGAGCCTGCTGGGGCATCTGCTGCGCGAGTTCGGCATCGGCGGCCTGATCGGCCTGAGTGGCGGCTGGCTGATGCTGCAACTGGTGAACCGCATCAACCTGGCCACCGGCCTGTACCCGATCCTGGTGATCGCCGGCGGCCTGGTGGTCTTCGCCCTGACCAACGCCCTGCACGGCAGCGGGTTCCTCGCGGTGTACCTGTGCGGCCTGGTGATCGGCAACCGCCCGGTGCGCAGCCGCCACGGCATCCTGCATATGCTCGACGGCATGGCCTGGCTGTCGCAGATCGGCATGTTCCTGGTGCTCGGCCTGCTGGTCACGCCCCACGACCTGCTGCCCATCGCCCTGCCGGCGCTGGGCCTGGCGCTGTGGATGATCCTGTTCGCCCGTCCGCTGTCGGTGATGGTCGGCCTGCTGCCGTTCAAGGCCTTCCACGGTCGCGAGAAAGCCTTTATTTCCTGGGTCGGCCTGCGCGGCGCGGTACCGATCATTCTCGCAGTGTTCCCGTTGATGGCCGGGCTGCCCGAGGCCCAGCTGTACTTCAACCTGGCCTTCTTTATCGTGCTGGTGTCCCTGCTGGTGCAAGGCACCAGCCTGCCGTGGGTCGCCAAGCTGCTGAAAGTCACGGTGCCACCGGAGCCGGCGCCGATCTCCCGCGCCGCCCTGGAGGTGCATGTCACCAGCGAATGGGAGCTGTTCGTCTACCGCCTCGGCGCGGAAAAATGGTGCATCGGCGCAGCGTTGCGCGAGCTGAAAATGCCCGAAGGCACCCGTATCGCCGCCCTGTTTCGCCACCAGCAACTGCTCCATCCGTCGGGTAGTACGGTGCTGGAAGCCGATGATTTGCTCTGCGTCATCGGCCATGAGCACAACCTGCCGGCCCTTGGAAAACTCTTCAGCCAGGCGCCGCAACGGGGCCTCGATCTGCGCTTCTTCGGCGACTTCGTTCTCGAAGGCGACGCCCAGCTGGGCGCGGTTTCGGCGCTGTACGGGCTCAAGCTCGAAGGGCTCGATCCGGACATGCCGCTGAGCCGCTTCATCACCCAGAAAGTGGGCGGCGCTCCCGTGGTCGGCGACCAGGTGGAATGGAACAACACCATCTGGACGGTTGCCGTGATGGAGGGGAACAAGATCAGCAAAGTGGGCGTCAGATTCCCCGAAGGAAGTCGCCCGGGCCCCGGACTCTTCCTCTAAACTGCCTAACTTCTCATCCAGCTTGACCGGTCTCTATGCCAACCCTGCGTACCCTTTTCGCCATTGCCCTGCTGGGCCTGAGCCTTTCTGTCGGCCCACTGCAAGCGGCCGAGCCGCCCAGTGCCGAGTCCGTCCAGCAGAGCCTGGATAAAATCGCCGAGCGCAAATTGCCGGAAGCCGATCAAAAGGCCCTGCAAGCGGTGCTGCAACAGACGCTGACCCAGCTGTCGAACAAGCAGGATTACGAGCAGCGCCTGAACGACCTCAAGCAGCAGTTGAGCAATGCACCGCGCCAGACCAGCGAAAACCAGCGCGAGCTGACCCGCCTGAAAGCCACCAAGGTGGTGCCCGTGGCCCAGCGCTACGCCAACCTGCCGGTGTCGCAGCTCGAACAACTGCTGACCGAACGCACCACCCAGCAGGGCGACATGCAGAAAGCCCTGGCCGAGGCCAACAGCCTGGCCATTACCGCGCAGACCCGCCCCGAACGCGCCCAGGCCGAGATCAGCAGCAGCCAGACCCGTACCCAGCAGATCAATACGATCCTCAAGAACGGCAAGGACTCCGGCAAGCCGATCAACGCCGACCAGCGCAATCAGCTCAATGCCGAACTGGCGGCGATCAACGCGCTGATCCCGTTGCGCCGCCAGGAGCTGGCCGGCAACAGCCAGCTGCAGGACCTGGGCAACAGCCAGCATGACCTGCTGATGGAAAAGACCGCGCGCCTGGAGCAGGAAATCCAGGACCTGCAGACCCTGATCAACCAGAAGCGCCTGGCCCAGTCCCAGGAAACCGTCACCCAGCAATCGATCGAAGCGCAAAAGGCCGGCAGCAGCAGCCTCCTGGCCACCGAAAGCGCGGCCAACCTGAAGCTCTCCGACTATCTGCTCAAAAGCACCGACCGCCTCAATGAGCTGACCCAGCAGAACCTGCAGACCAAGCAGCAACTCGACAGCGTGACCCAGAGCGATGCCGCGCTGGACGAGCAGATCAGCGTGCTCAAGGGCAGCCTGCTGCTGTCGAAGATCCTCTATAAACAGAAGCAGGCGCTGCCGCACCTGCGGCTCGACCGCGACCTGGCGGACCAGATCGCCGACATCCGCCTGTATCAGTTCGAGGTCAACCAGCAACGCGAGCTGATCAGCAGCCCCAGCAGCTATGTCGACAACCTGCTGGCGACCCAGCCGTCCGAGCAAATCACCCCGCAGCTGCGCAAAACCCTGCTGGACCTGGCCATCACCCGTGCCGACCTGCTGGAACGCCTGAGCCGCGAGCTGAGCGCCCTGCTCAACGAATCCATCACCCTGCAGCTCAATCAGAAGCAGCTGCTGAGCACCTCGCAAAGCCTGCGCGCGACCCTCGACGAACAGATGTTCTGGATTCCCAGCAACAAGCCGCTGGACGGCGAATGGCTGCAAGCTGTGCCGCTGCGCCTGGAAAAACAGGTCACCACCCTGCCCTGGTCGTCCAGCCTGAGCGAGCTGGCCGACGGCCTGGCGCAACGGCCGCTGCTGTTCCTGCCATTGCTGCTCCTGATCGCGGCCCTGCTGTGGCGGCGCAAGAACCTGTACCAGCGCCTGACCAAGGTTCACAAGGACATCGGTCACTTCAAGCGCGACAGCCAATGGCACACGCCGCAGGCGATCCTGGTCAACATCCTGCTGGCGATGCCGGTCGCTCTCGGCCTGGCGCTGTGCGGCCTGGCCTTGCAGATCGACGCCCGCGGACAGAACGCCAACCTCGGCGCGGCGCTGTTGCAGATGGCCCAGGCCTGGCTGGTGTTCTATACCGCCTACCGGATCCTCGCCCCCGGCGGCGTGGCGGAACTGCACTTTCGCTGGGAAAAGCCCCAGGTCGAATTCCTCCAGGGCTGGATCCGCCGCCTCGGGCTGGTGGTCATGGCCCTGGTGGCCGTGGTCGCCGTGGCCGAACATCAACCAGCGGCACTGGCCGATGACGTACTCGGCATCGCCGTGGTCCTGACCTGCTACGCCCTGATGGCCTGGCTGCTCAGCCGCCTGCTGCTGAGCAGCCCGACGCACCAGAACGCCTCGCTGTTCCGCAAGGCGGTGGCGGTGCTGTTCACCGCGCTGCCGATCGCCTTGTTCATCGCCGTGTGCTTCGGCTACTACTACACCGCGCTGAAGCTCAGCGACCGCCTGATCAATACCCTGTACCTGCTGATGTTCTGGCTGGTGATCGAAGCCACTTTTGTCCGTGGACTGGGCGTCGCCGCCCGGCGCCTGGCCTACCAGCGGGCCCTGGCCAAACGCCAGGCCGCCAAGGAAAGCGGCGACGGCGAAGCGGTGGTCGAAGAGCCGACCCTGGACATCGAGAAGGTCAACGAACAGTCCCTGCGCCTGATCCGCCTGGCCCTGCTCGGTGGTTTCATGGCCGGGCTGTACTGGGTCTGGTCGGACCTGATCAGCGTGTTCTCCTACCTGGACAACATCACCCTCTACGAATACACCAGCGGCACCGGCGCCAACATGAGCATGGTGCCCATCAGCATCGGCGACATGCTCGGCGCGCTGATCATCGTCGGCATCACCTTCGCCCTGGCGCGCAACCTGCCGGGGCTGCTGGAGGTGCTGGTGTTGTCCAGGCTGAACCTGGCCCAGGGCAGCGCCTACGCGACCACCACGCTGCTGTCCTATGTGATTGCCGGCGTCGGCTTCGTCTCGACCCTGTCGACCCTCGGCGTCAGCTGGGACAAGTTGCAGTGGCTGGTGGCTGCGCTGTCGGTGGGCCTGGGCTTCGGCATGCAGGCGATCTTCGCCAACTTCATCTCCGGCATCATCATCCTGTTCGAGCGGCCGGTACGCATCGGCGACACCATCACCATCGGCAACCTGTCGGGCACGGTGAGCAAGATCCGCATCCGCGCCACCACCATCACCGACTTCGATCGCAAGGACATCATCGTCCCGAACCAGACCTTCATCACCGGGCAACTGATCAACTGGTCGCTGACCGACACCGTCACCCGGGTGACCCTCAAGCTCGGCGTCGACTATGGCTCGGACCTGGACCTGGTCAAGGAACTGCTGCTCAAGGCGGCCCGCGATAACCCGCGGGTACTGAAAGAACCCGAGCCCCATGTGTACTTCCTCAACTTCGGCGAAAGCACCCTGGACCACGAACTGCGCATGCACGTGCGCGAGCTGGGGGACCGCAACCCGGTACTCGACGAGGTCAACCGCTTCATCAACCGCGAGTTCAAGAAACAGCACATCAACATCTCGTTCCGCCAGATGGAGGTCTACCTGAAGAACCTCCATGGCCAGGAATACAAGATGGTGCCCATCGAGCCGGAGACCAAGACCATTGTCCCGCTGCCCGACGGCAAACCGCTGCAGGAACCGCCTCCCAGCAGGCTCGACTAAGGACGCTATCCCTAGCAGAATGCTCGGACATTCTGCTGGAGATGGCCGTTGAAAGCCCTCGACGAACTGACCTTCGACAATCGCTTCGCCCGCCTGGGCGATGCGTTCTCAACCCATGTGCTGCCCGAGCCGATCGACCGCCCACGCCTGGTGGTGGCCAGCCCGGCGGCCATGGCGCTGCTGGACCTGGACCCCGAGGCCGCGCAAAGCCCGGTGTTCGCCGAACTGTTTGGCGGGCACAAGCTGTGGGCCGAAGCAGAGCCCCGGGCGATGGTCTATTCCGGGCATCAGTTCGGCTCCTACAACCCTCAGTTGGGCGATGGTCGCGGCTTGCTGCTGGGCGAGGTGTACAACGCCGCCGGCGAGCACTGGGACCTGCACCTCAAGGGCGCCGGCCAGACCCCCTACTCGCGCATGGGCGATGGCCGCGCCGTACTGCGTTCGTCGATCCGCGAGTTCCTGGCTTCCGAGGCGCTGCACGCCCTGGGTATTCCGACCACCCGGGCGCTGTGCGTGATCGGCTCCGACACCCCGGTCTGGCGCGAGAAGCAGGAGCGCGCGGCGATGCTGCTGCGCATGTCGCCCAGCCATGTCCGCTTCGGCCACTTCGAATACTTCTATTACACAAAACGCCCCGAGCAGCAGAAACAGCTGGGCGAGCACGTGCTGGCCATGCACTTCCCCGAGTGCCTGGAGCAGCCCGAACCCTACCTGGCGATGTTCCGCGAAGTGGTCGAGCGCAATGCCGAACTGATCGCCAAGTGGCAGGCCTACGGTTTCTGCCACGGGGTGATGAACACCGACAACATGTCGATCCTCGGCGTGACCTTCGACTTCGGGCCGTTCGCCTTCCTCGACGATTTCGATGCGCATTTCATCTGCAACCATTCCGATGACCAGGGGCGCTACTCGTTCAGCAACCAGGTGCCGATCGGCCAGTGGAACCTCAGCGCCCTGGCCCAGGCGCTGACGCCCTTCATCAGTGTCGAGGCCCTGCGGGAAACCCTCGGCCTGTTCCTGCCGCTGTTCCAGGCCCATTACCTGGACCTGATGCGCCGCCGCCTCGGCCTGACCAGCGCCGAAGAGGAGGATCAGAAGCTGGTGGAACGGCTGCTGCAACTGATGCAGGGCAGCGGCGTGGACTACAGCCTGTTCTTCCGTCGCCTGGGGAATGAGCCGGCGGAACTGGCCGTGGCCCGGCTGCGCGACGACTTCGTCGACCGCCAGGGCTTCGATGCCTGGGCCGATCTGTACAAGGCCCGGGTCGCCCGTGATCCCGTCCAAGGTGAGGAGCTGCGCCGGGAACGCATGCATGCGGTCAACCCGCTGTACATCCTGCGCAATTACCTGGCACAAAAGGCTATCGACGCCGCCGAACAAGGAGACTACTCCGAGGTGCGCCGCCTGCACGCGGTGCTGAGCAAGCCGTTCGAACAACAGGCCGGCATGGACAGCTACGCCGAACGACCGCCCGAATGGGGCAAGCACCTGGAAATCAGTTGCTCGTCCTGAGGGGTCAGATAAAGGTTTCCATCGAGACCTTGAAACGTTCGGCCAGCCAGCGGATCTGCCGCAGGTTGAGCTGACGCTTGCCGCTCAGGATCTCCGAGACTACCGACTGCGCGCCGACACCGGGCAGGTCGCTCTGGGTCAAGCCGTGTTCGCGCATCATGTAGCGCAACACATCTACTCCGCTGGCGACAGGCATCGGGCGATGTTCAAGATCGTAGGCTTCGATCCAGTCCCCGATGATGTCCACCAGGCTGTTGAGAGGATGGGCCTCGTCTTCCCCTGTCAGGTCCAGCAACTCGTCAAGGGCCTGAACCAGCCTGTCGTAATCCGCCTCGGTTTTCGGCTTGCGCAGCAACGGCGCAACGAACTGCCAGTGTTCGGCCACTTGCTCGATCAATGCACTCATCCTCGATCCTCCTTCCACTTACCCCGGTCATATTCACGGTGGTCCAACACATGGCGGATATAGAGCTTTTGCGTCGTGTAACGGACCAATGCAATCAGCCGTATCTTGTTGCCACCGATATCGAACACATGCAGCGGCCCGACCTTGTCCACCGCCGGGAACATCGCCTTCATCGCGGCAAAATCCGCAAGCCGATTGCGTTTAAGCGCGCGATACCAATCATCCAACGCCTTGGCCGAGTGTGGCCATTTTTCCTTGGCATCCCAAATTCGTTTAGCCGTGATTACACGCATGCAAAGTCCTTATCGCATACTGCTATGGCAGCCTAGAGGGTGAGACAACTTATCGCAAGTTGCTATAAATGCTCTCGGACCAATGGCACGGAGCATCGTCTCTCTCCAGCCTAGAACCGAGCCGACGGTTGCCGCGCAAAGATGTATGAGCGCATGCAACAGCTTGATAAACCGGCCCACAGCCTCCAGATCGGAGCTATTGGCCACTTATCCCGGAGCCCCCCTCATGTCCGATCCACTGCTGATCCCCTGCCCCCATTGCAATGGGTTGAACCGCATCCCCGCCGAGCGCCTGGGCGATCAGCCCAAATGCGGACGCTGCAAAGGCCAAGTGTTGCTGAACCAGCCTTTCGAACTGAAACAAGGCGACTACGCCAGCCAGATCAAGGGCGACCTGCCGTTGCTGGTGGATGTCTGGGCGGATTGGTGCGGGCCGTGCAAATCCTTCGCGCCGGTGTTCGAGCAGGCGGCGGCGCAATTGGCAGGCAAGTGCCGGCTGGCCAAGCTCGACAGCGAGGCCAACCAGCAATTGTCGGCGCAGTTGGGAATTCGCTCGATTCCGAGCCTGATTCTGTTCAAGAACGGACGGGAAGTGGCACGCCAGAGTGGCGCCTTCCCGTTACCGCAGCTGATGAGCTGGCTGCGCAGCCAGGGCATCTGACCGCTATCGAAATCGCCTTGAACTGTAGGAGCGAGGCTTGCCCGCGATAACGGTCTGACAGCCGACGACGATGTTGAATGTCAGATACTCATCGCGGGCAGGCCCCGCTCCTACGGAAGAAGGTCAGGCGCTTTCCAGCAGGTTGTGCAGGTCGACGAACTGCTGGGTCAGCTTGTGCCGGGGGTCGAGGTGGATCAGCGGCAGGCTGGCCTGGTGGGATTCGCGCATGCGCACCGAACTGGCCAGGTACACCGGCAATACCGGCAGGCCCTCGGCGATCAGTTCATCGAGCATTTGCTGGGGCAGGCTGGCGCGGGCCTGGAACTGGTTGACCACGATGCCTTCGACCTGCAAATCCTCGTTGTGGTCGTCCTTGAGTTCTTCGATTTCCGCCAGCAGGCCGTACAGCGCCTGGCGGGAAAAGCTGTCGCAGTCGAAAGGAATCAATACGCGATCGGCGGCAATCAGCGCCGAAACCGCATAGAAGTTCAAGGCCGGCGGGGTGTCCAGGTAGATCCGGTCGTAGTCCTCGGCCAACTCGTCCAGCAGTTTGCGCAGCTTGTTGATCTTGTGCTTCGCCTCAAGCTTGGGCTGCAGATCCGCCAGCTCGGCGGTGGCCGTCACCACATGCAGGTTATCGAACGGCGTTTCGTAGATATCGACCTGGTTCTTCTTCGAGAACGGTCCGGAAGACAGGGTCTGCTTGAAGAAGTCGGCGATCCCCATGGGGATGTCGTCGCCGGTCAGGCCGGTGAGGTATTGAGTGGAGTTGGCCTGGGCATCCAGGTCCACCAGCAGTGTGCGATACCCCTCACTGGCACTAACGGCCGCCAGATTGCAGGCAATGCTCGACTTGCCGACTCCCCCTTTCTGATTGAACACCACGCGCCGCATGTCAGAACCTCCCTGCATCAAAGATCACCGAGTGTAGTAGCCAGTGCCGCCGCTTCGCTACCTCGCTGACGGCAGACCGCCAAACCAGTTCCAGTGGCCAGAATCAGCCTAGACTTTCTTGTAAAGTCCCCGCACTCCCGACCTGTACCATTCGATAATGGCCAAATGACACTTTTGTGCTGTCGAGCGGGTCATTTTCACTGAGCGAAACATAACCAATGTTTGCTACCAGCCAGTCACACCGGGATAATGCGCGCCACTCGGCTGTAGCTCCGTGGCAGGTGAGTCTGCGATCGAAACGCCTGACCACGTCAAGTAAGCCCGCAGGGGCGGGATGAATTTTCAAGTGATCAACTTCAACATCGCTCAATGGCGCGCGTGGGCCCCTGGGCTCGAAAGCGTGGACGATTGGCAGGCCTGGAGCCGACAACCGGTCGTGCTCCAGAGCAGTGATGCGGCCCCGGACGTGTCGTTTCTACCGGCCATGCAGCGCCGGCGCCTCAGCCGTCTGGCCCGCATGGCCTTCAGCGTGGGCTGGCCGCTGGCCGAAGGCCTGGAACAGCTACCGTTGGTCTTTATTTCCCGGCATGGCGAAACGCCGCGCACCTTCGACATCCTCAGCGACCTGGCGGCCGACCAGCCGTTGTCCCCGACCCAGTTCAGCCTCTCGGTGCACAACGCGGTGATCGGCCTGTGGTCGATCATGCGTGGCGAAACCAGCGAAATGACCGCCCTCGCCGCTGCCGGCGACGGCCTCGAACATGGCATGCTAGAGGCCGCGGCGCTGCTTGGGGAAGGCGCCCCGGCGGTGCTGCTGGTGGTCACCGAAGAGCAGCCGCCCGCCGCCTATGCCACCTGGATCGACGACGTGCCGTTCCCCTATGCGGTGGGCCTGTTGCTGACCCCCGGTAAAGAGTGGCAACTGACGCTCGATACCGCCACCGAGGAAGCGCCACGCGCCGAGTGGCCCCATGCCCTGAATCTCTTGCGTACCCTGCTCGGCGAGCAGACCTCCTGCCAACATGCCTGGAAGAACCGTGTATGGAACTGGCAACGCAACCTGTAAACACAAAACCCCGCGACGCCTACTACTGGCGCCTGGTCGCCACGGCAGCGAGCTTCGCCTTGTTCGGCCTGGGTGGCCTGTGCCTGCGCCTGGTGATTTTCCCGCTGCTCGCCTGCCTGCCCGGCGACGCCGAAGCGCATCGCCAGCGCGCGCGTCGCACCATTGGCAGGCTGTTCTGGCTGTTCATCCGGTTCATGGCCCGCAGCGGCGTGCTGACCTATGAAGTCGAAGGCGCACAAAATCTCGGCCGCCCCGGGCAAATGATCATTGCCAACCACCCGTCGCTGATCGACGTGGTGTTCCTCATCGGCCTGGTGCGCAACGCCAACTGCGTGGTCAAGCAGAGCCTGTGGCAGAACCCCTTTACTCGCGGCCCGATACGCGAAGCCGAATACATCAGCAACGACGGCAGCATGGACATGCTCGACGCCGCCGGCGAAGCCCTGCGCAACGGCCAGACCCTGGTGATCTTCCCCGAGGGCACCCGCACCCAGCCGGGCCAGGCGCCGGCCTTTCATCGGGGGGGCGCGGCAATCGCCTTGCGGGGTGCGAGAATCATCACCCCGGTGGTCATCAAGGTCAGCCCGACCACCCTGACCAAGGCCGAACCCTGGTATCGCATCCCGATGCGCCGCGTGCACTTCAGTTTTCGCGTCGGAGCCGATATAGACCCGTATGCCTTTGCCGCCCAAGGCCCCGCACCGCAGGCCTCGCGCAAGCTCAACGATTATTTGCATCACTACTTCATTAAGGAGCTCGCCGAAGATGAGCGATCTGCACCAGGAAATTAAAATGCTGATCATCGATGCCCTGGGCCTCGAAGACATCAGCGTGCAAGACATCGGCAACGAGCAGACGCTCTTCGGTGAAGGCCTGGGCCTGGACTCGGTCGACGCCCTGGAGCTGGGCCTGGCGATCCAAAAACGCTACGGCATCAAGATCGACGCCGATGCCAAGGACACCCGCAATCACTTCACCAACGTGGCGAGCCTTGCGGCGTTCGTCACTGCAAAACAGGCAGCTTGAGACCGGACCATGCAAACTCGTGACGACATCTTCAACACCCTGCGTGATGCCCTGGTGGAACTCTTCGAACTGGAACCGGAACGCGTAAGCCTGGAATCCAATCTGTATCAGGACCTGGAAATCGACAGCATCGACGCCGTCGACCTGATCGATCACATCAAGCGCAAGACCGGCAAGAAAATCGCCGCCGAGGAATTCAAGTCGGTGCGTACCGTCAATGACGTGGTCGAGGCGGTATACCGTCTGGTCCAGCCGGCCGCATGAGCCGGCTGATCGGCCTTGGCCTGCTGCTGGCAGGCCTGTTGTATCCCTTTGCGGTGTATTTCGGCATGGAGCATTTCGCTCCCTGGCAGTTCGGCCTGTTGCTCGGCGGCCTGTGGCTGGCCCGGGCCCTGACCGGCGAACGGCGTCCCGGCAGCCTGTGGATGGCGGGCGCCGCCCTGGCCTTCTGCCTGCTGCTGGCGCTGTTCGATAACCCGTTGTTACTGCGCTGGTACCCGGTGCTGATCAGCGGCTTCATGCTCACGCTGTTCGGCCTGAGCCTGAAATACGGCCCGCCGGTGGCTGAACGCCTGGCCCGCCTCAGCGAGCCTGCGCTGCCGGAAAAGGCGATTCGCTATACCCGCCAGGTGACTGTCGCCTGGAGTGTGTTTTTCCTCTGTAACGGATTGCTCGCCGCGGCCCTGACCCTATGGGCGCCGCTGAGCTGGTGGACGTTGTACAACGGCCTGATCTCCTACGGGTTGATGGGTTTGCTGTTTGCCATTGAATGGCTGTTACGACAACGCGTACGAGGCCGCGCATGAATTGGATAAAACTTGAGCAGTTGCTGCTCAAGTCGTTGCCGGAACGGGCCGTCACGCTCGAACCGGCACTCGATCACAGCCACCTGCGGCACCAGGCCCTGAGCCTGGCCGCGGGTTTGCAGGCCAGGGGCGTACAGCGCCTGGCCCTGCACCTGGAAGATGCCGCCGAACTAGCCATTGCCCTGCTCGGTGCCTGGCGCGCCGGGGTCAGCGTACTGCTGCCCGCCGACCTGCAACCGCAGACCCGGCAACGCTGGGCGACCCAGGTCGATCTGTGGCTGACCGACCAGCCGGGCGATGCCCACTTGGTCGACTTCGACCAGCCGCCATTGCCCGCCGCCGAACTGGATCTCGACGGCTGCCGCCTGAGCCTGTGCACCTCCGGCTCCAGCGGCGAACCCAAGCGCATCGACAAATCCCTGCGCCAGCTGGCCAACGAAGTCGAGGCCCTGGAACAACTGTGGGGCGAGGGATTGGGCCAGGCCTGCATCATCGGCAGCGTCGCCACCCAACATATCTACGGCCTGCTGTTCCGTGTGCTCTGGCCGCTCTGCGCCGGGCGCACCTTCGTGCGTCGGCAACTGCCGTTCCCGGAAGACCTGCAGCGCGCCAGCCGCGAACACCCGGCCTTTGCCTGGGTCGCCAGCCCGGCCTTGCTCAAGCGCATGGGCGACAACCTCGACTGGCCTGCCCTGAGCCCGGTGCGCCGGGTGTTTTCCTCTGGCGGCGCGCTGCCTGCCGACGCTGCGCAAGGCCTGCACCAGCGTCTTGGACAATGGCCAACGGAAATCCTCGGTAGCTCGGAAACCGGCGGCATCGCCTGGCGCCAGGCCGACAGCCTGTGGCAAGCCTTCGCCGGGGTCGAACTGAGCCAGGACAGCGACGGCGCCCTGTTGATCGCCTCGCCCTACCTGCCGACCGGGCATATCGAACACACCGCCGATGCCGCGCGCATCGCCGCCGATGGGCGTTTCGAGCTGCTTGGGCGCCTGGACCGGATCGTCAAGCTGGAAGAAAAACGCATTTCCCTGCCGATGCTGGAACAGGCCCTGGCCGAGCATACCTGGGTCGCCGAAGCACGCCTTGGGGTGGTCCGGGAAAACCGCGCTTCCCTCGGCGCGTTGCTGGTCCTCAGCGAACAAGGCCTGCACGCCTTGCGCAATCAGGGTCGTCGGGCCCTCACGCAAGCGCTGCGCCAGCACCTGAGCCAGCATTGCGAGGCACTGGCGCTACCACGCCGCTGGCGCCTGCTGCGCCAGTTGCCCCTGAACAGCCAGGGCAAACTGCCCCAGGCCGATGTCGAAGCCCTGCTGCTGGCCCCACGCCCGCGGGCGCCGGAAGTGCTGGAACAGCTCGAGGCCGACGGCGAATGGAGCCTGCAACTGGCGATCCCGCCGGACCTGGCCTACTTCAGCGGCCACTTCCCCCAGACCCCGGTGCTGCCGGGCGTGGTCCAGGTGGACTGGGCATTGGCGCTGGGCCAGCAGTTGCTCGATCTGCCGGGGCGCTTTGCCGGCATGGAAGTGCTGAAGTTCCAGCAACTGGTGCGCCCCGGCGACCAGGTGCAATTGCACCTGCGCTTCGATCATGAGCGCGGCAAACTCTACTTCGCCTATCGCAATGACACCGCCGCCTGCTCCAGCGGCCGCATCCTGCTGGAGAACGCCTGTGGATAAGTTATGGGCGCCAGGCGAGCGCAGCCCCCAGCGGCTTTTTGTAGCCGCTGCCGAAGGCTGCGGTCGGCCGCGCAGCGGACGCCCGGGAGGCAACTCCCATGCATAACCCTTGCGCCGTGATCCCGGTCTACAACCATGAAGCCGCCGTGCCGGCGGTGGTCGATGCCCTGCTCGCCAGCGGCCTGCCCTGTGTGCTGGTGGACGACGCCAGCAGCCCGGCCTGCGCCGCCGTGCTGGAACAGCTGGCCGAGCGCGAACAGGTATTCCTGGTCAAGCTTGCGGTCAACCAGGGCAAGGGCGGCGCGGTCATGGCCGGGCTGCGCGAAGCCTCGCGCCTGGGTTTCAGCCACGCCCTGCAAGTGGACGCCGACGGCCAGCACGATCTGCGCGATGTGGATAACTTTATCGCCACCTCCCGCACCCACCCCGAAGCGCTGGTCTGCGGTTATCCACAGTACGACGCCAGCGTGCCCAAGGGCCGTTTTTACGCGCGCTACCTGACCCACGTCTGGGTCTGGATCAATACCCTGTCGTTGCAGATCCCCGACTCCATGTGCGGCTTCCGGGTCTACCCCCTGCCGCCCATCCTGGCGCTGATCGACTCGGTGAAGATCGGCCAGCGCATGGATTTCGACACCGATATCCTGGTGCGCCTGTCCTGGCGCAACCAGCCGATGCGCTGGTTGCCGACCCAGGTCCGTTACCCGGCGGATGGCCTTTCGCACTTTCGCCTGTTCCACGACAACCTGCTGATTTCCAGCATGCACGCCCGGCTGTTCTTCGGTATGTTGCTGCGCGCGCCGCTGATCCTCTGGCGACGGTGGCAAGCATGACGGTGCTACACGACAAGCAGGACAAGCAACATTGGGCCGAGCACAAAGAGCGCGGCAGCTTCTGGCTGATGAAGCTCACCGCCTTCGGCGTGCGCGTGCTCGGCCGCCGGGTGTTGAGCCCGGTGCTGTACATCATCGTGTTCTATTTCTTCCTGTTCGGCCGCGGTGCCCGTCGCAGCGCCTGGTTGTACCAGCAGCGCCTGGCCGACTGGAGCGGCAAGGCCGAACTGCGTCCCAGCCACTGGCGGGTATTCGGCCAGTTCATGGCATTCGCCGATTCCCTGCTGGACAAGCTCGACGTGTGGAACGGCAAGCTGCGCCTGGAACAGATCGAGATCGTCGACCCGGCCCGGCTGCGCGACCAGTTGCGCGGCACCCGCGGACAGATGCTGGTGGGCGCGCACCTGGGCAACCTGGAAGTCTGCCGCGCCCTGGCCGAGCTGGGCGAAAAGGTCACCATGAACGTGCTGGTGCACACCAAGCACGCCGAGCGTTTCAATCGCCTGCTGGGCGAGGCCGGGGCCACCAACCTGCGGCTGATCCAGGTCAGCGAGCTGGATCCGGCGGTCATGTTGCAACTGAGCCAGCGCCTGGATCGCGGCGAATGGCTGGCGATTGCCGGCGACCGTGTACCGCTGCATGGCGGACGCAACGTACGGGTGGATTTCCTCGGCCATCCGGCCCCTTTCCCACAAGGGCCGTGGCTGCTGGCGGGCCTGCTGAAATGCCCGGTCAACCTGCTGCTGTGCCTGAAAAACAATGGCCGCTATCGAGTGTTCCTCGAACCCTTCACCGAGGCCGTGGCGTGGAAGCGCAGCGACCGCGAACAGGTCATCGCCCAGTGGACTGCCCGCTACGCCGAGCGCCTGGGCCAGTACTGCCTCGAAGCGCCCCAACAATGGTTCAACTTTTACCCTTTCTGGAAGACCGATGATGACGCATCCGCTTGAGCCGGTAACCTTCGGCGAACTCCCTTTGCGCATCGAAGACGTGCTGGCCCTGGCCAACCGTCAGGCGCCGACCCGACTGCAAGGCGACAGCGCATTCCGCCAGCGCATCGCCAAGGGCGCGCAATTCCTCGATTCGCTGCTGGACAAGGAAGGCGTGATCTACGGCGTGACCACCGGCTATGGCGACTCCTGCGTGGTCGCGGTGCCGCTGCAGCACGTCGAGGCGCTGCCCCGTCATCTGTACACCTTCCACGGCTGTGGCCTGGGCAAGCTGCTGGACGCGCAAGCCACCCGCGCGGTACTGGCGGCGCGCTTGCAGTCGCTGTGCCATGGTGTGTCCGGGGTGCGCGTGGAACTGCTGGAGCGCCTGCAGGCGTTCCTCGAACACGACATCCTGCCGCTGATCCCCGAAGAAGGCTCGGTGGGCGCCAGTGGCGACCTGACGCCGTTGTCCTACGTGGCCGCGACCCTGTCCGGCGAGCGTGAGGTGATGTTCCGCGGCGAGCGCCGGACCTCGGCCGAGGTGCACCGCGAGCTGGGCTGGGAGCCGCTGGTGCTGCGCCCGAAAGAAGCCCTGGCACTGATGAACGGCACCGCGGTGATGACCGGCCTGGCCTGCCTGGCCTTCGCCCGCGCCGACTACCTGCTGCAACTGGCCACGCGCATCACCGCGCTGAACGTGGTCGCCTTGCAGGGCAACCCGGAGCACTTCGACGAGCGCCTGTTCGCCGCCAAGCCACACCCGGGGCAGATGCAAGTCGCCGCCTGGCTGCGCCAGGACCTGGCCATCGACGCGCCGACCGCGCCGTTGCACCGCCTGCAGGACCGCTACTCGCTGCGTTGCGCGCCCCATGTGCTGGGCGTGCTGGCCGACAGCCTGGGCTGGCTGCGCGGTTTTATCGAGACCGAGCTGAACAGCGCCAACGACAACCCGATCATCGACGCCGAAGCCGAGCGTGTGCTGCACGGCGGGCACTTCTACGGCGGGCATATCGCCTTCGCCATGGACAGCCTGAAGAACCTGGTGGCCAACGTCGCCGACCTGCTGGACCGCCAGCTCGCGCTGCTGGTGGACGAGCGCTACAACCACGGTCTGCCGAGCAACCTGTCCGGCGCCCCGGCGGACCGCGCCATGATCAACCACGGCTTCAAGGCGGTGCAGATCGGCACCAGCGCCTGGACCGCCGAGGCGCTGAAAAACACTATGCCGGCCAGCGTATTCTCGCGCTCCACCGAATGCCACAACCAGGACAAGGTGAGCATGGGCACCATCGCCGCCCGCGATGCAATCCGCGTGCTGGAGCTGACCGAACAGGTCGCCGCCGCTACCCTGCTGGCCGCCAACCAGGGCGTCTGGCTGCGCGGCCGGGCCGAGGACGCGCGGCCGTTGCCGCCGGCCCTGGCCGCCATGCACCAAGAGCTGGCCAAGGACTTCCCGCCGGTGATCGAGGACCGCGCCCTGGAAGGCGAACTGCGCCTGTGCCTGCAACGCATTGCCGAGCAACACTGGAGGCTGCATGCGTAGTCGGGGCGTGTTGCACGCGGACACCGAGATCCAGGTGCCGTTTTTCGACGTCGACACCATGCATGTGGTCTGGCACGGGCATTACGTGAAGTACCTGGAAGTGGCGCGCTGCGCCCTGCTCGACAAGCTCGGCCACAACTACCAGCAGATGCGCGATTCCGGCTACGCCTGGCCGGTGATCGACCTGCAACTGCGTTATGTGCGCGGCGCGGTGTTCGGCCAGAAGCTCAGGGTCCGCGCCAGCCTGGTGGAGTGGGAAAACCGCCTGAAGATCAACTACCTGATCAGCGACCTGGAAACCGGCGAACGCCTGACCCGCGCCAGCTCGGTGCAGGTGGCGGTGGAGATCGCCAGCCGCGAGATGCAACTGGCCTCGCCCAAGGTGTTTGTGGACGCCGTTACGAAGGCTCTGTCATGAGCCCGATCTTGTGCCTTCGTAACCTCTGTAGCCGCTGGCGCAGCCTGCGATCGGCTGCGCAGCAGCCGCAAAACCTGAGCCCACGATGCCAGGCCGATAACGCCGGGCGCCCGCTACACAATCGATCGCAGCCAGGCGGCAGCGGCTACAGGTTGTTGGGCTTGTTGTTGGCGCTCGGCTTCAGCTCGTTGGCCAATGCCTTCGACCTGCAACAGCTCAGCGACCAGTTGGCCAAGCCCGAGGTGATCCACGGCAGCTTCGTCCAGGAGAAACACCTGCGCGCCCTGCCCCAGCCGCTGACCAGCAAGGGCAGCTTCGTCCTGGCGAAAAACCATGGCCTGCTGTGGCTGCTGAAAACACCGCTGCAACAGGACTACCGCATCACCGGCCAAGGCATCGCCCGCCGGGAGGGCAGCGGCTGGCAAATGCTGCCGAACAAGAGCGCCGGGGCCGAACAGAACCGCCTGTTCCTCGCCGTGCTGCAAGGCGACAGCAGCGGCCTGCAACGGGACTTCGAGCTGGCCCTGGCCGGCGACGCCAAGGCCTGGAAACTGACCCTGACCCCACGTTCGCTACTGCTCAAGCAGGTGTTCAACCAGATCAACATCGACGGTGGCGAACTGGTGCAGCGCATCGAGCTGCTGGAAACCCAGGGCGACAGCACCGTGCTGAAGATGCACGACAGCATCAGCAACCAGCCTTTGAGCGACGCGGAGCAACATGACTTTGCCGAGTGAACGCTGGTGGCCGCGGCTGTTCCTGCTCCTGCTGGTGGCCGTGCTGGCCCTGGCCGGCTGGCAATGGCGTCATGGCGCGCCGCTGTCGGCCAACCTCATGGAGCTGGTGCCGGGCACCGACCCCGATGCCCTGGAGCTCAAGGCCGAGCAACGCATGCAGGAGCCGCTGAACCGCGAAATGCTGGTGCTGGTGGGTCACGCCGAACGCCAGCAGGCCATCGCCATGGCCCAGCGCCTGGGTGAGCAATGGCAGGCCAGCGGGCTGTTCGAGAAGGTCCAGTGGAACCTGCAGGCCGACCTGCCGACGCTGCGCACGCAATTGCTGCAAGGGCGCCTGGCGATGCTTGGCGCCGCCGACCGCCAGCAGTTGATCGAGCACCCCGACGCTTTTATCCAGCAACGCGTCCAGGCGCTGTTCGACCCCTTCAGCAGTTTCAGCCTGGTCCCGAGCCAGGACGACTGGCTGGGCCTGACCGGACGCATCCAGAACAGCCAGCCGCAACGTGGCGCGGTGCAACTGGACATCGGCAGCGGCACCCTGGTCGCCGATGCCGACGGCAAGAGCTGGGTGCTGCTGCGGGCGCGCACCACCGGCAACGCGTTCGACATGCAGCTGCCGCTGCAGGTGGCGGCCCTGCTCCAGCACAGCCGCGAACAGGCCGCCGAGGCCGACGTCCAGTTGCTGGCCGCCAGCGGCCTGCTCTACGCCGCCAACGGCCAGCAACAGGCCTCCCGCGAGATCACCTGGGTCGGCGGCGGCGCCACCGTCGGCATCCTCCTGCTGCTGTTGCTGGCTTTCCGGCGCTGGCGGGTGTTGCTGGCGTTCGTGCCGGTGCTGGTGGGCATGCTGTTCGGCGCGGTGGCCTGCGTCGCCCTCTTCGGCCATATGCACGTGATGACCCTGGTGCTGGGTTCGAGCCTGATCGGCGTCGCCGTCGACTACCCGCTGCACTACTTGTCCAAGAGCTGGAGCCTGCGTCCCTGGCACAGCTGGCCGGCGCTGCGCCTGACCCTGCCAGGGCTGAGCCTGAGCCTGGCCACCAGTTGCATCGGCTACCTGGCATTGGCCTGGACACCGTTCCCGGCCCTGACCCAGATCGCCGTGTTCTCCGCCGCCGGGCTGCTGGGTGCTTACCTGAGCGCGGTGTGCCTGTTGCCGGCGCTGCTGCGCGGCGTCGAGCTGCAACCGGCGCAATGGCCGCTGCGCGTGGCCGAGTGGCTGCTGAACCTGCGCACCCAGTTGCTCAAGCGCGTGTCCAGCCCCTGGCTGATGGCGCTGGTGATCGCCTTCTGCGCCGGTGGCCTGTGGCAGCTGGAGAGCAAAAACGATATCCGCCAGTGGATCGGCGCGCCGCCACAACTGCTCAACGAAGCCCAGGCCATCGCGCGGATCACCGGCTACCAGCCCACCAGCCAGTTCTTCCTGGTGCGCGGCGCCGATCAGCCACAGCTGCTCGAACGCCTCGGCGCCCTGAGCGAGCGCCTGGAGCAACTGGTCAACCTGGAGAAACTCCAGGGCTACCTGTCGCTCAACCAGCTGGTGAGCCTGCCCAGCGAGCAACAGCGCCTGCGCCAGGCCCTGGACGAGCTGCCGCGGCACTGGCAGCCGCTGCTGGATCTCGGAGTACCGGTGGCGGCCCTGAACGCGGAACTCGCGCAATTGCGCGCGCTGCCCAGCGAAGACATCGACGCGGCCCTGCAAGGCCCGCTGGCCGAGCCTTACCGCACCCTGTGGCTGGGCCCCACCGATAACGGTGTGGCGGCCATGGTCAGCCTGCAGGGGCTGAACAACCCGCAGTTGCTGCGGATACAGGCGCAGGATCTGCCGGGGGTACAACTGGTGGACCGCCTGGGCGACCTGAACCAAGTGTTCGCCGCCACCCAGGTCAGCGCCGCCGAGCTCAAGCTCGCCTCCTGCGGGCTGATCGTCTTGCTGCTGATCCTGCCGTTCGGCCTCGGCGGCGCCCTGCGCCTGGTCGCCCTGCCGCTGCTGGCGGCCCTGTGCAGCCTCGCCAGCCTGGGCTGGCTGGGGCAACCGCTGACCCTGTTCAGCCTGTTCGGCCTGTTGCTGGTGACCGCCATCAGCGTCGACTACGCCATCCTCATGCGTGAACAGGTCGGCGGGGCCGCCGTGAGCCTGCTCGGCACCTTACTTGCAGCGCTGACCACCTGGCTGTCGTTCGGCCTGCTGGCGATTTCCAGCACCCCGGCGGTCAGCAACTTCGGCTTGTCGGTGAGCCTGGGCCTGGCCTTCAGTTTTATCCTGGCGCCCTGGGCCGGTCGCCAGCGCCATCGCCAGCCCGTTACGGAGCCCGTCCTGTGATGACCGCCCTGTTCTGGCTCATGGCGCTGCTGCTGTTCGCGCTCGCCACCCGTATCGGCAGCCGTTTTGGCCTGATCCCGATCGTCAGCCAGTTGCTGCTGGCGACCTTCGGCCTGCCGCTGCTGATGCTGCTCTGGATCGAGCCGCACTGGCAGCTGAGTGGCGCCCAACTGGTCTCGCCGGTCTGGCTGAAGAACCTCTACGGCTTGAGTTTCGCCCTGCTGCTGGGACATATCCTCAGCGACGTGATCGACCTGCGCCTGGACCGCCAGAGCCTGAAGATCGCCCTGCCGAGCTTCGCCATTCCCTTCGCCTGTGGCCTGGCCACGGCGGTCTGGCTGTTGCCGACGCAACCCTGGCTGAGCTCCCTGGCGGTCGGCCTGCTGTTCGCCATTACCGCGATTCCGGTGCTGTACCTGTACCTGCGGCACATCGACTACCCGCCGCTGGCCACCCGGCGCCTGGTACAGACCGCGATCCTCATCGACCTCAGTTGCTGGACCCTGTTCGGCATCGCCCAGGGCAGCCTGCACCTGAGCAGCCTGCTGCTACCGCTGGCCGGAGCCTGCCTGCCGCTGCTCCTGCGCGGCCTCGGTCTGCGCCAACCGCTGCTGCACAGCCTGGGTTTCTTCGGCCTGCTGGTGGTGGCCGAGCACTACAAGCTCAACGCGCTGATTTTCGGCATCGGCTACCTGCTGTGCATGGCCGCCCTCAAGGTGCCGCTGGTGCTGCCGTTAAAGGCAGCCTGGATGAGCCGTTTGCAGACCTTTATCGCCATCCCGCTGATCCTTACGTTCGGCATCGTGCAGATCAACGTGCACAGCGCCATGGACAGCCTCGGCTGGGTACAGCTGGGGGCCTTGCTGCTGTTGCCGATTGCCAGCAAGCTGCTCGGCAACTGGCTCGGCCTGGGCTGGGCCGGCGCCTCCTTCAAGGGCGCCAGCCGCTGGCGGGAAAGCCTGCTGCTGAACATTCGCGGGCTGAGCGAGATCGTCTTTCTCAACCTGCTGCTGCAACAACAGCTGATCAGCCCGGCGCTGTACTTCGCGCTGATGCTCATGGGCCTGATCGCCACCCTGATGCCGGCCCTGGCCGGGCTGCACCGAACACCTTTGGTCCCTTTGAATCAGAACATCGCCGAACCGGCAAGGAGCCCCAGTGCCAACAGTTGAAATGGAACGCCGCCAGATTGTGGTGATCGGCGCTGGCCCATCGGGCGCCATCGCCGCCGCGCTGCTCAAGGGCAAAGGCCACGACGTGCTGATCGTCGAGCGCCAGCATTTCCCACGGTTTTCGATCGGTGAAAGCCTGCTGTCCCACTGCCTGGATTTCGTCGAAGAGGCCGGCATGCTCGAGGCGGTCAACGCCGCGGGCTTCCAGCGCAAGAACGGCGCCGCGTTCGCCTGGGGCGAGCGCTACAGCGCTTTTGATTTCGGCGACACCTTCAGCGAGGGCAAGCCCACCACCTTTCAGGTGCAACGCGCCGACTTCGACAAGCTGCTGGCCGATCAGGCCGCCCTGCAAGGCGTTGAAGTGCGTTATGGCGAGGCCATCGTCAGCGCCGACTTCAACTTGGCCAGGCCGCAGCTGCAGGTGCTGCGCGAAGACGGCAGCGAGTACCGCGTGGAAGCGGACTTCGTCCTCGACGCCAGTGGCTACGGCCGCGTACTGCCACGCCTGCTGGACCTGGAGGCGCCCTCGAACTTCCCGGTCCGCCAGGCGGTGTTCACCCACATTGAAGACCGTATCGACAGCCCGGCCTTTGAGCGGGAAAAGATCCTCATCACCACTCACCCCAGCAAACGCGATGTGTGGTTCTGGACCATCCCGTTCAGCAACGGCCGCTGCTCGGTCGGCGTGGTGGCGGCCAAGGAGCATTTCGACGGCCGTGGCGACGACCTGGACCAGTGCCTGCGCGGTTTCATCGAGGAAACCCCGAGCCTGGCCAAGGTCCTGCACAACGCCGTCTGGGACACCCCGGCGCGGGCCATCGGCGGCTACTCGGCCAACGTCAAGACCCTGCACGGCCCGGGCTTCGCACTGCTGGGCAACGCCGCGGAATTCCTCGACCCGGTGTTCTCCTCCGGCGTGACCATCGCCATGCGTTCGGCGAGCATGGCCGCCGCCGTGCTGCATCGGCAGTTGCAGGGCGAAAGCGTGGATTGGGAAAGCGAATTCGCCACCCCCCTCAAGCGCGGCGTCGACACCTTCCGCTGCTACGTCGAAGGCTGGTACGCCGGCACCTTCCAGGACGTGATCTACCACCCGGGCAGCTCGCCGGAAATTCGCCGGATGATCAGTTCGATCCTCGCCGGTTATGCCTGGGACGAACGCAACCCGTTCGTCAGCGAACCCAAGCGCCGGCTGCGCATGCTCTCGGAAATCTGCGCCATGGAGGCTCCATGAGCGACGCCCAGCCGCAGTACCTGAGCGCCAGCTACGTCGAGGAAACCCGCTTCGGCTTCTGGTTCCTGCGCAGCCATACCTGGCAGCACCATGTGCTGCGGGTGGCGATCAACGACCTGCGCCGCCTGTTCGACAACCAGCCGCCGAGCAACCCGGTACTGCTGGATGCCGGCTGCGGCCAGGGCAAGTCGTTCCAGTACCTGCGCCAGGTGTTCGCCCCGCGGCGCCTGATCGGCCTGGACGCCGACCCGCACAGCCTCAGGCTCAGCAGCGAAGAAGCGGAGCGCCAGGGCTTGCAGGTCGAGCTGATCGGCAGCGACTGCGCGACCCTGGACGTGGCCGATGCCAGCGTCGATCTGCTGTTCTGCCACCAGACCTTTCACCACCTGGTGGAACAGGAAAAGGCCCTGGCCGAGTTCTATCGCGTGCTCAAGCCGGGCGGTTACCTGCTGTTCGCCGAATCCACCGAGGCCTACATCGACACCTGGGTGATCCGCTGGCTGTTCCGCCACCCGATGCACGTGCAGAAAAGCGCCGCGCAGTACCTGGAAATGATCCGTCGACAGGGTTTTGAATTCACCCCGCGCAATGTGTCTTATCCCTATCTGTGGTGGAGCCGTGCCAAGGATTTCGGGCTGCTCGAACGCTTCGGCCTGCGTCGCCCGAAGCCCTTTGGCCAACGGGAAGAAACCCTGGTCAATGTGGTTGCCCGCAAACCCCTGCACGAAGGTGCCGCTGGATGATCCGTGCCCTGCTCGTCGGCTGCCTGCTGTTGCTGAGCGCCTGCGCCAGCCAGCCGCCGCTGCCCGAGAAAACCCCGAGCCTGGCCCTGCCGCTGCAACTGCACGTCGAGCGGCAACAGGCCGGGCAGCGCCAGGACTGGCTGCTGGTGATCCAGGCCGAAGGGTCGGGCATCCGTTGGTCGCTGATCGACCCGCTGGGCATTCCCCTGGCGCGCCAGCAACTGATCGCCGGTCGCTGGCAGGCCGACGGCCTGTTGCCGCCGAACCCGGAGGCCCGCGAACTGTTCGCCGCATTGCTGTTCGCCCTGACGCCCGCGGGCGAACTGCGAGATAATTATCCAGCCGCCCGGCAGCACGGCGCGCAGCGTGACCTCGTCCCGCACTGGCAGGTCCGCTATCGCCAGGCTCTGGATTTCCGTCTGGAGTTGCCTCGTGGCTTGCACTACCACATCAGCCCGCTGACCGCCGAGAACGCCTCATGACGGCCTACCTGAATGCCCTCGGGGTGATCTGTGCCCTTGGGCGCGACAAGCAGCAAGTGGCCCGCAGCCTGTTTGCCGGCGACTGCTCCGGCATGCGCGCCGAAGCCGGCTGGGTGCCGGAGCGCAGCGTGCCCGTCGCCGCCGTCCAGGGGCCGCTGGCGAGCATTCCGCCGCCGCTGAGGCAGCAGGGCAGCCGCAACAACCAGCTGCTGCTGGAGGCCGCCCAGCAGATCCGTGGCGACATCGACCGGGCCATCGCCCGCTACGGCCACAGCCGCATCGGTATCGTCCTCGGCACCAGCACCTCGGGCATCGACGAAGCCAGCCGCGGCATTGCCCATTACCTGCGCGACCGGCACTTCCCGGCCGACTACGACTACCACCAGCAGGAACTCGGCGCGCCGGCGAATTTTCTCGCCGACTGGCTCGACCTCAGCGGCCCGGCCTATGTGATCTCCACCGCCTGCACCTCCAGCGCCCGGGCGCTTATGAGCGCCCGCCGCCTGCTCGACCTGGGCCTGTGCGACGCGGTGCTGTGCGGTGGCGTCGACAGCCTGTGCAAGCTGACCCTCAACGGATTCTCGGCCCTGGAGGCGGTGTCCGCGCAGCGCTGCAATCCGTTCTCGGTCAACCGCGACGGCATCAATATCGGCGAAGCCGCCGTGCTGTTCCTGATGAGCAAGGAAACCCTCGGCGCGCAACCGATCGCCTTGCTCGGCGGCGGCGCCAGCTCCGACGCGCACCATATTTCCGCCCCCGAACCCAGTGGCCGCGGCGCCCTGCAAGCCATGCAGAAGGCCTTGCACAACGCCGGCCTGCACGCCGCACAGATCGGCTACCTGAACCTGCATGGCACGGCCACCCAGCACAACGACGCCATGGAAAGCCTGGCGGTCGACCAGTTGTTCCCGGCCGGTGTGCCTTGCTCGTCGACCAAACCCATGAGCGGCCATACCCTGGGCGCCGCCGGGGCCCTGGAAGCGGCGTTCTGCTGGCTGAGCCTGTCCAGCGACAACGCCGCACATGCCCTGCCGCCCCATGTCTGGGACGCCCAGGCCGACCCGCAACTGCCGCAGCTGCATTGGGTCACCGCCACCACACGTCTGGAGCAGAACGCTCCGCGCTGCCTGATGAGCAACTCCTTTGCCTTCGGCGGCAACAACGTCAGCCTGATTATCGGAGACGCCCCATGATTGACTGGCCGCTCGCCGAACTGCTGCCCCACGCGGGCGACATGATCCTGATCGATCAGGTCCTGGGGTTCGATGAAGAGCAGATCCGCACCCGCCTCACCGTCAAGCCCGATGGCCTGTTCAACCGTGCCGACGGCAGCCTGCCGGCCTGGGTCGGCATCGAGCTGATGGCCCAGAGCGTCGCCGCCTACGCCGGTTGCCATGCGCGCCAGAAAGGCCAGGCTGTCGAGCTGGGGTTCCTGCTCGGCACGCGCAAGTTCGAATGCAATGTGGAACACTTCCCCGCCGGCAGCGAACTGCAGATTCACGCCTTGCGCTCCCTGCAAGACGACAACGGCATGGGCGTATTCGAATGCCACCTGAGTGCCCCTGGCATTCAGGCCGTCGCCCGCCTCAACGTGTTCTGTCCGCCACAGGCGGACAGCTACCTGAACGAATCATCCGCTTTATCAACAGGAGTCCAGCCATGACTGAATCCATATTGGTCACCGGCTCCAGCCGTGGTATCGGCCGTGCCATCGCCCTGCGCCTGGCCCAGGCCGGCTATGACCTGATCCTGCATTGCCGCAGTGGCCGCGGCGAAGCCGAGGCCGTGCAGGCCGAAGTCGAGGCCCTGGGGCGCCAGGCGCGCATCCTGCAATTCGATGTGACCGACCGCGCCAGCTGCAAGGCCGCTCTCGAAGCCGACGTGGAAGCCCATGGCGCCTACTACGGCGTGGTGCTCAACGCCGGCCTGACCCGCGACGGCGCGTTCCCGGCCCTGAGCGAAGACGACTGGGACACCGTGCTGCGTACCAACCTCGACGGTTTCTATAACGTGCTGCACCCGCTGATCATGCCGATGATCCGGCGCCGCGCGGCCGGGCGCATCGTCTGCATCGCCTCGGTGTCCGGGCAGGTCGGCAACCGTGGCCAGGTCAACTACAGCGCTTCCAAGGCCGGCCTGATCGGCGCGGCCAAGGCCCTGGCCATCGAGCTGGGCAAACGCAAGATCACCGTCAACTGCGTGGCGCCAGGCTTGATCGACACCGCCATGCTCGACGAGAACGTGCCGGTGGACGAGCTGCTGAAGATGATCCCGGCCCAGCGCATGGGCACCCCGGAGGAAGTCGCCGGCGCGGTGAACTTCCTGATGTCCGCCGAGGCCGCCTACATCACCCGCCAGGTGCTGGCGGTCAACGGAGGCCTGGTCTGATGAAACGTGTGGTCGTCACCGGCATGGCCGGCATCACTTCGCTGGGCAGCGACTGGGACACCATCGTCGCCAACTTCGGCGCCAACCGCAGCGGCATTCGCCGGATGGACGAATGGGATCGCTTCAGCGAGCTCAATACCCGCCTGGCCGGCCCCGTGGACGACTTCAAGGTACCGGCGCACTGGACCCGCAAACAGCTGCGCAGCATGGGCCGGGTGTCGCGGCTCGCGGTGGGTGCCGCCGAGCAAGCCCTGGCCGATGCCGGCCTGCTGGGCGACGAGTCGATCAAGGATGGGCGCATGGGCGTGGCCTGTGGCTCGTCCACCGGCAGCACCGACGAGATCAAGGCATTCGGCAACATGTTGCTGAACTCGGTGGCCGAAGGCCTCAACGCCAACTCCTACGTGCGCATGATGCCGCACACCACCGCGGCCAATATCAGCATCTTCTTCGGCCTCACCGGCCGGCTGATCCCGACGTCCAGCGCCTGCACCAGCGGCAGCCAGGGCATCGGCTACGCCTATGAGGCGATCAAGTTCGGCCGCCTGCCGCTGATGCTCGCCGGCGGCGCCGAAGAACTGTGCCCGACCGAAGCCATGGTGTTCGACGCGCTCTACGCCACCAGCCTGAAAAACGATGCCCCGCACACCAGCCCGCGACCCTACGACAGCGACCGCGACGGCCTGGTGATCGGCGAGGGCGGCGGCATGCTGGTGCTCGAAGAGCTGGAGCACGCCCTGGCCCGTGGCGCGCATATCCATGCCGAGATCGTCGGCTTCGGCAGCAACGCCGACGGCCAGCACACCACCCGTCCGGAGCAGGCCACCATGCGCCGCGCCATGGAGCTGGCCCTGGAAGACGCCAGCCTCGAGCCTTCGGCCATCGGTTACGTCAACGGCCACGGCACCGCTACAGAACAGGGCGACATTGCCGAAACACTGGCCACCAGCAGCCTGTTCGGCAGCCGGATGCCCATCAGTTCGCAGAAGAGTTTCCTCGGCCACACCCTGGGAGCCTGTGGCGCGCTGGAGTCCTGGTTCAGCATCGAGATGCTCAACCGCGACCTCTACGTGCACACCCTCAACCTCGACACGGTGGACCCGCGTTGCGGCGAGCTGGATTACCTGCGCGGCGAATTCCGGCAGATGAGCTGCGAGTACGTGATGAACAACAACTTTGCCTTTGGCGGCGTCAACACTTCGCTGATTTTCCGCCGCTGGCCTCAATGACGTTACCCCTCGGAGAAAATGGAATGTCTTCCCTGCTTCGCGCATGCCTGATCGTGCTGGCCCTGCTGACCTGTGTCTCGTGCACCAGCAAGCGCATGTACACCCCGGACCGGGTCCTGCCCGCCACCCTCAAGGCCGACCACGAGGAAATGAAACAGGCGATCCTGAAAAACCTGGTCGCCCGCAAGTGGACGGTGCAGCGCATCAGCCCGGAGCTGATCCAGGCCGAGATCACCGTGCGCGAGCAGTACCACGTGGAAATCGACATCCAGTACACACCGACTCACTACAAGATCCTCTACCGCGACAGCCGTGGCATGAACTACGCGGACGGCAAGATCCACAAGAACTACATCCGCTGGGTGCGCCTGCTGGACAAGGGCATCCTGCGCGAGCTGAAGGACAACCAGAACGAACGGACCGCGCAACAGCTGTCCAGCTCGGCCCAGGCGATTGCCGCGCCTAATTGAGCGCCAACCGCCGCCCCCCTTTCTATGTCAAGGAGACCACCATGCAACTGAAGACCCTGGCCGCTGCCGCCACCCTGCTGCTCTGCACCCTGCCCGGCGTCAGCCAGGCCCGTGATACCGCGCTGTACCTGCCGTTCGACAAGGTCGTCGCCGAAGCCATCAGCACCGGCAAGATCGACGGCAGCGTGAAGTTCTACCTGGCCGGCAACAAGCCAGCCGGCAAGGTCACGGTGGTCAGCGCCGGCGCGGTCACCAACAAGAAGACCAATGCCTTCAACAAGAGCGACGAAGTGGCCTGCGAATGGGTCCTGCAATCGGCGCTGATCACCCTGCACCAGGCAGCCAAGAAAGTCGGCGCCAATGCCGTGACCGACATCGCCAGCTTCTACAAGAGCAACGAGCGCAAGGACGCGAAAACCTACGAATGCCACGCGGGCGCCCTGATGGCAGGCGTCGCGCTGCGCGGCGACCTGGCGAAGGTGGAGTAAGGCGCCTGCCGGTGAAATCGGCATGACCTGATCCACAGTTTCCATCCCCCGGAAACGACAAAGGGCGCCTTTCGGCGCCCTTTCACTTACAACTCCGCCTTGCGGGTCAGCAGTTCGACAAAGGCCTTGGCCATTGGCGAGCGCTGGTCGGTGCGCTGCGCCAGCCACACCGCCGAGACCGCCTCGGGGTCGAGCAGCGGTCGGTAGACCACGCCGTCGATGCGCATGCGCTGGTAGGACGCCGGCAACACCGAGACACCCAGCCCCGCCGCCACCAGGCCGATGATGGTCATGGCCTCGCCCGCTTCCTGGGCAAAGTGCGGGGTGAAGCCGACATCCCGGGCCAGGGTCAGCAACTGCGCGTACAGGCCGCTGCCGTAGCTGCGCGGGAAGAACACGAAGGGCTCGTGGGCCAGGGCCGACAGCGCCAGGCCGGCTTCGCTGCCGGCCACCAGCGAGTGCTTGGAACTCAGCACCGCCACCAGCGGCTCGCGCAGCAACTCCACCACGCTCAGGGAATCCGGCAGCGGCAACGGCCGCATGATGCCGACCTGGATCGACTCGTCCAGCAGCGCCTCGGCCACCTGGGTGCTGCTCATCTCGCGCAGCTTCAGGTGCACGTCGGGAAAACGCTGGCGAAAGGCGAAGATCGCCTGGGGGATGCTCGAGTTGAAGGGTGCCGACGAGGTGAAGCCGATCTTCAGTTCACCCAGCTCACCCAACTGCGTCCGGCGGGCCACATCCGCGGCCTTGTCGACCTGGGCCAGCACCTGTCGTGCCTCATCGAGGAACAGCCTGCCGGCCTCGCTGAGCTCGACCCGACGATTGGTACGCTCGAACAAACGCGCGCCGACCTCCTGCTCCAGCACCTGGATCTGCTGGCTCAAGGGCGGCTGGGAGATGCCCAGGACCTGGGCGGCGCGGCCGAAATGCAGCTCTTCGGCCACCGCGATGAAGTAACGCAGGTGACGCAATTCCATGATCGCCTCATTAGGTCGTAAAACATATCAATCAGGTCGAACAATATATTGGAAAGAAACATTAGCCAGCTATATGCTTTTTTCCATTGCCTGACCGGCTGCGCTCCCCCCGAGGTCCCCCGTGAAAACCGCTGTCGCTCCACTCGCCCACGAACTCCCTCCCACCGCCCTCGATGGGGTCGTCGCGCAACTGAACGAGGTCTACATCGAAAAAGGCACGCCGATGTTCATGCGCACGGTGCTGGCGCTGTTCTCCGGCGGTTTCGCCACCTTCGCCCTGCTCTACTGCGTGCAACCGATGATGCCGCTGCTGTCCCGGGAATTTTCCATCAACGCCGCGCAGAGCAGCCTGATCCTCTCGGTCGCTACCGGCCTGCTGGCTGTCGGTCTGCTGGTCACCGGACCGATTTCCGACCGCATCGGCCGCAAACCAGTGATGGTGGCCGCCCTGTTCGCCGCCGCGCTGTGCACCATTGCCAGCGCCCTGATGCCGAGCTGGCACGGCGTGTTGCTGATGCGCGCGCTGGTGGGGCTGTCCCTGAGCGGCCTGGCGGCGGTGGCGATGACCTACCTGAGCGAGGAGATCCACCCGCAGCACATCGGCCTGGCCATGGGCCTGTACATCGGCGGCAACGCCATCGGCGGCATGAGCGGACGCCTGATCACCGGGGTACTGATCGACTTCGTCAGCTGGCACACGGCGATGCTGGTGATCGGTGGCCTGGCGCTGATCGCGGCGGCGGTGTTTTGGAAAATCCTCCCCGAATCGCGCAACTTCCGCGCCCGCTCGCTGCACCCGCGCAGCCTGCTGGAAGGCTTCGTCATGCACTTTCGCGACGCCGGCCTGCCGCTGCTGTTCCTCGAAGCCTTCGTGCTGATGGGCGCGTTCGTCACGCTGTTCAACTACATCGGCTATCGCCTGCTGGCCGCGCCGTATCACATGGATCAGGCCTTCGTCGGCCTGCTGTCGGTGGTGTACCTGTCGGGGATCTACAGCTCGGCGAAAATCGGTGCCCTGGCCGACCGCCTGGGGCGGCGCAAAATGCTCTGGGCCACCATCTCGCTGATGCTCGCCGGCCTCGCCCTGACCATGCTCAGCGCGTTGCCGGTGGTGATCATCGGCATGCTGATCTTCACGTTCGGCTTCTTCGGCGCCCACTCGGTCGCCAGCAGCTGGATCGGCCGGCGCGCCCTCAAGGCCAAGGGCCAGGCCTCATCGCTGTACCTGTTCAGCTATTACGCCGGGTCGAGCATCGCCGGGACGGCGGGCGGGGTGTTCTGGCACATGGCCGGGTGGAACGGCATCGGCCTGTTTATCAGCGCCCTGCTGGTGGTGGCGCTGCTGGTGGCGTTGAAGCTGGCCAAACTGCCGCCATTGGCCACTCGGTAGTCACAAACCAACATGCCGGCGACCAACCCCCGCGATCCATACGCAGGGGCCGGTCGCCGGCATGGCGATAGCTGAAGACTGTCGATCGGCTTACTTGACGATCTCCACCAGGTCGACGTCGATCTCACGCTTCATCAACCCCTTCTCGACCTCACCGGTCAGCCTGACCTGGGTCTTCTCGTTGAACGCCACTGGCGGCAGGTCTTCGTCGTCGATCTCGACGGTGATGGTGCCGCTGGCATCCTTGAATTCGTACTTGTCGTCATTGTTCAGCTTCTTGACCACATGGCCCTGCAACACCACCGGCGTATCGTCCGCGGCATCGTTGGCCGCCGCGACGCTGGTGACGGCCTGGGCGCCAGGACCGGTGTAGCCGACAGCCAGGGCGGCGGTGCTGAACAGCGGAGCGAGCAACAGAACGAGGTAACGGGTTTTCATGGCAGTGATCCAATGTGGGTTTCGATAGCGCCAGATTAACCAGTCAGGCTGAATTGAAACTTAATCCGCCAGGCCGTTTCCCGGGCGCAAAAAAAAGCCCGGCAAAAGCCGGGCCTGGTTATCGGGTCGCGATCACTGGTGATACTGCGCCGACAGTTCGTGCACCGCGCGCAGGAAAGCGCCGGCGTGCTCCGGGTCGACTTCCGGGGTGATGCCGTGGCCAAGGTTGAACACATGGCCGCTGCCCTTGCCGTAGCTGGCGAGGATCCGCCCGACTTCGGCACGGATCGCTTCCGGCTTGGCGTAGAGCACGGTCGGGTCCATGTTGCCTTGCAGGGCGACTTTGTTGCCGACCCGTCGGCGCGCTTCGCCGAGGTCGCAGGTCCAGTCCAGGCCCAGGGCGTCGGCACCGGCGTCGGCAATGCTTTCCAGCCACAGGCCGCCGTTCTTGGTGAACAGGATCACCGGCACCTTGCGCCCTTCGTGCTCGCGGATCAGGCCGCTGACGATCTTGCGCATGTAGGCCAGGGAGAACTCCTGGTAGGCCGCCGCCGACAGGTTGCCGCCCCAGGTGTCGAAGATCTGCACCGCTTGCGCGCCGGCCTTGATCTGGCCGTTGAGGTAGCTGGTGACCGACTGCGCCAGCTTGTCCAGCAGCAGGTGCATGGCTTGCGGGTTGTCATAGAGCATCGCCTTGGTCTTGCGGAAGTCCTTCGACGAGCCGCCTTCGACCATGTAGGTGGCCAGGGTCCAGGGGCTGCCGGAGAAGCCGATCAATGGCACGCGGCCGTTGAGCTCGCGGCGGATGGTGCTGACCGCGTCCATCACGTAGCCCAGGTCCTTGTGCGGATCCGGGATCGACAGGGCCTCGATATCGGCCAGGGTGCTGACGACCTTCTTGAAACGCGGGCCTTCGCCGGTTTCGAAGTACAGGCCCTGGCCCATGGCGTCGGGGATGGTCAGGATGTCGGAGAAGAGGATGGCCGCATCCAGTTGTGGATAACGGTCCAGCGGTTGCAGCGTGACTTCGCAGGCGAACTCCGGGTTCATGCACAGGCTCATGAAGTCACCGGCGTTGGCACGGCTGGCGCGGTATTCAGGCAGGTAGCGCCCAGCCTGACGCATCATCCACACCGGGGTGACGTCTACGGGTTGCTTGAGCAGGGCACGAAGGAAACGGTCGTTCTTCAGGGCAGTCATGTCGGCATCCGGAAAAAAAGTGCGGGCATTTTCTCAGAGCGCGACGCAAAAGGCACGGCGAGAGCCGTGCCTTTTATCTATCGGGTCAATTTGTCGCGGACTACATCGGCTAATTCTGCGTTGATTCGGCCGGCCTCTTCGCGGGTAAGCCTCGCTCCTACAGGTCCGGTGGCATTCCTGTAGGAGCGAGGCTTGCCCGCGAATGGAGCGACGCCGATCAAGCAGATTTACACGCCCAGGTAGTCGAGGATCCCTTCGGCGGCGTTGCGGCCTTCGAAGATCGCCGTCACCACCAGGTCGGAACCGCGCACCATGTCGCCACCGGCGAAGATCTTCGGGTTGCTGGTCTGGTGCTTGTACTGGCCCTGTTCCGGCGCCACGACGCGGCCCTGGCTGTCAGTCTGGATGCTGAACTGCTCGAACCACGGCGCCGGGCTCGGGCGGAAACCGAAGGCGATGACCACGGCGTCGGCCGGGATGACCTCTTCGGAACCCGGGATCGGCTCGGGGCTGCGACGGCCACGGGCGTCCGGCTCGCCGAGACGGGTCTCGACCACCTTCACGCCTTCGACCTTGTCTTCGCCGACGATGGCGATCGGCTGGCGGTTGTAGAGGAACTTCACACCTTCTTCCTTGGCGTTCTTCACCTCTTTGCGCGAGCCCGGCATGTTCGCCTCGTCACGACGATAGGCACAGGTCACCGCCTTGGCGCCCTGGCGGATCGACGTGCGGTTGCAGTCCATTGCCGTGTCGCCGCCACCGAGGACCACGACCTTCTTGCCCTTCATGTCGACGAAGTCTTCCGGCGACTTTTCAAAGCCCAGGTTGCGGTTGACGTTGGCGATCAGGAAGTCCAGCGCGTCGTGCACGCCCGGCAGGTCCTCACCGGCAAAGCCGCCCTTCATATAGGTGTAGGTGCCCATGCCCATGAATACCGCATCGTATTCTTCGAGCAGTTGCTCCATGGTCACGTCCTTGCCCACCTCGGTGTTGAGGCGGAACTCGATGCCCATGCCGCTGAAGACTTCGCGACGATTGCTCAGCACGGTCTTTTCCAGCTTGAACTCGGGGATGCCGAAGGTCAGCAGGCCGCCGATTTCCGGGTTCTTGTCGAACACCACCGGGGTCACGCCACCGCGTACCAGCACGTCGGCGCAGCCCAGGCCCGCCGGGCCCGCGCCGATCACCGCGACCCGCTTGCCGGTCGGCTTGACCTTGGACATGTCCGGGCGCCAGCCCATGGCGAAGGCGGTGTCGGTGATGTACTTCTCCACCGAACCGATGGTCACCGCGCCGAAGCCGTCGTTGAGGGTGCAGGCACCCTCGCACAGACGATCCTGCGGGCACACCCGGCCGCAGACTTCCGGCAGGGTGTTGGTCTGGTGCGACAGCTCGGCGGCGGCGAGGATGTTGCCCTCGGCCACCAGCTTGAGCCAGTTGGGAATGAAGTTGTGCACCGGGCACTTCCATTCGCAGTACGGGTTACCGCAACCCAGGCAGCGGTGGGCCTGGTCGGCCGACTGCTGGGGTTTGAAGGGCTCGTAGATCTCCACGAACTCTTTCTTGCGTTGACGCAACAGTTTCTTCTTCGGATCCTTGCGCCCGACCTCGATGAACTGGAAGTCATTATTCAGACGTTCAGCCATAGTTAAAACCTCATCAAACTCTTCAGGCGCATATCACTGCGGGTTGGCACGGGTGCTGGAAAGCAACGATTTCAAGCTGGCAGCCTTCGGCTTGACCAACCAGAAGCGACGCAGGTAGTCATCGAGGTTCTCGGCCAGGTTACGGCCCCACTCGCTACCGGTTTCCTCGACGTATTCGTCCAGCACGCGCTGCAGGTGGCTGCGATAGGCTTCCATCGCTTCGCCGCTGATCCGCTGGATTTCCACCAGCTCGTGGTTGACCCGGTCAACGAAGGTGTTGTCCTGGTCGAGCACGTAGGCGAAACCGCCGGTCATGCCTGAGCCGAAGTTGTAACCGGTCTTGCCCAGCACGCAGACAAAACCACCGGTCATGTATTCGCAGCAGTGATCGCCAGTGCCTTCCACCACGGTGTGGGCACCGGAGTTGCGCACGGCGAAACGCTCGCCCGCGGTGCCGGCGGCGAACAGCTTGCCGCCGGTAGCGCCGTACAGGCAGGTGTTGCCGATAATCGCGCTGTCCTGAGTCTTGTAGGCGCTGCCTTTGGGCGGAACGATCACCAGCTTGCCGCCGGTCATGCCCTTGCCGACATAGTCGTTGGCGTCGCCTTCGAGGTAGAGGTTCAAGCCGCCGGCGTTCCACACGCCGAAGCTCTGACCGGCAGTGCCCTTGAAGCGGAAGGTGATCGGCGCCTTGGCCATGCCCTGGTTGCCGTGGACCTTGGCGATTTCACCGGAAATCCGCGCACCGATGGAACGGTCGCAGTTGCAGATGTCGAGCGCGAACTCGGCACCGCTGAGATCGGCGATCGCAGGCTTGGCCATGGCGACCATTTTTTCGGCCAGCAGGCCCTGGTCGAACGGCGGGTTGCGATCGACCTGGCAGAACTGCGGCTTGTCCGCCGGGATATGGTCACTGCCCAGCAGCGGGGTCAGGTCCAGGTGATGCTGCTTGGCGGTCTGGCCTTCGAGGATTTCCAGCAGATCGGTGCGACCGATCAGCTCTTCCAACGAACGCACGCCCAGCTTGGCCAGCCACTCACGGGTTTCCTCGGCGACGTAGGTGAAGAAGTTCACCACCATCTCCACGGTACCGATGTAGTGGTCCTTGCGCAGCTTCTCATTCTGAGTCGCCACGCCGGTGGCGCAGTTGTTCAGGTGGCAGATACGCAGGTACTTGCAACCCAGGGCGATCATCGGCGCGGTGCCGAAGCCGAAGCTTTCGGCGCCGAGGATCGCCGCCTTGATCACGTCGAGGCCGGTTTTCAGGCCACCGTCGGTTTGCACCCGGACCTTGCCGCGCAGGTCGTTGCCGCGCAGGGTCTGGTGGGTTTCCGCCAGGCCCAGTTCCCACGGCGCACCGGCGTACTTGATCGAGGTCAGCGGCGAGGCGCCGGTGCCACCGTCGTAGCCGGAGATGGTGATCAGGTCGGCGTAGGCCTTGGCCACGCCAGCGGCGATGGTGCCGACGCCGGCTTCCGCCACCAGCTTCACCGAGACCAGCGCCTGCGGGTTGACCTGCTTCAAGTCGAAGATCAACTGCGACAAGTCTTCGATGGAATAGATGTCGTGGTGCGGCGGTGGCGAAATCAGGGTCACGCCCGGTACCGCGTAACGCAGCTTGGCGATCAGGCCGTTGACCTTGCCGCCCGGCAGCTGGCCGCCTTCGCCGGGCTTGGCGCCCTGGGCCACCTTGATCTGCAGCACTTCGGCGTTGACCAGGTATTCCGGGGTCACGCCGAAACGGCCGGTGGCCACCTGCTTGATCTTCGAGCTCTTGATGGTGCCGTAGCGCGCCGGGTCTTCGCCGCCTTCACCGGAGTTGGAACGCGCACCCAGGCGGTTCATGGCTTCGGCCAGGGCTTCGTGGGCCTCCGGCGACAGCGCGCCCAGGGAGATGCCGGCGGAGTCGAAACGCTTGAGGATCGATTCCAGCGGCTCGACTTCGCTGATGTCCATCGGCGTGTCCAGGGTCTTCACCTTGAACAGGTCGCGGATCATCGACACCGGGCGGTTGTCCACCAGCGCGGTGTATTCCTTGAACTTGGCGTAATCGCCCTGCTGCACGGCGGCTTGCAGGGTGTTGACCACGTCCGGGTTGTAGGCGTGGTATTCGCCACCATGGACGAACTTCAGCAGGCCGCCTTGCTGGATCGGCTTGCGCGGGCTCCAGGCTTCGGCAGCCAGGGCTTTCTGCTCGGCTTCGATGTCGACGAAACGCGCGCCCTTGATGCGGCTCGGCACGCCACGGAAGCTCAGCTCGCAGACTTCCTCGGACAGGCCGATGGCCTCGAACAACTGCGCACCGCGGTAGGACGCGATGGTCGAGATACCCATCTTCGACAGGATCTTCAGCAGGCCCTTGGTGATGCCCTTGCGGTAGTTCTTGAACACCTCGTAGAGGTCGCCCAGCACTTCACCGGTACGGATCAGGTCGCCCAGCACTTCATAGGCCAGGAACGGATAGACCGCCGAGGCACCGAAACCGATCAGCACCGCGAAATGGTGCGGATCGCGCGCGGTGGCGGTTTCCACCAGGATGTTGGAGTCGCAGCGCAGGCCCTTCTCGGTCAGGCGGTGGTGCACCGCGCCGGTGGCCAGGGACGCGTGGATCGGCAACTTGCCCGGAGCGATATGGCGGTCGCTGAGGACGATCTGGGTACGACCGGCGCGCACGGCTTCTTCGGCCTGGTCGGCGACGTTGCGGATCGCCGCTTCCAGGCCGAGGCTTTCCTCGTAGTTCAGGTCGATGACCTGACGCTCGAAGCCCGGACGGTCGAGGTTCATCAGCGAGCGCCACTTGGCGGGCGAGATCACCGGCGAGCTGAGAATCACGCGGGAAGCGTGCTCAGGCGATTCCTGGAAGATGTTGCGCTCGGCACCGAGGCAGATCTCCAGGGACATGACGATGGCTTCGCGCAGCGGGTCGATCGGCGGGTTGGTGACCTGGGCGAACTGCTGGCGGAAGTAGTCGTACGGCGTGCGCACACGCTGGGACAGCACGGCCATCGGCGTGTCGTCGCCCATGGAGCCGACCGCCTCGTAGCCTTGCTCGCCCAAGGGACGCAGCACCTGATCACGCTCCTCGAAGGTGACCTGGTACATCTTCATGTACTGCTTGAGCTGGTCGACATCGTAGAACGCCGAACCGTGGTCGTTGTCTTCCATGGTCGCCTGGATACGCAGGGCGTTCTTGCGCAGCCATTGCTTGTACGGATGACGGGACTTCAGGCGGTTGTCGATGGCGTCGGTGTCGAGGATCTGCCCGGTTTCGGTGTCCACGGCGAAGATCTGGCCCGGGCCGACACGGCCCTTGGCGATCACGTCTTCGGGCTGGTAGTTCCAGACGCCGATTTCCGATGCCAGGGTGATGAAACCGTTCTTGGTGGTGACCCAGCGCGCCGGGCGCAGGCCGTTACGGTCGAGCAGGCAGACGGCGTAGCGGCCGTCGGTCATGACCACGCCCGCGGGGCCGTCCCACGGTTCCATGTGCATGGAGTTGTATTCGTAGAACGCACGCAGGTCGGCGTCCATGGTCTCGACGTTCTGCCACGCTGGCGGAATGATCATTCGCACGCCACGGAACAGGTCGATGCCGCCGGTGACCATCAGCTCCAGCATGTTGTCCATGCTCGAGGAGTCGGAACCCACGCGGTTGACCAGCGGGCCGAGTTCTTCCAGATCCATCAGGTCGTTGGTGAACTTGGTGCGCCGGGCCTGGGCCCAGTTGCGGTTGCCGGTGATGGTGTTGATCTCGCCGTTGTGGGCGAGGAAGCGGAACGGCTGCGCCAGCGGCCATTTCGGCAGGGTGTTGGTGGAGAAGCGCTGGTGGAACACGCAGATCGCGGTTTGCAGGCGCGGGTCACCCAGGTCCGGATAGAAGGCGGCGAGGTCCGCCGGCATCATCAGGCCTTTATAGATGATGGTCTTGTGGGAAAAGCTGCAGATGTAGTGGTCGGTATCGGCGGCGTTGGCTACCGACGAACGACGACGGGCGCTGAACAGCTTGACTGCCATGTCCTGGTCGCTCAGGCCTTCGCCGCCGATGTAGACCTGTTCGATCTGCGGCAGGCGCTCCAGGGCCAGGCGGCCGAGAACGCTGGTATCGATCGGCACTTTGCGCCAGCCGATCAGTTGCAGGCCTTCGGCCAGGATCTCGCGGTTCATGTTCTCGCGAGCGGCTTCGGCCTTGGCCGGATCCTGGTTGAAGAAGACCATGCCCACGGCATATTGCTTGGGCAATTGGACACTGAAGGTTTCCTGGGCAATGGCTCGCAGGAACGCGTCAGGCTTCTGAATCAGCAGACCGCAACCGTCGCCGGTCTTGCCGTCCGCGTTGATCCCACCGCGGTGGGTCATGCAGGTCAGGGCCTCGATGGCCGTTTGCAAAAGGGTATGACTGGGTTCGCCCTGCATATGGGCTATCAGACCGAAACCGCAGTTATCCTTGAATTCATCTGGTTGGTACAGACCTGCTTTCATAGACACTTTCTCACCAGGCTGCCTCTTGTCGAGACAAATTTCTTTTCAATTCAACCAGTTACCATCCACGCCGAACGTACGCCGGCTTTGCGGGGGCAAAAGGGAGGTCATTGTACACACCGACACAGACGCTCACAAATTTGGCGACGAAATGTCGCAAATCTATGTCGCATTTATGAAAGGTTTAAAGCGATACGCCGTGCTAGTCAAAACTTTTTTAGTTCGGACCGCGACGACTCAAAAGCTACTGTGACGCAGACACCACAAGGCACGCGGCCTTGAAGGCAGCATGCGCATGCGGATTTTTTTGAGGTGCTGGGAGAGGCGGCCTGGGTAAGGCCGCCGAATCTTCAGCGAGTTGCTGCCAGTTCCTGTTGGACGCTGGCGACAGTGCGAGGCCAAGGTTTACCAGCCTGAACCTTCGCTGGCAAGGCCTTGATAGCGGTAACGGCTGCATCACGGCTGCTGAAGCTGCCGTAAGTGATCACATACAGCGGTTTGCCGTTGAGGACTTTCTTGAAATAACGGTACTGAGCGCCCTGCTCCTTGACGAAGCTCTGCGCCGCGGCTTCGGAACTGGTGCCCAGGATCTGCACGACGTAGTTGCCTGGCGCCTGACCGGCGTACCAGCTACCGCCGGTGGCGGCCTTGGCTACGGTGACAGGTTTCTCGGCTGGCTTGGCGGCCGGTGCAGCCGGCTTGCTGACCGGAGCAGGCGCAGGCTTGACCACTGGAGCCGGCTTGGCGGCAGCGACCTGGGTCGGTGCCGGGGTCGGACGGGCTTCAGGCGTCGGCGCCGGACCGGCCGGCACGCCGGCTGGCGGTGCAATGGTGGTCACGGTCGGCGGCGTGGCGCTGGAGCCTTCCACCGGCACGCCATCGTCCCCCTCGGTGATCCCGCCGGCGGCTTCGGCCAGAGGGCCGCGCATCACCGGTTGCGACTGGCCGACCAATGGCAGCGGCATTGGCTGGGAAGAACCGGCGAACTCGACAGCCGGGCTGCCATTGCTGTTCGGTTGCGGTGTCTGGCCCAGCGGCAGCTGCGCCTGTTCGTTGGCTGGCGCACCGGTACTTGGTGCCTTGCTGCGACCTGGCATCAGCCAGGCAGCGGCAACGGCCACCACTACGACTGCGGATATCGCCAATACGTGTTTCTTCGGCATGTTGAACCCCATACTTGGACGCTTGACCGCTGAGCGGCTGGCAATCATGGCTTCGATCATTGCATCCCGGGCGACCTGGTTGATGTTGCCAGGCCAGCCATCGGAGCCTTCGTGAATATCACTGATCTGATCCGCGGAGAAAAGTTCGATACCCCGCCCTGCGCCTTCGAGACGCTGCGCCAGGTATTCGCGGGTTTCTTCTTCGGTATAAGGCTGCAGTTCGATGACATGGAAGCGCTCTTCTTCCGCGCTCAGTTGCTCCAGGCCGGCAATCAGCGACGACTCGCCGAACAGGAACACATGCGGGCGACCTTCCGGAGCACCGGCGGCAAGCGCCAGCAGCGCCTCGAGCGCCGACTCGTCGAGCTGCTCGGCGTCATCCACCAGTAGATAGACTTCCTGGCCGGTCAGGGCCAGTTGCACCACCTGCGCCAGGATCGGGCCGATTTCGGCCTGCTCGACATTCAGCGCCTGGGCCACCTGCCGCAGCACGCCCGCCGCGTCGCCGGCACCGCGGGCGGAAACCACCACGCTCTGTACCGACTGCTTGTTGGTGCTGGCTACCAGCGCCTGACGCAGCAGCGTCTTGCCGCTGCCCTGCGGGCCGGTCACGACCAGCAGCAGCTGGCTGTAGCGCGCCAGGTGATGCAGTTGCCCCAGCACCGGCTTGCGCTGGGCGGGGAAAAACTTGAAGCCAGGCACCCGTGGAGCGAAAGGGTCATGGCTCAATTGATAGTGGCCGAGGAAAGCCTCGTCGGCATGCAAACTAGTCATGGGGATCTTATTAACCTTTAAGCTGAGCCAGGGCGCGGTAATCCGCTCCCAGCGTGGCCTGTAAAACCTCTTTCGGATAATCGTCGGTCACTACGGCTTCGCCCATGCGGCGCAACAGCACCAGACGCAAACGACCATCGATCACTTTCTTGTCAATTGCCATGTGTTCGAGAAAATCCGCCTCGGTCATTTCCTCGGGCGGAATGACCGGCAAGCCTGCGCGCTGGAACAGGCGAATGCCGCGGTCACGCTCCTCGGCGGCGATCCAGCCAAGGCGTGCGGACATCTCCAGTGCCATTACGGTGCCAGCGGCGACCGCTTCACCATGCAGCCAGACACCATAGCCCATGTGGGTTTCGATGGCGTGGCCAAAGGTATGCCCCAGGTTCAGCGTGGCGCGCACACCGGACTCACGCTCGTCGGCGCCCACCACGGCCGCCTTGGCCGCGCAGGAGCGTTCGATGGCATAGGTCAGCGCCTGCTGGTCCAGGGCTCGCAAGCGGTCGACGTTGTCTTCGAGCCAGGTAAGGAACGGCTCGTCGCAGATCAGACCGTATTTGATGACTTCCGCCAGGCCGGCCGATAACTCCCGAGGCGGCAGGGTATTGAGCGAGGCAGTGTCGATCAGCACCACGTTCGGCTGATAGAAGGCGCCGACCATGTTCTTGCCCAGCGGATGGTTGATACCGGTCTTGCCCCCCACCGACGAGTCGACCTGGGACAGCAAGGTGGTAGGAATCTGGATGAAATCGACGCCACGCTGGTAGCAGGCGGCGGCAAAGCCGGCCATGTCGCCGATCACCCCGCCGCCGAGGGCGATGATCGTGGTGCGGCGATCGTGGCGTGCGGTCAGCAGGCCATCGAAAATCAGTTGCAGGGTTTCCCAGTTCTTGAACGCTTCGCCGTCGGGAAGAACCACCGAGATCACCGAGAACTGGGCGAGGCTGCGTTTCAGACGCTCAAGGTACAGCGGCGCTACGGTTTCATTGGAAACGATCGCCACTTGTCGCCCGGCGATGTGCGGAGCCAGCAACTCGGGCCGGTCCAACAAACCTTCGCCAATATGAATCGGGTAGCTGCGCTCGCCTAGATCGACCTTAAGTGTCTGCATGTGTCCCCACAGTGAAGATGGAAGCTGGTGTCCTGCCTTGCATTAACGACTGGCATCGCCTGGCTTTCTGACGCCGCGCAATAGCCATGCGCCACAACCGCGAGCGATCATGGCAAGGCGCCGAGGATAGCGCATTTCACGCTGCGCATTAACGGGGAGGCAGTTGCTGCAGGCGGTCCAGTATGTCCAGCACTACCATGCGCGGTGGCCGTTCATCGGTTTCAACCACCAGGTCGGCGATTTCCCGATAAAGCGGATCGCGAATCGCCAACAGATCCCGCAGGGTCTTCGCCGGATCGGCCGTACGCAGCAGCGGTCGATTGCGATCCCGTGCGGTGCGACCGACCTGCTGCTCCACCGAAGCATGCAGATAGACCACACGCCCCCCGGCATGCAGCGCCAGACGGTTGGCTTCGCGCATCACCGCGCCGCCGCCGGTCGCCAGGACCACGCCATCGGCGGAGCACAGCTCGGCGATCATGGCCTGTTCCCGATCACGAAAGCCCGGCTCACCTTCTTTATCGAAGATCCACGGGATATTGGCACCCGTGCGCAACTCAATTTCCTTATCGGAATCTTTGAATGGCAGGCGCAGCTCTTTGGCCAGCAAGCGACCAATGGTGCTTTTTCCAGCCCCCATTGGCCCAACAAGAATCAAATTTCGCACAGAATCAACGACTCACAGCAATCGCCTGGTTGTTCATGATACGCGGAGTGAGAAATACCAGCAGCTCGGATTTTTTCTCCGACACCACGTCACGCCGGAAAAGGCGGCCAAGATACGGCACATCACCGAGAAATGGCACTTTATCTACAACCTTGCTTTGCGTATTGGAGAAAACTCCACCGATGACGATGGTCTCTCCATCGTTGATCAGGACCTTGGCGTTGACCTCGTTCTTCTTGATCGGCGGCACGTCCTGGACTTTGTTCAGGTAGTCCGGCTCGTCCTTGGTGACCTTGACCTCCATGATGATGCGGTTATCCGGGGTGATCTGTGGCGTCACCTCCAGGGACAGCGAGGCCTCCTTGAACGACACCGAGGTCGCCCCGCTGGAGGCGGCTTCCTGATAGGGGATTTCCGTGCCCTTGAGGATCTTCGCCGTCTCCTTGTCGGACGTGACGACCTTGGGCTGGGAGACGATTTCCCCGTTACCGGTCTTTTCCATGGCTGTCAGCTCAAGGTCCAGCAACACATTGTCGGTGATGAAGGCGATACCCAGGCCGGAGGTATTGGCGGTAGTGCCCAGGTCGACGAACGGTGAGTTGCTGCTGGTGCTGCCCGGCGTGCCTATGGTGGAGGAACCGTTGGTGCCGTTGCTGACCCCCGAGGCATTCCAGTTGCCCTGGTTCTGGATCGAGCCGCCCCAGCGCACGCCCAGGCTTTTGTCGTAGTCGACGTTGGCCTCGACGATCCGCGCTTCGATCATCACCTGGCGCACCGGGATATCCAGTTGGCTGACGATCCGCCGCAGCTCGTCCAGGCGCTCCCGGGTCTGGTAGGCGATGATGTTGTTGGTCCGCTCATCGACAGTGATCGACCCGCGTTCGTCGGACTTGTCCTCGGCGCGGGTGACCGACTGGAACAGCTTGGCGATCTCCGCGGCCTTGGCGTAGTTGACCTGCAGCAGTTCGCGCCGCAATGGTTCCAGGTCGGCGATCTGCTTCTGCGACTCCAGTTCCTGGCGTTCGCGGGCAGCGATTTCATCGGCCGGCGCCACCAGCAACACGTTGCCCACCTTGCGCTTGTCCAGCCCCTTGGTCTTGAGCACCAGATCGAGGGCCTGGTCCCACGGCACATTCTGCAGGCGCAAGGTAATGCCGCCCTGCACCGTATCGCTGGCCACCAGGTTGAGGTTGGTGAAATCGGCGATCAATTGCAGCACCGAGCGGACCTCGATGTCCTGGAAGTTCAGCGAGAGTTTTTCGCCGTTGTAGGCCGAGCGCTCGGCGTTGCGTTTCTGCAGGTCGCCCGAGGTCATCGGCCTGACGCTCACCGTGAGTTTGTTGTCCGTCTGGTAGGTCGAGTAATCGAAAGTGCCGCCGGGCTCGATGGTGACGATGGCCTTGCCGGACTCCGCCCGGGCGCTGACGAACTGCACGGGGGTGGCGAAATCCTTGACGTCCAGCCTGACCCGCAGGGGCTCGGGCAGGCGGGCTTTGGCGAAGGTGAGGACGAGCTTGCCGCCGCGCTCCTGTATATCCGGGCTCATTCCCGAGTCGGAGAGATCGATCAGCACATTACCTTCGCCTTGCTCGCCGCGCTGGAAATCCACGCTGCGAATCGACCGCCCCACGGAAGCCACGGCCTTGGCCCGCCCGGACGCGACAACCGGCTGCCCTGGCGCACTCAGCGCCGCCGTCGCCCCCTGGCCGATCACCACAAACAGCTGATTGCCAGCGACCCGAGTGCTGTAGGGCGCCAGCGCGACCAGATTGACGACGACCCGGGTACGCTGCCCCGATTCGACCACCGTCACGCTGCGCGCATTGCCATTGCCCAGGTCACGGCTCTTGTCTGCCAGCTGGCTGACAACACCGGGCAGATCGAGGGCGATCCGCGCCGGCTGGTCGGTGGTATACCCCCGCGGCTCGGGCACCGGCCCATCGAAGGTGAGTTTCAACTCCAGGCGATCCCCCGGCAGTGCCGCGACATCCAGGGCCTTGAGGCTGGCCGCCATGGCCATCGGTGAAAGCAGCGCCATCCATAGCGCAATACCGAAGGCTGAAAAGATCCTGTTCATGATGCGAGTTCCACTATGAGTGTTCTTTTAATGGAATGGTCCGTGGTCGCTCCAGCCACGCTCCCGCTCCATCGGGAACAATCTCGACCACCTCGACCTGTGAATCGCTGATCGCGACAATCCGCCCGTCGTTACGCCCCAGGTAATCGCCGACCTTCAGCCGATGCACGCCACCGGCGCCACGCAACAGCGCAAAGAAGCCGGAAGCATTGGAAAGAGTGCCCACCATCTCGAACTGTTCGATGCTGAAGCCCTCGAGATACTGCTTGCTACGGTTCGGATCCGGCTTGACCGCAGGCGAGCCTGCCCGACGTGCCGCCAGGTCCACCCTGACCGCAGGCTGAAACGGGCTGCGCAAGGGTGCGGCGTTATAGATGAACGTTGGGTAAGACCCGAATGCCGGCATTGGTTCAATCTCGCTGGGCGACTGCAACCGCGCCTCGTTCATGTAGGCATCCAGATCACTGAAGTCGTCATCGTTGCCACAACCAGCCAGCCCGACAAATGCCAGCACCAGCAACAAGCCGTGAGCGCGCTTCATGAGCGTGGCACCTTGTAGCGGTAAGTCCTGGCCAGAATGTTCATGCGCAGGTTCGAACCGACCTGCGGCGTGACCGGTTTGATCTCGAAATCATGCAGGGTGACGATTCGCGGCAAACCGGCCACGCCGCTGACGAAAGTCGCCAGTGCGTGATAGCCGCCGGTAACCCTGATCTGGATTGGCAATTCGACGTAAAACGGCTGGACCACCTCCGGCAACAGCTTGATCTCTTCGAACTCCAGCCCGCTGCCAAGCCCGGTGCGGCTGATATCCTCAAGCAGGCCCGGCACCTCGGTATCGCTGGGCAACTGGCGCAGCATGAGGTCAAAGGCGGTTTCCATGGCCTTCATCTGTTCGGTGTAAGGCCCGAGGTTGGCCACCAGGCGCGCCTTGCTGGCGAACTGCTGTTTCAGCACGGCCTCGTCCGCCCGGCGCTGGTCGAGTTGCAGCAACAGGTCCTTGAGGTACAGGTTGTAGCCGAGGGCCAGTACCAGCAGCATGACCAGCGCCACGACCACGCCTTTGACCAGCGCCGGCCACGCCCCCATGTTGCTCATTTCCAGCTCGCCGAGATCGATCCGGCGCATCTGCGCCCACCCGCCGGACAGGTTCATTGCCCGTCCTCGCCCAGGGCGGGCCGGGTCTGATGGACGGTCAGCTGAAACACATTGACCTGGTCGGCGTTGTCCGCCCCGGCGGCCTTGACCTCTGTCAGGCTCGGCGCGTCGAACCAGTCGGAGGCGTCCAGGTTGCGCATCAGGTCCGAAACACGATGGTTCGATTCGGCCGCCCCGGTGATGGAAAGAGTCTGCCCGCTCATCCTGACATCGGTGAAATACACCCCGTCCGGCAGGGTGCGGGCCAATTGGTCGAACACCCGCGCACTGGTGGAGCGATTGCCTTGCAGGTCCTGGATGATCTTCATCCGTTCCACCAGTTGCTCGCGATGCAGCTTCAGCTCGCCGATCTTGGCGATCCGTTGATCGAGCAAGGTGATTTGAGCGCCTACGTGATTGTTGCGCGCCAGTTGCCTGTCGATCGCCCGGTCGATGATCCTGTCGCCCGCGAGCAACACACCCAGGGCCACCGCCACAGCCGCCGCCAGGGCCAGGAAAAAGTGGCGACGCCGCTGTTCGCGCCGCGCCTCGCGCCAGGGAAGAAGATTGATCCGCGCCATCAGTCGAAACTCCGCAAGGCCAGCCCGCAGGCGATCATCAAGGACGGGGCTTCGCTGGCCAGGGCTGCGGCGTCGACCTTGGCGCCGATGCTCATGTCAGCGAAGGGGTTGGCGATCAGCGCAGGCAAGCCCAGGCGCTGATCGATCAACGGGACAAGCCCCGGAACCGAGGCGCTGCCACCCGCTAACAGGATGGAATCGACCTGGTGTTGCGGGGCGGAGGCCTGGAAAAACTGCAACGAGCGCAAAACCTGTTGCACAACCGCCTCCTGAAAAGGTTGCAGCACCTCACTGGCGTAATCGTCCGGCAGGCCACCCTGCTTTTTCGCCAGGCCGGCCTCTTCTTTCGACAGCCCGTAGCGACGCTGGATGTGTTCGGTCAGTTGGTGCCCGCCGAACAACTGCTCACGGGAATAGACGATCTGCCCTTCATGCACGACGCTCAGGGTGGTCAGGGTGGCGCCGATATCGACCAGCGCCACGGTCCGGGCAGCCGGCGAGCCGGCCGCCAGGGCGAACGACCGCTCCAGCGCGCAGACTTCCAGGTCCACCACTCGGGCCGTCAGCCCGGCGAGCTCGAGCGCCGCCTCGCGAACTTCGATGTGCTCCTTGCGGCAGGCCGCCAACAGCACATCGACGCGTTCGGGATTGCGAGCCGAATAGCCGAGGACGTCGAAATCGATGGCGGCCTCGTCCAGCGGATAGGGAATGTACTGGTCGGCGTCGACCTTGAGCTGGCTTTCCCGATCGTCGTCGGACAGCCCGGCCTCCATCTCGATGACCTTGCTGATCACCGCCGAGCCGGCCATCGCCAGCGCCGCGTGCTTCGCACCCGGCCGGGCCCTGGCCAGCAGGCGAGACAGGGCATGCCCGACCCCTTCAGGCTCGACTATGTTTTTTTCGACCACGGCGTTGGCCGGCAACGGCTCCACGCCATAGGCCTCGACCCGAAAACGGCCACCGACACGGCTCAATTCAAGAAGCTTGACCGAGGTGGAGCTGATATCGATCCCCAGAAGGGAACTCGCCTTTTTACTGAAGAGTCCTAGCACTACCAATTCCCTATGACTATCCGTGACTTACGGACTCTGGAATGTCCATTGCGTTCAATCACCACGTCTTGACAGACGGGCAAATGACGCCCTTGGCGGAAAAATGCTTATAATGCCCAGCGATTTTTCCGCGATTTATCTGCTGCGTGAGCCGATTCCTGACTGTGAATACCTGACGCCCAATTCATTCCTTTCTCTGGAAATCCAAAAGCCTTGATTCGTCTGCTGAAGTTTTTCGGGTGGTCCATCGTCGCTGTGTTCTGCGGGCTGCTCCTCGCTCTCTCCGGCGCGTTTCTCTATCTTAGTCCTGGGTTACCGTCGGTAGAGGCGCTCAGAAGTATCCAGTTGCAGATTCCCCTGCGGGTGTACAGCAGCGACGGCAAGTTGATTGCAGAATTCGGCGAAATGCGCCGCACTCCAATCCGTTTCGCCGACATTCCCCCCAACTTCATTAATGCGTTACTAAGTGCTGAAGACGATAATTTCGCCAACCACTACGGCGTCGATCCCAGCAGCCTGATGCGTGCCGCGACCCAGCTGGTCAAGAGCGGGCACATCCAGTCCGGCGGCAGCACCATCACCATGCAGGTGGCGAAGAACTTCTTCCTGAGCAGCGAACGCAGCTTCTCGCGCAAGACCACCGAGATCCTCCTGGCCCTGCAAATCGAGCGCCAACTGACCAAGGACGAGATCCTCGAGCTGTACGTCAACAAGATCTACCTGGGTAACCGCGCCTATGGCATCGAGGCCGCGGCCCAGGTGTATTACGGCAAGTCGATTCGCGATGTCAGCCTGGCGCAGATGGCGATGATCGCCGGCCTGCCCAAGGCACCGTCGCGCTTCAACCCGCTGGCCAACCCGGCGCGCAGTAAAGAGCGCCGCGACTGGATCCTCGGGCGGATGTACAAGCTCGGCAAGATCAGCGAGGCGGACTACACCGCGGCGATCAACGAGCCGCTGAACGCCAGCTATCACGTGCCGACGCCGGAAGTGAACGCACCGTACATCGCCGAGATGGCCCGCGCCGAGATGGTCGGTCGTTACGGCAGCGACGCCTATACCGAAGGTTTCCGCGTCACCACCACGGTACCGAGCGACCTGCAGGAACTGGCCAACACCGCCGTCCATGAAGGCCTGATCACCTACGACCAGCGCCATGGCTATCGCGGCCCCGAGTCGCGCCTGCCCGGCAAGACCCACGCCGCCTGGGCCCAGGAACTGACCAAGCAACGCAGCATCAGCGGCCTGGAACCGGCGATCGTCACCCAGGTCGACAAGAACGGCCTGCAGGTACTGACCCGCACCGGCGAAGAGCACGTAGGTTGGGACAGCATGAAATGGGCGCGCCCGTTCCTGAACACCAACAGCATGGGCGCCGCTCCCAAGCAGCCGAGCGATGTCGCCCAGGTCGGCGACCTGATTCGCGTGCAGCGCCAGGCAGACAACTCGCTCAAGTTCCGCCAGATCCCGGTCGTTCAGGGCGCACTGGTGTCCCTCGATCCGCAAAACGGCGCCATTCGCTCGCTGGTGGGCGGCTTCGCCTTCGAGCAGAGCAACTACAACCGGGCGCTGCAGGCCAAGCGCCAACCCGGTTCCAGCTTCAAGCCGTTCGTCTATAGCGCCGCGCTGGACAATGGCTACACCGCCGCCAGCCTGGTGAACGATGCGCCGATCGTGTTCGTCGACGAGTACCTGGACAAGGTCTGGCGTCCGAAAAACGACACCAACACCTTCCTCGGCCCGATCCGCATGCGCGAAGCGCTGTACAAGTCGCGCAACCTGGTTTCGATCCGCCTCCTGCAGAGCCTGGGCGTGGACCGCACCATCGACTACATCAGCAAGTTCGGCTTCAACAAACAGGACCTGCCGCGCAACCTGTCGCTGGCCCTGGGCACAGCGACCCTGACCCCGATGGAGATCGCCACCGGCTGGAGCGTGTTCGCCAACGGCGGCTACAAGGTCACGCCGTACATCATCGACAAGATCGAAAGCCGCAACGGCGAAACCCTGTTCACCGCCAACCCGCCGAGCGTACCGGCTGGCGACACGGCCAGCAGCGGGATAGCGGCACCGGCGCAGCAGGGCTTCACGGTGGACAACGTCCCTGGCGAAACCCCGAGCCAGACCCCTGTACAGGCACCCGCGGTGGCCGAACGCATCATCGATGGCCGCACCACCTACATCCTCAACAGCATGCTGGAAGACGTGATCAAGCTCGGCACCGGGCGGCGCGCCCTGGCCCTGGGCCGCACCGACCTGGCCGGCAAGACCGGGACCACCAACGAATCCAAGGATGCCTGGTTCTCCGGCTACAACGCCGACTACGTGACCACGGTCTGGACCGGTTTCGACCAGCCGGAAAGCCTGGGACGCCGCGAGTACGGCGGCACCGTGGCCCTGCCGATCTGGATGAACTACATGGGCGCCGCCCTCAAAGACAAGCCGGCCCATACCCAGGCCGAGCCGGAAGGCATTCTCAGCCTGCGGGTCGACCCGGTCAGCGGCCGCGCCGCGACACCGGGCACACCGAACGCCTACTTCGAACTGTTCAAGAGCGAAGACACGCCGCCTTCGGTCAACGAACTGGGCAATGGCTACGCCCCTGGCAGCCCGCTGCCGGCGGACGAGTCGGCGCCGATCGATCTGTTCTAGAGAGCAGCTGCAAGCTTCAAGCAGCAAGAAAGAGCAGAGCGGCACCGCCTTTCTCTTGCAGCTTGAGGCTTGAAACTTCCCCATAAAAAAACCCGGCTCGAAGGCCGGGTTTTTTTATGGGCTGCTATTAGCCGTTGAACACGTCATCCACGCTTTTGAGCGGGTAGTTCTTCGGATATGGCAGGGTCGCCACGCCAGTCTCGATCGCAGCCTTGGCCACGGCATCGGAGATCACGGTAATCAGACGGGCATCCATAGGCTTCGGAATGATGTACTCACGACCGAATTCCAGCTTGATGCCGCCGTAGGCGTCGCACACTTCCTGAGGCACCGGCAGCTTGGCCAGTTCGCGCAGGGCGTTGGCCGCGGCTACTTTCATTTCTTCGTTGATGCGCTTGGCGCGAACGTCCAGAGCACCACGGAAGATGAACGGGAAGCCCAGCACGTTGTTGACCTGGTTCGGGTAGTCCGAACGGCCGGTGGCCATGATCACGTCGCTACGGGTGGCGTGCGCCAGTTCCGGGGCGATTTCCGGATCAGGGTTCGAGCAGGCGAACACGATCGGGTTGGCAGCCATGGAGCTCAGGCCTTCGGCGCTCAACAGGTTCGGGCCGGACAAGCCAACGAACACGTCGGCACCTTTGAGGGCGTCAGCCAGGGTGCGCTTGTCGGTTGTGTGGGCGAAGACCGCCTTGTACTGGTTCAGGTCGTCGCGCTCGGAGTGGATCACGCCGGTACGGTCGACCATGAAGATGTTTTCGATCTGGGCGCCCATGCTCACCAGCAGCTTCATGCAGGAGATGGCGGCGGCACCAGCGCCCAGGCAGACGATCTTCGCGTCCGACAGGGTTTTGCCAGCGATTTCCAGGGCGTTGATCATGCCGGCCGCGGTCACGATAGCGGTGCCGTGCTGGTCATCGTGGAATACCGGAATGTCGCACTGCTCGATCAGCGCGCGCTCGATCTCGAAGCACTCTGGCGCCTTGATGTCTTCCAGGTTGATGCCACCGAAGGTGATGGAGATGCGCTTGACGGTGTCGATGAAGGCTTGCGGGCTTTCGGAGTCGACTTCAATGTCGAATACGTCGATGCCGGCGAAGCGCTTGAACAGCACGCCCTTGCCTTCCATCACTGGTTTGGAAGCCAGCGGGCCGAGGTTACCCAGGCCGAGAATCGCGGTGCCATCGGAAATGACTGCAACCAGGTTGCCCTTGCCGGTGTATTTGTAGGCCAGTTCAGGGTCGCGGGCGATTTCGCGTACTGGTTCGGCTACGCCGGGGCTGTAGGCCAGCGACAGGTCGCGGGCGGTAGCGGTGGCCTTGGTGAGCTCGACACTCAGTTTCCCTGGACGGGGATTGGCGTGATATTCGAGAGCGGCAGTTTTCAGATCAGACATGTGGGCATTCCGCTTTTTACTGTTGGACAGACGGACCGCCGAGGATACGCGTGTCGCAAAGTCCCTACAAGACTGGTCAGTCACCCCTGTCAAGGCCCGCAGGCTACGACTTTGGGCCAAGAGCCACGGAACACAAGGGATAGACTGTTCACAATCGAAATAAAAAATGTCTACAATTTTTTATTTATTGAACCAGCTGGAACATTCCGGGATGGGTCAACGGCAACATCCAGCGCGCCTGACCCGATTTCAAACCACCCTTGCGTGAACGGTCGAGCACCCAGCCGCGCGCCTCGATCTGCCGCCCCGGCAGGCGGTCCAGCTGCACGCCAGCGAATTGGCCAAGCAGATTGGGTGCAATGCGCAATACAACCGAATCCTGCAATTCGATCCAGACACCGCCCCGATTGCGTTGCACCTTGCTCACCCGACCACTGAGCAGCGCAAATCCGGAGGCCTTTATCTGATCCGCTTTCAGTACAGAGGATTGCCGCCACAGCCCCAGCCGGGACTGCCGGGCGCTACGCTCGGCGGCTTGCTGGCAGCTGAACAAATCGACGTTCGGCGCGACCGCCACCTGGTAGCCCAGGCCTTCGGCAAGCAATTGCGCCTCAAGGTTGGCGCCATCGGCACCATAGACATGGGCCAGGGTCCGCCCATAGTGATCCCTGCTTTCCCGACCGGGAAGCAGGCCGACCCGACCGTTGCTGGCCTTCACCAACGCCTGCAGGCGCTGGCGGGCGGCAACCGCGAAGGGCTCGTCGGTGCGGCCTTTCTTGCCCAATTCCGGCGCATTGAGGCCGATCATGCGCACGCTGCGGCCATCGACGAGACGCAAGGTGTCGCCATCGACCACCCGCTGGACCTGCACAGAGGCCAGCCCGACCGGCGCCGGGCAGAACGCCTGGGCGCTGGAGAGCCAAATCGCGGACACAAAAAAGGCGCCCGCAAGGGACGCCTTTTTCATCAGCGAGGAGAAGCTGAAACAGCTTTCCAGACCGATCAGCCTTAGGCCTTTTTCGCGCCGAAAGCGCCGAAACGGTCGGCGAACTTCTGAACGCGGCCGCCGGTATCCAGAGTCTTCTGCTTACCGGTGTAGAACGGGTGGCATTCGTTGCAAACGTCGATCGCCAGCGGCTTAGCGAAGGTCGAACGAGTTTCGAACTTGTTGCCGCAGCTGCAGGTTACGGCAACTGCTGGGTATTCTGGATGGATATCGGCTTTCATGGTGTCTTCCTCAGGCTAGCGTGCCGCCACCCAACACTATTGTTGAATACCGCACGTAATTAGGCCGCGGATTCTACCAGACCTTTGCGATCACGCAAGCTGTCCCTTGCACCGACCGTCTGCTAGGCTCCGGGCCTTCTTCACCGCCCGTTCAATGAGATTTCCCCGCGTGCCCGACGCCATTTTGCGCCTCGCCCTGCCCTCCCCCCTGCGCCGCCTGTTCGATTACCGGGCCCCTGCCGGCGTACTGCGCACCCAGCTGCATCCGGGCATGCGCCTGCGAGTGCCGTTCGGTCGCCGGGAAATGATCGGCATCCTGGTCGAGGTCACGGACAGCAGCGAAGTCCCGGCCGAGAAACTCAAACCGGCACTGGCCCTGCTGGACGCCACCCCGCCGCTGCCGCCCGCGCTGTTCAAGCTGTGCCTGTGGACCGCGCAGTACTACCAGCACAGCCTCGGCGACACCCTGAGCTGGGCGCTGCCGGTCCTGCTGCGCCAGGGCGAGCCGGCCGAGGCCCGGCAGGAACGCTTCTGGTCGGTCAGCCCCGGCGCCAGTCTCGACGACCCACGCATCGCCCGCGCCCCACGCCAGCGCGAAGCCCTGGCGACCCTGGCCCAGCACCCTCACGGCGTCGCCCACCAGTTACTGAGCAAGCTGATGCTGAGCAAGGACAGCCTGGACCTGTTGCTGGCCAAGGAGCTGGTGCAGGTGGAAGTCCGCCGGCACGCCCCGGGCGAACGCCATGAACATTGGCTGGCCCAGCCGGAACTGCCGTTCAACAGCGAACAGCGCGCCGCCTATGAGGCCATCCGCTCCGGCTTCGACAGCTATCACGCCTTCCTGCTGGCCGGGGTCACCGGCAGCGGCAAGACCGAAGTCTATCTGCAGCTGATCCGCGAAACCCTGGAAGCCGGCAAGCAGGCGCTGGTGCTGATCCCGGAAATCAACCTCGGCCCGCAGACCCTGGCGCGCTTCGAACAACGTTTCAACGCCCGCATCGCCCTGCTGCACTCGGCGGTCAACGACCGCGAGCGCCTGGATGCCTGGCTGGCGGCCCGCGACGGCGAGGCCGACATTATTATCGGCACCCGCTCGGCGCTGTTCACGCCGATGAAGAACCCCGGGCTGATCATCATCGATGAAGAACACGACGGCTCCTATAAACAGCAGGAAGGCCTGCGCTACCACGCCCGCGACCTGGCCCTGGTCCGCGCCCGCCAGGAAAACATCCCCATCGTGCTGGGCTCCGCCACCCCGTCGATGGAAAGCCTGCACAACGCCTACACCGGCCGTTATGGCCTGTTGCGGCTGAACGAGCGAGCCGGCGGCGCCAAGCAGCCGCGCTTCCTGCGCCTGGATGTGAAGAGCCGGCCGCTGGACAGCGGCATTTCCGGCCCCATGCAACAAGCCATCGGCCAGACCCTGGCAGCAGGCCAGCAGGTGCTGGTGTTCCTCAATCGCCGTGGTTTTGCGCCGACCCTGCTGTGCCACGACTGCGGCTGGATGTCCGAGTGCGAACGCTGCGACGCGCGGATGACCGTGCACCAGCGCTACGGCGAACTGCGCTGCCACCACTGCGGTCACTCCGAGCGCGTGCCGCGGCATTGCCCGAAATGCGGCAAGGTCGACCTGCGCCCGGTCGGCGCCGGCACCGAGCGCGCCGAGGAGCGGCTGGCAATCCTGTTCCCGGACTACCCGGTGCTGCGGGTCGATCGCGACAGCACCTCGCGCAAGGACGCGATGAACCAGTTGTTCGCCACCATCCAGAAGGGCCAGCCCTGCATCCTCGTTGGCACCCAGATGCTCGCCAAGGGACACCACTTCCCGCGGGTAACCCTGGTCTCGATCCTCGATGCCGACGGCGGCCTGTTCTCCGGCGACTTCCGCGCCAGTGAACGCATGGCGCAGCTGATCGTCCAGGTCGCCGGGCGGGCCGGACGGGCCGAAGAGCCGGGCAAGGTGATCATCCAGACCCACCTGGCCGACCATCCGCTGCTGGTGCAACTGACCGAGCAGGGTTACTTCGCCTTTGCCGAACAGGCCTTGAGCGAACGTCGCGCCGCCGGCCTGCCGCCGTTCGCCCATCTGGCGCTGCTGCGCGCCGAGGCGCACAAGCCGGGACAGGCCGAAGGCTTCCTCGACGAAGCCTGCGGCGAGGCCGAGCGCTTGCTGGCCGAGATGAACCTGGGCGGTATCGAATTGCTGGGGCCGGTACCGGCGCCCATGGAGCGCCGCGCCGGGCGTTATCGCGCGCAACTGCTGTTACAGGCCAATGCCCGGGCGCCGCTGCACAAGCTGTTGAGTCACTGGCTGCTGGTGCTGGAACAGATGCCCAGCGGGCGCCAGGTACGCTGGTCGCTGGATGTTGACCCTGTGGACCTGTATTGATAGAAAAACCGCCATCTTGGGCAAGCACACCTCTGTAGGAGCGAGCGGCGATCCGACTTGCCCGCGATAAGGCCCGAATAGCCACCGCACAGCCGGCTATAGTTGGCAAGCCCGTCTTCGCAACGGATAATGCCCAGTTTTTCCACCTGCGCATCGAAGCGCCGCCGCGCCAGCGGTTGAAAGAGAAGACCATGAAAGACACCATTCGCCAGCTCATCCAGCAAGCCATCACCCAACTCGTCACCGAAGGTGTGTTGCCAGAAGGCCTGACGCCGGCGATCCAGGTAGAAAACTCCCGCGACAAGACCCACGGCGACTTCGCCAGCAACATCGCCATGATGCTGGCCAAGCCGGCCGGCATGAAACCACGCGACCTGGCGGAAAAGATCATCGCCGCCCTGCCCACCGACGAACAGGTCAGCAAGGCCGAGATCGCTGGCCCCGGCTTCATCAACTTCTTCCAGAACACCCAGGCCCTGGCCACCCGCCTGGATGCCGCCCTCGCCGACGCCCACCTCGGCGTGCGCAAGGCCGGCGCGTTGCAACGCACCGTGGTCGACCTGTCGGCACCGAACCTGGCCAAAGAGATGCACGTCGGCCACCTGCGCTCGACCATCATTGGCGACGGCGTGGCGCGGGTCCTGGAGTTTCTCGGCGATACCGTGATCCGCCAGAACCATGTGGGCGACTGGGGTACCCAGTTCGGCATGCTGATGGCCTACCTGCAGGAAAACCCGATCACTAGCGACGAGCTGTCGGACCTGGAGAACTTCTATCGCGCCGCCAAGCAGCGCTTCGACGAATCCGAAGAGTTCGCCGACCGTGCCCGCGGCCTGGTGGTCAAGCTGCAGGCCGGTGACGCGGACTGCCTGGAACTGTGGACCAAGTTCAAGGACATCTCCCTGTCCCACTGCCAGAAGATCTACGAACTGCTGAACGTCAAGCTGACCATGGCCGACGTGATGGGCGAAAGCGCCTACAACGACGACCTGATCAACGTGGTCAACGATCTCAAGGCCAAGGGTATGCTGGTCGAGAGCAACGGCGCCCAGTGCGTGTTCCTCGACGAGTTCAAGAACGCCGAAGGCGAGCCGCTGCCGGTGATCATCGTCAAGGCCGACGGCGGCTACCTATACGCCACCACCGACCTGGCCGCCGTGCGCTACCGCAGCGGCAAGCTCAAGGCCGACCGCGCGCTGTACTTCGTCGACCAGCGCCAGGCCCTGCACTTCCAGCAAGTGTTCGCGGTGGCCCGCAAGGCCGGCTTCGTGACCCACCCGATGGACATGGAGCACATGGGCTTCGGCACCATGAACGGCGCCGACGGCCGTCCGTTCAAGACCCGCGACGGCGGCACCGTGAAGCTGATCGACCTGCTGACCGAAGCCGAAGAGCGCGCCTACAGCCTGGTCAAGGAAAAGAACCCGGAGCTGGCCGAGGCCGATCTGCGCAACATCGCCAAGGTGGTGGGCATCGACTCGGTGAAATACGCCGACCTGTCCAAGCACCGCACCAGCGACTACAGCTTCAACTTCGACCTGATGCTGAACTTCGAAGGCAACACCGCGCCTTACCTGCTGTACGCCTACACCCGCGCCGCCGGTGTGTTCCGCAAGCTGGGCAAGGACTTCAGCGAAGTACAGGGGCAGATCACCCTCGAAGCCGTCCATGAGCTGGAACTGGCGGCCAAGCTGGCGCAGTTCGGCGAAGTGCTGAACGGCGTGGCCGACAAGGGTACGCCGCACATCCTGTGCACTTACCTGTACGACGTGGCCGGGCTGTTCTCCAGCTTCTACGAAAACTGCCCGATCCTCAGTGCCGAATCGCCGACGCAGATGCAGAGCCGCTTGCGCCTCACCGAGCTGACCCGTCGTACCCTCAAGCAAGGTCTGGAATTGCTGGGCCTGAAAGTTCTGGAGCAAATGTAAGTTGGCTGCCAAGAAAAAACCTGCACCCAAGCGTGGCGCCAGCCGTTACCAAGCTCCTGCGAAGCAACCGATTCCGGGTTGGTTGTGGATGGCCATCGGCCTGGCCGTGGGCGCCTTCATCGTGTTCCTGATGAAGCTGGAGCCAGGCAAGGGCGGTGACAGCGTCAAGCGCGAGCGGCTGGAGCAACAGAAAACCACCAAGATCGCCGAGGCCAACAAGACCCCGCCGAGCCCGCAGCAACCGGTGAAGCCGAAATACGACTTCTACACCCTGCTGCCGGAATCGGAAGTGATAGTGCCGCCGGAAGCCGTGCCGGAAAAAACCCTGCCAACACCGCAGACCGCGCCGGTGGTTCCAACCACGCCTGTGACCCCGGCGGAAGCGGCGAAGATCGATACCGCGCGGGCCCAGGCGGCCCTGGCCGGCATCACCCCGCCGCCCGCACCACCGGTGGCGCAGGTGGCGAAGGCCGCGCCGGTGACCAGGTTCTTCCTGCAGGCCGGATCGTTCCGCAAGCAGACCGATGCCGACAAGGTCCGCGCGCAGATCATCCTGCTGGGGCAATCGGTGTCCGTCGAGTCCGGCACCGTCAAGGACGAGACCTGGTACCGCGTACTGGTCGGCCCGTTCAGCAACCGCGAACAGCTGACCACCGCGCAGAAGCAATTGGCCGGCGCCGGCTTCAGCAACCTGCTGTTACAACAGCGCCAGAGCCGCTAAAGCGGCTGATCGCGAGCAAGTCCGCTCCGCATCCCCTGCAGGAGCGGACTTGCCCGCGATGGCGTCCTCCCCCGGCTTCCACTCTCCCGCCAAGAAATACCGCTCGTCCCACAACCCCCGCCGCAGTTGAAAAACCCCGCGTCACCCCCATATGAGTTCCCATCAGGGCATTTTCGCCCCGCAGCGTGGAGACTCTCCCCTTGACCACCATCGTTTCAGTCCGCCGCCACGGCAAAGTCGTCATGGGCGGCGACGGCCAGGTTTCCCTCGGCAACACCGTGATGAAAGGCAACGCGAAAAAAGTTCGCCGCCTGTATCACGGCCAGGTCATCGCCGGCTTTGCCGGGGCCACCGCTGACGCCTTCACCCTGTTCGAACGCTTCGAAGGCCAGCTTGAGAAGCATCAGGGACATCTGGTACGCGCCGCCGTCGAACTGGCCAAGGAATGGCGTACCGATCGCTCCCTCAGCCGCCTCGAAGCCATGCTCGCGGTCGCCAACAAGGACGCCTCCTTGATCATCACCGGCAACGGTGACGTGGTCGAGCCGGAAGACGGCCTGATCGCCATGGGCTCCGGCGGCGCCTATGCCCAGGCCGCGGCCAGCGCCCTGCTGAAGAAAACCGACCTGTCGGCCCGCGAAATCGTCGAAACCGCCTTGGGCATCGCCGGCGACATCTGCGTATTCACCAACCACACCCAGACCATTGAGGAGCAGGATCTCGCGGAATAAGCCTGTTTCGGCCATCGCGCCACGGCATTCATTCTTGCTTGAGGACCGCCAATTACTATGCCCATGACTCCCCGCGAAATCGTCCACGAACTCAACCGCCATATCATCGGCCAGGACGATGCCAAGCGCGCCGTCGCCATCGCGCTGCGTAACCGCTGGCGCCGCATGCAGCTGCCTGAAGAGCTGCGTGTCGAAGTGACCCCGAAGAACATCCTGATGATCGGCCCGACCGGCGTCGGCAAGACCGAGATCGCCCGGCGCCTGGCCAAGCTGGCCAACGCTCCGTTCATCAAGGTCGAAGCGACCAAGTTCACCGAAGTCGGTTATGTCGGCCGCGACGTTGAATCGATCATCCGCGACCTGGCCGATGCCGCGATCAAACTGTTCCGCGAACAGGAAATGACCCGCGTGCGCCACCGCGCCGAAGACGCCGCCGAAGAACGCATCCTCGATGCCCTGCTGCCGCCGGCACGCATGGGCTTCAGCAACGAGGACGCCGCCCCGGCCCAGGACTCCAACACCCGCCAGCTGTTCCGCAAGCGCCTGCGCGAAGGCCAGCTGGACGACAAGGAAATCGAGATCGAAGTGGCTGAAGTCAGCGGCGTCGACATTTCCGCGCCACCGGGCATGGAAGAGATGACCAACCAGTTGCAGAGCCTCTTCGCCAACATGGGCAAGGGCCAGCGCAAGAACCGCAAGCTCAAGATCAAGGACGCGCTCAAGCTGATCCGCGACGAAGAAGCCAGCCGCCTGGTCAACGATGAAGAACTCAAGGCCAAGGCCCTGGAAGCGGTCGAGCAGCACGGCATCGTGTTCATCGACGAAATCGACAAGGTTGCCAAGCGCGGTAACTCCGGTGGCGTCGACGTATCCCGCGAAGGCGTCCAGCGCGACCTGCTGCCACTGATCGAAGGCTGCACCGTCAACACCAAGCTGGGCATGGTCAAGACCGACCACATCCTGTTCATCGCTTCCGGCGCGTTCCACCTGAGCAAGCCAAGCGACCTGGTGCCCGAGCTGCAAGGCCGCCTGCCGATCCGCGTCGAGCTCAAGGCACTGTCGCCGGAAGACTTCGAGCGGATTCTCAGCGAGCCTCACGCCTCCCTGACCGAGCAATACCGCGAGCTGCTGAAAACCGAAGGCTTGGTCATCGAGTTCCAGGCGGACGGTATCAAGCGCCTGGCGGAGATCGCCTGGCAGGTCAACGAGAAGACCGAGAACATCGGTGCCCGTCGCCTGCACACCCTGCTCGAGCGCTTGCTCGAAGAGGTGTCGTTCAGCGCCGGCGACCTGGCCAGCGCCCACAACGAAGAGCCGATCCGCATCGACGCCGCCTACGTCAACAGCCACCTGGGCGAATTGGCGCAGAACGAAGACCTGTCCCGTTACATCCTCTAAGCGGCAAGCCATAAGCTTCAAGCTGCAAGTTGACCGCCGTCATCTTGTAGCTTGCGGCTTGCAGCTTTAAGCTGCCTCCATGACCAGACTTCCCACCGCCATCAACCTGCACAAAGCCTCGAAGACCCTGACGCTGACCTACGCGCCAGACGAGGTCTATCACCTGCCCGCCGAATTCCTGCGGGTGCACTCCCCCTCCGCCGAGGTCCAGGGCCACGGCAAACCCATCCTGCAATTTGGCAAGATCGGCGTCGGCCTGACCAAGGTCGAACCGGCCGGTCAGTACGCACTGAAATTGACCTTCGACGACGGGCATGACAGCGGCCTGTTCACCTGGGACTACCTGTACCAGTTGGCGGTGCGTCAGGACGATCTGTGGAAGGATTATCTTGCCGAACTTCAAGCAGCCGGAAAGTCCCGCGATCCAAATGAGTCTATCGTCAAGCTGATGCTCTAGATCAGACCTCTGAAGCTTTAGAGGGCATTTTCTAGATTCATCTGTTTGAATGCTGGGCTGCATGGCCAACGATTGGCCTGCTTGCGAAAAAAATTAAACTCGGGTAACCAATGGAGCTGGCAAGTTCCCTGCAGTGTTCTCTGAACAAAAAAGCAGTAATGCAGAATCAACGGTCACCCGAGCAGTAGTACCTGGCATTTTTGCTGTGTGACTACACAGCAGGTCCGGTACTCGTCTCAGGACAATGGAGCGTCGTAGATGAGTAACAAGAATAACGATGACCTGAAACGCCAAGCCTCGGAAAACACTCTGGGCCTGAATCCTGTCATCGGTTTACGTCGGAAAGATCTGCTTACCTCTGCTCGTATGGTGCTGACCCAGGCCATCAGACAACCGCTGCACAGCGCTAAACATGTGGCCCATTTCGGCGTCGAATTGAAGAACGTGATGTTCGGAAAATCGACGCTGCAACCGGAGAGCGATGACCGTCGCTTCAACGATCCGGCCTGGAGCCAGAACCCACTGTACAAGCGTTATCTGCAAACCTACCTGGCGTGGCGCAAGGAGCTTCACGACTGGATCGGCCAGAGCAACCTTTCCGAACAGGACATCAGTCGCGGCCACTTCGTCATCAACCTGATGACCGAAGCCATGGCGCCGACCAACACCGCCGCCAACCCCGCGGCGGTCAAACGCTTCTTCGAAACCGGCGGTAAAAGCCTGCTCGATGGCCTCTCCCATCTGGCCAAGGACCTGGTGCACAACGGCGGCATGCCGAGCCAGGTCAACATGGACGCCTTCGAGATCGGCAAGAACCTGGGCACCAGTGAAGGCGCAGTGGTGTTTCGCAACGACGTGCTGGAACTGATCCAGTACCGCCCGGTGACCGAACAGGTGCACGAGCGCCCGCTGCTGGTGGTGCCGCCACAGATCAACAAGTTCTATGTCTTCGACCTCAGCCCGGACAAGAGCCTGGCGCGCTTCTGCCTGCGCAACGGCTTGCAGACCTTTATCGTCAGTTGGCGCAACCCGACCAAGGCGCAGCGCGAGTGGGGCCTGTCGACCTACATCGAAGCGCTGAAAGAAGCGGTCGACGTGGTCACCGCCATCACCGGCAGCAAGGACGTGAACATGCTCGGTGCCTGCTCCGGCGGCATCACCTGCACCGCACTGCTGGGGCACTACGCAGCCCTGGGCGAGAAGAAGGTCAATGCCCTGACCCTGCTGGTCAGCGTGCTCGATACCACCCTCGATACCCAGGTGGCGCTGTTCGTCGACGAACAGACCCTGGAGGCCGCCAAGCGTCACTCCTATCAGGCCGGCGTGCTGGAAGGCCGCGACATGGCCAAGGTCTTCGCCTGGATGCGGCCCAACGACTTGATCTGGAACTACTGGGTGAACAACTACCTGCTGGGCAACGAGCCGCCGGTGTTCGACATCCTGTTCTGGAACAACGACACCACCCGGTTGCCCGCGGCCTTCCACGGCGACCTGATCGAAATGTTCAAAAACAATCCGCTGATCCGCCCCAACGCACTGGAAGTGTGCGGCACACCGATCGACCTGAAGCAGGTCACCGCCGACATCTTCTCCCTGGCCGGCACCAACGACCACATCACCCCGTGGAAGTCCTGCTACAAGTCGGCCCAGCTGTTCGGCGGCAAGGTCGAATTCGTCCTCTCCAGCAGCGGGCATATCCAGAGCATCCTCAACCCGCCGGGCAACCCCAAGTCGCGCTACATGACCAGCGAAGAGATGCCGGTCAGCGCCGACGCCTGGCAGGAAAACTCGACCAAGCATACCGACTCCTGGTGGCTGCACTGGCAGGCCTGGCAGGCGGAGCGTTCGGGCAAACTGAAAAAGACGCCGAGCATTCTCGGCAACAAGGCGTATCCAGCGGCCGAGGCGGCGCCGGGTACTTATGTTCATGAACGTTAGCCGATAGCAAGCCTGTAGGATCGAGCCGCTTGCGAACATGCGGCTGCGCAAGCGCCTCTCTCCTACAGGCAACGATTCCACCAACAGGGCCAAGGCATGCCTCAACCGTTCATCTTTCGCACCGTCGACCTGGATGGCCAGACCATCCGCACCGCGGTACGCCCAGGCAAGCCTCACTTGACACCCTTGCTGATCTTCAATGGTATCGGCGCCAACCTGGAGCTGGTGTTTCCATTCGTCCAGGCTCTGGACCCGGACCTGGAAGTCATCGCCTTCGACGTACCGGGCGTGGGTGGCTCCTCGACGCCGAGCCGCCCCTACCGGTTTCCCGGCCTGGCCAAGCTGACCGCGCGCATGCTCGATTACCTCGACTATGGGCAGGTCAATGTGGTCGGGGTGTCCTGGGGCGGGGCACTGGCCCAGCAGTTCGCCTACGACTACCCCGAACGTTGCAAGAAACTGGTGCTGGCCGCCACCGCCGCAGGCGCCTTCATGGTGCCGGGCAAACCCAAGGTGCTGTGGATGATGGCCAGCCCGCGGCGCTACATCCAGCCCTCCCATGTGATCCGCATCGCCCCCCTGATCTACGGTGGCTCGTTCCGCCGTGATCCCAACCTCGCCGCCGAACATGCCAGCAAGGTCCGCTCGGCGGGCAAGCTGGGCTACTACTGGCAATTGTTCGCCGGCCTCGGCTGGACCAGCATCCACTGGCTGCACAAGATCCACCAGCCGACCCTGGTGCTGGCCGGCGACGACGACCCGCTGATCCCACTGATCAACATGCGCATGCTGGCGTGGCGCATTCCCAATGCCCAGCTACACATCATCGACGACGGGCATCTGTTCCTGATTACCCGGGCCGAAGCCGTGGCGCCGATCATCATGAAATTCCTCGAGGAGGAACGACAACGGGCAGTGATGCACCCGCATCCGACGCCGTTCAGCGGTACGTAGCAAAAAGCGTCTGCCGACAGGATCGTCGCGCGCAGGATGGTTCAGGACCGACTATGGTGTTTGTCTTGGTGTGCTTGTTGATGGCTTGACGAAGGAGTGTTGAAGCATGCGAGACAAACCAACGGCGGGCTCGCTGCCCACGCCCGCCACCTACATCACTGCCCAGAGCGCCATCACCGGCCTGCGTGGCCGTGACTTGTTGTCGACTCTGCGCAGCGTGGCCACTTATGGCCTGCGCAACCCGGTGCACAGCGCCCGCCATGCCTTGGCGCTAGGTGGCCAATTGGGCCGTGTACTACTGGGCGAAACACTGCACAAACCCAACCCCCAGGACAGCCGGTTCTCCGATCCGACCTGGAGCCTGAACCCGTTTTACCGACGTGGCCTGCAGGCCTATCTCAGTTGGCAGAAGCAAATCAAAAACTGGATCGACGACAGCGGCATGAGCGCGGACGACCGGGCCCGCGCGCACTTTGCCTTCAACCTGCTCAACGATGCCGTGGCACCGTCCAACACCCTGCTCAATCCGCTGGCGATCAAGGAAATCTTCAACTCCGGCGGCAACAGCGTGATCCGCGGCATCGGTCATCTGGTCGACGACCTGCTGCATAACAACGGCCTGCCCAGCCAGGTCACCAAACAGGCCTTCGAGGTCGGCAGGAGCCTGGCCACCACCCCCGGTTCGGTGGTGTTTCGCAACGAGCTACTGGAACTGATCCAGTACAAGCCGATGAGCGAAAAACAGTACGCTCGGCCCTTGCTGATAGTGCCGCCGCAGATCAACAAGTTCTATATCTTCGACCTCAGCCCCACCAACAGCTTCGTGCAGTTCGCCCTGAAAAACGGCCTGCAGACCTTCATCATCAGCTGGCGCAACCCCGATGTCCGGCATCGTGAATGGGGCCTGTCGAGCTATGTCGAGGCCGTGGAGGAAGCCATGAATGCCTGCCGGGCGATCACCGGCAGTCGTGACGTGAACCTGATGGGTGCCTGTGCCGGCGGCCTGACCATTGCCGCCCTGCAAGGCCACCTGCAAGCCAAGCGACAACTGCGTCGGGTCTCCAGCTCCACCTACCTGGTCAGCCTGCTGGATAGCCAGCTGGACAGCCCGGCGACCCTGTTCGCCGACGAACAGACCCTGGAGGCAGCCAAGCGCCGCTCCTATCAACGCGGTGTGCTGGACGGTCGCGACATGGCCAAGGTGTTCGCCTGGATGCGGCCCAACGACCTGATCTGGAATTACTGGGTCAACAACTACTTGCTGGGCAAAGAGCCGCCCGCGTTCGACATCCTCTACTGGAACAACGACAACACCCGGCTGCCGGCTGCCTTTCATGGCGATCTGCTGGATTTCTTCAAGCACAACCCGATGAGTCATCCCGGGGGCCTGGAAGTGTGCGGCACGCCAATCGACCTGCAAAAGGTCACGGTCGACAGCTTCAGCGTCGCCGGCATCAACGACCACATCACCCCCTGGGATGCGGTGTATCGCTCAACCCTGCTGCTGGGCGGCGACAAGCGCTTCGTGCTGTCCAACAGCGGGCATGTGCAGAGCATCCTCAACCCGCCGAGCAACCCCAAGGCCAACTACGTCGAAAACGGCAAGCTCAGCAGCGACCCGCGAGCCTGGTACTACGACGCCAAGCACGTCGACGGCAGTTGGTGGACGCAATGGCTGGAGTGGATCCAGCAGCGTTCCGGTGCCCAGCGCGAAACCCTGATGACCCTGGGTAACCAGAATTACCCACCGATGGAGGCGGCGCCTGGCACCTACGTGCGCGTCCGCTGAATTTCCCCGCGCCGCGGCCCTAGGGTCGCGGCCTGACTGAACAACCAAGAAGACTGGATGAAAACCCGCGACCGGATACTCGAATGTGCCCTGCTGCTGTTCAATCACAAGGGCGAACCCAATGTCTCGACCATGGAAGTTGCCAACGAAATGGGGATCAGCCCCGGCAACCTCTACTACCACTTCCACGGCAAGGAGCCGCTGGTCCTCGGGTTGTTCGAGCGCTTTCAGAATGAGCTGGCGCCCCTGCTCGATCCGCCCGCCGATGTGCACCTGGCTCCCGAAGACTACTGGCTGTTCCTGCACCTGATCGTCGAGCGCCTGGCGCACTACCGCTTCCTGTTCCAGGACCTGTCCAACCTGGCCGGACGACTGCCGAAGCTGGCCAAGGGAATTCGCAACCTGCTCAACGCCCTGAAGCGCACCCTGGCCTCGCTGCTGGCCAGGCTCAAGGCTTCAGGTCAACTGGTCAGCGATACCCAGGCACTGGGGCAACTGGTGGAACAGATCACCATGACCCTGCTGTTCTCGCTGGACTATCAGCGCATTCTCGATCGCGAGGGCGAGGTACGGGTGGTGGTCTACCAGATCATGATGCTGGTGGCTCCGCACCTGCTGCCACCGGCGAAACTGGCCACCGAGCAGATGGCCCTGCGTTACCTCGACGAGCACGATTGACCGGCGTCGCAAGAGCCCCACGAACAAAAACGCCCGACCTTTGCAGGCCGGGCGTTTTTGTATGCCCCGAAAAACTCAGGACTGACTGGTTGGCGTCGCGGGTGCTGGCGCGGCAGTCGGGGTGACGGCAGGGGTTGGCGCCACTGCGGAGTTCGCAGGGCTGACCGGTGCTGCCGGCTTGGCGGCAACCGCAGGCTTCGGTGCAGCGGCCTTGGGTGCTGCCGGTTTCTTCACTGCTGGTTTCTTCGCCACCGGTTTCGCAGCGGGCTTGGCCGCTGGTTTTGCCGCTGGCTTGGCGGCTACCGGCTTGGCGGCAGGTTTTGCAGCCGGCTTGGCCGCCGCAGTTTTGGCTGCCGGTTTCGCCGCAGGCTTGGCTGCTGCCTTGGCCGGAGCCTTGGCTGCCGGCTTGGCCGCTGCTTTAGCCAGAGGCTTGGCCGCCGGTTTGGCCGCTGCAGTCTTGGCCGCGATCGGAGCCACCTTGGCGCCTGTGAGTTTTTCGATCTGTTTGGTCAGGGTGTCGACCTTGCTGTGCAGCGCCTTGACTTCATTGCGGCTAGGCACGCCCAGACGCGAAATGGCACTGTTCAAGCGCTTGTCGAATGCACCTTCCAGCTCGTCCCACTTGCCCAGCGCGCGGTCCTTGACGCCACTGATGCGCGATTTTGCCGAGCTCGCGGAGTCCTTGGCGGCGTCGACTTTCTTGCCGACAGCGCTTTTGGTGAGCTTCTCGGCTTTCTCGCCATCCTTGACCAGCGACTCGAAAAGCTTGCTGCCGTCAGTGTCGATTTTCGAGTACACGCCTAAACCAGCAAGCCAGATTTTACGGGAGTAGTCTTCGACCTTCCCGATCCACGAGCTGCCTTCTTTTTCAGTATTCTTTTTACCAGCCATCCCGTTCTCCTTAATGTTTACGCGCGACACGTTCGAGCAATGCCGTCAGCTCATCGAGCTTAGCAGAGAGTGTCTCAACGTCATGTTTAGACGGAATGCCGATGCGATTCAAGGCACTTGCGACGCGCGTGTCAAAAGCCTTCTCGACTTTATCCAGTTGCACTTCGACTTTGCCTCTGAGACTGGTGACATCCCCCTTCACACTATCAATCTGACTGTTGGCGGCCTCAAGTTGTTCAGTCACAACTTTTTTGCCTTTCTTTTCAACAGTTTGACCAGCCTTAACGAGTTCTTGAAAGTACTCGCTGCCCTCTTGGCCAACCTTGGTGTAGGCACCCAGGCCTGCCAGCCAGATCTTGCGGGCATAGGATTTGACTTCACTCAGAGTGGTTGATGCGGCATCAACTTTTTTCTTCAGAATTACTTTGGCCATAGTGCACCTCACGCGCAGAAGGTTTGAGGAACTGCCCGCAGGAAAGTGGGCTCAGGCACAAAGTAGTGAGAAAAATTAGAATCGGCACCCTAACCAATGTCATAAAAGAGTGGACGGTTATTGGAGAAACCAACTCGCCAACGATGCTTTCCCAGGCGTCATGACAACACCCGAAATCGCCGGCAAGCCGACTTCCGCGAAAGCGCCTCAGACCAGGGCTTTATCCAGCGCCTTTTCGATTTCCGACTTGATCATGCCGCTCATGGCGGACATCAACAGGCCCAGCTCGACATCGACCCTGATCGAATCGTCGCTCACCTGCACCGCACCTTTGACCCCCGAACGCTTGAGGTTCAGGGTATCGCCCGACCACTGCGGCTCCAGCCCATACTGATCGGCCAGTTTCTGCGCCAACTGGTCAGCCTTTTCGCGGGCTGCCTCCTTACCCAGGCCGTGGGCACGCTCAACACTTATACGGGCCATTGAATGACTCCTGATTTATCGGGACTTGCCTTGAGCGTCTTGAGCTGCGCTGCGTCAAAACGCCCCGGCGCTTCACTATCTTACATTCAGCCTTGCCAAGACAAAGACCGCCACCGGGATTAGAATGTCCCGCATTCTCTTTTGGTGACAGCGATATGACTGATCAGCGCAAAGGCAGCGATGCCGAACCCACCACTCACTTCGGCTTCAAAAACGTTCCGGAAAGCCAGAAGGCGGAAAAAGTCGCTGAGGTGTTCCACTCGGTGGCCGCCAAGTACGACCTGATGAACGACGTACTGTCCGGTGGCATGCATCGCCTGTGGAAACGCTTCACGATCGAATTGTCCGGCGTCCGCCCCGGTAATCGGGTGCTGGACATCGCCGGCGGCACCGGTGACCTGACCCGCAAGTTTTCCCATCTGGTGGGCCCTACCGGCCAGGTGGTGCTAGCGGACATCAACGCCTCCATGCTCAAGGTCGGTCGCGACCGCCTGCTCGACAAGGGCGTGGCCGGCAACATCGAGTTCGTTCAGGCCGACGCGGAAAAACTGCCGTTCCCGGACAACCATTTCGACGTCGTGACCATCGCCTTCGGCCTGCGCAACGTGACCCACAAGGAAGATGCCCTGCGCTCGATGCTGCGGGTACTCAAGCCCGGTGGCCGCCTGCTGGTGCTGGAATTCTCCAAGCCGACCAACGCCCTGATGTCCAAGGTCTACGACGCCTACTCGTTCGCCTTCATGCCACTGGCCGGCAAGCTGATCACCAACGACTCGGAAAGCTATCGCTACCTGGCCGAATCGATCCGCATGCACCCGAATCAGGAAACCCTGAAGTCGATGATGGTCGAGGCCGGTTTCGATCGCGTGACCTACCACAACATGACCGCGGGCATCGTCGCCCTGCACCGCGGCATCAAACCCTGATGTTGTTCAGCGGCCTGCTCGCCAGCGTCGAACACGGCCTCAACCGTGTACTGCGTCTCGACAGCACGGCTTTGCCACGCTTGCAGCCTTTGAACGGCAAGGTCATTGCCGTCGATTGCCGCAGCCCGAGCGTGCAGTTGTTCGTCATTCCCGGCGATGAGGGCTTGACCCTCGCCACACATTGGGCCGCCGACGCCGACTGCACCCTGCGGGCGCCGGCCTCGAGCCTGGTGCGCCTGGCCCTGAGCCAGGACAAGACCGCGGTGCTGCACGGTCCCGAGGTCGAGCTGGAAGGCGACAGCGGCGTGCTGCTGGAACTGGCGGCCGTCCTCCAGGACCTGGAGCTGGACTGGGAGTACGAACTCTCGCGCTGGCTCGGCCCGGTGGCCACCCAGCTGTTCAGCGGCCATATCCGTAGCCGCGCGCGCTGGTATCGCCAGGGTTTCGCCAGCCTGAACCAGAACCTTGCCGAATACCTGGCCGAAGAGTCGCGCACCCTGGTGGGCCAGCGCGAAGCCGAAGCCCGTTTCAGCGAACTGGACCGGGTCAAGCTCGACCTGGAACGCCTCGAGGCGCGCTTCGAGCGCCTTTCCCGATCCCTTGACCCAAGCGATAACGCATGAAGCTGCTTGCCGTCCGCCGTTTGTTGCGCATCCAGCGCGTCGTGATTCGCTACCGCCTCGATGACCTGCTGTTCGCCCTGCCGCTGCCCTGGTTCCTCCTGGCGCTGCGCTACGCCTTGCCCTGGCGCTGGTTCCCGCGCAAGCCACTGGAACTGAGCCGCGGCGCACGCCTGCGCCTGGCCTTGCAGGACCTGGGACCGATCTTCATCAAGTTCGGGCAGATTCTCTCGACCCGCCGCGACCTGCTGCCCGAAGACATCGCCGACGAGCTGATGCTGCTGCAGGACCGCGTACCGCCCTTCGACTCGAAGAAGTCGGTGGCGCTGATCGAGGAACAATTGGGCAAGAAAATCAGCGAGGTGTTCAGCCGCTTCGATATCGAGCCCCTGGCCTCCGCCTCGGTGGCGCAAGTCCATGCCGCCCAGCTCAAGAGCGGCGAAGAAGTGGTGGTCAAGGTCATCCGCCCAGGTCTCAAGCCGGTCATCGCCCAGGATCTGGCCTGGCTGTTCATCCTCGCCCGGGCCGCCGAGAAGGTCTCGGCCGACGCCCGCCTGCTGCACCCCGTGGACGTGGTCAGTGACTACGAAAAGACCATCTACGACGAACTCGACCTGTTGCGCGAAGCGGCCAACGCCAGCCAGCTCAAGCGCAACTTCGAAGGCTCGCCACTGCTCTACGTGCCGCAGGTCTACTGGGACTGGTGCCGGCCGAAAGTGCTGGTCATGGAACGCATCTACGGGATCCAGGTAACCGACCTGGCCACCCTCGCCGACCAGCGCACCGACATGAAAATGCTCGCCGAGCGCGGCGTGGAGATCTTCTTCACCCAGGTGTTCCGCGACAGTTTCTTCCACGCCGACATGCACCCGGGCAACATCTTCGTCAGCACCGTGCAGCCCTGGAGCCCGCAGTACATCGCCATCGACTGCGGCATCGTCGGCAGCCTGACCCCGGAAGACCAGGACTACCTGGCCCGCAACCTGTTCGCGTTCTTCAAGCGCGATTACCGGCGCGTTGCGCAGTTGCACATCGATTCGGGCTGGGTGCCGGCAGAGACCAAACTCAACGAATTCGAAGCGGCGATCCGTACTGTGTGCGAGCCGATCTTCGAAAAACCGTTAAAGGATATTTCCTTCGGCCAGGTGCTGATGCGCCTGTTCCAGACCGCTCGCCGCTTCAACATGGAAGTGCAGCCGCAGCTGGTGCTGCTGCAAAAGACCCTGCTGAACATCGAAGGCCTGGGCCGCCAGCTGTACCCGGAGCTGGACCTGTGGAACACCGCCCAGCCGTTCCTCGAACGCTGGATGCGCGAGCGCGTCAGCCCGAAAGCCTTGCTGGGCAACCTGCACAGCCAGGTCGAGCAACTGCCGCACCTGGCCAACATGACCCGCGACCTGCTCGAACGCATGTCCCAGCCCCATGCCCAGGACCCTTCGCCGCCCTGGAAACGGCGCAAGGACGACTGGTTCCTGCGTCTTCTCGGCGCGGCGCACCTGAGCGGTGGCGCGATCCTCGCGGCCGGCGGACCGCTGAACGGGCTGGGTCACTGGCCGGCTGGAATCATGATTGCCGTGGGCTTGTATCTGGTCGTGCGCCGATAGCCAGCCAGGCTAGCGGCTGGCACACTGTTTCCCATCGCCGAGGCTCGACGAGCGCGTCGAGCCCTGTTGTCGGAGTCGAAGATGAAAGATTGGCTGGACGAGATCAAATGGGACGCTGACGGCCTGGTGCCAGCCATCGCCCAGGATCACAAGACCGGGCGCGTGCTGATGATGGCCTGGATGAACCGCGAGGCGCTGAGCCTGACCGCTGCCGAAAACCGTGCCATCTACTGGTCACGTTCGCGTGGCAAGCTATGGCGCAAGGGAGAAGAGTCCGGGCATGTGCAAAAGCTCCATGAAATACGCCTGGACTGCGATGCCGACGTCATCATCCTGATGGTCGAACAGATCGGCGACATTGCCTGCCATACAGGCCGCCAGAGCTGCTTCTACCGCGTTTATGAAAACGGCGACTGGAAAACGGTCGATCCGGTACTCAAAGACCCGCACGCGATCTATCAAGCAGGACACTGAACATGAGCGATACCCTGACCCGTCTGGCCCAGGTGCTGGAAGAGCGCAAAGGCGCCGCCGCCGACACTTCCTATGTCGCCAGCCTGTACCACAAGGGCCTGAACAAGATTCTGGAAAAAGTCGGCGAGGAATCGGTGGAAACCATCATCGCCGCCAAGGACGCCGCCCACAGCGGCGACTGCAGCGATGTGATCTACGAAACCGCCGACCTGTGGTTCCACACCATGGTCATGCTCGCCCAGCTGGGGCAGCATCCGCAGGCCGTTCTCGATGAACTGGACCGGCGCTTCGGTTTGTCCGGACACGCCGAGAAAGCCTCGCGTCCGTCCGCCTGAACATCATTTAGAGAGGAAACGAAGCATGGGCATTTTTGACTGGAAACACTGGATCGTCATCCTGGTTGTCGTGGTGCTGGTGTTCGGCACCAAGAAACTGAAAAACCTCGGCACCGACGTCGGCGAATCGATCAAGGGCTTTCGCAAGGCCATGAACGACGACGAAAAACCCGCCGAGCCCGGCGTGCCACCGACCGCCCAGCCTGCTCCACCGGTCCAGCCGCAAAGCGCTCCGTTGAACCAGCCGCACACCATCGACGTGCAGGCGCAAAAAGTCGAAGAGCCGACCCGCAAAGACTCGTGAGCACTGACTAATGTTTGGTATCAGCTTCTCTGAACTGCTGCTCGTCGGCCTGGTGGCCCTGCTGGTGCTCGGCCCCGAGCGTCTGCCGGGTGCCGCGCGCACGGCAGGCCTGTGGATCGGCCGCTTGAAGCGCAGCTTCAATGCGATCAAGCAGGAAGTTGAACGGGAAATCGGTGCCGATGAAATTCGTCGGCAACTGCACAACGAACACATTCTGTCGCTGGAACAGGAAGCGCGGAAGATCCTCAATCCGACCCAGCAACAGCCGACACCGGTCGAGCCCGTGGCCGAGCAGAGCATTCATGCGCCCGCCGCGGCGCCTGAAGCGCCAGCCAGCGCGACCACGGCGAGCCCCACTGCCGCAACTGCACCGGCCGAACCGGCTGCGCCCGTGACAACGCCTGTCACGCCAGCCCCCCACGACCCTACTTTGCCGCCGCGAGCCCCATGAGCGATATTCCGGAAAACGACCAACATATGCCGCTGGTGTCGCACCTCACCGAGTTGCGCACCCGGTTGCTGCGCTGCGTGGCGGCGATCTTCCTGATCTTCGGCGGGTTGTTCGCCTTCACCCAGCAGATCTACACCATCGTCTCCACGCCGCTGCGTCAGTACCTGCCGGCGGGCGCAACGATGATCGCCACCGACGTGGCGTCGCCGTTCCTGACGCCGCTCAAGCTGACGATGATGGTCTCGCTGTTTCTGGCGATCCCGGTGATCCTGCACCAGATCTGGGGCTTCATCGCCCCCGGCCTGTACAAGCATGAAAAGCGCATCGCCGTACCGCTACTGGTCTCCAGCATCCTGTTATTCTACATCGGCATGGCCTTCGCCTACTTCCTGGTGTTCCCGCTGATCTTCAAGTTCTTCGCCGCGGCCACCCCGGCCGGCGTGGAAATGATGACCGACATCACCAGCTACCTCGATTTCGTCATGACCCTGTTCTTCGCCTTCGGCGTGGCGTTCGAGATCCCGGTAGCGGTGGTGCTGCTGGTGTGGATCGGCGTGGTCAACGTCGCCTACCTGAAGAAGATCCGCCCGTACGTGATCATCGGCTGCTTCGTGGTCGGCATGATCCTGACCCCGCCGGACATTTTCTCCCAGACCTTGCTGGCAGTACCGATGTGGCTACTGTTCGAGATCGGCATCCTGTTCGGCAGCCTGATCAGCAAGCGCGGCGACCATCCGGACGACCAGCCGGCTGAAGACCACAACGACCAGCCGCCAGCGACCCAAGCGTGAACCTGCTGCTTCTTGAAGAGGCCGACTTCATCGCGGCCGACCGGGTGATCCTGCGCGATCGCCGCCTGACCCACATGCAGGAAGTCCATCGTGCCGCGGTGGGCGACAGCCTGCGGGTCGGCCGTATCGGTGGCCTGATGGGCTCGGCCGAACTACTGCGCCTGGAGCCCGGGGAGGCCGAGCTGCGAGTCAGCCTCGACCAGCCGCCGCCGACCAAGCTGCCCCTGACCCTGGTGCTGGCCCTGCCCCGTCCGAAAATGCTCCGCCGCGTGCTGCAAACCGTCGCCGCCATGGGTGTGCCCCGGCTGGTGCTGGTGAACAGCTATCGGGTCGAGAAAAGCTTCTGGCAAACCCCTTTCCTCGAACCCGAGGCGATTCGCGAGCAACTGATTCTTGGCCTGGAACAGGCCCGCGACAGCGTGCTGCCGGAAGTGGTCATCGAAAAGCGCTTCAAACCTTTCGTCGAAGACCGTCTGCCAGCGCTGGTCGAAGGCACCCTCGGCCTGGTCGGCCATCCCGGCCAGTACCCGGCCTGCCCCCGCGGCCTGGATGAGCCGGTGACCCTGGCCATTGGCCCGGAAGGCGGCTGGATCCCCTACGAAATCGACCTGCTGGGCAAGTCCGGCCTGCAACCGGTGCAGCTCGGCGAGCGCATCCTGCGGGTCGAAACCGCCGTCACCGCCCTTCTCGCCCGCCTCTTCTAAATTAGCCCCACTACTCGTAGGAGCGAGGCTTACCCGCGATAGCGCTGTGCCTGACACGGCACCATCGCCGGCAAGCCTCGCTGCTGTTGCACGGATGCTTCAGATTAATCTGACGCAGCCGATAGCCTTGGTACAAAACCTATTAATAGCCCAAGGGAGTTCGCGGCATGTACCGTTGGTTAGCCCAGAGTCTGGGAAATGTGAGCGTCAACCTCAAACTCGGCGTTGGCTTCGGCCTGGTGCTGCTACTGACCCTGTTGATCACCGCGACCGGTTGGCTGGGCCTGGGCAATGTGATCGAGCGCGGCGACAAGCTGGGCTACATCTCCAGCCTCAACGAGCTGACCAAGGACCTGCGCAACGCGCGCCTGGACTATGAAATGCGCCGTGGCGAACAAGGCCCGGGGCCGGTCAGCGAGCTGCTGACCAAGCTCGACGACGGCTTGCAACGCGCACGCAAGATGCTGGAAATGCCTGAAAGCATCGCCATGATCGACCAGCAGATCGCCGCCGTCAGCGAGTACAAGCTGGCCTTCGCCGACATGACCCGCGCCACCGCCAGCCGTGAAGCCGCCCGCGCCAAACTGGGCGCCACCGCCGATAACGCCGTGGCCCGGGTGGCCGAAGTGGAGAAATCCATGCTGCAGGGCGACAGCGTGGCGCAATTCAACAGCGTCATCGACCTGAGCAAGCTGATCCAGCAGGCGCGTTTCCAGGTCCGCGGCTACACCTACAGCGGCAAGGCCGAGGCCGAACAGCCGGCGCTGGACGCCATCGACAACGCCCTGAACAACCTCGCCAGCCTGCCGGCCAAGCTGCCGGAACAGCACCTGGCCAACCTGCAACAGGCCACCGACGCCCTGAAAGGCTATCGCTCGGCGGTCAGCGACTTCCGCGATTCCCAGGTGGCCAGCGCCGCCGCCCTCAAACGCATGGCGGCCCAGGGCGACCGCCTGATGGAAGTCAGCAAGCAGCTGACCGCCGCACAAACCCACAAACGCGACAGCGACGCCGCAAAGGCCAGAAGCACCCTGGCCATCGTCACCGCGCTGGCCCTGCTGTTCGGCCTGGTCGCCGCCTGGAGCATCACCCGGCAGATCGTCATCCCGCTGCGCCAGACCCTCAAAGTGGTCGAGCGTGTCGCCTCGGGTGATCTCAGCGAGAACCTGCAGGTCGAGCGGCGCGACGAGCTCGGCCAGCTGCAACGGGCCATGCAACGCATGACCCTGAGCCTGCGCGAGCTGATCGGCGGCATCAGCGATGGCGTCACCCAGATTGCCAGCGCCGCCGAGCAGCTGTCGGCGGTGACCGAACAGACCAGCGCCGGGGTCAACAGCCAGAAAGTCGAGACCGACCAGGTCGCCACCGCCATGAATGAAATGGCCGCCACGGTCCAGGAAGTCGCGCGCAACGCCGAAGAAGCTTCGGAAGCCGCGGTCGCCGCCGATCAGCAGGCCCGCGAGGGCGACAAGGTGGTCGGCGAGGCCATCGCACAGATCGAGCGCCTGGCCGCAGAGGTCGGCAACTCCACCGCGGCCATGGGCCACCTGAAGCAGGAAAGCGACAAGATCGGCAGCGTGCTCGACGTGATCAAGTCGGTCGCCCAGCAGACCAACCTGCTGGCCCTCAACGCCGCCATCGAAGCCGCCCGCGCGGGCGAGGCCGGTCGCGGTTTCGCCGTGGTCGCCGACGAGGTACGCAGCCTGGCGCAGCGCACCCAGAAGTCCACCGAGGAGATCGAGGAGCTGATCGTCGGCCTGCAGAACGGCACCCAGGAAGTGGCCAACATCATGGACAACAGCCGCAGCCTGACCGACAGCAGCGTCGAACTGACCCGCCGTGCCGGTGGCTCGCTGGAAAACATCACCCGTACCGTCTCGGCGATCCAGGCGATGAACCAGCAGATCGCCGCCGCGGCCGAACAGCAGAGCGCGGTGGCCGAGGAAATCAACAGAAGCGTGCTGAACGTGCGCGACGTGTCCGAGCAGACCTCGGCAGCCAGTGAAGAGACAGCGGCCTCCAGCGTCGAACTGGCGCGCCTGGGGACCCATCTGCAGACCCTGGTCGGGCGCTTCCGGGTTTGAGCCAGGGCGACGGCGATCCCTGTAGCCGCTGCCGAGCCCGCGAGGCTGCGATCGCCCCGAAGGGGCGCAGCGATCTCAAGGCCCTCAGATGTTCGGCCTGAGATCGGGAACCAAGGTCCTGCGGACCTTATCGCAGCCTTCGGCAGCGGCTACAGGGCGTATTGCCAAGCAGGGTATCGGGGTGGGTTACAGGACCTGACGCAAAAACGCCTGGGCCCGCGGGTCTTTGGGTGCATCGAAGAACGCCGTTGGCGAGGCGTCTTCCAGCAGTTTGCCGTGATCGAAGAACAGCACCCGATCCGCCACCTCCCGGGCGAAGCCCATTTCGTGGGTCACGCAGACCATGGTCATGCCTTCCAGGGCCAGGGTCTTCATCACATCCAGCACTTCGCCGACCATTTCCGGGTCCAGCGCCGAAGTCGGCTCGTCGAACAGCATGACCTTGGGTTCCATGGCCAGCGCCCGGGCGATGGCCACGCGCTGCTGCTGGCCGCCAGAGAGCCGCGATGGGAATTCGTTAGCCTTCTGCGCGATACCGACCTTCTCCAGCAACGCCAGGGCCTTGGCCTCGCGCTCCTGCTTGCCGCGCTTGCGCACCACCTTCTGCGCCAGGCAGAGGTTTTCCAGCACGGTCATGTGCGGGAACAGGTTGAAGTGCTGGAACACCATGCCGACTTCGCGGCGATAGGCATTCACATCGGTCTTCGGGTCGGCCAGTTGCAGGCCGTCGATGCTCACCGAGCCGGAATCGAACTGCTCCAGGCCGTTGAGGCAACGCAGGAAGGTCGATTTGCCGGAGCCGGACGGACCGATCACCACCAGCACTTCGCCCTTGGCCACGCGGGTGGTGACGTTATCCACCGCGCGGACCACCTGGCCCCGGGTGTCGAAGACTTTTACCAGATCGCGAACTTCAATCACTTTGCGCGAGCCTCCGCTCAAGCCGGCTGGCCATCTTCGACAGCGGCAGGTTGATCAACAGGTACAGGGCCGCCACGCAGAACAGGATCTCGAACGGCGAGAACGAGGTGGTGATGACTTCACGTCCGCTCTTGAGCAGCTCGGTGATGGCGATCACCGATACCAGCGAGGTGTCCTTCACCAGGCTGATGAACTGCCCGGCCAGCGGCGGCAGCACGCGCTTGAAAGCCTGCGGCAGCACCACATGGCGCATCGACTGGCTGGCGTTCAGGCCCAGGGAGCGGGCCGCCTCATTCTGGCCGCGAGCGATCGACTGCACGCCGGCGCGGACGATTTCCGCCACATAGGCACCGGTGAACAACGAGAGCGCAGCGATCCCGGCGAACTCGCGGGACAGGTTCAGCACCGTGCCGATGAAGAAATAGAAAATGAAGATCTGCACCAGCAGCGGCGTGCCGCGTACCAGTTCGACATAGAGGGTCGACAGATCGCGCAGGGTCGGGTTGTTCGACAGTCGGCAAAGCCCGGTCGCCAGGCCGATGAACAGCCCCAGCACCCCGGACACCACCGACAGCCACAAGGTGGTCCACAGGCCCAGCAGCAGCGGTCCGGCCGCCCAGTGACGGGTCACGCCGATCACATCGCCTTCGGCCACATCGTCGCCACGGGCAACTTGCAGGCTGTTCTCGTCGACCGTCAGCTGTTGCTCGTCGCCCGCGTCGTTGCGCAGCGTGACTTCGGCCTTGCCGCCTTTGCGCACCAGCTCGCTGACGGTGGAGATGTCCGCCGCCCGCTGCGATTCCTCGGCCTGGTAGGCGAAGTACTGTGGTACGCGGTTCCAGCGCCACTCGTAGGACATCAGCGAGGTGGCGTAGTACAACGCGCCGGCCAGGCCGACCAGCACCAGCACGGTCAGTACGTGCCAGGGCCATTGGGCTTTTTTATGTTTGATCACTTTGCAGGTTCCAGCCGTTTGCAGCGGGGAGGTTCGGTATTGCCGATCAGGACGCCATCGCGAGCCGGCTCGCTCCTACAGGGATTGCATGAATCCGTAGGAGCGAGGCTTGCCCGCGAATGGGGGCGACTCGGTCTGTCTGACCGAGTGTTACTCCATGTCCTTGAGCCACTCGGTGCTCTTGAACCACTTGTCATGGATGCGATCGTAGGTGCCGTCTTCGTGGATCTGGTGCAGGAAGTTGTTGATGAAGTTGAGGCTGTCGTAGTCACCCTTCTTCAGGCCGAACGCCAGGGGCTCGTAGGTGAACGGCTTGTCGAGGAACGTAAGCTTGCCGTTGCCGACCTTGCTCAGCGCCACCACGTTGTACGGGGCGTCGTAGATGAAGGCGTCGGCCTTGCCGTTGACCACGTCGAGCACGGCTTCCTGCTCGTTGTCGTAGCCGTGGTACTTGGCCTTGGCAATCAGCTTCTTGGCGACCATTTCGCCGGTGGTGCCCAGCTTGGAGGTGATGCGGTAGTCGGCGCTGTTCAGGTCTTTATAGGACTTGATGGTGCCTTCCAGCTCCTTGCGGATCAGCAGGGTCTGGCCGACCACGATGAAGGGTTCGCTGAAGTTCAGGCGCAGGTTGCGTTCCTGGGTCAGGGTCATGCCGCTGCCGATCATGTCGAACTTGTCGGTCAGCAGGGCCGGGATGATGCCGTCGTAGCCGGTGGAAACCAGCTCCAGCTTGACGCCCATGGCCTTGGTCATGGCCTTGAGGATGTCGACCTCGAAACCGATGATCTCGCCGCGCTTGTTGGTCATCTCGAACGGCATGTAGGTCGGGTCCATGCCGACTTTCAGCGTGCCGCGCTTGACCGCATCATCGATGGCGCCAGCCTGGGCTGCATTGACCGCCAGCATTGCCGTGACGCCGAGCAGCAGCATCGAGAGATACTTCTTCATCTTCAAGTCCCCTGAACCCATTTTATTGTGAGGTGAACCCGCGGCCGGTTTTCCCTTGGAAAACCGGCAGATACGGACACCATGGGCCCGCTCGCGGCAATTCGGGGTGCGATGCTAACTCACCCGCCTATTTGCACAAGGGCTTGACCAGGATTTGTTGTTACAGAGCGGACGACAAAAAACGGACGCCACAAACAACAACGCCCTTGAGAGCACTCTCAAGGGCGTTGTCATCAGGCCGGTTGGGCGATTGTCGTTGGCGGTCGCAACGGCAACAACGGTGCATGAGGATCTTCATCCACCGATTGCCGCCAGGCGCTCAGCCAGTCGGCGTGGCCTTCGCTCCAGACCTGCTCGTGCAGGCGGGCCAGGGCCACCGGATCGCTCAGCAGCGCCAGGCGCTCGCCGTTGTTCAGCGCCGCCGGCCCGGCTTTCAGGGCATGGCGGACACGTTCGATACGCAGCCACTCGATCGGCTCGGCCAGGCCGTGCCGAGACGTCGCCAGGGCACAGGCCAGGGCGTTCTGCTGCGGATCGACCACTGCCCGGATGAAACCGTCGTTCAGCGCATGCCAACGGTTTTCATGGGTGTACTGGTCGGTGGACAGCAGTTCCTGGGGCGGCGCGTATTCCTCGGGGATCAGGAACAGGCTTTCGTCACGGGACTTCAGGCCCAGGCCGACGCGGCTGGAAATCACCGACACCGGGATCGACAGCATCAGCGAACCGACGATCGGCACCAGCCACCAGAGGAAGCTCGGGTTCAGCCAGATCACCAGCAGCGCCCAGCAGAAGCCCAGCAGGGTCTGCGGACCATGGCGGCGCACCGCTTCGCTCCACGGCGTAGAGTCGTCGTCACGTTGTGGCGAGTTCCAGGTCGCGGCCCAGCCCAGGAACGCGGCCAGCACGAAACGGGTGTGGAAGATCATCCGCACCGGCGCCAGCAGCATGGAGAACAGCATCTCCAGCAGCATCGACAGGGTCACCTTGAACTTGCCGCCGAACTCTTTCGCGCCCTTGGCCCAGATCAGGATGATGCTCAACAGCTTCGGCAGGAACAGCAGCACGATAGTGGTCGAGAACAGCGCGATCGCCTTGTCCGGATGCCATTGCGGCCACAGCGGATACAGCTGGCGCGGCTCCAGGAAGTACTGCGGTTCCATCAGCGTGTTGACCGCCAGCAGCGCCGTCGACAGCACCAGGAAGAAGAACCACAACGGCGCCGACAGGTAGGACATCACCCCGGTGAGGAACACCGCACGGTGCACCGGGTGCATGCCCTTGACCAGGAACAGGCGGAAGTTCATCAGGTTGCCGTGGCACCAGCGCCGGTCGCGCTTGAGCTCGTCCAGCAGGTTCGGCGGCAGCTCTTCATAGCTGCCCGGCAGATCGTAGGCAATCCACACGCCCCAGCCGGCGCGACGCATCAGCGCCGCTTCGACGAAGTCGTGGGACAGGATCGCACCGGCGAAGGCGCCTTTACCGGGCAACGGCGCCAGGGCGCAGTGCTCGATGAACGGCTTCATGCGGATGATCGCGTTATGGCCCCAGTAGTGGGATTCGCCCAGCTGCCAGAAGTGCAGGCCGGCGGTGAACAGCGGGCCGTAGACGCGGGTGGCGAACTGCTGCATGCGCGCATACAGGGTGTCCATGCCCGAGGCTTTCGGCGCGGTCTGGATGATCCCGGCGTCCGGCGTGGCTTCCATCAGGCGCACCAGGCTGGTCAGGCATTCGCCGCTCATCACGCTGTCGGCGTCGAGCACCACCATGTACTTGTAGTCGCCACCCCAACGGCGGCAGAAGTCGTCGAGGTTACCGCTCTTGCGCTTCACCCGACGGCGGCGACGGCGATAGAAGATCTTGCCGAACCCCTTGGTTTCGCGGCAGACGTCCAGCCAGGCCTGTTGCTCGGCCACGCAGATATCGGTCTCGTTACTGTCGCTGAGCACGAAGAAGTCGAAGCGGTCCAGGTCACCAGTGGCCGCGACCGACTCGAAGGTCGCCCGCAAGCCGGCGAATACCCGCGGCACGTCTTCGTTGCAGATCGGCATGACCAGCGCGGTACGGGCATCCTTGGGGATCGGCTCGTTACCGGCGCTTTTGCCGGAAATGCGGTATTTGTCATGCCCGGTGAGCAGCTCGAGGAAGCCCATCAGCGCGGTCCAGAAACCGGCCGAGACCCAGCAGAACAGAATGCCGAACATGATCAGGATGCTGGTCTGCAGGGCATACGGCAGTACCTGGGTGGCGGTCTGCATCAATGGCTGATGCATGACTTCTTCCAGGTCGACGAACGACCAGCCCTGGTACGGCATGATGCCTTTCATGTACCAGCCGGCGACGATGGTCTGGCCAAGCATCAGCAGCAACAGGATGTAGCGACGGATCGAACCGACGGTGCGCCAGCGGGCGGCCGGCAGCACGTTCTGATCTTTCGGTGGCTGCGGCGGATTGGTCCGACCGGTCAGGCGCCGCCAGCCACGCACCAGGATATTGGTGCGCCATGGCTCGGGAACCACCTTGGTCCGACGGATCGGCGGCGTGGCCTTGAGGCACACGCGACCGCTGGCGTCGAGCGCCAGCATCTCGGCATCGATCAGTTCCTCGGCGGAACCCAGGGTCAGCCGGTGGCCCACCGAGGCCTGGGCGGCATCGGCGGGCGCGTCGAACGTCGACGACGACAGGCGTTCGTGCAGTTCACTGAAGGACTTGCAGCCCGCGAGTTCCGCGCGCTGCTCATCGGTCATTGGCAGGTGCGCCAGATACTCGGCAAGAGTCTCTGGCTGTACTTGAGCGTTACTCATCGGCAGGCAACTGGTAGCTCCAGGTCTCGGTCAGGACTTGCTCGGTCGGGACAGATTCCGGTGTGGCTGGGGCCGCCTCGGCAGCCGCAGGCTGCTTGGCGTCTTTGTGGTTCTTGGCGTCCTTGGCCGGTTTGGCGTCGGCTTGCTTGGCATCCGCCTCTTTCTTCTCCTGCTGCTTGGCGGCGACTTTGTCGGCCTTGGCAATGGAGGCGCTGGAGGCTGGCGACACGGCCTTGGCCGGCTCGACAGGGGTGGCGTTCTTGACCAGGGCCGCGCGCATCTCGGTGGATTTGCTCGGGTCCTTGATCTTCATCCGCAGGGTCAGGCGCCAGCCCTTGGTTTCAGGGTTGTAGCGCACGCTGTTTTCCACCAGCTCGGCGTTGTCGCCGACGCTGACCTGGCTGCGCACCTCGGTGTCTTCCGGCAATGCCGCCAGGGATGGACCTTCGAAGTCCACCAGGTAGGCCACGCTGCCGTCCGGTTGGCGGATCAGGTTGGATTGCTTGACGTCACCGGTGGAGCGCAGGGTCTGCTCGACCCAGGAGCTGTCCGGCGAATGCAGGGAAGCTTCGTCCATGGTCCAGTGCAGGCGATAGGCGAAATCGAACGGCTGGCCTGGCTCAGGCTGCTTTTCCGGGCTCCAGAACGCCACGATGTTGTCGTTGGTTTCGTCCGCGGTCGGGATCTCTACCAGGTCGACGGTGCCTTTGCCCCAGTCGCCCTTCGGCTCGATCCAGGCGCTTGGACGCTTGTCGTAGCGGTCGTCGAGGTCTTCGTAGTGGCTGAAGTCGCGGCCACGCTGCAGCAGACCGAAACCACGCGGGTTTTCCACCGAGAAGTTGCTCACGGCCAGGTGTTTCGGGTTGTTCAGCGGACGCCAGATCCACTCGCCGTTGCCGGCATGGATCGACAGGCCGCTGGAATCGTGCAGCTCGCGACGGTAGTTGAGGACTTTCGACGGCTGGTTGGCGCCGAACAGGAACATGCTGGTCAGCGGGGCGATGCCCAGCTTGCCGACCTTGTCACGCAGGAACATCCGGGCCTTGACGTCGACGATGGTGTCGCTGCCCGGACGCAGGGTCAGGCGATAGGCGCCGGTGGCGCGCGGCGAGTCCAGCAGGGCGAAGATCACCAGGTGCTTGTCGGTCGGCTTGGGTTGCTGGATCCAGAATTCGGTAAAGCGCGGGAATTCCTCACCGGACGGCAGCGCGGTGTCGATGGCCAGGCCACGGGCCGACAGACCATAGACGTGCCCCTTGCCGACGACGCGGAAGTAGCTCGCGCCGAGCATGGTCATGATTTCGTCCTGCTTGTCCGCCTTGTTGATCGGGTACAGCACGCGAAAGCCCGCATAACCGAGCTGCTCGGTGGCCTTGGGATCGAACTTGAGGTCGCCGAAGTCGAAGCGAGTCGAGTCGTATTTGATCTCTTCGACGGTGTTCGTGGTGATTTCGTTGATTTTCACCGGCGTGTCGAAATGCATGCCCTGATGATAGAAGGACAGCTTGAATGGGGTTTTCTGCTTGGCCCACTCGGCCTTTTCAGGCAGGAAGCGGATTTTCTGATAGTCCGCGAACTTCATCTCACGAAATTCGTTCGGCAGGTTACTGCGCGGAGCCTCGTACTTCTGCCCGGCCAGATCCTTAGCCTTGGCCGATACATCATCCAGATTGAATGCCCAGAGTTGGCCGGCGCTAAGCAGGCAAAGCAGTGCAGAGCCCGTCACCAGTGCGTTTCGTAACCGTTTGGCAGACAATTTTGGTGCATTACAGGGACTAACAATCACGAGCAACCCTCGCCGAAAACAGATCAAAAAACCAACGGCCAGCTATCTATATGCCAGGTTGGCGAGCATTGTTCCGACTCCGATGGGGCTAAATGATTCCCCAAACGGTCCCGAACAAGTCTCTACCTAAGTCAAAAACGGACCAACGAACGCTGATCCCCGTAGCGCGCGATTATCTAGTAGCCCGCGTTACAACGCATCAGGGGCGACCAAGTATTTATCGCGAAAAACGCCTATTTTCGGCCGGTTCCGGCCGAAAAAGATGTTTCAAGCACTTTCAGGTCTGTAACAGGAAGGTTACCGGGCCATCATTGACCAGATGGACCTGCATATCCGCCCCGAAGCGCCCTGATGCTACTTTGCCATGCAACTGTTGCGCCTTGCATAACAGATAATCAAAAAGTTCTTCACCGCGGGCCGGCGGTGCCGCCGTGGAAAAGCTCGGGCGCAGGCCGTTCTTGGTGTCCGCGGCCAGGGTGAACTGCGAGACCAGCAGCAAACCGCCGTCCACATCGGCCAGGGACAGGTTCATCTTGCCCTCGGCATCACTGAATACCCGATAGTTAAGCAGCTTGTGCAGCAGTTTGTCGGCACTGGCCCGAGTGTCCTCGGGCTCCACCGCCACCAGCACCAGCAAACCCTGGTCCACCGCCCCGACGATTTCCCCCGCCACTTCGACCCGCGCGCCGCGCACGCGCTGCAACAGCCCCTTCATGCTTCTTCGGGCGGCAGGTCGAGCAGGCGCCGGGCCATCTGATCAGCGGCACGCACCAGCGCATCGGTGATGCCCGGTTCGGAAGCAGCGTGACCGGCATCGCGGATCACCTGCAGCTCGCTGTTCGGCCAGGCCTGGTGCAATTCCCAGGCATTGTCCAGCGGGCAGATCACGTCGTAGCGACCATGCACGATCACGCCCGGCAGGTGGGCGATCTTGCCCATGTCGCGAATCAGCTGGTTCGGCTCGAGGAACGCATGGTTGGTGAAGTAGTGGCATTCGATCCGGGCAATCGACAGCGCGCGCTGCGGCTCGGAGAAACGATCGACCACCAGCGGGTTCGGCCGCAGGGTCGCGGTCCGCCCTTCCCAGATCGACCAGGCCTTGGCCGCATGCATCTGGGCGATCTGGTCGTTGCCGACGAGACGCTTGTGGAAGGCGCTGAGCAGGTCGTCGCGCTCGTCCAGCGGGATAGGTGCCACGTAGTCCTGCCAGTAGTCGGGGAACAGACGGCTGGCACCGGCCTGGTAGAACCATTCGATTTCCTGCGGACGGCACAGGAAGATCCCACGCAGAATCAGGCCATGAACACGTTCAGGATGGGTTTGCGCATAAGCCAGGGCCAGGGTCGAACCCCAGGAGCCGCCGAACACCACCCATTTTTCGATGCCCAGGTGCAGGCGGATCCGCTCGAGGTCGGCGACCAGGTCCCAGGTGGTGTTGTTTTCCAGGCTGGCGTGCGGGGTGGAGCGCCCGCAACCACGCTGGTCGAAGGTGATGATGCGGTACAGGTTCGGGTCGAAGTAACGGCGACTCTGGGCATCGCACCCGGCTCCCGGGCCACCGTGGATGAACACCACCGGCAAGCCTTCCGGGGATCCGCTCTCATCGACATACAGTACATGGGGTTCGTCGACAGCCAGATCGTGCCGGGCATAGGGTTTGATCTGCGGGTACAAAGTCTGCATTGCGCGCTCCGTAAGGGGTCGAGGTCATCCCTGGGGGGACTTCAATTATTCTGCCGTCCGGCATCATAAACCCGAATTACGCAATGAGCATGTCCTTGGAGACATTAGGGTTGTTTGCGCGTTTTGCGTTGTCGTCGAAGGGCTTGCCGCGGACAGACTCGCTCCTGTAGCCGCTGCCGCAGGCTGCGATCGCTCCCGAAGGGAGCGCAAGGTCTGAAGGACGTCGAAGGCCTTCGGTCTTATCGCAGCCTGCGGCAGCGGCTACAGGGCTTCCTGTCGGCTTCAGCGCCCGTAACGCTTCTGCCCCCAGGCCAGCAGCCCTTGCAGCAGCTGCTTGAGCACCACCTGGGTCGGCGCCGCCAGATCGTCGCGGTAGCGGAACGGCTCGAACTCTTCCATGTAGGTGCTCTGCGCCAGCTCCAGCTGCACGGCATGGATGTTCTCGGCCGGGTTGCCGTAGTGCCGGGTGATATGGCCGCCCTTGAAACGGCCGTTGAGCACATGGCTGTAGTCGGCATGGCGGGCGCAGATCGCTTCCAGCTGGCTGGCCAGTTCGGCATCGCAGCTGGCGCCATTGAAGGTGCCCAGGTTGAAGTCCGGCAGCTTGCCTTCGAACAGATGCGGGATCAGCGAACGGATCGAATGCGCATCGAACAGCAGGGCATAGCCGAACTCGGCCTTCAACCGTGCCAGCTCCTGCTGCAAAGTGCCGTGATAAGGCGTCCAGACCTTCTCCAGGTAAGTCGCCCGTTCCTGCTTCGATGGCTCCAGCCCCTCACGGAACAGCGGCACGCCATCGAACAGCGTGGCCGGGTACAACCCGGTGGTGGCACCGACATAGAGAGGCTTGTCGTCGGATGGGCGATTGAGGTCGATGACGAAACGCGAATACTCGGCCGCCAGGGTGCTGGCGCCCAGTTCCTCGGCGAACGCGTAGAGCTGGGGAATGTGCCAGTCGGTATCCGGCAGGCTTTGCGCCTCGGGGATCAGCCCGGCCTCGACCGCCGGTGTCAGGCGCAGGCCAGCGTGGGGCATGCTGATCAGCAGCGGCACCCGGCCTTGTTTGAAGTTCAGAACCTTATCCACAACCCTTCTCCTATAAATCCACTTCAACGCCGTGGCGCACGACGCGTTTTTCCAGGTCACCGCCCAGCCAGTAGGCCAGGTCGGCGGGACGATCGATCTGCCAGGCGACGAAGTCTGCCACCTTGCCGACCTCCAGCGAACCGTGGGTCTGCTCCATGCCCAGCGCGGTGGCCGCATGCAGGGTCACACCGGCCAGGGCTTCTTCCGGGGTCATACGGAAACAGGTGCAGGCCATGTTCAGCATCAGGCGCAGGGACAGCGCCGGCGAAGTGCCGGGGTTGAGGTCGCTGGCCACGGCGATCTTCACCCCGTGCTGGCGCAGCGCGTCCATCGGCGGCAGCTGGGTTTCGCGCAGGAAATAGAACGCGCCCGGCAGCAGCACGGCGACGGTGCCGGCCTCGGCCATGGCAATGGCGTCCTCCTCGGTCATGAACTCCAGGTGGTCGGCCGACAGCGCGTGATAACGCGCCGCCAGGCTGGAGCCATGCAACGACGACAGCTGCTCGGCGTGCAGTTTCACCGGCAGGCCAAGCTTGTGCGCGGCGATGAACACCCGCTCCACCTGCTCCGGCGAGAACGCCAGGTATTCGCAGAACGCATCCACCGCGTCCACCAGGCCCTCGGCCGCCAGGGCCGGGAGCATTTCGGCGCAGATGTGCTCGATATAGTCGTCCGCACGCTCGGCGTATTCCGGCGGCAAGGCGTGGGCCGCCAGGCAGGTGCTGCGCACACTGACCGGCAGCTCGGCGCCCAGGCGCCGGATCACCCGCAGGATCTTGCGTTCGCTGGCCAGGTCCAGGCCGTAGCCGGACTTGATCTCGACGCTGGTCACGCCGTCGCGCAGCAGGCTTTTCAAGCGCTTGCGGGCGCTGTCGAACAGTTCGTCCTCGCTCGCCGCACGGGTGGCCCGCACGGTGCTGGCGATACCGCCACCGGCGGCGGCGATTTCGGCGTAGCTCACCCCTTGCAGGCGTTGCTCGAATTCACCGCTGCGGTTGCCGCCGAATACCGTGTGAGTGTGGCAGTCGATCAGGCCCGGGGTGACCCAGGCCCCCGCCAGGTCATGCAGCTCGGCATAGTTACCAGCCGGGACCTGATCACGCGGGCCGATCCACTCTATGAGCGCTCCTGACGTCACGATGGCGGCATCCTCGATGATCGAGTAAGCACCTTGCGCCATGCTTGCGACGTGACAGTGTTGCCAGAGAGTTTTCATCCGAGGACTCCGTTAGTTATCGATGGGACAAAGAAGGGTCGCGATGCACCTGGACCGCCTGACCGGCGGCCGGCTTGACCCACAACAGATAAGCGATCACCAGCAGCACGATCCACACCGCCCCCACCGCCAGCGCCGCCTGGGTTTCCGGGAAATAACCCAGCACGCCGAAGACGAACAGCATGAACACGATGGCGGCTGCCGGCGCCCAGGGCCAGAACGGCACCGGGAATTTCAGTTGGGCAACCTGCTCGGCGCTCATCGAGCGACGCATGGCCACCTGGGTGACCAGGATCATCAGCCAGACCCAGACCGTGGCGAAAGTAGCGATCGAGGCAATCAGCAGGAACACGTTTTCCGGAATCAGGTAGTTCAGCAGCACACCGCCCAGCAGCGCGGCGCCCATGACCACCACGGTCATCCACGGCACGCCGTGTTTCGACAGTTGGGCAAAGCCTTTTGGCGCCTGCCCTTGCTGGGCCAGGCCGTACATCATGCGTCCGGCGCCGAAGATGTCGCTGTTGATCGCCGACACCGCCGCCGAGATCACCACGATATTGAGGATGGTCGCCGCCGAGCCGATGCCCAGGTTGTCGAAGATCTGCACGAACGGGCTGCCCTGGCTGCCGATCTGCGGCCATGGATAGATGGCCATCAGTACGAACAGGGTCAGCACATAGAACAGCAGGATGCGCATCGGCACCGCGTTGATCGCCTTGGGGATGACCCGCTGCGGGTCCTTGGCTTCACCGGCGGTGATACCGATGATCTCGATGCCGCCAAAAGCGAACATCACCACCGCGAACGAAGCGATCAGGCCGCCGATGCCGTGGGGCATGAAGCCGCCGTGGGCCCAGAGGTTGGCCACCCCGGTGGCCTGCTCGTTGCTGGCCGAACCGATACCGAACAACATGATGCCGAAGCCGGCGAGGATCATCGCGACAATCGCGCCGACTTTCAGCAGCGACAGCCAGAACTCCATTTCGCCGAAGACCTTGACGTTGCACAGGTTGAGGCCGCCGATCAGGAACACGATGCCAAGCACCCAGACCCAGCGCGCCACTTCCGGAAACCAGAAGCCCATATAGATGCCGAAGGCCGTGACGTCGGCCAGGCAGACGATGATCATTTCAAAGGCATAGGTCCAGCCGAGGATAAAGCCCGGCAGTGGTCCCAGGTAATTGCTGGCGTAGTGGCCAAACGAGCCGGACACCGGGTTGTGCACGGCCATCTCGCCCAGCGCGCGCATCACCATGAACACCGCGGCGCCACCGATCAGGTAGGCCAGGAGGACCGCGGGACCGGCCATCTGGATGGCCGAGGCAGAACCATAGAACAGCCCGGTGCCGATCGCCGACCCCAGCGCCATGAAGCGAATATGTCGGGCGGACAGCCCGCGTTTCAATCCTTGAGCTTGCTGTTGCATTTCTCGTTCCTAATTATTTTTATCGGAGAAAACCGGAACCACCTGTAGCCGCTGCCGAGGTACGAGGCTGCTATGGGCTGCGCAGCAGCCCCCGACGGCGGTCCTGCGGACCGCTTCGCAGCTTCGTACCTCAGCAGCGGCTACGGGCATGGTCGTTACAGGCTCGGCAGCAACTTGGCCGGCAGCAGCTCGTTCAGGCAACGGGACGCCAACAGTTCGCTCGCGGCATTGATGTCCGGGGCGAAGAAGCGGTCTTTCTCGTAGAACGGCACTTTGCTACGCAGGGTGGCACGGGCTTTTTCCAGCTTGGTCGAGGTCTTCAGGCCGTCACGCAGGTCCAGGCCCTGGCAGGCCGCCAGCCATTCCACGGCGAGGATGCCACGGGTGTTTTCGGCCATTTCCCACAGGCGCTTGCCAGCGGCGGGCGCCATGGACACATGGTCTTCCTGGTTGGCGGAAGTAGGCAGGCTGTCCACCGAGTGCGGATGGGCCAGCGCCTTGTTTTCGCTGGCCAGGGCCGCGGCGGTCACCTGGGCGATCATGAAGCCGGAGTTGACCCCGCCATTGGCCACCAGGAACGGCGGCAGCTGGGACATGTGCTTGTCCATCATCAGCGAGATGCGGCGCTCGCTCAGGGAGCCGATTTCGGCGATGGCCAGGGCCATGTTGTCGGCAGCCATGGCCACCGGCTCGGCGTGGAAGTTGCCACCGGAGATCACATCGCCCTCGGCGGCGAACACCAGTGGGTTATCCGACACGGCGTTGGCTTCGACCACCAGCACCTCGGCGGCCTGGCGGAACTGGGTCAGGCAGGCGCCCATGACCTGTGGCTGGCAGCGCAGGGAGTACGGGTCCTGCACCTTGTCGCAGTTCTGGTGCGACTTGGAGACTTCGCTGCTGTCGCCCAGCAGGTCGCGGTAAGCCGCGGCGGCGTCGATCTGGCCTTTCTGGCCACGGGCGGCATGAATCCGCGCATCGAACGGCGAACGCGAGCCCAGCACCGCCTCGACGGTCAGGCCGCCGCAGGCCAGGGCGCCGGCGAACAGGTCTTCGCCTTCGAACAGGCCGCGCAGGGCAAAAGCGGTGGAAACCTGGGTGCCGTTGAGCAGCGCCAGGCCTTCCTTGGCCGCCAGGGTCATCGGCTTGAGGCCGGCCACGCTCAGGGCTTCGGTGGCGTCCAGCCATTGGCCTTTATAACGGGCCTTGCCTTCACCCAGCAGCACCAGGGACATATGGGCCAGCGGCGCGAGGTCGCCGGAAGCGCCCACCGAACCCTTGAGCGGGATATGCGGGTAGACCTCGGCGTTGACCAGGGCGATCAGCGCGTCGATCACCTGGCGGCGGATACCGGAGAAACCACGGCTCAGGCTGTTGACCTTGAGCACCATAACCAGGCGCACCAAGGCGTCGCTGATCGGCTCGCCGACACCGGCGGCATGGGACAGCACCAGGGAGCGCTGGAGGTTTTCCAGGTCTTCGCTGGCGATACGGGTCGAGGCCAGCAGGCCGAAACCGGTGTTGATGCCGTAGGCGGTGCGGTTCTCGACAAGGATCTGCTCGACACAGGCGACGCTGGCGTCGATCTGTGCCGAGGCGCTGTTATCGAGGCTGAGGGTTACCGGCTGTTGGTAGACGGCACGCAGTTGGGCCAGGGTCAGTTGGCCGGGAATCAGATTTAGCGCAGTCACATTTATGCTCCTTTTGAGAGTTTGTTATTAACTACCAGTCGCTCCGGAAGCTTCCGTTGTCCGTCGCAGCCCGCCGTTTGTGAGCGAGTGGCGCCTTGGCACGCTGGTTTTTCGTGGAAACCGTTGTCTTGGAAAATCCTGTTATTGCAGGGCGCGGTTCAGCGCACGCCCGGTAAAACCTCCTGCAGCAAGGCGGGAGCCTTGAGCAGCGCCGCCGCGCTGGCGATGTCCGGGGCCAACCAGCGGTCCTGGTCATAGGCCGGAACCCGCTGGCGCAGGAGCTTCCAGGCCGCATCTGTGCCGGCACCGAAACGCTGCTCCTTGAGAAATTCGAAGGCCTGGGCCGCCAGCAGGTATTCGATGGCGAGGATCTGGGTGCAGTTTTCCAGCGCGCGGGAAAGCTTCAGCGCGGCGTTGGTGCCCAGGCTCAGGTGGTCTTCCTGCAGGCCGGAGGTGACGTAGTTGTCGAGCACCGCCGGTTGCGCCAGCTGGCGGTTTTCCGCGCACAGCGAGGCAGCGACGTACTGGACGATCATCATCCCGGAGTTGACCCCGGGGTTGCTCACCAGGAACGCCGGCAAACCACTGACATGGGGGTTGATCAGGCGGTCCAGGCGGCGCTCGGCGATCGAGCCGATCTCGGCCATGGCGATCGCCAGCAGGTCCGCCGCCAAAGCCACCGACTGGCCGTGGGGGTTGGCCTGGGACATCACCCGGTAGTTGTCAGGAGTGCCCAGCACCATCGGGTTATCGGTGACCGAGTTGAGCTCGGTTTCGACCTGCTGCGTCGCGTGCGCCAGCTGATCGCGGGCGGCGCCGTGAACCTGCGGGATGGAACGGATGCTCAGGGCATCCTGGGTGCGGATGCCTTTGCTGGCGGCAATCACTTCGCTGCCGTCGAGCAAGGCGCGCAGGTTGATGCCGACCTGCTGCATGCCCGGGTGCGGCTTGAGCGCGATGATCTCGACGTCGAACGCGGCGATCTGCCCGCGCTGGGCCTCGAAGCTCATGGCGCCGATCACGTCGGCCCATTGCAGCAGGCGCGTGGCATCGGCCAGGGCCAGGCAACTCAGGCCGGTCATGCACGGCGTACCGTTGACCAGGCACAGACCGTCCTTGGCCCCCAGTTGCACCGGTTCCAGGCCTTCCGCCGCCAGCGCCTGCTCGGCCGACACGACCTGCCCGCGGTAGCTGACCTGGCCGACACCGAGCAAGGCGATGCTGATATGGGCCATGTGGGTCAGGTAACCCACCGACCCCTGGGACGGTACCTGCGGGGTGATACCGCGATTGAGCAGGGCCAGCAGCGCCTCGACCACGCGGCGATGCAGGCCGGACTTGCCGTGGCTGTAGTTGACGACAGCCGCGCACATGATCGCCCGGGTCTGCTCGTCGGCCAGCGGCGCACCCACGCCACAGGCATGGCTGAGCAGGGTGTTGCGCGACAGCTGGCTGAGCTGTTCGTCCTGCAGCGAAACGTTGCACAGCGCGCCAAGACCGGTGTTGATGCCATAGGCGCGTTCGCCGCTGACGACGATGCGCTGGACAATGGCCTGGGCATTCTCGATACGCGCCCAGGCCTGGGCCGACAGCTCGAGCTGCGCGCCATGCCGGGCCACGGCGACCACATCCTGCCAACGCAGCGGGGCGTCGGCGATAACGATTTTTTCAGCCTGCGACATCTTCGACCTCACGGGTACAACCTGAACATTGATGCAGCTTTACCGCCGCCTTCGCGGGCAAGCCTCGCTCCTACAGGGGAGAGGCCCGCCCCAAGCCTTTAAACCACCGCCGCGCGTCGCTGCACGAAACGGTCGACATACTCGTCCGCCGGCGAATGCAGGATCTCTTTCGGCGTGCCGACCTGGATCAGCCGGCCATCCTTGAGGATCGCGATGCGGTTGCCGATGCGCACGGCCTCGTCGAGGTCGTGGGTAATGAAGACGATGGTCTTGTGCAGGGTCTTTTGCAGCTCCAGCAGCTGGTCCTGCATCTCGGCGCGGATCAGCGGGTCGAGGGCGCTGAAGGCCTCGTCCATCAGGATGATGTCGGTGTCCGCCGCCAGGGCGCGGGCCAGGCCGACGCGCTGGCGCATGCCGCCGGACAGCTGGTGCGGGTACTTGTTCTCGTAGCCCTTGAGGCCCACGGTGTTGATCCAGTGCAGCGCGCGCTCGGTGCAGACTTCCTTGCTCTCGCCCCGCACCTTGAGGCCGTAGGCGGTGTTTTCCAGCACGGTCTTGTGTGGCAGCAGGCCGAAGCTCTGGAACACCATGCTGATCTTGTGCCGGCGAAATTCGCGCAGGGCTTCCATGTCGTATTGCAGGATGTCCACGCCATCCACCAGGATCGCGCCGCTGGTCGGGTCGATCAGGCGGTTGAAGTGGCGCACCAGGGTCGACTTGCCGGAGCCGGACAGGCCCATGATCACGAAGATCTCGCCAGTGCCGATGCTCAGCGACAGGTCGTTGACCCCGACCACGCAACCGGTCTCGGCCAGCACCTGGTCCTTGGTCTTGTTCTGGCGAATCATGTTCAGCGCGTCGGCCGAACGGTTGCCGAAAATCTTGAAGACGTTCTTGACTTCGATCTTGCTCACGATTGCATCGTTCATTTGCTCACCTCATGGCGTGGACGACCATAGGCTTGGGTAATACGGTCGATGACCACGGCCAGAATCACGATCGCCAGGCCGGCTTCCAGGCCACGGCCGACGTTGAGGGTCTGGATGCCCACCAGCACGTCTTCGCCCAGGCCACGGGCACCGATCATCGAGGCGATCACCACCATCGACAGGGCCATCATGGTGGTCTGGTTGATCCCGGCCATGATGCTCGGCAGGGCCAGCGGCAGTTGCACGCCGAACAGTTGCTGCCAGCGGTTGGCGCCGAAGGCGTTGATCGCCTCCATGACTTCGCCGTCGACCTGGCGAATGCCCAGGTCGGTCAGGCGGATCAGCGGCGGCGCGGCGTAGATCACGGTGGCGAAGATCGCCGGCACCTTGCCCAGGCCGAACAGCATCAGCACCGGGATCAGGTACACGAAGCTCGGCATGGTCTGCATGATGTCCAAGAGCGGCATCAGCACCGAACGCAGGCGATTGCTGCGCGCCGAGAGGATCCCCAGGGGAATGCCGATCAACACCGAAATGAAGGTCGCCACCAGCATCAGCGCCAGGGTCTGCATCAGCTTGTCCCACAGGCCGACCGCGCCCACCAGGAACAGCAGGCCGACGATCACCGCGGTGGTCACCAGCTTGCGGGTCGAATGCCAGGCGATGCCGCCGACGATCGCCAGCATCAGCCACCAGGGCGCCAGGCGCAGCAGGCCTTCGAGGTTGACGATGGCCCACAGCAGGGTATCGGAGATGTGGCGGAATACATCGCCGTAGTTGGTCACCAGCGAATCGACCCAACCGTTGACCCAGTCGGCGATGGAAAAGGTGAAGCTTTCAGGAAACATAGAGAGACTCTCGATCAAGTGGGTTGTGGTGAAGCTCCCGGCTACCGCTCAGGCAGCCGGGAAGGCTCTACCTACAAGGCCGCGTCGATTTTCTTGGCTGCGTCGTCGCTCACCCATGCGTGCCAGACTTCAGGATGTTCCTTGAGGAAAATTTTCGCCAGCTTCGGCGATTCGATACGTTCCTTCGCCATCCGGCCCAGATTCTGGTTGAGCAGGTCGATCGGCAGGTTGACCTTTTCCAGCACGGCCACCAGCTCAGGCGCTTCCTCGTGGAAGGTCTTGGACAGGCCGACCTTGATGGTCACGCTCTTGTCCACGCCCGGCTTTTCTTCCAGCTTCACCAGGTCGACCTGGCCCATCAGCGGGGTTGGCGACCAGTAGTAGAACAGGATCGGTTCGCCACGCTTGTAGCTCGACAGCACCGCGGCATCCAGCGCCGGGCCGGTGCCTGGGCGGAAGTTGGTGTAGCTGCTTTCCAAGCCGTAGCTTTTCAGCATCTCGCTGTTGTCCAGCTCGCAGGTCCAGCCGGCCGGGCAGTTATAGAAACGGCCCTTGCTCGGCTCTTCCGGGTCCTTGAATACGCTGGCGTACTTGCCCAAATCGGCGATGCTCTTCAGGTCCGGGGCCTTGGCTTCCAGCTTGCGCTTGGCATCGCCTTCGATCACGTAGCGCGGCACGTACCAGCCTTCGATGGCGCCCACCACCGGGGCGCCGACGCCGACCACCTTGCCGGCCTTCTCGGCCTTGTTCCAGACCTCGCTGCGACCGACCCATTCCTCGGCGAAAACCTGGATGTCATTGCTACTCAGGGCGTTCTCCATGGTGATGGAGTTGCCTGGCAGGCTGTCGGTCTTGCAGCCGTAGCCTTTTTCCAGGACCACTTGCAGCACGTCGGTCAGCAACATGCCACTTTCCCAGTTCAGGCCGGCGAATTTCACCGGTTTGCCGGACTCGCACCAGCCGGCCGCCTGGGTAGCGCCGGCGCTGGCCAGCAGGCCCATGGAAAGCAAAGTGGTCAGCAGGGTCTTATTCATTTTCATTGTGTGACGCTCCCAATCATTGAAATGGATTACGGCAGTCAAGAGGCATCCAGCCCGTCCACGTCCAATCAGGTCTAGACCGCGGTAGCGCGGCCTGCCCCACTCAGCTTTTGTTCTGTGATCGAGTCCTGCTCTACCGGCAGGATCAGGCGATCGGGTACGGCGCCATGCCATTTCTTCGCGCAGACGTAATACAGCGCCGCGGGAACCACCAGGCCGACGATCCAGGAGATATCCACGCCACCCAGGGCTTCCACCAGCGGGCCGGTGTAGAACTTGGTGGCGATGAACGGCAGCTGCACCAGCACACCGATCACATAGACGCTGATACCGAGGATGTTCCAGCGGCCGTAGCGACCGTTCGGATCGGCCAGCGCCGGCACGTCATAGTGCTCGCGGGTGATGCAGTAGTAGTCCACCAGGTTGACCGCGCTCCACGGGGTGAAGAAGGCCAGCAGGAAGAGGATGAAAGACTTGAACGCACCGAGGAACGAGTGCTGGCCGAGCAAGGCGATCAGGGTCGCAGTACCGACGATGACCAGCACGAACACCAGGCGTTGCAAGCGCGTCACTTCCAGGTGGCCACGGAAGCCACTGATGATGGTGGCGATGCACATGAAGCTGCCGTAGGAGTTCAGCGTCGAGATGGTGACCTTGCCGAAGGCGATGCTGAAGTACAGCAGCGCGGCGGTGGCACCGCTGCCACCCAGACCGACGATGTAGGCCACTTCGTGACCGGCGAACTGCCCGTCGGCCATGGCCGCGGCGAACACGCCGAGGATCATCGCCACCTGCGCGCCGATCACCGAGCCCGCGCCAGCGGCGAGGAAGGTTTTCACCGAAGAGGTCTTGCTCGGCAGGTAGCGCGAATAGTCGGCCACGTAGGGGCCGAAGGCGATCTGCCAGGACGCGGCGAGCGACACCGCGAGCAGGAAGCTGCTCCAGCTGAAGTGGCGGATTTCCAGGAGTGCGCCAATGTCGGTCTGACTCATCAGGCGACTGAACAGATAAACGAAAGCGATCACGCCAATGACGCTGGCGGCGCGACCGATGAAATGGATCACCCGGTAGCCGAGCACCGTGACCAGCACGATGACGCTGGCGAAGATCAGGATGCCGACACTGTCGCTGACCCCGAACAGCTGGCCCAGCGCCTGGCCGGAAAGCACCGTGCCGGTGGCGGTGAAGCCCAGGTACATCAGGCAGACCAGGACGATCGGAATGGCCGCGCCATAGACGCCGAACTGAACCCGACTGGAGATCATCTGCGGCAGGCCGAGCTTGGGCCCTTGCGCCGCGTGCAACGCCATCACACCGCCGCCCAGCAGTTGCCCGATGAGCAAGCCGATCAGCGACCAGAACACATCACCGCCCAGCACCACCGCCAGAGCGCCAGTAACAATGGCCGTGATCTGCAGGTTAGCCCCCAACCACAGGGTGAACTGGCTGTAGAGCTTGCCGTGGCGTTCAGCCTCGGGGATGTAGTTGATCGAGCGCCGTTCGATCAGGGGTTTGGAGCTATCGCTGGCCGTGGACATCGTTATTGTTCTCCCGGGAGATTCTTGTCATGTCAAAGCACTGCTACATGGACCGAGCCGCCGCACTGCAGCGTGCGACGGCTTCTTCCCTAATCCTGGCGGCAATCCGCCGGGAGCTTACTTGCCAGTGATCATCGGCAGGTTCAGACCCTGTTCCTTGGCGCAGTCGATGGCGATCTGGTAACCGGCATCGGCGTGACGCATGACACCGGTACCCGGGTCGTTATGCAGCACACGGGCGATACGCTCGGCCGCTTCGTCGGTACCGTCGCAGACGATCACCATCCCGGAGTGCTGGGAGAAGCCCATGCCGACGCCGCCGCCGTGGTGCAGGGAAACCCAGGTCGCGCCGCTGGCGGTGTTCAGCAGGGCGTTGAGCAGCGGCCAGTCGGACACGGCGTCGGAACCGTCCTGCATCGATTCGGTTTCGCGGTTCGGGCTGGATACCGAACCGGAGTCCAGGTGGTCGCGACCGATCACGATCGGCGCCGACAGCTCGCCGCTGCGCACCATTTCGTTGAACGCCAGGCCGAGCTTGGCGCGCAGGCCCAGGCCAACCCAGCAGATACGCGCCGGCAGGCCTTGGAAGCTGATGCGCTCGCGCGCCATGTCCAGCCAGTTGTGCAGGTGCGCGTCGTCCGGGATCAGTTCCTTGACCTTGGCGTCGGTCTTGTAGATGTCCTGCGGGTCGCCCGACAGCGCGGCCCAGCGGAACGGACCGATGCCGCGGCAGAACAGCGGACGGATATAGGCCGGTACGAAGCCTGGGAAGTCGAAGGCGTTCTCGACGCCTTCTTCCTGGGCCATCTGACGGATGTTGTTGCCGTAGTCGAAGGTCGGGATGCCCTGCTTCTGGAAGTCGAGCATGGCCTTGACGTGCACGGCCATCGATTGCTTGGCCGCCTTGACCACCGCCGCCGGCTCGGTCTTGGCGCGCTCGCGGTACTGCTCCCAGGTCCAGCCGGCTGGCAGGTAGCCGTTGAGCGGGTCGTGGGCGCTGGTCTGGTCGGTGACCATGTCCGGACGCACGCCGCGACGGACCATTTCCGGGAGGATTTCAGCCGCGTTGCCGCACAGGGCGATGGAGATCGCCTTGCCTTCGGCGGTGTACTTGGCGATACGCGCCAGGGCGTCGTCCAGGTCTTTGGCCTGCTCGTCGACATAGCGAGTCTTCAGGCGGAAATCGATGCTGGTCTGCTGGCATTCGATGTTCAGCGAGCAGGCGCCGGCCAGGGTCGCGGCCAGAGGCTGGGCGCCACCCATGCCGCCGAGGCCGGCGGTCAGGACCCAGCGGCCCTTGAGGTCATCGTTGTAGTGCTGGCGACCGGCTTCGACGAAGGTTTCGTAGGTGCCCTGGACGATGCCCTGGCTGCCGATGTAGATCCAGCTGCCGGCGGTCATCTGGCCGTACATGGCCAGGCCCTTGGCATCCAGTTCGTTGAAGTGTTCCCAGGTGGCCCAGTGCGGCACCAGGTTGGAGTTAGCGATCAGCACGCGCGGGGCGTTGCTGTGAGTCTTGAACACGCCGACCGGCTTGCCGGATTGCACCAGCAGGGTCTCGTCGTCATTCAGGTTGGTCAGGCTCTCGACGATCTTGTCGTAGCACTCCCAGTTGCGCGCGGCGCGGCCGATGCCACCGTAAACCACCAGCTCTTTCGGGTTCTCGGCGACTTCCGGGTCGAGGTTGTTCATCAACATGCGCAGCGGCGCTTCTGTCAGCCAGCTCTTGGCGGTCAGCTTGTTGCCGCGGGCAGCGCGAATTTCGACGTTCCGGTATTTCGTAGGTTTATTCTCAGTCACGAAAAAACTCCTCAGCGATCAATCCAAACCAACCCAGGCAGTGGGCGAGCGTGCCTGCGCGCAGGGCGCTGCGCAGCAAGCGAATCAGGGGACGCTGCGAAGAGTCTTCAGTGACTCATACGCATACGTCTTTACTTGTACATACAAGCATATGCAATCGATCGGCCAACTCGTTGAATGAGCCCTCAAGAAAATCGTGAAACCGGTGAAGAGGCCCTTGGATCAAGGGTTTCAGCGTCGATTATTTTTTCGCGGGGATTATGGCTAGAGGCGGGAGAGCTGTTACTTCGCCAGGGCTTTGCGCCACACTGGGGCGTTCGGTAACAAATTGGTGCGCGAGGGAAACAACATCAGGGAGGGAGAGAAACAGGGGGCTTTGTAGCCGCTGCCGAAGGCTGCGATCGACTCCGAAGGAGACGCGCTCTTGCAGGCCGGAAGGCTCTTCGAGTCGAGCGCGACCCCGGCCTATCGCAGCCTGCGGCAGCGGCTACAGGTCAGATGGCTGTCAGTTCGATCACGCAGCAAGCGCCGCTGACGGTGACTTCCCGCAGGCCGGGGTTACCGAGCAGTTGCAGGCAGTCATGGCGCTCAAGCAAGGCGGCGACACCGCCACCCAGGTCGGCGCGCATTTCCTCGGCCACGCTGAATACCAGCACCGTGCCGGCCTGGGTGAAGAAGCGCTGGCCACCCTGCAGCCATTGCAAGCGAGCGCTGTAGCGGTCCGGCGCGTAGATCAGATTGAAGTCGCGAATCGGCCCGTCGATCAGGGTGCACGCGACCTGGCTGGCGCCACTGAAGGCAAAGGGGTCCAGCGGTAACAGTGCGCGGGTGTCCTCGCCGTCCACCGTCAGGGTCATGCCCGCGCCTTGCAGCACGGTGATGATCCGCTGGTAGCCGGCGAAGCTGGAAAAGCCGCCGGACTCGCCGATATCAGCGATCGACAGCCGCCAGCCGAAACCTTCCAGGCCGACGCCGGCGTCCCGGGTGATCTCTTCGGTACTGCCGCCAGCGTTCTTCCATGGCATGCGCGGGTAGTTGGCCGCGCGCAAAACGTTCAGCTGAGTCATTTATGCCCCTTACTTATGAAACCGCCCTTCCAGGCTGTGACGAGAACCCGGGTGGATCAGGCGCGCGGCGGTCACCGGCTGGCGGCCGGACCAGGTCCGGCGACGAATCAGCAGGCACGGCTCGCCGCGCTCGATCTGCAGCAACTTGCATTCTTCCGGCTCGGCCAGAATCGCCTCGACCACGTGCTCGCCCTCGGTCAGCGGCGCGACCTGGTTCAGGTAGGCGTAGGGGGTCTGCAAGGTGAAATCCTGCTTGAGGTAATCCGGCGCCACCAGCGCGTTGACGAAACGGTCCTCGATCTGCACCGGGATATCGTTCTCGAAGTGCACGATCAGCGAGTGGAAGACCCTCTGCCCTTCGCGCATTTCCAGGGCCACGGCGCGCTCGGAACCGGCCGCCTCTTCACCCAGGGTAATGACTTTGCAAGTGTGGCGATGACCGCGCGAGGCGATCTCGTCGGCGATGTTGTGCACCTCGAACAAGGCCGACTGACTCTTGGGTTCGGCGACGAAAGTCCCCACGCCCTGCATGCGTACCAGCAGGCCTTCGGCGGTCATCTCGCGCAGGGCGCGGTTGATGGTCATGCGACTGAAACCCAGCTGGCTGACCAGCTCGCTTTCCGAGGGCACGCGGTAGTGCGGCGGCCAGTTTCCACTCTCGATCTGCTGGGTGATCATCTGCTTGACGCGGGCGTACAGGGGCGCCGGACTATCGCCCAGATGGGCGGCCAGCGGGGAGTTGGCGGGCGGAGTCGGCACGGGAAATCCTTGTTGGCTGAAGAAAGAGGCTAGCTTGCCGGAGTTTACCGAGCAGGCAAACGTCTGTATATGTATATACAAATAACACACGACGGGGTGCTTGAACCATGTCCGCCTTCTTTGCCGAACGCGCACTGCTGCCTAACGGATGGGCCAACAACGTACGTCTCGAGGTCAGCGCCGACGGCCTGTTGACCCACATCCAGGCCGATGCCAGCGCAGAAGGCGCCGAGCGGCTACAAGGCCCGCTGCTGCCGGGCATGCCCAACCTGCACTCCCATGCGTTCCAGCGGGCGATGGCCGGGCTGGCGGAAGTGGCCGGCAACCCCAACGACAGCTTCTGGACCTGGCGCGACCTGATGTATCGCCTGGTGGGCAAGATCAGCCCGGACCAGCTGGGCATCATCGCCCGTCAGCTGTACATCGAAATGCTCAAGGCCGGTTACACCTCGGTCGCCGAATTCCACTATGTGCATCACGACACCAACGGCCAGCCCTACGCCGACCCGGCCGAGCTGTCCCTGCGCATCAGCCAGGCCGCCAGCGCCGCCGGCATCGGCCTGACCCTGCTGCCAGTGCTGTACAGCCACTCCGGTTTCGGCGGCCAGGCGCCCAACGAAGGCCAGCGCCGCTTCATCAACAGCACGGAAAACTACCTCAAGCTGCAAAGCCGCCTGCAACCGCTGCTGGCCCGGCAACCGGCCCAGCAGCTGGGGCTGTGCTTCCACTCGTTGCGCGCGGTCACCCCGCAGCAGATCAGCGAGGTGCTGGACGCCAGCGACAAGCAGTGCCCGGTGCATATTCACATTGCCGAACAGCAGAAGGAAGTCGACGACTGCCTGACCTGGAGCGGGCGTCGGCCGCTGCAATGGCTGTATGAAAACACCGCGGTCGATCAGCGCTGGTGCCTGGTCCATGCCACCCACGCGAATGCCGAAGAAGTCAGCCTCATGGCGCAAAGCCGAGCGATTGCCGGCCTGTGCCTGACCACCGAAGCCAACCTCGGCGACGGGATTTTCCCGGCGGTGGATTTTCTCGCCCAGGGCGGCCGCATGGGCATCGGTTCCGACAGCCATGTGTCGCTGAGCGTGGTGGAAGAATTGCGCTGGGCGGAATACGGCCAGCGCTTGCGCGATCAACGCCGCAACCGCCTGTATCGCAACGACCAGCCGATGGTTGGCCGGACCCTGTACGACGCCGCGCTGGACGGCGGCGCCCAGGCCCTGGGGCAGCCGATCGGCGCCCTGGAAGTGGGCAAGCGTGCCGACTGGCTGGTGCTCGACGGCAGCGATCCTTACCTGGCCACCGCCGAGGGCGACGGCATTCTCAACCGCTGGCTGTTCGCCGGCGGCGATCGCCAGGTGCGCGATGTGCTGGTCAACGGTCAGTGGGTCGTGCGCGACGGACGTCACGCAGGCGAAGAAGAAAGTAATCGGGCCTTTACCCAGGTGCTGCGCGACCTGCTCGGCTGAAGCCCGTCACCGCGGGAGCCAGCACGCTGGCTCCCGCATGGATTCACTTCGAGGTCTTGGCCATCGCCTTGTCCGACACTCGCCAGATCAGGCGGGTGGTGTCATAACCCTGCTGGCGCGCCCTGCTCAGCAGGTCCTCGCGAACCGCCTCGCTGACATTCGGCCGGCGCGACAACAGCCACAGGTATCGACGATCCGGGTTGCCGACAATGGCGGTCTTGTAGTCGTCGCTCACATACAGCACCCAGTAGTCGCCCTTGGCCAGGCCCGGGATCAACCGGGAAAACCAGGTATCGAACTCGACCCACAGCTTGTCGGTTTTGTCCGGCGCCTGCGGCGTTGCCGTGCCCCGCACCTCTTCCCATTGCCAGTTGGCGGTCAGGCAGCGGTTGAGTACCGCCATATTACCTTCGGGCAACAGGGTGTAGCGGGCTTCGGATTGCGCGCAGTTACGTTGGAAATACATCGGCAAACGCGCCAACTCGTACCAGGTCCCTTGGTAACGCTTGAGATCGACGTGATTCGCGGTCTTGGGCGCCAGTGAATCGTCCCGGGAAGTGGCGCAGCCGGCCAACAACAGGCCGGCCAGAAGAGTGACTAGCAAACGCATCATTATTTTTCTCCCGTGGGCACGTGGCCCCGGTTTTTTTACTTCAGGCCTTGCCCGGAAAACATCAGCACTTTGTCACCGGCGTACTGCACGCTGATAAAGCTGTTCTTGTCACCCCAGGTGCAGCTGGACATGCCCAGCGCGCCGGAACAATCGGTTGGTTTGCCCAGCAGTTTTTCAACTTCGGCCTTGGGCATGCCGGCCGACAGCTTGGAATAGTTTTCCTGATTGATCTTGCCGCATGCAGCCAACAGCACGCAGAACGACAACAGAGCGAGAGAACGCAGGGACATGGTGAAACTCCTGGGCGAACGGGGGGATGGCATGCTGCCAACCAGAAGCTTAGAAGAGAAAAGCCCCATCTGGTTCCCCAGCCAGACGCCTATTTATTGTGACGCAGCGCCCAGCATTTCCTCCGGAATCAACCACTTTGCGGGGGCAAAACGCATTTCGTCGGGCAGACGTCGGCGTGCCTCATTTTTCATGATGGCCAGTCGACATAAAAGCAGCGCAAAAGCTGCCGTTATGGCAAATTGACGCCCCCTCGCTGACCACCCTTTCGCGGTAGTTCACCTAATGACCAGAAACATGAAATTCAGCCATAAGATCCTGCTTGCCGCCGCTCTTGTGGTCGCCGTTGCGTTCGCCTGTTTTATCCTGTTCAACGACTATCGACAGCGCGAGGCCCTGCACAGCAGCAACGAGTCCTCCATGCAGGAACTCGGCAGCCTGACCAGCAGCAACATCCAGACCTGGCTGGAAAGCCGCATCCAGTTGCTGCACACCCTGGCCCAGCAGATCGCCGTGGACGGCAGCGGCGCCGACGGCCTGAAACGCAGCGTCGGCCTCCCCGCCTATGCCAGCAACTTCCAGCTCAGCTACTTCGGCGGCCAGGACGGCGCGATGTTCTCGGTCCCGGCGGGCAACCGCGCGCCCGACTACGACCCGCGTGCCCGTGGCTGGTACAAGGCGGCCAACTCGGCCCAGCAGACCATCGTCACCGAACCCTACATCGCCGCCTCTTCCGGCAAGCTGGTGATCACCGTCGCCACCCCGGTGCAGCACCAGGGCAGCTTCATCGGCGTCGCCGGGGCCGATATCGACCTGTCCAACGTCAGCGCCATCATCAACTCGCTGAATTTCGGCGGCCATGGCCAGGCGTTCATCGTCAGCGCCGGCGGCAAGATCCTGATCCACCCGGACAGCAAGCTGGTGCTCAAGAACCTCAGCGACGCCTACCCCAATGGCGCCCCGCAGGTCGGCCCGGGCCTGAAGGAAGTCGAGCTGGGCGGCAAGACCCAGCTCATCTCCTTCACCCGCGTCAACGGCGTGCCGGCGGCGGACTGGTACGTGGCGCTGGTGCTGGACAAGGACACCGCGTTCTCGATGCTCAGCGAGTTCCGCACCTCGGCGATCATCGCCATGCTGATTGCCGTAGTGATCATCATCAGCCTGCTGGGCATGCTGATCCGCGTGCTGATGCAGCCGCTGCACCTGATGGGCCGCGCCATGCACGACATCGCCGAGGGCGAAGGCGACCTGACCAAGCGCCTGACCATCCATGGCCACGACGAGTTCGGCACCCTGGGCGTGTCGTTCAACCGTTTCGTCGAACGGGTTCACGGTTCGATCCGCGAAGTCGCTTCGGCCACCGGCCAGGTCAACGAAGTCGCCCTGCGGGTGGTCAGCGCCTCGAACTCGTCGATGTTCAACTCCGGCCAGCAGGCCTCGCGCACCAGCAGCGTTGCCGCGGCCATTAACCAGCTCGGCGCCGCCGCCCAGGAAATCGCCCAGAACGCCGCCCTGGCGTCGCAGCACTCCAGCGATGCGCGCAACCTGGCTGGCGAAGGCCAGGCCGTGGTCGACCAGACCATCGCCGCCATGCAGCAACTGTCGGCGAAGATCAGCGACTCCTGCGGCCATATCGAAACCTTGAACAGCAACACGGTGAACATCGGGCAGATCCTCGAAGTCATCACCAGCATCTCCCAGCAGACCAACCTGCTGGCCCTCAACGCCGCCATCGAAGCCGCCCGCGCCGGGGAGGCCGGCCGTGGTTTCGCGGTGGTCGCCGATGAGGTGCGCAACCTCGCCCACCGCACCCAGGACTCGGCGCAGCAAGTGCAGAAGATGATCGAGGAACTGCAGGTCGGCGCCCGCCAGGCGGTGGACACCATGACCGAAAGCCAGCGCGAGAGCGCAAGCAGCGTCGGCATCGCCAACCAGGCCGGCCAGCACCTGGGCAGCGTGACCCAGCGCATCGGCGAGATCGACGGCATGAACCAGTCCGTGGCCACCGCCACCGAGGAGCAGACCGCCGTGGTGGAGTCGATCAACGTCGACATCACCGAGATCAACACCCTCAACCAGGAAGGCGTGGAAAACCTGCAGGCGACCCTGCGCGCCTGCGCCGACCTGGAGCAGCAAGCGGCGCGGTTGCAGCAGTTGGTGGGCAGTTTCCGAATTTAACGATCAGCAACACTCAACTCGTCTGGCGCGGCGCACATAGGACTGAATAAAGACTAAACTCAGTCCTGCTTCCCCAGACGAGATGCTCCCATGAAGCTTTCTTCTCAGATCAAACCGATCAGTTACCTGAAAAGCCATACCGCCGAGATCGTCAAAACCATCACCGAAAGCCGTGAGCCCATGGTCATTACCCAGAACGGCGAGGCAAAACTGGTGGTCATGGATGTGAAAAGCTTCGAGCAGCAGGAAGAAACCATGGCGCTGCTGAAGATCCTCGCCCTCGGTAATCGTGAGATCGATGAAGGCCAATTCCGCGATGCCCAGGACGTGTTCGACAAACTGGACCAGGCCGACCAACCGTGACATTCAAGGTAGTGCTTCTGCATTCGGCGGAAACCGACCTCATCGAGTTGCGTACCTACCTCACCCAGCGGTTCTCCACCGCTACCTGGCACAACAGCTACAGCAGCCTAAAACAAGCCATTCGCCAACTGGCCACCCTGCCCTACGCCGGGGCGATTCCCGCAGAACTCGAACAACTGCATGTCGGCCACTACCGACAGATACTCTCGGGGATGAATCGAATCATCTATGAAGTACGAGACGCTACCATCTACATCCATGTCATCGCCGATACCCGCCAAGACCTGCAAACCATGCTGATGAAGCGGCTGCTGCGAGTCAGGCGCTAAGTATTCATGGGTCCTGAAGCCCTATCGCGGGCAATCGAGCGTCGACCGGCCGCTCCTACGGATGCATACACGCGCCTGTAGGAGCGAGGCTGCCCGCGATAGGGATTACAGAATGCAGAAGAACTAGAAGCTGGAACCCGGCTCGCGCAGGAACGCCAGTTCCTCCGGCGTCGATTCACGCCCGAGAATCTGGTTGCGATGGGGGAAACGCCCGAAGCGGGCGATGATTTTCTGATGCCGTTCGGCGTAGTCCAGCAGATCGGCGAACACCGGTTGGTCGGCCAGCGGCTGCTCGTCGTGCAAGGCGGCGAACCTGGAGATCGCTTCGTTCTGCACCGCCAGGTTCTCGCAATGCTCGAACACCAGGTAGACAAAGCTGCGTTGCATCGGCGCCAACTGGCGGTCGAAATCCGCGGCAATACCCTGGGCCACCAGCGCCTGGGCACGTAGATCGCCGGCAAAGCTCTTGGGGGTTTCGCGATACAGCATACGCGGCAGTTGGTCGAGCAGCAGCACCAGGGCCAGCCAACCTTGCGGGCGTTGCGCCCACTCGGTCAATCCGCCGGCCAAGGCCTGTTCCACCAGATCCCCGAAACGCTCGCGCGCCTCGAGGTCCTGGCTGTCGCGCTTGCCAAACCACAGCCTGCCCTTTTCAGCCTTGATATCCGCGGGTTTCTCGGCCGAACCGAACCACCAGTCGAGCAAGGGCTGCCAGGGCGCGGCCATGGGTTATTCCTTGTGGTAGGCGGTGACGCGGGCGACTTCTTCCTTCGAGCCGAGGAACACCGCTACGCGCTGGTGCAGGCCTTCAGGCTGGATGTCGAGAATGCGCTGGTGACCGTCAGTGGAAGCGCCGCCCGCCTGTTCCACCAGGAACGACATCGGGTTGGCTTCGTACATCAGGCGCAGCTTGCCCGGCTTGGATGGCTCGCGGCTGTCGCGTGGGTACATGAACAGGCCACCGCGGGTCAGGATGCGGTGCACGTCGGCGACCATCGCGGCCACCCAGCGCATGTTGTAGTTCTTGTTCAGCGGGCCTTCTTCGCCTGCCAGCAATTCGCTCACGTAACGCTGCACCGGCGCTTCCCAGTGACGCTGGTTGGACATGTTGATGGCGAATTCCTGGGTGCTTTCAGGAATGGTGATGTCTTCGTGGGTCAGCACGAAGCTGCCCATTTCGCGATCCAGGGTGAAACCCTTGACGCCGTCGCCCAGGGTCAGCACCAGCATGGTCTGCGGGCCGTAGATGGCGTAACCGGCGGCAACCTGCTGGGTGCCTGGCTGCAGGAAGGCCTTTTCATTGAGCGGTTCGTTCTGGCTCAGGTATTCGTTCGGGCAACGCAATACCGAGAAGATCGTGCCGACCGGGGCGTTGATGTCGATGTTCGACGAGCCGTCCAGCGGGTCGAATACCAGCAGGTACGCGCCTTTCGGGTATTTGCCCGGGATTTGGTAGGCATTGTCCATTTCCTCGGACGCCATGCCGGCCAGGTGGCCGCCCCATTCGTTGGCTTCGAGCAGGATCTCGTTGGAGAGCACGTCGAGCTTCTTCTGCACTTCGCCTTGGACGTTTTCAGTGCCCATGCTGCCCAGAACACCGCCCAGGGCGCCTTTGGACACGGCATGGCTGATCTCCTTGCAGGCACGCGCCACCACTTCGATCAGGAAGCGCAGATCGGCAGGAGTGTTGTTGCTGCGGGTCTGCTCAATCAAATAGCGACTCAGGGTAACGCGGGACATGGACGGCTCCGGAGGAATGGGGGGCTAAAAACCCGCGCAGTTTAACGCGAGTCGGGGTGCATTTCCTCCTATGAGACGAGATCCGCCACAGAGAGTTCATGCATGGGGTTGAGCGTAGCCCGAAATCCGATCCGTAGACGTTGGCGCAGGCTGCGATAGCCTGCGCCCTTTAGACGCTACGGGGACCGCCGAGCGGCCTATTCCAGAGCCTTCCAGATCTCTGTGGCGTACTCGCGAATGGTCCGATCCGAAGAGAACCAGCCCATGCGCGCGCTGTTGAGCACCGCCGAACGCCACCATTGATTGCTGTCGCGCCAGCGCTCTTCGACATGCAGCTGGGCATTCCAGTAGGAGTCGAAATCGGCGCACACATGGAAGCGGTCATAGTCGACCAGCGAATCGATCAGCCCGGTGTAACGGGCCGGATCGTCCGGCGAAAATACCCCGCCACGAATCGCCTGCAGCACATCGTTGAGACGATGGGAGGCGGCGATGTCCGGCACCGCGCTGAACTCGCCATTGCGTTTGCGTGCCTCCACCTGCTGGGCGCTGAGGCCGAAGATGAACATGTGCTCGGCGCCGACCCGCTCGCACATCTCGACGTTAGCGCCGTCCAGGGTGCCGATGGTCAGCGCGCCATTGAGGCCGAACTTCATGTTGCTGGTGCCCGAGGCCTCGAAACCGGCAGTGGAAATCTGCTCCGACAGGTCCGCCGCCGGGATGATGCTTTCGGCCAGGCTAACGTTGTAGTTGGGCAGGAACACCACCTTGAGCAGGCCGCGCACGGTCGGGTCGTTGTTCACCGTGCGGGCGATGTCGTTGCTCAGCTTGATGATCAGTTTGGCCTGGTGATAACTGGCCGCGGCCTTGCCGGCGAAGATCTTCACCCGCGGCACCCAGTCGATTTCCGGCTCGGCGCGGATCGCCTGGTACAGCGCCACCGTGTGCATCAGGTTGAGCAACTGGCGCTTGTACTCATGGATCCGTTTGACCTGGACGTCGAACAGCGCCGCCGGATTGACCGCGATGCCCAGGCGTTCATGGATGATCGCCGCCAGCGCGCGCTTGCTGTGCAGGCGCTGTTCGGCGAACTGCTTGCGAAAGGCCGGCTTCTCGGCGAAGGGTTCGAGCTTGAGCAACAGCTCCTCGGGGTTGTCCAGCAGCTCCGGGCCCACGGCTTCGACCAGCATCGCCGTCAGCTTGGGGTTGGCCTGGTACAGCCAGCGGCGGAAGGTGATGCCGTTGGTCTTGTTGTTGATCCGCTCCGGATACAGCTTGTGCAGCTCGGAAAACACCGTGCTGCGCATCAGCTGGGTGTGCAGGCCGGACACGCCGTTGACACTGTGGGAACCGAGAAACGCCAGGTTGCCCATGCGCACCCGGCGGCCGTTGTCTTCTTCGATCAGCGACACCGCGCGCAGCACGTCGAAGTCGTGGATGCCCTTGGCCCGCAGCGAATCGATGTGCTGGGCGTTGATCAGGTAAATGATCTGCATGTGCCGCGGCAGCATGCGTTCCATCAGGCCCACCGGCCAGGTTTCCAGGGCCTCGGGCAGCAGCGTGTGGTTGGTGTAGGCCAGGGTCTCGACGGTGATCTGCCAGGCCGCTTCCCAGGCGATGCCATGCAGGTCCACCAGCTGGCGCATCAGTTCGGCCACGGCAATCGACGGGTGCGTGTCGTTGAGCTGGATCGCCGCATGCTCGCCAAGGCTGAGCACCGAATCGTGCATGTTCTTGTGCCGGCGCAGCAGGTCCTGCAGGGACGCGGAGACGAAGAAGTACTCCTGGCGCAGGCGCAGTTCCTGCCCGGCTTCGGTACTGTCCGCCGGGTAGAGCACCCGGGAAATGCTTTCGGCCCGGGCCACCTCGGCCACCGCGCCCAGGTGGTCGCCGGCGTTGAAGCGTTCCAGGTGCAGGTCTTCCATGGCCCGCGCCCGCCACAGGCGCAAGGTGTTGACGCTGGCACCGCGCCAGCCGACCACCGGGGTGTCGTAGGCCACCGCGCGCACGGTTTCCGCCGGCCACCAGACCTGCCGGGCGTGGCCGGCCTCGTCGGTGACGGTCTCGACGCTGCCGCCGAAGCCGATCGAATAGATCACTTCGGGGCGCTCGAACTCCCAGGGGTTGCCGAAGTCCAGCCAGTGCTCGGTCTGCTCCTGCTGCCAGCCATCGACGATGGCCTGGCGGAACAAACCGTGTTCATAACGGATGCCGTAGCCGTGGCCGGCGATGCCCAGGGTCGACATGCTTTCCATGAAGCACGCAGCCAGCCGGCCGAGGCCACCGTTGCCCAGCGCCGCATCCGGCTCCAGCAGGCGGATGCGCTCCAGGTCGACGCCCAGGTCGTTCAGCGCATCGCGTGCCACGTCCAGCAGCCCGAGGTTGCTCAGGCTGTCGTAGAGCAGGCGGCCGATGAGGAATTCCAGGGACAGGTAATAAACGCGTTTCTGGCCTTTGCGGTAGATCTGCCGCGTATGGTCCATCCAGTGCTCGACCATGTGATCGCGCGCCGCCAGGGCGATGGCTTCGAACCAGTCATGGTCAAAGGCGTGGTCCGGGTCTTTGCCCACCGCGTAGGTGAGTTTGGTCAGGACGGCGTCGCGAAAAGCGGCCACCTCAGCGTCACGAACTTGCAGTTCCTGAGTCATGAATACGACCTCGAGCGAGATAGACAGTGAGCATGGAATTGTCTGAGCCTAGTCGGTCTGACAGGAGCCAAAGACTCTGGTTCGGTGCGTCGTGCGATTGCCCGAGCAGAGGCGGCGTCTCCCGCGGCAGCTGGCAAAAATGATGCAGATGCCGTGCCGACCCTTGCACTCCCCTTGGGCAGGCGTAAATTCCGTTAAATGGTTGTTCAAAAATCCACCAGTACCGGTATGATCGCGCGCCCTGATACACACGCTGGAAACAAGCCTGATGAAGTCCAACCTGATCGCCGCCGCGGAAATCGACCGACTCGATACCTGGGCCAAGTATTCCGCGCCCATGTGCGGCTCCTGCATGTCCAGCTGCTGCACCCTGCCGGTGGAGGTCAAGATCAAGGATCTGATCCGCATCGGCATCGTCGACGAATTCGAGCGCGGCGAGCCGGCGAAGAACATCGCCAAGCGCCTGCAGAAGGAAGGCATCGTCGAGCGCTACAACCAGAAGTCCGAGATCTTCACCCTGCAGCGCATGAGTAACAACGACTGCCTGTATCTGGATCGTAAGAGCCGCCTGTGCACCATTTATGACAAGCGCCCGGACACCTGCCGCAACCACCCGAAGATCGGCCCGCGCCCGGGCTATTGCGCGTACAAGCCCAAGCCGGTGGAGCGCCCGACCAACACCAGCAGCCGGACCCTGGAACGCTTCTGAGCCTCGACCTGCGCCTGCAACCCCGTTCCCCGCGTAACCCTGCCGCCCTGTAGCCGCTGCCGAGCCTTGGCGAGGCTGCGATCGGCAGCAAAGCAGCCGCAATCCGGGCCACCGCAGAGTTTCAGATCTACCGCTTGACGACCGCTACGCGGCCGATCGCAGGCTCGGCAGCGGCTACAGGACCCGAGTTTTTTCGCAGATCAAAAAAAACGCCCCCGGCCTTTCGACCGGGGGCGTTTTCATTCAGCCGGAACTAAGAATCAGTTCTTGGCTTTCTTGGCAGCGCGGGTACGCTCGCCTTCGTCCAGGATCTTCTTGCGAAGACGGATGGACTTAGGAGTCACTTCGCACAGCTCGTCGTCCTGGATGAATTCCAGAGCCTGTTCCAGGGTGAAACGAACCGGCGGAACCAGGGCGATGGTTTCGTCCTTGCCCGAAGCACGCATGTTGTCGAGCTTCTTGCCTTTGGTTGGGTTCACGCCCAGGTCGTTGTCACGGCTGTTCAGACCAACGATCTGACCGTTGTAGATTTCCTGGCCGTGCTCGACGAACAGCTTGCCGCGCGCCTGCAGGGTTTCCAGGGAGTAGGTCAGCGCCTTGCCGGTTTCGACCGAAACCAGTACGCCGTTCTGACGACCGGACATGTGGCCGGACTTCATCGGAGCGTAGCGATCGAAGATCGAGGTCAGGATGCCTGCACCGTTGGTCAGGGTCAGGAACTGGTTACGGAAACCGATCAGGCCACGGGCCGGGATGTTGTATTCCAGGCGTACACGGCCCTTGCCATCCGGAACCATGTTGCTCAGGTCGCCCTTACGCAGGCCCATTTCTTCCATGACCTTGCCCTGGGATTCTTCAGGGATGTCGATGGTGACGTTTTCGAACGGTTCCTGCTTCACGCCGTCGACTTCACGGATGATTACTTCAGGACGGCCAACGCCCATTTCGAAACCTTCGCGACGCATGGTTTCGATCAGTACCGACAGGTGCAGCTCACCACGGCCGGAAACCTTGAACTTGTCAGCCGAGTCGCCTTCTTCAACGCGCAGTGCAACGTTGTACAGCAGCTCTTTGTCCAGACGTTCCTTGATGTTACGGCTGGTCACGAACTTGCCTTCTTTACCGCAGAATGGCGAGTCGTTGACCTGGAAGGTCATGGAAACGGTTGGCTCGTCGACGGTCAGCGGCTTCATCGCTTCAACAGCGGTCGGATCGCACAGGGTGTCGGAGATGAACAGCTCGTCGAAACCGCTGATGCAGACGATGTCGCCGGCAGCGGCTTCTTCAACGTCCACACGGTGCAGACCGTGGTGACCCATCAGCTTCAGGATACGGCCGTTGCGCTTCTTGCCTTCGGTGTCGATAGCGACGACCGGAGTGTTCGGCTTGACGCGACCGCGAGCGATACGGCCAACGCCGATAACACCCAGAAAGCTGTTGTAGTCCAGAGCCGAAATCTGCATCTGGAACGGACCGTCACGGTCAACGGCCGGAGCCGGAACGTTGTCGACGATCGACTGGTACAGCGGGGTCATGTCTTCAGCCATGTCGGTGTGGTCCAGACCGGCAATACCGTTCAGGGCCGAGGCGTAGACGACTTTGAAGTCCAGCTGTTCTTCGGTGGCGCCCAGGTTGTCGAACAGGTCGAAGATCTGGTCCAGAACCCAGTCAGGACGCGCGCCTGGACGGTCGACCTTGTTGATGACCACGATCGGACGCAGGCCGGCTTCGAACGCCTTCTTGGTCACGAAACGGGTTTGCGGCATAGGGCCGTCTTGAGCGTCGACCAGCAGCAGAACGGAGTCGACCATCGACATTACGCGTTCAACTTCACCGCCGAAGTCGGCGTGGCCCGGGGTGTCCACGATGTTGATGTGGTAGCCGTTCCAGTTGATGGCGGTGTTTTTCGCCAGGATGGTAATACCGCGCTCTTTTTCCTGGTCGTTGGAGTCCATCACGCGCTCGTCGTTGAGCTCGTTGCGCTCCAGGGTGCCGGATTGACGCAGGAGTTTGTCTACCAGGGTGGTTTTACCGTGGTCAACGTGAGCAATGATGGCGATGTTGCGTAGATTTTCGATCACTTGTGTATCTCGATCAGAGGATTCGGTGTGCTGACAACTGCTGGCAGCGATTAACAATAGAGTCCGGCAAGGCCGTTACAGCTTGACGGTGGCGTCGGGGGGCCGGTGACGCAAGCCACAGGCAAACAGCCCCGGGCACTTAGCTCGGTCTATAAACGCGCACATTGGCATGTCCCTCACTGAGCAGATGGTGAGCATGCAGGCGACTCATGACGCCTTTGTCGCAATACAGCAGGTACTGGCGAGTAGGGTCCAGTTCCTTGAAGCGTGCATTCAATGCATAGAACGGCAGCGCTTTTATCTCGATGCCAGAAAGTGTCAGCGGGTCGTCTTCCTGAGCATCCGGATGACGGATGTCGATCACGATCTGGCCCGCCAGCGCCTCGCTGACTTCTTCGATCTGCAAATCCTGGCCCAGTTCGTCGATCACCCGATCGATCGGCACCAGTTTGGCCCGCTCGATCGCACGCTCGAGCACCGCCATGTCGAATTCTTTCTCTTCATGCTCCACGCGATGGCGCTTGGCGTGGGTCTTGGGGTTCACCGAGATGACCCCGCAGTACTCCGGCATGTGCTTGGCGAAATCGGCGGTGCCGATTTCGTTGGCCAGGTCGATGATGTCCTGCTTGTGGCTGGCGATCAGCGGGCGCAGCACCAGCTTGTCGGTCACGCAGTCGATGACCGAGAGGTTCGGCAGGGTCTGGCTCGACACCTGGGAAATCGCCTCGCCGGTGACCAGCGCGTCGATGTGCAGGCGGTCGGCGATGCTCGACGCGGCACGCAACATCATACGCTTCAAAATGACGCCCATATGACTGTTGTCGACTTTGCCGAGGATTTCGCCGAGCACTTCCTCGAACGGCACGCTGACAAACAGCACGCGCTGGGAACTGCCGTACTTCTTCCAGATATAGTGCGCGACTTCCATCACGCCCAATTCGTGGGCACGCCCGCCCAGGTTGAAGAAGCAGAAGTGGCTCATCAGGCCGCGACGCATGATCTGGTAGGCCGCCACCGTGGAATCGAAACCGCCGGACATCAAAACCAGGGTCTGTTCCAGGGCGCCCAGCGGGTAACCGCCGATGCTGTTGTGCTGGCTGTGAATCACGAACAACCGTTGGTCGCGAATTTCCATCCGCACTTCGATTTCCGGTTCTTTCAGGGAAATCCCGGCGGCGCCGCACTGCCGACGCAGCTGGCTGCCAACGTATTTCTCCACGTCCATGGAGCTGAATTCATGCTTGCCGGCACGCTTGCAGCGCACGGCGAAAACTTTCCCCGACAGCGCCTCGCCAAAGTGCTGCTTGCACTTGGCGACGATGTCGTCGAAGTCGCCCAACGGGTACTCATCGACCTGCAGGAAATGCGCGATGCCCGGCATGCAACTCAGGCGCTCGGTCATCTCCTTCAAGGCTTTCGGCTCGCTGACGGCGGTTTCCAGCTCGAGGTTGTCCCACACACCATTGACCACCACAGCCGGGTCCAGATCGCGGAGCACGGCACGGATGTTCTTGGCCAGCTGACGGATGAAACGCGTCCGTACCGGGCGGCTCTTGATGGTGATTTCCGGGAAAACTTTAACGATTAGTTTCATGAAAACAGCGCGCGCTGGGCCAGCCGAAAAAGGGGGGCGCGGATTATAGCGGAAATTGCTCAAGGTTTAACCAATTAATGTGCACTCGGTTTTTCGCGCACCAAAACAGGTCACAACCAGATAAAAACGCAACATTGCGGTGCGTCGATTTGCCAATCTGGCGCAAATAGCGCCAGGAATGCGTGAGTTTGGGGCATAAAACCCAACTCAGGGCACTGGCATGCAATTTGCTCCCTTGTGAGGCAGGTTGCCATGGCAGAGTATCTGCGCCGGCATCACCCACATTCTAAGGGCACACCAACACTCGCCCGAAGCCACCCGGAGGACACTATGTCGAAGTCGGTTCAACTCATCAAAGATCATGACGTCAAATGGATTGATCTGCGCTTCACTGACACCAAAGGCACTCAGCACCACGTGACCATGCCGGCCCGTGATGCGCTGGATGACGATTTCTTCGAAATCGGCAAAATGTTCGACGGTTCCTCCATCGCTGGCTGGAAAGGCATCGAAGCCTCCGACATGATCCTGATGCCGGTTGACGAAACCGCCGTCCTGGACCCGTTCACCGAAGAGCCGACCCTGATCCTGGTCTGCGACATCATCGAACCTTCGACCATGCAGGGCTACGATCGCGACCCACGCGCCATCGCCAAGCGTGCCGAGGAATACCTGAAGTCCACCGGTATCGGCGACACCGTATTCGTAGGTCCTGAGCCTGAGTTCTTCATCTTCGACGAAGTGAAGTTCAAGTCCGACATCTCCGGCTCCATGTTCAAGATCTTCTCCGAGCAAGGCTCGTGGATGTCCGACCAGGACGTGGAAGGCGGCAACAAAGGCCACCGTCCAGGCGTGAAAGGCGGCTACTTCCCGGTTCCTCCGTTCGACCACGACCACGAAATCCGTACCTCCATGTGTAATGCCATGGAAGAAATGGGCCTGGTCATCGAAGTTCACCACCACGAAGTGGCGACTGCCGGCCAGAACGAAATCGGCGTGAAGTTCAACACCCTGGTCAACAAGGGCGACGAAGTTCAGACCCTGAAGTACTGCGTGCACAACGTGGCCGATGCCTACGGCCGCACCGCGACCTTCATGCCTAAGCCTCTGTACGGCGACAACGGCTCGGGTATGCACGTGCACATGTCCATCTCCAAAGATGGCAAGAACACCTTCGCTGGCGAAGGTTATGCCGGCCTGTCCGACACCGCCCTGTACTTCATCGGCGGCATCATCAAGCACGGTAAGGCCCTGAACGGTTTCACCAACCCTTCGACCAACTCCTACAAGCGTCTGGTCCCAGGCTTCGAAGCTCCGGTCATGCTGGCCTACTCGGCTCGCAACCGTTCCGCTTCGATCCGTATCCCTTACGTGTCGAGCCCTAAAGCCCGCCGTATCGAAGCACGCTTCCCGGATCCGGCTGCCAACCCATACCTGGCCTTCGCTGCCCTGCTGATGGCCGGCCTGGACGGTATCCAGAACAAGATCCATCCTGGCGACGCGGCTGACAAAAACCTGTACGACCTGCCGCCTGAAGAGGCGAAAGAGATCCCACAAGTTTGCGGCAGCCTGAAAGAAGCCCTGGAAGAGCTGGACAAAGGTCGTGCGTTCCTGACCAAAGGCGGCGTTTTCAGCGACGACTTCATCGACGCTTACATCGCCCTGAAAAGCGAAGAAGAAATCAAGGTCCGTACCTTCGTACACCCACTGGAATACGAGCTGTACTACAGCTGCTGATCCGGTAGCGCCGCCCCACGCGGCGTGACATGCTACGTAACAAGAAAAAAGGCCTCCCTCGGGAGGCCTTTTTTATTGCCCGGCCATAGCCGCGGAGCATTCCCCCGGGCTATTCATCCATGGATAATCCGCGCCTCTCGCGCCCTCTGTCCGGCGCCTCGACGAAGGGATTCGTATGCAGTGGACTCGTTCTCTCGGCCTGATCGCCTGCCTGGCATTCGGCAGCACCCAGGCGGCGCCTTTCTATGCCGACAAATCCCTGGCCCACCCGCTGATCACCGGCCTGGCGGAAAGCTCGGCGACCCTGGCCTTTATCAAGCAGGGTGGCGGCGTCAAAGGTTATTACTCGGTCGACCCGGATGAGAGCCAGCCGCAGCTGCTGGACGACTTCGGCGATGCAACCATCGAGTCGGTGTTCAACATCGCCCTGGACGATGAGTCCCTGACCCGCCTGGTGCTGTTCAAACAGCGCGGCCAATACCGCGTGCATGCCTATCGCTATAACGAAAGCGACCACCTCTACCAGCGCCTGGAAAAACTGCAGCCCGCCCTGGAGCGCATCGCCAAAGACCACAAGAAACTCGATGCCCCGACGGTGAAACAGGCCCTGCGCCAACTGACACCGCTGAACTACAGCTACTTCTACGAAGACTCGGGTATCGAGGAATTCGACCGGCTCGACCATTCGGCCGGCACCCTGGTGGGTTACTTCGACCAGAACGGGCAGCCCATCACCGCCCATCCGCCCGGAGCTGAGCAGTACAGCTACAAAAAGACCTTCGCCGAAAAGGACGGACGCTTTCTCACCGCCACCTACTGGCGCGGCGAAACGCCTGCGCTGGAGGGCGAGCCCCTGCTGTACAACTACCGGGCCAGCCGCATTGCCTGGGAAACCGAACCGCGACGCTTCACTGGCAGCGAGGACGGGGCCTGCGTGGAATACTCCGATTCCGGCGGTGCCGTTGCCGCCCAGGGTGCCTATGCCCACGGCCAACGCACCGGCGAATGGAGTTTTTCCAACCCGGACGATGGCTGGACCCATGGCCGTTATGTCGATGGCAAGCGCCAGGGGCAGTGGACCGAAACCTACCGCTGGCAATCCGCAACGGGCGAGTATCGGGACGATCTGCGTGAGGGACGCTGGGTGCTGTCCTACGACGAAGGAGGCGAATCCGCTGTCACTGGCTTCCAGACCTATATCCATGGCGTGCTCAACGGTCCGAGCGAAGAGAAGGTAGACGGTTTCACAGAAAGCGGCAGCTACCGCAACGACAAACGCGAAGGGCCATGGGTTACCCAAGCAGGTCGCGGCAACTTCGAGAACGACCTGAAAAGCGGACCCTGGATACTCAAGACGGACAAGGGCCATAGCCAGAGCGTGAACTTCGTCGCCGATAAAAAAGAGGGCGAGTTGCGCGAAACCGACGCCAATGGCGTGCTGGTCCTGATCGAGCATTACCAGGCAGATGTGCTGTCCGGCACCCGTGAAGGCTATAGCCCCAGCGGCAACCTGCAGTACTCGCAGCAATATGAGAATGGCAAACGGGAAGGCCGCTCACTGGGTTACAGCGAAGACGGCAAGCTGATCAGCGATATTTCCTGGCACAACGATCGGTACGAAGGCCCTCACCTGACCTTTCTGCGCGACGGTACGCCGGCCACGGTCGGACGCTTCGAGGGAGGGCGCTTTGTCGGCCTGATGAAACAATACGATCAGGACGAAGTGCTTTATGAAGAAGCCAACTGGTGCCGCTTCGACAAGTTCGGCTCAACCGTCGAACGCTGTGGAAAACAACGGCGGTTCACCCACGGAAAGCTGTCCTGGGAAACGGACTTTCTCTTTGGCAGCCCCCAAGGCTCCATCGAGTACAACTATGAAACAGGCCAAAAGATCCGCGAGAAGATCATCGGCGACAATGACCAGATCACTCAGCGCACCTACTACGACAATGGGCAGGTCGAGTGCCAGAAAAACTCGGTGGGTTTCACCTGGATGACCATCAACCAGCAACAAGTGAAAAGTCATGAGTCCAACGGCCAACTGGTCGGCGAACAGCTGTGCTATCACCGCAACGGCGCGATCAAGAGCCGCGAGCTGATCGACAACGGCTTGAGCGCCTGCCGGATAGTCTATGACGAAAGCGGCCAGCGACTGTCTTCCAGTCCAACCAATTGCGGGGCGCCCGCGACTGCCGCGGCCGGCCAGTGACCCATCTTGCACCCGGCGCTTGCCAGGCACTGCGGTTTTGCGTGCATCATGGCCGCCGACTTGTCCCCAGGAAACCGAGACTGCCCATGACTTCGCGATTCTGCCTTGCCCTGTTGACCCTGTTGCTGGCCGGTAATGCCTGCGCCGCCCCCGCCACCCTCGGCCCTCTGCTGGCCACCCTCGAAGAACGCCTGGCCATTGCCGACCAAGTGGCCCTGAGCAAATGGGACAGCCACAAACCGGTGGAAGACCGCCCGCGCGAGCGTGAGGTGATTGCCGGCGCGGTGGCGCAGGCGCCGGCCTACAAACTCGACGGCGCGGCGGTGGAACAGTTCTTTGCCGCGCAGATCGAGGCCAACAAGCTGGTGCAGTACGCCCATCTGTCCGAATGGACCTTGCAAGGCCAGGCGCCGGACACGCCGCGCCCGGACCTGGTGGGGCAGATCCGCCCGCAACTCGACCGGTTACAAAAACGCCTGCTGCAGCAACTGGCGGATTTCAGCCCCTACCGCAACGACCCGCAGTGCCCGCAATGGCTGGCCCAGGCCACCCACGGCGGCGACCGCCCGGCGCTGCGCCAACTGGCGCTGGTCCGCGCCACCGCCGAGCTTTGTGTGTCCAAAGGTTGAAGCAGCGAACCTGGGCCCGGTTCGCGGCTCTATGCTGGAGGCAGTTTCATCTTTGCAGCCGCCGACCCAAGCGCCCAGGAAAGCCGCCATGCGTGTGCACTGTCTCTACCTGCTGTTGCTGACCGCCCTGCCGGCCGCCGCGCAGATCTACCGCTACACCGACGCCCACGGCAATACCGCCTACAGCGACCAGCCGCCGGCCGGCGTGCCCGGTCAGGCCGTCGAGCTGGCGCCGCTGAACCGCATAGAGGCGCCCAGGCCGCTCACACCGCCCGGCGTCGAGCCTGAACAGAAGCCACCCTCCAACGCGCCGGCCTACACCACCCTGGAGCTGAGCGGCGTACCGAACGGCGGTGTGATCCGCGCCAACAACGGCACCTTCAATGTCGAGGTCAGCCTGCAACCGCCCCTGCACAACGAGCATCGCCTGCGCCTGCTGCTGGACGACCAACCCTATGGCCAGCCCGGCAACCTGCCGAGCCTGCAACTGGTGAACATCGATCGCGGCGAGCACCGCCTGGCGGTGCAGGTGCTCGATGGCGAGCGGGTGGTGCAGCAAAGCCCGACGCTGACCTTCACCCTGCAACGGGTTCATCGGCCCTGAGGTTCTGGCGCGCCGAAATCTGCGGGTACAAGCGCCGCTCATGCTCAAGCAGCCAGCGTTTGCGCCAGAGCCCGCCGCCATAACCGGTGAGCGAACCGTCGGAACCTATCACCCGGTGACAGGCAATCACGATGGCGATCTGATTGGCGCCATTGGCCCGGGCCACGGCCCGCACGGCGGAGGCCGAACCTATGCTACTCGCCACCTCGGCGTAACTGCGGGTGGTGCCTGGCGGTATCGCCCTGAGGGCCTGCCACACCGTGCGGGTAAAGGCCGAAGCATTCAGCGCCAGCGGCGTGGCAAAGCTCGCCGACTCCCCAGCGAAAAACCGTCGCAATTCGCTCTCGATCTGGTCGATGGGGGCAAAACGCCCGAAACCGATGGTCGAGCCAGTGTGCTCTTGCAGGCGCTTCAGCTCAGTGGCCAATGCCGGGCGGTCGAAGAACTCCAGCAGATGCAGGGCCTGCGCATCGGCCACTGCCAGCATCACGCCGATCGGGGTTTGCAGCCAGTCGGCCTTGAGCAGTTCGCGGCCGCGCAGGTTCGACGGTGGCTGGCCGAGCAACCGGGTGAAGGCACTGCGAAAGCCGCTGTCGGAATCGAAACTGGCGCTGATCTGCGCATCGATCACGCTGGCGCCGCCCGCCAGTTGCTGCATGCCCTCGCCGATCCGCCGCAGCCGGGCCATTTCCAGGAAGGTCACGCCGAAGTGACGCTTGAAGGCCCGGCGCACCGTGGAAGAGTCGAAGCCGAGTTCGATCAGGTCGCCTTCATACCAGCGCCTGTCGGCATTGTTTTCCAGCAAGGCCAGCAGCTGTTTGACCAGCGGCTCCTGAGTACCTGCCTGCTCCAGCGGACGGCAGCGCAGGCAGGCGCGAAAACCGGCCTCGATACAGGCCTTGATCGAGCTAAAGAACACCGTGTTTTCGCGCTTGGGCTTGCGCGCCGCGCAGGTCAGCCGACAGAACACGCCCGTGCTCTTGACCCCGACGAAAGCGAACCCGTCATAGGCCGGGTCGCGTTCGAGCAAGGCGCGGTACAGGGTGTCGTCATCGGGCAGTTGGAACAGCAAGGGGGCATTATCCATGGCCGTCTCCAGCACCAGAAGGAATGTCTGTGCACTGTAGAGCAGCGCCGCAGCGGATGCCGCCGCAAATCAGGCGTTGATTCGCCAACGATGCCCCGCCTTGCGCCCGGCGTGAAACAACGCCAAGCGGTAGATCAGGCTCAGGCGCGCTCGATCACCATGGCCACGCCCTGGCCCACGCCCACGCACAGGCTGACCACGGCGTAACGCTGGTGGTTGCGTTGCAGGGTACGGCAGGCGCTCAACACCAGCCGGGCCCCGGACGCGCCCAGTGGGTGGCCGATGGCGATGGCGCCGCCATTGGGGTTGACCCGCGGATCGTCGAAATCCAGCTCCAGGGCCTTGAGGCAAGCCAGCACCTGTGGCGCGAATGCCTCGTTGATCTCGATCAGGTCGAGCTGCTCCAGGCCGATGCGGGCCCGCTGCAGCGCCAGCAGAATCGCCCCGTGCGGGCCGATACCCATGAACTGCGGCTCCACGCCGACCGACGCCGATGAGAGGATTCGCGCCATGGGCACGACCCCATGTTCCCTCCCGATCTCACGACTGCCGAGCAGCAACACCGCCGCGCCATCGTTGATCCCCGAAGCGTTGCCGGCGGTCACCACGCCCTCCGCGAACAGCGTCGGCAAGCGCGACAGGGCCGCCAGGTCGGAGCGGGCGCGCGGGTGTTCGTCATCGCAGACGGTCAAGGCCGGGCCCTTGCGCCCGGCCGCCAGCTCGACGGCCATGATCTCGTCGTCCAGCACTCCGCCCCGCAAGGCCGCCTGGTAACGCGCCTGGGAAGCGGCGGCGAAGCGATCGGCGTCCTCGCGGCTGATGGCATAGAGTCGGGCCAGGTTATCGCCGGTCTCGGGCATGCTGTGGTTGCCGTAGCGTTCGACCAGCCGCGGGTTGGCGAAGCGTGCGCCAATGGTGCTGTCGGCCACGTCCAGGCTTCGGCTGTAGGCACTCTCGGCCTTGGCCATGATGAAGGGCGCCCGGGACATGCTCTCGACCCCGCCAGCCAGGTACAGCCGGCCTTCGCCGCAGGTGATCGCCCGGGCCGCGTCGATCACCGCCGACAGGCCGCTGGCGCACAGGCGGTTGACCGTCTGCCCGGGCACGCGCCAAGGCAGCCCGGCGCTGAGCAAGGCATTGCGCGCCAGGTTGCGGCTGTCCTCGCCGGCCTGGTTGGTACACCCGAGGATCACCTCTTCCAGCGCTTCGGCCGGTAGCCCCGAGGTTTCCAGCAAACGCGCCAGCAAAGGCCCCACCAGGTCGTCCGGGCGCACGCTGGCGAGGCTGCCACCATGCCGGCCGAAGGGGGTTCGCAAGCCGCTGTAGATATAGGCATCAAGCATGAAAGGACTCTCGCAGCAGTAGGGATCGGCAGGCCTCAGGCCGGCAGCGGGTTTTCCGGCTGGCGCAGGGACAGGCCCAGCAGGGCCCGACGGCGCAACCAGCCGCTGGGGCGATAACGCGGGTCGCCGGTGAGGGCGTGCAGGCGCTCGAGGATCTGCAGCAGGCGCTCGGGGCCCAGTTGGTCGCCCCACTCCAGCGGCCCCAGCGGATAGCCGAGGCCCAGGCGTACCGCGGCGTCGATATCGGCCACCGAGGCGATGCCCTGCTGGGCGATGTCGCAGGCCAGGTTGACGATGGACGCCAGGGTGCGCTGGACGATGAAGCCGCAGCTGTCGCGGATCAGCGTCACCGTGCCGCCGTCGGCGCTGAATAGTGCGTGGGCGGCGTGCTGCATGTCTTCGCGGGTCGCCGGGTTGAGCATCAGGCAGCGCTGGCTGTCGAGCGCGGTCAGGGTGTCGATCGCCACCGTGCGCGACGGATCCATGGCATGACGCAGGGCCGCTTCGCTGGCGTCATCGCCCAGTGGCGCCACCAGGCACAAGGCCGAGGTGGAAGGTCGCAGGCCGTTCTCGACCCGGGCCCCCAGGCGTTCGAGCAGGTCCAGCAGACGCAGCCGGCCGACCTCGTCGTCGGCGGCGATCCACACCGGCGGCAGCACCGCGCAAGAGGGCACGGCCTGTGGCGGGAGCCGCGTATCACCTGGCTCGTCATAGAGGTAGAAGCCCTGCCCGCTCTTGCGCCCCAGGTGCCCACCCGCCAGCATCAGCCGCAGCACGGGGTGAGGCCGATAACGCGGCTCCTCATAGAACTGCCGGTAGACCGACTCCATCACCGGCACGCTGACATCCAGACCGATCAGGTCGAGCAGCTCGAACGGCCCCATGGCGAAACCGGCGCTGTCGCGCAGCAGCGCATCGATCCGCCATGCAGGGGCCACGCCCTCGCTGAGGATGCGCAGCGCCTCGGTACCAAAGGCCCGTCCGGCATGATTGACGATAAAGCCGGGAGAGTCCTTGGCCCGCGCCGGGTAGTAGCCAATGACGCGGACCAGCTCCTGCAAGCGCGCGCCGACGCGGGTGGCGAGGCCGTCGACCACCTCGACAATGCGCATCCGCGGCACCGGATTAAAGAAGTGCAGCCCGGCGACGCGTTCCGGATAGCGGCACACCGAGGCAATCGCGGTGATCGACAGCGACGAGGTATTGCTCGCCAGGATCGCGTCCGGTGCCAGCACCTCCTCCAGTTGCCGAAACAGCTGCTGCTTGGCCGCCAGGTCCTCGACTATCGCCTCGATCACCAGTTGGCAGTCACGCAGCGCGTCCAGGCTGTCGACCACTTCCAGATTGAGCATGGCCGCCGCGGCGTCCTGCGGGGTGATGCGGGCCTTCTCGATCTGCTGGGCAAAGATCGTCGCCAGTTGCTCCCGGGCCATGCCCGCGGCACCCGGGCGCGCATCGAACAAAAATACCTTGAGCCCGGCCATGGCCATGACCTGGGCGATGCCCCGGCCCATGGCGCCGGTGCCAACCAGGCCGATGCGTTGCAATGGTTGTGTGGTCATTTCCCCTGGTACTCCGGTTTGCGTTTCTCAAGAAAGGCCTGCATGCCTTCGCGTTGGTCATGGGAGCCGAACAGCAGCTGGAAAGCCTTGCGCTCCAGCACCAACGCCTGCTCCAACGGCAGGTCCATGCCGGCCAGCACCACCTCCTTGATCTGCGCCACGGCCAGCGGCGGCATGCCGGCGATGCTGGCGGCCAGGGCCAGGGCCCGCGGCAGGGTCTCGCTGTCCGCCACCACCTCGCTGACCAGGCCCAGGCGCAGCGCCTCGTCGGCCGGGACCTGGCAACCGGTAAGCAGCAGGCGCAGCGCCTGGAACTTGCCGATGGCGCGCAGCAGGCGCTGGGTGCCGCCCGCCCCGGGCATCACCCCGACCTTGATTTCCGGCTGGGCAAAACGCGCCGAGTGGCCGGCGACGATCAGGTCGCAATGCATCGCCAACTCACAGCCACCGCCCAGGGCGTAGCCATTCACCGCGGCGATGACCGGCTTGCGGCACGCCGAGATGGCTTGCCAGTGGCGCTCGGCATGCCGGGCATAGAGTTGCAGTGCGCTGGCGTTCACCAGCTCGCTGAGGTCGGCGCCGGCGGCAAACACCGTATCGCCGCCGGTGAGCACCACGACCCGGGTCTCCGGGCAGCTATCCAGGCGGCGAAAGTGCTCGGCCAGCTCCTCGCGCAGCGCCATATTCAGCGCGTTGAGGGCCTGCGGGCGGTTCAGCCGCAGCAGCGCCACGCCCGGCGCGGGTTGTTTCAGCAGGACCAGGGGTTGAGGGCTAACGGACTCGGGATTCATGGAATCTCCTGATGCAGATAGGAACCTGAGAAGCGCGCCAGAGGCCCGGCCGGGACTCTGGGCGCAGCCCTTCACTCGCGGACGATGCCGTGCTCGAACAGGTTTTCGATCGTCTGGTTGTCGAGGCCCAGGCCTTCGAGAACCTCGCGGGTATTCGCGCCCAATGCCGGCGGAGCACTGCGATAGCTGGCCGGGGTCCGCGACAGCTTCACCGGCGAGCCGATGCCGCGGTAGTCGCCGATCTCCACCAACAGGCCGCGATGCCGGGTATGCGGGTGCTCGACCACCTTGTCGATGGAGGCAATCGAGCCGCAGGGCACGCCCAGGCGGATCAGCCGTTGCGCCAGGGCCGTGCCGTCGTGCTCGGCCAGGCGCGCCTCCAGCGCCTGCTTCAGCGCCTCGCGGTTGACCGAGCGACAGCCGTTGTCGGCAAAACGCGGGTCGTCCAGCAAGGCGCCGGCGTCCAGCTGTTCGCACAACTTGGCGAACTGTCGGTCATTGCCGACCGCCAGGAAGATCGGCTCGGTGCCGGTGCGGTAACTGTCGTAGGGGGCGATATTCGGATGGGCGTTGCCGGTGCGCTGCGGGGTCTTGCCGGCGGCGAAATAGTTGGCCAGATGCGGGTGCAGCAGGGACACGCCGCAGTCGTACAGGGTGATGTCGAGGGACTGCCCCAGGCCGCTGCGGTGGCGTTCGTTGAGTGCCAGGAGAATCCCCGCCAGGGCATTCAGCCCGGTGACCATATCGACGATCGGCAGGCCGATGCGCAGCGGGCCGCTGTCTGCTTCGCCGTTCACGCTCATCAGCCCGGCCATCGCCTGGATCACCGCGTCGTAGCCGGGCAACCCGCCCAGCGGGCCGTCACTGCCAAAACCGGAAACCGCGCAGTGGATCAGGGTCGGGAAACGCTGGCTCAGCACCTCGGCATAACCGATGCCCCAACGCTCCAGGGTGCCGGGCTTGAAGTTCTCCATCAGCACGTCGGCGTCTTCCAGCAGGCGCATCAGCAGCTGGATGCCCGCGGGTCGGGACAGGTCCACGGCGACCCCCTGTTTGTTGCGGTTCACGCCCCTGAAATACGAAGCGTCGGCGCCCTCGAAAGGCGGGCCCCAGCCGCGGGTCTCGTCACCGCTCAGAGGCTCCAGCTTGATCACATCGGCGCCGTGGTCGGCCAAGGCCTGGGAGCAGTAGGGTCCACCCAGCACGCGGCTGAGGTCGATGACTTTCAGGCCGGCCAGGGCCCCTTTTGAATGGTTCATGGCAGTTCTCTGACAAAAATGGGCAGGGCCGTTCAGGCCGGCAACAGCTGCATTGCATCGGCTTTCGACAGCGCGCTTTCATTGGCCAGGAGCGTCAGCAGCTCAGGCTCAATCGAAGCCTCCGGACGCAGCGGATCGCGGGGCAGCAGCTTGTGCTGGAGCAGCAGGTGGGCCAGGGCCAGGCGCCGGTAATCGGGGGCCTGGCGGCTCGCTTCCCAGGCCATGAAGATCGCCGTGGCGGTGTGATAAAGGGCACTGCCGGCCAGGCGCACCTGGTCATCGCGGCGCTCTTGCGCGACCTTTTCGATGGCCGCGACCGCACGTTGCAGGACCGTCTCGAACAGGCGCTGGCTGGCCGCCGGCAGGTCGGCCTCGGCGAGCAGGCCGGCGAGGTAGTGCCGCAGCGGCTCCAGGGCCTGCTCGCGGGTCACGGCGCGGGCGATGTCCAGCGCGACAATGTTGCTGGTGCCTTCCCAGATCGAGCCCAGGTGGGCATCGCGCACCAGCCGCGCATCGCTCCACTCCTCGATGTAGCCAACCCCGCCGCGTACTTCCATGGCGTCCCCGGTGACCCGGCGCGCATCGCGACAGGCGCGGAACTTGATCAGCGGGGTGAGGATGCGCACGCACTTGCGCGCCGCCTCGTCGCCGGCATCGGCCTTGGGCAGCAGCGTGGCGATCTGCATGAACATCGAACGGGCCTGCTCGGCGGGCAGCATCATTTTCAGCAGCTGGCGCTGCATCAGCGGCATCTCGATCAGATGGCGGCCGAAGGCCCGGCGCTGGCGGGCGACATACAGCGCCTCGTTGACCCCGCGACGCATCAGCCCGGCGGCCCGCACCCCGTTGGACAGGCGCGACATGTTGATCATGTCGGCCATCTGCTGGAAGCCGCGGCCGACCTCACCGATCAGGTAGGCGGTGGCGCCGTCCAGGCTGATTTCACCGCTGGCCATGGAGCGGCTACCCAGCTTGTCCTTCAGGCGCAGGATCCGGTAGGCGTTGCGCGAGCCATCGGGGCGGACCTTCGGCAGCAGGAACAGGCTGACCCCCTTCATGCCTTCCGGTGCGTCTTCCGGACGGGCCAGGACCATGGCCAGGTCGGCGTCCGGGTTGGAGCAGAACCACTTGTCGCCGAACAGCCGCCACTCGCCGTTCTCCAGGCGCGCGCGGGTTTCAGTGCGCGACACGTCGGAGCCGGCCGCCTGTTCGGTCATGAACATCGCGCCCTGGAACAAGCGGTCGAAATCCCGCGAAGCCAGGGACGGCAGGTAGCGCGCCACCAGCTCCGGCGAGCCGAACTTGCGCAAGGTACGGGTCAACGAGTCGGTCATGCTCACCGGGCAGCACAGGCCGAACTCGGCCTGCACGAAAAGGAAGGTCAGGGCGTACTTGACCAGCGGCAGCACCGGCTCGGCGCAATGACTCATGGAGGCCAGGCCCAGCTCGGCATAGGCGGCGCGCTCCAGGGCGATGAAATCCGGGTGCTTGTAAATGCTCTGCAGGTCTTCGCCACGGCGGGTGCGCGGCCGCAGTTGCGGCGGGTTCTTGTCCGCCGAGAGTGCCAGCACATCCAGCTCGCCACCGGCCCGCGCACCGAGCTGGCGCAGGCTCGGCAACCACTGGGCGTACAGTTGCGGCGCCAGGTAGACCTTGAGCAGGGCCGCCAGTCCGGCATCGCAGTCGAACAGGTTCAGGCCCCGGCTATCGGGGATATTCAGGGTGTCTTGGATAGGTTCAGGCAGGGCAGTCATGGCGTCTCTCCAGGCTCTTGTGCCCCGAGACTAGAGTCGCCATCGATAAGTATCTAATACAAAATCAATCCAATACGATAAGAAAACCAGATCGTAAAGCGAGGACGCCAGCATGGATCTCAAACAGCTTCGTTACTTCGTCGCGGTCGCCGAAGAACTGCATTTCGGCCGGGCCGCCACTCGCCTGTTCATCTCCCAGCCGGCCCTGAGCTTCGACATCAAGAAGCTCGAAAGCCAGCTGGACGTGCAGCTGCTGAGCCGCAACAACAAGTCGGTGAGCCTGACCAACGCCGGCCAGGTGCTGCTCGACGAAGCCCGCTACCTGCTGCTGCGGGCCGAGCAGGCGCGGCGCCTGACCCTGCGTTCGGCCCAGGGTTTCGTCGGCCGGCTGAGCATTGGCTTCGTCAACTCGATCCTGCACCGTGGCCTGCCGCAAGCGGTGAAGACCTTCGAGCAGGATCACCCGGACACCGAGATCGTGCTGATGGAGATGAACAGCGCCGAACAAGCCCAGGCGCTGCAGCGCGGGCAGATCGATATCGGCTTCGTGCACTGGAGCCACTTTCCCGAGAGCATCCGCGGCGAGCCGGTTCTCGCCGAGCCCTTCCTCTGCTGCCTGCCCCAAGGTCACCGGCTGGCGGACAAGGCGCGCATCGACCTGGCGCAGCTGGCCAACGATGACTTCATCCTGTTCCCACGCAATGTCTCACCGCATTACCACGACCTGATCATCGCGCGCTGCGTGGCGGCCGGGTTCAGCCCGCGTATCCGCCACGAAACCCGGCTCTGGCAAACGGTGGTGGCGATGGTGGCGTATGAAATGGGCGTGGCCCTGGTGCCGCAGACCCTGGCGGGCACCTGGAAAGAGGGTGTGCATTACTGCGAAATCAGCGGCGACGGGGCGTTGTCCGAGGTCCACGCCATCCGTCATGCCGACAACCCGTCGGCCGCCGCGGAGAGTTTCCTGACTGTGCTCAAGGCCCTGCAAAAGCCCGTGGCACCGGGGCTTTGAGGGCTGTCGACCATACGAAATCCCGTATCACACAATAAGATTTAATCATTATTTTTTTCATTCCTGCCTGTATAGGCTCCGTGCCGTCGGACCTTGCAAGTACGTGATGCGCCCATTCGTGCAATGAGTATCCGGAGCCGTCGTCAGACGAACCTCCCGCGGCGCAAATAACAATAACAACATGCAGGAATTGAATATGAATGCCGCCCAGCACGCTGCCGCGCACAAGAAAGCCCGCAAGGCAGGAATCGCTTCGTTCATCGGCACCACCATCGAATGGTATGACTTCTACGCCTACGGAATCGCCGCCGCGCTGGTCTTCGGCAAGGTGTTCTTTCCCGCCGACTTGCCTGCGGGCACCGCCACCCTGCTGTCGTTTTTGACCCTCTGGGCCGGCTTCATCGCCCGCCCCATCGGCGGCATCATCTTCGGCCACCTGGGCGACAAGATCGGGCGCAAGACCACCCTGGTGATCACCCTGATCATGATGGGCGTGGCCACCACCTGCATCGGCCTGCTGCCGACCTACCTGCAGATCGGTATCTGGGCGCCGATTGCCCTGGTGGTGCTGCGCATCATCCAGGGCATCGCGGTGGGCGGCGAATGGGGCGGCGCCATCCTCATCGCCAGCGAAAGCGCGCCCAAGGGCAAAGGCATTCTGTATGCGGCCTTCGCCCAGCAGGGCTCGCCGGCTGGCAACCTGCTGGCGACCCTGGTGTTCTTCGGCCTCAGCGCCCTGCCCGCGCCGGACTTTTTGCTGTGGGGCTGGCGCATTCCGTTCCTGCTCTCGGCGGCACTGGTCCTGGTAGGCATGGTGATTCGCCTCAAGCTCGAAGAATCGGACGACATGAAGCGCCTGATCCAGCAGAAAAAGACCGTCAAGCTGCCGATCCTGGAGGTCCTGCGCAAACACTGGCAGATCGTGCTGCTGGGGGCCGGCGTGCTGCCGATCATCCATGTCACCTACTTCAAGAGCACCTTTGCCCTGTCCTGGGCCACCAAGGAGCTGGGCTACAGCCAGAGCACCTTTCTCAGCGTGATCGTCATCGCCCTGGTGGTGCAGTTCATCACCCAGCCCCTGGGCGCGGTGCTGGTTTCCAGGATGGACATGCGCAAGGCCGTGGTGCTGATGCTGCTGCCGGAGTTCTTCCTGATGCCGGCGATGTTCTTCGCCGTGGAAACCGGCGTCTACTGGATCGCCGTGCTCGGCATGTGCCTGGCCACCGTGCCGCACTCGATGTTCTATGGCGCCGTCGGCGGCATCCTGGCCCGCGCCTTCCCGACCAGGGTGCGCTACAGCGGCCTGTCGATTTCCTACCAGCTCTGCTCCCTGCTGGTGGGCGGCGCCACGCCGGTCCTGGCCCAGGGCATTCTCAACAACACCGGAAGCATTGTCGGCGTGGCCATCGCCTCCGCTGGCTATGCCCTGGTGTCCCTGGTGTGCATGCTCCTGCTGCTCAAGCGCATCGGCCACAACGCCGCCGACCTGTCCACCGCCGAGCAGGCGGACGCCGACGAACTGGCTCGGGAACCCCGCGCCACACTACCGGACGAGGAGCCGATCGCGACGCAGCAGGCTATCGACAAGAACCCACATCCCGCCCACTGAGACGCTATCCGCCGCACACTTCCAGGCCCGCCAGCAAGCGGGCCTTTTTGCGTGCGCCGCGAATTCTTGACCGGCGCACGGCTGGCTATTCTTTAGCGCAGCCTCGGATAAATCGCACTATATTGGTGCATCAAGCTGCACCTGCACCCATCCGCAGCCCATTTTGGTTCGAAAGTACCCAGCGCAGCCGGCAAAGCGCTGCGAAACAGAACTTTAAACGTCTGTTTCAGGGCTCGAGCGCTTCTTTTCGGAGCCTTGGTTTGGTTTTTGCATTTTCTCGATACCAGCGCCTTGTTCGCGCGCGCAATCCTGGGCCGGCCCGGGATTGCCTTGTTTCAAAAGAGGTCAACATTTACCCATGACCATCAGCGATCAACTACACCGCTTGCTACTCGACAACCTGACCACCGCGACCATCCTGCTCAACGCCGACCTGCGCCTTGAGTACATGAACCCAGCGGCGGAGATGTTGTTGGCCATCAGTGGCCAGCGCAGCCATGGGCAATTCATCAGCGAACTGTTCACCGAGTCGGCCGAAGCCCTGAGCTCCTTGCGCCAGGCGGTGGAACAGGCGCACCCGTTCACCAAGCGCGAAGCCATGCTCACCGCGCTGACCGGCCAGACCCTGACCGTGGACTACGCGGTGACGCCAATCCTGAGCAATGGCGACACCCTGCTGTTGCTGGAAGTCCACCCCCGTGACCGCCTGCTGCGGATCACCAAGGAAGAGGCCCAGTTGTCCAAGCAGGAAACCAGCAAGATGCTGGTGCGCGGCCTGGCCCACGAGATCAAGAACCCCCTCGGCGGGATTCGCGGCGCCGCCCAGTTGCTGGCCCGCGAACTGCCGGACGAGAACCTCAAGGACTACACCAACGTCATCATCGAAGAGGCCGACCGCCTGCGGAACCTGGTGGACCGCATGCTCGGTTCCAACAAGCTGCCATCGCTGGCCCTGTGCAACGTGCACGAAGTGCTGGAGCGCGTGAGCAGCCTGGTGGAAGCCGAAAGCCAGGGCTGCATCACCCTGGTGCGCGACTACGACCCGAGCATTCCCGATGTACTGATCGACCGCGAACAGATGATCCAGGCGGTGCTCAACATCGTGCGCAACGCGATGCAGGCCATCAGCAGCCAGAACGAGCTGCGCCTGGGCCGCATCAGCCTGCGCACCCGCACCATGCGCCAGTTCACCATCGGCCACGTGCGCCACCGCCTGGTGACCAAGATCGAGATCATCGACAACGGCCCGGGGATCCCCGCGGAACTCCAGGAAACCATCTTCTTCCCCATGGTCAGCGGCCGTCCGGACGGTACCGGGCTGGGCCTGGCCATTACCCAGAACATCATCAGCCAGCACCAGGGCCTGATCGAGTGTGACAGCCATCCCGGCCACACCACGTTCTCGATCTTTCTGCCACTGGAACAAGGAGCCCCATCGACATGAGCCGTAGTGAAACCGTGTGGATCGTCGATGACGACCGTTCTATCCGTTGGGTTCTGGAGAAAGCCTTGCAACAGGAAGGCATGACCACCCAGAGCTTCGATAGCGCCGATGGTGTGATGAGTCGCCTGGCCCGCCAGCAGCCGGACGTGATCATCTCCGACATCCGCATGCCCGGCGCCAGTGGCCTGGACCTGCTGGCGCGGATCCGCGAGCAGCACCCGCGCCTGCCGGTGATCATCATGACCGCGCATTCGGACCTGGACAGCGCTGTCGCCTCCTATCAGGGCGGCGCCTTCGAGTACCTGCCCAAGCCGTTCGATGTCGACGAAGCGGTGTCCCTGGTCAAGCGCGCCAACCAGCACGCCCAGGAGCAGCAGGGCCTGGAAGTGATCCCGGCGCTGGCCCGCACCCCGGAAATCATCGGTGAAGCGCCGGCGATGCAGGAGGTGTTCCGCGCCATCGGTCGCCTCAGCCACTCCAACATCACCGTGCTGATCAACGGTGAGTCCGGTACCGGTAAAGAGCTGGTGGCCCACGCCCTGCACCGCCACAGCCCACGGGCGGCTTCGCCGTTCATCGCGCTGAACATGGCGGCGATCCCCAAGGACCTGATGGAATCCGAGCTGTTCGGCCATGAAAAAGGCGCCTTCACCGGCGCGGCCAACCTGCGGCGCGGGCGCTTCGAACAGGCCGACGGCGGCACCCTGTTCCTCGACGAGATCGGCGACATGCCGGCCGACACCCAGACCCGCCTGCTGCGGGTGCTGGCCGACGGCGAGTTCTACCGGGTCGGCGGGCATACGCCGGTCAAGGTCGATGTGCGCATCATCGCCGCGACCCACCAGAACCTGGAAACCCTGGTGCACGCCGGCAAGTTCCGCGAGGACCTGTTCCATCGCCTGAACGTGATCCGTATCCATATCCCGCGCCTGTCGGACCGTCGCGAAGACATTCCGACCCTGGCCAAGCACTTCCTCAGCCGCGCCGCCCAGGAGCTGGCCGTCGAGCCCAAGCTGCTGAAAAGCGAGACCGAGGAATACCTGAAGAACCTGCCGTGGCCCGGCAACGTGCGCCAGCTGGAGAACACCTGCCGCTGGATCACCGTGATGGCTTCGGGTCGCGAGGTGCATATCAGCGACCTGCCGCCGGAGCTGCTGAGCCTGCCGCAGGATTCGGCGCCAGTGACCAACTGGGAGCAGGCCCTGCGCCAGTGGGCCGACCAGGCCCTGGCACGCGGCCAGTCGAGCCTGCTGGACAGCGCGGTGCCGAGTTTCGAGCGGATCATGATCGAGACCGCCCTCAAGCACACCGCCGGCCGCCGCCGCGACGCCGCCGTGCTGCTGGGCTGGGGCCGCAACACCCTGACGCGCAAGATCAAGGAGTTGGGGATGAAGGTCGACGGCGGGGATGACGACGACAGCGACGAGGGCTGAGCCGCGTAACCCCCTGTAGCCGCTACCGCAGGCTGCGATAAGGCCGAAGGCCTTCAGCGATCTTGAGATCCTGCGCGCCCTTCGGTCGCGATCGCAGCCTTCGGCAGCGGCTACAGGGCAAGACATTCGTGTTGTGCCGAATGACAGATCCAATCGCGGGCAAGCCTCGCTCCTACAGATGAAGGTGTTCTGTAGGAGCGAGGCTTGCCCGCGAAGCTTTTTGTGCACCGCAATGGTGAGCCTGCACTGCCCGAATGCGCGGCTGGACGTGGGATTTCCCCCGTGGGCGATCTCGATTTCTCTCGCAAAAACATATCCGCACAACGGCGAAAGCCCCGTAAACCGGGGCTTTCAGCTTTTCTTGAAAATTCGCTTAACCGTTTAAGCCGAAATTGGCACGCCCCCTGCAAAGACAAGATCATGAGTGCAGTCACTCACCCGTTTTGGGGACCTTGGTACAGGCAGGCCGAGAATCCCCTTCTTTACACCCGGAACCCATACCGCTCGCAGCGACGGGTTCCACCCGGTTTGGGGAACCCTGGTACAGGCAGGCCAGGGATTCCCTCTTTAACACCCGGGCTCATCACGCTCACAGCGACGAGCCCCACCCGTTTCGGGAACCTTGGTACAGGCAGGCCGGGGATTCCCTCTTTACACCGGGCCCAGCGCAATCAGCGCGGCCCTCACGCTTTTGGGAACCTTGGTACAGGCAGGCCGGGGCTTCCCCTCTTTACACCGGGCCCGGCGCAATCAGCGCCCAGCCCTCACGCTTTTGGGGACCTTGGTACAGGCAGGCCGGGAATCCCCTCTTTTATTCCTCGCGCAGCCGGATCTCCAGGCGCCAGCGCCCGTCGACCTCGCTGCCCGACCACTCGGCGTGCAGCGCTCTTGCTGCGACCACGTTCAACAGCAACCCTTCCTCAGCCGCCCGCACCCGCCAGTTGGCATCCTTGTCGTTGATCTTCAACTGGCCCTTCTGCGCTCGCCCCTCGGCCTCGAACAACAGCACCACGGCCCCGTCGATGTGCTCGCCATGGACCTTGGGCTCGTTGTTGAACCACACCACCAGGGCGTTGGGCTGGACCTGCACTTCCTGCAACTCGGTGGGGTCCGGGGTGGTGAGGCGACCGATCATCAACCCGACCATCACGCCAAAGATCGCCAGCGAGCCGAATACCCGCAGCATTAGCTTCGGCCGGACGTCCGCTTCAGGCGTAGAATGCGGCCTGTCTTTTTCTTCGGAGCCGTGCATGTTTCACGTCATCCTTTTTCAACCAGAAATTCCGCCGAATACCGGCAACGTAATCAGGCTGTGCGCCAATAGCGGCTGCCACCTGCATTTGATCGAACCGCTGGGTTTCGAAATGGACGACAAGCGCCTGCGCCGGGCCGGCCTCGACTACCACGAGTACGCCACCCTGCAGCGCCATGCCGACCTCGCCAGCTGTCTTGAAAGCCTAGGCCATCCGCGCCTGTTCGCCTTCACCACCAAGGGCTCGCGACCTTTCCACGACGCCAGCTTCGCCGAGGGCGATGCCTTCCTGTTCGGCCCGGAAAGCCGTGGCCTACCCGCCGAGGTACTGGACGCCCTGCCCGCCGAACAACGCCTGCGCCTGCCCATGCGCGAAGGCTGCCGCAGCCTGAACCTGTCCAACACCGTGGCGGTGGCTGTCTACGAAGCCTGGCGCCAGCTGGGGTTCAAGTAGGAGCGAAGCTTGCTCGCGATGAACGATAACGCAGTGCTTCAGACGTTTCGCGTCGGCCCCATCGCGGGCAAGCCTCGCTCCTACCCGAATGTTTCGCCCGAGCATGAAAAAAGCGCCTTTAACGGCGCTTTTTTCATGCTCGGGCAAAGCTCTTACTGAACGGTGCCTTCACCGGCCGCCTGCAGGCGTTGCAGCTCTTGCGCGTACAGCGCGTCGAAGTTCACCGGAGCCAGCATCAGGGCCGGGAACGAACCGCGGGTCACCAGGCTGTCCAGCGCTTCGCGAGCGTACGGGAACAGGATGTTCGGACAGAACGCGCCCAGGGTGTGGCTCATCGAAGCGTCGTCCAGGTTCTTGATCAGGAAGATACCGGCCTGTTGCACTTCGGCGATGAACGCCACTTCGTCGCCGTTCTTCACGGTGACCGACAGGGTCAGCACGACTTCGTGGAAACCCTCTTCCAGCGCCTTCTGACGGGTGTTCAGGTCCAGGCCGACGCTCGGCTCCCACTGCTGGCGGAAGATCGCCGGGCTTTTCGGAGCTTCGAAAGACAGGTCACGCACATAGATACGCTGCAGCGAGAATTGCGGTGCGGATTCGTCTTCGGTCGCAGCGGTGTTCTGTTGGTCAGTCATCTCAGATCCTTCTTGATCTCGGGGTCATGTAGGGTTTGCTGAACTTGGGTGGTCAGTCAGGCCGCGAGCAGCGCGTCGAGCTTGCCGGCGCGCTCCAGGGCGAACAGATCGTCACAACCGCCCACATGGGTGCTGCCGATCCAGATCTGCGGCACGGACGTGCGCCCGGCCTTCTGGGCCATTTCGGCGCGAACCTGCGGCTTGCCGTCGACCTTGATCTCTTCGAAGGCTACGCCTTTGTTCTCGAGCAGGTACTTGGCCCGCGAGCAGTAGGGGCAGTAATCGCTGGAATAGACGACGACGGCAGCCATATCACTTCACCAGCGGCAGGTTGTCGGCTTTCCAGCTGCCAACGCCGCCGGACAGCTTGGCGGCGGTGAAGCCGGACTTCATCAGCTCGCGAGCGTGGGTGCCCGCGTGCTGACCCAGGGCGTCGACCAGAATGATGGTCTTGGCCTTGTGCTTTTCCAGCTCGCCCACGCGGGCGGCCAGTTTGTCTTGAGGGATGTTCAACGCGCCGACGATATGGCCCGCGGCGAAGTCCTTGGTCGGACGGATATCGATCACCACGCCCTGCTCGCTGTTCACCAGCGCGGTCAGTTCACGGGTGCTGAGGCTGCGGCCGCCGCGGCTCAACTCGTGAGCGATCAACAGAGCCAGCAAGATGACGAAGGCGCCGACGAGCAAGTAGTGTTCAGTGGCGAATTGAATCAGGTGAGCAACCATCAAGGAGGTTCCAGGGCGTTAAAATGTCGGCCAGTATACACAGCCCTCCGGGTCGGCCAAACCCCGCCCGGCGGTGACGCCACCGGAACTTCGCTTTAAACTGCCACTCCCTTTTTCCAACATTCTCCCAATCCAGCCACGAGTGGAATCTATGACTACCACGCCTAAACCTTTGGTCCTGATGATTCTGGATGGCTTCGGTCACAGCGAGAGCCACGAATCCAACGCTATCTATGCAGCCAAGAAGCCGGTCCTCGACCGCCTGTGCGCCAGCGTGCCGAACGGCCTGATCTCGGGTTCGGGCATGGATGTCGGCCTGCCGGACGGCCAGATGGGCAACTCCGAAGTCGGCCACATGAACCTCGGCGCCGGCCGCGTGGTGTACCAGGATTTCACCCGTGTCACCAAAGCCATCCGCGATGGCGAGTTCTTCGAGAACCCGACCATTTGCGCCGCCGTGGATAAAGCCGTGGCCGCCGACAAGGCCGTGCATATCCTCGGCCTGCTGTCCGATGGCGGCGTGCACAGCCACCAGGACCATCTGGTGGCCATGGCCGAACTGGCCTTCAAGCGTGGCGCCGAGAAGATCTACCTGCACGCCTTCCTCGACGGCCGCGACACCCCGCCGAAAAGCGCCACCTCGTCGATCGAACTGCTGGATGAAACCTTCAAGACCCTGGGCAAGGGCCGCATCGCCAGCCTGATCGGCCGCTACTTCGCCATGGACCGCGACAACCGCTGGGACCGCGTGGCCCAGGCCTACAACCTGATCGTCGATGGCAAGGGTGAATTCAACGCCGCCACCGCCCAGGAAGGCCTGCAGGCCGCCTACGAGCGTGGCGAGAGCGACGAATTCGTCAAGGCCACCACCCTCGGCGAGCCGGTGAAAGTCGAAGACGGCGACGCCGTGGTGTTCATGAACTTCCGCGCCGACCGCGCCCGCGAGCTGAGCCGGGTGTTCGTCGAGGACGGTTTCAAGGAATTCGAGCGCGCCCGCCAGCCGAAACTGGCCGGTTTCGTCATGCTGACCCAATACGCGGCAAGCATTCCGGCCCCTTCGGCCTTTGCCCCGGGCAGCCTGGAAAACGTGCTGGGCGATTACCTGGCGAAAAACGGCAAGACCCAGCTGCGCATCGCCGAAACCGAAAAATACGCCCACGTGACCTTCTTCTTCTCCGGCGGCCGTGAAGAGCCATTCCCGGGCGAAGAACGCATCCTGATCCCGTCGCCGAAAGTCGCCACCTACGACCTGCAGCCGGAGATGAGCGCGCCGGAAGTCACCGACCGGATCGTCGACGCCATCGAAAACCAGCGCTACGACGTGATCGTGGTCAACTACGCCAACGGCGACATGGTTGGCCACAGCGGCGTGTTCGACGCCGCGGTCAAGGCCGTCGAGTGCCTGGACCTGTGCGTCGGCCGCATCGTCGATGCCCTGGAAAAGGTCGGCGGCGAAGCCCTGATCACCGCCGACCACGGTAATGTCGAGCAGATGTCCGACGCTTCCACCGGCCAGGCCCACACCGCCCACACCAGCGAGCCGGTACCCTTCATCTATGTGGGCAAGCGCGACCTGAAAGTCCGTGAAGGCGGAGTCCTGGCCGACGTGGCGCCGACCATGCTGAAACTGCTGGGCCTGCCGCAGCCCGCGGAAATGACTGGCACTTCGATACTGGTCTGATATCAAAAAGACCGAATAATGGGCCGCAAACGGCTTTTTATGACGAACGCCTCAAAGCAGTTGGCTTTGAGGCGTTTTTTTTGCAGCGAGGGGCGGGCATACTAGGCCGTCCCTTTCCCTGGTGTCGCCCGCCTCTATGCTTCGCGCCCTGATTACCCTTGCTCTGATCTGCCTGCTCCAACCGGCCTTCGCCGACGAGCGCGCGCAAACCCAACAGCAGTTGGACGCCACGCGTCAGGATATTGCCGAGCTGAAAAAGCTGCTGGGCAAGCTGCAGGAAGAAAAATCCGGCGTGCAGAAAGACCTGCGCGGCACCGAAACCGAGATGGGCAAGCTGGAAAAGCAGGTCGATGCCCTGCAGAAAGAGCTGAAGAAAAGCGAATCCGAGCTGCAGCGACTCGATGAGGAGAAAAAAAAACTCCAGAGCGCGCGCATTGAACAACAACGACTGATCGCCATCCAGGCCCGTGCGGCCTACCAGAACGGCCGTCAGGAGTACCTCAAGTTGCTGCTCAACCAGCAGAACCCGGAAAAATTCGCCCGCACCCTGACTTATTACGACTACCTGAGCCAGGCCCGCCTGGAGCAGCTGAAGAATTTCAACGAGACCCTGCGCCAGCTGGCCAATGTCGAAAAGGAAATCTCCCTGCAGCAAGCCCAGCTGCTGGTGCAGAAAAGCAGCCTCGACACCCAGCGTGAAGAACTCGACAAGGTCCGCAAGGAACGCCAGGTGGCCCTGGCCAAGCTCAATGACGACGTGAAGGCCCGTGGCGACAAGCTCAAGGCCCGCGAACAGGACCAGGCCGATCTGGGCAAGGTCCTGAAAACCATCGAGGAAACCCTGGCCCGCCAGGCCCGCGAGGCAGAGGAAGCGCGACAGAAAGCGCTGATCGCCCAGCAGGAAGCCGAAAAAAAGCGTTTGCGTGAGGCCCAGGCCAGTGCCGACGAGAGCCCGAGCAAGCCGCCCCGAGCGACACCCGGCCCCTTGGTTTCCAGCGCAGGCGCCTCCTATGGAGGCCCTTTTGCTTCATCCCGAGGAAAACTTCCATGGCCGGTTGATGGTCGACTGCTGGCGCGCTTCGGCGAAAGCCGCGGCGACGATGCCCGGACCAAGTGGGACGGGGTGATGATCAGCGCCTCGGCCGGCAGCCAGGTGCATGCCGTCCATGGCGGCCGTGTAGTGTTCGCCGACTGGTTGCGCGGCGCCGGCCTGCTGGTGATCCTCGACCATGGCAACGGCTACTTGAGCCTCTACGGACACAACCAGACGCTGCTTAAAGAAGCGGGCGATATCGTCAAGGCCGGCGAGTCCATCTCCACTGTCGGTAGCAGTGGCGGACAGGGCGCGCCTGCACTGTACTTCGCTATTCGCCAGCAGGGTCGCCCAAGCGACCCAGCACAATGGTGCCGCGCGCAAGGATAAGCGCGCCATCTCATTCAGGAGTTCGTTCGACATGCTGCATTTGTCCCGCCTCACCTCGCTGGCCCTGACGATCGCTCTGGTGATCGGTGCGCCCCTGGCGTTCGCCGCCGAAACCGCTCAGTCGGCAGCCGCCACGACCACCAAGGCGCCATTGCCGCTCGAAGAGCTGCGCACCTTCGCCGAGGTCATGGACCGGATCAAGGCCGCCTATGTCGAACCCGTCGACGACAAGACCCTGCTGGAAAACGCCATCAAGGGCATGCTCAGCAACCTCGACCCGCATTCGGCCTACCTGGGCCCTGAAGACTTCGCCGAGCTGCAGGAAAGCACCAGCGGCGAGTTCGGCGGCCTGGGCATCGAAGTCGGCGCCGAGGACGGCATCATCAAGGTGGTGTCGCCGATCGACGACACCCCGGCGTCCAAGGCCGGCATCCAGGCCGGCGACCTGATCGTCAAGATCAACGGCCAGCCGACCCGCGGCCAGAGCATGACCGAAGCCGTGGACAAGATGCGCGGCAAGATCGGCCAGAAGATCACCCTGACCCTGGTACGCGACGGCGGTGCGCCGTTCGACGTGACCCTGGCCCGCGCCACCATCCAGGTGAAGAGCGTGAAGAGCCAACTGCTGGAGTCGGGCTACGGCTACATCCGCATCACCCAGTTCCAGGTCAAGACCGGCGAGGAAGTCTCAAAGGCCCTGGCCAAGCTGCGCAAGGACAACGGCAAGAAGCTCAACGGCATCATCCTCGATTTGCGCAACAACCCGGGCGGTGTGCTGCAATCGGCGGTGGAAGTGGTCGACCACTTCATCACCAAGGGCCTGATCGTCTACACCAAGGGCCGCATCGCCAACTCCGAGCTGCGCTTCTCCGCCACCGGCAAGGACGAAAGCGAAGCGGTGCCGATGGTGGTGCTGATCAACGGTGGCAGCGCCTCGGCTTCGGAGATCGTCGCCGGCGCCCTGCAGGACCAGAAACGCGCGGTGCTGATGGGCACCACCAGCTTCGGCAAGGGCTCGGTGCAAACCGTGCTGCCGCTGAACAACGACCGTGCGCTGAAGATCACCACCGCGCTGTACTTCACGCCGAACGGCCGTTCGATCCAAGCCCAGGGCATCGTGCCGGACATCGAGGTGCGCCGCGCCAAGATCACCAGCGAAGCGCAGGACAACGAGTACTTCAAGGAAGCCGACCTGCAAGGTCACCTGGGCAATGGCAACGGCGGCGCCGACAAGCCGACCGCTTCCGGCAGCAAGCCCAAGCCGATGCCGCAGGACGACGACTACCAGCTGGCCCAGGCCCTCAGCCTGCTCAAGGGCCTGAGCATCACCCGCAGCAAGTGATGGAACCCGTCGCGAGCAAGCCCGCCGCCTCCTCTGCAGGAGCGAAGCTTGCTCGCGATAGTGCCCTGATGACCGCCACACCCCGCCAAGGCTTTACCCGAACCCTATGCTTCAAATCCCCATGATCAACCAACGCCAACCCCTCCCACGGTTGTCGTGGAGGCTCATGATCGGGCTTCTGTGCCTCCTCGCCTTCACCTCGACCCAGGCCGCCGAGCCCGCCCCGCGCAAGGCCTACCTGAGCCTGATCATCGACGACCTCGGGCAGAACCTGCCCCGCGATCGCCGCGTACTCGCCCTGCCCGGCCCGGTGACCACGGCGATCATGCCCGACACGCCCCACGCCGCCGAGTTCGCCCGCGAAGCCCATCGCGCCGGCAAGATCGTCATCCTGCACATGCCCATGGACCCGGCCACCGGGCCCTTCGCCTGGCACCCCGAGCTGCCCATCGAAGAGCTGGAAAAGCGCCTCAACGCCGCCTTCAAGGCCGTGCCCTACACCAGCGGCATCAACAACCACATGGGCAGCCGCATGACCTCCCAGCCCCAGGCCATGGCCTGGCTGATGGGCGAGTTGCAGCGCCGCCACAAGTTCTTTGTCGACAGCCGCACCAGCGCCAAGACCGTGGCCGCCGCCGAGGCGCAGAAGATCGGCCTGGCCAGCGTCTCCCGCGATGTGTTCCTCGACGACGAACGCACCGAAGCGGCGATCGGCACCCAGTTGCAGACCGCGATCAACCTCGCGCGCAAGCAGGGTTCGGCGGTGGTGATCGGCCATCCCTACCCGCAGACCCTGGCCGTGCTCGAACGCGAACTGCCCAGGCTCAAGGCCCAGGGCATCGACTGGATCGATATCAAGTTGATGATCAGCGTGCGCAGCAACAAGGCCATGGCCGGGCACGGCAAGGATGGGGTTTACCGCTGAGGCCAACATACCCTGTAGCCGCTGCCGCAGGCTGCGATCGGGCGCGCAGCGGCCGCTAATGCGGCCAGCACATAATCCTGGGTGGCATGGAATATCGTTGGCGACGGCTGCGCCGTCGATCGCAGCCTGCGGCAGCGGCTACAGGGGAGCAGTCAGAGGTAGCGCCCCATGATTTCTTCCACCACGCCCTCCTCGCGCAGTTGATCCAGCGCGGCCTGCAGCCGGGCGACGGTCTCGTCCGAGACTTCTTTGTTCAGCGCCAGGTACAACTGGGCGCTGTGGAAGCGCAGCACGGTCTTGAGCCCGGTCACGCCTTCCTGCCTGGCCAGATAGCGCCCGGCGGGATCGCCAGTGGCCCATAGGTCGATCTGGCCGCCAACCAGCTTCCTGGCATTGTCCTGGTCCCTCAGCACCACCAGCGGCTTGAGTCCTTGCTTGGCCAGGGTCTCGGCGATGGCGTCACCCTTGTAGGCGCCGATCCGGTACTTGCGCGCCTGCTCCAGGGATTGCAGGGCGATCTTGCTGTCGTCCCGGGCCAGCATGATCCAGTCATCCGGGCCGATGGGGCCGACCCATTTGAACAGCGGCTCCCGGTCCGGCAGCCGCGCCGTGACAAACACGCCATACCCCGGCTGCTCCAGGGCGAGCTTGTAGATGCGCTCCCAGGGAAAACGCAGGGTCAGGCTGTAATTGATCCCGGCACGCTTGAACATTTCGCGGACGATATCCACGGCGATACCGTTGATATTCTCGCCCTGGGCAAAGTTCTTGCCGTTCTTGGCCATGTTGTAGGGGGGGAAGTTTTCCGTCAGCAGCACCAGGGAGGTGCCTGGCGTTTGCGCTGCGCGAGCGCCTGCGGCGAAGAGGACCGAAGCGCTGGCAAGAACAAGAAGAAGACGTTTGAACATGACGGGCTACCGGAATCCATGGCGTGCCCAAGAGTGCCGCGAGCCCGCCATGCTGTCCAGTGGCTACCGCACGACGATGCCGCGGTGCGCCATATAAGCCTTGGCTTCCGGAACCGTGTACTCGCCGAAGTGGAAGATGCTCGCCGCCAGTACCGCGCTGGCGTGGCCTTCGAGGATGCCGTCGGCCAGGTGCTGCAGGTTGCCGACCCCGCCCGAGGCGATCACCGGAATGCCCAGGGCATCGCTGATGGCGCGGGTCACACCCAGGTCGAAGCCGTTCTTCATGCCGTCCTGGTCCATGCTGGTCAGCAGGATTTCGCCGGCGCCCAGGCCTTCCATCTTCTTCGCCCACTCCACCGCGTCCAGCCCGGTGGGCTTGCGCCCGCCGTGGGTGAAGATCTCCCAGCGCGGGGTTTCGCCCGGCCCGGAAACCTTCTTCGCATCGATGGCGACGACGATGCACTGCGAGCCGAAATGCTGCGCTGCTTCGCCGACGAACTCGGGGTTGAACACCGCTGCGGTGTTGATCGAGACCTTGTCCGCCCCGGCGTTGAGCAGGTTGCGGATGTCCTGCACGGTGCGCACGCCACCGCCCACGGTCAGCGGGATGAACACCTGGCTGGCCATGCGCTCGACGGTATGCAGCGTGGTGTCGCGGCCATCGACGCTGGCGGTGATGTCGAGAAAGGTAATCTCGTCCGCGCCCTGCTCGTCGTAGCGACGGGCGATTTCCACCGGGTCGCCGGCATCGCGGATGTTCTCGAACTTGACACCCTTGACCACCCGGCCGTTGTCCACGTCCAGGCAAGGGATGATGCGTTTAGCCAGCGCCATGGTGAGTCCTCAGCCTTGGTACGAATCGCAGAAGGCTTGCGCCTCGGCGACGTCGAGGGTGCCTTCGTAGATCGCGCGGCCGGTAATGGCGCCAATGATCCCCGGAGCCTTGGCGTCCAGCAGGGCCTTGATGTCGCCCAGGTTGTGGATACCGCCGGAAGCGATCACCGGGATCTTGGTGGCAGCGGCCAGGGCGGCGGTGAAGGGTACGTTGCAGCCCTGCATCATGCCGTCTTTGGCGATGTCGGTATAAACGATGGCGGACACGCCGTCGGCTTCGAAGCGCTTGGCCAGGTCGATGACCTGCACGCTGCTGACCTCGGCCCAGCCGTCGGTGGCGACGAAGCCGTCCTTGGCGTCCAGGCCGACGATCACTTTGCCCGGGAAGGCGCGGCAAGCTTCGGCGACGAATTCCGGCTCTTTCACCGCCTTGGTGCCGATGATCACGTAGCTCACGCCAGCCTTGACGTAGTGCTCGATGGTTTCCAGCGAGCGGATGCCGCCACCGATCTGGATCGGCAGGTTCGGGTAGCGCTTGGCGATGGCGGTGACCACTTCGCCGTTGACCGGCTGGCCTTCGAAGGCGCCGTTCAGGTCGACCAGATGCAGACGGCGGCAGCCGCCCTCCACCCACTTGGCAGCCATGCTCACCGGGTCATCGGAGAACACCGTGGAATCTTCCATGCGGCCCTGGCGCAGACGTACACAGGCACCGTCTTTAAGATCGATAGCGGGGATAATCAGCATCTGGCAAACCTTCAAATTCGATTGTTCAGCTTCACTCGGAAATCAGTTTTTCTCGAGCGCCCACAGGTCGCTTTCAATGCTTTCGAACCGCTCTTTGAGCTGGGCCTGCACATCGAAAATCGCCCTGTTGTAATAGTGCGGAGCAATTTCGCGGGTAAACAGTTCAAGAATCTCGGCCGCCTCGAACGAGCCCAGGTCGAGCTCGAAGCGATCTTCCATGAAGCGCTGGATCTTGTGATTGGCCTCACTTTCCTGCTCGGGCGTGAGGGTCAGGATCGGCGCCTTCTTCTTGACCGCCATTTACCAGCGACCGTCCCACGCCGCGAAGTTCTGCAGCAATTGCAGGCCATGGGTATGGCTTTTCTCCGGGTGGAACTGCACGGCGAAGCGCGAGCCCTCGGCCAGTGCCGCGGCGAAATCGACGCCGTAGTGGCCGCTACCGACCACCTGCCGCGCGTTGCCGGCGGCGATGTAGTAGCTGTGCACGAAGTAGAAGCGCGCCAGGTCCGGGATGTTGTGCCACAGCGGGTGGCTCACCGCCTGTTTCACTTCGTTCCAGCCCATGTGCGGGACTTTCAGGTGCTCGCCGTCCTCATGCAGGCCCTTGCCGAAGAACTTCACCTGGCCGGGGAACAGGCCGATGCAGTCGACGCCGTCGTTCTCTTCGCTGCGGTCGAGCAAGGCTTGCATGCCCACGCAGATGCCGAGGAACGGACGGTCCTGGCTGACTTCACGCACCAGCGCATCGAAGCCCAGGCGACGGATCTCCGCCATGCAGTCGCGAATCGCGCCGACGCCGGGGAAGACCACCCGGTCGGCTTCGCGAATCACATTGGCATCGCTGGTGATCAGCACCTTGCCGGCGCCAACGTGCTCGAGGGCCTTGGCCACCGAGTGCAGGTTGCCCATGCCGTAATCGATAACCGCGACCGTCTGCATTACAGCACGCCCTTGGTCGAAGGCATCTGCCCGGCCATGCGGTCATCCAGCTCCACGGCCATGCGCAGCGCGCGGCCGAAAGCCTTGAACACGGTTTCGATCTGGTGGTGGGTGTTGTGCCCACGCAGGTTGTCGATGTGCAGGGTGACGTTGGCGTGGTTGACGAAGCCCTGGAAGAATTCCTGGAACAGGTCGACATCGAAGCCGCCCACGGTGGCGCGGGTGTAAGGCACGTGCATCTGCAGGCCAGGGCGGCCGGAGAAGTCGATCACCACGCGCGACAGTGCTTCATCGAGCGGCACGTAGGCGTGGCCGTAGCGACGGATGCCCTTCTTGTCGCCGATGGCTTTGGTGAAGGCCTGACCCAGGGTGATACCGACATCCTCCACGGTGTGGTGGTCGTCGATATGCAAGTCGCCTTTGCTTTCGATATCCAGGTCGATCAGCCCGTGACGGGCGATCTGGTCCAGCATGTGCTCAAGGAAGGGAACCCCGATATCGAATCGGGCCTTTCCGGTGCCATCCAGGTTGATCGAGGCTTTGATCTGGGTTTCCAGAGTGTCGCGCTCGACGGACGCCTTACGTTCGGCCATCACCAGCTCCGCAAAATCATTGGGCGAAAAAGGCGAACATTATAGGCCGGACGGCGGCTAAACAGGAACACGCAGGACAAGATCCTGACGGGCTGAAGCCAATAAAGCCGGGGCTGTACCTGTCATGACAAGCAATATGAAATCGCTGGCCGCTACCGAAGCCTCCCGAAAGCCCACGGCCGATCGCAAATCTTCTGTAGGAGCGAGGCTTGCCCGCGAACAGGATCGCGCGGTGCATCAGGTATACCCCCGCTATCGTTCGCTCATCGCGGGAAAGCCCCGCTCCTACAGAAAAAGGTCGATGCGCCTGGCAGCAATACCAGGCGCAATCACTTAGTGGAACAACACCGCGGTCTTCTGCAGGGTGACCCACACGCCCCACGCCAGCGGAATACCCACCACCAGCCAGGCGGCGACCGCCAGCGGCACGCTGCCGGACGAGGCCTTCCACTCCAGCACGGTGGTGCTGTCCGCGCCCTTGTCATGACCCAGCGCCTGTTCGGCGGCCAGCTCGGCGTCGCTCATGAAGTACTTGTCGGCCACCGGACGCACCAGCAGGTTGCACAGGAAACCCAGCACCAGCAGGCCGGCGAGGATGTACAGGGTGATGTCGTAGGCCGCGGCGCGCTCGACGCCGATGCTCAGCTGATATTCACGCAGGTAGTTCACCAGCACCGGGCCAAGCACGCCCGCCGCCGCCCAGGCGGTCAGCAGGCGACCGTGGATCGCGCCCACCATCTGGGTGCCGAACAGGTCCGCCAGGTAGGCCGGAACCGTGGCGAAACCGCCGCCGTACATCGACAGGATGATGCAGAACGCCGCTACGAACAGCGCGACGTTGCCCAGGTGCCCGAGGTTCGGGATCAGCGCATACAGGGCAAAACCCAGGGCGAAGAACACGAAGTAGGTGTTCTTGCGCCCCAGATAGTCGGAGAACGACGCCCAGAAGAAGCGACCACCGATGTTGAACAGGCTCAGCAGACCGGTGAAGCCGGCGGCGATCGCGGCGATCGACGCCAGTTGCGAGGCATCCAGCTGACCGAAGGCCAGTTCATTGCCCAGCAGCTTGCCGGCGAGGACTTCCTGCAACAGCGGCGAAGCCATGCCGAGGATGCCGATACCCGCGGAAACGTTCAGGCACAGCACCAGCCATACCAGGCGGAACTGCGGGGTTTTCCAGGCCACGTTCACATGCACATGACGGTGGGTGATCATCGCGTTCGCGGCTTTTTTCGCCGGCGGGGTCCAGCCCTCGGGCTTCCAGCCAGTCGGCGGTACGCGGTACGACAGCGCGCCACCGATCATGAACACGAAGTAGATCGCCGCCATCACCAGGAAGCTCTGCCAGACGCCGACGCCGGTTGGCGAAGCGAAGTGGCTCATCAGTGCCGCCGCCAATGGCGCACCGACCATCGCACCACCGCCGAAGCCCATGATCGCCATGCCGGTGGCCATGCCGCGCTTGTCCGGGAACCACTTGATCAGGGTCGACACCGGCGAGATGTAGCCCAGGCCCAGGCCGATACCGCCGATCACGCCGGAGCCGAGCCACATCAGCCAGATCTGGTGGGTATAGATACCCAGCGCCGAAATCAGCAGGCCGCCGCACCAGCACAGCGCCGACACCACACCGGCCTTGCGCGGGCCGGCGTGCTCCAGCCAGCCGCCCCAGATCGCCGCGGAGCAGCCGAGGAAGATGAAGAACAGGGTGTAGATCCAACCGAGCATCGAGATCGGCCAGTCGCACTGGGACGAAAAGACCTGAGCGATAAAGCCCATGTCCGGGGCGCAGGCCACCGGGGCGGTCACGCCCAGGGCCTTGGACAGCGGCAACCAGAACACCGAGAAGCCGTAGGCCATGCCGATGCACAGGTGGATGGCCAGAGCGGCCGGTGGAACCAGCCAACGGTTGAAACCGGGCTTGGCAATGATGCGCTCTTTGGACAAGAACGCCGGCTGGGCGGCAATCGCGCCCGCCTCGGTGCTAGTGCTCATGAGTGTTTCCCCCAATTATTGGAATTATTCGCCGGCCACTCTTCACTCACGACCTTTGCACGCAGACGTGGCCGTTTTATCGAGTGAAGCTCCATAGAGTGCGACTTTTGGTCGCGGAAGGGCAGATGAACTGCGAGAGATTACCATTTGCTCGTGACAGAAAAAGCAAACTGCCATCACCTTTTCAGCGTCATCTGCTCCGAAAGATGGCAATAACGCTTCTGTAGGAGCCAGGTTTGCCGGCGATGGGTGTTATGCGGTGTGTCAGGCAGAACGCTTCGCGGGCAAGCCTGGCTCCTACAGAAGCCTGCCCCTCGCCAGCCCGCGCGCTGCTGTCGATAATGGCCAGCCATTCCTTCGCTCTGCACAGGATTCCCCATGCCCATCGTTGTCGAGTCGCTGAAAGAAATCAGCTATCAGGATCAGCAGGACCTGCAGAAGATCTACCGCGACGCTCCGCCTTGGCTGTTCGCCCCGCAGCGCGACGATATGGAACTGATCGAGACCGCCCTGGGCGACGGCAGCCTGATCGCCGGGCGCTTCAACGACCGCCTGCTGGGCGCCGCCCGCCTGCAACGGCACCAAGACGTCTGGCACCTGTCCCAATTGTGTGTGCGCAAGATCACCCGGCGTCGCGGCGTGGCCGAGCGACTGGTGAGCGAAGCCCGGACAATGGCCGCCCGGCATGACGCCACCTTGCGCCTGCTGGCCCCCGCCGGGCACCTCGAAGCCCAGGCGCTGGCGGCCAAGCTGCAGATACCGCTGGATGTGCTGCAAAGCGATCAGTGACCAGTGGCCAGGCCCGGGGCGTTATACTCCCTGGCTAAATTCGAATTCGACACTACAAGGACTCGCCCATGAAAGCGTTCGGCAAAATCCTGGGTCTGGTACTTCTCGGGCTGTTGCTGATCATCGTGGCTCTCGGCTTCGCCCTGACTCACCTGTTTGATCCCAACGACTACAAAGAAGAAATTCGCCAGATAGCCCGCGACAAGGCCCACATCGAGCTGACGCTCAATGGCGATATCGGCTGGAGTCTGTTCCCCTGGCTCGGCCTCGAACTGCATGAGGCCGGGGTCGCCACCCTGGCCAACCCGACCCAGCCATTCGCCGATTTGCAGATGCTCGGTTTGTCGGTCCGCGTGCTGCCGCTGCTGCGCCGCGAAGTGCAGATGAGCGATGTGCGTGTCGAAGGCCTGAACCTGCGCCTGACCCGCAACAAGGATGGCCACGGCAACTGGGAAGACATCGGCAAGGTCGCTCCCGCCGACAAGCAAGCCGCAACCCCGGCCACCAGCACCGGCGAAACCACGACCACGACCCCGGCCACCACGGAAAAACCGGCGCAGCCGATCCGCCTGGATATCGACAGCCTGACCGTGAACAACGCCCGGGTGGAATACAACGACGAACAGAGCGGCAAGCAGTTCACCGCCGAAAGCATCCAACTGAGCACCGGCCCGATCCACGAAGCGACCAATACCCCGGTCAAGCTCACTGCCTTCCTCGCCAGCACCCAGCCGGCCGTGCGCGTGCGCACCGAGCTGAAGGGCGAGCTGCGCTTCGACCGCGTCCTCAAGCGCTACCAGTTCGAAGACATGAAACTGTCCGGCGAAGCCGCCGGCGATCCGCTGCAAGGCAAGACCCTGACCTTCGCCGCCCAGGGCCAGCTGCTGCTGGACAAGGCCGCCAACGTCGCCGAATGGAACAGCCTGAAGCTCTCGCTCAACCAGCTGCGCGCCATCGGCGAGCTCAAGGTCAACGACCTGGACAAGACCCCGCAGCTCAACGGCGGCATCTCCATCGCCCAGTTCGACCTGGCCAAGTTTGTCGACAGCATCGGCCAGACCCTGCCGGCCATGGCCGAAGGCAGCCTGAGCAAGGTCGAGCTGGTCAGCCGCCTGTCCGCCACGCCGAACAGCATCGCCCTGGAAAACATCAACCTGAAACTCGACGACAGCAGCTTCAGCGGCCGCCTGGCGGTCGAAGACCTGGCCAAGCAATCGCTGCGCGCCCAGCTCAAGGCCGACACCTTCGACGTCGACCGCTACCTGCCGCCGAAATCCGCCGAAGCCAATAGCGCCGCGGTGGCACGCAAGGCCGAAGTGCAGAGCAGCGAAGCCAGCGCCGTCGCCGGGGCCGGCAACTCGCCGCTGCCGGACGCGCCGACCAAGGGCGCCTGGAGCACCGAGCGCCTGCTGCCGGTGGAACGCCTGAGCAAGCTGGATGTGGACGCCGACCTGAGCTTCGGCCAGTTGACCCTGGACAAGCTGCCGATCCAGAACGCCACACTCAAGGCCAACGGCCAGGGCGGCCTGCTGAAACTCGAGGGCCTGCGCGGCGAGCTGTACAACGGCAGCTTCGAAGCCAACGGTAACCTCGACGTGCGCCAGCCAACGCCGCAGTTGAGCCTGCAGACCAGGATCAACCGGGTACCGGTGGAACGCATCCTGGAAAGCCAGGGACAGAACCCGCCGGTCAAGGGCCTGGTGACCCTCGACAGCAACCTGACCAGCAGCGGCAACAGCCAGAAGGCGCTGGTCGACGGCCTCAACGGCAACGCCAGCTTCGTCGTCAACAACGGCGTGCTGCTCAATGCCAACCTCGAACAGCAAGTGTGCCAGGGCATCGCCACGCTGAACCGCAAGACCTTGAGCAGCGAGCCGCGGGGCAAGGACACGCCCTTCCAGGAACTCAAGGGCAACCTGACCCTGCGCAACGGCGTGGCCAGCAACCCGGACCTGAAAGTGCGCATCCCGGGCATGAGCGTCAAAGGCAATGGCGACATCGACCTGCGCGTACTGGGCATGGATTACCGGGTCGGCATCGTCGTCGAAGGCGACAAGAGCGACATGCCGGACCCGGCCTGCCAGGTCGGCGAGCGTTTTGTCGGCATCGAACTGCCGCTGCGCTGCCGCGGCCCGCTGGAACTGGGCGCCAAGGCCTGCCGCCTGGACCGTGACGGCCTGGGCCAGGTCGCGGCCAAGCTGGCCGGCGATCGCCTCAGCGAAAAACTCGATGAGAAGCTGGGCGACAAGGTCAGCCCGGAACTGAAAAACGCGCTCAAAGGGCTGTTCAAACGATGAGGGCCGAGCAGTTCGCACCGGCGGTACTGGACTGGTACGACCGCCATGGCCGCCATGACCTGCCCTGGCAGCAAGAGATCAACCCGTACCGGGTATGGGTCTCGGAAATCATGTTGCAGCAAACCCAGGTCAGCACCGTGCTCAACTACTTCGACCGGTTCATGGCCTCGCTGCCGACGGTCCAGGCCCTGGCCGCCGCGCCGGAAGACGAAGTGCTGCACCTGTGGACCGGCCTGGGTTACTACACCCGCGCGCGCAACCTGCAAAAGACCGCGAAGATCGTGGTCGCCGAGCATGGCGGCGAGTTCCCCCGCGACGTGGAAAAACTCACCGAGTTGCCGGGCATCGGCCTGTCCACCGCCGGCGCCATCGCCAGCATCAGCATGGGCCTGCGCGCGCCGATCCTCGACGGTAACGTCAAGCGGGTGCTGGCGCGCTTTACCGCGCAGGAGGGCTACCCGGGCGAACCCAAGGTGGCCAAGCAGCTGTGGGCCGCGGCCGAGCGCTTCACCCCGCAGACCCGGGTGAACCATTACACCCAGGCGATGATGGACCTGGGTGCCACCCTCTGCACCCGGAGCAAACCCAGCTGCCTGCTGTGCCCCCTGGAAAGAGGCTGCGAAGCGCACATGCTGGGCCTGGAAACCCGCTACCCGATTCCCAAGCCACGCAAGACGGTCCCGCAGAAACGCACGCTGATGCCGATGCTGGCCAACCACGAAGGCGCCATCCTGCTGTACCGCCGGCCTCCCAGCGGCCTGTGGGGCGGTTTGTGGAGCCTGCCGGAGCTGGACGACCTGGCGGACCTGGAACACCTGGCTTCGCAGCACTCGCTGGAGCTGGGCAAGCAACAGGAAATGCCCGGGCTGGTGCACACCTTCAGTCACTTCCAGCTGGCCATCGAGCCCTGGCTGGTGCAGGTCCAGGCATCCGCCCATCACGTGGCCGAGGCCGACTGGCTCTGGTATAACCTCGCCACCCCGCCGCGCCTGGGCCTTGCCGCCCCGGTGAAAAAGCTGCTCAAACGCGCGGCCGACGTATTGAACGCAGGAGAGTTGCAATGACCCGCACCGTAATGTGCCGCAAGTACAAAGAACAATTGCCGGGCCTGGAGCGTCCTCCGTACCCGGGTGCCAAGGGCCAGGAGATTTTCGAGCACGTGTCGGCCAAGGCCTGGGCCGACTGGCAGAAACACCAGACCCTGCTGATCAACGAAAAACGCCTGAACATGATGAACGCCGAAGACCGCAAATACCTGCAGGGCGAGATGGACAAGTTCTTCTCCGGCGAGGAATACGCCAAGGCCGACGGCTACGTGCCGCCGTCCGAGTAATTGCGCTCAAATCGGGGCGGGAACGTAAGCGGCGGTAATAATTAAACTTTTTTTCAAAACTTGCTTGACGCCCCCCCGAAAAACCCGTTTAATGCGCCCCGTTGCCCAGATAGCTCAGTCGGTAGAGCAGGGGATTGAAAATCCCCGTGTCGGCGGTTCGATTCCGTCTCTGGGCACCACTAATACCGAAACCCCTGAATCGCAAGATTCAGGGGTTTTTTATTGCCTGCGATTTGATGCGCCTGTTTTCAGCATTGCAGCCTTCACTCAATAACCTTCATTCCAATGCAGGTTGAGGTCGCGAATGCCCGCCACTTTCATATCCACCGCGCTACGCTCGGTACGCCCGCCACGGGTGGCGACAACCTGGTACTTGCCGGCCGGCAGTTGCACAAAGACGATGGGGCCCACCTGATTCAGGGTCAGGACCGGCTGCCCTTGCGGATTCTGGATCGCCAGGTCGACATCCGAGGTGTACTTGTTTTCCGGGCCGACGGAAAAGGTCATGTGCAGGTTGTACCCCTTGGTCTGCAAGAGCGTCCGCGATTCGTCCAGGCCGATACCGCCGGACAGATAGGTAATGCCGTTCTGCTGTTGAGGTTCCAGCTGCACGCCCGCCGGGTCGATGGGTTCGTTGCTGGGGGTGGCGGACTGTACGCTGAACGGCGCGAGTGACAGGAACGCCGCGAGAACGCCTGTTACGACACACAAGTAAAAGGACTTCATGATGAGCACTCCCGGGTTCGTCTCGAACCACTGAATGGGAAACGCCACCGCCAAGAGCCCAGCCCCAGAACGGCAGCGTCCGGGTCTCCCCTTTTCATCTTGAATAGCCCAGCTACGCCTCAGGCAAACGATGCTCGAATGAACAGCCCGTAAGCGTCATGCATCCGTGATCGCCCCCAGGCCCTGATATTCAGTGTACGCCCCGATGCCAGGCCGTTTAGATCGATTCGGTGTGATGCTTTTAACCAAAAGTACCTAGCAGCGGCGCCAATCCCGACGGTTGCCAGGGCGCGGACAAGGCGGTTATTAATGCTTGCACTTAAAAGGAGCCGACACGCCTTTTCGCCCGCAAAGGAATACGCGCCGATGACCGTGCAATCCCCGCCCTCGCCCCTGCACCCGGCCAGCACCGTGACCAGCAGCCCTGGCACAGCCTTCCGCGAACCCGCCGCCGATGGCTTTATCCTCGGTGGTTTCACCTGGCGCCATGCCGAACCGGACCCCGCGCGTGCGGCGGTGATCATCAATGCCGCCACCTCCGTGCGTTGTCGGCACTATTCGCGGTTCGCCGATTACCTGTTCAGCCATGGCTTCGACGTCATCACCTACGACTACCGCGGCATCGGCGAGTCGCGGCCGGCCTCGATGCGCAAGCTGAAGGCGTCCTGGTCGGACTGGGGCAGCCTGGACTTCGAAGCCATGCTGCAACGCGCGCAGCGGGAATTCCCCGGCCAGCCCATCGACGTGGTCGGACACAGCTTCGGCGGCTGCGCGGCGGGGCTGGGCGCATCCGGGCAGTTGATCCGCCGCGTGGTGACGGTGGGCGCGCAGTTCGCCTACTGGCGCGACTACGCCCCGGCGAGCCGCTGGCGCATGCTGGGCAAATGGCATGTTGTGATGCCGCTGCTGACGGCGATTTACGGCTACTTCCCCGGCAAGCGCCTGGGCTGGCTGGAGGACACCCCCGCCGGCGTGGTGCGCGACTGGGCCACGCCCACCGCGCACTATCAACGGCGGCCCAGCGGGCGCCACCTGGCGCGCCGGGACCCGGCGCTGCCCTTCGCCCGGGTCAAGGCGCAGCTGCTGGCCATCAGCATCAGCGACGACCCTTACGGCACCGTGCCGGCCATCGAGCGCCTGCTGGGCTACTTCACCGCCAGCCAGCGCAGCCATTGGCGCATCGAACCCGAGGACATCAGCGAGCGGGAAGTCGGGCACTTCGCGTTTTTCCGCAGCCATTACCAGGACCGCCTGTGGCCGATCGCCCTGGCCTGGCTGCAACACGCCGCGTTGCCCAGCGACACCCCGGGACGCCTGATCAGCGGTAGCCGTTGAGCGTGCCAGGCAGCGCATTTACTGGCATCCTCTGCCGCCTGAAAGCCAGGCCGGACACTGTATCCATCCCTGGCCCCCTCTTTGCGCAAAAGGTACGACGCCCATGGCATCTGCGAACAAGCAACACAAAAGAGCCCAGCGGGCGAAAACCAAGGCCAAGCAGAACCGCACCCAGCGCAACGCCGCGCCAGTGGAACTGGACCCGAACGACGACCGCATCGACTTCGAATCGGTGGACCTGACCGAGCTGTTCAAGAAGATGATCGACGCCGAGAAGACCAGCCAGCAGGCGATGTGCGCGGCGTTCCTGGAAGACCCGCTACTGGAGATCGTCTACGAGCAGGAAGGCGAGGAAGGCGCCATGGACTTCATCCTCGCCGCCCTGATCGAGTACCGCCAGTGGTCCACCGAGACCGACGAGGCCGGCGCCCTGGCCTGGATCGAAAGCCCGGAGTTCCAGGCCGCCTACCTGGCCGCGTCGGAAGCCCTGATGCAGAAATAAGCTTCAACACAATCTGTAGCCGCTGGCGCAGCCTGCGGCTACAGCGCGCCTTGCATGGCCCTCACTGCTGCGTCGAATGTTCAATCGTCATCGCGGGCAAGCCTCGCTCCTACGGATCACCTTCATCTGTAGGAGCGAGGCTTGCCCGCGAAAGCGTCGGTACAGGCCATAAAAAAAGGCCGCTGTCTGCACTGACAGCGGCCTTTTTCGTTACCGGGAAAAACTCAGGCGCGGCTCAATACACCGGCTGCCTGCTTCTCCAGCTTGCGCCGACGCGCAACCAGCAGGCCCACCGCGATCACGACGATGCTCAGCAGGCCGGTGGCGACGATCTCCATACGGTGCCCTTCCTGGAACAGCATGATGGTCAGCACCCCGACGATGAACACGATCACCGCGTAGGTCAGGCCCGGGAACAGCCACATGCGGAAGGCGATCTTCTCGCCGGCCGCCGTGCGTTTCTGGCGCATGCGCAGCTGCGATACCGCGATCACCAGGTACACCAGCAAGGCAATGGCGCCGGAACTGGCCAACAGGAAATTGAACACCGCGGCGGGTGCCACGTAGTTGGCGAATACCGCGAGGAAGGCGGCGGCGGTGGACAGGATCACCGCCCAGTAAGGCGTGCCGCTAGTGTTGGTGCGCTTGGCCGCAGCCGGGGCGTCGCCGCGCTTGCCCAGGGAGAACAGCATGCGCGAGGCGGTGTAGAGCGCCGAGTTCAGGCAACTGGTCACCGCCACCAGCACCACCAGATCGACGATCAGCTTGGCGTTGGGGATGCCCATGCGGTCGAGCACGGTCTGGTAGGAACCGACCTGGGCCAGGCTCGGGTCATTCCATGGCACCAGGGCCACGACGATGAAGATCGACACCAGGTAGAACAGGCCGATCCGCCAGATCACCGAGTTGGTGGCCTTGCTGATTTGCTGGCCCGGGTTCTTCGATTCGGCGGCGGCGATGGTGACGATCTCGGTACCCATGAACGAGAACATGGTGGTCAGCATGGCGGCGAGTACCGCGCCCATGCCGTTGGGCAAAAAGCCCTGGGTATCGAACAAGTGCGAGACGCCGCTGACATTGCTGGTCGGCAGCAGGCCGAAGATCGCCAGCAGGCCGAGCACCACGAAGCCGATGATCGCCACGACCTTGATCAGGGCGAACCAGAACTCGAACTCACCGTAGTTCTTCACGCTGAACAGGTTGGTCGCGGTCAGCAGCAAGGTAATGACCAGGGTAAAGGCCCAGATCGCTATATCAGGGAACCAGGCATGCAGGATGGTCGCGGCGGCGTTGGCCTCCAGCGGAATCACCAGCACCCAGAACCACCAGTACAGCCAGCCGATGGTGAAACCGGCCCAGTGGCCGATGGCACGGTCGGCATAAGTCGAGAAGGAACCCGTGTCCGGCGAGGCGACGGCCATTTCGGCCAGCATGCGCATCACCAGCACCACCAGGGTGCCCGCGGCCGCATAGGCCAGCAGCACGGCAGGGCCGGCTTCGGCGATGGCGTGGCCGGAACCGACGAACAGCCCGGCGCCGATTACCCCGGCGATCGACAGCATGGTGACATGCCGCGGTTTGAGCCCCTGTTCGAGGTCATTGGAGGTCTGCGTACTGCTCATTGAAACTACCTTTGCGAAGAAAGCGAAAGCGTCCACCCGGTCTGGATATTCTTTCTCGTAAAAAGAATCCAACAGGGCGTTCTTTATTTCTTACGCAAGATTTGCGCCAAAATGTTACAGGCTCCCAGCCGGCGCGGCCTGCGAAGGCGACCGGCGGATGAGCGCAAGTCCTTGAGATTAATGGCCTTGCGCCAGAACGTTACCGCACCACCCATTTGTAGAACGAAGCAGCGCACCAGAAACACACACAAAAAGTGTGCGACGCACAAATAGAGGGCGGATACGCAACCTTTGGCCGTTTTACCCTTCCAACACCTGGCCAAAGCTGGCACCATCGCGCCTTTTTTTACGCGACACCCGCTGGGAACAGGGTTCAAACGGGCGTTCGGTTGTTGACGGGGCGACAGTCTGCTGTGCCGATGCGACAACCTGTCACACGCCGTCTGCTTACACCCTGAAGCGCTGTTGGCTGTCATTCGAACGCTATGCTAGGTTGGCGCCTCGCCAGAAAAGCCGCTACCAGCAGGAGCGCAATGAACTCATGAGGACCGCACATGGCTGAGGCCACGCCCGCGCTTGAAATCCGCAACTTGCACAAACGGTACGGCTCGCTGGAGGTACTCAAGGGTGTCTCGCTGACCGCACGCGACGGCGATGTGATCTCGATCCTGGGTTCCTCCGGTTCCGGCAAGTCCACCTTCCTGCGTTGCATCAACCTCCTGGAAAACCCGCACCAGGGCCAGATCCTGGTGGCCGGTGAAGAACTCAAGCTCAAGGCCGCCAAGAACGGCGAACTGGTTGCCGCCGACGGCAAGCAGATCAACCGCCTGCGCAGCGAAATCGGCTTCGTGTTCCAGAACTTCAACCTCTGGCCGCACATGAGCGTGCTCGACAACATCATCGAGGCGCCGCGCCGGGTGCTCGGCCAGAGCAAGGCCGAAGCCATCGAAGTGGCCGAAGCGCTGCTGGCCAAGGTCGGCATCGCCGACAAGCGCCACGCCTACCCGGCCCAGCTCTCCGGCGGCCAGCAGCAACGCGCCGCCATCGCCCGCACCCTGGCGATGCAGCCCAAAGTCATCCTGTTCGACGAGCCGACCTCGGCACTGGACCCGGAAATGGTCCAGGAAGTGCTCAACGTGATCCGCGCCCTGGCCGAAGAAGGCCGGACCATGCTGCTGGTCACCCACGAAATGGGCTTTGCCCGTCAGGTCTCCAGTGAAGTGGTGTTCCTGCACCAGGGCCTGGTGGAAGAGCAAGGATCGCCACAGCAGGTGTTCGAGAACCCGCTTTCGGCACGCTGCAAACAATTCATGTCCAGCAACCGCTAACGGAGCAACACGCATGCAGAGCTATAAGAAATTCCTCCTGGCCGCTGCCGCCACTCTGGTGTTCTCGGCCAATACGATGGCCGCCGACAAACTGAAGATGGGCATCGAAGCGGCCTACCCGCCGTTCAACAACAAGGATGCCAGCGGCCAGGTCGTTGGTTTCGACAAAGACGTCGGCGACGCCCTGTGCGCCAAGATGAAAGTCGAGTGCGAAGTGGTCACCTCCGACTGGGACGGCATCATCCCGGCCCTGAACGCGAAGAAGTTCGACTTCCTGATCTCCTCGATGTCGATCACCGACGAGCGCAAGCAGGCGGTGGACTTCACCGACCCGTACTACTCCAACAAGCTGCAGTTCATCGCGCCTAAAGACAAGACCGACTTCAAGACCGACAAGGCTTCCCTCAAGGGCAAGATCATCGGTGCGCAGCGCGCCACCCTGGCCGGTACCTGGCTGGAAGACAACCTGGGCGACGACATCACCATCAAGCTCTACGACACCCAGGAAAACGCCTTCCTCGACCTGACGTCCGGCCGCCTGGACGCGATCCTGGCCGACAAGTACGTCAACTACGAGTGGCTCAAAAGCGAAGCGGGCAAGCCTTACGAGTTCAAGGGTGACCCGGTTGAAGAAAGCGACAAGATCGGCATCGCCGTGCGCAAGAACGATCCGATCCGCGAGAAGCTCAACGCCGCCTTGAAGGAAATCGTGGCCGACGGCACCTACAAGAAGATCAACGACAAGTACTTCCCGTTCAGCATCTACTGATACTGACTGGCCTGCCCGGCGCCCTTCCCCCAGGGCGCCGGTCCTTAGCAAAGCCTGCCGCGACTTGAATAACCATCCATGAATATCGATCTCTACGGATTCGGCCCGGCGCTCGCCGCTGGCGCGCTGATGACCGTCAAGCTGGCTCTTTCGGCGCTGTGCCTGGGGCTGGTGCTCGGCCTGCTCGGCGCCTTGGCCAAGACTTCCCCGTACAAGCCGCTGCAATGGCTTGGCGGCACCTATTCGACCCTGGTGCGCGGCGTTCCCGAGCTGCTCTGGGTGCTGCTGATCTACTTCGGCACCGTCAACATGATGAGAGCACTAGGTGAATACTTCGGTTACCCCGAACTGGCGCTGAGCCCTTTCGTTGCAGGGGTGGTCGCCCTCGGCCTGTGCTTCGGCGCCTACGCCACCGAAGTGTTCCGTGGCGCGATCCTCGCCATCCCCAAGGGTCATCGTGAGGCCGGCGTGGCCCTGGGCCTGTCGAAATGGCGGATCTTCACCAGGCTGATCATGCCGCAGATGTGGCGCATCGCCCTGCCGGGCCTGGGCAACCTGTTCATGATCCTGATGAAGGACACCGCGCTGGTGTCGGTGATCGGCCTGGAAGAAATCATGCGCCAAGCGCAGAACGCCGTGAACTTCGCTAAGCACCCGTTCACCTTCTTCATGGTTGCGGCCATCATTTACCTAGGCCTGACGATACTCGCCATGACAGTTATGCACTTCCTGGAAAAACGCGCCGCCCGCGGCTTTGTGAGGACGACGTAATGGAATGGGAAGTCATCTACAAGTGGCTGCCGAAGTTCATCCAGGGCGCCACCCTGACCCTGGAACTGGTGGGCATTGCGGTAGCCCTCGGCCTGCTTCTGGCCATCCCCCTGGGCATCGCACGTTCTTCCAAGCTCTGGTATGTCCGCGCCCTGCCTTATGCCTACATCTTCTTCTTTCGTGGCACCCCGCTACTGGTGCAACTGTTCCTGGTCTACTACGGCCTGGCGCAGTTCGACACCGTACGCAACAGCTTCATGTGGACTTACCTGCGCGATCCGTTCTGGTGCGCCACCGCCACCATGACCTTGCACACCGCCGCCTATATCGCCGAGATCCTGCGCGGGGCGATCCAGGCCATCCCGCCGGGCGAGATCGAAGCGGCGCGGGCGCTGGGCATGTCCAAGCCCAAGGCGCTGTTCTATATCATCCTGCCGCGCGCGGCGCGCATCGGCCTGCCGGCCTACAGCAACGAAGTGATCCTGATGCTCAAGGCCAGTTCCCTGGCCAGCACCGTGACCCTGCTGGAACTGACCGGCATGGCCCGCACCATCATTGCCCGGAACTACTTGACGGTGGATATGTTTTTCACCGCCGGGGTGTTCTACCTGCTGATGTCCTATGTGCTGGTGCAAGGCTTCAAGCTGCTGGAACGCTGGCTGCGCGTCGAGCAGTGCCAAGGCCGCTGAACTGCTTCTGTAGGAGCGAGGCTTGCCCGCGATAAACGATAACGCGGTGTACCAGATAACCCGCGACGCTCTCATCGCGGGCAAGCCTCGCTCCTACGGCCCCTATCCTGAGCAGCCCAGCATGCCCTCCATCCTCCAAGGCCCCGAACTCCTCAGCCGCTTCCAGGCCCTGGACCGCTTCCTGCTGGAGCATCAACCGCTCTGGCGCCCACGCCCCTTCACCGAGCCGCAGCTGCCCTGGGAAGCCCGACACCGCGAACTCGCCCAGTGGCTGCGCCAGCGCAGCCTGGACGATGCCGAGGCGAGCCATAACCACCCAGAACGGCTCGATGCTCCCGCGCCCTTCCCCGATCTGGCGCGGATCGCCGCCGCGCTCGGCGCGGTGGCCGAGCTGCCGACGCACGAGGTGCCAGCCGCCCGCCAACGCCTAAACGTCGATGTGCCCGGGCGCAAATGGCAGCAGATCGAAGCCTTCGCCGCCTGCCTGGAGTTCACCCAGGCCCCCGGCCACTGGCTGGACTGGTGTTCGGGCAAGGGCCACCTCGGCCGCCGCCTGCTGCAACCCGGGCAACGGCTGACCTGCCTGGAATACGACCCGGCGCTGGTCGCCAGCGGCCGGCAACTGAGCGAACATCATCGGCTAGCGGTCAGCCACCTGCAGCAGGACGTACTCGCCGCCGACGCCGCTACCCGCCTGAGCGCCGAACACACGCCGGTGGCCCTGCACGCCTGTGGCGACCTGCATGTACGCCTGATGCAACTGGCCAGCGAACGCGGCTGCCGCCAGCTGGCTATCGCGCCCTGCTGCTACAACCGCATCAGCCATGCCGAGTACCAGCCGCTCTCCGGCCCGGCCAAGGGCTCGGCGCTGCAACTGTCCCTCGACGACCTGGGCCTGCCCCTGAGCGAGACCGTCACCGCCGGCGCCCGGGTGCGCCGCCAACGCGACAGCTCCATGGCCCGCCGCCTGGCCTTCGACCTGCTGCAACGGCGGCTGCGCGGGATCGACGAATACCTGCCCACCCCGTCGCTGCCCGCCAGCTGGCTGGACAAACCCTTCGCCGACTACTGCCGCGACCTGGCGGCCCTCAAGGACTTACCCACAGTCGGTTCGCAGGACTGGCCGGCGCTGGAAGCCGCCGGCTGGCAGCGCCTGGCCCAGGTGCGCAACCTGGAGCTGCTGCGCGGCCTGTTTCGCCGGCCCTTGGAGCTGTGGCTGGTGCTCGATCGCGGGCTGTTTTTGCAGGAACAGGGTTACCGCGTGCAACTGGGCCTGTTCTGCCCGGCACCGCTCACCCCACGCAACCTGATGCTGCTGGCGGAGCGTGGATAAGTTGGATCCATCATCCTATCCAGCCTGTGGATAACTCTGTTGATGAAATCCCGTCAAAGCCGCTGAAAGCGCCTGCTACAGCCTCAATACAGAGCTGGTCATTTTTTGTTCATAAAAATAAATCAGCGAAAAAACAGCCAGTTGCGGCGAGTTGAGAACGGATCCACAAAATCAGCGAAAACAGCCGCGCGACAGCCATCGATTGTGCATAAGCGTCAATGCCAAAGGACATAACAGCCGAAAACCGGCACCACAGGCGCGGCAAATTGCGCCGGTCGGCGACGCTTGTTATACAGACGCAGGCGCTCGCGGGCGCGTCCGATCCAGAACCTTTGTGATTAACGGGAAAAGACAGTGACGTTCATTTCTTATGCACAAAATTTCGAAGACATCCGCCTGTGGCGCGCGCTCAAACACGTTGAAAACGGCTTCTACATCGACGTCGGCGCCAACCACCCCACTGCCGACTCGGTGACCCGCGCCTTCTACGATCGCGGCTGGCGCGGCATCAACGTCGAACCAGTGCCGAGCTATTACCACGCCCTGTGCCAGGAGCGGCCCAGGGACACCAACCTGCAATGCGCTGCCGGCGATAACGCCGAGGCCCTGACCTTCTACGCCATCGCCGACACCGGCCTGTCCACCCTCGACCCCGCCATCGCCCAGCAACACAAGGACGCCGGCATGCAGGTGCAGACCCAGATTGTCAGCTCACGCACCCTGAGCGATATCTGCGAGGCCCACGTCGGCGGCCCCATCCACTTCCTCAAGATCGACGTCGAAGGCCACGAAGAAACCGTGCTGCGCAGCATGGACTTCAACCGCTGGCGGCCGTGGATCCTGCTGATCGAAACCCCATGGAACCGCGACCAGGCCTGGGAAACCCTGGTCACTGGCGCGGGCTACCACCCGGTGGTGTTCGACGGCATCAACACCTTCTACCTGGCCGAAGAACACCTGAACCTCAAGGGCGCCTTCGACATCCCGCCGTGCAACCTCGACGAGTTCCAGTTCAACCCCGGCCACCGCTTCGTCGCCCCCGCCACCGACCTGGAACAGGCCCTGATCGCCGAACGCCAACGCGCCGACCGCGCCGAAGCTGCACTCCACGCCCTGCGCAACAGCCGCTCATGGCGCGCCCTCGAAAAACTCAAGAAAGTACTGGTCCGCGGCTAGAGCCCGGCACAAAGCAAAAATAGTCAGATTTCAGGGGTTTACAGAACCCCGCCAATCGCTATAATCGTCGCCCACACGCCGGTATAGCTCAGTTGGTAGAGCAACTGACTTGTAATCAGTAGGTCCCGGGTTCGACTCCTGGTGCCGGCACCATACAAAACAAAGCCCCGCAATGCGGGGCTTTGTTGTTTCTGGCTGTTGTAAACGCCACTTAGTTCGCCTTAGTTGTCCACATTGTGCCCAGGCTGGCGAAAACGGTCCCAGGCGCTGGGCGTGCTCAAGCGGTGTCGGGCCGACCCGCGAGCCTGGTGGCCGACATGGACAGCCAACTGGCCGTTCATCCCCCATGCCAGGCAACGCCGCTGCCTTCACTGCGGCGCCAGCCAAGGCCAACGTGCTGGGGGGGGAAGATAAAGCCCCTCCCCTTTAAAAATTGAGCCTGAGCACTGTCCGCCAGAGGTTTTTAATCGGCGAGGTACAGTGCTTGTCCCAATTGCGCTGCCACCATTCATCCTCGTTTTTCACTTCGGTCTCGATGTCGCTACCCGCCAATGTTGCTGGCTGCTGACGGAACAGCATCGGAAAGGCGCAGTGCTGCTTTATGCGCTTCTTGAAAATCACGTCAACGGGCGTGCCGTTGTACGGGGTGTTCGCCAGGATCTGACAACCCTCACGAGACAGGATATAGGCGTGCAGCGCAACGACGCGGCCCCGGGCAATAAAGGGGAACCAGGTTAGCCAAGTCCTGCCCATGCTGTACCCCAGGTGCAGCACTTCAAATTGCCGAGTACGGATGAATTTGTTGATCCAGCGGATGGGGGTCGCCTTCAGCTCATACGGTGCAACGTCGTCTTCAAAGATCAACACCCGGTCAAGCCCGCGCTCGAGCGCAATCCGTGCCAGGTCCTGGTGCGACTCATAGCAGCCACGGACAGGGTCGGCGTGCCGCTCCACGACATGGAACACCACCGGGTTTCGGATCAGGCTTTTTACCGAGGCCCGGAACAGCTCTCGCCGGTCTGTTCGCTCTTTCAACGAAATGCAGTAGACCGCATCCACGTCGAACATGATTTTCCCGCCCGAGCCCTCAATCCTTTCTGACACCAACTCACTCCCACAAAAACGAAGAAGGCGCGGAGTTGAGCCGCGCCTGTTGCGGCAATTATGTCAAAACGATGGCGGGGATTTTTCTGAACTTATTACGAGTTAATTCCAACAAGGGCAGCATCATAAATGTTGCACGATGGCTTCACCGAAACAGCGAGGGATGCAGATGAAGTACAGCGAGTTTCGGCGATGGTTGAAAGACCAAGGCGAGGAGTTCCAACCCGGCAAGGGCAGCCACTTCACCCTGCAGGAACGCGGTCGGCGGATCTCTATCACCGTCGAGGCTGCATAAGCATCTGGTAAGCAACGACCAGCCCCCCACTGCTCTATCGGGCAGTGGGGGCTTTTTCATGCATGCGGGCACCGCCCTGAAAAATCCGAGCGCAGAGAAAAAAACCTGCCAAAAAAACACTTATCCCCCTCCCGCCGACGGGCTCTGCGTCCATTTTTTGTGCAAACCGGCAGGGTAGTGCAAACCAGGCCCCAGCCCAGGCGTGCTGTGGCGTCCTGGACGGGGTGACAATTCTGAAAGCCCCGACCCGCCTGGGCGAAAAGCTGAAAAACATGAGAAGACCGCAGTTTTCAAAATCGGAACGACTCCAGAAAAAACAACAGTCGCCTTCATCCATTATCGTTGCTTTCCAAGATCAATTTTTTCGAACATCCCATTCGATATTTTCTCATATTCACAGAAGCCAATTAGATCGATCATGCGCCACGACTCACGCAGATGCAGGTGCAACAGTGGGATGGATAACTAACCTGATTGCCTATTTAACAGGCCGTCAGTCAGCTCAAGACACACCTCAAGAGGAAGTACGCATGGCTAAGGTATTGGTTCTTTATCATTCGATGTACGGTCATATTGAAACAATGGCCCAGAGCGTGTCGGAAGGTGCCCGGAGCGTTCCCGGGGTTGAAGTCACCCTCAAACGCGTACCCGAGACCATGGACCCGGAAGCCTTCAAGGCCGCCCATGGCAAAGTGGATCAGAGCGCTCCGGTTGCCACGCCAAACGAGCTCGGCGACTACGACGCAATCATCCTGGGTACTCCGACCCGCTTCGGCAATATGTCCGGCCAGATGCGCAACTTCCTCGACCAGACCGGCGGGCTGTGGGCCAAGGGCGGCCTGGTTGGCAAGCTCGCCAGTGTATTCACCTCGACAGGTACCGGCGGCGGCCAGGAGATGACCATTACCTCCACGTGGACCACCCTGGCTCACCACGGCATGATCATTGTGCCCATCGGTTACAGCTCGCCAGCCTTGTTCGATACGTCCAGTGTCGGCGGTGGCACGCCTTATGGCGCATCCACCATTGCCGGTGGTGACGGCTCGCGCCAGCCTGATGCCCGTGAACTGGAGATCGCCCGTCATCAAGGCCAGTACGTGGCCCAGCTGGCGGTCAAGCTGAGTAAGTAGTGGCTGCCTTAAATCGCCAGGTCTGCGCCGAGACAGAAACTGCATAGTGCTCGATCCGCAATCAGCAGGTCTGGATACAAAACAAAACCCTCGCAGCAATGCGAGGGCTTTGTTATTTCTGCCAGGTATATATTGTTTTTCGCGACTATTGAGTTATCCACGCCTGCCTCTCATACAAAACATAATCGTGGCTCCGCTCGCACATCGGTCCGACTATCCGGGAGCGGACAACTGATCTTGCGGTGCAAGTAAGCCGGCATCTAAAAAGTGCAATCAGCCCCCGGTCGCCTGCCATCACTCGCCCGATTACCCACGCAGATACAGAATCCGAACAGAAGGATTCACCCCCCCCTCAGATTGCCGTATATCCCCGTAGCCCCCGGCCAGCAAGGCGTTGACAGGGGCGGTGCTATACTTTTTTAGCTAGCGACAAGCGTGCGTTGTTATCCAGGGCGGCAGGAAAACGCTCTGGAGTTTCAGATAACGACTGCAGAAAAAATGGGGGCCTCTGCGACGATGAAGTAGGAGGTGACTCATGAACCGACACTTTTACATCAGCGATAATCTCGACGAGCTGGAAACCGTTGAAAGCGAGCTGGAAGCCAGCGGCATCAGTACCGAGCAGATTCATGTGCTCAGCGACCGGGATGCGGATGTGGAACAGCATCACCTGCATGATGTGAACTCACTCATGAAGCAGGATGTCGTTCACTCCGGCGAGATTGGCGCGGTCATTGGCATACCACTCGCGGCATTGGTACTGCTCGGAGCTTATCTGGCAGGTTGGACCGAGTCCGCGGCAGGCTGGGTGCCGTTCATCTTCCTGGCGATCGTGATCCTGGGCTTCTGTATCTGGGAAGGCGGCTTCTTCGGTATCCAGGTGCCCAATGCCCACTTCAGCAATTTGAAAAAGACGGTAAGGGACGGCGAGCACATTTTCTTCGTGGACGTCGAACCCGCTCAGGAGCCAATCCTGGATCAGGTCATCAGCCACCACCCACAACTGCAGGTCGCCGGGACCGGCGCAGCAGCGCCTCACTGGATAGTGGCCTGGCTGCAGAAATGGCATCAGTTCAAGCGCACGATATAGGACGCTGCGGCGCTTGAACGCCGGAGGCGGAAGCCGGTCATTGCCCGAGGAAAATCCCCCGGGTGGAAAACACGTAATCCGCCTCGGCGGCCATCAGGCCAACCAGCACCAGCAGGCACAACGGCGGGACGAGGATCGCGTAGACCATCGCCAGGCGCTCCCAGGCCATGTGCATGAAGATGGAAACGATCAGGCCGGCCTTCAACAACATGAGGACCAGGATCAGCGACCACCTGAAGTAGCCCTGGAAGTGAAAGTAGTCGACCAGGTAGGACAGGGTACTGAGTACGAACAACAGCCCCCAGATCTTCAGGTACAGGCTCAGTGGATGCTGTTGACCTTGTGCATGTGCCATCGCCGATACTCCTCTGCGGGCTCACCATAAGTAGAAGAAAGCGAAGATAAATACCCACACCAGATCCACGAAGTGCCAGTACAACCCGGCGATCTCGACGATCTGGTAGTTGCCGGAGCGCTCGTAGTCCCCGCGCAATACCTTGAAGGCGACGATGCACAGGTAGATGACGCCAACCGATACATGCAGCCCGTGGAAACCGGTAATCATGAAAAAGCTGGCGCCGAATTGCGCCGCGCCCATGGGGTTCGACCAGGGGCGTACGCCTTCGGCGATGAGCTTGCTCCACTCGAACGCCTGCATGCTGACGAAGGTCGCACCGAAGGCCGCAGTCGCCAGCATCAGGGCCGCGCATTTGCCGCGTACACGGCGATAGGCGAAGTTCACGGCCATGGCCATGGTGCCGCTGCTGCTGATCAGCACGAAGGTCATGATGGCGATCAGAATCAGGGGGATTTCAACGCCGCCGATGGTCAGGGCGAACACTTCGCTGGGGTTCGGCCAGGGGACGGTGGCACTGATGCGCACCGACATGTAGCCGGTCAGGAAGCAGGTGAAGATGAAGGTGTCGCTGAGCAGGAAGATCCACATCATCGCCTTGCCCCAGGGCACCCGCTTGAACACATCCTGATCCGAGGCCCAGTCGGTGGCGATGCTCTTCCACCCCGCTACCAGCGTATCGGGTGGGGGCGGGACGGGATCTTCCGGAGCTGTTGCTGAGGGCAATGCCATGGCTTCACCTCAGGCCGCAGAATGCGGCGATGGCTTGATAGGTTTCCGACGTGCTGGTCAGCAGGAAGAAGAGGACGATCCACAGCCCCAGCAGGTAGTGCCAGTAGATGGCACAGAGCTCCACGCTGGGCGCCAGTTGCGACAGCGGAACCCGGCGCAGGAACCTGGCGCCGACTCTGCCCCAGGCCACCAGGCCTCCCAGCAGGTGCAACCCGTGTACGCCGGTCAGCAGATAGAAAAAGCTGTTGGCCGGGTTGGCGGAGACGAAATAGCCCCAGTCGACGAACTGCTTCCAGACCCAGAGTTGCCCCCCGAGAAAGGCGATCGCGAAGACACCGCCCAGGGCGAAGCCGAGGGTGGCCCCGTTCAACGCATCCCGCCGGGCGGCCATTCGCGCCCACTGCAGGCTGACACTGCCCAGCACCAGCAGGAGCGTGTTCAGCCAGAGTTGCCGGGCACTGGCCAGCGGCGCCAGGGGCTCGGTCAGAGGCTGCCAGTCCGCCATTTGCGAACGCGCGATGAAGGCCAGCAGGAACAGCAGGAACAGCGAGGTCACCACCACCAGGAACATGCGCAGGCCCACTTTTGCGGCTTTCTCCCTGTCCAGGCCTGCCGGTCCCCGAGAGTGGTCGGGGGGCTGGCTCCAACGGCCACCGGCGCCGGCGCTTTCGGTGTTTTTCAATAGCGGCCCGTTCATGGTCTTTCGCCCGCGATCCTGGCTTCTGCGCTGTTCTGCCTCATCTGCTCCAGCTCCTGGGCCGAAACCGTCTGTGGCACGAAGTCCTGCTCTATCCCGGGCACGCTGTAGTCATAGGCCCAACGGTGCACCACCGGCAGCTCCGGCCCCCAGTTGCCATGTACGGGCGGGGTGTCCGGCGTCTGCCATTCCAGGCTGGCCGCCCCCCATGGGTTCGGGCCCGCCGGCTTGCCTTTGAAGGCACTCCAGGCCAGGTTGAAAAGGAACAGCAGCTGGCATACCCCGACCGTCAGCGCGACAACGGTGATGAACGCATTCAACTGCTGCGCCGATTGCGGGATGAAGTCGTAGTTCTGCCAGGCGTAATAGCGCCGAGGCATGCCCAACAGCCCCAGGTAGTGCATGGGGAAGTAGATGCAGTAAGTACCCAGGAAAGTTATCCAGAAATGCAGCTTGCCCAGGGTGTCGTTCATCAGGCGCCCGGTGATCTTCGGAAACCAATGGTAGATGGCGCCAAATATCACCAGGATCGGCGCGACCCCCATGACCATATGGAAGTGGGCCACCACGAAGTAGGTGTCCGACAGCGGGATATCCACAATCACGTTGCCGAGAAACAACCCGGTGAGGCCACCGACCAGGAAGGTGACGATAAAGGCCAGGGCGAACAGCATCGGCACCGTCAGGTGGATGTCGCCATGCCACAGGGTCAGCACCCAGTTGTAGACTTTCAGCGCGGTCGGCACGGCGATGATCAAGGTGGTGGCGGCGAAAAAGAAGCCGAAGTACGGGTTCATCCCGCTGACGTACATGTGGTGCGCCCAGACCACGAAGCTCAACACGCCGATGGCAATGATGGCCCAGACCATCATGCGGTAACCGAAGATGTTCTTGCGCGCATGGGTGCTGATCAGGTCGGAGACCAGGCCGAACGCCGGCAGGGCGACGATGTAGACCTCCGGATGGCCGAAGAACCAGAACAGATGCTGGAACAGGATCGGGCTGCCCCCCTGATGCGCGAGCTGCTGCCCCATGGAGATCACCGCCGGCATGAAGAAGCTTGTGCCCAGCAGCCTGTCGAACAGCATCATCACCGCGCTGACGAACAAGGCCGGAAAGGCCAGCAGGGCCAGGATCGAGGCCATGAAGATGCCCCAGACGGACAGCGGCATGCGAAACAGCGTCATGCCGCGCGTACGTGCCTGCAGCACCGTGGTCACGTAGTTCAGCCCGCCCATGGTGGCGGCGACGATGAAGATCGCCAGCGATACCAGCATCAACACGATGCCCCATTCGGTCCCCGGGGTGCCCTGGGTGATGGATTGCGGTGGATAGAGTGTCCAGCCCGCCCCGGTGGGCCCGCCCGGGACGAAGAAGCTGGAAAGCAGCACCAGGACCGAGAGCAGGTAGAACCAGAAGCTCAGCATGTTGACGTAGGGGAAGACCATGTCCCGGGCGCCAATCATCAGCGGAATCAGATAGTTGCCGAAGCCGCCCAGGAACAGGGCCGTCAGCAGGTAGATGACCATAATCATGCCGTGCAGGGTCATCGCCTGGTAATAGGTGCTGGCATCCATGAACTCGAGACTGCCGGGAAAGCCGATCTGCATGCGCATCAGGCCGGACAGTACCAGGGCGACGAGCCCCACGGAGATTGCCGTCAAGGAATACTGGATGGCGATGACCTTGTGGTCCTGGCTCCAGATATAGCGCGTGAAGAAGCTCTTCGGTTCGTGCAGGACTTCTGTTTCTGCATGCTCGACATAAGCCATCAGGTCATCCTCCGCTAAGTTTCGGAGCATTTCCGGCTAGTTACGGCGACTTGCCCGATTCCACCTTGCCGGCATCCGCGTCGACAGCAGCTTTCGACTTGATGAAGGCGATCAGGGCGTCCAGTTCCTTGTCATTGGGGGTAAAGGTCGGCATCACCGCGGCGTAACCCTTGACGATCGCAGCGCCGGGTTGGCGCACGGAATCCTTCAGGTAGCCCTCATCGACCTTGATCTGAGAACCATCGGCCAGGGTTTCCGTCTTGCCGTACAAGCCCTGCCAGCCCGGGCCGATACCCTGGCTGCCATCGACACTGTGGCAAGCCAGGCAACCCAGCGATTCGGCCAGCCGCTGTCCCTGCGCCGCCAGCTCATTCTGTGCGTCTGCAGGGCCTTGTTCTTTCTGCCCCACGGCACTCAGCGACTTGATGAAAGCCACCACGGCGGCCAGTTCATCCTGACTGAAAGTATAGGCCACCATGACCGGCGGATAGCCCTGGACCAGCCTGGCCTGCGGCTCGAGAATCGACTCCTTGAGGTAGGCTTCGTCGACCTGGACGCTGCTGCCATCGGCCAACTGTTCCGAGCGGCCGTACAGGTCCTTCCAGCCCGGGCCCAGGCTGGTGCTGCCGTCCTGGCTATGGCAGGCGCGACAGCCATGGCTTTCCACCAGTTGGCGGCCTTTTTCCAGCAGGCTGTCCCTGCTCGGCGTGGCGACGTTCGTCAGCGTCTGGGCAAAGGTCGGCTGGCTGGCGAACCATTGGTCGAAAGCGCCCTGCTCCTCGACGACCAGATGGCCGCGCATGTTGAAATGCCCCACGCCACAGTATTCGGCGCACAGCACTTCGAACTTGCCGAGCCGGGTCGGGGTGAACCAGAAGTGGGACACCATGCCCGGCACCATATCCATCTTCGCGCGCATCTGCGGAATGTAGAAATCGTGCAGCACATCTTTTGCCCGCAGCAGGACTTTTACCGGTCGATCGATGGGCAGGCGCACTTCATTGTTCATGATCAGCACATCGTCCTGCCCAGCAGGGTCATTGCGATCAAGACCGAAGGGATTGCCGGGATCGATCCATTTGACATCCGCCTTGCCGAGTTTTCCGTCACGCCCGGGAAAGCGAAACGCCCACTGCCACTGCTGGGCAATCACTTCGAGCTGGGTGGCCTCTTGCGGCACCTGGACGAAATCGTTGTAGACCACCAGGCCGGGCGCGAGCATGCCGATGATGCCCAATGAAGTGAGGATGACCAGCCACCCTTCCAGCTTCCGGCTTTCCGGCTGGTAGTGCGCCCGGGCACCTTCGCGATGACGGAAGCGAATCACGGCGATGGCCATGAACAGCGTGATGGCGATGAAAAAGATTCCGGTGATAACCAGGGTGATCAGCAGCGTGGTGTCTATCGACCCCCAGTTGGAGGCAGCCGGCGTCATGTGCCAGGGAGCAAGCAGGTGAAACAGCACCGAAGCGACAACGACTAGAACCAGGATGATTGCTATCGCCATTTTCTCGTCTTCCTGTGCCGGTTGTTCTGTGGCCATGCAAACGCAACGTCGCCCAACCGCAGCGCCACACCGATGCCTAACCCTCCTCCCAAGCCTGCTGGAACATTGCCTCTATCCCCGGGGCAAATCTTCTGAAAAGTATAGTGCGCCCCGCCGGACCTGCGCCGCCGGGCCCCGACACGACACAAGGCCAGGAGGTTGTGGCATTACCACGTCCCTTTCCCCTGATGGCCATCCCCAACACCTGCCAAGCATGCTCAAATAGCCCCCCGCATTTGTTACCCGCCACACCCGATCCGGAGCCGAACATGAAAAACACCGCCGCCCTGACCTTGGCCCTGATGCTTAGCCTGCTGTCGCTCCATGCCCAGGCAGAAGCGGTGGGCGATGCCGAGGCCGGTGGCAAGCTGTTCAAGCGCATCTGCGGTGGCTGCCACAATATCGGGCCTTCGGTGCGCAGCTCTTTCGGGCCGCAGCTCAATGGCATTTTCGGGCGCACTGCAGGGAGCGTGGCGGACTATCACTACTCCGACGCGATGAAGTCCTCCGGCATCGTCTGGACCCGCGACAAGCTGGTGGCTTATCTGGAAGATCCAAAGGCCGTGGTGCCCGGTACACGGATGATCTTCTGGGGGCTGAGCGATCAGGAGAAGATCGATAATCTGCTGGCTTATCTGCAGAGCTTTCAGGCGCAACAGCCCTGAGTGACCTGACAAATCAAAGCGGCCCAAAATCCTCGACGGGCGCTTCGCGCCCGATCGCAGCCCGGCGGCAGCGGCTACAGGGAGCCGCGGTGCTGGACGGGGCAACGCCCACAAAAAAGCCCCGAACCAGTCGGGGCTTTTTCTATGGCCGGCCCAGTATCAGGCCGCGATCAGGCGTTTATCAGAACACGTTGATCGGGTAGTCGACGAACACACGCAGTTCGTTACCGCTGTCGTTGTAGCCGGCGGATTTCTGCGATACGCGCAGGATCGAGCTGCGTACCTTGACGCTCAGGTCCTTGGCCGGGCCGCTCTGGACCACGTACTTGAACTGGTTGAAGATTTCGCGCTCGGTGCCGCCGGTGGTGGTGGCGCCCTCACTGTTGGTGGCGGTGATGTTGTCACCACGCACATAGGCCAGGTTGTAGGTCAGGCCCGGTACGCCGAAGGCGCCGAAGTCCAGGCCGTAGCCCAGCTGCCAGCTGCGTTCGTCTTCGGCGTTGAAGTCGGACCAGTAGGAGTTCGCCAGGTAGATGGTGTTGCCGCCATCGCCCACACGGTGCTGCTCTTTCTGGTAGCCGCCGTAGGCGTAGCCCAGGTTGCTGTCGCCGGTGCTGCGCTGGTGCGCCAGGGTGAACGAGTGCGGGCCGGTGGCGTAGGTGGCTGCCAGGCTCCAGATCTTGTTGTCCTGGCCGCCTGCTTTTTTGAACTCAGCGTAGGACTTGTCCAGCTTGGTACGGTAGCCGTTGAAGTCGAAAGTCAGGGACTGGTCGGTAGCCAGCGGGAACACGTAGTTCAAGTTCACGTACTGCTTCTTCAGCACGTCTTCGACGTCGGAAGCGTACAGCGAGCCCTTGAACTGTTCGGTGAACTGGTAGCTGCCGCCCAATACGTTGATCGACTTCAGGCCACCGCTGTCACGGCCTTCGGCGCTCTTGCGCGACTCGGCGGTGAAACGACCGGCGTTCAGCTCCAGGCCCTTGATCTCTTTGGAGGTGATCAGGGTACCGGTGTAGCTTTCCGGCAGCAGACGCCCATTGTCGTAGCTCAGCACCGGCAGGGCCGGCATCTGGTCACCGTAGGTCAGGACGGTGTTGGACAGGCGGAATTTGACCGCGGCGCCGGCTTTGGCCAGGTCGCCTGCCGGGCTCTTGTTGCCGCCTTCGCTTGGCTTGAAGAAGTCAATGCCCTGGCCGCCGCTGTGGCTGCCTTTATCCAGGCGCAGGCCGTACAGGCCGAAGGCATCGACGCCCACGCCGACGGTGCCTTGGGTGAAGCCCGACGAGAAGGTACCGATGGCCGCTTGACCCCACTCGCGCTGGTCATCGTTACCGTTTTTCTTGTCGCGATTGATGTAGGCGTTGCGCAGCAGGATTTTCAGGCTGCTGTCTTCGACAAAACCCTTGGACTCAGCCTGGTCGTTAGCCATAACTTGAGTACTGCTCAGAATCCCCAGTGCGATCAGACCGATCCGCTTGTTCAACATTTTATTTTCCTTATTACGGGTTGATGACGCGCTGTGGTGCTCCTTGGAAACGGCGCTTAAGCACTCTTTTTTCAGGCCAGAACAAAAAGACCCACCCACGAAAAATCGCGGTGGGCCTTTTATTATTGGAAGGTCATGGCCGTTGGCCACAGGCGTTGGCGCGAATCCTATCCGCGCCCTGAACAGTGTGTCAATTTCAAGAATCGTCTGAAAATAGGCAAAAATCGTCTAAGAACTTAACGATCCTTGATGGCCAGTTGCACGGTATGGCTGTCGACGAACTGTTCGAAGTGCGTGACCTTGCCATCTTTCAACGTCCACAAATGGGCCACGCGGGCATTCAGCGGTCTGCCCGTGGCTTTATAGACGCCGCTGTAGTTGCCGTAGGCGAACACCTTGTCGCCCTGGGCCACATAGTTCTCGACAGTGAAGGCAAACCCCTCCCACTCGGTGGCCAGGCGCTTGAAGACATTCTCCACCACGGCATCGAAGCCGACGTAGGTGCCGGCATAGGGAAAACCTGCCGCTTCGGTCCAGCGCGCATCCGCAGCCAGGGCGGCGGCGGTGTTTTTCGCGTTCTCCTGGGAGTTGGCGCCTTCGTAAGTGCTTTTGATCAGTGCCAGGTTATCCATGGGCGACTCCGCAAATTAAGTGGGGGTTCAAAGGGCGCAACCGTTCAGGCCACAGGCCTGCAGGCTAGGTGAAAGCTCGACCTCTGGCGAACCGAAGGCTTCGCTCAGCCAGGCGGCGAACGCCTGCGGCTTGCCCAGCCAGGGGCTGATATCGAGCAGCCTGAACTGACCGTCCTGCTCCAGCACCAGGGTCGGAAAACCCTGGCCACCGACCCGGGCCAACAAGGCACGGCTGGCCTTGATGTGCTCGTTCAAGCTGTTCGCCGCGGCGTACTCGAAGGCTTCTTCGAACTCGCCGCGCTCAAAGCCCAGGCCTTCGGCGAGTTCCAACAGAACATCGACATCGGCGATGCGGCGCCCTTCGACGTAGTGGGCCGTCTGCAAGCGCCCGAGCAACTCCAGGCCGCGCCCGGCGAGCGCCTGCGCCGCCAGTACCGCGGCAATCGGCGGGGCCGAATCGAACAGTGCCGAATAGTCGCGCAGCAAACCTTCGAAGTAAGCCTCGCCGAACGGCTGCCCGGTGTATTCGGCAATACGCCGGTCATGGGGCATGACGTAGTCGCGCAGTTGCGGCGAAACCTGCTGGCAGTTGCGCCCGGTCATCATGCCGCCGCCATGGGCCACCACCGGCAGCACTGCCTGGGCCGCCTGCACCAGCGGTTTGGCGCCGTAGCACCAGCCGCACAAAGGATCGTAGATGTAATGAAGGGTCGCTGCCGACATGCAAGGCTCCGGGACAAAGGCCGATAAATTCGATGGCGGCAGACTATGCCTGTGGCCCACGGCGAAAAACGCTGGAATGGCTTTTAGTCTGTTTCGGGAATCGGTCGAATCGGCCGTGTATCCACTTCATCTCAATCAAGACACAAATTGAAACAATCCGCCCAGGGAACTTTTCAAGAATAATTAACGAAAGTAAATAGCAAGCATTACCATTCGCGCCGACTGTTTCTTTCCCCTTCTGGATGCGTTTTTCCATGCCTGCCCCCTTCCGCCTGACTCCCCTCACCCTTGGCTTTTGCGCCTCGCTGACGGCCGGTTTCACCTGCGCCGCCCCGACCACCCTGCCGGCTACCGCCATCAGCGCGCAAGTCGATGCCGACGACCCACGGGTCAAGGAAGTCAGCACCGCGACCCGTACCGCCACGCCGGTGCGCTACGTGCCGCAAGCCATCGACTCGGTGAAGACCAGCAACCTGCTGGACTACGGCATCAACGACCTGGGCACGGCCTTGAGCGGCATTCCCAACGTCAGCAGCGGCGCCGACACCCGCTTCGACAGCCTGCGTATTCGCGGTTTCGACGCCAGCAACGACTTCTACCTCGACGGCGTCCGTGACGACAGCCAGTACGTGCGCGACCTGCACAACATCGAGCGCATCGAGGTGCTCAAGGGCCCGGCGGCGGTGCTTTATGGCCGTGGTAGCCAGGGCGGGATCGTCAACCGGGTGAGCAAGCTGCCGCAGTTCGGCCGCCACTCCAGCGTCGAAGTCAAAGGCGGCAGCGAAGACCTGCGCAGCCTGTATGCCGACCTCAGCGCCGACCCCAGCGAAAACATCAGCCTGCGCCTGAACATGGGCAACCAGGACAACAACAGCTTCCGCGATGGCGTCAGTGGCAGTCGCCAGCTGTTCGCGCCGTCCATGAGCTGGCAACTGACGCCGGACCTGAACTGGCTGGTGCAGTACGAATACAGCCGCTACAACCGCACGCCGGACCGCGGCATCCCGGGGATCGACGGGCGCCCGGCGGACGTGAGTCGCGACACCACGTACGGCGACCCGCGCGACTACATCGACGACAAGTCCCAGTCGCTGCGCTCCAAGCTCAGCTACGAGCTGAACGACAACTGGCAACTGCGTCATACCCTGAGCCTGTTCAAGCTCAACAGCGATTTCGACAACACCTACCAGACCGGCTACGACAGCCGCACCAAGCGGGTGAACCGCCAGCGCTGGCAGCAGGACCTGAACACCCGCAACCTCTACAACAACCTCGAAGTCGAAGGCACCTTCGATACCTTCGGCCTCGAGCACCGGGTGCTGACGGGTGTCGAGCTGGGCAGCCAGCGACGCGATCCGAAGCTCTATACCGCAGCGGCGGTCAGCGCCGGTGGCCAGGCCGTGCCGTCCCTGGACCCGTTGAACCCGGATAAAAACATGCGGCATACCGGGAAAATGGTGGCGTCCAGCTACAACCACAGCGAGGTGGAAAGCCGCGCCGTGTATGTCCAGGACCAGTTGCGCCTGAACGATCAGTGGCAAGTGCTCGCGGGACTGCGCTACGACAACTTCAACGTCGAGACCCACAACAAACTGCGGGATATCAAGGACGACCGCGACAGCCACAGCACCAGCCCGCGCCTGGGCGTGGTCTGGACCCCGCTGGAGAACCACTCCTTCTACGCCTCCTGGAGCAAGAGCTTCTCGCCGGTCGGCGGTGGCCTGATCGGCATCACCCCCAATGCCAACGGCAACAGCAACGACCTGAGCCCCGAGCGCACCCGGCAGAAGGAAATCGGGGTCAAGAGCGACTGGCTCGACGACCGCTTCAGCACCACGCTCGCGGTCTATGAACTGGAACTCTACAACCGTCGCAGCCGCAGCGTGGAAGACCCGAACGTGATCCTGCTGACCGGCCTGCAGCGCTCACGCGGCGTGGAACTGACCGCGGCCGGCAAGATCGTCGGCAACTGGTCGATCCGCGGCGGCATCGGCCTGCAGGACGCGACGGTGGTCAAGAGCAACAACGGTGACGAGGGCAACCGGGTGAACAACGTGGCCAAGCGCAATGGCAGCCTGTTCGTGACCTGGAAGCCGGAAATGGGCTGGTACGCCGAGACCGGCCTGACCCTGGTGGGCGATCGTTATGCCGATAACGCCAACACCGTGATGCTTCCGGGCTACGGCCGCTGGGACGCCCTGGCCGGCTTCCGGCAGAAGGACTGGGACCTGCGGGCCGCGCTGAACAACATCAGCGACCGCACTTACTACTCCTCGGCCACCAGCGCCGGGCAGATCCAGTTCGGCGATCCACGCAGCCTGGTGGTAACCGGTACCTACAGCTTCTAAAAAGCAGCCATGGATACGGCCGCCATCGCCTGAGCGCGGTGGCCGGCCTTGCGTCCGCTGCGCGGCCGATCGCAGCCTTCGGCAGCGGCTACAAAAACCCTCGACCTTGCACCCTGCGCGCTCCCTGTAGCCGCTGGCGCAGCCTGCGATCGACGGCGCAGCCGGCGCAAAACCTGGGTACACCCTTCCAGCTGATGGACCGCGGTGGCAGATTCGCGTCCGCCGCGCGGCCGATCGCAGCCTTCGGCAGCGGCTACATTCGCGCAAAAAAAAGCGCTGCCATCCGGGCAGCGCTTTTACCAATCCGTTGTTTGCTTATCCTTCCAGCACATCCCACAACGCTTCGAGTTCGGCCTCGCTGAACAAACCAGCAGGGTAACGATCTAGGATCATCCGGCGCGGGTCGGTTTCCCGGACCTGTCGCGTTCCATTGCACTTCAACCATTGCGCCAGAACCTGAAGCGACTCGCTATTTATTGCGGAAGTCCGCTCGCTGACCCTATTCATTTCCAGCGCTCTCTCCCGGTTTGTAAGCGGCTAACTTATCCAAGGTTTATGACAGAACATCGCAGTTCCACCGGCCTCGGATTGACCTCGCGAGAGATACAAGAGCTATGCCAAGGTCCCGCAATTGCCAGCTTCCGGATCCAAAAAAACCCGCAGTCCATCAGGGCTGCGGGCTTGCCGGGCGACGCCGGATTGGATCCATGTAACCGCCCGTCAATCAGGCGTCACGGGCTGTTACAACAACACTCAAACCTTGTGCGGCGCCGGTTGCTGTTGGGTAAGGCAATGGATATTTCCGCCCCCCAGTAACAACTCGCGACCCGGCACCATCACCACTTCGTGTTGCGGAAACAGGTTCTGCAGGATTTCCTTGGCCTGGGCATCCAGCGGATCGTCGAAACTCGGGGCAATGATGCCACCATTGACGATCAGGAAGTTCACATAGGAACCGGCCAGGCGCACCGACGGATTACGCTCCTGGGTGCCATCCATCGGGTCGACGCCCGCGCACTCTTCTTCGGTGGCGTACAGCGGTCCGGGAATCGGCATCTTGTGCACCGTGAACGGGCGACCCTTGGCGTCGGTGCTGTCTTGCAGCACTTTCAGCGCCGCCTGGCAGCGCGGGTAGTTCGGGTCCTGCGGGTCGTCGGTCCAGGCCAGCAGTACTTCGCCCGGACGCACGTAGCAGCAGAAGTTATCCACATGGCCATCGGTTTCGTCGTTGTACAGGCCATCCGGCAGCCAGATGACTTTATCCACAGCCAGGTTGGCGCTGAGCACCGCTTCGATCTCGGCACGGTTCATGTGCGGGTTGCGATTGCGGTTGAGCAGGCATTCCTCGGTGGTGATCACCGTGCCTTCGCCGTCGACGTGAATCGAGCCGCCTTCGAGCACGAAGCCCTCGGTGCGGTAACGCGGGCTGCACTCGATCTCGAGGATCTTGCCGCCGACCTGCGAGTCACGGTTCCACGGCGAATACAGGCCGCCGTCGAAACCGCCCCAGGCGTTGAAATCCCAGTTCACGCCACGGACTTCGCCCTGGTCGTTGATGACGAAGGTCGGGCCGGTATCGCGGACCCAGGCGTCGTCGCTGGACATCTCCACCAGGCGGATATTCGGCACGTCCAGGCGGGCCCGGGCGTTTTCATACTGGCCCGCGGACACTGCCACGGTTACCGGTTCGAAGCGGGCGATGGCCTTGGCCACCGCTACGTGCGCGGCTTGCGCCGGCTTGCCGCCCAGGCGCCAGTTGTCCGGGCGCTCGGGCCAGATCATCCAGGTCTGGGTCTGCGTCGCCCACTCGGCGGGCATGTAGAAGCCGTCGGCGCGAGGGGTGCTGTGCAAAGTGGTCATGGGTTCAGGACTCCAGGGAACCGTCGAGGGTTTTGATCGCGCTGTACAGGTTCGGCCGACGGTCGCGGAACGAACCCCAGGCGCTGCGAATGTGTTCCAGCTCGTCGAGGTCGAAACTGTGGACAAGAATACCTTCTTCAGTCTCGTTCAGTTCTTCAACCTTCTCGCCGAACTGGTTGGCGATGAACGACGAGCCGTAGAAGGTGATGTCGTAGCCGTCCTGCTCTTCGTTGCCGATGCGGTTGCTGGCGATCAGCGGCATCAGGTTGGCGCCGGCGTGGCCTTGTTGCACGCGCTGCCAGTGGTCGCGGGACGAGATGCTCTGGTCGTGGGGCTCGCTGCCGATGGCGGTCGGGTAAAACAGAATCTGTGCGCCTTGCAGGGCCATGCTGCGGGCGCACTCCGGGAACCACTGGTCCCAGCAGATGCCCACGCCGATTTTCGCGTAGCGGGTGTTCCACACCTTGAAGCCGGTGTCGCCCGGGTTGAAGTAGTACTTTTCGTGATAGCCGGGGCCGTCCGGGATGTGGCTTTTACGATAAATCCCGAGGTTGCTGCCGTCGGCGTCGATGATCGCGATGCTGTTGAAACGCGCCCGCCCGGCCAGTTCATAGAAGCTGATCGGCAGCACCACCTGCAGCTCCTTGGCGACTTTCTGGAAGTGCGCGATGGCCGCATTGCTTTCCACCGGGGTCGCCAGCTGCAGGTAGTCCGGGTTCGGCTTCTGGCAGAAGTACGGGGCCTCGAACAGTTCCTGGATCAGGATGATCTGCGCGCCTTTGGCGGCGGCCTCGCGGACCAGCTTTTCCGCGGTCTCGATATTGGCTTCGAGGTCCCAGGAACAGGCCATCTGGGTTGCGGCGACGGTAACGATACGGCTCATGGATCATCTCCTGGGCAGCAGCAAAGGACCGAGGGTGGCATCGGTCGATGACAGAAAAGGGAATGCTCAGGCGCGGCTTGAGCCTGTCCTGATAGGGACGACTTTATATCCGATAAAAATCGACTTTAAAAGCCTAAAAACAAAGCATCCAAAAATTAACCTCTATAAACATCGATTATTATCGATATTTATAGGGGTTCAGGGGTGTCAGTGCGGACGCTATCGCGAGCAAGCCCGCCCCTGCAGGGCATGCCTTTCTAGGTAGGAGCGAGCTTGCTCGCGATCCGAATGCAGGGCATTCGAGTGGGGCCTAGAGCCCCTCCTCCAGCACCTTGGCCAACATGTCGACAAAGAAATCGACGCTCTGGCGCGTGGTGACCATCGGCGGCTTGATCTTGAGAATGTTCAGGTCATCGCCAGTGGGCTGCATGAAGATCCCCAGCTCGCGCAGGCGATCGCACAGCAGGGCGGTCTCCTGCGTGGCCGGCTCCAGGGTCTGGCGATCGCGGATCAGCTCCAGGCCCAGGTAGAACCCCGAGCCATGCACCGCGCCCACCAGCGGATAACGCTCGATCAGGGCTTCGAGGCGCTGCTTGAAGTGGCCACCGACCACCTGGGCGTTTTCCCAGAGTTTTTCTTCCTGCATCACGTCCAGCACAGCCATGCCGATCCGGCAACTCACCGGGCTGCCGCCGGCCGAGGAGAAGAAATAACCTTCGGCCTCCAGCGCTTCGGCAATCTCCCGGCGGGTGATCACCGCCCCCAGCGGCTGGCCGTTGCCCATGCCTTTGGCCATGGTGATGATGTCCGGCACCACGCCCTGCTCTTCGAAGCCCCAGAAGAACGTGCCCATGCGCCCGTAGCCGACCTGCACCTCGTCGGCGATGCACACCCCGCCCTGGGCGCGGACCAGCGCATAGACCTGCTTCAGGTAACCCGGCGGCAGGGCGATGCCGCCGGCGTTGCCATACACCGGCTCGCAGATGAAACCGGCCAATTGGCGATTCTGCTCCGCCAGTTTGGCCAGGTTGTGTTCGACGCTGCGCACGTAGTCCGCGGTGCTGTCCTGGCCGCGGAACTCGCCGCGATAGGTATTGGGCGCGGTCACCGGATGCACCCAGTCCGGGCGGCTGCTCAGGGCCTGTGGGTTGTCGGCGATCGACGTGGACACCGCATCCGCGCCCACCGTCCAGCCGTGATAGGCCTCCAGCACGCTGAGCAGGTCGCGCCCGCCGCTGTAGGCCCAGGCCAGGCGGATCGCCAGGTCGTTGGCCTCGCTGCCGCTGTTAACCAGGAACACCCGGTCCATGGAGTCCGGTGCCAGCTCCAGCAAGCGCTCGGAGAACTCGGCAATCGCCGCGTAGTGGAAACGCGAGTTGGTGTTGAGCAGCGACCATTGGCGCGCGGCCTCGGCGGCCATCCGTGGATGGCCATGGCCGAGCACCGCGACGTTGTTGAGCATGTCCAGGTAGGAACGGCCCTGCATGTCGATCAGGTGGTTGCGCCAGCCGCGCTCGATGCGTGGCGGGTCGACGTAATAGTGTTTCTGCGAACGGGCGAAACTGGCATCGCGGCGCGCCAGCAAAGCGTGCGAGTCGAGCTCCGGCTCGGCGTCGCAGGCCAGGCCCAGCAGCGCCGCCGGCGACGGGCACAGCGCCTGCCATGCCGCGGCCCGCGAGGGCGTGCAGAACAGCGGCGGATCGAGCTGCGCGCCACGGCACAGCTGGACCTTGAGCCCGCCATCCACCGCCCCCAGCACCTGGCCTTTGACCAGCGCCGCTCCGGCATGCACCGAGGGCGTGACGCCCCACAGCCGCACACTCAATTGCGGGCCATCGAGGCGCAACGCACCGTCTGTGGCGCGGTGCAGCACCCCGGCAAAAGGCGCTTCGACCGCCGTGCCCGACGGTACCTGCAACTGCACGTGCAACGGGAAGGTGTCCGGCTCGACGGCACTGTCCGGGCAGGTCCGGGACAGGCGGTACTGCCCGTAGCGACTGGCCGCCAATCCATGGGCCGCCGCGGCCTGTTGCAACAGCCGGGTATCGATCTCGGGCTGCTCCCAGTTGCCGGCCTCGAAGTGCGGGCTGAGCACGCCCAGGTCGATCAGGGCGAACTCGCGCCCCACCAGGCCCGGCAGCAAGGGGGCAAAACCTTCGCCGGCGATGGCCGGCAGCGTCTGCCCTACCGCTCCGAGGATCGCCGCTTCCATCAATTCGAACGGCACCGAGGTGGCGACGCGGAAGATCTCCCATTCGTGGCTCAGGTTGTCGCGGCTGTACTGGTTGCCCGGGTCGATGCTCACCTGCTGTTCGCCACTGAGCACCAGCACCGCGGCGCGGGCCACGATCAGCGGCCACAACGCCAGCAGCTCGGCCTGCTGCAGTGGATTGACCGCGTGATAAGCGCGGACCGCCGGCAGGATGCAGAACGGATCGCCCTCGGCATGGTGCAGCAGCGCCGCGCAGGTCACCGACAGGTCAGTGATGCGCCAGGTGCGGATCAGGTCGCCGAAATCGATCACCCCCTGTACCTGCCAGTGGCGCTGGGCGTCACGCTGCCAGACCACGTTGTCGTCGGTGATGTCCAGGTGGATCGCCTGCACCGGCAACTGCTCGGCCAGGCGCTGCACACGGCGCTCGGCCTGCTCGGCCACTTCGGCGATCAGGCGGCGTTGCTGTTCGTCGGCGATCACCGGCAACAGGTGATTGATCAGGCTATGGGCGTGGCGCGCGTCCCATTGCAGGGTGCGTTCCAGGCCCGGGTGCTGGAAGTCCGCCAGGGCCAGGTCCATCTGCCCGCACAACCGGCCGAAGCCGGCCGCCAGCTCGGGGCCCAGGTGCTTGAGGTGGGTCAGCGGCTGGCCTTCGATGTAGTCGAGCAGGCGCACATGCAGCGCCTGGCCGTCGACTTCCAGGGACAGCAGGTCGGCGCCGTTCTTCGCCGGGATTACCCGGGGTACGTGCAGCTCGGGGTGGCTGCCCAGGTGCTTGAGCGCCGCATGTTGCGCCTGCAGTTCCAGGGCGGCGTAGTCGCCACGGCAGATCTTCAGGACAAAACGTCCCCGGGGACTGTCGAGCCGGTAGTTGAGATCCTGCTGGCTGCCCAACGATTGCAGCGTGCCGCCAAGGCCGTAGTGCACTGCGAGCAGGTCCAGCGCCTGCTGCGAGGTGACTTGCGGACCGGGCAGACTGGCGCGGTGAATCAACGTGGCGAGCAACATGGAACGACCCCTGGAATTATTGTCAGATGCGTATATCGCCACTGCGCCAGGCGTTACGCAACCCCCTGGCCCGGGCAGACGACAAGGGCTGCACCGCCGCCGGGAAGCTAAACAGGATGCCAATACCCGGGCCAGACATCGGCGGCCCTTGCAGCGGCCGCTGGCTGCCGACAAGCTATGCTCCATTCGCGACTCCATGTCTTAGGGAAGAAGGCCTACCCATATGCGCATTCTCGTTACCGGCGGTGCCGGCTTTATTGGATCGGCGCTGATTCGCCACCTGATCCGCAACACCGAACACGAGGTGCTCAACCTCGACAAGCTGACCTACGCAGGCAACCTGGAGTCGCTGTCGAGTATCGCCGCCGACACCCGCTACGAGTTCGTCCAGGCCGATATCGTCGACCAGGCCACCGTCAGCGCGCTGCTCGAGCGCTTCCAGCCCCAGGCGATCATGCACCTGGCCGCCGAGTCCCATGTCGACCGCTCCATCGACGGCCCGTCGGACTTCATCCAGACCAACATCGTCGGCACCTACAGCCTGCTGGAAGCCACCCGCGCCTATTGGCAAGCCCTGCCGCCGACGGAAAAAAGCGCCTTCCGTTTCCACCACATTTCCACCGACGAGGTGTACGGCGACCTGCACGGCGTCGACGACCTGTTCACCGAAACCACGCCCTACGCCCCCAGCTCGCCCTACTCCGCCAGCAAGGCCGCGTCCGACCACCTGGTCCGCGCCTGGCAGCGCACCTACGGCCTACCGGTACTGGTCACCAACTGCTCGAACAACTACGGGCCGTTCCACTTCCCGGAAAAACTCATCCCGCTGGTGATCCTCAACGCCCTGGCCGGAAAACCGCTGCCGGTGTACGGCAACGGCCTGCAAGTGCGCGACTGGCTGTTCGTCGAAGACCACGCCCGCGCCCTGCTCAAGGTGGTGACCGAAGGCGTGGTCGGCGAGACCTACAACATCGGCGGCCACAACGAACAGACAAACATCGACGTGGTACGCGGCATCTGCCAACTGCTGGAAGAGCTGGCGCCACGCAAGCCCGAAGGCGTGCAGCACTACGCCGACCTGATCACCTTCGTCCAGGACCGCCCCGGCCACGACCTGCGCTACGCCATCGACGCCGGCAAGATCGAGCGCGAACTGGGCTGGGTACCGCAAGAAACCTTCGCCAGCGGCCTGCGCAAGACCGTGCAGTGGTACCTGGACAACCAGGAATGGTGCCAGCACGTGCAGGACGGCAGCTATCAAGGGCAACGGCTCGGTTTCACTGACTTCAAGGATCTGATCGCATGATGAAAGGTATCGTTCTGGCGGGTGGCTCGGGCACCCGCCTGCACCCGATCACCCTGGGTGTGTCCAAGCAACTGCTGCCGGTCTACGACAAACCGATGATCTATTACCCGATCTCGGTGCTGATGCTGGCCGGCATCAAGGACATCCTGCTGATTTCCACCCCCCAGGACCTGCCGCAGTACCGCAACCTGCTGGGCGACGGCAGCCAGTTCGGGGTGCGCTTCAGCTACGCCGAACAACCATCGCCGGACGGCCTGGCGCAGGCGTTCCTGATCGGCGAGGAATTCATTGGCGACGACCCTGTGTGCCTGATCCTCGGCGACAACATCTTCCACGGCCAACACTTCACCGAGAAGCTGCAGAACGCCGCGGCGAAACCCTCCGGAGCGACGGTCTTCGGCTACTGGGTCAAGGACCCGCAGCGCTTTGGCGTGATCGACTTCGACGCACAGGGCAACGCTCTTTCGATCGAGGAAAAGCCCCAGCACCCCAAGTCCAGCTATGCCGTGACCGGGCTGTACTTCTACGACAACGCGGTGGTCGAGATCGCCAAGGCGGTCAAGCCTTCGGCGCGCGGTGAACTGGAAATCACCGACGTCAACAATGCCTACCTGCAACGCGGCGACCTCAGCGTCGAACGTTTCGGCCGTGGCTTCGCCTGGCTCGACACCGGCACCCACGACAGCCTGCTGGAAGCCTCGCAGTATGTGCAGACCATCGAGCACCGCCAGGGCCTGAAAGTCGCCTGCCTCGAGGAAATCGCCTACAACCAGGGCTGGATCGACCGCGAGCATCTGCTCGAACACGCCAAGTACTTCGGCAAGACCGGTTACGGCCAATACCTCTATAGCCTGGCGGGGGAAACCCAATGAAGGTCCTGGCCACTGAACTGCCCGGCGTGCTGATCATCGAGCCCAAGGTGTTTGGCGACGAGCGCGGTTTTTTCTACGAAAGCTTCAATGCCAAGGCGTTCGAAGAAGCAACCGGCGTGCGCACCCAGTTCGTCCAGGACAACCATTCGCGCTCGCAAAAGGGCGTGCTGCGCGGCCTGCACTACCAGATCGAAAACACCCAGGGAAAACTGGTGCGGGTGGTCGCCGGCGAAGTGCTCGACGTGACGGTGGACATCCGTCGCAGCTCGCCGCACTTCGGTAAGTGGGTCGGGGTGCGGCTGTCCGCGGACAACCATCGCCAGCTGTGGGTCCCGGAAGGCTTCGCCCATGGTTTCGTGGTGCTGAGCGAGTACGCCGAGTTCCTCTACAAGACCACCGACTACTACACCCCGGCGTCCGAACGCTGCATTCGCTGGGACGATCCAACCCTGGCCATCGACTGGCAACTCACAGGCCCGGCGCAGCTCTCGGCCAAGGATCAGGCCGGCAAATTGCTCAGCGAAGCCGAGCTCTTCCCATGAGCGGCCGGTTGAAGATCCTGATCAGCGGCCAGCACGGCCAGGTCTCCCAGGCCCTGCAACAGCGCCTGGGAAACCAGCATGAATTGATCGTGCCCGGGCGCGGCCTGCTCGACCTGACACACCCGGACGCCATTCGCCAGCAAGTGCGCAGCCTGCGCCCGCAGCTGATCATCAACGCGGCCGCCCACACCGCCGTCGATCAGGCCCAGAGCGAGCCGGACCTGGCCTTTGCAATCAATGCCAGCGCCCCCGGGGTGTTCGCCGAGGAAGCACGGGAACTGGGTATCCCACTGATTCACTACTCCACCGATTATGTCTTCGACGGCAGCAAGCAGGCCCCCTACACCGAAGACGATGAACCCAACCCGCTGAGCGTCTACGGCCAGAGCAAACTCGCCGGCGAACGGGCCATCGGCGCGGCAGGTGGTGAACACCTGATCCTGCGCACCAGCTGGGTGTATTCCAACACCGGCAAGAACTTCCTGCTGACCATGCAACGCCTGCTGCAGGAAAAACCGCACTTGCGCGTGGTCGCCGACCAGATCGGCGCGCCTACCTGGGCCGGCACCATCGCCGCCAGCACCGCCGCCCTGATCGAGCGCTGGCAGGCCGGCCAGCCAGGAGCCTGGGGGACCTACCACCTGACCGCTGCTGGCGAAACCTCCTGGTTCGGCTTCGCCCAGGCCATTGGCGAACACCTGCTGGCCCAAGGCAAAGCCTGCGCAACCCTGGAGGCGATCCCCTCCAGCGCTTATCCGACACCCGCGCCACGGCCGCTGAACTCGCGCCTCGATTGCCGCCGCCTGGAGTGCGAGTGGGGCGTGCGCCAGCCTGAGTGGCGCAGCGCATTGCACGAGTGTCTTGCCGAGCAGGGCTAGGTTCTGTACGGAAAGTCGCCGAGCGGCGATCAGGCAAGGCGCAACGACCAGCGGGAGTAACAGCCAAGGGCTGGCCCGAAGGGTGAGCGCAGCGAATCAAAACAGGCGAGGAACGGCCGGGGTCGCGCTCGACTGTAGGGGCCTACATGAGCATTCCGAGCCTGTTTTTAACGCGGCATGATCGTCGCGCAGGCAGTTTACGTATAGAACCTAGGCATAATGCGCTTGTACCCACAGGCGCATCGTCCCCATGACTCCACCCCTTCCCCGACGCCCCCGCTGGCGTAGCCTGGCTTTGCTGGCCCTGTGCCTGGCGCCGCTGCTGTGGCCGCTGGAGCACCTGGCCGAGCGTTATTACCGCAGCGAACTGGCGGGCCAGAACCGCCAGACCCTCGACCTCTACGTCGCCAACCTGCTGGGCACCCTGCACCGCTATGAGGTGCTGCCGCAGATTCTCGGCGAGCTGCCGGCGTTGCGTGCGGTCCTCGGTGCGCCGGACGACGGTGTGACCCAGGGCAACGCCAACCGCCTGCTGAAAAACATCAGCGCCCAGACCGGGGCCGAAGTGATGTACCTGATGGACACCTCCGGCAATACCCTGGCGGCGTCCAACTGGGACAAGCACGACAGTTTCGTCGGCCGCAACTTCTCCTTCCGCCCCTATTTCAGCGAAGCCATGGCCGGACGCCTGGGGCGTTTCTTCGGCCTGGGCACTACCTCGGCCAAGCGCGGTTATTTCTTCGCCGCCGCCGTGCGCAACGGCGAGAAAATCATCGGCGTGCTGGTGGTCAAGGTCGACCTGGACCACACCGAAAGCCTCTGGGGCAAGACCCCCGAGCAACTGGTGGTCACCGATCACAATGGCGTGGTGATCCTCACATCGCGCGCGGAATGGCGTTTCCGCTCGACCCGCCCGCTGACTGAAGACGAAAGCCAGGCCATCGTCGCCATCCAGCCCTACCCGACCCGCGATCCACGGCCGTTGAACCTCGACTCCAATGCCTGGCTGACCCAGACCCGGCAGATCGACGAAACCGGCTGGAGCGTGAGCATCCTCGCCCCGCGTACCCTGATCGATCGCCCGGTGCGCACCGTGGTGGCGGTGGGCGGCGCCACGCTGCTGGTCTTGATGCTACTGCTCGGCTTGATGATGCAGCGCCGTCGCCACTACCTGGAACGCATCGCCTTCGAAGCCAAGGCCCGGCGCGAGCTGGAAATGCGCGTGGCCGAACGCACCAGCGACCTGGAAGGCCTGAACCGTCGCCTCAAGCAGGAAGTGCTGGAACGCGAACACGCCCAGCAGGAACTGGTGCGTGCCCAGGACGATCTGGTGCAGGCAGGCAAGCTCTCGGCCCTGGGCACCATGTCGGCGAGCATCAGCCATGAGCTCAACCAGCCGCTGGCGGCGATCCGCAGCTACGCGGAAAACGCCGAGGTGCTACTGGACCACCAGCGCACCGAGGACGCCCGCGGCAACCTCAAGCTGATCAGCGAACTGACCGGGCGCATGGCCTCGATCATCGCCCACCTGCGCGCCTTTGCCCGCCGCGACCGCCACGCGCCGGAAAGCGTCGCCCTGCAACCGGCGCTGGACGATGCCCTGGCACTGCTGGCCAAACGTCGACGGGCGATGGAAGTGGAGCTGATCCGCGACCTGCCGGCGGCCACCCTGTGGGTCGAGGCCGGGGAGACGCGGCTGCGCCAGGTGCTCGGCAACCTGCTGGCCAATGCCCTGGACGCGCTGACCGAAAAAGGCCCGCCGCGCAAACTCTGGCTGAGTGCCGAATCCACCGCCACGGGCGTCAATCTGTACATTCGCGACAACGGCCCGGGCTTCTGCATGGAGGCCCTGGGTCGCGCCGGCGAGCCTTTCTACACCACCAAGACCCGCACCCAGGGCCTTGGCCTGGGCCTGGCGATCTGCGACACCCTGATGCGCGCCTTCGGCGGTGAACTGTCGTTCTCCAACCACCGCGAAGGCGGCGCCCTGATTACCCTGCGGCTGCGCGCCGGCGCGCCGGGAGTGAGCCTGCAACCGTCCGAGGACCGCAGCGTATGAGTACACCGATCACCAGTGACGTGCAGGTGGTGTTGATCGACGACGATCCGCACCTGCGCCAGGCCCTGAGCCAGACCCTGGACCTGGCCGGGCTGAAGATCCTGCCGCTGGGCGAAGCCCAGGGCCTGGCCGCGCGCCTGGAGCGCGACTGGCCGGGAGTAGTGGTCAGCGACATCCGCATGCCCGGCATGGACGGCCTCGAACTGCTCGGCGAACTGCACGGCCAGGACCCTGAGCTGCCGGTGCTGCTGATCACCGGCCACGGCGATGTGCCGCTGGCGGTGCAGGCGATGCGCGCCGGGGCCTATGACTTCCTGGAGAAACCCTTCGCCAGCGATGCCCTGCTCGACAGCGTGCGCCGCGCCCTGGCCCTGCGCCGCCTGGTCCTGGACAACCGCAGCCTGCGCCTGGCCCTGAGCGATCGCCAGGAGCTCAGCGCGCGGCTGGTCGGGCTGTCGGCGCCGATCCTGCGTTTACGTGAACAGATCGGCGCCCTGGCGGCGACCAAGGCCGACGTGCTGATCCTCGGCGAGACCGGCGCCGGCAAGGAAGTGGTGGCGCGGGCGCTGCACGACCTGTCGAGCCGGCGCAACGGCCCGTTCGTGGCGATCAACGCCGGCGCCCTGGCCGAATCGGTGGTCGAAAGCGAACTGTTCGGCCACGAGCCGGGGGCCTTTACCGGCGCGCAGAAACGCCGCATCGGCAAGTTCGAATTCGCCAACGGCGGCACGCTGTTCCTCGATGAAATCGAAAGCATGAGCCTGGACGTGCAGGTCAAGCTGCTGCGCATGCTGCAGGAGCGTGTGGTGGAACGCCTGGGCGGCAATCAACTGATCCCGCTGGACATCCGCATCATCGCCGCGACCAAGGAAGACCTGCGCCAGGCGGCCGACCAGGGGCGCTTCCGCGCCGACCTGTATTACCGCCTGAATGTCGCGCCGCTGCGTATTCCACCGTTGCGCGAGCGCGGCGAAGATGCCCTGCTGCTGTTCCAGCATTTCGCCGACGAGGCCAGCGCCCGCCACGGCCTGCCGCCCCACGAACTGCAACCCGGGCAGCGCGCCCTGCTGCTGCGCCACAGCTGGCCGGGCAATGTGCGCGAACTGCAGAACGCCGCCGAACGCTTCGCCCTCGGCCTGGAACTGGCCCTGGACAACAGCGCGGCGGATGGCGGCTCCTCGCAGCCGGCGCCGACGGTGATCGAGGGCGGCCTGAGCGAACAGGTGGAGAACTTCGAAAAGAGCCTGATCGCCGCCGAGCTGGCCCGCTCCCACAACTCGCTGCGCAGCCTCGCCGAAGCCCTGGGTATTCCGCGCAAGACCCTGCATGACAAACTGCGCAAACACGGCCTGAGCTTCGGCGACAGCGGCGCCAGTTCGGGCGGCGACGATATCGAGTGAGCGATGCCGACTAATCTTGTTAATGCACCATTTCACCACCGAGGCCCTGCATGAACCGCGACAGTCGTCACCTGGAATCCATCCTCCATCACGACATTCCCCTGACGCGGGACATGGGCCTGAAAGTGCTCGACTGGCACGCGCATGAGCTGCGCCTGCAACTGCCGCTGGAAGCCAACGTCAATCACAAGAGCACCATGTTCGGCGGCAGCCTGTATTGCGGCGCGGTGCTGGCCGGCTGGGGCTGGCTGCACCTGCGGCTGAAAGAAGCGGGGATCGACGACGGGCACATCGTGATTCAGGAAGGGCAGATCAATTACCCGCTACCGGTGACCAGCGACGCCACGGCCATCTGCGCCGCGCCGAGCGAAGAGGTGTGGCACAGGTTCGTGACCATGTATGAGCGCTACGGCCGCGCGCGGCTGATCCTGCATACCCGGGTGGTGAATGCCGGCAGCGATGAAGATGCGGTGCGTTTCACCGGGCAATACGTGCTGCACCGATGAGCCTGTAGCCGCTGGCGCAGCCTGCACGCGAAGCCGCCGTGGATCGACTGGCGATATTCTGTCTGACACTCCGCGCTGGCCGTTTACGACTGCTGCGCAGCCGATCGCAGGCTGCGCCAGCGGCTACAAGGATCAGCCGCGCGCCAGCTCCAGCAAGCGCCCACGCCATGCGGCCTTAGCCGGTAGTGCCAGGAAGAAGCCATTGAGCAGCGACTCCCGCGCCGGGTAGCAGAACGGCGCGCCACTCAGATCCAGCACCTCACCTCCAGCGCCCTCCAGCACGCCTTGGGCCGCCGCGGTGTCCCACTGCGAGGTCGGCGCCAGTCGCGGATAACAATCCGCCGCGCCTTCGGCCAGCAGGCAGAACTTCAACGAGCTGCCGATGTTCGCCAGCTGTAACTCGCCCAGGGTCGCGCTCAACCCGGCCAGCAGACGCTCCTGCTCGGGGCTGGTATGGCGACGGCTGGCGACCACGGTGAAGGCTTCGCCCGCCGTCAGGCTGTCACGCACGTGGATCGCCACCGGCGCCTGGCCCTTGTCCGCGCGCCAGGCACCGAGGCCGGCGCCGCCGAAATAGCAGCGACCGCTGGTCGGCATCGACACCACGCCGAACACCACCCGCCCGTCTTCGATCAGGGCGATATTGACGGTGAACTCTTCGCTGCCGGAGATGAACTCCTTGGTGCCGTCCAGCGGGTCCACCAGCCACCAGCGCTGCCAGCCGGCACGCACGTCCTGGGGAATGTCGGCGTCTTCTTCGGAGAGCACCGGGATGCTCGGGTCCAGCGCGGTCAGGCCTTGCACGATCAGGTGATGGGCCGCCAGGTCGGCGGTGGTCACCGGCGACTCGTCGGCCTTGCTGGTGACGGCAACGTTGGCGCGCCAGAACGGCAGGATCGCTTCGCCTGCCTGCAAGGCCAGGTCGATCACCGGCGCCAGCAACGGATGGGGAAAATTCATCGATGGTTCACTCATGCTTGGAAGGCGCCGCGCTGGGTCAGCAGGTCGCGGGCCAGATACAGCGCGGCCAGGGCGCGGCCCTCGGTGAATTGCGGGTTCTGCGCCAGGCTCGACAGCTCGCGCAGGTTGATCTTGTCCACGCGCATCGGCTCGGGCTCGTCGCCCTCCAGCCGCTCCTCGTAGAGGTCGGTGGCCAGCACCACCTGGATCTTCTGGCTCATGTAGCCGGGGGACAACGACAGCTCGGTCAGGTGTTCCAGTTGCCGCGCGCCAAAACCGGCCTCCTCCTTGAGCTCACGCTCGGCGGCGGCCAGCACATCCTCGCCAGGCTCGATCAGGCCCTTGGGCAGCGACAGCTCGTAGGCGTCGGTGCCGCCGCAATATTCTTCGACCAACACCGCGTGATCGGCATCGAGCATCGCCACGATCATCACCGCGCCATAGCCCGCGCCCTTGCCCACCAGGCGCTCGTAGGTGCGCTCCACACCGTTGGAAAAGCGCAACTGCACCGCTTCGACGCAAAACAGACGGCTGGTGGCGACGATCTCGCGGGCGAGTACGGTGGGTTTCTGGCGCATAAAAGGCTCCTTGGCGTGAACGCGCTACTATAACGCGGCTTTCCCGATTGTTTGTGTCGGATATCTTTCTCCCGTTCGAGACGTTTTCCATGCCTTCACTGCCCTGGCGCGACATCGATACCGTTCTGCTGGATATGGACGGTACCTTGCTGGACCTGCACTACGACAACCACTTCTGGATGGAGCACCTGCCCCAGCGCTATGCCGAGCTGCATGGCGTCAGCCGCGCCATGGCGGAAATGGAACTGCAGCCGCTGTTCGAGCGTAACGCCGGACAGTTGCAGTGGTATTGCCTGGACTTCTGGAGCGCCGAACTGAAATTGCCGGTGCGCGAACTGAAGCTGGAGACCGCCCACCTGATCGCCCTGCGCCCGGACGCCGATACCTTTCTCGCGGCGATCAAGCAGGCTGGCAAACGCGTGGTGCTGATCACCAATGCGCACCGCGATTCGTTGTCATTGAAGTTGGAAAAAGTCGAGCTGGCGCCCTATTTCGAGCGTTTGATCAGTTCCCACGATTACGGCTTCGCCAAGGAGAACCCGCAGTTCTGGGATGCGTTGCAAGCGGATATCGGCTTCGATCCGGCACGCAGCCTGTTTATCGACGACACCCTGCCGATCCTGCGCAGCGCGCGGAATTTCGGCGTGGCTCATCTATTGGCGGTGAGTGAACCGGACAGCCGCAAGGGGCCGAAGGACACGGCGGAGTTTGCCGCGCTGGGGGATTATCGAGCATTGATCGAAGGGTTGTAGAGCAATCCTGTAGCCGCTGCCCCAGGCTGCGATCGACCGTGAAAGGGTCGTAGCGATGTTGATCGCCAAAGGTCCTTCGGACCTTATCGCAGCCTTCGGCAGCGGCTACAGACCGAGCATTACTCGGGAATGCGCAGTACCTGGCCTGGATAGATCTTGTCCGGGTGCGACAGCAGCGGCTTGTTGGCCTCGAAGATCTTGTTGTACTTGTTGGCGTCGCCGTACACGGCCTTGGAAATGGCGCTGAGGGTGTCGCCTTTTTTCACGGTGACGAAACGCGCGGCAGCCGCCACAGGGCCGGTGACGGTGATCTGGTCGTCGACGCTGCCGACACCTTCGATGTTACCCACGGCCAGCAGAATCTTTTCCTTCTCTTCCTGGCTGGCCACTTCACCGGTCACGATGACCTTGTCGCCTTCCACGGTAGCCTGGACGTTGGGGTTACCCAGGCCGACCTTGGCGATGTGGTCCTTCAGCTGTTCGCTCGCATTGGCGTTACCCGGCGTCAACAAATCGATAAGCTTTTCGCCCGCTTCTTTCACAAAGCTAAAAATACTCATGGTGCACACTCCTTGGGTTTAATAGGTCCAGACGCGAAAGACTAGACCAGCCTTGAGAGACGAGGTTCAAAATCGACCGATGACGCTGTGCACGGCAAGCACGCTAGAATCGCCTCCCCCCGCGCCCAGGAAGCGAAGATGGACATCAAGCAGCTGAAATTCCTCATCGCTCTCGACGAAACCCGCCACTTTGGCCAGGCCGCCGCGCGCTGCCACATCACCCAGCCGACCCTGTCCATGCGCCTGCGCAACCTCGAGGAAGAACTCGAGCTGCCGCTGGTCAACCGCGGCCAGCGTTTCGAGGGCTTCACCGCTCCGGGGGAACGGGTGCTGGCCTGGGCCCGCAGCGTGCTGGCCGCCTACGACGGGTTGCAGGCCGAGGCGGCCGCCTGTCGCGGCAATCTGGTCGGCACCCTGCGCCTGGGGGTGGTACCGCTGTCGAGCTTCGACCCGCTGCCACTGATGCAGCGCCTGCACCAGGCGCACCCGAATGTGCGCTTCGAGTTGTCGGCGCTCAGTTCCGAGCAGATCCTCGAACAGCTGGCGAGCAATCGCCTGGATATCGGCGTTTCCTATCTGGAGCGCCTGGACAGCGAACGCTTCGAATCCCTGGCCCTGGGCGAAACCCGCATGGGCCTGCTCTACGACCAACGCTTCTTCAGCTTCGGCGAGCAGCCCCTGAGTTGGGAGGCGGTGATCGAACTGCCGCTGGGCATGCTGACCAGCGGCATGCATTTTCGCCAGTCCATCGACCATAACTTCCACAGTCGCGGCCTCACCCCTCAACCGCTGCTGCAGACCGATGCCGTGCATCAATTGCTGCAAGCCGTACATGGTGGCCTGTGCTGCGCGATCATGCCGCTGGACGGCGGTCTGGAAGCCCTCACCGAACACCTGCGCCTGCAACCCATAGCAGACGCCAACACCCTGGCGCACCTGGGCCTGATCATGCGCCGCAGCGCACCGCGCTCGGCCCTGGCCGAGGCGTGCTTCGCCCTGCAGCAGAAATCACCGAGCGAGTCTTGATCGACGGCATCTATCGGCACATCAGTACTAGCAATTAGACGCGACACTTTGACGCGCTTAGTCTTAGGGCTGGATATTCCGCCGGTGATGCCCCATGAAACCCCAGCGCCCGGCTTGCGCGACGCCCACTGCGAAAACGCCCGCGCCCGCCGCCAGTCAGAACTATTGCTACAGCAACCTCGACCACACGGAATCGGCCAGCACCGCGCTCGCCGAGGAAGTTGCGCTGGCGATCGCCTATAACGGCATCAGCCAGGCCGTGATGCTGGTCACCCCCAGCGACCTGGAAGACTTCATCGTCGGCTTCAGCCTCGGCAGCGGCATCATCGGCGACGCCTCGGACATCTACGACCTGCAACTGAGCGGCAGCGGTTCGGCCCAGTACGCCCAGGTGCAGATCTCCAGCCGCGCCTTCTGGAACCTCAAGCAGCAACGCCGGCAACTGGCCGGCACCAGCGGTTGCGGCCTATGCGGCGTGGAAGCCGTGGAACAGGCCCTGCCGGACCTCAAGGTGCTGCCCGGCGCGCCATTGCCGCCGGCCCAATGGCTCGATGGCCTGCGCCAGCGCATCAGCGCCTTCCAGCCCCTGGGCCAGCACTCCGGTGCGGTGCATGCGGCGGTGTTCATGAACGCCCAGGGCGAGCTGCTGCTGGGCCGTGAAGATATCGGCCGGCACAACGCCCTGGACAAGCTGATCGGTGCGTTGATCCGCCAGAACATACCTACTGCCGGCGGCGTGGCCATCGTCACCAGCCGTTGCAGCCTGGAACTGATCCAGAAAGTCCTGCGTGCCGGCATCCAGACCCTGGTCAGTCTGTCGGCGCCCACCGGCCTGGCCCTGCAATGGGCACGCCGGCACAACCTCAATCTCATTCACCTGCCGCAAAAAAGTGCGCCACGGGTCTATAGCCCTGCGATGGAGAAACAAGCGTGACCACTCATCACCAAGCCGACCAGACACCCACCCCGCGCTACAAGCCCTACAAGGGCCCGGCCGGCGGCTGGGGCGCGCTCATCAGCGTCGCCCAGGCCTGGCTGACGAGTGACAACGCCCTGAAAAACCTGCGCATGATGCTCAAGACCAACCAGAACGGCGGTTTCGACTGCCCGGGCTGCGCCTGGGGCGACTCGCCGGAAAGCGGCATGGTCAAGTTCTGCGAGAACGGCGCCAAGGCGGTGAACTGGGAGGCCACCAAACGCCGCGTGGATGGCAAATTCTTCGCCAAACACAGCGTCAGCTCGCTGCTGGAGCAGAGCGACTACTGGCTCGAATACCAGGGCCGCCTGACCGAGCCCCTGAGCTACGACGCCGAAACCGATCGCTACAAGCCCATCAGCTGGGAAGCAGCTTTCGCCCTGATCGGCAAGCACCTGCGAGCACTGCCTAGCCCGGACATGGCCGAGTTCTATACCTCGGGCCGCGCCAGCAACGAAGCGGCGTACCTGTACCAGCTGTTCGTGCGTGCCTATGGCACCAACAACTTCCCCGACTGCTCGAACATGTGCCACGAAGCCAGCGGCGTGGCCCTGGCGCAAAGCGTCGGCGTCGGCAAAGGCACCGTGACCTTCGACGACTTCGAGCATGCCGATGCGATTTTCGTCTGGGGCCAGAACCCCGGCACCAACCACCCACGGATGCTCGAGCCGCTGCGCGAAGCGGTGAAACGCGGGGCCCAGGTGGTGTGCATCAACCCGCTGAAAGAACGCGGCCTGGAACGCTTCCAGCATCCGCAGCACCCGATCGAAATGCTCACCAACGGCAACAAGCCGACCAACACCGCCTACTTCCGCCCGGCCCTGGGCGGCGACATGGCGGTGGTGCGCGGCATGGCCAAGTTCCTCCTGCAATGGGAACGCGACGCCCAGAAGACTGGTGCGCCGGCGGTGTTCGATCACGACTTCCTCAACGAACACACCGCCGCCGTGCTGGATTACCTGAGCGTCATCGACGACACCCCATGGGACGACATCGTCGAGCAGTCCGGCCTGACCCTGGTGGAGATCGAGCGCGCGGCGCGCATGTACGCCAAGGGCAAGAACGTGATCATGTGCTGGGCCATGGGTATCACCCAGCATCGCCACTCGGTGCCGACCATCCAGGAAATCGCCAACCTGATGCTGCTGCGCGGCAATATCGGCCGTCCGGGCGCCGGCCTGTGCCCGGTGCGCGGCCACAGCAACGTGCAGGGCGACCGCACCATGGGCATCAACGAACAGCCGCCGGTGGCCTTCCTCGACGCCCTGGAGCGGCGCTTCCAGTTCAAGGTGCCGCGCGAGAACGGCCATAACGTGGTCGAGGCGATCCACGCCATGCTCGAAGGCCGTTCGACAGTCTTCATCGGCCTGGGCGGCAACTTCGCCCAGGCCACCCCCGACAGCCCGCGGACCTTCCAGGCCCTGCGCAACTGCGACCTGACCGTGCAGATCAGCACCAAGCTCAACCGCAGCCACCTGGCCCATGGCAAGGAAGCACTAATCCTGCCGTGCCTGGGCCGTACCGACATCGACCTGCAGAGCGAAGGCGCGCAAGCGGTGACCGTGGAAGACTCCTTCAGCATGGTCCACGCCTCCAACGGCCAGTTGCAGCCGCTGTCGCCACAGATGCGTTCGGAGCCGTCGATCCTCGCCGGCATCGCCGCCGCCACCCTGGGCAGCCATCCGGTGGACTGGAACTGGCTGGTGGCCGACTACAGCCGTATCCGCGACCTGATCGCCGACACCATTCCCGGCTTCAAGGACTTCAACCAGCGGGTAAAAAACCCTGGCGGCTTCTACCTCGGCAACTCGGCCGGCGCGCGGCGCTGGAACACTCCATCGGGCCGCGCCAATTTCCGCCCGAACCTGCTGCCCAAGGATCTGGTGCACGAACGCACCCGCGCCACCGGGCAGTTGCCGGACCTGATCATGCAGTCGATGCGTTCCCACGATCAGTACAACACCACCATCTACGGCCTGGACGACCGCTACCGTGGCGTGAAGGGCCAGCGCGATGTGCTGTTCGTCAACGAAGCCGACATCATCCGCCTGGGCTTCAAGCCGGGGCAGAAAGCCGACATCGTGTCGTTGTGGGATGACGGCCGCGAGCGTCGGGTCAAGGGTTTCACCCTGCTGGCCTTCGATATTCCGGCTGGGCAGGCCGCGGCCTATTACCCAGAGGTGAACCCGCTGGTGCCGCTGGAAAGCATCGGGGACGGCAGCTACACCCCGACCTCGAAGTTCGTCGCGATCCGCCTGGAAGCGGCCAGCGACAGCGGCTTGATCATGGCCCGGTCGGCCTGATCGACGAAATCGCTGACCCTGTAGCCGCTGCCGCAGGCTGCGATAAGGCGCGCAGCGCCTTCCTGGGTCCTCAAGAGCAACGTCTCCTACGGAGCCGATCGCAGCCTGCGGCAGCGGCTACGATCGGCGAGGTGTTCCAGCGAAAGCGAAATCGCAGGCACAAAAAAGGCCGCCTCCATCCAGAAGCGGCCTTTTCCAAGTAGCTACAGACTCGCAAAAACGGGATAAGTTCCCTACTAAAAACAATAAGTTACGAGATTGTGTACAACTCGTGCTATTCGTCGGATTTCGATTGTAAGCGCCTCAACACAGCCTCAGGATCGCGCCGTCATCCCTTTGAGGCTCCTCTATGAAGTTCTCCTCGATTCTCTTGTTGTCCCTTGGCCTGGTCAGCGGCGTCGCCTCTGCCGGCGGCACCACAGAAGCAGGTGTGGGCGGCGCATTGGGCGGGGTTCTAGGCTCGGTCGTCGGTCAGTCGATTGGTGGCAACACCGGTTCCACCATCGGTGCCGCACTGGGCGGCGCGGGCGGCAGTGCCGTGGGTGCCGACAGACGCAGCCGTGGCGAAGCCGCTATCGGTGGTGCGCTGGGCGCAGCCGGCGGTAACGTGGTCGGTCGCAGCGTGGGGGGCACCACTGGCAGCCTGATCGGCGCAGCCGCGGGCGGTGGTGTGGGTGGCGCACTGGGTAACCATATGGGCAACTCCAGCGATCGTGACGATCGCCGCTACCGCGACTACGACGACGACCGTCGCTACTACCGCGACGGCCATCCGGGTCGTGGCCATGCCTACGGGCATCGCAAGCACAAACGTCACTGGCGCGACTAAGACCTGAAACGGTCGCAACCCGCTGACACAAAGACCGCAGCCTGACGGCAGCTCCTGCCAGACAGGGTTCATCACCCCCGGGATGAACCCCAAGGAGCCGCCCGAGCTGCGGTCTTTTTTGTGCTTACACCAGCAAGCGTTCCAGCGCTCCACGCAGCCCGGCGGGAATCCCTACCGGCTGATTCGATGCCCGATCGACGAACACATGCACGAAGCGCCCCGCCGCGCAGGCATCGGTTTCCCCCGCCTTGAACACCGCCAGCTCGTACTGCACCGAACTGTTACCCAGTTTGCCGACACGCAGGCCGATCTCGATGCGCTCGGGGAAAGCGATCGAGGCAAAGTAATCGCAGGCCGAACTCACCACGAAGCCCACCACCTCGCCGTCATGGATATCCAGGCCACCCTCCTCGATCAGGTAGGTGTTCACCGCCGTGTCGAAGAAGCTGTAGTAGGTGACGTTATTCACATGACCGTACACATCGTTGTCGTGCCAGCGCGTGATGATGGGCTGGAAGTGGCGGTAGTCAGCGCGTTGCGGCATGCGGTCGGTCATTGGCGGGTTCTCGAAGGCGAGGTGTCTGGAAGGCGACCATGACGGGGTCGATCCGGCGACGCCTATTTCAACCGATGGCCCGGTGATCGGCAAACCCTTTGCCTGCCCGCACCAGCTCGTCAATCAACCGCGCCGGCTTCCAATGCACGCCCGACTCGGCTTGCAATCGCAGCAACCCTTGCTGGATGGATACCAGCCCCTGCCCGTCCGCCCAGCTCATCGGCCCGCCCTTGTCCGCCGGGAAGCCATAACCGTTGAGGTACACCAGGTCGATGTCGTGGGCCGAGCCGGCAATGCCTTCCTCGAGAATCTTCGCGCCTTCGTTGACCAGCGCCAGCAGGCAGCGCTCGAGGATTTCCTCGGGACCGATGTCGCGACGACGGTAGCCCAGGCCTTCGCTGACTTCCTGAACCAGGGCATCGACCTGCACATCGTGCTCGGCCTGACGACTGCCGGGCTCGTAGTGGTAATAACCCTTGCCACTCTTCTGGCCAAAACGACCCGCCTCGCACAGGCGATTATCCACCTGCACTTCGTGCGCCTCCTGGCCTTTGCCGGCCAACTGCCGGGCGCGCCATTCCAGGTCGATGCCGACCACGTCGTACATGCGGAACGGGCCCATGGCAAAACCGAAGCCCTGCAATGCGGCATCCACCTGATAAGGGAAAGCCCCTTCCAGCAACATCTTGCGCGCCTCCAGCACATAGGTGCGCAACATGCGGTTGCCGATGAATCCAGGGCAGTTGCCGGACACCACACTGACCTTGCCCATGCGCTCGCCCAGCACCAGCGCGGCCTCGAGCACCTGCGGCGCAGTCGCGGCGCCCCGCACGATTTCCAGCAGCTTCATGATGTGGGCCGGGCTGAAGAAGTGCAGGCCCAGCACCTGTCTTGGGCGCCGGGTGACTGCGGCGATGGCGTCGATATCCAGCGCCGAGGTATTGCTGGCGAGGATCGCCCGCGGCTGGAGCAGGCCATCGAGTTCGCGGAAGATTTGCTGCTTCAGCTCGAGGTTCTCGTAGATCGCCTCGATCACCAGATCCACATCGCGGATCGCCGGATAATCCGCCGCCGCGCTTATCCGGGCCCGGCGCGCATCGGCCTCTGCCTGATCGATCCGCCCCTGACGCACATTGTGTGCATAAGTCTCGGTCACCGCTGTCAGCGCCTGTTCGAGCATCTGCGGATTGTTGTCCACCCACTGCACCACGACCCCGGCATTGGCCAGGCACATCACGATCCCGCGGCCCATGGTCCCGGCACCGATCACCGCGGCGCGCTGAATATCGATCTGGCTCATAGTGGCTCCCCTGTAGGTGGCTCAAAGACGCAAACCACCATAATCAGGCCCAGGACATTTTTGAAATTTATTCCTGTGATGAGCGGCATTCAGCAGATGGATCGGGCAGGTATCAATCCTGGAGATGATGTTCGGCCCAATCGCGCACTTCGGCGTAGGGATAATCCTCGAGCACCGCGAAACCCGGGATCGACCGCGCCTTGAGCTTGGTGAACAGCGGCACGCTGATCCCACACAGGAAACGCGTCAGCCGTTCCGCCCCTGGAACCGTACCGCTGTATTGGTGGTGCCTGTGGATAAATTCGCCACACAGCGCTTCGAAGTTTTTATCCACAAGCGCGGGCAAGGCTGGCGGCTCCGGCAGGCGGGCCACCTGGCCATGGCATACCGAGCAATGCCCGCACCGCCGCGGTGCCTGGTCGTCGCCGAAATACTGCGCCAGGCGATACCCAAGGCACTGCTCGGTGGCGAACAGTGCGAGCATCGCGTGGATCCGCGCGATCTCGCTGCTTTCGTGCTGTTTGAAGTAGGCATGCAGTTGCTGGCTCAGGGTAGCGGCATCGAAGCCCGTCTCCAGCAGGTTGTAGACCTCGGTCATTTGCTTGCTTTCCAGCTCGACCCAGCCCTTTTCTTGGAAGTAGTCCAGGGCCTTCACCACCCGGTTACGCTCGGCCTGATGCTGCTGATACAGCGCGTCGAAATTCACCGTGGCCCAGGTCCGGGCACGGCTGGAGGTCTCGATGATCGCCGCCACGAAGTCTCGGCGCTCACCTTCGAAACGCGCTAGCAGCGCCTGCGGTTCCTCAAGGAACTTGAAGCGGTATTCGGCGAAGTAGGCGTAACGCGGCGCGATCAGGCCGCGCAGCTCCAGCTGCACCAGCAAGGTCTTGAGCGGCAGCTGGCGGATATTGCTCTGGTCCGCCAGCGGCCCCAACAGGAACTCCCACTGCCCGTCGGGCGCCGCACCCTGCAACTCGTCCAGCACACAACGAATGCCTTCCAGCTCCGGCGTGTCGCCGTAGACGAAGTTTTCCAACACGTTGAGGCTGTCGCGGTTGGCCAGCACCAGGCAGTCCGAAGGCTGGCCATCACGCCCCGCGCGGCCAATTTCCTGGCTGTAGTTCTCGATGGATTTGGGCAGGTCGAAATGCACCACATTGCGGATGTCGCTCTTGTCGATGCCCATGCCGAAAGCGATGGTGGCGACGATGCAGTTGGACTGGCCCGCCATGAACTGCCGCTGGATGGCCTCGCGCTGCTCATGGGGCAGACCGGCGTGATAAGCCTGGGCCTGGATGCCGTTACGACTCAGATGCTCGGCGATGTGCTCGGCGGTTTTCTGCAAGGTGACATAGACGATGCTCGGCTGACCGGGACGCTCGCTCATCCACTGCACCAGGCGCCGGCGCTTGTCCGGGCCGCGCACCGGCGCTACCAGCAGGTTGAGGTTGGGCCGGTAGAAACCGGTGGTCACCACATCCTGCCCGGCGATGGCGAATTTCGCCTGCATGTCGGCGATCACCTTGGGCGTGGCGGTAGCGGTCAGTAGCAGTGCCTGGGGAATATTGAACTGGCGCTGGTAGTCCGGCAGCTTGAGGTAGTCGGGGCGAAAGTTATGGCCCCATTCGGAGATGCAGTGCGCCTCGTCCACCACCAGCAGGGAGATCCGCACCTGCTGCAGGAAGTTGCGAAAGCGCTCGTTCTTCAGGCGCTCTACCGAGATCATCAGGATCTTCAGCTCACCGGAGCGCGCCCGCGCCATGACCTCGTTGGCGCCATCGCGGCTCTGCGCCGAATCGATGCTCGCCGCGGCGATGCCGTGCCGCTGGAGGAACGCCAGCTGGTCCTGCATCAGCGCCAGCAACGGCGAGACCACCAGGGTCAGGTGCGGCAGCAGCAAGGCCGGCAGCTGGTAGCACAGCGACTTGCCGGAGCCCGTGGGAAAGATCGCCGCCGCCGAGCGCCCGGCCAGCACCGCACTGACCGCCGCCTCCTGGCCGGGACGGAACTGTGGGTAACCGAAGACCTGTTCGAGGGTGTTGTGCATGAGCTGTCACTCCTTTGACCGCTGACGTGCCTTGAAGCCTAGCGCGGCCAGTCAGCGGGTCGAGAAAAGGTCGGGAGGAAAAGGATACGGGATGATACAGGGGGACGGAGAACGGCGTTCGGCTGGGGATGACGCGGAGTTTTTCAGGGTGTATCGCAAGCCATCGGGCACCGGTCGATGCGCAATGGCTCGCGATGAAAATCGTGCTCTTAGCGCGTCACGCGGCAATCCACCCACTTCACGCCATTGCTCTTGTTCGCGGCGATCAGCGCCGGCACTGCGGCAGGCGCCTTGTTGTGAATATCGTGGAACAGAATGATCCCTCGCCGCCACAGCAGCATCAGCGTCTGCACCCGCTGGCTCGCCGCGCTGGCGCTGATGCTCTTGCTCCAGTCCTGGGAGTCGACGCCCCAGAGCATCACCTTGATGCCCTGGGCCTTGAAGAACGCCGGGCTGTCACTCGAACGCTGGCCATAAGGCGGACGGAACAGCGGCTGGTAGTCATCCGGCAAGGTGCCGCGCACCAGGGTCGCGGAACGGGTGATGGACTGCTGCCATTCGCTCCAGGCGCTGTGGGACTTGTGCGCCCAGCCATGCAGGGCAACGCACTGGCCGCTGTACAACTCGCGCATTTGCGCCGGCGACGATTTGCGCAGACGCGCCTGGAACGGTTCGCCCAGGACGAAGAACAATCCGTGCAGATCGTTAGCCCGCAGCACGTTGGCCAACGTATCGGTGTGGCCGCCCGCGGCTGTCGGGCCGTCGTCGAAGGTCAGCAGAAACTGCCGATCCGCCAATTCGTCGCCCATCAGCTCGGCGCTGTCGAAACGCTCGATCTCACTGCTGATCTTCGGAAACAAGGCCGCCAGGCGCAGCTGTTCGTTCAGATACTGCTCATGAAACTGGCGGCTTGCCTGGGCCCAGGCGTCATAGGCCGGGCTGACCGTCCCGGTGAAGCTCTGGGCCAGTTGCCGCAAGTCATCCAGGTTACGCACCGGCGGGCAGAAGGCGGCACCTTCACAGTCCTGGCTGGCGCTGTGGTAACTGCTGAGCAGGCGTATCCAGAAACGATCGCGCACTTGCTCGACCGAATGATGGTCCAGCGCCTTGACGCCCAGGCGCTGCTTGAGGCTGATATCGTCCAGCGTCTCGCTGGCCAGCAGGGCCTTGCCGAACATCAGGATTTCCGCGCGCGAGGCGGTATCGAAACCCACTTGCGTGGCCAGCGAACCCGGCCAGGTGCTGCGGTCGATAGTGGCGAACACCATCGGGCCGGCAGCCTGGGCAACGGCCGTCCACAGGGACAACATCAAAGCAACAACCAGAACCCGCATAACAACCTCCATAAATGCATAACGCGCCGTGGGACGGCGCGTTATGGGGGTCAGATCAACACCCGTGAATCAACGGTTTTGCACACGCTCGATGGCTTTGTCGTACACCGGGTTGGCCTTCTGCTGCTTGGCCAACTGATAGTGACGCAGGGCATCGGCAAACTGGCCGGCCGCTTCGTAGATCCGCGCGATGTTGTAGTAGGAACTGGCGCGCACGGTGGCCGCCGAGTTGCCGCTGGCCAGGGCGATGGCCTTGCGGTTGGCCCAGATCGACTCGGCAGTGTTGCCGGCTTTCTGATAGGCCAGGCCGAGGTTGCTGTAGGCCTGACCGTAGCCGTTGTTCAGCTCGATGGCCTGACGGTAGAAGTCGATGGCTTGCTGCAGGTTACCGGCGTGGTAAGCCTCTTCGCCCTTGCGGTTCAGGGTTTTCGCATCGACTTGCGCGCTGCTGCTGACGGCGACAGCGGCCACTTCCACTTTGTCGTCGAGCAGCGGCGATACTTCGTTCAGCACGTCCTGCGCGTCGACGGTCACGCCGCTGAGGGTGTTGATGTCCTGGAAGTCGCCATTGCCGGTCATGCGGAACACGGTCCACAGGTTACCGCTGCGGTCCTGCGGCACGTAGTAAGTGCGCACCAGCGACTGGCCCATGTACACGAACACCTTGGCCTGGCTGGCAGAGAGCTGGCGGGACGCCGGGCGGCTCTGGTTGCTGTAGTCATGCACCGCGTACACATAGCTTTCGCCGTAGTGTTTCTTTTCCAGGGTGATGGTTTCCGGGCCGTAGCTGTCGACATCGTCGACGTCCAGGTGGGCGTCATCGCCTTGCTGGTTGCGGAAGTAGATGTTGTTGCCCGGGAAGATCATGTGCGAATCGAGATCGCTAGGGTTCGCGCCCCAGGTCAGCACCACGCGCAGACCGTCGAGGTTCTGCATCACCGGGCTGATGGCATAGGTCATGCCGCTGCACGGGCACTTGACCACCAGGTTGGAATAGCCGGGTTTCTTGATGATCAGCAGGTTGCTGGGGTCATCGGCGAAGTCGGTGGTCAGGGTCACCTGGCCTTGAGCATTGGTACGACCGACCACGCTCTGTGCGCCATTGCGCTGCACCAGCACTTCGGCGTCGGCGATCTTCTGGTCCTTGACCACCGCACTCAGCACCTCGACCGGCAACTGCTGCGCCGTCACCGAAAACGCCAATGCCCACAACGAAAAAATCGAAGTCACGCGAAACAATCGCATACCTAATTCCCTTTAAGTGTATGAAGTCGGCACCCAAAGGTACCCGGCAGATTTCGCGCGCACGATACACAGTTTTTTCGGGATTTGCTTGCTAATCCATTGGGAAAGATGGAGGCTGCGGGAACCCCTGAAGTTTGCTGAGGGGCCGGGATGGCAAAACCTTTTCAGACAGATTTGAAACCGGGCAAACCATTAGCCGCTCGCCACTCCTTCACTATCCGTGTGATGCCTTCGGACGAGCCATCGGCACCGTCCTCTGGGTAGAAAATCAGATCGGAGCCTGCTGGGTCTTCTCTCAACTTTTGGAAATGGGGTACAAGCGCATCCACTTCTTTTTCAGTGCCCCTCCGAAAATACTCAGCCATTAGCTGTCAGTTGGAAATCGTATGCGCAGAGATCAAATTTCTTCTCCGTGATCTTTTCAAACTCCACCAACTGCTCTGCACTCAGGTCATAGCCTTCCCAACCTTGAGGGTCCACTGTCCAGCCCATGATCTCTTTCACCCGCTCGTCACAGTCGGCCGGCAGCTCTACGTCAAAAACCAACATCTCGGTTTTCTTGTCAAAAGCCTCAACGAGAAACTTCATGGTTCTACGCTCCTTGCTTTGTCGGCTGCTTTAGTTTGCTCACCAGTAAGCGGATCAAATTCGCCAAGATGGCGGCCGTGCTTGTCATACATTTCAACTGCGCCATGTTGAAAGTCCCATTCTAAAATGAGTCCTTTTGCCGTTTTCCATCGCTTACGCCGCCCACCACCTCCTTGGACAGAAGTTTTCCGCTTTGCCCTAATAGCATCAGGAAAGCCAGGCAAGGCGCTCGGTGCAGGAACATATCCTGATACCGGTGTGCTCAGCACAATGTACAGCGGCTGAACTCCAGACCCCGGCGGAAACACCAAAATAAAATCCCGATACTCCGGCGGATAAATTGGGCTGACGATGATCCGTTCCGCCGCTTCCGTCGGCGGGAAAACCCAGATCGGTGGTGTCTGTGGCGCCGCTTCCAGCGGTGGTATCCCTGCGGTGCTCGAGGGGTCCACCGCTGGAGTCCAGATAAGGGTGATGCCATCACCCAGATCGGCCACTTGCTGCTCATCACGAACCTCGAATTCAGCCACCGGAATCATTTCCCACTCGCGGCGCCCCTGGGTGTTGAAACCGTAGCCCTTGAGGCTGCCATCGGCCTGCTGTTCGACCCGCAGTCGTAAGCGGGTGCGGGCCTGCTTGAGGTTGCGTAGTTGCTCTTCGCTGTACAGCGCGCCGTCACCCAAACTCGATGGAGCGAGCAAGGCCACCAGCCCCAGCAACGCACCGGCCGCCACGCCCGAGGAAATCAGCCCCAGGCCACTGCCGGTGGTACCAGAACCCACGGAGACACCACCCAGGGTCAAGGCACCGAGATTGGCCGGCAGCGCACCGCTGATACGCCTGAGAGGCACGCGCCCACCCGCCTTGACCTCGCGCCCCCCCAGCAGCGTCAACGCGCCGTAATTCGCCACCGAATCAGTGGGTATGAAGCCCGTCGGGGTGACGTAGTCGATGATTGCGTTCGGCAGCTTGCAAGACTTGGCAAATACACAACCGACGGGCGTTGGTTGCGATTCCACCTGTGTGCTCGGCAGCCGCTCTTCATAGACCTGCTGACGAGCGAGCATCTGCTCGTAACCCTGCTGCGCCTCATCACGCTCGGCCAATTCGCTCGCAGTCATATCGCGCAGGCGACGATAACCACCGCCGTCAGCGTCGTAGTGCTGCCATACCTGGGGCACATCCTTGTTGCGGGCCATAGTCCTTTGCTCGGTCGCCTGGGAAACCCCGGCCTTCAACCGGGGGATCTCACGTTAACCAGTGCGAGGGGACCTTGGCTGTCAGGCAAATCCGAGCTGGTCGAGCGACTTTTCTTTTTCGTTCATGCCCTGCGATTGGCCCTAAACGGTCTACGGCAGGACACAAGGATTTACCTTACAAATCGCGTCGAATCTGGCTTATTGAACCGCCCGGACAAGCCGCCTAGTGTTTGAACAGGACTGAATGACGCCCACAAAAAAGCCGCCCCGAAGGGCGGCTTCTTGAACCACTTGCCCGATGCTTACAGCTTCGGACCAGCAGCCTTGATGGCGTCGCTCACGTCGAACTTCTTGAAGTTCTCGATGAACAGGCCGGCCAGGGCCTTGGCGGCCTCGTCGTAGGCGGCTTTGTCAGCCCAGGTGTTGCGTGGGTTGAGCAGGCCGGTTTCGACGCCTGGAACGGCCAGCGGCACGTCCAGGTTGATGGTGTCCAGGTGTTCGGTCTCGGCACCGACCAGAGCGCCGCTCTGGATGGCGGCGATCACGCCACGGGTGGTCGGGATGTTGAAGCGCTTGCCAACGCCGTAGCCACCGCCGGTCCAGCCGGTGTTGACCAGGTAGACCTTGGAGCCGAAGCCGCGGATGCGCTTGATCAGCAGCTCTGCGTAAACGCCTGCCGGACGCGGGAAGAACGGTGCACCGAAGCAGGTGGAGAAGGTCGACTTGATGCCAGCGCCCGAGCCCATTTCAGTCGAGCCCACCAGAGCGGTGTAGCCGGACAGGAAGTGGTAGGCAGCTTGTTCTTCGCTGAGGATCGAGACTGGCGGCAGTACGCCGGTCAGGTCGCAGGTCAGGAAGATCACGGCGTTCGGTTCGCCACCGAGGTTTTTCTCGGAACGCTTCTCGACGTGCTCCAGCGGGTAGGCGGCGCGGCTGTTCTGGGTCAGGCTGCCGTCGGCGTAGTCAGCCTTCTTGGCGTCGTCCAGCACAACGTTTTCCAGCACCGCGCCATGCTTGATGGCTTTCCAGATGACCGGCTCGTTCTTCTCGGACAGGTCGATGCACTTGGCATAGCAACCGCCTTCGATGTTGAACACCACGCCCTCGCCCCAGCCGTGCTCGTCGTCACCGATCAGGTAACGGCTTTCATCGGCGGACAGGGTGGTCTTGCCGGTGCCGGACAGACCGAAGAACAGGGTCACGTCGCCCTCTTCGCCGATGTTGGCAGCGCAGTGCATCGGCAGCACGTCGGCGGCCGGCAGCAGGAAGTTCTGTACCGAGAACATGGCTTTCTTCATTTCACCGGCGTAGCGCATGCCGGCGATCAGCACTTTTTTCTGAGCGAAGTTGAGGATCACGCAACCGTCGGAGTTGGTGCCGTCACGCTCTGGAACGCATTCGAAGTTGGCAACGTTGAGCACCTGCCACTCGTCACGGCCAGCCGGGTTGTACTGGGCCGGGTTGATGAACAGGCAACGACCGAACAGGTTCTGCCAGGCAGTCTGGGTGGTCATCTTCACGGCCAGGTAGTGCTCGTCGGAAGCACCTACATGCACATAGGAAACAAAATGCTCTTGCGCGTTGTTGAATGCCTCGACGCGAGCCCACAGGGCATCGAACTTGTCGGCCGGGAACTTGCGGTTGATCGGGCCCCAGGCGATAGCGTCCTGGGTGCTCGGCTCTTCAACGATGAAACGATCGACTGGCGAACGGCCGGTACGGTGACCGGTACGAACAACCAGCGCGCCGGTATCGGCAAGCTCGCCTTCACCGCGCTTCAGGGCTTCTTTGACCAGATCATCAACACTCAGATCGGTGTACACGGCGTTATTGGCTTGCGTCATGAGGTTCCCCGTCGGCCAGTGGCCGAGTGCTCCAAACGTTTTGTAGTAGAAAGTCGTGCACTACTACCGCGAAAAAAGTGCGCCGGATTATGCCAGAAAAGCCCAAAAAGAGTAGGGCCCTCCCGTCAGAACGGCGTTAATCCGGCGCTTGCCAGGTGATTTACCTGCGCTGAACCGTTTTAGTGACGAGTATCTGACGGCGACTCGACACCCGCTCCGGCGAACAATTGGCTGATATCGGCCGCATCGAACAGGTAGCGCTCGTTGCAGAACTGGCAATCGATCTCGATGCTGCCGCCGTGTTCGACCACCAACTTCTGCGCATCTTCCAGACCCAGACTGACCAGCGCATTGCCCGAGCGTTCCCGCGAGCAGCTGCAACGGAAGCGCAACGGCTGCACATCGAACAGGCGCACGGCTTCTTCATGGTAGAGGCGATGGAGCACGGTTTCGTTGTCCAGGCTCAGCAGTTCGTCGGCGGTCAGGGTGCTGCCCAGCGCGGTGATGTGCTGCCAGCTGGCGGCGCGTTCTTCTTCATCCTTGAGGCGGTCGGCCGGCAGTTGCTGCAGCAACAGGCCACGGGCGCGACGACCGTCGGCATGCAACCAGAAACGGGTGCCGACCTGCTGGGACATGACGAAATAGTTGGTGAAGCATTCCGACAGGGTGGCGCCATCCAGGTCGACGATGCCCTGGTAGCGCTGGCCGTGGGTCGGGTCGACGGTCAGGGCCAGCACGCCATTGGGCATCAGGTCGGCCAGGGTCGCATCCGGGGCGATCTGCTCCGCGTCGTAGCGGGCTAGGCCACGGATCTCGCGCTCGCTGGAGCACTCGATCATCAGCAATGGCACCGGGCCTTCGGAACGGGCCTGGAGGATCAGCAAGCCATCGAACTTCAGCGTGCCGACCAGCAGCGCGGCCGCCGCCATCAGCTCGCCGAGCAGTTGCGCGACCGGCTCCGGGTAAGCGTGTTTGGCGAGCACTTCGGCATAGCTGCGCTCCAACGCCACCAGCTCGCCGCGGGCGTCGCTGTCATCGAAGATGAAGCGTTGGGTGAAGTCGGTATCCGGCAAATGAGTCATAGGTTTGGGTATCTGAAGTGATGACAAAATGGTTACAAGATATGAAAATTGCGTTTTTTGCACTGTTACGGTGCGCGATTTTCTGCCATTGGAGGCATTTTATGAACAATCCGGGTTTGTTCCAAGCAAGGTGGAACCTCGGCAAGCTGGTGTTGTGCAATTTGCTCCCTCTGGCACTGCTGGGTTTCTGGTTATGGCCAAGCGGGCACATGCTTTGTGTGATGTTCGACGAATGGCTGTTCCGCCTGCTGAATGCTCCCCTTGCGAGCAACTCCACCTGGCTGCATATCTGGGCCGTGGCCAGCCTGCGGCCTTTCGACGCGATAGTCGGGCTGATCCTGCTGACCCTTTTGATCCGCGGTGACTGGGTGTTCAAGGCCGTGGACGTGCGCCGGGCCTTTTTCGGCTTCCTGTCGATCCTGGTCTTGATGCTGATTATCCGCTTGTTGTTCTCCAGGCTCGCCGACGCCATGGGCTGGCAGCACGACAGCCCGTCGATGATGCTCCAGGATGCCGTGCACATGAGTGACTATTTCCCGCACTGGGAAAAAACCTGGGAGCTCAAGGACCGTTCCAGCCAGAGCTTCCCCGGTGACCACGCCTCGGTGCTGCTGATCTGGGCGCTGTTCATGAGTGTGTTCAGCCGCGGCGTCGGCCAATTCCTGGTGATCTGGGGCCTGACCCTGCTGTTCATGATGCCGCGCTTGGTGGCCGGCGCGCACTGGGGCCAGGACGACTATATCGGTGGCGTACTGCTAGCGGTCTGGGCACTCGGCTGGGGCTACTACACCCCGTACGCGGCCAAGGCCTCGGACTTCCTGCTGCGGGCGACCAACCCGCTGTTCAACCTGCTGGGCAAGCTACCGCTGCTGTCGCGCCTGAGCGTGGTGCGGGCTACGGCCTGATTACCGTTGCCTGTAGCCGCCGGTTCATGTTCAAGAGGCTGAGCGGTTGCGCTCTTTCATGAAGATCATGAAAGGGCTGCAACCGCTGCTTCGCAGCTGATCGCGGGCAGCCTCGCTCCTACAGAAGCAAAGCGTCTTGTTTATTCGTGGCTGTGGAACTTGAACAGGTCGCGCCGCTGTTTCTTGGTCGGCTTGCCATCGGTGCTCACACCCAGGGCGCCGGCCTTGCGCAGGGCGGCGGCGTTTTCCCGCTTGGCGATGCTGGCTGCGGTTTCCGTATAGAGAGCCTGTGCTTGCGGCGCCCCACGACGCACGATCGACAGGGCCTGGACCACCACGGTGCGCTCGTCGAAGCCGGTGCGTATCTCATACTCGTCGCCGACCCTCGGCTCCTTGCCCGGTTTGCAGCGCTCGCCACGGTGGTGCACCTTGCCGCTTTCGATGGCGGCCTTGGCCAGGGCACGGGTCTTGTAGAAGCGCGCCGCCCACAGCCATTTATCCAGACGGACCTTGTCGTCGTCTTCGGCTTTTTGTGCCATGGCATGTCCTCATTCTGAAATATTTTCGAACTGTACTACCGTTTCTCTCGTGCCATGAATTGCGATGGCTCGGTTTAGAATGCGAGGCTTCGCAGCAGCCCGTCCGGGCGCTGTGGATCCGGGCCTAGATATCTGTCGCCTTTTACCCATTATTCTGCGTGAATACCGCGAATTCGGCCGCTTGACGGTACGAGCGGGTTCCTCAGCGGTTGAGCACATTTGAAGACATTTGACCATTTGACCGTCGTGGGTCTGCGCGAGTGGGTGGCGCTTCCGGATTTGGGAGTCGCCGGCCTGCGCGCCAAGATCGACACCGGCGCCAGCACCTCCAGCCTGCATGCCACCGAGATCGAGCCGTTCGAGCGCGACGGTGAGCAATGGGTGCGCTTCAACGCGCACCTGGGCAGCGTGGTGCAGTTGCGTCACCGGCGTTGCGAAGCACCGCTGGTGGCGATGAAAACCATTAAAAGCTCCAACGGCCAGGCACAGGTGCGCTACGTGATCAGCACCACCCTGGCGCTCGGCGATCGGGTCTGGCGGGTGGAGTTCACCCTCGCCTGCCGCAAGGCCATGCGCTATCGCCTGTTGCTCGGTTCCAAAGCCCTGATCGATGGCCAGTTGGTGGTCAATCCAGGGATCAAATACGTTCAAGACAAACCGGTGTTCCCGGTGTCCACTACCTCTGCCACAGGTGTTGCATGAAGATCGCTGTGCTGTCGCGTAACCCGCGTCTGTATTCCACTCGTCGCCTGGTCGAAGCCGGCACCGAGCGTGGCCATGAAATGGTGGTGGTCGACACCCTGCGTGCCTATATGAACATTGCCAGTCACAAACCGCAGATCCACTACCGCGGCAAGCCGCTGGAAGGTTTCGATGCGGTGATTCCACGGATCGGCGCCTCGGTGACCTTCTACGGCTGCGCGGTGCTGCGCCAGTTTGAAATGATGGGTGTGTTCCCGCTCAACGAGTCGGTGGCCATCGCCCGCTCGCGGGACAAGCTGCGCTCGTTGCAACTGCTGTCCCGGCGCGGTATCGGCCTGCCGGTGACCGGCTTCGCCCACTCGCCGGACGACATTCCCGACCTGATCGAGATGGTCAACGGCGCCCCCCTGGTGATCAAGGTGCTGGAAGGCACCCAGGGCATAGGCGTGGTGCTGTGCGAAACCGCCACCGCGGCCGAGTCGGTGATCGAGGCCTTCATGGGCCTGAAGCAGAACATCATGGTCCAGGAGTACATCAAGGAAGCCGGCGGCGCCGACATCCGCTGCTTCGTGGTCGGCGACAAGGTGATTGCCGCGATGAAGCGCCAGGCCAAGCCCGGCGAGTTCCGCTCCAACCTGCACCGTGGCGGCAGCGCCAGCCTGATCAAGATCACCCCGGAAGAACGCATGACCGCCCTGCGCGCGGCCAAGGTCATGGGCCTGAGCGTGGCGGGCGTGGATATCCTGCGCTCGAACCACGGGCCGCTGGTGATGGAAGTGAATTCCTCACCGGGCCTGGAAGGCATCGAGACCACCACGGGCAAGAACGTGGCGGGGATCATCATCGAGCACATCGAGAAAAACGGTGGCCCGAACATGACCCGGACCAAAGGAAAAGGCTGAGCTGTAGCCGCTGCCGCAGGCTGCGATCGGCTGCGTAGCAGACGCAGCATTCGCAAATCGAGCGAAGGTCCTGCGACCAGCGTGGCCCGGCCTTATCGCAGCCTTCGGCAGCGGCTACAGCTCAAACCGCATCCCTGGGCAGCAACAATCCCAACGGCAAGCGCACCCGCGCTTCCAGGCCGCCATCGGCGCGGTTGCGCAATTCGACATTGCCGCCGTGCATCGAGGCGATCCGCTTGACGATGGCCAGGCCCAGGCCGGTGCCCTTGCCACCCCGGGCACGGTCGCCGCGGGTGAAGGGGTTGAAGATCGCCTCCAGCTCCGACGGGTCGATACCCGCGCCACGGTCCATCACACTCAGCACCACATAAGGCGCGCTGGTGTCGCCCGACACATAGGCCGCCACTTCGACTTCCGTCCCTGCGTGGTTCAACGCGTTGCCGATCAGGTTGTTCAACAGGCGCTTCATCGACACCCGACGCAACGGGAACGGTGGAATCGGTTCCAGGCGCAGGTGCACCTTTTCATCGTTCTGGTTGTAGGGCGCCGCCACTTCGCGCACCAGGTCGCTGAGATCGACCTCCTCCACCGATTCGTCGCGACCGTCGCGGATAAAGGCCAGGAACTGATCGAGAATCGCGTCCATGTCTTCGATGTCGCGGACCATGTCGTCGGTCAGGTCGTTGTGGCTGCCCATCAACTCCAGCGACAGGCGCAGGCGGGTCAGCGGCGTGCGCAGGTCGTGGGACACCCCCGCCAGCATCAGCTCGCGTTCGCGCCCGGCCTGTTCCACGTCCTCGGCCATCTGGTTGAAGGCGCGGTACACCTCGGTCATCTCGCTCGGCGTATCGCTGATCGGCAGGCGCACGCTGCGCCCCTGCCCCAATTGCCGGGCGGCATAGACCAGGCGCTTGAGCGGCTGGTTGAGCTGGCTGACGAAGATCCACGCCGACGCCGTGGACAACAGGCCGATCGCCAGGAACCAGCCGAGCACGCTCCAGATCTTCTGCCCCCGCAGCGGATGCGGATACAGCGGCACTTTCAGCCAGCCGTCGCCCAGACTCGGCGCGCGCACCCAGAGCGCAGGCGGCGCATGCATGCGCAGGCGCACTTCCGTGTCGGCGCCCAGCTCGGCCTGCATCTGCCGCTGATAGATCTCGCTGTAGGGCCAATGCTGCTCGCCCGCCGGCACACCGCTGCCGACCACCTTGATCAACCCGGCGGCCTCGGCGATCTGGTCGCGGTTGGATTCGTCGGCGGCCCAATAGGCACGCAGGGTCAGGGCCACGCCGTGGCTGTACTGGCGGTCCACCAGCACGTCCTCGTTCATCAGCAGATAAACCAGGGTCAGCGCCTTGGAGAACAGCACCACGATCAGCACCAGCCAGAGGGTGCGGGAGAAGAAGCTTTGCGGGAACCACAGCGGGGTTTTCATAAACAGCCATTACACGCTTTGCAGGAGCGAGCCGCGCTCGCAGAGTTGCGGAATGCGAGCGCCCGGGTCGTTTTCCGGCCCGGGCGCTCGCTCCTACAAATCATCGGTCACTTGGTGGTGGTGCCATCCGGCACGAACACATAACCCACGCCCCAGACCGTCTGGATATAACGCGGCTTGGACGGATCGGGCTCGATCATCCGGCGCAGGCGGGAGATCTGCACGTCGATGGAACGCTCCAGGGCATCCCACTCGCGGCCACGGGCCAGGTTCATCAGTTTGTCGCGGGTCAGCGGCTGGCGAGCGTTCATCACCAGGGCCTTGAGCACCGCGAACTCACCGGTGGTGAGCATGTGCACTTCGGCGCCGCGCTTGAGTTCGCGGGTGGCCAGGGACAGTTCGTAGTCGCCGAAGGTGACGTTTTCGTCTTCGCTGCCCGGCGCACCCGGCACCGGAGCCGACTGGCGACGCAGCACGGCCTTGACCCGCGCCATCAGCTCGTCGGGGTTGAACGGCTTGGCCAGGTAATCGTCGGCGCCCAGTTCCAGGCCCTTGATGCGGCTCAGCTCGTCGCCCTTGGCGGTGAGCATGATGATCGGGATCTGGTTGTTCGCACTGCGTAGGCGGCGGCATGCGGTCAGGCCGTCTTCGCCAGGCAGCATCAGGTCGAGGACGACCAGGTTGAAGACTTCGCGACCCAGCAGACGGTCCATCTGCTCGGTGTTGGGAACCGCGCGGGCACGGTAGCCCTTGCTGACGAAGAAGCGCTCCAGCAGGCTGCTCAGCCCGGGGTCGTCGTCAACGATAAGAATTTTTTCGCCTTCGGCAGTTTGTGCAGTGCTGCTCATCAGATGCTCCTTTTATCTCGGTGCGCATTATGGCGTAGCTGCCGTTATACGCACCGTGTGCATTGTTAGCAGATTTTTCCTCTACCGCCAGAAAACCCGCCGTCGGCCGCCAGTGGGCCGATACCCCCGAAGACTGGAACGCTGGTTATAATGCGCCGCCTTTTGTGTCAGGCAACGTCTGATCGTTACCGCCCGTGGCCACTTTTTATTTTTCCCGGCCAGGCAGTAATTGTTCGATTTCACGGGTCAACAGGCAGCCTTTTGATCCAGGCAGCGGCGCACGCCAGGCCGCTCAACCAGACTCGCCGAGGCCAATTTTCCGTGCCGGCGAGCCTGCTTCACAATTTGTCAGGTGGTTTTATGGACAGCATCAACAGCCGCATTGCCGAGGAACTCGGCGTACGCCCACAACAGGTCGAAGCGGCCGTCGCTCTATTGGATGAAGGCTCCACCGTGCCCTTCATCGCCCGCTACCGTAAGGAAGTGACCGGCAGCCTCGATGACACCCAGTTGCGTCATCTGGAAGAGCGCCTGCGCTACCTGCGAGAACTCGACGAACGGCGCATCAGCATCCTCGCCAGCATCGAGGAGCAAGGCAAACTGACCCCTACACTTGCCCGCGACATCAAGCTCGCCGACACCAAGACCCGCCTCGAAGACCTCTACCTGCCGTACAAGCAGAAGCGCCGCACTAAGGGCCAGATCGCCCTGGAAGCCGGCCTCGGCGAACTGGCGGACGGCCTGTTCAACGACCCGAACCTGACCCCGGAAAGCGAAGCCGCGCGTTTCGTCGACGCGGAAAAAGGCGTGGCCGATGTGAAGGCCGCCCTCGAAGGCGCCAAGTACATCCTCATGGAGCGCTTCGCCGAAGACGCCAGCCTGCTGGACAAGCTGCGCAACTACCTCAAGCAGGAAGCCACCCTCAGTGCCCGCGTGATCGCCGGCAAGGAAGAGGAAGGCGCCAAGTTCCGTGATTACTTCGAACACGACGAACCGCTCAAGAGCATGCCGTCGCACCGCGCCCTGGCGATTTTCCGTGGCCGCAACGAAGGCATCCTCAGCTCCGCGCTGAAAGTCGGCGACGAACTGCCGGGCACCATGCACCCGTGCGAAGGCATGATCGGCCAGCAGGTCGGCATCCAGAACCAGAACCGCCCGGCCGACAAGTGGCTCGGCGAAGTGGTGCGCTGGACCTGGAAGGTCAAGCTCTACACCCACCTGGAAACCGACCTGCTGGGCGAGCTGCGCGACAACGCCGAAACCGAGGCGATCAACGTCTTCGCCCACAACCTGCACGACCTGCTGCTGGCCGCTCCGGCCGGCCCGCGCGCGACCCTGGGCCTCGACCCGGGCCTGCGCACCGGCTGCAAGGTGGCGGTGGTGGACGCCACCGGCAAGCTGCTGGACCACGCCACCGTTTACCCGCACGTACCGCACAACAAGTGGGACCAGACCATCGCCGTGCTGGCCGCGCTGTGCGCCAAGCACTCGGTGGACCTGATCGCCATCGGCAACGGCACCGCCAGCCGTGAAACCGACAAGCTGGCCGCCGAGCTGATCAAGAAATACCCGGCCATGCGCATGACCAAGGTCATGGTCTCCGAGGCCGGCGCTTCGGTGTATTCGGCGTCGGAACTGGCCGCCAAGGAATTCCCCGACCTCGACGTGTCGATCCGTGGCGCGGTGTCCATCGCCCGCCGCCTGCAGGACCCGCTGGCCGAGCTGGTGAAGATCGATCCGAAATCCATCGGCGTCGGCCAGTACCAGCACGACGTGTCGCAGCTGAAGCTGGCCCGTGGCCTGGATGCGGTGGTCGAGGACTGCGTGAACGCCGTCGGCGTGGACGTCAACACCGCGTCCGTGGCCCTGCTGGCGCGGATCTCCGGCCTCAACACCACCCTGGCGCAGAACATCGTCAGCCACCGCGATGAAAACGGTGCGTTCAAGACCCGCGCCGCGCTGAAGAAGGTTGCCCGCCTGGGTGAAAAGACCTTCGAACAGGCCGCCGGCTTCCTGCGTGTGATGAACGGCGACAACCCTCTGGACGCGTCCGCGGTGCACCCGGAAGCCTACCCGCTGGTGCAGCGCATCGCCGCCGAGACCGACCGCGACATCCGCTCGCTGATCGGCGACAGCGGCTTCCTCAAGCGCCTGGATCCGAAGAAGTTCACCGACGAGACCTTCGGCCTGCCAACCGTCACTGACATCCTCCAGGAACTGGACAAGCCGGGCCGCGATCCGCGTCCCGAGTTCAAGACCGCCGAGTTCCAGGAAGGCGTCGAAGACCTCAAGGACCTGCAACTGGGGATGATCCTCGAAGGCGTGGTGACCAACGTCACCAACTTCGGTGCCTTCGTCGACATCGGCGTGCACCAGGACGGCCTGGTGCACATCTCGGCGCTGTCGGAGAAGTTCATCAAGGACCCGCGTGAGGCGGTGAAGGCCGGCGACGTGGTCAAGGTCAAGGTCATGGAAGTCGATATCCCGCGCAAACGCGTCGGCCTGTCGATGCGCATGAGCGACACCCCGGGCGAGAAGATCGACGGCGCTCGTGGTTCGCGCCCAGGCTCGGCGCCACGCTCGTCGGGCAATAGCGCCCCGCGCAAGGAAACCGTGACCGCGGCCCCGACCAACAACGCCATGGCGTCGCTGTTCGCCAATGCCAAGCAGTTGAAGAAACGCTGATGGAGATCCCGGCCGGCTTGACCGAAAGCGCGTTCAGCCAACTGCTCGGCTGTCGTCTGCAGCGCCTGGAGGTCGGGGAAGCCGACGTCGCCCTGACGCTGACGCCGCAGCTGCGCAATCGCGGCCAGAAGCTGCACGGCGGGGCGATCTTCAGCCTGGTCGACATTGCCATGGGGCTGGCCTGTTCCAGCTCCCACGGCTTCGACCAGCAGAGCGCGACCATCGAGTGCAAGATCAACTACATCCGCGCCGTCGCCGAGGGCGACGTGATCTGCCACGCCCGGGTGCTCCACCCGGGCCGCCGCACCCTGGTGGTCGAGGCCGATGTGATGCAAGGCGACAAACTGGTCGCTAAAGCACAAGGCACGTTCGCTGTTCTATAGCCCCTCAACCTCGATTTGAGTTAATTTCGGCGCTGCACACACGGCGCCGGAGTTTTTTTGCGCGTGCAAGAGCCAGATCAAGGATGAAGCAATGGCGTTGCAAAGCGGGCCGGCAAGGCTCAACGACCAGGCGAAAACGCCAGTTTCAACTTCACCCTTGTAGACCGTCCTGCCCACCCCCATATTGGGGCGACTGACGCGTGAAGGAATCCAACTTGAGCGAACTTCTCAACCGCCGCCTGGCTCTGCTCGGCGAGCGCGCTAACCTCTCTCTGCTCGAGCAGTGCCTGCACGGTATCGAGCGCGAATGCCTGCGCGTGACCGGCGAAGCGCGCCTGGCACAGACCCCGCACCCGGAAGAACTGGGTTCCGCGCTGACCAACGAACAGATCACCACCGATTATTCCGAGTCGCTGCTGGAGTTCATCACTCCGGCCCTGGCCGATCCGGCTGACACCCTGGCCAGCCTCGACAAGATTCACCGTTTCGCCTACAGCAAGCTCGGCAACGAGTACCTGTGGAGTCCATCGATGCCGTGCCCGTTGCCGGCCGAGGAAGACATCCCGATCGCCTATTACGGCACCTCCAACATCGGCCAGCTCAAGTACGTGTACCGCAAGGGCCTGGCCCTGCGTTACGGCAAGACCATGCAGTGCATCGCCGGGATCCACTACAACTTCTCCCTGCCGGAGCAGCTCTGGCCGCTTCTCAAGCAGGCCGAAGGTTTCGTCGGCAGCGACCGCGACTATCAGTCGTCGGCGTACATCGCGCTGATCCGTAACTTCCGCCGCTACAGCTGGCTGCTGATGTACCTGTTCGGCGCCTCGCCGGCGCTGGACGCGGGCTTCTTGCGCGGTCGCTCGCACCAGCTGGAACAGCTGGACGCCGAGACCCTGTACCTGCCGTACGCCACCAGCCTGCGCATGAGCGACCTGGGCTACCAGAGCAACGCCCAGGCCGGCCTGACCCCTTGCTACAACGACCTGAACAGCTACACCGACAGCCTGCGCAAGGCCGTCGCCACGCCATACGCGCCTTATGTGGAGATCGGCACCCACCAGGACGGCGAGTGGGTCCAGCTCAACACCAACATCCTGCAGATCGAAAACGAGTACTACTCCAACATCCGCCCGAAACGCGTGACCTACACCGGCGAGCGGCCGATCCAGGCGCTGATGGCCCGCGGCATCCAGTACGTCGAAGTGCGCTGCCTGGACATCAACCCGTTCCTGCCGATGGGCATCGACGTGCAGGAAGCCCGCTTCCTCGACGCCTTCCTGCTGTATTGCGCGCTCAACGAGAGTCCGCTGCTGGAAAACAACGAGTGCGGCAATGCCACCTCGAACTTCCTCAAGGTGGTCAAGGAAGGTCGTCGTCCGGGCCTGCACCTGCTGCGCCAGGGACAACTGGTGGAGCTCAAGGAGTGGGCCGGCGAACTGCTGGAAAAGATCGCGCCGCTGGCCGCCCTGCTCGACCGCAGCCACGGCAGCGACGCCCACAGCAAGGCACTGGACGCCCAGCTGGCCAAGGTCAAGGATTCGTCCCTGACGCCTTCGGCCCAGGTCCTGGCCGCCATGCAGGAGCACAAGGAAAGCTTCAGCCAGTTCTCCCTGCGCCAGAGCCTGGCCCACGCCGAGTTCTTCCGCAGCGAGCCCCTGAGCAAGGAAGACCAGGCGCGTTTTGAAGAAGCCGCGCGCAGCTCCCTGCTGCAACAGACCGAGCTGGAACGCAACGAAGTCGGTGATTTCGACGTGTTTGTCGGCTCGTACCAGGCGAGTATCCTGGCGATCAGTAACTGAGCTAAGCGCCTGCGGCGCTTTTCGCGGGCAAGCCTCGCTCCTACACAGTGCCGTCCTGTAGGAGCGAGGCTTGCCCGCGATGGAGCGCAAAGCGCTCCCCTTCAAAAAAGTGCTCTCTTTAGAAGATTCCTCTTTTAAGCTAATTCTAAAAAGTTATTTATTTTTAGATTCTTAGATCATTTAGTCTCCTCCCACGCCCACACTTGGCCGCCTGTCGAGGAGCTTCATGATGAAAATGCACTTTCCCCTTCGCCTTCTGGCGGCCGTATCCCTGGCTACCGCGAGCTTGTTCGCCCAGGCAGCCGATGTCACCGTCGCCTACCAGACCACCGTCGATCCGGCGAAAGTCGCCCAGGCCGACGGCACCTACGAAAAGGCCACCCAGGCCAGGATCGACTGGCGCAAGTTCGACAACGGCGCCGACATCATCGCCGCCATCGCCTCGGGTGACGTGCAGATCGGCTACCTCGGCTCCAGCCCGCTGACCGCCGCGATCACCCGCAAGGTGCCGGTGGAAACCTTCCTCATCGCCACCCAGATCGGCGCCGCCGAGGCCCTGGTGGCCCGCGACGGATCCGGGATCAACACGCCCCAGGACCTGGTCGGCAAGAAAGTCGCCGTGCCCTTCGTTTCCACCGGTCACTACAGCCTGCTGGCCGCGCTCAAGCACTGGAAAATCGACCCAGCGAAAGTACAGATTCTCAACCTCGCGCCACCGGCGATCATCGCTGCCTGGAAGCGCGGCGACATTGACGCCACCTACGTTTGGGACCCGGCGCTGGGCGTGGCCAAGGAAAACGGCAAGGTGCTGATCACCTCCGGCGAGCTGGCCCGGTTCGGCGCGCCGACCTTCGATGCCTGGATCGTGCGCAAGGACTTCGCCGAGAAGCACCCGCAAATCGTTACCGCCTTCGCCAAGGTGACCCTCGACGCCTACGCCGATTACCGCAAGGACCCAAAAGCCTGGCTGGCTGAGCAGAGCAACGTCGACAAGCTGGTGAAACTCTCCGGCGCCAAGGCCAGCGACATTCCGCTGCTGTTGCAGGGCAACGTCTACCCACTGGCGGCCGACCAGGTCATCAGCCTTGGCGCGCCGACCACCAAGGCCATCACCGACACCGCGGTGTTCCTCAAGGAACAGGGCAAGGTAGAGGCGGTACTGCCGGATTACGCGCCATACGTCAGCGCCAAGTACATCACCCACTGAAGGTCAGCCGCAGAGGTCGCCGGGCCCAGGCCCGGCGCTTCTCGTACAGCGTCTCACCTCGACAAAGGCTGCATTTGAACAAGGAGCGCGCCGCCATGGCTTTGCTACAACTGGAGCGCATCAGCGCACAGTACCCCGGCGCCGCCGAACCGGTGCTGGCGGATATTTCCCTGACGCTCGGGCCCCAGCAGCTGCTGGTCGCCCTCGGCCCTTCCGGCAGTGGCAAGACTTCGCTGTTGAACCTGATCGCCGGTTTCGTCGAGCCCAGCGCCGGGCGCATCACCCTGGACGGCGTGCCAGTCGCCGGCCCGAGCGCCGAACGCGGCGTGGTGTTCCAGGACGATGCCCTGCTGCCCTGGCAGGACGTGCTGGCCAATGTCGGCTTCGGCCTCGAACTGGCCGGCATTGCCCGCGACCCGCGCGAAGCCCGCGCCCGGGAAATGCTCGCGCTGGTGGACCTGGCCGGCTTCGACAAACGGCGCATCTGGCAGCTCTCCGGCGGACAACGCCAGCGTGTGGGCCTGGCCCGCGCCCTGGCCGCCGACCCACGGCTGCTGCTGATGGACGAACCCTTCGGCGCCCTCGATGCCTTCACCCGCGAGCAGATGCAGGAGCTGTTGCTGCAAGTCTGGCAACGCACCGCCAAGCCGGTGTTCCTGATTACCCACGACATCGAGGAAGCGGTATTCCTCGCCACCGACCTGATCCTGCTGGCTCCCAACCCGGGGCAAATCGTCGAGCGCTTGAGCCTGGACTTCGGCCGGCGTTACGCGGCCGGCGAATCGGCCCGGGCAATCAAGTCCGATCCACGCTTTATCGAAACCCGCGAACACGTGCTGGCCCGGGTGTTCTCCCAACGCAGTGCCGTCTTGCGGCAGGAGCGCGCATGAACAGCTACGACCTTCCGGCCACCACGACCAAAGCCGCTAACCCGCACACCACGGTGCCCCTGCGCCGCAGCCTGAGCACTCGCTGGATCAGCGTGCTGACCCTGGTCGTGCTGCTCGCCCTGTGGTGGGCAGTGACGGCCAGCGGCCTGATCGAACCGCTGTTCCTACCGCCACCTTCCGCCGTGCTGCAAAAGGGCTGGCTGCTGGTGACCAGCGGCTATATGGACTCCACCCTGTGGCAGCACCTGGGCGCAAGCCTCGGACGCATCGGTCTGGCCCTGGGTTTTGCCGTGCTGACCGCGATCCCGGTGGGCATCGCCATCGGCCACAACCGCATCGCCCGCGGCGTGCTGGACCCGCTGATCGAGTTCTACCGGCCGATTCCACCCCTGGCCTATCTGCCGCTGATCGTCATCTGGTGCGGCATCGGCGAGCTGTCCAAGGTGCTGCTGATCTACCTGGCGATCTTCGCCCCGATCGCCATCGCCACCGCCACCGGCGTACGCACCGTGGACCCGACCCGGCTGCGCGCCGCGCAGTCCCTGGGCGCGACCCGGGCCCAGCTGATTCGCCATGTGATCCTGCCCAGCGCCCTGCCGGACATCCTCACCGGCGTGCGCATCGGCCTCGGGGTGGGCTGGTCGACCCTGGTCGCCGCCGAACTGATCGCCGCCACCAGCGGCCTGGGGTTCATGGTGCAATCCGCCGCCCAGTTCCTGGTCACCGATGTGGTGGTACTGGGGATCCTGGTCATCGCCCTGATCGCCTTCGCCATGGAAATGGGCCTGCGCGCCCTGCAGCGCAAGCTGGTGCCCTGGCACGGCCAGGCCCATTGAGACCCCGGTAACCCTGTAGCGGGCAAGATTTCTTACAGACAGAACTGACCACGCCGGCAATTCGGCGCTCCATTCGAGAACGACATGAGCCTGACCATCACCCCTTTAAGCTCCGCCCTGGGCGCCCAGATCAGCGGCGTCGATATCAGCCAACCGCTAGCCAGCGAACAGCGCGACATCATCGAGCAGGCGCTGCTCCAGCATCAGGTGCTGTTCTTCCGCGACCAGCCGATCGACCCGCAGCAACAGGCGCGCTTCGCGGCGAACTTTGGCGACCTGCATATCCATCCGATCTACCCCAACGTGCCGGAACAGCCGCAAGTGCTGATCCTCGACACCGCGCAAACCGACGTACGCGACAACGCCATCTGGCACACCGACGTCACCTTCCTGCCGACCCCGGCCCTGGGCGCGGTGCTCAGCGCCAAGCTGTTGCCGGCCTACGGTGGCGATACCCTGTGGGCCAGCGGCATCGCGGCCTATGAGGCGCTCTCGGAGCCGATGAAAAACCTGCTGCAGGGCCTGACCGCGACTCACGAATTCATCAAGTCCTTTCCCCTGGAGCGCTTCGGCAATACCCCGCAAGACCTGGCGCGCTGGGAAGAAGCCAAGCGGAAAAACCCGCCGCTGTCGCACCCGGTGATCCGCACCCACCCGGTCAGCGGGCGCAAGTCGCTGTTCGTCAACGAAGGCTTCACCACCAGGATCAACGAGCTGTCGGACAGCGAAAGCGAAGTCATCCTGAAACTGCTGTTCGCCCACGCCACCCGCCCGGAATTCACCATCCGCTGGCGCTGGCAGATCAACGACGTGGCCTTCTGGGACAACCGCGTGACCCAGCACTACGCGGTCGACGACTACCGTCCGCAACGCCGCGTGATGCACCGCGCGACGATTCTCGGAGATGTGCCGTTTTTCCGATAACCGATACTCATGACTGCAGCAGGACTGGCGGGTGATTGCGGCGTCACCAAACGACAAGTGGTTGTCCACCCTCGATGATGCACGGCTATGCTATCAATGATTGCATTGATTTCATTCGGAGGAACCCATGGCCAGCCTGACAATCCGAAACCTGGACGACCACATCAAAGAGCGCCTGCGCATAGAAGCCGCCCACAACGGCCACTCCATGGAAGAAGAAGCCCGCTTGATTTTGCGCCGCGCCCTGAACAGAACAGCCGACAGCCAAGGCCTGGCCAGTCGTATCCGGGCACGCTTTGCCGAGGCTGGCGGAGCGAAGCTTGAGCTGCCCGAACGTACCGAGCCGGCACGCGTGGTGGATCTGGGCGAATGATCGTGCTCGACACTAATGTGCTGTCGGAACTGATGCGTCCCCAACCGGACGCATCGGTATTGCTGTGGATCGAAGCGCAACCTGTCGAAGACCTCTACATCAGCGCCATGACCATGGCCGAGATTCTTCACGGCATCGCGCGCCTGCCCCACGGCAAGCGCAAACAGATGCTCCATGCGTCGGCCCTGGCGATGTTCGAGGAAGATTTCATCGACCGCATCGTGCCCTTCGGGACCCAGGCGGCTCTTTACTACGCCCATCTGATTTCGCACCGGGAAAGCCTGGGGCGTCCGATCAGCCTGGTGGATGCGCAAATTGCGGCCATATGCCGCGTCCACGACGCGGCGATCGCCACCCGTAACGCCAAGGACTTCAGCGACACCGGGTTGATCGTTATCAACCCCTGGCTGCCACTCGAAATCTGAACGGCCACAGAGTCCAGTCCGACACAGATCCCCTGTAGGAGCGCAGCTTGCTCGCGATGGCGGCATGCCTGACAGCACATGCCCTCTGGATCGCCGGCAAGCCTGGCTCCTACAGAAGCCGCGGCAGCCTTGCAACATGACGGTAGGCTCTATTCCGCGGTTGAAGGCTTCTCCCACAGATTGATCCCGCCTTCGCGGGCAAAACGATCGATCTCTGCCAGTTCTTCGGCGCTGAAGTTCAGGTTCTGCAATGCACCGACGTTCTCGACAATCTGCTCCGGCCGGCTGGCGCCGATCAGGGCCGAGGTCACCCGCGGATCGCGCAGGGTCCAGGCCAGGGCCAGTTGCGCCAGGCTCTGGCCACGACGCTGGGCGATTTCGTTGAGGGCGCGCACATGGGCGAGGTTGGCCTCGGACAGGTGCGAGGCTTGCAGCGAACCACCGCCCGGGCGGTTGACCCGCGCATCCTCGGGAATGCCATTGAGGTACTTGTCGGTCAGCAGGCCCTGGGCCAACGGCGTGAAGGCGATCACCCCGGCGCCGAGTTCTTCGGTGGTGTCCAGCAGATCCTTTTCCACCCAGCGGTTGAGCAGGTTATAGGCCGGCTGGTGGATCAGCAGCGGCACTTTCCACTCCTTGAGCAAGGCTGCGATCTCACGGGTCTTCACCCCCGAGTAAGACGAGATACCGATGTACAGCGCCTTGCCCTGCTGCACCGCGGTGGCCAGGGCGCTGGCGGTTTCTTCCAGCGGGGTGTCCGGGTCGAAGCGGTGGGAATAGAAGATATCCACATAGTCGAGGCCCAGGCGCTGCAGGCTCTGGTCGAGGCTGGCCAGCACGTATTTGCGCGAGCCACCGCCCTGGCCATACGGACCGGGCCACATATCCCAACCGGCCTTGCTGGAGATGATCAGCTCGTCGCGATACCGCTTGAAGTCTTCACGCAACAGACGACCGAAATTGATCTCGGCGCTGCCATAGGGCGGGCCGTAGTTGTTGGCCAGGTCGAAGTGGTTGATGCCCAGGTCGAAGGCGGTGCGCAGCAACGAACGCTGGGTGTCGATCGGCGTACTGTCGCCGAAGTTGTGCCACAGGCCCAGGGACAGCGCCGGCAGCACCAGGCCGCTGCGTCCGACGCGGCGGTAGGGGATGGAGTCGTAGCGGTTTTCGGCAGCAAGGTAAGTCATCGAATCCTCTCTCATTGGCGGGACGCTGTGGTTTGAAGCCTTCAGGTTTCGCGATCGACCGCGCCGCGGTCGTCTGCCTCTCTATGCAAATTGATTCTTCGGTCGCGCCAGCCCCAGGTTCTCGCGCAACGTCTTGCCCTCGTATTCGGTTCTGAACAACCCGCGTCGTTGCAGTTCCGGTACCACGGCGCCGGCAAAGTCCTGGAGCCCGCCCGGCAGGTGCGGCACCAGCACGTTGAAGCCATCCGCCGCGCCTTCCTCGAACCAGCCTTGCAGCTCGTCGGCGATCTGCGCCGGCGTGCCGATCAAGCTGTAGTGCCCCCGGCCCCCGGCGATTTTCCGGCCCAGCTCGGCCAGACTCAGGTTGTCCTTGCCGGCCAGTTCCACCAGCAGCTTCTGCCGGCTTTGCTGGCCGCTTTCGGTCAATGGCAGCGCGGGCAGCGGGCCGTCCAACGGGTACTGCGACAGGTCGAAGTTGCCCAGCATACGCCCAAGCAGGGCCACGCCAACCTCGGGTTCGACCCATTGCTGAAACGATTCATATTTTTCCCGGGCCTCACTTTCGCTCTGCCCCACCACCACGAATACCCCGGGCATGACTTTCAATGAATCGGCGCCGCGTCCGTAGCGGGCCAGGCGCCCCTTGAGGTCGGCATAAAACGCCTGGGCGCTGGCCAGTGAGGTCTGGGCGGTGAATACCACCTCGGCGGTCTGCGCCGCCAGCTCGCGTCCGGCTTCGGAGGAACCGGCCTGGACGATCACCGGATAGCCCTGGGGCGGGCGCGCCACATTCAGCGGGCCCTTGACCCGGAAGTGTTCGCCCTGGTGGTCCAGCACATGCAGCTTGGCCGGGTCGTAATACTGGCCGCTGCTTTTGTCGCGGACAAAGGCGTCGTCCTGCCAACTGTCCCAAAGCCCGGTGACCACTGCATGGAACTCGCGGGCGCGGCTGTAACGCTCGGCATGGCCCAAATGCTCGTCGCGACCGAAATTCTGCGCTTCGGCCGCATTGTCGGAAGTCACCAGATTCCAACCTGCCCTTCCACCCGACAGGTGATCCAGCGAAGCGTACTTACGTGCTACATGGTACGGTACGTTATAGCTCGTAGTGCTAGTGGCAATTAGCCCAATATGCTCGGTCACGACGCTGAGGGCAGCCAGCAAAGTCAAGGGCTCAAACTGCTCCGAACGCGCCATTCTGTGGGCCTCGGGGCCCGTTGCGGCGGCCACGCTGTCAGCCAGAAACAGGGCATCGAACTTCGCTGCCTCGGCGATCCGGGCCAGCTGCCTGTACGCAGAAAAGTCTAGTCCGGCATCCGCCGGTACGTACGGATGCCGCCAGGCGGCAACGTGATGACCGGTGGCCATCAGAAAGGCGCCGAGCTTGAGTTGTCTTGGGTGGGTCATGGTCTTTTCCTTGAAGCAGTCATTGAGGGTCGTTGCACGCAACGGCTCAAAAATCCTTGCGCACCTGTACCCCGAAATAACGTTCGTCATCCCGTGGCACGGCGCGGTAGATGTAATTGCCGCCACTGGCCAGCAGCGGCGAATAGGACTTGTCGGCGAGGTTCTTGCCCAGCAGCGCCACGCGCCAGCCCTGGTTGTAGTCGGCCAGGGCGATGCTGGCGTTCCAGATGCCGTAGGCCCCCTGCCTGGTGTCGGCGTTCTGGCTGATGTCGTACTGCACTTCGCTCTGCCAGCTGTAATCGGTGCCCAGTTCGATATCCAGGCCGTTATCCAGCGGGATGCTGTAATCGGCCCGCACATAGCTTTTCCAATCAGGGCTGAATGGCAGCGGCTTGCCGTTGACGTTGCAAGAAGCCGCCGCGCCCGCCGGGCAGGCGAATTCGTCGATCCGCGCACGGGTATAGGCCAGCGCGCCGGAGATCTTCAGTTGCTGGGTGGCCTGCAAGGCGTAATCCAGCTCGACGCCTTCGGTGCTAACGCTGCCGGCATTGATCAGGCGGGTCACCACCTGCCCGGCGACGGTGTCGAAGAAGTTCGCCTGATAGTTGTCGTAGTCGCTGTGGAAGATCGCCAGGTTGGCGGTCAGACGCTTGTTCCAGGCCGTGGCCTTGATCCCGGCCTCCCAGGTGTTGGAGGTTTCCGGCTTCAGCGCCTCGGTGTCCCGCGGCTGCATGTTGAAGAACACGTTGTAGGCCGGCCCCTTGTAGCCGCGTGAATAGGTCAGGTAGGTGGTGACCGCATCGCTCAGGTCGTACTGCAGGCCCAGGCGCCCGGACCAACCGTCCTCATCCACCGAGCCCGAGCTGCTGGTGCCGGGCTGAATGCCGCTGACGGTGGTGGCCGAGGTGGATACGCGGCGGTGCTCGTATTCCAGGTCGTCGTGGGTCCAGCGCAGGCCGGCGATCCCGCGCAGGTCCGAGGTGAAGTTCAGGGTGGTTTCGCCGAACACCGAGTAGCTGTCGCTGGTGGTGCTGTAGTCGGCGATGCCACGGTTGATCGCGGTGGTAGTGGTCAGGGTGCGCCGGTAGGTTTCTTCATCCTTGCCGTGCATGTAGAACAACCCGCCGACGTACTCGAGAAATTGCCCCTTGGGCGAGGCCAGGCGCAGCTCCTGAGAGTACTGGTTGTAGTCCAGGTCGCCTTTGTCGGCGGTACCGGGGAAAGCGGCGGTAACGGCGCCCAGGCGGTCGCCGTCCTGATACTGGGTGTTGTTCCAGCCGCGCCAGGCGGTGATCGAGGTCAGGGTGTAATCGCCAAGACTCCAGTCCAGCTGGCCGGACAAACCTTTGTTGATGTCTTCGACGTGGGTACGGGTATCGGTGTTGATATCGCGGTTGTCGCTGCTGGCCCGGACCGGGCGCAGGGCATTGGCGAAGGCCGGAGCCAGGGCCTTGGCGACAACGCCATTGGGCGCGTCGTCATGGGACTGCATGTAGTCGGCCGCCAGGGTGAAGGTGAGGTCGTCGCTGGGGGTGAACGCCAGCTTGCCGCGCACGCCCTTGCGATTGTAGCCGTTGACCTCATGCCCGTTGCGCCGGTTGTCGACGTTGCCGTCGTAGCTGCCAAACAGGGTGGTGATCGAACCCTTGAGCGTGTCGGGAATCAGGCTGCCGCCGATGCCGAACCGGGTGCGGCTTTCGTTGCCGCTGTAGTAGCTCTGGTCGATGTAGCCATGGGTCTCGACGGTCGGCGCCCTGGTCACGATATTCAGCACGCCGGCCGAAGCGTTCTTGCCGAACAAGGTGCCTTGCGGACCGCGCAAAACTTCGATGCGTTCCAGGTCCAGCAGGTCGAGGGTAGCCTGGCCCGGGCGGCCGTAGACCACGCCATCGATCACCGTGGCCACGGTCGGCTCCACGCCGGGCGAGGTGGAAATGGTGCCCACGCCGCGGATGAACAGCGAGGTGTCCTTGTTCGAAGCGCCGGTGCGGAAGTTCAGCGACGGCACCTGTTGCACGATGCTGGCGACACCGTTGCGATTGTCGCGCTCCAGTTGCTCGCCATCGACCACCGACACCGCCACCGGCACTTTTTGCAGCGACTCTTCGCGGCGGGTGGCGGTGACTGTCACCGACTTCAGCGTCGGCTCCTGGCCCTGCGCCGCGCTGTCGCTGTCAGCGGCGAAAGCGCCCGGCAGCGGCAGCACGGCGAGCCCCGCCAGCCACCAGCCCAAATACGCCAGTGAAGCGCTGGCGGCGCGGATCGACCGCACCCGTTTCTGCTGATCCCCATGAATGCTCTGCATGCTGCACCTGCGCGGAATTTGCCCTTAACCGCTGCCGATCTGCGCCGGCAGCGCCGAAAAATCTGTCGTGGACATTCGCTCGAGCGAGTAGCAGACAAGGCGCTTTGTTAGCGCTAACATCGCCAGTATCGGTAAGCTGCACATAGATCGTCAAATACTGAAAAATTACTTTTATATGCCTTTTTGTTACTTAAAGGATCGCGCTTTTGACCGTTGAAAAATCCCCAGGCCGCAAGCGCCGCGGTGCCGGACGGGTGACCCTGAACACCGTCGCCCGCCAGGCCGGTGTGTCGGCGATCACCGTGTCGCGTTATTTCAACCAGCCGGACAGCGTCTCGCCGGAACGTCGCGAGCGCATCGCCCGGGCAGTGGCCGAACTGGGTTACGTGCCGAACCTGGTGGCCGGCGGCCTGGCCTCGACCCGGGGCAAGATTGTCGCCATGGTGATCCCGAACATCTCCGGGCCGATTTTCGCCAACACCATCCAGGGCTTCAGCGACACCCTCAGCCGCCACGGTTACCAGCTGTTGCTGGCGTCGAGCTACTTCGATGCACAACAGGAAGAAAACGCCGTGCGGGCCTTTCTCGGCTGGTCACCGGCCGCCCTGGTGCTGACCAGTCATTTCCATAGCCCGGGCACTGAAAAGATGATCGCCGAGGCGGATATCCCGGTGATCGAGACCTGGGACTACCAGCCACAGCGGGAACCGCTGCAGATCGGCTTTTCCCATTACCAGGTCGGGGTGACGGCGACGCGTTATCTGTACGACAAGGGTTATCGGCGCATCGCCTTCGTGCAGAACAGCGCTCCCGGCGACCTCAGCGCCCTGGAGCGCCGCGACGGTTACGCCGCCACCGTGAGCGAACTGGGCCTGGCACCCTGGGTGTTCGCCCCGGATGCCGATCGAGCGCCGTTCGAGGCCGGCAAGCAGGCCATGGAAGCCCTGATGAAAACCCGCCCACCCCCGGACGCGATCATCTTCGCCAACGACAACCTGGCCGCCGGCGGCTCCCTGGCCGGGCAACGGGCGGGGCTGAAAATCCCCGAGGAGTGCGCGGTGCTGGGCTTCGGCGATTACCCCTTTGCCGAGATGCTGTTGCCCAGCCTGAGCACCATCAAGCCACCGGCACTGGAGATCGGCGTCCTGGCGGCGACCCGGGTCCTGGAAAGCCTGGGCGTGTTGCCGGTGGAAGACGAGGTCCAGCGCCTGAACCTGCTGCAGTGCCGGCTGATCGAGCGCGAGAGCGCGTAGCAACGACCCTCACGGCTCTTCGTGCTTATCCGCTACCGTGGCCCCCGGCGGGTGCGAGTGGCCGACGTTCGATGGCGGCGATTCGCGGCTACGCCGATAACTCGCGCAATGCCGCCGCGGCGAGAAAGCCCGAACGCGAGCGGTAGCGCTGGTCGCGCTTCACCGTCTGGTCGATGCGTTCCAGCAATTGCTCCGGCAGGGTGGCGTTGAAGCGCACCGCCTTGCCGAAGTAAGGCGTGATGTCGAACTCGATCATGCCCCACACGCCACCGGCGTAATCGGGGTTGTCGATATGCACGTCGACCTCATGCACCTGGGGCAGCGGTTCACCATCGGCGACCAGGCCTTCGTAATGCAGCGACAAGGCCTCTTTCACATTCTCGAAGGCTTCTGCCGCGGTATGGCCGGCGGAAAAACAGCCCGGCACATCGGGGACGATCACTCCATATCCGGAGTCGGCATCCTTGTGCAGCACGACCGGGAATTTCATCTCGTTGACCTCTTCGTTCAAGACCGGCCTCATTTCAGGCCCGCCTGTTTCAAGATGCTGTGGATCGTGCCCCTGGGCAGATCCGCATCCGGGTGAGGGATAGTGACCCGCCCCGGCTTGTGCAGATACTTGTACTGGTGATGACTGCCTTTGACCGCGATCAGATACCACCCGTCCTCCTCGATCATCCTGATCAGTTCCCGACTGCGCATTGCCGTGTCCTTTCGATACGTCCCGAAAAGCCACCCTACACAGCCAAAGGCGAAGAATACACACTATACACATTAAGATAATCAATACAGAAAGCAGCGATGACCGGCGCCACCCTGGCCCTTTTCAGAGCGCCCTGGCAAAAACCTCCGCCAGCCAGTCGACGAACACCCGCACCCGTGGCGACATGTGGCGGTTGTGTGGGTACAGCACGGAAACCGGCATGGGCGGCGGCGGGGTATCGGTGAGGATCTCCTGCACCAGCCCCTGGGAAATCTGCTGTGCCATGCGGTAGCGCGGGCACTGGATGATGCCCAGCCCGGCCACGGCCGAGGCGGCATAGATTTCCGCGCCGAACACCGACAGCGCGCCCTCGATAGCGACTTCCCGCAGTTCACCATCGACCATGAATTCGAACGGAAACAGCTTGGCCGTGGTGCGTGAGACGTAGTTCACCGCACGGTGCCGCGACAGTTCATCGAGGCTCGATGGCTCGCCGTATTTGCGCAGGTAGGCCGGGCTGGCGCAGGTGATCTGCTGCAGGTTGGCCACGCGCCGGCCGATCAGCGACGAATCGCCCAGGGTGCCGGCGCGCAACACGCAGTCCACCCCTTCGGCGATCAGGTCGACAAAACGATCGGCCTCGCTGATGGACAGTTCGATCTCCGGATAGCGCGCCATGAATTCGGGCAGGGCCGGAATCACGAAGTACTTGGCCAGGGTGCCATGCAAGTCGACCCGCAAACGCCCCTTCGGCGCCACCGTGCGAAACGCCAGTTCGGCCTCTTCCAGCTCCGCCAGCAGCTGTACGCAGCGCTGGTAATAGGCCTCGCCGTCGAGGGTCGGGCGCACGCGGCGGGTGCTGCGTTCCAGCAGGCGGGTACCGAGCCAGGCCTCGAACTGATTGAGGGTATGGGTCAGGGTGGCGCGCGGCAGGTTCAGGTCCTCGGCGGCCAGGGTGAAGCTGCTGCGCTCGTAGATCCGCACGAACACCTTCATCGCTTTGACTTGATCCACGACGGGCTCCAGGGCTCATTGATTGTTGGCGATTATTGAACAGTCAAGCCAACTCTGGCGCATTTATCACCCTGGGTAAACATGTGAATCTGCTTCCACACCACAGCCAATCACTCGTTACCCAGAAGGAAATTCGCCATGACTACCCAGACTTCGAAAGTTGCCATCGTGACCGGCGCCTCCCGCGGCATCGGCGCGGTGATCGCCCGGCAACTGGCCAGCGAAGGCTTCGCCGTCGCCATCAACTACGCCAACAGCGCCAGCGAAGCCTCAGCCCTGGTGGTGGAGCTGCGCCAGGCCGGCCACCGGGCCATAGCGGTCAAGGCCGACGTGGCCAACGCCGATGACGTGCGCCGCCTGTTCGACGAGACAGAAACCCAACTGGGCAAGGTCGACGTGCTGATCAACAACGCCGGCATCCTCAAGGTCCTGCCGCTGGCGCAACACACGGACGAACTGTTCGACCAGAACTTCAACATCCACGCTCGCGGCACCTTCAACACCCTGCGTGAAGCCGCGACTCGCCTGAACGCCGGCGGGCGCATCGTCAATTTCTCCAGCAGCACCGTCGGCATGAACCTGCCGGGTTACGCGGTGTACATCGCCAGCAAAGCGGCGGTGGAATCCCTGACCCAGGTGTTCGCCAAGGAAATGCGCGGTCGCAATATCACCGTCAATGCAGTGGCACCGGGCCCGGTGGCCACCGACCTGTTCCTGCACGGCAAGAGCGAAGAGCAGATCCAGGGCTTCGCCAAGATGGCCCCGCTGGAGCGCCTGGCTCAACCCGAAGATATTTCCCGCGTCGTGTCCTTCCTGGTCAGCCCTGATTCGGCCTGGGTCAACGGGCAGATCCTGCGCGCCAACGGCGGGCTCGTCTGAGCCACCTCACCCACGGTCGAAGGAGCCACGCTCATGAATCACTCCACTGCGACACCCGCCCGTGGCGGGCAGACGAAACCGATGTTCATCCTGTTCACCGCGGTGGCCGCCGCCACCGCCGCACTGGCGGCGGGCTCCAGCCTGCTGCTGAGCCTGCCGGTCTGGGCCATGTTCGTTGGCTGGGTGGCGTTCTTCAGCCGCGGCCTGACCCTGCGCGACGGCCTGGTCAACCTGGGCTGCGTGCTGATGGGCCTCGCCGTCGGCATGGGCGCGGCGCTGAGCATTGGCGCACTGAGCCCAAGCCTCGGCCCCTGGGCCCTGCCGCTGGTGGTGTTCGTGGTGGCGATGCTCGTGGTGTCGCTGCGCAGCCTGCGGGTGATGAATAACATCGTCGCCTACTTCCTCGGCCTGATCGCCTGGTTCGCCGCGCACCTGGAACCCTCCCTGGAAAGCTTCGCCGAACTCAGCGGCGCCGGAACCCTGGGCACCTTCGCCGGCTGGCTGTCCCACGCCGTACAACAACGCCTGCCCCGGCGTGCCTGAAACCACCCTCACCTGAAGAGATCAATGCCATGCAATCCGTCATCCTGATTACCGGCGCCTCCAGTGGTTTTGGCGCCCTGACCGCCCGCGCCCTCGCCGACGCTGGCCACATCGTCTACGCCAGCATGCGTGAAACCCTGGGCCGCAATGCGCCTCAGGTGGCCGAGGTGCGGCGCTACGCCGACGAGCACCGGGTCGATTTGCGCAGCGTCGAACTGGACGTCGCCTCCAGCGCCTCGGTCGAGGCCGGTGTCGCCCGGATAGTCGCCGACTGCGGCCGGCTGGACGTGATCATCCACAACGCCGGGCACATGGCCTTCGGCCCCGCCGAAGCCTTCACCGCCGAACAGTTCGCCCAGCTCTACGACATCAACGTACTGAGCACCCAGCGGGTCAACCGCGCGGCCCTGCCGCAACTGCGCAAGCAGGGCCGGGGACTGGTGCTGTGGGTATCCTCCAGCAGCGCCCGTGGTGGCACCCCGCCCTACCTGGCGCCGTACTTCGCGGCCAAGGCGGCAATGGACTCCCTGGCGGTGTCCTATGCCGGGGAGCTGGCGCGCTGGGGCGTGGAGACCTCGATCATCGTGCCGGGCGCCTTCACCCAGGGCACCAACCACTTCGCGCACTCCGGCGCCCCGGCCGACCAGGCCCGCGCCGCCGAGTACAACCAGGGGCCCTATGCCGGTGTGCCGGAGCAGGCACTCAACGGCCTGGCCGCCCTGGAGCCGGCTGACGCCGATGTCACCGAGGTCGCGAAGGCCATCGTCGAGATCGTCGGCCTGCCCTTCGGCTCCCGGCCGTTGCGCCGGCATATCGACCCGTCCCAGGACGGTGCCGAGATCGTCAATGCCATGGCCGACCGGGTGCGCGCCGAGATGTTTCGCCGCATCGGCCTGGAAGACCTGCTCAAGCCTGCCGTTCGCTGAAACAACGGCACCGATGGCCCGGGCACTCCCCGGGCCATCGCTGCTTTCCACCGGCTTATTCGCGGAGACACTCATGCCCCCGACCACCGACTCGCCCGTTTCGTCCAACACCCTGCTGTTCCCGGCCTTCGCTTTTCGCGGAGCAGGACGCCACTCCCTGGACCACACTCTAGGTCGGGAGCTTTGAACCGCCATCGACCCTGGGCTCACCCCTGAATTCCGCCCGCGAGGACTTCGTCATGCATACCGCGATCATCACTTGCTTCGGCCTGATTCTCCTGGCGCTGATGCTGTTTATCGGCGAAAAGCTCGGCCTCGGCCGCCAGACCCTGGCCTACAGTTTCGTCGTACTCTGGCTGGCGCTGACGGTGATCAACGGCGCGGTGGGGATGGTCCACGCCGGCCAGCCCCTGAGCACGGAGCTGGCGGTCGGCAGTGTGGTGTTCGGCGTGCCGGTGGCGGCGCTGGTGTTGTTCACGGTATTGGGCCGGGCCTGAGGCCCGCGATGACGGTGGCACAAACGCCACCGCCCCGCGATCAACGCACCAGGTGCAGGAACTGCATATGGCGTTCGTACTGGTCGAGGATGTCGTTGATGATCTGCTCCTTGGTGTAGCCCATCAGGTCATAGTCCTGGCTACCCTCGGCCAGGTGCACCTCGGCCCGGTAGTAACGCCGGTTGCGCATCTCCTTGGGCCCCATGCCGCCACGGGCGAAGGACGGGGTGAAGTAGCCGCGCATCTGCACCTGATAAACGAACGGATGCTGGTCGCCATGGCCGATTTCCAGGCTGACGTTGTCGTTGGCCGGGTCCGGCTGGGTGATCACGTTCAGGCCTTTCTCGACGAACACCGCGGTCACTTCTTCGATGGCCGGGCGCACCGTCTGATCGAGGAAGCGATAGACCTCGTCGCGCGACGGGAAATGTACCGCCTGGCTCAGGCGCTGGCGCCAGCCGCCCTTGCCGCGCCGCGAAGACGACGACACCGGCGCTAGCGAATGCAACTGGGCGATCTGCTTCTGCGACTCGAGGTAGAAGGCCTTGTGCAGCCCCCACATCATCAGCAGCAGGATCATCGAGAACGGCAGCGAGGTCAGCACCACCGCCGACTTCAGCGAGTCGATGCTGCCGGCGAACAGCAGCGCGCTGGTGACCAGCGCGGTCATCGCGCCCCAGAACACCCGCAGCCATTTCGGCCCGTCTTCATCGGCACTGCCGCCTTTGGCCGACAGGGTCGAGAGCACCACGGTGCCGGAGTCGGCCGAGGTGACGAAGAACACGAAGCTGATGAACACCGTCACGGCGATGACAGTCTTGCTCCAGGGGTAGGTTTCCAGCAGCAGGTAGAGGGTCATCGAGGGGTTCTCGATGGCCGACATGCCCAGCGCGCTCATGCCGTGGTTGAGCACCTGGTCGATGGCACTGTTACCGAAGATCGACATCCAGGCCAGGGTGAAGCCCAGGGGAATCAGCAGCACGCCGAACACGAATTCACGGATGGTCCGGCCACGGGAAATCCGCGCGATGAACAGGCCCACGAACGGCGACCATGCGATCCACCAGGCCCAGTAGAAGACGGTCCAGCCGCCCAGCCAGTCGCTGGGTTCGTTATAGGCGTAGAGGTCGAAACTCTTGGTCGGCAAGGCGCCGAGGTAATCGCCGAGGTTCTGGATCAGGGTGTTGAGCAGGTGCTGGGTGGGGCCGGCGAACAACACGAACAGCAGCAGCGCACAGGCCAGCAGCATGTTGATGTCGGACATCACCCGCACGCCCTTGTCGACACCGGACACCGCGACAATGATCGCCGCACCCATCATCAGGGTGATCAGGCCCACCTGGACCCACTGGGTGTGGGCGATGCCGAACAGGTAATCCAGGCCGGAGTTGAGGTGCAGCACGCCAAAGCCCATGTCGGCGCCGAGGCCGAACACCGTGGCGATGATGCCGAAGCCATCCACCGCGTAGCCGATGGGGCCATTGATGCGCTTGCCGATCAGCGGGTACAGCGCCGAACGCAGGGCCAGCGGCAGGTTATGCCGGTAGGCGAAATACGCCAGGGCCATGCCGACGAAGGCGAACACGCCCCAGCCATGCAGGCCCCAGTGCAGGAAGAGAATCTGCATGGCCTGGCGCGCCGCATCCGCGGTCCCGGCCTCGCCCTGGGGCGGTTGCAGCATGTGGGTCAGGGGTTCCGACACGCAGAAGAAAAACAGCGTGATGCTGATCCCGGCGGCGAACAGCATGCCGGCCCAGGACAGGTAACTGAATTCCGGTTCGTCGTGGTCGGCACCGAGCTTGATCTTGCCGTAGCCGGACAAGGCGGTGACCACCACGAAGATCAGGTACAGGGTCATGGCCAGCATGTAGTACCAGCCGACCGTATTGGCCGCCCAGTTTTGCGCGGCCAGCAGCCAGGCGCCGGCTTGTTCCGGCAGGGCAATGACCACCAGGCCGAAGGCCAGGATAAAGCTCGCGGCGAAGTAGAACACCGGCGGATTCATGCGGATCAGGCCGCTGGCGGGAATGGACGATGCACTCATGAAACGTGCACCTCGAGGGGGTAAAACGCGGCTGAAAAGATCGGACTCAGCAAAGGTAAGCCTCCTGTTGTGAGCGGGCAGCAAGCTGCCGGTTTAACTTGAACAAGCGTTCAAGTTAAACACGGATAGGCGCGCAAGGACTAATCGCCGGGCTCGGCGGTCGCCTGATTTCGCAGGTTTTAAGAAAGGTCTGATGTGTGGCGGAGGGAATCGTTCAGCGTTAAATAAGCCGATTTCTGTAGCCGCTGCCGAAGGCTGCGCCAAGGCCCACAGGGCCTTAAAAAGACCCAAGGGCGGCGCCCCTCTCGGGGCGATCGCAGCCCGCGGCAGCGGCTACATGATGCAAGCACCTCGGCTTATTTTTGCGACCCATCGTCATGCTGCAGGTTGGCCTGGGTCAGGTTGCACCCGGCCGGCACGCTGCGGGTCAGCCAGACATTGCCGCCGATGGTCGAGCCCTTGCCGATGGTGATGCGCCCGAGGATGGTCGCGCCGGCGTAGATCACCACGTCGTCCTCGACGATCGGGTGGCGCGGATGGCCCTTCTGCAACTGGCCGTCCTCGTCCGCCGGGAAGCGCTTGGCACCTAGGGTCACGGCCTGGTAGATGCGTACACGCTCGCCGATGATCGCGGTCTCGCCGATCACCACACCGGTGCCGTGGTCGATGAAGAAGCTGCGGCCGATCTGCGCCCCCGGGTGAATGTCGATGCCGGTGGCCGAGTGGGCGATTTCCGCGCTGATCCGCGCCAGCAGCGGCAGGCCGGCGCGGTACAGATGGTGGGCCAGGCGATGGTGGATCACCGCCAGGATGCCCGGGTAGCACAGCAGCACTTCGTCGACGCTGCGCGCCGCCGGGTCGCCATGGTAGGCGGCCAGCACATCGGTATCGAGCAACACTCGCAGCCCCGGCAGGGCCAGGGCGAAATCCTGGATGATGCGGATGGCCCTGGCGTTGACGTCTTCGTCCGCCTCGCCGCTCTGGCGCGCGGCATAACGCAGCTCCAGGCGAGCCTGGGCGAGCAGCGCATTGAGGGCCGCGTCCAGGGTGTGACCGACGTAGAAATCCTCGCTTTCCTCGCGCAGGTCCACCGGGCCCAGGCGCATCGGGAACAGGGCCCCACACAGCGCCTCGAGAATCTCGGCCATGGCCGCGCGCGACGGCAGTTCCCGACCGCCCTGCTCACCACTGACCCGCCCGTTGCGGGTACGCCACTGGTCGCGGGCATCACGCAGTTGACCGACTATGGTCTGCAATTGCCAATGGCTGGAACGCTCGCTCACGATAAGACTCCTCACTCAGGCGGCCGGACGGTCTGGCCGCGTAAACGACGTCACTTTACGGTATGCGTCCCAGGCCAAATTAAGAACTAATTGTGCTGGCCTAAGTACCTTTTGGCATAAGCGATTGACGGTTGCCCCGGTAAATATCGCTGCCTATAGTCCCTGACACCTCTGACAACCTGTGCGGCCTCATGATCAAACGACAGCTCGACCGCTTTAACCGTCTCGACCTGCTGGGCAGCGCCACCGCCCTGGAAAAACTCGAACGCCTGTCCACCTGGCTGGGCCGCGATGTCTACGTCAAGCGCGACGACACCACACCGCTGGCCATGGGCGGCAACAAGCTGCGCAAACTCGAATACCTGGCCGCCGATGCGCTGTCCCAGGGCGCGGACACCCTGATCACCGCGGGCGCCATCCAGTCCAACCACGTGCGCCAGACCGCGGCCCTGGCCGCCAAGCTCGGCCTGGGCTGCGTCGCCCTGCTGGAAAACCCCACCGGTACCGATGACGGCAATTACCTGGGCAACGGCAACCGCCTGCTGCTCGACCTGTTCGACGCCAAGGTCGAGCTGGTGGAGAACCTGGACAACGCCGACGAGCAGTTGCAGGCCCTGGCCGAGCGCCTGCGCAGCAGCGGCAAGCAGCCGTACCTGGTGCCGATTGGCGGCTCCAACGCCCTCGGCGCGCTGGGTTACGTGCGCGCCGGCCTGGAGCTGGCGGAGCAGATCAACAACAGCGGGCTCGACTTCGCCGCCGTGGTGCTGGCCTCGGGCAGCGCCGGCACCCACAGCGGCCTGGCCCTGGCCTTGAGCGAAGTGTTGCCGCAGTTGCCGGTGATCGGCGTCACCGTGTCGCGCACCGACGAAGCGCAACGGCCGAAGGTCCAGGGCCTGGCCGAACGCACCGCCGAATTGCTCGGGGTGACGTTGCCGGAGAGCTTCAAGGTGGAGTTGTGGGACGAATATTTCGCCCCGCGTTATGGCGAACCGAATGCCGGCACCCTGGCCGCGGTGAAACTGCTGGCGAGCCAGGAAGGCCTGCTGCTGGACCCGGTCTACACCGGCAAGGCCATGGCCGGCCTGCTCGACGGCATCGGCCGCCAGCGCTTCGACGACGGCCCGATCATCTTCCTGCACACCGGCGGCGCGCCGGCGCTGTTCGCTTATGCCAGCTCGTTTGCCTAACAAATGCCTGTAGCCGCTGGCGCAGCCTGCGCTCGGCGGCGCAGCCGTCGTAAAACCTGCATATGCGGCGTATCGGAAGAGACACGTTCGCCGGATTTGCGCCTGCTACGTCGGAATGCCGTCCAATCGATCGCAGCCTGCGGCAGCGGCTACAGGGATGTATATTTATAAAAAGAATAACAATGTGAATTTATATTATTTTTACATCTATAAGCAGCCACTTATAGTCGCGCCGCAGGCGAATTTGCCGCGAGACGCATACGCTGCATTTAGTGCAGGATAAGGCGCTCGTTCCCGCTCACCGATTGACCTGCATCTCCCAACCGCATCTGCATAAGAAAACACAGGGGCTTGTCATGATTTTTTCCGCACTACGTCGAAATATCCTCGTTGGCTCGCTGGGTCTGGCCCTCGGTGCCGGGTTGCTGGGGCAAGCGGTTGCCGGTGAGCAACTGCAGAAGATCAAGGACGCCGGCACCATCAACGTCGGCCTGGAAGGCACTTATCCACCGTTCAGCTACGTCGACGAAAGCGGCAAGCTGGCCGGCTTCGAAGTCGAGTTCTCCGAAGCCCTGGCGCAGAAGCTGGGCGTGAAGGTCAAACTGCAGCCGACCAAGTGGGACGGCATCCTCGCCGCCCTGGAGTCCAAGCGCCTGGACGCGGTGATCAACCAGGTGACCATCTCCGATGAGCGCAAGAAGAAATACGACTTCTCCACCCCCTACACCGTTTCCGGCATCCAGGCCCTGACCCAGAAGAAGAACGAAGGCAAGTTCAAGACCGCCGCCGATCTGGCCGGGCACAAGGTCGGTGTCGGCCTGGGCACCAACTACGAACAATGGCTCAAGGACAACGTGCCCAAAGCCATCATCAAGACCTATGACGACGATCCGACCAAGTACCAGGACCTGCGCGTAGGCCGTATCGACGCGATCCTGGTGGACCGCCTGGCCGCCTTCGAGCTGATCAAGAAAACCAACGACACCCTGGTCGTTTCCGGCGAGCCCTTCTCCCGCCAGGAAGCCGGCGTGGCCCTGCGCAAAGGCGAACCCGAGCTGCTGGCCGCGGTGAACAAGGCAATCGAGGAACTGCGCGCCGACGGCACGCTGAAAAAGCTCTCGGAAAAATACTTCAACGCTGACGTCACTCAATAATGGAAGCAGGTTTTCAGTTCGAACTGTCTTTCCCGCAGTTGAGCCAGCAAATCGCCGAAACCACGCAGCTGTTGCTGAACTCCGCGCCCTTCCTGCTCAAGGGCGCATATTTCACGGTCATCCTCAGCCTCGGCGGCATGTTCTTCGGATTGGCGCTGGGGTTCGCCCTGGCGCTGATGCGCCTGTCGCGCTTCAAGCTGCTGAGCTGGATCGCCCGCGTCTATGTGTCGTTCTTTCGCGGCACGCCGTTGCTGGTGCAACTGTTCGTGATCTATTACGGCCTGCCGCAGCTGGGTATCGAGCTTGACCCGCTGCCGGCGGCGCTGATCGGCTTCTCGTTGAACATGGCGGCCTACGCCTGCGAGATCCTGCGCGCGGCCATCGGCTCCATCGAGCGCGGGCAATGGGAAGCGGCGGCCAGCATTGGCATGACCCGGGCCCAGACCCTGCGCCGGGCGATCCTGCCGCAAGCCATGCGCACGGCCCTGCCGCCCCTGGGCAACAGCTTTATCTCGCTGGTCAAGGACACGGCCCTGGCCGCCACCATCCAGGTCCCGGAACTGTTCCGCCAGGCACAGCTGATCACCGCCCGGACCTTCGAAGTCTTCACCATGTATCTTGCCGCCGCGCTGATCTACTGGGTTCTGGCCAGCGTGCTGGCGCACCTGCAGAACCGACTGGAAGAGCGGGTCAATCGGCACGACCAGGAGTCCTGAACCCATGATTGTGGTTGAAAAACTGACGAAGCAGTTCAAGGGTCAGACCGTCCTCAATGGCATCGACCTGACGGTGGCGGAAGGCGAGGTGGTCGCCATCATCGGCCCCAGCGGCTCGGGCAAGACCACCTTTTTGCGCTGCCTGAATTTCCTCGAAGAACCTACCAGCGGCCGGATCAAGGTCGGCAACATCGAGATCGATGGCAGCCGCCCGCTGACCCAGCAGCAGGGCCTGGTGCGGCAACTGCGCCAGCAGGTGGGTTTCGTGTTCCAGAACTTCAACCTGTTCCCCCATCGCACCGCGCTGGAAAACGTCATCGAAGGCCCGCTGGTGGTGAAGAAGACGCCCCGCGAGCAGGCGCTGGCCCTGGGTCGCGGGCTGTTGGCCAAGGTCGGCCTGGCGGGCAAGGAAGACGCCTATCCGCGGCGCCTCTCCGGCGGCCAGCAACAGCGCGTGGCGATTGCCCGGGCGCTGGCGATGGAGCCGGAGGTGATCCTGTTCGACGAACCGACCTCGGCCCTCGACCCGGAGCTGGTGGGCGAAGTGCTGGCGACCATCCGCGGCCTGGCCGAAGAAAAGCGCACCATGGTCATCGTCACCCACGAAATGGGCTTCGCCCGCGACGTGGCCAACCGGGTGATCTTCTTCGACAAGGGGGTGATCGTCGAACAGGGCGAAGCCAAGGCGCTGTTCGCCAACCCCAGGGAAGAACGCACCCGGCAATTCCTCAGCAAGTTCCTCACCTCGGGCCATCCCCAGGCCTGAGCGGCGCCCTCGCTGCCGAGCCCAGGATGGGCTGTGCAGCGAACGCAAACCCGCCATCCCATTCCGCCAGACACATCGCATACGCCGGTTTACGACGGCTGCGTCGCCGCGCGCAGGCTGCGCCAGCGGCTACAGGCCTCAGATCTATCTCCCATTCCCCTTCGCCTTTTCCTACCTGCCGTATACGTAAACCCCTTCTATACATATTCCTAAAAGTTAGTTTATTTAATTTTTATACGCGCATAGGGTATATGCACCGGACCACCGGACATTCTTGAACCCGATTTCGCCGCCACGGCGCGGCACTTCCAAAGATGTGAGGTAGGTATGGTCCGGAACACAATCACCCCAGTGCAGATCGCCAGGGCATTGCGTGCAGCCAAGGAGTGGCACTGATGTCCAATCTGGCCGATGCAAATGTCCAGAGCGATCTGGATGTCGCCCCCCTGTTGTTGCCCGCACGGGTTCTGCTGAACGACGCAGAAGCCCTTCAAGCCGCCCATGAACTGGCCACCGTCGCCCGCCAGCAGGCGGCCCGGCGCGACCAGCAGCGCAAGCTGCCGTGGGCGGAAATCGAACACTTCACTCGCAGTGGCCTGGGCAGTATTGCCATCCCCCATGAGTACGGCGGCCCGCAGGTGTCTTTCGTGACCCTGGCCGAAGTCTTCGCGATCATTTCCGCGGCCGACCCGGCCCTGGGACAGATCCCGCAGAACCAGTTCGGCATTCTCAACCTGATCCTCGGCAGCGCCACCGAACGGCAGAAAAAGCAGCTGTTCCAGAGCGTGCTGGAAGGCTGGCGCATCGGAAACGCCGGCCCGGAACGCGGGACCAAAAACACCCTGGAACTCAAGGCGCGGATCACCGCCGACGGCGACGGTTACCTGCTCAATGGCCAGAAGTTCTATTCCACCGGCGCCCTGTTCGCCCACTGGGTGGCGGTCAAGGCGCTGAACGACGACGGCAAGCAAGTATTGGCCTTCGTCCGGCGCGGCACCCCAGGGCTGCGCATCGTCGACGACTGGTCGGGCTTTGGCCAGCGCACCACTGCCAGCGGCACCATTTTGCTCAACAACGTGCGAGTCGATGCCGACCTGGTGGTGGACAACTGGCGAATCAACGAGTCGCCGAATATCCAGGGCGCGGTCTCGCAGCTGATCCAGGCGGCCATCGACGCCGGCATCGCCCGCGCCGCCATCGACGACGCCATCAGCTTCGTGCGTGAACGCTCGCGGCCGTGGGTCGACGCCAACGTCGAACGGGCCAGCGACGACCTGTATGTAATCGCCGACATCGGCAAGCTGAAAATCGAACTGCACGCCGCCGAGGCCCTGCTGCGCAAGGCCGGCCAGGTGCTGGACCAGGTCAATGCCGCGCCGATCAGCGCCGAATCCGCCGCCCGCGCCTCGATCGCCGTGGCCGAGGCCAAGGTGCTGACCACCGAGATCTCCCTGCTGGCCAGCGAGAAACTCTTCGAGCTGGCCGGCAGCCGCGCCACCCTCGCCGAGTTCAACCTCGACCGGCACTGGCGCAACGCCCGGGTCCACACCCTGCACGATCCGGTGCGCTGGAAATACCACGCCGTCGGCACCTATCACCTGAACGGCACCCTGCCAGCTCGCCATTCCTGGATTTAAGCGACCAGATCTCTGGAGAAGTACATGACTCTTTCTCAACACGTCGCGGTCATAACCAGCGATGAGCAAGCCCTGATCGTCGCCAGCGACCTGGCCGAGGATTTCAAGCGCGACAGCGCCCTGCGCGACCGCGAACGCCGCCTGCCCCACCCCGAACTCGAAGCCTTCTCCCGCTCCGGCCTGTGGGGCATCAGCGTGCCCAGGGAATACGGCGGCGCCGGTGTGTCCAACGTCACCCTGGCCAAGGTCATCGCCCTGATCGCCCAGGCCGACGGCTCCCTGGGGCAGATCCCGCAGAACCATTTCTACGCCCTCGAAGTGCTGCGGGTGAACGGCAGCGAGGCGCAGAAAAAACGCCTGTACGCCGAGGTCCTGGCCGGCCAGCGCTTTGGCAATGCCCTGGCCGAACTGGGCACCAAGACCGCCCACGACCGCACCACTCGCCTGACCCGGGATGCGCAGGACGGACGCGACGGCTATCGCATCAACGGTCGCAAGTTCTATTCCACCGGCGCCATCTACGCCCAGCGCATCCCCACGTCGGTGGTGGATGAACACGGCGTGCAGCAACTGGCCTTTGTCCCGGCGGGCAGCCAGGGCCTGAACGTGATCGACGACTGGAGCGGTTTCGGCCAGCGCACCACCGGCAGCGGCTCGGTGGTATTCGAGGACGTGTTCGTCGCCGCCGAGGACGTGATTCCCTTTCAGAGCGCCTTCGAGCGCCCGACCACCGTCGGCCCGCTGGCGCAGATTCTCCACGCCGCCATCGACACCGGTATCGCCCGCGCCGCCTATGAGGACGCCCTGCATTTCGTGCGCACCAAGACCCGGCCGTGGATCGATTCCGGCAGCGACAAGGCCAGCGAAGACCCGCTGACCCTCAAGAGCTTCGGCCACCTGAGCATTCGCCTGCACGCCACCGAGGCGTTGCTGGAGCGCTCCGGGGAGTTCCTCGACGCGGCCCAGGCCGAGCCCAACGCCGAGACGGTGGCCGCCGCTTCCATCGCGGTCGCCGAGGCTCGCGCCATCAGCACCGAAATCTCCCTGGCCGCCGGCAGCACCCTGTTCGAGCTGGCCGGCAGCCAGGCGACCCTGGCCGAACATGGCCTCGACCGTCACTGGCGCAACGCCCGGGTGCACACCCTGCACGACCCGGTGCGCTGGAAGTACCACGCGGTGGGCAACTACTACCTCAACCAGACGAACCCGCCATTGCGGGGGACTATCTGATGAGCGCTCTGGAGAAAGGCAAAAAAAAGATCCTGCTCAATGCCTTCAACATGAATTGCATCGGGCACATCAACCACGGCCTGTGGACCCACCCACGGGACACCTCGACCCAGTACAAGACTATCGAGTACTGGACCGAGCTGGCGCAGCTGCTGGAGCGCGGACTGTTCGACGGGCTGTTCATCGCCGACATCGTCGGGGTCTACGACGTCTACCAGAGCTCGGTGGACGTGACGCTCAAGGAGTCGATCCAGCTGCCGGTCAACGATCCGCTACTGCTGGTTTCGGCCATGGCCGCGGTGACCCGCAACCTCGGCTTCGGCCTCACCGCCAACCTCACCTACGAGCCGCCGTACCTGTTCGCCCGGCGCATGTCGACACTGGACCACCTGAGCCGTGGCCGGGTCGGCTGGAACATCGTCACCGGCTACCTCGACAGCGCCGCCAAGGCCATGGGCCTGAGCGAACAGGCCGAGCACGACCGGCGCTACGACCAGGCCGATGAATACCTGGAAGTGCTCTACAAGCTCTGGGAAGGCAGCTGGGAAAACGACGCGGTGATCAACGACCGCGAACAACGGATCTACGCCCGGCCGGAGAAGGTGCACAAGGTCGAGCACAAGGGCGAGTTCTATCAGGTCGAGGGCTATCACCTGTGCGAACCCTCGCCACAGCGCACGCCGGTGCTGTTCCAGGCCGGCAGTTCCGATCGCGGCCTGCTGTTCGCCGGGCGCCACGCCGAGTGCGTGTTCATCAGCGGGCAGAACAAGCCCACAACCCGCGCCCAGGTGGACAAGGTCCGCGCCAGCGCCGTGGCGGCCGGGCGCAATCCCGAAGACATCAAGGTGTTCATGGGGCTCAACGTGATAGTCGCTGCGACCGAGGAGCTGGCCTGGAAGAAGCACGCGGAGTACCGCAGCCATGCCAGCGCGGAGGCCGGGGTGGCGCATTTCTCGGCGTCCACCGCCATCGACTTTTCCCGGTACGAGATCGACGAACCGATCCAGTACGTGAAGAGCAACGCCATCCAGTCGGCCACCAAGAACCTGCAGAACAACGACTGGACCCGGCGCAAGCTGCTCGACCAGCACGCCCTGGGCGGGCGCTACATCACCGTGGTCGGCTCGCCGCAGCAGGTGGCCGACGACCTCGAATCCTGGATCGCCGAGACTGGCCTGGACGGCTTCAACCTGACCCGCATCGTCACCCCGGAAAGTTATGCCGACTTCATCGACCTGGTGATCCCCGAGCTGCAACGCCGCGGCTCGTACAAGACCGCCTACGACAACGGCACCCTGCGCGAAAAGCTGTTCCGGCAGGACGCGCAGTTACCCGAGCAACACAGCGGCGCCACCTATCGACACTAACCCTGTAGCCGCTGCCGCAGGCTGCGATCGACTGCGAAGCAGTCGTGCTCTTGAGGACGCAGGAAGGTCCTGCGACCAGCGTGGCCCGGACCATCGTAGCCTGCGGCAGCGGCTACAGGTCACCTGAATATCTAACGCACTGACTGGAACCAAAACTATGAAAACCAAGCACCTCAGCCACCCAGTCAAAGCACTGGCCCTCGCCCTCGGACTGTTCGCCAGCGCGGTATTCGCCGCCGACGCGCCGCTGAAAGTCGGCACCACCGCCGCCTTCGCCATCCCCCTGGAGGCCGCCGTCGAAGAGGCCGGCAAACAGGGCCTGAAAGTCGAACTGGTGGAGTTCAGCGACTGGATCGCGCCGAACGTCAGCCTGGCCGCCGGCGATATCGACGTGAACTACTTCCAGCACATCCCGTTCCTGGAAAACGCCAAGGCCGCCGCCGGTTTCGACCTGGTGCCGTTCGCCCCGGGGATCATCAACAACGTCGGCCTGTACTCGAAGCGATACAAAAGCTTCGACGATCTGCCCGAAGGCGCCACGGTGGCCATCGCCAACGACCCGATCAACAGCGGCCGCGGCTTGCAGCTGCTGGCCAAGGCCGGCCTGATCAGCCTCAAGCCGGGGGTCGGCTATAAGGCCACCGAGGACGACATAGTCGCCAATCCAAAGAAACTGAAGATCCTCCAGGTCGAGGCCGTGCAACTGGTACGCGCCTATGACGACGCCGACCTGGTGCAGGGCTACCCGGCCTATATCCGCCTGGCCAAGACCTTCGACTCCGGTTCGGCGCTGCTGTTCGACGGCCTCGACCACAAGGAATACGTGATCCAGTTCGTGATCCAGCCCAAGAGCAAGACCGACCCGCGGCTGATCAAGTTCGTCGATATCTACCAGCATTCGCCGGCGGTGCGCGCCGCCCTGGACAAAGCCCACGGCAAGCTCTACCAAGCCGGCTGGGAAGGTTGAGATGAGCGTCGCCTACCTTGCGCACAAGTCGCCGAATCAGCCGCCCGAACAGCGGCAGGACGCGCAGCAGACCGAGCTGCATCCAGAACTGAACCGGGCCCACGTGCGCTTCATCGGCCTGACCAAGACCTACCAGGGCCAGCAAGGCCCGGTGCAGGCCCTGCACGGGATCGACCTGGCGATCCAGCGCGGCGAGGTGTTCGGCATCATCGGCCGCAGCGGCGCCGGCAAGTCGTCGCTGATCCGCACCATCAACCGCCTGGAACAGCCTTCGGGCGGCCGGGTGCTGATCGATCAGGTGGACATCGGCGACTTCGACGAAGACCGCCTGGTGGAGCTGCGCCGGCGCATCGGCATGATCTTCCAGCACTTCAACCTGATGTCGGCCAAGACCGTGTGGCAGAACGTCGAGCTGCCGCTGAAGGTGGCCGGCGTGCCCAAGGAACAGCGCGAGCGCAAGGTCCGCGAACTGCTGGAGCTGGTGGGCCTGAAAGACAAGCACAAGGCCTACCCGGCGCAGCTCTCGGGCGGGCAGAAACAGCGGGTGGGCATCGCCCGGGCTCTGGTCCACGACCCGGCGATCCTGCTGTGCGACGAGGCCACCTCGGCGCTGGACCCGGAGACCACCCAGTCGATCCTCGGCCTGCTCAAACAGATCAACCAGCGCCTGGGCCTGACCATCGTCCTGATCACCCACGAGATGGCGGTGATCCGCGATATCTGCGACCGGGTGGTGGTGTTGGAGCATGGGCATATCGTCGAGCAGGGGCCGGTCTGGGAAGTGTTCGGCAACCCGCAGCACGAGGTCAGCAAGACCCTGCTGGCGCCCTTGCAGCACGGCTTGCCGGAAGAGTTGCAAAACCGCCTGCAAGCCCAACCGAAGTCTTCCGACGCGGCGGTGGTGTTACGCGTGCAGTTCACCGGCAGGACCAGCGACGAGCCGGACCTGGCCGCGCTGTTCAGCACCCTGGGCGGGCGCGTGCGGCTGCTGCACGGCGGCGTGGAACGGATCCAGGGGCATGCCCTGGGGCAATTGCTGCTGGCGGTCAGCGGCTCGTCCCTGGGCGCCGAGGAGCAACGTTTACGCGCGCAGCACTTTTTGCAAAAGCAATGGACACAACAGGTAGAGGTGCTGGGTTATGTGGTTTGATCGCTTGCTCCAGGGCGTTATCGATACCTTCCTGATGGTCGGCGTGTCGTCGCTGATCGCTCTGCTGGCGGGCATTCCGCTGGCGGTGATCCTGGTCACCAGCGGCAAGGGCGGGATCTATGAAGCGCCCAGGCTGAACAGCGTGCTGGGGGCTTTCGTCAACCTGTTCCGCTCGATCCCGTTCCTGATCCTGATGGTGGCGCTGATCCCCTTCACCCGGCTGATCGTCGGCACTACCTACGGCGTCTGGGCCGCCGTGGTGCCACTGACCATCGCCGCCACGCCGTTCTTCGCGCGGATCGCCGAGGTCAGCCTGCGCGAGGTCGACCACGGCCTGATCGAAGCCGCCCAGGCCATGGGCTGCCGGCGCTGGCACATTGTCTGGCACGTGCTGTTGCCGGAGGCGCTGCCGGGCATCGTCGGCGGCTTCACCATCACCCTGGTGACCATGATCAACTCCTCGGCCATGGCCGGGGCTATCGGCGCCGGTGGCCTGGGGGACATCGCCTATCGCTACGGTTACCAGCGTTTCGACAGCCAGATCATGCTCACGGTAATTGTGCTGCTGGTGATCCTCGTCGCAGCGATCCAGCTCGGCGGCGACCGCCTGGCGTGGGTGCTCAACAAGCGTTGAGAAACGCCACCTTCGTTGTGACGAATAACCTGTAGCCGCTGCCGAAGGCTGCGATCGGTTTGGGCGGCATTCCGTGCGAAGCGGCCGTGCTCTTGAGAGCGCCGAAGGCCCTTCGGGCCTTATCGCAGCCTTCGGCAGCGGCTACAGAGGGCCGGGGGGACGGGCATGGAGTATATTCGGCACATCACTCCAGCCAACGCAGCCCGCCATGAAACTCGCTCCCGACGACCTCGACCAGATCACCTCCACCACCCTGGGTCACTACAACCAGGTGGCCGAAGATTTCCGCGAAGGCACCCGCGACCACGATGTCAGCCAGAACATCGACGCGCTGCTTCGACATATCCAGGGCACGGCGCCCTTCACCCTGCTGGACTTCGGCTGCGGCCCCGGGCGCGATTTGCAGGCCTTTACCCGCCTGGGTCATATCGCGGTCGGCCTCGATGGCTCCGAGCGTTTTGCCCAGATGGCCCGTGACGACAGCGGCTGCGAGGTCTGGCAGCAGGATTTCCTCAAGCTCGACCTGCCCGCCGAGCGCTTCGACGGCATCTTCGCCAACGCCGTGCTGTTTCATATCCCCTCGCAGGAGTTGCCGCGGGTGCTGCGCCAACTGCACGCCACGCTGAAACCCGGCGGCGTGCTGTTCAGCTCCAACCCGCGCGGCGACAACCGCGAAGGCTGGAACGGCGCGCGTTATGGCGCCTACCACGACCTGGCGGCCTGGCAGCAATTGCTCACCGCGGCGGGGTTTGTCGAGCTGGAGCATTACTACCGGCCCGCCGGCCTGCCGCGGGAGCAGCAGCCGTGGCTGGCGAGTGTGTGGCGCAAGGTTTGAGCGGTTTGCCAGATAGGCCGTAGCGCCTGGTTCGCGGGCAAGCCTCGCTCCTACGTAGGAGCGAGGCTTGCCCGCGATGGCGTCCTCTCGAACGAGCACAATCTCAAGCCGTGGTTTTCTTCGGCTCCTTGATCTTGTACCAGGCCACATACAGCGCCGGCAGGAACAGCAGCGTCAGCAGGGTGGCGACGATGATGCCGCCGATCATGGCGTAGGCCATCGGCCCCCAGAACACCTCCCGGGCGATGGGGATCATGCCCAGGCTGGCCGCCGCGGCAGTCAGCAGGATCGGCCGGCGCCGGTGCTCGGTGGCTTGCACCACCGCGTCCCAGGATGAATGACCGGCGCGCTCGAATTCGTCGATCTGGGTCACCAGGATCACCGAGTTGCGGATGATGATGCCGATCAGCGCGAGAATCCCGAGGATCGCCACAAAGCCCATGGGCGTGCCCGACGGCACCAGCGCCAGGACCACGCCGATCAGCCCCAGGGGCGCGACGCTGGCCACCAGGAACAGCTTCTGCACGCTGTGCAGCTGGATCATCAGGAAGGTCGCCATGAGGAACAGCATCAACGGCACCACCTTGGCGATCGGCCCCTGGGCCTTGCCGCTCTCCTCCACCGTGCCGCCGGTGGCCACCGAATACCCCACCGGCAGGCCGGCGGCGAATTTGTCGATATCCGGCTTGAGCAACCTGACCAGGTCGGTCGGCTGGATTTCGTCACGCACCGATGCCTTGATGGTGATGGTCGGCTTGCGGTCACGGCGCCAGACCAGCGGCTGCTCCAGTTCGTAACGCACGGTGGCGAAGGCCAGCAGCGGAATCGAGGTGCCGTTGGGGTTGACGATCTGCAGGTTCTGCAGGGTTTCCGGGGAACCGCGCTCGCTGTCGGCGGCCCGGCCGACCACGTTGATCAGGTAGATGTCGTCATGCACCTGGGTCACGGTGGAGCCGCTGACGATGCTGTTCATCAACTGCGCCACGTCCTCCGAAGACAGCCCCAACTGACGGGCCTTGTCCTGGGCGATGTCGATGCGCAGCACTTTGCCCGGCTCGTTCCAGTCGTAGATGATCTCGCCGATGTGCGCGTTCTTGTCCAGTTCGGTGGCCAGCTCGATGGCGTGCTTGCGCACCTGGTCGATGTCCTTGCCGCTGACCCGGTACTGGATCGGCCGCCCCACCGGCGGGCCCATTTCCAGGGCCTGGACGTAGCTGCCGATGCCGACGAAGTCGTCGCGCAGGCGTTTTTTCAGGCGTTCGGTCAGCGCCGTGCGCGACTCCAGGCCCTTGCTGACGATCACCAGCTGCGCGTAGTAGGGGTTTTGCAGTTGCTGGTCCAGCGGCAGGTAGAAACGGATCGCGCCTTCGCCGATGTAAGTGCTCCAGCGCACGATGTCCGGGTCGTCCTTGAGGGTCGCCTCCAGGCGATCCACCGCCATGCGGGTCTCGGCGATCGAGGCGTTCTGCGGCAGGTTGAGGTCGACGAGAATCTCCGGCCGGTCCGAGGACGGGAAGAACTGGTTCTGCACGAAGCGCATGCCGACCACCGACAGCACGAACGCCAGGACGGTGATACCGATGGCCCACCAGCGGTTGCGCATGGCCCACAGCAGGCCGCCATTGAAGGCGCGGCCGATGCGGCCCGGCTCCTCGGAATGGGGCTTCACATGGGTGCTGAGAATATGCACGCCGATCACCGGGGCGAACAGCACGGCGACTATCCACGACACCAGCATGGCCACGGCGATCACCGCGAACAGGGTGAAGGTGTACTCGCCGGCGGAACTGGCGTTGAGGCCGATGGGCACGAAGCCGGCGACCGTCACCAGGGTCCCGGTGAGCATCGGGAAGGCCGTGGAGGTGTAGGCGAAGGTCGCCGCCTGCTCCTTGCTCTCGCCCATCTCCAGGCGCGTGACCATCATCTCCACGGTGATCATCGCGTCGTCCACCAACAGGCCTAGAGCGATGATCAACGCCCCGAGGGAAATCCGCTGCATGGTGATGCCGCTGTATTCCATGAAGACGAAGACCATCGCCAGCACCAGCGGAATCGAGCACGCCACCACCAGCCCGGCGCGCACGCCCAGGCTGACGAAACTCACCACCAGCACGATCACCACCGCCTCGAACAGCGCGCTGGTAAAGCCGCCGACGGCTTTTTCCACCACCTCGGCCTGGTCCGACACCGTGTGTACACCTACGCCCACCGGCAGCTCGGCGGTGAGCTGGTCCATCTTGAGGTGCAGGGCCTTGCCGAAGTCCTGGATGTTGCCGCCCTTCTTCATGGCGATCGCCAGGCCGATGGCCGGCTGGCCGTTGAAGCGGAACTGCGGCGTCGAAGGGTCGACGTAGCCGCGGCTGATCTCGGCGATATCTGCCAGGCGATAGAAGCGCTCGTTGAGCCGCAGGTTGACCGTGGCCAGGTCTTTCTCGGAAGCGAACTGCCCCGAGGTGCGCACGGAAATCCGCTCCGGCCCGGCCTCGATCACCCCGGCCGGGGTCACCGCATTCTGCGATTGCAGGCTCTGCAGGACCTGGCGCTGGTCGATGCCCAGCGCCGCCAGCTTGCGTGTGGAGAAGTTCAGGTAGATGACTTCGTCCTGCTCGCCGACCATCTCCACCTTGCCCAGGTTCGGCACCTCGCGGATCTCGGCGCGCACCTGCTCCACGTAGTCGCGCAGCTGACGCATGCTCAGGCCGTCGGCGGTAAAGGCGTAGACCGAACCGAACACATCACCGAATTCGTCGTTGAACCCCGGCCCTTGCAGGCCCTGGGGGAAGTCGCCGCGAATGTCGTTGATCTTCTTGCGCACCTGGTACCAGATTTCTGGAATGTCCTTGGCACTGGTGGTGTCACGCAGGTTGACGAACACCGTCGATTCGCCGGGGCGGGTGTAGCTTTTCACGTAGTCGAGGGAGTCCAGCTCTTCGAGTTTTTTCTCGATGCGGTCGGTGACCTGCTTGAGGGTTTCCTCCTGGGTCGCGCCCGGCCAGCGGGTCTGGATGACCATGGTCTTGATGGTGAAGGACGGGTCTTCCTCGCGCCCCAGGTTCATGTAGGAGAACACGCCCATCAGCAGGGCGACGAACATCAGGTACCAGATGAAGGACTGATGCTTGATGGCCCACTCGGATAAATTGAAGCTCCCTTTTGTGGCCGGCGTCATCGTGGGCTGTCCTCGTCGATTTTGACTTTCTGCCCCGGTTTGAGGCTATTCACACCGGCGCTCACCACCCGCTCGCCGATTTTGATCCCGCTGCCGATCAATGCCGAATCATGGTCGCGGCTGAGCACCGTGACCTCGCGCGGCGCCACGGTCTGCGTCTGCGGGTCGACGATCCAGACCCGGGTCTGGCCGTCCACTTCCTGCAGGGCCGACAGCGGCACCTCGGTGCGCGGGACGATGGCGGAGCTGAGGGTCACGCTGATGGCCGTGCCGAGGCGGAATGCTTCGGGGGTTTCGGTCAGGGTCAGGCGCGAGCGCCGGGTACGGGTGGCGCTCTGCGCCTGGGGTTCGATTTCACGCACGATGGCGCTGGTGTTGATGCTCGGGTCCAGCTGCAAGGCGACCTTGAACACCACGTCGGCCGGCAACTGGTCCACCAGCGTCGCCGGCAGGTCGATCACCGCTTCCTTGATGTCCGGGCGGGCCAGGGTCACCACCTGCTGGCCGGCGCTGACCACCTGGCCGGCCTCGGCATTCCAGGCGGTGACCACGCCGCCGTGATCGGTGCGCAGCTCGCTGTAGGCGAGTTGGTCGCGGGCCTGGCTGACCGCGGCCCTGGCCTGGTCCAACGAAGCGCGGGTGGTCTTCAGGTCGGTCTGGGCGATATCCAGCTGCGCCTGGGCGCCGACGCCACGGTCGAACAATTGCTGCTGGCGCCGGGCGTTGGCCTGGGCATTGATCCATTGCGCCTCGATCCGGGCCAGGTCGCCCTGGGCCGAACGCAACTGGTTCTGCTGGTCGGTGGGGTCGAGGGTGGCAAGCAAGGCGCCCTTGCCCACCTCGGCGCCGACGTCGACATTGCGATTGGCGATACGCCCCGGCACCCGGAAACCGAGGTTGGTTTCATAGCGGGCCTGGATGCTCCCGGCGAACCGCCCGAGGCTTTCCTCGGACTCGGCGCGCACCTCGAACGACAGCACCGGGCGCACCGGCTCGGGCGCCGGTTCTTCCTTGGAGCAGGCGCCCAGCGTCAGGCCGGCGCACAACAGCAGGGACAGGCGCTTCATGGCTGGGCTCCTTGGGCGCCGGTCTCGGAAACGACCTCGACAAGCATCCCCGGATGCAGCAACTGGCCGCCGGCGATCACCACTTTTTCGCCGCCCTTGAGGCCGTCGCTGATGATCACCTTGCCGGTCTGGTAACGCCCCACCGTGACGGTGTGCAGGGTGGTCTTGCCGTCCTCGCCCACCAGCCATACGGCCGGCTCGTTGAGGTTCTTGGTCAGCGCCGCCCAGGGCAGTTCGACACTGGCCTGACCGGCCGCGTGGGCGCTGGCGCTGACCACCGAGCCCAGGTCCATGCCCGCCGGCAGGCCGTCGAGGGCCACCTTGACCTGCACCGTGCCGCTCTGCGCCGACACTACCGGGGTGACTTCACGCACCTTGCCGGTGGTCTTGATGTTCGGGTTGTCCAGCAGGCTGACGGTGATCGTGCCTTCCTTCGGCGGAGCCACCAGCAGCGACTCGTAGACGTTGAACACGGCGTCGCGCTCGCCGTCGCGGGCCAGGCTGTAGATCGGCACCGTGGCCTGCACCACCTGGCCGACTTCGGCCTGGCGCGCGGTGATCACCCCCGGAGCATCTGCGATCAACGCGGTGTAGCTCAGTTGCTCGCGGGCGTTGGCCAATTGCGCCTGGGCCGCGCTCAGGGCGCTCTGGCTACTGCGCAGCGCCGCCTGGGCGGCATCGTATTCGCTCTGGCTGGTGTAGCCCTTGGGCAGGAGTTTCTGCTGGCGGACGAAGGCCGCGCTGGTCTGCTTGACCCGCGCCTGTTCGGCGAACACCGAGGCGGCGGCGGAATCGACATTGGTCTGCAGGTCTTTCGGGTCGAGCCGGGCCAGGACCTGCTTGGCCGTGACCCGGTCGCCGACGTCGACCAGGCGCTGGATGATCTTGCCGCCGACGCGGAACGACAACTCGGTCTGCACCCGCGCCTGCACATCGCCGGTAAGGGTCACCTGCGCGGCGAAATCGCGGGTCTGCACTGGCTGCACGCGCACCCGCGGCCGCTCCTTTTCGCTCGGCTTTTCCGCGCCACAACCGCTCAGTAGAGCAGCCAGCATCAAACCCACTATCCACTTCGATTCGAGACCAGCCATGCAGGCTCCTTGGCGCGACGCCATCGTACAGGTGACGATACGACTGTGAGCTTAGAACAGGGTTCCACTGCTGCACGCGGGGGGATCACAAACCCTGTAGCCGCTGCCGCAGGCTGCGATCGAGCGCAACGCGGGCGCTGCTTTGGCGAACGCAGGAAGCCCTGGGGAGCTGTCGCGGCGGCTACACAATCGGCACCAATCAGGCACACTGCGCCTCCATGCACAAGGAGCCCCGGCATGCTCAAGACCCTGGCAGTGGCTAATTACCGCTCGATCAACAAACTGGTGATTCCGCTGCAGCGGCTGAACCTGATCACCGGCCCCAACGGCAGCGGCAAGTCCAACCTGTACAAGGCCCTGCGCCTGCTGGCGGAAACCGCCCAGGGCGGGGTGGTCAACGCGCTGGCCAGCGAAGGCGGCCTGGAGTCGACCTTCTGGGCCGGGCCGGAACAGATCAGCCGGCGCATGAGCCGTGGCGAGGTGGCGATCCAGGGCGGACCACGCAAAACCGTCAAGCGCCTGCAACTGGGCTTTGCCGGCGAGGACTTCGGTTACTCGATCGGCCTGGGGCTGCCGGACTCCAGCGGCCATTTCATGCTGCCCGGGCACAGCACACCGATTCCCTCGCGCTTCACCCTCGACCCGCGGATCAAGCGCGAGAGTATCTGGAGCGGGCCGGTGTATCGCCCGGCCAGCGTGCTGGTGGATCGCCAGGGGCCGATGGTGCGGGCACGCCAGGGGCGGCAGTGGGAAGTCCTGGCGCAGCACACCTCCAGCGGCGACAGCCTGTTCGACCAGGTCGGCAACCTGCGTTCATCGCCCGAGGTCTTGCATTTGCGCGAGCAGATTCGCGGCTGGCGTTTTTACGATCACTTCCGTACCGACAGCCAGGCCCCCGCGCGCCGGCCACAGCTGGGCACGCGCACGCCGGTGCTGCACCACGACGGCCGCGACTTGGCGGCGGCGTTGCAGACCATCATCGAAGTGGGCGATCAGCAGGCGCTGCGCGAGACCATCAGCGACGCTTTCCCGGGTTCGCGGCTGGAGATCGATGCCGTGCCCGGCGGGCTGTTCGGCGTGCAGTTCTATCAGGACGGTCTGCTGCGGCCGCTGTCGGCGGCGGAGCTGTCGGACGGCACCCTGCGCTACCTGCTGCTGGTCGCCGCCCTGCTGACGCCACGACCACCGACGCTGATGGTGCTCAACGAACCGGAAACCAGCCTGCACCCGGACCTGCTGCCGGCCTTGGCGCGCCTGATCATTCGCGCCTCGCAGCAGTGCCAGGTGTGGGTGGTGTCCCATGCCAGCCGGTTGATCGCAGCGTTGCAGCAACACCCGGAGTGCAACTGCATCGTGCTGGAGAAAAATTTCGGCCAGACCGAAATCGTCGGCCAGGGGATGCTCGATGAACCGGCGTGGTATTGGCCGGATTGAGCGGCCCCAAAAGCATCGCGGGCAAGAGCTAAGCACCCCCCTGCTCCTACGGGGTGCAATGCTTGCCGGCCTGGTCGCATGCAATCCCTGTAGCCGCTGCCGCAGGCTGCGATAGGTCCGAAGGACCTCGGCGACCTTGAAACCGCTGCGACCGTTCTCCGAACGCGGCCCGGGTCGATCGCAGCCTGCGGCAGCGGCTACAGGGGCTCAGGCACAGACTGTCACCCCTGCCACTTGCCGCCTTCGACAATCACGCTTTCAGGCTTGGTGTCGTCGCTCAGTTCCTTGCGCACGTACTGGTCGTAGAGCTTGAGCAGGTACTTGTCCTCGCCCAGCTTGGCCAGCTCGGCGTTGACCCAGTCACGCAGTTCGATATTGCCCTTCTTCACCGCCGGCGCGATTGGCGCCTGCTCCCCCAGGGTCTGCGGCAGTACGCGGTAACCCGGGTTCTGCTTGGACCAGCTGAACAGGATCAGGTTGTCCTGGGCATAGGCATCGCCGCGGCCGTTGGCCAGGGCTTGCAGGGACTCGGAGTTCTTCTCGAACTTCAGCAGTTTCCAGTCCGGGTGGTTCCTGGTCAGCCAGATATCGGCGGTGGTGCCGGTGGTGACGATGGTGGTGCGGCTCGCCAGGTCATCCAGGCTCTTCACTTCGCTGCCATCCGGCACCAGGGCCTGCACCGCGACCTTGAGGTTGGGGTTGGTGAACTCCACCGCTTCCTTGCGCTCCGGGGTGACGGTCATGTTGGCCAGGATCAGGTCGACCTTGTCGCTCTGCAGGAACGGAATGCGGCTGGCCGGCTCCACCGCGACGAACTCCACCTTGTTCTCGTCGCCCAGCAGGTCCTTGGCGAATTGCCGCCCGATATCGGTATCGAAGCCCACGTAGCGGCCGGTCTCGTCGACGAAACCGAACGGCGGCTTGTCGGTGAACACACCGACGATCAGCTTGTCGCGGGCCTTGATCTTGTCCAGGTAGCCGGCCACCGGGGCAGCGCTGGCGCTGGCCGCGGGCTTGGGCGCTTCGGCGGATTTATCGCAGCCGGCCAGCAGGGCGAGGCCGAACAGCGGGAGTAGCAGTAGCGAAGACTTGGCAGTTTTCATAAGAGCTCCAGTTCCTTTGCAGGGATCTTTTTTGGCAGTGTTTCAACGAAGGAGAATTTCTCCAGGAACTGCTGCGCTCGTGCGGTCCGCGGGTTCGTAAAGAAGATCTCGGGAGGGTGCTGTTCGAGGATGCGCCCGGCATCCATGAACACGATGCGGTCGGCCACCGCGCGGGCGAAGGCCATTTCGTGGGTGACGATCAACAGGGTCATGCCGTCCCGGGCCAGGCCCTGGATCACTTGCAGCACCTCCTTGACCATCTCCGGGTCCAGCGCCGCGGTGACCTCGTCGAACAGCATCACCTGCGGGTTCATGCACAGCGAACGAACGATGGCGATGCGTTGCTGCTGGCCGCCGGAGAGCTGGCGCGGGAAGGCATCGCGCTTGTCCAGGAGGCCCACCCGTTCCAGCAGCGCCTCGGCCTGGGCGCGGGCTTCGCGGCGGTCGCGTTTCTGCACCTTGAGCGGGCCGAGCAGGATGTTGTCGAGCACGCTCATGTGCGGGAACAGGTGGTAGCTCTGGAACACCATGCCGATGTCCTGGCGCACCTGGCGCCAGTCGGTGGCCGGGTCCAGCAGCTCTTGGCCGGCGAATCTCAGGTGGCCGCCGTGGGCTTTTTCCAGGCCGTTGAGGCAGCGCAGCAAGGTGGACTTGCCGCAGCCGCTGGGGCCGAGAATCACCACCACTTCGCCCTGGGCGACCTTGAGGTCGATGTCCTTGAGCACCTGCTGCTCGCCGAAAAACTTGTTGAAACCCTGGAACTCGATCAGTGCGCTCATGCTTGCGTCCAGCGCCGCTCCAGCACGCGCGAGGCGGCCGACAGCGGGTAGCAGATAAAGAAGAAAAACAGGAACAGGGCGCCGTAGATCAGCACCGATTCGTAGGTGCGCTCGATGATCTGCTGGCCGACCTTGATCACGTCCACCACGCCGATCAGCACCGCCAGCGAGCTGGTCTTGATGATCCGCGTGTAGACGTTGATGGTCGGCGGCGTCATGCGTTTCAGCGCCTGGGGCAGCAGCACGTAGCCGTACAGCTGCGGGTCGGACAGGCCGATCGACAGCCCCGCCTCGCGCTGGCCACGGGGCAGCGAATGCAGGGCGCCGCGCACCACCTCGCCGACTTCGCTGGCGCCCCACAGCGACAGCACCAGCACCGCGCAGGTGAAGCTCGGGATGCTGATGCCGAAGAAGATCGGGAAACCGAAGAACAGCAGGTACAGCCAGACCAGCACCGGGATCGCCCGGAACAGCTCCAGGTAGATGCGCAACACGGCGTTCAGCCATTTGCGGTCGAGGGTCCGCAGCACGCCATAGAGCACGCCGCCGACGGTGCTGAAGACGATGCTCAGCAAGGAGATCGATAACGTCTGCGCGGCGCCCTTGCCCAGTTGCGGCAAGGACACCCAGAGCAGTTCAAGACCCGAACTGGCCATGTTGCAGCCTCCTTTCCAGACGGCTGAGCAACAGCGACAGCGGCAAGAACAACAGCACGCAGATCAGCGTGAGCACGGCGAGCATTTCGTAGGTCTTGTAGTAGAGGGCGATGTAGCTCTTGGTGGTGTAGAGAATCTCCGGCACCGCCACCGCCGAGACCACGGTGGTTTCCTTGAGCAGGAAAATGAAATTGGCGAACAGCGACGGCAGGCTGAGGATCCCGGCCTGCGGCAGGATCACGTAGCGCAGCAGCTGCCAGTGCGACAGGCCGATGGAGCGACCCGACTCCAGCTGGGCAGTCGGCACCGCTTCGACGCCGGCGCGCAGCACCTCGGTGAGGTAGGCGCCGCCGAGAAAGGTCATGGTGATGATCGCCGCGGCGAACCCGGAAATCTTCAGCCCCAATGCCGGCAGGGCGAAGTAGACGAAGAACAGCTGGATCAGCAGCGGGGTGTTGCGCGCCAGCTCCACGTACAGCCCGATCAGGCGCTGCAGGTAGGGGGTGCGGAACACCAGGATGGTGGCGTTGATCAGGGCCACCAGCAGGGAGGTGGCGATGGCGATCAGGCCGACCTGCAAGGTCACGCCCACGGCCTTGAGGAAGGCCGGCAGCGTACTGAGGATAAAAGCGTAGTCGAGGGTCATGGCAATCCTGGACGCCGCTGGGGTACAGCGGCGGTGGTGCAGTCCATTGGGCGGTGGGTAACCACCCGGCAGGCATCGACTTTAAAGCTATAAAAACAATAATTTAAATACCGTTAAAGCATATTGATATCACTCAAAAAACTAACCTGCGGGGTTTGCCATGCGCGCCTGAGCCGGCTACTTTTCTGACGCCGTAAGGGATCTTTCTGATTCCAAGGAACGGACAAGCGGCCCCCGACTTCAACGGGCCAGACACGTACATGGACGATAAGAACAATGACCGACCTCAATACCCCGCAACCTCTCGATCCGCAGGACATCGTCAAATGGCTGAAGGCGCTGCGCCGGGCCATGAAGCCTTCCTGAGCAAAATCCCTTCATCGTTGATTGCCCGCGATGGCGTCCTTGCCGATACACCGCGGCACCTGGATCGCGAGCACGCTTGACTCCTACAGAAGCAAGGTGAAGCCGTTCTTGCGGGCAATAAAAAACGCCGACGCTGTAGAAGCCATCGGCGTTTAAACCTTGAAGGGGTTTGTACGACTTAAGCGTAGCCCATCAGAAGGCAGGCAATACCGCGCCGCTGTATTTCTTCTCGATGAATTCTTTCACTTGCGGGCTGGTCAGGGCCTTGGCCAGTTTCTGGATGGCGGCGCTGTCCTTGTTGTCCGGGCGGGCCACCAGGAAGTTCACGTAAGGCGAATCGGCACCCTCGATCACCAGCGCGTCCTTGGCCGGGTTCAGGCCGGCTTCCAGGGCGTAGTTGGTGTTGATCATGTCCAGGTCGACCTGGTCCAGCACGCGCGGCAGCAGGGCCGACTCCAGTTCCTTGAACTTGAAGTTGTGCGGGTTCTTGGCGATGTCTTTCGGGGTCGCCAGGGCGTTTTTCGGGTCCTTGAGTTCGATCAGGCCGGCCTTCTGCAGCAGGATCAGGGCCCGGCCGCTGTTGCTGCCTTCGTTCGGAATGGCGATGGTCGCGCCATCTTTCAGCTCGGCCAGGGTTTTGACTTTCTTCGAGTAGCCGCCGAAAGGTTCGACGTGCACGCCAACCACGGTCACCAGGTTAGTGCCCTTGCCTTCGTTGAAGCTCTTCAGGTACGGCAGGGTCTGGAAGTAGTTGGCGTCCAGACGCTTCTGATCGACCTGCACGTTCGGCTGCACGTAATCGGTGAAAACCTTGATTTCCAGGTCCACGCCTTCCTTGGCCAGGGTCGGCTTGATCAGCTCGAGGATCTCGGCGTGCGGCACAGGGGTGGCCGCCACTACCAGTTTCTCGCCAGCCTGGGCCAGACCGGCAGTCAGGGCAGCCGCCAGTGCGGTGAACAACAGAACCTTTTTCATGCAGTGTCCTTATGAGTCGTCAGTGACGACGGCTTTTGTAATGAAGGTGCCAGCGAAGTGCTATCTCTGGCGTGGAGCGGACAATACCGGGATTTTTTATGCCTTAACAATATCTTTTATTCACGTTGATATTCCATTTTGTTCATACACAATCGGACCGCTCTAGCCCGCGTCCGGGGCGCTCCGCAAGCTCCTGTAGCCGCTGCCGCAGGCTGCGATCGAGCGCGCAGCGCTCGCCAGGTTTTCAGGCTGCCTTCAAAGGGATTGCGCAGTCGTATGGGCGGCCGCTGCGCAGCCGATCGCAGCCTGCGGCAGCGGCTACAGAAAGCAGCCCGCTGCACGAATCAGGAATGGGAGGGGGACTTCAGATCACACCATGTTGCTTGAGCAGGTGTTTCAGCGCCTGCAACTCGGCGGCGGAACCGTCCGCGATCAGGCCCTTCAACTGTTGATCCACCAGCTCCAGCCGCGACAGCTGCGGCGGCAGGTTCAGGTGCTCCGGCAGGATCTCCTCGCCACTGCTGACCAGCAGGGCAAAGTGAATCACGTTCTCCAGCTCGCGGGTGTTGCCCGGCCAGCTGTGCTGCTCCAGCACCTGCTGGGCGGCTTCGCTGATCAGCGGCACCGGCAGGTCGAGGCGCTGGCTGTAGATACCGAGGAAGTATTCGGCCAACGACAGGATGTCGCCGACCCTCTCGCGCAGCGCCGGCAGTTCCAGGTGGCCCTCGCCGAGGTAGTGATACAGCCGCTCATGGAACTTGCCCGCCGCCACCGCCTGGGCCAGGTCGATGCTGGTGGCCGCCACCAGGCGCACGTCCACCGGGCTCGGCTGATGGGCGCCGACCCGGGTCACCTCATGGTTTTCCAGGGCTGACAACAGCTTGATCTGGATCGGCAACGGCAAGTCGCCGATCTCGTCCAGGTACAGGGTGCCGCCGTTGGCCGAGCCGAACCAGCCGGCGCGGCTGCTGGCCGAACCGCTGAAGGTGCCGGCGGCGTAGCCGAACAGTTCGGCGTCGGCGTAGGTAGGGCTGATGGCCCCGCAGTTGACCGACACGAACAGGCCGCTGCGGTCGCTGGCGCGGTGGATGTGCCGGGCCAGCAGCTCCTTGCCGCTGCCGGTTTCACCGCGGATCAACACCGAGATCGCCCGCGGTGCCAGCTGTTCCAGCTCCTGGCGCAACTGCCGCGAACGGGGATCGACGAACACCAGCGCCTTGGCGCGGATGCTCAGCGGGCTTTTTTCAGCATCGGGAAAGGTCAGCAACGGCTGGCCGAAAGACTCATGCAGACTCATGGCAGACTCCCGCCCAAATCCGCTGGCAGGCGGGGGCGTTTAACAAAAAGAAAAAATCAGGCGCGACGCAGGGAATGCTGTTCCATGCGGTTTTGCAGGCGATAGAGATACGCGAAACCCTGCTCCCAGCGCTGGTGCCCGGACTTGACGTTGATATGCCCGGCACCGGACAGGATCCCCGCCTCGGCGCCCCAGTTGCGAGCCAGCTCCAAGGCACGCGGCGCACTGATGGCGCTGTCGTTGTCGGAGCTGACTATCTGGCTCGGGAACGGCAACAGGTCGCTGGGGATGGGCGCGAAATTGCGCAGCGCCGGCGCGCAGGCCGGACGCTCGACATCCGCCGGCGCCACCAGCAACGCACCGCGCACCTGGCGCAAGGCGCTGGCCGGCGCATGGGCGGCCCAGTGCGCGACAGTGATGCAGCCCAGGCTGTGGGCGATCAGGATCACCGGGGTGCTGTCGGCGGCAATCGCCTCGGCCAGCGCCGCGACCCAGTCTTCGCGCCGCGGCGTCAGCCAGTCGGCCTGCTCCACCCGTGCACTGTTCGGCAGGCTGTTCTGCCAGTGGCTTTGCCAATGATCTTCTGGCGATCCTTGCCAGCCCGGCACAATCAGGTAGCGAATTGATTCGTTGCGCATGGGGAGCTCTCCTGCGTGTCTGTTCCCGATCGAGTATAGGGACGAGAGTTATATTCGTTAAGGAATAAGAAGCTATTTATTAAGATTCATAAAGAATATCAAACACCACCTGTACCTATCCTGTACGAACGCTGGCGTTCAGGCCGGCAAACCGCAGTGCCTGCATCGCGAGCAATCGAGCGTCGACCGGCTGCTCCTACAAAAGCCGGCGGGCGCCACGAACCTGTAGGCGCGAGCTTGCTCGCGATGGCGTCGGTCCAGGCCAGCGCCCCGAGCCAAATCGCAGGCAAAAAAAAGGCCGCACCCTGCCAAGGAGACGGCCTGAAAAGTCGTGGCTTACAACACTGGGTCAGCGGGCGGTGATCACCGAAAGCTTGGTGATACCGGCACGCTCGATGGAGGCCATGGCACGGGCCACTTCGCCGTAGTTGACGCCGTCGTCCGCCTGCAGCTGCACGCGCACTTGCGGGTCCTTGGCCTTGGCCGCCTGAAGATTGGTTTCCAAAAGGTCCGGCTGGATCTCGTCCTTGTTGATAAAAAGTTTGCCGGCGCCGTCGATGCTCACCACCAGCGGGTCCTTCTGCTCCACCGGGGCCACGGCCTCGGTCTTGGGCAGGTTGATCGGAATCGCGTTGGTCAACAGTGGCGCGGTGACGATGAACACCACCAGCAGTACCAGCATCACGTCCACCAGCGGCGTGACGTTGATCTCGCTCAGTACCTCATCGCTGTCCTGGGTCGAGAAGGCCATGTCAGGACGCCTCCTTCACTTTCTGCGCGCTGCCCTGAGCCGCGGCCTTGTGCGCGGTCGGGTGGATCAGCACGCGGAACGAACTCTTCTGCGCCAGGCTGTAGAAGTCATGGGCGAAGTCGTCGAGGTCGGCGGCGGTCAGCTTCAGGCGCCGCAGGAAGTAGTTGTAAACCAGCACCGCCGGCACCGCGACGGCGATCCCCACGCCGGTGGCGACCAGCGCCGCGCCGATCGGCCCGGCCACGGTTTCCAGGCTCGCCGAGCCCGCCGCGCTGATGCCTTTCAGGGCTTCCATGATCCCCCACACGGTGCCGAACAGACCGATGAAGGGCGAGGTGCTGCCGATACTGGCGACCACCGCCAGGCCGGTTTCCAGGGAACGCCGCTCACGGACGATCTGCTGGCGCAGGGCGCGCTCCAGGCGGTCCTGATGATTGATGGCCTGGCTCAGGTCCGCCGCGTGCGCTGTGTCGCCGACCTGGATCGCCGCGTAGCCGGCCTGGGCCACACGAGCGGCGGCGCCAGGCTGGGTTTCGCTGAGCTCGGCCGCCGAGTCGAGGCTGGAGGCGGCCCAGAACTGTTTGTGGAACTTGCGATCCTGGGCCTTGAGGCGGGCGAACTGCGCGCCCTTGAGCAGGGCCAGGCCCCAGGTGGCCACGGAAAAGACCACCAGCAGCCAGATCACCGCGCTTTCGATGGATTCGAGTGGAGATGCCAATAACGTCATGTTCTTTTCCCTCTGTATGACCTTGTAGGAGCGAGCGTGCTCGCGATAGCGACCGACCAGGCACAGCACCTGGCGCAGGCTCAATGAATCTTGAAATCGATGGGTACGCTGACCCAGCCGTCCTGGGCGACATCACCCTGCTTGGCCGGCACGAAGCTCCAGCGCTTGACGGCCGATAACGCCGCGTCGTCGAGCTGCTGGCGACCGCTGCTTTTCTGGATCTGGATCTCGCCGGGCTTGCCGCTGGCCAGTACGTGCACCCGCAGCAGCACCGTGCCTTCCCAACCGCGACGCTGGGCCAGCGACGGATATTCCGGCGCCGGGTTCTTCAAGTACGCGGCATTCGCCGAAGCCGGGGTCACGGGCGCCGGGGCCGGTGGCGCGGGCGGAGCCGGAGCGGCGACAGGCGCGGCCGGTTGTGGCGGCGCGGGCTGTTGCTGGACCGGCTTGGGCTCAGGCTTGGGGACCGGTTTCGGCTTGGGCTGCGGCTTGGGCTTGGGAATCGGCTTGGGCGGTGGTGGCTTGACCGCCAGTTCGTCCTCCACCGGCGGTGGCGGCTCCACCACCGGCTGTACCGGCTGCGGTGGCGGCGGTTCGACCACCGGCGGCGCCGGCCGGGAAAACTCGATGGTCATCGGCGGAATTTCCGGCGGCACGATCGGCAATACCGGCGTCGGCTGCTGGTTGATCCAATAGATCACCACACCGTGCAACAGCAGGGCGATCACCCCGAGCGCAATCGCCTCGCGCCGCCGCAGCCCGGCCTTGGGAGCCTTCTGCAAACGCAATTGGCCCAACGGCAAGCGATGCGGCCGGCCGAGATCGACCAGATCGCCGCTCGGTGCCTGACGCCACAGCACCTCATGTGCACTGGCGGCGGTCTGGACATTGCCCATTGATTAACTCCCTACAGTCTTTTGCGAATAACCCGACCCACACCTGCGAACTCCCCTGGAGCAGCGTCGAGGGCTGAATGATTGGCGCCAGACACTTATCTCCGAAAGTAATCTTTGAAGTTATGGATAGATCAAAAACGCATATTTAAACCCGTCATCTCGCGCCAGGCCGCGCGGATCAAGGGCTGCGGGAAAGGAGTCAAAAAGCCATGCTTTGCGAGCATTGAAAATATTCGCCAAAGGCATCGCATCGCCGCGGCAAAACCGCAGCGAAGCGACAGCAGTGGCGAAATAAAGGAGTCCGACCGAGCGTCGATCAAAGGAACCATGGCGCACCCGATAAAGCGGATCTCAAGCGCCCCTGAACAGGGTGTTCAGACGTTCAGTACCTGGCTCTCGCACAGCTCCAGCAACTGGCTTTCCAGGGCCTTGCCGGCCCGGCTCAAGCCGCTGCTGCCGTACAATGCCAGGCGCACGCCCTGGATGTCCGGCAAGCCGCTGGCGGCGCCGAGCACGCGATGCCCGGCGCCCACCACTCGCACCGGCAACAGGCTGATGCCCAGGCCCGCCGCCACCGCCGAGCAGACGCTGGCCAGGCTGGCGCTGGAGTAACCGATGCGCCAGCGCCAGCCACCAACCTCGAGGTGGTGCAACATTTCATGGCGATACAAACCGCCCACCGGGAACGCCACCAACGGCAACGGATCGCGGCCAAAGGCCGGGGTGGCGCGGCTGTCGACCCAGCACAGGGGTTCCGGCCACGACGCCAGACAGTCGTCGCTGGCGCCCATCTGCTTGACCAGCAACAGGTCGAATTCGCCGCGTCGATAGAGCCGGGTCAATTCCGGGCCCAGCCCGCTGGTGACCTCCAGGCGCACGCCAGGATGGTCCTGGCCGAAGCGCGACAACAACGGCATCAGTCGCTCGGCGGCGAAGTCTTCCGGCACCCCGAGGCGCAACACGCCTTCGCTCTGTTGATGCAGCAACACATCGCTGGCCTCTTCGTTGAGGGCCAGGATCCGTCGCGCGTACCCCAGCAGACGCTCGCCCTCGGCGGTGGCCACCACCCGGCGCTGGTCGCGGTCGAGCAACTGGCAGTCCAGGCTCTCCTCCAGCCGCCGCACCTGCTGGCTGACGGTGGACTGGGTGAGGTGCAGGCGTTCGGCGGCGCGGGTGAAGTTGGCACAGTCGACGACGGCGACAAAACTGCGCAGCAGCACAGGATCGAACATGGCGACACCATTCTGAATGCCACTGATTGGCATGGTTATATTTAATTTCAGAATACATCAGGGTCTGAGCATACTCAGCGCTCATTTACCGCACAGGGAGCCTGATGCCATGCGTTACCTGTCTTGCAAACACGCGGTCCTGGCAATCTGTCTGTTCGTGGTGGGGGGGGTGATGGCAAAGGATAACCAACTGCTCGAAGCGGTCCGCGACGGGCAGTTGCCCAAGGTCCAGGCGCTGCTTCGCCAAGGCGTGGACGTCAACGTGCGCGGCCTGGACGGCAGCAGCCCGTTGCTGCTGGCCACCGCCGCCAACCAGGTCGAGATCGCCCGGGCGCTGATCGAGGCCGGCGCCGACGTCAACCAGAAGAACCTGATCCACGACAGCCCTTACCTGCTGGCCGGCGCCAGCGGGCGCAATGCGATCCTGCAGCTGACCCTGGCCCACGGCGCCGACCTGAAAAGCACCAACCGCTACGGCGGCACCGCACTGATCCCGGCTTGCGAGCGTGGACATGTCGACACCGTGCGCCTGCTGATCGAGGCCGGTGTCGACCTCGATCATGTCAATCGCCTGGGCTGGACCTGCCTGATGGAAGCCATTGTGCTGGCCGACGGCGGCCCGGCGCACCAGCAGATAGTCACTCAGTTGATCGCCGCCGGCGCCAACCTGAACCTGCCGGACAACGATGGCCTGAGCCCCCTGCAACAGGCGGAAAAACGCGGCCAGAGCGCCATCGCCAAACTGCTGCAGGACGCCGGCGCGTCCTGATGTGTGCCTTAAGGAGCCCCCCATGAAAGACGATCAGGAGTACCTGCAACGCGCCGTCGAACTGGCCCGGCAAAACGTCGCGGCCGGTGGCCGGCCGTTCGGTGCGGTGCTGGTGCGCGACGGCCAGGTGCTGGCCGAGACGGTCAACCAGATCCACCTGACCCAGGACCCCACCGCCCACGCCGAGCTGCTAGCCATCCGAGTCGCCAGCCAGCAGCTCGGGCCACGCCTGGACGGCTGCGTGATCTATGCCAGCGGCCAGCCCTGCCCCATGTGTTTGAGCGCCATGTACCTGTGCGGTGTGGCGCGCGCGGTGTTCGCCGCGGACAACGCCAGCGCTGCGCCCTTCGGCCTGTCCACGGCGGCGATCTACGAACAACTGGCCCAGCCCCTGGCGGCCCGGCGCTTGCCGGTGCAGCACGTGCCGCAAGCGGCGATGCACGAGATCTACCGCGACTGGCAGGCCCGCCATGCCGCTCGCTGAGTCGCGCCTGCGCCGCCTCGGCGGCTGGGCCCTGCTGATCGCCCTGGGGCTCAATCTGCGGCCGATCATCAGTTCCATCAGCCCGCTGCTGATGGAGATTCGTGGCGCCACCGGCATGAGCTTCCAGAGCAGTGCCTGGCTCACCAGCCTGCCGGTGGTCTGCATGGGCCTGGTGGCCTTGCTCGGGGTGCGCCTGGAAGCCCGCCTGGGAGAACGGCGCGGCGTCGCCCTCGGCCTGTTGATGATCCTCTGCGCCTGCCTGGCGCGGTTGCTCTGCGACCAGGCCGGCGCCCTGCTCGCCACGGCCCTGCTCGGCGGTGCCGGCGTGGCCTTGATCCAGGCACTGGTGCCGGCGCTGATCAAGCGCCAGTTCCAGCAACGGGTGGCCTTGGCCATGGGCATTTATTCGGCTTCGTTGATGGGCGGCGGCGGCCTCGCGGCGCTGCTCAGCCCGCAGGTCGCCACGCATTTCGCCCATTGGCAGGCCGGGCTCGGCGTCTGGCTGTTACCGGCGCTGGCGGCGCTGCTGCTGTGGTGGCTGCTGCCTTTCGCCGGGCCGAGGCAGCGCCTCGACGCCCCCTCCATCAACCTGTGGCGCAACCGTCGGGCCTGGTTGCTGGCGCTGTACTTCGGCCTGGTCAATTGCGGCTACATGAGCATGGTCGCCTGGCTGCCGGCCTATTACCTGCAACTGGGCTGGAGCGCGACCCAGAGCGGTTCGCTGCTGGCATTCATGACCCTCTTCCAGGTCACCGCCGCGCTGTTGATGCCCGCCCTGGCGCAGCGCCAGAGCGAACGCCGGCCATTGCTCGCCATCAGCCTGAGCGCCCAGGCCCTGGGTTTCAGCGGCCTGGTGTTGTGGCCGCTGCAGGCCCCGCACCTGTGGGTGGCACTGATCGGCTTCGGCCTCGGTGCCTGTTTCGCCCTGAGCCTGATCCTCACCCTCGACCACCGTCGCGATCCCCGGGAAGCCGGACAGCTGGCGGCCTTTGTGCAAGGGGTGGGGTTCCTGATCAACGCCGTGTCGCCATGGATGACCGGCTGGCTGCGGCAGCTCACCGGCAGCTTCATCAGCGCCTGGTGGGTACTGGTCCTGAGCGTGCTGGCCATGCTGGTGCTGACCCGGGTATTCAGCCCCTCCAGCTACCGGGAGCCACAGATAGCGACCACGGCACCGCAGCCGGCCTCCGTGACGCCTTAAAGATCAAGGCCCATGGCCACTATGCGCAACTTCTTGCGCACCCCTCTGTGGATAACTCTGTGAACAGTTATCCAAAGCCTCGATAAACCGGGACCTGCAGCCAAGTGCGCAACTTCTTGCACAGCACTGCGCAAGAAGTTGCGCACTTTCAAGCGCTTTCGAGCTGGAAACACCGTCAGCGATGCCAGAAAACACCGGAAGCCCTTGTTCCATAAGGCACTTTCAACTCCTGGCATACTCCTTGATATCAACTTGGCACCCAACCGGGCGATCCGTCCCACCGGGCACCTTTATTTTTTAGCAAGGAGAGCATCCATGGCTACACCAGCGTATATGTCCATCACCGGCACCAAACAAGGCCTGATCACCGCCGGTGCCTTCACCGCTGACTCCGTTGGCAACACCTACCAGGAAGGCCACGAAGACCAGGTCATGGTTCAGGGTTTCCAGCACGAAGTGATCATCCCGCGTGACCCGCAGTCCGGCCAGCCAACCGGCCAGCGCGTGCACAAACCCGTAGTCATCACCAAGGTTTTCGACAAGGCTTCGCCACTGCTGCTGGCTGCCCTGACCTCCGGTGAGCGTCTGACCAAGATCGAAATCCAGTGGTACCGCACCTCCGCTGCCGGCACCCAGGAGCACTACTACACCACCACCCTGGAAGACGCGATCATCGTCGACATCAAAGACTACATGCACAACTGCCAGGACCCGGCGAACTCGCACTTCACCCACCTGGAAGACGTGCACTTCACCTACCGCAAAATCACCTGGACCCACGAAGTCTCCGGTACTTCCGGTTCCGACGACTGGCGTTCCCCGGTCGCGGGCTAAGTCCGGCCGACCGTTACACCAACATCGGCCAGCTCTGCTGGTCGATGTTGTTTACGCCATAAGGGATTTCTTGCGTTCGTCGGCGCCCGGCCCCGGGGTCGACCCACGCGGCAGTACTGCACGAGGAACAAGGGATGTTCGCGCCGGCCAATCAGACCCACTTCAGCCTGACCGTCGAAGGTCTGGAGAACGACCTCCAGGTATTGTCCTTCACCGGACGGGAAGCCATCAGCCAGCCCTTCGCCTTCGAGGTCGAGCTGGTCAGCGCCCAGGCCGCCCTGGACCTGGAAAGCCTGCTGCACAAACCGGCCTTCCTGCAGTTGGCGCAGAACGGCACCGGCATCCACGGGCAGATCTACCGCGTCGCCCAGGGCGATTCCGGCAAGCGCCTGACCCGCTACTCGGTGACCATCCGCCCGCACCTGGCCTACCTCGCGCACCGCATCAACCAACGCATCTTCCAGAACCTCACGGTGCCGAAAATCATCGGCCAGGTCCTCGAAGAGCACGGCATCCAAAGCAACGCCTACCAGTTCCAGCTGGGTTCGATCTACCCCGAGCGCAACTACTGCGTGCAGTACGACGAATCGGACCTGCATTTCATCCAGCGCCTGTGCGAGGAAGAAGGTATCCACTACCACTTCCAGCACAGCGCCGACAGCCACACCATCGTCTTCGGCGATGACCAGACGGTGTTCCCGAAACTGGCGCCAGTGGCCTACCAGCAAGACTCCGGCATGGTCGCCAACGACCCGGTGATCAAGCGTTTCGACCTGCGCCTGGAAGCCCGCACCAGCCGCACCACGCGCCGCGACTACGACTTCGAGAAGCCGCGCCTGACCCTGGAGAGCGACGCCAAGAGCGAGCTCAAGCCGGACCTCGAGGATTACGACTATCCCGGTCGTTTCGTCGATCGCGAACGCGGCAAGCACCTGGCCAAGCGCGCCCTGGAACGCCACCGCAGCGACTACCGCCTGGCCGAGGGCAAGAGCGATCAGCCGCTGCTGGTCAGCGGCCATTTCCTGGCCCTGAGCGAACACCCGAAAGCGCAATGGAACGACCTCTGGCTACTGACCGAGATCGTCCACGAAGGCAAGCAGCCGCAGGTCCTGGAAGAGTCGGTGACCAGCGACACCACCGCACTGAAGGACGACTTCCACCAGGGTTATCGCAACCGCTTCCAGGCCACCCCCTGGGACGTGCCCAACCGGCCGCCGCTGCTGCACCCCAAGCCGCGCATCCTCGGCAGCCAGAGCGCGGTGGTCACCGGGCCCAAGGGCGAAGAGATCCACTGCGACTCGTACGGCCGGGTCAAAGTGCAATTCCACTGGGACCGCGAAGGCCAGTCGGACGACAAGACCAGCTGCTGGCTGCGCGTGTCCTCGGCCTGGGCCGGCGCCCAGTACGGCGGCATCGCCATCCCGCGGATCGGCATGGAAGTGCTGGTGACCTTCCTCGAGGGCGACCCCGACCAGCCATTGATCAGCGGCTGCCTGTACCACAAGGAAAACGTCGTCCCCTACGAGCTGCCGGCGAACAAGACCCGCAGCACCTTCAAGACCCTCAGTTCCCCCGGTGGCGGCGGCTATAACGAGCTGCGCATCGAGGACAAGAAGGGCCAGGAACAGATCTTCCTGCACGCCCAGCGCGACTGGGACGAGAACGTCGAACACGACCAAAAGATCCGCGTCGGCAACGAACGCCACGACACGGTCGAGGCCAACAGCTACAGCGAGTTCAAGGCCGAGGAACACCACACCGTGCACGCCGACCGCAAGGTCGAAGCGCGCGCCAGCGACCACCTCACCGTCGGCGTGAACCAGCACATCAAGATCGGCACCGGTCAGTTCATCGAAGCCGGCCAGGAGATCCACCTCAATGCCGGGGTGAAGGTCGTCATGGAAGCCGGCAGCGAGCTGACCCTCAAGGGCGGCGGCAGCTTTATCAAGCTCGACGCCGGCGGCGTGACCATCAGCGGCCCGCAGGTCAAGGTCAACTCCGGCGGCGGCCCGGGCAGCGGCTCCGGCGCCGCGCCACTGATGCCCGGCGCGCTGAAGCAGGCCGACGCCGACAAAGCCGGCGCCCTGTTGACCCCGGCGCAAATCAACACCCTCAAACGCAACGCGCCTTTCTGCGAAGAGTGCGAAAAGTGCAAGGACGGTGCCTGTGCCATCTGATCGCCTGACACCCCAGGCCTGGCTCGCCCGCCAGCCCCTGCAACCCGACGAGCGCCTGTACCTGGTGATCAGCAACGCCAGCGACGCCAACCCGCTCAAGGACTTCTACCAGACCCAGGGCGCCAGCCGCCTGACCGCCCTCTGGAGCGGCACGCCCTACGCCGACTGGCAGCCGGTGATGCCCTACCTCGCCGAACTCAAACCGACCTCCCCCTTCCTCGACTGGATCGCCGAAACCGACGCCGACGACTGGGGCTGGCTCGCCGTCTCCAACTGCGAACCGGGAGTGGTGTTCGAACACCTGCGCAGCCTGACCCAGGTGAAGATGCCGGGCGGTGCCGAGGTGTTTTTTAGGTTTTGGGATGGGCGGCATATTTATCCGATTTTGGAGGGGTTGGGTGCCGCGGCCGGTGAAGTGCTGCCGGTCTTCAACCGCTACTGGATCAATGGCCAAACCCTGGAAACCGGCGTACGCCCGGTGCCGAGGGTCAAAGAGTGGCCGTGGTGGGAAGTACCGCAGCCCCTGCTCGATCAACTGGCCAAGAAAGACCCGACCACCCTGATCGACAACCTGATGCAATGGCTGAGCGAGGAACGCCCAGACCTGTACGACGCTTTCCCGGAGGCTGTGCTGCGCCACAAGGTCGCGCATTTCATTCGTCGGCCGAACGCCCCGAAAGCCCTTAATGAAGCATTGCTTAACCACCTGACTCTGGAGCAAGGATGATGGGTCGCGTTGCCGATATCGAAAAACAACTGAACTCGTTCAAAAGCAGTCTGACGCTGTACCGCGCACAGACCGAAAAATGGTACGCGCAAGCCGCAGATGCCGTGAGCGAGAAAACGGACATGCCTTCCTTGCTGGGCATGGAACGGGTCATCAAAGTCGGCGGCACCAGCAAGGCCGTCAGCATGACTGACGGCAGCTTCACCTCCAACGTTGCGAAATGCCCACTCAATGGCCTGCTGCTGATCGAGAGCAAGTTCGAGTCGGTCTACGACATCCCCTTGGGTGGTATTCAGGTCTTGGTCATTCCGGTCAAGGGTGGTGCCGCGACCAAACTGACGCTGGACGCCAAGGGCAAGGCCACCTTCAGAGGAAAGCCGGGGGAGCTCTACAAGATCCGCGTGCAGAACGAAGTCACCCCGGCTCAAGTCAATGCGCTGTTCAAATCCTATGACGGCCTGACTGGCGAGCTGGAAGGCTGGCTGCGCAGGGAGTGGGCCGTCTTCAAGCCGCAATGGTCGACTCAGTCGGCAGCAGCCTCCTTGAAAGCCGTCGGCAACGGCATCCTTGCCGGTAGCTGGGAAGCGATCAAAGGCGTGTGGGATGGCATTACGCTTATTCTCGACATCCTGCAAAACCCGATGAAGTACGTCGACCGGTTGGGGGCAGGTGCGGAAAAACTGGCCAAGCTGGCCAAGGAAGCCCCGGATGTCATGCGTAAGGCGATGCTGTTCGCCAGTGATGAAGCGGCGCTGTTTCTCCTGGTACGCAGCGCATCGATCTGGCTTAGCGCATTGCCGCCGTCTCAAATCGCTGGCGATGCGGCCAAATACATTTCTTCCGCCGTCGTTTCGATTCTGATCGACATCGTGCTGGGCATCGTCTTGACCATTGCTCTGGAAGGCATGGGAGTCGTCTACCTGGCCCTGCGCCTGAAGAAGTATGGCCAGGTCATCGTCAAAGCCGCGACACGCTTTGTCGAGGCCGTTTTCAAAATCATCAACAGCTTCATGGGCTACATCAAGAAGTACACGGAAGTGGCTGCGCGTGGCATACAGACAGCCGCCAAGAAAGGCGTGGTGCAAGTTCGTTTCGATGGTAGAAAAAACTCCACGCTTGGAGGAAGGCAAGCAGCACCCGACGCCTCCCGTCCTGCAACGACTCCGGCCAGGCGCAATGCCGACTCCGCCAGCAATACCTGCACCAGCGGCTGCCCGGTATCGATGGTCACCGGCGAAGAACTGCTGACCCTGACCGACGGCGAGCTGGACGGGCTGCTGCCGTTCGAATGGACGCGCCTGTATCGCACCAGCGCGGCTGAACTCAACTGTGGGCTGGGTTATGGCTGGAGCCACGCCCTCGCCCAGCGTGTCGAGATCGATGGCGAAAGCGTTATCTGGACCGACCATGAGAACCGCTCGACGACCTTTCCGCTGCCCAGCGAACAGCGCCCGGCCATTACCAACACCCTGTCCCGGGCAGCGATTTTCCTGGGAGACGATCCGTCCGAGCTGATCCTGTCCCAGGCCGGCAAATCGTCGCGGTTCTACCATTTCCGCTACAACAGCAAGGGCGCGAGCCTGATCGCGATCAGCGACAATTACGACAATCGTCTGCACATCTCCCGTGACATTCAGGGCCGGATCAAACGTATCGACAACGGGGCCGGACGCGCCCTGCTGTTGCGTTACGACCGCACACTGATAGTCGCCGTCGATTATCAGCAGTTCACTCCAGCGGATAACCTGGAAGACGCCTGGAGCACCGTTCAGACCCTGGTCAGCTACAGCTACGACGCACAGCACCGCCTGATAGAAGCGAAAAACGCTGCTGGCGAAGCAGAGCGTTATGCCTATGACAAACAGAACGTCATTCTTGAACGGCAACTGGCTGGCGGCGCCAGCTTCTTCTGGGAATGGGAAAATCAGGGTAAGGATTCACGTTGCATTCATCACTGGGCGAACTTCGCACAGATGGATCAGCGTTACGTCTGGGATGACAAAGGCAGCGTCACAGCCATCAACACCGATGGCAGCGAAGAGATCTATACCCACGACGAGCAGGCCAGACTGGTCAGCAAGGTCGATCCGGACGGTGCCGAACACCTCAAGGCCTATGACGAAAAAGGCCGGCTGATCGCTGAGAAAGATCCACTTGGTGCGGTCACCGAATATCACTACGACGAAGCCGGGGACATGGTGGCGGTAATTCCGCCGGAAGATGAGCCGACTGGATACGAGTACGACAACGGTCGTGTCACTGAAGTCCGTCGCGGCAACACAACCTGGAAATACCAGCGCAACCACCAAGGCGACATTACCCAACAGACCGACCCCGACGGCAACGAAACCCACTACCGCTACGACCGCCAAGGCCGCCTGCTGGAAATCACCCATCCCGACGGCAGCCGCCATCAACTGGGCTGGAACGGCCTCGGCCAACTGCTGGAAGAACGCCTGCCCGACGGCGGCCAGCGCAAGTACCGCTACGACGCCCTCGGCCGACAGATCACCCGCCAGGACGAAAGCGGCGCCATCACCCAGTACCAGTGGGACGCCGCCAACCGCCTGGCGCAGATCACCCTGCCCGGCGGCGCGACCCGCGCCTTCAGCTACAACGCCTACGGCAAAGTCACCGCCGAGCGCGACGAGCTGGGCCGCATCACCCGCTACGAATACGCCGACAACCTGCACCTGGTCAGCCGCCGCATCAACCCGGACGGCAGCCAGTTGCGCTATCGCTACGACAACGCGCGCCTGCTGCTCACCGATATCGAGAATGAGCGCGGCGAGCAGTACCACCTCGATTACTACCCCAACGGCCTGATCCAGCAGGAAACCGGCTTCGACGGGCGCAGCACCGCTTATGTCTACGACCTCAACGGCAACCTGCTGAAGAAAACCGAATTCGGCGACGACGGCAGCGAGCTGGTCACCGAGTACCAGCGCGATGCCGCTGGCCGTTTGCTGGTGAAAACCCTGGCCGATGGCGAAAAAATCCACTACAGCTACGACGCCCTCGGGCGCCTGGTCAACGTCGACGACGGCCACTGGCCGCTGGCCTACGAATACGATCTGCAAGACCGCCTGATCACCGAGCATCAAGGCTGGGGCACCCTGCGCTACGAGTACGACAAACTCGGCCAGCTCAGTCATTGCCGCCTGCCCGATGGCAGCAAGCTCGACTACCGCCATGCCCTGGGCGGGCAACTGAGCAGCATCGACCTCAACGGCTCGCGCCTGACCAGCCACCAGTTCAACGCCGGCCGCGAACAGCAGCGCCAACAGGGCCTGCTGCTCAGCCAGTACCAGTACGACGAACAAGGTCGATTGCAGGCCCACAGCGTCAGCCAGCAACGGCACGGCCAGCACCAGAACCTCTACCGCCGCGCCTATGCCTACGACGCCAACGGCAACCTCGCCGGCATCGACGACAGCCGCAAGGGCAACCTGCGTTATCACTACGACCCGCTGGACCGCCTGATCAACGTACGTGGCGCCACCCCGGAAAGCTTCGCCCATGACCCCGCCGGTAACCTGCTCGGCCAGGGCAACCAACCCGCCGCCAACCTGGCCAACATCAAAGGCAACCGCCTGCTGATGCAGGGCGACCGCCATTACGACTACGACGCCTTCGGCAACCTCAGCCGCGAACGCCGCGGCGCCGGCCAGAAGCTGGTGACCGAATACCAGTACGACTGCCAACACCGGCTGATTGGCGTCAGCCTGCCCGGAGGCAGCACCGCGACCTACAAGTACGACGCCTTCGGCCGCCGTATCGCCAAAACCGTCGATGGCCGCACCACCGAGTTCCTCTGGCAAGGCGAACGGCTGATCGCCGAGAGCGCCGAGAATCGCTATCGCAGCTATATCTACGAACCCGGCACCTTCCGCCCGCTGGCCATGCTCGATGGCGAAGGCCCGGCCCAGGCCACACCGTTCTACTACCAGCTCGACCACCTCGGCACGCCGCAGGAACTGACCGCCTACAGCGGCGAGATCATGTGGTCCGCGAAGTACCGGGCGTATGGCAATCTAGCGGCGCTGGACGTTTCAGAAATCGACAACCCGCTACGCTTCCAGGGCCAATACTTCGATGCGGAAACCGGGCTGCACTACAACCGCCATCGCTACTACAATCCGAGCTCTGGACGTTTTTTGACCCCGGACCCGATCAAGTTGGCGGGGGGGTTGAACAACTACAAATATGTGCATAACCCAACAGGTTGGGTGGACCCACTGGGATTGGATGAATGTCCGGGGCAGTCTCCCAAACAGCAACCAGACTACAAATTCAAAAGTGCTAAATACAGACCAGAAGAAGTACTAGGACGTCGAGTTTATAAAAATGGCACCGATATTGCTCCAGGTGCGCCATCGGCTCCTTTAGATAGCAGCATATCCCCAAGCATACGAAAAAAAGTAGAAGAGGACGGCTGGACTAACCTAGACTTGATGCGAAACGGCAATGCTCCAATTGGGCCAGATGGAAAACAGATGAATTTGCACCATGTGATCGGACAAGAAGCTGGTCCAATGGTTGAGTTGACAAGTACAACTCACAAAAAGTATCACAAGCCATTACATGGACTTATTGAGGACGGCAATAGCTTCAGAAACGATAGAAAACTTGAGCTACAGTATGAGCGCTTTCGAAAGGCTTACTGGAAAGAACGGGCCAAAGATTTTGAATGAGGTGGTTTATGTACGACTATCAGTCACTAATACAAAAAATAGACTCTTCGGACGAAGAAACATTCTGGTTCGGCGCAGCAAGCGAAGACCAAATAAAAAAGCTGGAAATCCTGTTACAGCTTAACTTCCCCAATGACTTTTCTGAATTTCTAGAAGTTTGTGGCGGCGGCGGTGTAGTCGAATCAGAAATATGTGGAATTGAGAAAAACGATGCAACCCTAGCTAGAGGGGGAACTGTCAATTACAGCACTAACTACTGTAGGACTGATTATGACCTACCTATGGAGCTAGCCGTCATCTTCCTAAAGGACGATGAGATTTGCTGGGCAATTGACTGCTCCCCTCAAGGCAAAGGAAAAGTTGTCAGCTATAACATTTTCAGCAAAAAGATTGAAAAGGTTTTAGCTGAAAGTTTTTATGAGTTCTTTAAAGACTACATAGAAATGAGAGCATAAAGACCTTCGTACCTACGTTGCTTCGCAAACTTACGCAGCAACATAGGTACAAGAACCCGAGACTTTCCACACTAAAAATTTCTTTTCACCCCCCCTGAAACACATAGTGCTATCGGACTAGATTTTTCCTACACGCAAAATCGACTTTTGCCAGCTTGTATGAAGCTAATCCAATAGATAGGATCTCCAAGTCGCTGCAAAATCAGTGACAAGGGTGTGGAAGCCCTTTGAGATCCAAGTAAAATAACCGCCATTGAGCATGCTTTTTACATGCTGTTAAATTATGGCGGTTGTACGCGGGGCACTTTCGAGTGCGCCGGGTTCCTGTATCCTCGGTCTTCCAGACCATGCACAGCTGCCCCTCATAAGGCCTCTATGAAAACCATCTATCACTTCAAAGAACGTATCAAAGAAGACCCCGAGTACATTCGAAAAGCCCACGAATTGACTCTAAATGAGTCAAAGCCAAAAGCCGGCCTTAAAGGAACTTTTGGACCATTAGGCTCAGATGAATGGTGGAGCAACCTAAACAAAGGCCTCATCCCTCAAAAAGAAATTTCTGGAGTTATCACAAAGGTATACTTAACAGGTCAAGACAACACCGAAAAATTTAACACTGCCGATATAAAATCAGACGACAACAACATCTGCACAGAAGGTACATATACGAATAAAAACTCCGAAAAACACCATTACAAACCAGGAGCAAAAATAACAATAAAATATGCCTTTGACCCTTTAAAAAAACCAAACCTGATGGAGAGATCGACCACTCAAAAATAGTAATCGAAGTTAAAATATCTCAGAACTAAAAGTACCAAGTGATAATATTTTCACCTAACGAAAGCTGAAGCCATACATTTAAAACCTATCAGACCCACATAGAGATATCGCCATACTTACTCTGCTTCGGACATGAGGAATCAAATATGTCATACGACAAGATTTTAAATGAGCTCGGCGCCGAATCAATGTCCTTCGAGACAAAACAGCCCCGCAATAGCTTGCAGGATGGTGGCGAAATTTCAGAAGACCTGAAAAAACTTTTAAGCAACTTTCAAACTGCTATAGTCTTCTCAAACGGAGCAAAATTTAAAACCCCTAAGAGAATGCCTATCGGAGACAATAACGGCTTCGTATATTTAGATATAATTTATGGCCTAGCTCCAGACTCAAACAACATCTACTACAAAAATGAAATGTACTCAAACCAAATAAATGGAGCACTTTATACATTTGGAGAGTCTGGTGATGGAGATCAGTTTTGCGTCAACAAAAAAACAGGAGAAGTCTATTATTGGCACCATGAAGCGAAAGATGATGCCTCTTCACTGTTTCTGATCGCCCCATCCTTTATTGATTTTTTCGAGCATCTTGTACCAGACAATGATGAAAACGACTCAAAAGATGACGATGACGGGATAGTTAGTGCCGATTTCAATTTTTAAGAAGCGAAAAAAAGCTAATCACCAATAACGACCCTACACAGCAAGAAATATTTTTTTTGGAAAGAGAGGACGAGTAATTAAAATCTCCTAAAACATCCTGCCTACAACAAAACCACAAATCAAAAAATTCATCTAGCAAGCCATCTGCCACTAGTTAAAGAAAGACAATCTGCTTTTGGTGACTGCAGAGACTTTTCCTACAGAACGCGTCGACTTCTGCCAACTTGTAGCCCCTCCTCTACCCAGATAGCATCTTCCAGTCGCTGCAAAAACAGTGATCGGTTTTGACAGACCGAATATGATCGAGGCATGCACAGGCAGTTTCTGAAGCTGACCCAGGAGATCATCTATGTCTCGCTATATGCCCATCACAGGAATCGACAATAACTTTCCTTCGTTGCTGATCGACACACAGGCTCCTATAGATGTGTTACACGATACTGCTGCTTATCGCATCCGATGCGTAACCCGGCTACTCGAAACGATTTCTTTAACTGAAAACTTCAACAACGATCCATTACTGCTACAAGATTTGTCGCGAGTGATCGTCATCCCACTCCGTGACGGCTGCGACCTGATGGATGTCATCGGCCGCAGATTGCAGCATCAGGCTCTGAACGCCTAAACCCAATGGGCGGATTGGTAGCCGCCCTCTTTAGTAAACTCAACTGCCAGCAATCGTTATAGGGAAGCTCCGGGTAAAATCTGCCCTCCCCAGCCACCTTCCATTTGTTTATTCCCGCATTCATCCGTTTAATCCCTATCCAATCCCCCGCTACACAACGAAGCCCCTCATGACTCGATACCCGCTCTACCCCCTCCTCCTTTCCCTCCTGCTCACCGGCTGCGCCACCAAGCTCGACGTGGCGCTCAATGGCACGCCGGATCCGGACTATGCCTTCGACCGGCAGGCGCCGGTGTTGGTGACGGTTACCCGGGGTAATGACGAGCATGGGCTCAATGCCCGTTATTACCTGCGCGACATGGTCAATGCGATGAAGGATCAAGGGTTCCGGGAGGTGTTCAGCGAGGCGACGCTGCCCAAGCAGCATGCGCCGATCAAGATGACGGTGACGCTGGATATCGGCAGCAAGCAGGTGACGTATCGCTATACCGCCACCGAGTATGGGCAGGTGCCGACCAGCACGACTACGGTCTGCAAGGATAAGCAGAAGAAGGACAAGAGCCTGGTCTGCACCAGTACGCCCACCACCAGTTATGGGCCGGTGGGCACTTCGGAGCGGACCGGTTACGCCAGGCTGACCACGTTCACCGTGACCGCCAGGGACGAAGCCAGCAAGCGGGCGGTCTATCTGCTGCGGGTGTCGTCGCAGAACGATGATTGCCAGGACGCCAAGGTCGAGGCCTTTGTCGTTGAACAGGGTTTGCAGAACCTGGATTTCCGCGATCGTGTGCAGCGTAATTACACGGTGACCATGCCTGACGGCTACAGCTGCAAATAAGCCTCTTCTGTAGGAGCGCGATGGCTCGCGATGCAAGCGCCGTGGTGTGTCAGGACAGGCGCTATCGCGGGCAAGCCTCGCTCCTGCAGAAGCACAGGTTATCCGGTTAGAAGTCGTAGCGACCGGTCACGCCAAGGGTCCGCGGCGTGCCGAGCAAACCTTCGTAGCCGCCATTCCCTCCCGACCACAGCGTGGTGTAGTAGGTCTTGTCGAAGGCGTTTTTCAGCCACAGCGACACGTCCCACTGTCCCTGCTCATAGTTGCCACGCAGGCCGGTGGAAAGGTTGACCACCGCGTAGCTGGGGATCTGGCCGTAGTCGGAATCCTCGACGGTGCCGACGGCCTTGGAGCGGAAGGCGTAGCTGCCGGTGACGTAGGGTTCGAGGCCGTTGTCCAGGTTCCATTGGTATTCGCCGTTGGCGTTGCCGATCCATTTCGAGGCGCCGACCACCTGGTGGCCACTGAGGTCGCAGGAGGCCGGGGCGCCCGGGCGCAGGCTGACTTCAGGCGGGCATGGCGCATCCTTGTAGGACAGGTAGCGCACGTCGTTGTAGGAGCCGTTGAGGTTGAGGGTCAGGCCACGGATGGGGATCAGCGTGCTTTCGATTTCCACGCCCCGTGAGCGCACCGAGCCGGCGTTGGTCAGGTACTGCACGCGGTTGTTGGCGTCGTAGGCGTTGGTCTGGTAGCCGTTGACCTGGGTCCAGAACAGGTTGGCGTTGAGTTGCAGGCGCTTGTCCCACAGGGTGCTCTTGAAGCCCAGTTCGGCGTTGTTGGCGCGCTCGGTGCCGATCAGCAGCGAGTCGGCGCCAGCGGTGGGCGCCGAGCCGACCGCGAGGTTGACCCCGCCGGATTTCTCGCCGTGGGACAGGGTGGCGTAGCCCAGCAGGTCGTCAGTGAAGCGGTAGCTGAGGTTGAGCAAGCCCGAGGGGCTGGTGCTGTACTGGTTGAGGTCGCCGGAGTCGTAGGCCCCGGCCCGTCCGCGCCGCGCGGTGGCCGCGGCACCGGTCACCGCGGCGCCACCCACCGGCGCGTTGCGGGTCACCCAGGCGCTTTTTTCTTCATAGGTGCCGCGCAGGCCGGCGGTGAAATCCAGGCGCTCGGTGAGGTGCCAGGTGCCCTGGGCGAACAACGCGAAACTGTCGGTGCGGATATGCCCGTTGCCGATGCTGGTGACGTTGTTCAGGGCGCCGGTGGGCGTGCCGTTCCAGATGTCCGCCTTGGGTCCGTAATAGCTGAAGGATTTGTTGTCCAGGTCGGAGCCGAAGTAGTAGGCGCCGAGCACGTAGTCGAAGAAGCCACCGGTGGGCGAGGCCAGGCGGAACTCCTGGGACCACTGTTTATCCTCCACCGAGACCCCGGCGTTATAGCTGGCCGGCACGTTGAGCCCGTCGTCGTTGCGCGGGGTGAAGTCCCACCAGCGGTAAGAGCTGACCGAAGTCAGGGTGAAGTCGCTGGGCAGGGTCCAGTTGGCCTCCAGGGAGGTGCCGCCCTGGAACACCGTGACGTGCTGGTCGTTGTCCAGGTTGACCTTGCGGTGCGTGCCATCGACCAGGGTGGCGCCGGCCGCAGTGGCCCGCGACTGATACTGGTTGACGCCATTGATGGTCGGCCCGGTGCTGTACAGCACCCGGGTGCCGGCACTGGAGTCCTCTTCGTTGTAGTCGCCGATCCAGCGCAGGTTGAAGTTCTCGTTGGGCTTGAACAGCAGTTGGCCACGGAAGCCCTGCCGCGAGCCGCCGTTGAGGTCATGGCCATCGTGTTGGTTCTTGATATCGCCGTTGCTGCGCGTGCGATAAGCCGAGAAACGCCCGGCCAGCTCGTCGTTCAGCGGCCCGGAAATAGTGCCCTTGGTCTGGAAGTAGCCGTCCTCGCCCACCGAGGTCTCGATGCTGCGCTCGGGAGTGAAGCTCGGCGCGCGGGTGCTGATGTTGATCACCCCGGCGGTGGTGTTCTTGCCGAACAGCGTGCCCTGGGGACCGCGCAGTACTTCCAGCTGCTCGATGTCCATCAGGTCGAACACCGCCATGCCCGGCCGCCCCAGGTAGACGTTGTCGATGTACAGCCCGACGCTGCCTTCCAGGCCGTCGCTGGCCGGGTTGTTGCCCAGGCCGCGGATCGACACGCTGGACTGGCGCGCGTGCATGTAGGCGACGTTGACGCTCGGCACCAACTGCTGCAGATCCTGGATGCGATAGACCCGCTGGCTCTCCAGGGCCTGGCCACCGATCACGCTCATCGGCGTCGGTACGTCCTGGGCGCTCTCCTCGCGGCGCCGCGCGGTCACGGTCACGGTTTCCAGCTGGCCGCTGGCGGCGGTCCGGGCGGCATCGGCCTTGGCCGGGGCTTCGGCGGGCGTTTCGGCTTGCGCGGCATAGCCGTGGGACCAGCCGGCGCTACCGGCCAGCAGCAGGGCCAGCGGCAAGCGCTTGAGCCGTCGGGGCGAAGTGGGGGACACAAGGTTCAACGGACTCATGGGCGGCTCCTGGGCAAAAAACAGACTGATCCGTATATTCTTTTAAGTTATTTATTTATGTTTTTAATAAGATTTACGGAATAAGAGATTGCCTTTATAAAGAGTCGACCTAATGCATAGCCAATGCATTTCCCCGATATTTTCAATGTGAAAAATGCATATCGATCTGCGCCAGCTCCGTCACTTCATCGCCCTCGCCGAACAGCGCAGCTTTGTCGCGGCCGCCTTGGCGGTGAACCTGTCGCAATCGGCCTTCAGCCGCAGCATCCAGGCCCTGGAGCACAGCGTCGGCTGTCAGCTGGTGGACCGCGGGCGCAAGGACCTGGCACCGACCAAACAGGGGCAGGTGCTGCTCGAACATGCGCGGCGGCTGGTCAGCGGCGCGCAGCAACTGGCCAACGAGATCAGCCAGTTCAACGGCCTGGAGGCCGGCGAGCTGCGCTTCGGTTGCGGGCCGGCGCCGGCGGCGGGTTTGATCCCGCGGGCCATCGGCAGCTTTATCGGGCGTTATCCCAAGGCCCGGGTGCAGTTCCAGGTGGATGACTGGCAAACCCTGGGCAAACGCCTGCTCAGCGAAGAGTTCGAATTTTTCGTCGCCGACACCCGGCAGTTCGAAGCCAACCCGGATTACCTGACCCAGCGCCTGCGCCCGCGCAAATGGCATTTCTGCTGCCGCGCCGGGCACCCGCTGGCCGAGCAGGAAAGCGTCACCGCCGCCGAGCTGATGAGTTACCCGCTGGCCGCGACCATCCGCCCGCCTAACCTGCGCAAGGTCGTGGTCGATCTCAGCGGCCGGCCGGATTTCGTCCCGAATGTGGAATGCGAGAACAGCTACAGCCTGCTCGGCGTGGTGATGCGCTCGGACGCGATCGGCATCATCGGCGCCTACAGCGATGCGCTGCACAATGCCCGGGGCGAGCTGGTGTGCCTGAAGATCGAAGGCCTGGCCGACGACCTGGAGGAGCTGTACACCCGCTACGGCATCGTCAGCCGCGCAGGCTATCGGCTGTCGCCGCTGGCCGAGGCGATGATCGAGGAGATCAAGCGCACCGACGCGCTGGATGAGGATCTGTGTCCGCTGGAGAATTTCGCGGTCTGAAACACCGCACCTGTAGCCGCTGCCGCAGGCTGCGATAAGGCCGCAGGCCTTCAGCGATATTGAAATCGCCACGCCCCTTCGGTGCGATCGCAGCCTTCGGCAGCGGCTACAGGGGTCGCCTTCGCCCATGCATATCACGCATGAAAAGCATGCGCCAAATGCGCTTGTCGGAACGCCCCGCGACAGCGAAAACCCTCACCTGTCTTTCGATCGGTGAACGCCATGTCCAACCCCGTCCAACCCGTGCGCAACGTGCTGTACATCATGTGCGACCAGCTGCGTCGCGATTACCTGTCGTGCTACGGCCACCCCCACCTGCACACGCCGAACATCGACCGCCTGGCCGCCGCCGGCGTGCGCTTCAGCCGCGCCTACACCCAGGGCACCATCTGCGGACCGTCGCGGATGTCGGCCTACACCGGGCGTTATGTCAGCAGCCACCAGGTGGCGTGGAACGCCGTGCCGCTGCCCCTGGAAGAGCTGACCATCGGCGATTACCTGAGCCCCCACGGCATCCGCACCGCGCTGGTGGGCAAGACCCACGCCACGCCCAATCTCGATGCCTTGCAGCGCCTGGCGATCGACCCCGAGAGCCAGCAGGCCGAGGCCCTCAACGAGGTCGGTTTCGAACCCTATCTGCGCCACGACGGGATCTTCCCCGACAGCCCGCTGTTCGACGACAAACGCGAGTCGGCGCCCTACACCCAGTACCTGCGCGAACAGGGCTACCAGGGGCGCAACCCCTGGCACGACTGGGCCAACGCCGCCGCGGGTGAACAGGGTGAAATCCTCAGCGGCTGGAAAATGCGCAACGCCCACCTGCCGGCCCGCGTCCCCGAGCAGCATTCGGAGACCGTCTACACCACCGACCGCGCCCTCGACTTCATCCAAGAGCAGGGCGAGCAGCCCTGGTGCCTGCACCTGTCCTATATCAAGCCGCACTGGCCCTATATCGCGCCGGCGCCCTACCACGCGCTGTACACGGCCGAGCAGGTGATCGCCCCGGTGCGCGCCGCCGCCGACGAGGCCAGCGACCACCCGGTGTATGCCGCCTTTCGCCAGCATCAGGAGAGCCAGAACTTCTCCCGCGACGAAGTGCGCCTGAACGTGGTGCCGACCTACATGGGCCTGATCAAGCAGGTGGACGATCAGCTCGGCCGCCTGTTCGATTTCCTGCAAAGCAGCGGGCGCTGGGACGACACCCTGATCGTGTTCACCAGCGACCACGGCGACTTTCTCGGCGATCACTGGCTGGGGGAAAAGGAGTTTTTACTGGAGCCGGCCGTGGGCGTGCCACTGATCGTGCGCGACCCACGGGCGGCGGCGGATATCAGCCGCGGCACGCTGGACGAGCGCCTGGTGGAAACCATCGATGCCCTGCCGACCTTTCTCGACGCCCTGGGGTTGCCCGGCGCCGAACACCGTCTGGAAGGCCGCTCGCTGATCCCGCTGTTGCACGGCACGGCGGGCGACTGGCGCCGCTATGCCATCAGCGAATACGACTACGCGTTCCAGGCCCCGGCCCGCGAACGCCTGGCCCAGCCCATCGACCGCTGCCGCATGACCATGGTGCGCAGCGAGCGCTGGAAATACCTGGCCTACGACGGCTTCCGTCCGCAGCTGTTCGACCTCTACAACGACCCCCAGGAACTGCGCGACCTCGGCGCCGACCCGGCCTATGCGGCGGTGCGCGAGGAGCATCTGGGGTATCTGTTCGACTGGCTGCGCGGGCTGAAGCGGCGGACCACCATCAGCCACGAAGAAATCGACCTGCGCGGGCAACGCTTTCGTTATGGCGAACCGGAGGCGGAGAAGGTAGTGCAGATCGGGGTGTGGTAAGGCGGCGATCCGACTTGCCCGCGAAAAATTTCAAACCCACCGCGCCCCTGTAGCCGCTGCCGCAGGCTGCGATAAGGCCGAAGGCCTTTGGCGATCTTGAAACCGCCGCGCCCCTTCGGGTCGATCGCAGCCTGCGGCAGCGGCTACAGAGAACCGTGGACTCCTCCGTCACAGCCCCTTGATGGTCTGGCTACGCTGCCCGTGCACACCCACCGGCACATCGCCCTTGAGGGTCACGCGGCGGACCACGCGGTCCTGGGTGCCGTAGTCGTCGACCGCGTAATGCTGGGTCGAACGGTTATCCCAGATCGCCACGTCACCGGCGGTCCAGCGCCAGCGCACGGTGTTTTCCAAACGCGTGACATGGCTTTGCAACAGGTTGAACAGGTGCGCCGAATCGGCCTGGGTGTAGCCCTTGATGCGTTTGACGAAATGCCCGAGCACCAGGCTCTTCTCGCCGCTCACCGGGTGCACGCGCACCAGCGGGTGCTCGGTCTCGTAGACGGTGGAGGTGAACACCTTGCGGTAGCGCTCCAGCTTCTCCACCGACACGTCCGGCTTGGCCCCGGCGTAGTCGTATTCGTTGCTGTGCACCGCCCAGAGCTTATCCGCCAGCTCGCGCAACTCCGCCGGCAGTTCGTTGTAGGCGGTGGCGGTGTTGGCCCAGACCGTATCGCCACCGGAGGCCGGCGCCACCACCGAACGCAGGATCGAGGCCTTCGGGTAGGCATCGACGAAGGTCACATCGGTGTGCCAGGAGTTGGCGCGCTGGCCCTCGGCGCCGTCCAGTTCGAGCAGGTAACGGGTGCCGTCGCGCACCGGTACGGTGGGGTGCGCCACCGGCTCGCCGAGCAGGTGGGAGAAGGCTTCCTGGCTCTGGTCGTCGAGGTGGGCCTGGCCACGGAAGAAGATCACCTTGTAGTCCACCAGCGCCTGCTGGATGGCTCCGACCGTGGCGGCGTCCAGCTCACCGGAGAGTTGCACGCCACGGATCTCGGCGCCGATACGGCCGGCCACCGGGTGGATCTCAAGCGCATGAACAGCGGGTTTAACGGCTAGTGCGGCATTGCTCATCGGGTAGACCCTCGTCTGACTGCTTACGGTTGAGCGGCAGCGAAACAACGCTCTATCTATATTCACTTTAGATCTAATAGATATTCACATGCTTCGTTGACGGAATAAGAGCTTGCATTTAAAACCTCATTCCTCACTCGTCGCAAATGCCTTCGGGCTATTTTTCGGATGCCGGGAAAGCATATGGATCTTCGCCAGTTGCGTTACTTCATCGCCCTCAACGAACACCGCAGTTTTGTCCGCGCGGCCGACGCCATGGGTATCACCCAGCCGGCCTTCAGCCGCAGCATCCAGGGCCTGGAACAGGAGTTCGGCTGCGTGCTGGTGGACCGTGGCAACAAGGATTTGCGTCCCACCCCGGAAGGCCAGGTGGTGTTGCAGCACGCCCTGAGCCTGGTGCAGGGCGCGGCCTTGCTGAGCAGCGAAGTGACGCAGATGACCAAGCTCGACGCCGGCGAGCTGCGCTTCGGTTGCGGCCCGGCGCCGGCGGTGAAACTGGTGCCCGACGCGGTGGCGCAATTCACCGGTATCCACCCCAAGGTGCGCATCTGCCTGGAGGTGGATAACTGGGAAAAACTCAGCCGCAGCCTGAGCCGCGAAGAAATCGAATTCTTTATCGCCGACATCCGCCATTTCGAAGCCGACCCGAACTTCCAGACCCAGCCCCTGACGCCCAAGCGCGGGGTGTTTTTCTGCCGCCCGGGGCACCCGCTGCTGGCCAAGGAAAGCCTGTCGACCAACGACATGTTCGACTACCCGCTGGCCACCACGCTGATCCCGCCGGGAATCCGCAAGCTGCTGGCCAACCTCAGCGGGCGCATCGACTTTTCCCCGACCATCCAGACCGAGCATTTCCCGGCGCTGGTGAAGATCGTGCGCCAGTCCAATGCGATTGGCGTGGGCACCGAAGAGGCCTTCGTCGAGGACATCGAACAGGGTTCCCTGGCGCTGCTGCACTGGCGCAACCTGCCGCAGAACATCGAGAGCATGAACGCCCGCTGCGGCATCGTCAGCCGCACGGGATTTCGCCTGTCGCCGGCGGCCCGCAAGATGATCGAAGTGCTGGTGGCGGTGGATCGGCAGCAGGTCAGCATGGCGGTTTGAGCCAGTAGGAAATCCCCGCCAATCCCCTGTAGCCGCTGCCGAGCCCGCGAGGCTGCGATCGACGACGCAGTCGTCGCAACAAGGCCCACCCGGTTCGTCCAGGCAGACCGCGTTGTCGGGTTTTGCGGCCCCTGCGGGACCGATCGCAGCCTCGCGGGCTCGGCAGCGGCTACGGGACGTGAGTGGATTGCCAGGTGGCCTTATAGACCGGCGGCGGCCAACTGCGGCGCCACCCATTCGCTGACCTTGAACGGCTTGCGGATCAGCCGCTGCTGCGCGGCCAGGTCCACCGCGTCCTGCAATTTACCGAGGAACACCGGGTCCAGGGTCGAGGGGAAGATTTCGCTGAAGCGCTGATCCTTGAGGTCCTGCTGCAGCACCGCCGGCGGGTAGCTGGCCAGCCCCGACACCAGCTCGATATAGGCGTCCTTGTTGCTGTCCTGGGTCAGCCACTGCACCGCCTGCTGCTGAGCCTTGAGCAGCTTCTCCACCACCTCGGGATGGGCGTCGACGAAGGCGCCGCTGCCCACCAGCACCGCCTGCACGCTACCGGCGCCGCCCAGGTCCTTGGTGTTCAGCGGCACCTCGGCCAGGCCCTTGGCCTGCAAGGCGTTCAAGTTGGAACCGCCCCAGGTAGCATCGATCTGCTTCGCCGCCAGCGCCGCGACCGCCGCGCTGAAATCCAGGTTGATGATCTTCAGGTCCTTCTCGCTCAGACCCTGGCTGGCCAGCGCGGCATCCAGCGACAACTGCGTGGCCGTGCCGCGGAACACCGCGACCCGCTTGCCCTTGAGGTCCTGCAAGGTCTTGATCCCCGAGCCCGGCACCACTCCCAGGTACTGCTTGACCCCACGGGCGGTGGCGCTAAGCAGGCGGGTGTCCAGGCCGTTGGACTTGCCGATGATTGCCGCCAGGTCCCCCAGGTAGGCCAGGTCCACCTGACCGTTGGCGAAGGCCTCGTTGATCACTGGGCCGGCGCCCTTGAAGTAGTTCCACTGGATGCTGATGCCCTGGTCGGCGAAGGCCTTTTCGAAGATCTGCTGCTGGCGCAGCACGTCCGTCACCCCGCCGCCGCTGTGCTGGGTGCCGGCGCTGAGGTCCGGCACGGCGATGCGGATCTGCTTGAGTTCATCCGCCTGGGCCAGCAGCGGCAGGTACCCCAGGAGCCCCGCCAGGGCCGGCGCGGCGAACAGACTGAGGACGCGTTTGAAGGGAAGGTTCATAAGGTGTGGCTCCTGGCTGCGACGGGCATTGAGGAGCAGAAGGTAGGCCCAAGGCGTTCAAAGCTTTAAATACTATAAATTCACATTTTAATAACTCGTTCGAATAAACCAGCCAGGACGCGGCTCTGCGCGGCATATGCATGATCAGCATCGAAAATATTCTTCAAATGCATTGGATGCGGCGTGCCTGGAGGCCTTAAATGGCCTCTCTTATCTCCCAATAGCATTGATTTAACTTTTTATATAACCAAAAACAAACTCCAAAAAACAAACTGTAAGAGCGAGCTTGCTCGCAATAAGCCGCAGGCCGGTTTTGGCCCCGATGCCGCTATCGCGAGCAAGCTCGCTCCTACAAAAAGAAGACGGTTGAAATCAGCAAAAAACCCGACAACGGAGGTCATCCATGGCCCGTGTTTCCCTTCTCAGCTTGCCGTTGGCCGCGCCCGCCGATAAGCCGCTGTCCTGGCCGCGCATCCACCGGCGGCTGTTGCCCTGGCTGCTGCCCCTGGGCCTGTTCGCCCTGTGGTGGCTGGCCAGCCGTAATGCCTGGATGAGCGAGCAGATCCTGCCGGCACCGGCATTGGTCTGGAGCAGCGCGCTCGAGCTGGCCGGCGGCGAGCTGTGGAGCCATCTGGCAATCAGCCTGCAACGGCTGGCCTGGGGCCTGCTGGCGGGCATCGGCGCCGGTGCCCTGCTGGGCGCGGCGCTGGGTTCCAGCCGGCGCCTGGAACGCCTGGTGTTCCCCACCTTCGCCGCCCTGTCCCAGGTTCCGACCCTGGCCTGGATTCCGCTGTTCATGGTGTTTTTCGGCATCGGCGAACTGCTCAAGCTGGTGGTGCTGGTCAAGGCCATCGTGGTGCCGGTGACCCTGCATACCCTGGTCGGCGTGCGCGACGCCCAGCCCAGATTGCGCGAAGCCGCCGCCGTGCTGCGCCTGCCGCCGCACCTGCTGATCCGCCGGCTGGTACTGCCCGCCGCCCTGCCCGCCTTCATGGCCGGCGTGCGCCTGGCCCTGGCCGCCGGCTGGACCTCGCTGCTGGCGGTGGAGCTGCTGGCCTCCAGCGAAGGCATCGGCTACCTGATGGTCTGGGCGCGCCAGCTGTTCATGCTGGATATCGTCTTCGTCTGCATCGGGGTGATCGGGGTGATGGGCGTGGCCATGGACCGCGGCATCGGCCTGCTGGACAAGGCCCTGGTGCACTGGCCGCACCCGGCCATCGCGCAGATCCGCCGCGGCCCGCGCTACCAGGGCTGGCAACGCCTGCAGCCGTGGCTGCTACCGCTGTTCCTGCTGGCGCTGTGGCAAGTGGCGAACCAGTTGGAATGGGTCGACGCCAATATCCTGGTGAGCCCGCTGGCGGTGCTGCAAACCACCTGGAACGGCCTGCTCGATGGCAGCCTGTCGGGCGGCCTGGGCCTGAGCCTGCGGCGCACCCTTGGCGGCCTGTTGCTGGGGGGCGGTCTGGGGTTTGCCCTGGGCCTGCTGCTGGGCCTGTCGCCTCTGAGCGAACGTCTTCTGGGGCCGACCCTGGCGGCGCTGCGGCAGATCGCCATTTTCGCCTGGGTGCCGCTGCTCACCGCCTGGTTCGGCCTTGGGGAGCTGGCGAAATGGGTATTTGTCGCGCTGGCCGCGTTCTTCCCGCTGTTTATCGCCACCCAGCGCAGCGTCGCCAACCTGTCGCCGCAACTGACCGAGGCGGCGCAAGTGCTGCGCCTGAACCTCTGGCAACGCCTGCGCCGCCTGGTACTGCCCGGCGCCGCGCCGGGGATTTTCGCCGGGTTGCGCCTGAGCCTGATCTACGCCTGGCTGGGGACCATCGGCGCGGAATATTTCATGCCGTCCAACGGCGGCATCGGCAGCCAGATGATCGGCGCCCAGCAGCTGCTGCGCATGGACCTGATCATGGCCGGCATGCTCCTGGTGGGGCTCACCGGCGCCCTGCTCAACCTTATTGGCCAACAGCTCGAAACCCGCGCCACACGCTGGAGACACGCATGAACGCACTCGTACCTTCCCCCATCGTCAGCTTCAGCCATGTAGGCAAGACCTTCGAGGTCGCCGGCGGCGAGCTGGAAGCGATCCGCGAGTTCAACCTGGAGATCGCCGAGGGCGAATTCGTCGCCATCGTCGGCTCCAGCGGCTGCGGCAAATCCACCCTGCTGCGCCTGCTAATCGGCCTGGACACGCAGTTTCGCGGCGAGATCCGCGTCGACGGCAAGGCCGTCAGCGGCATCGGCGGCGAACGCGGCATCGTGTTCCAGGAACACCGCCTGTTCCCCTGGCTGACGGTCGCGGAAAACATCGGCCTGGGCCTGGTCAACGAAGCCCTGAGCGCCAGCGAACGGCAAACCCGCATCGCCGATTTCATCGAACTGGTGGGCCTCACCGACTTCACCCGCGCCTACCCGCACCAGCTGTCCGGCGGCATGGCCCAGCGGGTGGCCATCGCCCGCGGCCTGGTGGCCAGCCCGCGCATCCTGCTGCTGGACGAACCCTTCGGCGCCCTCGACGCGCTGACCCGCCAGCAGATGCAGGACGAGCTGCTGGCGATCCGCGAGCGGGCCAGGATCACCACGGTGCTGGTCACCCATGACGTCGAGGAGGCGATCTTCCTCGCCGACCGCGTGGTGGTGATGGAGCCGCGCCCGGGCCGAATCAAGCGGGTGGTGGACATCGCCCTGCCCCATCCGCGCCAGCGCAGCAGTTTCGACTTCCACCAGCTGCGCGAAGAACTGCTCCACGAACTGACCCGTGACTATCACTACCAGGTGCCTTTGCCCGCCCAGATCCGTGACCTGCCACTGGCCTTTATTGCTTGCTGATAAGGAGTGAACAGATGCCGCAACGTCCCAACTTTTTGGTGATCCTGGCCGACGACCTGGGCTTTTCCGATCTCGGTGCCTTCGGCGGCGAAATCGCCACGCCGAACCTCGATGCCCTGGCCGAAGGCGGCCTGCGCCTGACCGACTTCCACACCGCGCCGACCTGCTCGCCGACCCGATCCATGCTGCTCACCGGCACCGACCACCATATCGCTGGCATCGGCACCATGGCCGAGGCCCTGACCCCGGAACTGATCGGCAAGCCGGGCTACGAAGGCCACCTCAACGACCGCGTGGTGGCCCTGCCCGAGCTGCTGCGCGACGCCGGCTACCAGACCCTGATGAGCGGCAAATGGCACCTGGGCCTGACCGCCGAGCTGGCGCCTCATGCCCGGGGTTTCGAGCGTTCGTTCTCGCTGCTGCCCGGCGCCGCCAACCACTACGGCTTCGAGCCGACCTACGACGAACACACCCCGGGCCTGCTCAAATCCACCCCGGCGCTGTACATCGAGGACGACCGCTTCATCGAGCAACTGCCCAAGGATTTCTATTCCTCCGACGCCTTCGGCGACAAGCTGTTGCAGTACCTCAAGGAGCGCGACCAGACCCGGCCGTTCTTCGCCTACCTGCCGTTTTCCGCGCCGCACTGGCCGTTGCAGGCGCCCGAGGAGGTGGTCGCCAAGTACCGTGGCCGCTATGACGCCGGCCCCGAGGTGCTGCGTCTGGAGCGCCTGGAAAAGCTCAAGCAACTGGGGCTGATCGAGGCCGATGTGGAGCCGCACCCGCTGCTGGGCCTGAGCGCCGAATGGGCGGCCTTGAGCGAGCAGCAGCGGCAGGTTTCCGCGCGGGCCATGGAGGTCTACGCGGCGATGGTCGAACGCATGGACTGGAACATCGGCCGGGTGGTGGACTACCTGCGCCAGCAGGGCCAGCTGGACAACACCTTTATCCTGTTCATGTCCGACAACGGTGCCGAAGGCGCGCTGCTGGAAGCCTTCCCCAAGTTCGGCCCGCAGCTGTTGACCTACCTCAACCAGCACTACGACAACAGCCTGGACAACATCGGCCGCGCCAACTCCTACGTCTGGTACGGCCCGGCCTGGGCCCAGGTCGCCACCGCGCCGTCACGCCTGTTCAAGGCCTTCACCACCGAAGGCGGGATCCGCGTGCCGGCGCTGGTGCATTACCCGCAGTTGGCGCTCAAGGGGCGGATCAGCCATGGCTTCGGCACGGTGATGGACATCACCCCGACCATTCTCGACCTGGCCGGCGTGCGTCATCCCGGCAAACGCTGGCGCGGCAAGGAGGTGGCGCCATTGCGCGGCAAGTCGTGGCTGGGTTTCCTGTCCGGCGAGACCGCGCAGGTGCATGACGAACACACGGTCACCGGCTGGGAACTGTTCGGCCGCCGGGCGATTCGCCAGGGCCACTGGAAAGCGGTGTACATCCCCGTCCCGGTGGGCCCGGCGACCTGGCAGCTGTACGACCTGAGCCAGGACCCGGGGGAGATCCACGACCTGGCCCAAAGCGAGCCGGGCAAGCTCGACGCGCTGATCGGCCATTGGCAGCAGTATGTGGACGAAACCGGGGTGATCCTCAGCGCCTCGCCGTTCCAGCCGGATTGACCCCGTAGCCGCTGCCGCAGGCTGCGATGGTCCGGGCCACGCTGGTCGTAGGACCTCCTAGGGCCTTGAGATCGCTGCGGCCGTTCCGGCCGATCGCAGCCTGCGGCAGCGGCTACAGGGGGAAGATGCCGAAGGTTGTAGCGTCAGGAAAATCGTTATCGCGGGCAAGCCTCGCTCCTACAGACGCCCTGTACTTGTAGGAGCGAGGCTTGCCCGCGATTGGCCCTCAAATGCGATACATCACGCCCCGACACCCCGCACCGCCTGCGCCGCCACCTGTTCCTTGCGGATAAAGCGGTTGGCCCGGCCGAAGGTGCCGAAATCGTTGAAGCGCACGCCCATCTCGGCCATTACCTTGTGCGCCACCGGCGCGGTCAGCTGGCGGATGTAGAAGGGTTCCTTGACCACGAAATGGTGGATGCCGTGGGTGCTGCCGAAATTGCAGCAGAACGCCTGCAACGGCCACAGCCACCAGGGGTTGAGCACCTGGGTCTGCTGGATCACGTTGCCCGCTTCGATGTCGCCGTAGTAGTGCATGTTCGAGCTGACAAAATGCAGGCAGAAGGTGCGCAGCACGTTGGGGCCGACGATCACCACCACGGCGATATCGAGCACCTGCATCACCGCCAGGGTGCTGGCCGACCAGTCGATCGGCGCACCCAGCAGCGCGGCGACGCCATTGGCGGCGTGGAAGCCTAAGAACACATACCAGGCCCCCCAATGCAGCAACGCCAGCGGTGCGTACACCTTCAGGGTGCGCTTGAGGATATTGAGCTTGTGCGCCCAGGTCCTGGCCCGCAGGGTGCGGATCAATGACGACATGACATTGTCGCCAACCATCAGCAGGCGGGCGATACCCCAGGGCTCGCCGTTGGTGATGGCGCGCTCCTCCATGTCGGCCTCGGTGCCGGACACCTTGTGGTGATTGAGGTGCAGATGGCGGCGGATCCACGGGTTGATGGTGCTCGGCCGCGCTAGCCAGACCAGCGCCAGCATCAGGTTGTGGGGGACGCGCTGCTTGCGGAAATACATGCTGTGGATCAGGTCGTGCTCCAGCTCGTGGGTCAAGGAGGCGAAAAACGCGTTGAGCAGCAGGCAGGCCCACCAGGCCAGGTACCCGCCGATATAGAGCGCCGCCGTGCCGATCATCCCGGCCAGGGCCAAGGCCAGGATGCCTGCGCCCAGCGCGTCCTGATGCTTGAGCAGCGGGTAGCGCTCGCGCAACTCGACGCCCCTGGCCAGCACCACCTCGCGAATACGCGCCGATCGTTGCTGTGCATTCAGCCGGTCGGGACTTGCAGAAGTACCGTACATGCTTCCATCCTCTGGTTATTGATGTTCGCATCCTGCCCTGCGCCCACGCGCCGGGCGCTAGCCGCGGACGCCAACCTGTTGACCGGACGCGCCAACCGCCATGACCGAACCCACTTCCCTCGCCAGCTGGACCCGCGCCCTGCGCAAGCAGCTCGATGCCCTGGGCCTCGACAGCACCGCCTTGTGCCACCAGGCCGGCCTCGACCCGCAACTGATGGACGATCCCAACGCGCGTTACCCGCTGTCGGCCACCACCCGCCTGTGGCAGCTGGCGGTGCAGGCCAGCGGCGACCCGGCCATAGGTTTGCGGGTCTCGCGCTTCGTCAGCCCGACCACCTTCCATGCCCTGGGTTATGCGCTGGTGGCCAGCGGCAGCCTGCGGGAAGTGTTCGAGCGCATCGTGCGTTATCACCAGGTGGTCAGCGATGCCCTGGAGCTGGAGCTGACCCGCACCGAGGACCGCTATCGCTTTCGCCTGAAGGTGCCCGAGGGCAATCCGGAGCCGGCGGTCGAGGCCATCGACGCCTTTGTCGCGATCTACGTGCGCACCTGCCGCAACCGCCTGGGCCGCGACTACGCGCCGCTGGCGGTGTACCTGCGGCGCCCCGAGCCGGCGGACTCCAGGCAATGGCACACGGTGTTTCGCGCGCCGGTGTTTTTCGGCGCCGACGAGGATCGCCTGGAGTTCGGCCTGCACGATTTCGACAGCCACCTGGACGACGCCAACCCGGAACTGGCCGAACACAACGAGGCGGTGCTCAAGCGTACCCTGATGCAACTGCAACCCTTGACCTGGGAGCGCAAGGTGCGCGGGGTGATCGAGGCCCAGCTGCCGGAGGGCGAACCTTCGGCCGAACGGGTGGCCCAGGCCCTGCACCTGAGCCTGCGCAGCCTGCAACGCCACCTGGCGGACGAGGGTTGTCGCTTCGACACCCTGCTCAACGAATGCCGGGAGAACCTGGCCCTGCTGCACCTGCGCGACCCGCAGTGCTCCCTGAGCGAGATCAGCTACCTGCTGGGGTTCGCCGACGCCAGCAGCTTCAGCCGCGCGTTCAAACGCTGGACCGGGATGACCCCGGGGCAGTTTCGCGATGGGTTGCGTTAGCCGTGGATTAGCGGTGGCAGGGCCGGCCTCATCGCGATCTGCAGGTCAAACTCCGGCCAATACCCGCAACCGCGCTTCGTCGAGGATCTCGATCTCGCCGTAACCCAGCTTGAGAATGCCTTGGCCCTGCAAGTCCTTGAGGATCTGGTTGGTGGTCTGGCGCGACAGCGACAGCAGCAGCGCCAGTTGCTCCTGGGGCAGGTGCAGGACCCGGCGCGGGGTGTCCGTTTCGCCGTAGCCGCGAGCGATCATCAACAGGCGGTTGGCCACCCGCGCCGGGGCCGGCATCAGGCTCAGCTGTTCGAGGTTGATAAAGGTCAGGCGCAGCTTGTGGCTCATCAGCAGCGCCAGCTGCCGCCAGTATTGCGGGTGTTCGTCCAGCAGTTCGAGCAGCGCCGCCTGGGGCACATTGAGCAGGCTGCACGGGCCCACGGCATAGGCGTCATGGGTGCGCGGCTGGCCGTCGAACAGGCTGATCTCGCCGAACCAGTGCGGCGCCTCCACCAGGCTCAGCAGCGCCTCCTTGCCCTCCTCGCTGACCGCGCCGATGCGCACCGTGCCTTCCAGTACCGCGTACAGGCCGCAGGGCGGATCGCCGCGCTGGAACAGCCGTTGGCCCGGCGCCAGCGAGCGCAGACGGGCATTGGCCAGCAGACTATTCTGTAATTGAACGGGCAAGCGGCTGAACCACTGGCCACTCATCAGGCGCTCACGCCAGACCTGCATCTTCATCGATAGCGTTATCCAAACGGGCAGCGAGCCGATTGTCGCCTAGCCGACAGAACCGGCGACCGGCGCAGGGCATGATTCGATCACCCTACAGGAGGAACAACAATGAAAAGCCTCGTCGACCATCTCAGTCAATACGCCGCCTACCACCGTGATCCGCGCAACATCGCCAGCCACTTTATCGGCATTCCGCTGATTGTGCTGGCCGTCGCGGTACTGCTGTCGCGCCCCGCCTGGCCGGTCGCCGGGCTGTGGCTGTCGCCGGCGCTGCTGCTGGCGCTGGCGTCCTGCGGGTTCTACCTGCGCCTGGAACTGCGCCTGGGCCTGCTGATGACGCTGCTGATGGGGCTGTCGGTGTGGGCCGGCCATGGGCTGGCGCAGCAAAGCACCCTGGTCTGGCTGGCCAGCGGGGTGGGCATGTTCGTGATCGGCTGGGTGATCCAGTTCGTCGGCCATTACTACGAAGGGCGCAAGCCGGCCTTTGTCGATGACGTCTCGGGGCTGATCGTCGGGCCGTTGTTCGTGGTGGCGGAGCTGGCGTTTCTGCTGGGGCTGCGCCAGGCGCTCAAGCATGAGGTCGAGGCGCGGGCGGGAGGGGTGCGGGTCAATCCGAAGCGTGCGCCGATTTAGATCGCAATCGCGGGCAAGCCTCGCTCCTGTTTCTTCTGTAGGAGCGAGGCTTGCCCGCGATGCCTTTGCCTTTTAGATATTGGCGACCTTCTGCCAGACCTTGGGCTTGAAGAACAGCGTCTCGCCCTTGGCCAGCCCGACCAGGCTGTCATGGTCCTTCACCACTTCGGCCTCGATCAGTTCGCTCTGCCCTTCGACCTTCAAGGTCACCCGGGTGGTGGCGCCCAGCGGACGGATATCGCGCACTTCGGCGGCGTGGTGATCGGCCAGTTCGGAGCGTGACAGCGACACTTCGTGCGGGCGGAACAGCACATGGTGATCCTCGCCCAGGTGCAGGCGGTTGGAGTCGCCGAGGAAGTGGTAGACGAAGTCGCTGGCCGGGTTCTCGTACACCTCGCCCGGCGAGCCGATCTGCTCGATCACGCCCTTGTTCATCACCACGATACGGTCCGCCACTTCCATGGCTTCTTCCTGGTCGTGGGTGACGAATACCGAGGTCAGGTTGATGTCTTCGTGCAGCCGCGCCAACCAGCGCCGCAGCTCCTTGCGCACCTTGGCATCCAGGGCGCCGAAGGGTTCGTCCAGCAGCAGCACTTTCGGCTCCACCGCCAGGGCGCGGGCCAGGGCGATCCGCTGGCGCTGGCCACCGGACAGCTGCTCCGGGTAGCGGTCGGCGAGCCAGTCCAGCTGCACCATGTTCAACAGCTCATGGACCTTCTCGGCGATCTTGCTTTCGCTCGGGCGCTGGTTTTTCGGCTTCATGCGCAGGCCGAAGGCGACGTTGTCGAACACGCTCATATGGCGGAACAGCGCGTAGTGCTGGAACACGAAACCGACGTTGCGATCGCGCACGTCGTGGCCGGAGACGTCCTCGCCGTGGAACACGATGCTGCCGGCGTCCGGGGTTTCCAGGCCGGCGATGATCCGCAGCAGGGTGGTCTTGCCGCAGCCGGACGGGCCCAGCAGCGCCACCAGCTCGCCGCTCTGGATGTCCAGGTTGATGCTGTTCAGGGCCTTGAAGGCGTTGAAGTTCTTGCTGACGTTACGGACTTCGATCGACATGATTCATTCCTCCGCGGCGCTGGCGCGCAGGCGGTTGATTCGGTTTTCGCTCCACTGCTTGAGCAGCAGGATGAAGAGCGCCAGGATCAGCAACAGGCTCGCGACGGCGAACGCGGCGACGTGGTTGTATTCGTTGTAGAGGATCTCGACGTGCAGCGGCAGGGTGTTGGTCACCCCGCGAATGTGCCCGGAAACCACCGACACCGCGCCGAACTCGCCCATGGCCCGCGCGGTGCAGAGCACCACGCCGTAGATCAGGCCCCACTTGATGTTCGGCACGGTCACATGCCAGAACATCTGCCAGCCGTTGGCCCCCAGCAGCCGCGCGGCTTCCTCTTCCTGGGTGCCCTGCTCCTGCATCAGCGGGATCAGCTCACGGGCGACGAAGGGCACGGTGACGAAGATGGTCGCCAGGACGATGCCCGGCAGGGCGAACACGATCTGGATATCGTGATCCTGCAGCCACGGCCCGAACAGGCCCTGGGCGCCGAACATCAGCACATAGACCAGGCCGGCGATCACCGGCGAGACCGAGAACGGCAAATCGATCAGGGTCACCAGGATGCTCTTGCCGCGGAAGGTGTATTTACTCACGCACCAGGCGGCGCTGACGCCGAACACCAGATTCAGCGGCACCGAGATCAGCACGGCGATCACCGTCAGCTTCAGGGCCGACAGCGCGTCCGGCTCGAAGATCGCGGCGAAGAACGCGCCGAGGCCGAGCTTGAGCCCCTGGGACACCACGATAAACAGCGGCAGCAGCAGGAACAGGGCGAAGATCAGCCAGCCAAGGCCGATCAGGATGCGCCGCGAGGTGGCGCTGCCACGACGGGCAGCGTTGACGGAAGAGGCCGCAATAGACGATTGGGACATGGTTCGCGCCTCCTTAAGGTCGTTCGATGCGCCGCTGCAACAGGTTGATCAGCAGCAACAGGACAAAGGAAACCACCAGCATCAACACGCCGATGGAGGTCGCGCCGGTGTAATCGTACTGGTCGAGCTTGACCATGATCAGCAGCGGCAGGATTTCGGTTTTCATCGGCATGTTGCCGGCGATGAAGATCACCGAGCCGTACTCGCCGACACCCCGGGCAAAGGCCAGGGCAAAACCGGTCAGCCAGGCCGGCAGCAGCGCCGGTACCAGGATGTGGCGGAACACCTGCCAGGGCTTGGCGCCGAGACAGGCGGCGGCTTCTTCGACCTCACGGGGAATGTCGGCCAGCACCGGCTGCACGGTGCGCACCACGAACGGCAGGGTGACGAAGGTCAGCGCCAGGGTGATACCCAGGGGGGTGTAGGCGATCTTGAAACCCAGGTCGGTGGCGAACTGGCCGACCAGGCCGGTCGGCGCGTACAGCGCGGTCAGCGCGATACCGGCCACGGCAGTGGGCAGGGCGAACGGCAGGTCGATCATCGCATCGATGATCTTGCGTCCGGGAAAGCTGTAGCGCACCAGCACCCAGGCCAGCAGCGTGCCGATCACGCCATTGATGATCGCCGCGTACAGCGCCGTGCCGAAGCTCAGTTTGAGCGCGGCGAGGACCCGCGGCGCCGAGACAATGGCCCAGAACTGATCCCAGGTGAGTTGGGCGGCATGCACGAACATCGCCGCCAGGGGTATGAGCACAATCAGGCTGAGGTACACCAAGGTGTAGCCCAGCGTCAGCCCGAAGCCGGGTATGACGGGGGAGATACGACGCGACATAAAAGTCCTTGGTTGACACGCAAAGCCCGGAAACGAATCCGGGCCTATTGCTCTGGCGGTTCGGCGAGCCCTGGATGTCTTGCCGCCCGGGGCTCGCCACTGAAGATTACTGCGCCTGGTAGATCTGGTCGAACACCCCGCCATCGTTGAAGAATTTCGGTTGGGCAGTTTTCCAGCCGCCGAAGTCCTTGTCGATGGTCACCAGGTCCAGTTTGGGGAACTGCTGAGCGTATTTGGCCGCGACGTCCTTGTCCCGCGGGCGATAGAAGTTCTTCGCCGCGATCTCCTGGCCAGCCGGGCTGTACAGGTGCTTGAGGTAGGCCTCGGCGATCTCGGTGTTGCCCTTTTTCTCGGCGTTCTTGTCCACCACCGCCACGGGCGGCTCGGCGAGGATCGACAGCGAAGGCACCACGATGTCGAACTTGTCGGCGCCGCCGTCTTCCTTCAATGCCAGGAAGGCTTCGTTTTCCCAGGCCAGCAACACGTCGCCCTGACCGTTGTTGACGAAGGTGATGGTCGAGCCGCGGGCGCCGGTATCCAGCACCGGTACGTGCTTGAACAGCTCCTTCACGTATTCCTGGGCACGGGCTTCGCTGCCACCGGCTTTCAGGCCATAGGCCCAGGCGGCGAGGAAGTTCCAGCGGGCGCCGCCGGAGGTTTTCGGGTTCGGCGTGATCACCGACACATCTTTCTTGATCAGGTCGCCCCAGTCCTTGATGCCCTTGGGGTTGCCCTTGCGCACCAGGAACACGATGGTCGAGGTGTAGGGCGTGCTCGCATCCGGCAGGCGTGTTTGCCAGTCGGCCGGCAGGGTCTTGCCGAGCTTGGCGATTTCATCGATGTCGCCGGCCAGGGCCAGGGTCACCACGTCGGCGCGCAGGCCGTCGATCACCGCGCGGCCCTGCTTGCCCGAGCCACCGTGGGATTGCTGGATCTTGACGTTGTCGCCCGGGTGTTCCTTTTTCCAGAAGCTTGTGAATTCGCTGTTGTAGTCCTGGTACAGCTCGCGGGTCGGGTCGTACGACACGTTGAGCAACTCGTAATCCTTGGCAACGGCGGAACCGGCAAAAACGGCGCTGGCGAGGGCGGCCAGGGCATAACGGCGAATCGACGACATGATGGAGCTCCCGAAATTTTTTAATGTGCTGGCATTTTTCTTATGGCGAATCAGGCCCGCATTCGTGGGCGAACGCTGGGGTTCAGATTGGGGGTCATGAATGACGCCCTCCGGTTGTCCAGTCGGGCCTCTCGTGGCGAGAGGTGGTGCGGCGTTCAGCTTGGTTTGTTGCCAGGGTGTTGCAGGCGGAACTTTTCCTTGCGTTCGATCTGCACGACCTGGGCGTTGTGCACGGTGATTTCCACCGCGCCGAAACGCAGGTCGCGCAATGCGCTTTGAATCTCGCGCAAGATGGTTTGTTCGTCCTGGCCGTCAACGCTACGAAGAGATGCGCTCATGGTGTTGCTCCTGAATGAGATGTGCCTGGCAGTGGCGGCACTGCTTGCGGCGTGAGGGCAATAGTAGATAGGCGCAGATATTCTTAAAAATACTATTTAAGAATGTTTATATAACCAGAAGAAATTATTTGAATTGACGCGGGGTTGCGTCTCTTCAGGCGGCAGGAAACCTTGTAGCCGCTGCCGCAGGCTGCGATAGGACCGCAGGTCCTCCTACGTCCTCACGCGCCACGGCCGTCCCGGCCGATCGCAGCCTGCGGCAGCGGCTACATTGGGTGGAATCGATGCAAGCCTGGCAATCAGTGGATCTGCGGCGCCCGGTTCCATTGCAGTTGCGCCGCCGGCACCGGGCGGCCGAACCAGTAGCCCTGGCCCAGGTCGCAGCCCTGGTCGAGGAGGAAGCGCGCCTGTTCCACCTGTTCGATGCCTTCGGCGTGCACCTGCATGCCCATGCTCTGGGCCAGGGCGATGATCACCCGGGAGATCGCCGCGTCGTCTTCGTCCCCCGGCAGGCCGGCGACAAAACCCTGGTCGATCTTCAGCTTCTGCACCGGCAGGCGCTTGAGCCGCAGCAGCGAGGAATAACCGGTGCCGAAGTCGTCGATGGCCAGGCGCAGCCCCAGTTCGCGCAGGCGGTGCATCTGCTCCAGGGCGACTTCCGGGTCTTCCATCACCGCGCTTTCGGTGACTTCCAGCTCCAGGTAGGCCGGGTCCAGGCCAGTGTCGTGCAGCACCTGGGCCACCTGCTGGTACAGCTCGCGGCGGGCGAACAGGCGGCTGGAGACATTCACCGCGACGAACGACAACGCCATGCCCTCCGCCTGCCATTGGCACATCTGCCGGCAGGCCTGCTGCATGACCCAGGCATCGATCTCGGCGATCAGCCCGGCGCGCTCGGCAATCGGAATGAACTCCCCAGGCGGAACCAGGCCACGCTGCGGATGCTCCCAGCGCACCAGCGCCTCGACCCCGACCAGGCGGCTGCTGGCAAGGTCGTGCACCGGCTGGTAGAACACCCGCAGCTCCTGCTGCTCCAGGGCGCGGCGCAATTCGAAGGCAATTTCCACCCGTTGCTGGGCGTGGGCCGTCAGTTCCTCGGTGTACAGCGCGTAACTGTCGCGCCCGGCGCTCTTGGCCTTGAACAGCGCCGTATCGGCATTGCGCAACAGTTGCTCGGCGCTCAGGGCATCGCTGGGAAACAGGCTGATGCCGATGCTGGCATTGATGAACAGCTGGTTCTCGTCCATCAGGAAAGGCTGCTTCACCCCGTCGATGATGCGCTGCGCCAGCACCGCGGCCTGCCCCGGCTGCGCGCAGCTCTCGACCAGCACCGCGAACTCGTCGCCGCCCAGCCGCGCCAGGGTGATGCCCGGGCCGAACATGCCTTGCAGGCGCTGGGCCACGGCCTTGAGCAGGCGGTCGCCGATATTGTGTCCGAGGCTGTCGTTGATCATCTTGAAGTGATCCAGGTCGACCATCAGCAGCGCACAGCCGCGTTTGTGGATCTGCGCCGACGCCAGGGCCTGCTCGGCGCGGTCGGTGAACAGCAGGCGATTGGGCAAGTCGGTCAGCGGATCGTGGTGCGCCAGGTGGGCCAGTTCGTGCTCGGAATCCTTGATCGCGCTGATGTCGGAAAACACCGCGACATAGTGGCTGAGCTGGCCGTCGTCATCGCGGATGGCGCGGATGGTCTGCCACTGCGGGTAGATCTCGCCGCACTTGCGCCGGTTCCAGATCTCGCCGCTCCACTCGCCCGTGGCGTTCAGCGAATCGAACATGGCCTGGTAGAAATCCGCCGTGTGATGCCCGGACTTGAACAGGCTCGGCTGGCGGCCCAGCACCTCGTCGCGCTGATAGCCGGTGATCTCGATGAACGCACGGTTCACGTGGACGATCTGGCCCCGGCGGTCGCTGACCAGCACCCCTTCGCGGGTGCAATCGAACACGGCGGCCGCCTGGCGCAGACGCTCGCGGTCCTCGCGCTGGTGATGCAGCCAGGAGTCGGCACCCAGCAAACGCAGCAGGCGGCCCCGCGCGATGAAGATCAGGACCGCGCTGACCAGGGCCCAGAGATACCCGTTGATCAGTTGCCAGCGCGCCAGATCGTTCGACTCATCGAAGAAACTGCTCAATAAATGACCACTGAGCTGCAACCACACCACAGACAACAAGAGATAGAGCAAGGCTGCGCGCAAAGCGTCGCGGGAAGAAACCGACATAAGGTCGTCAATGTCCTTACGGAAAGCTTGGGATTATAGAGGAAGAAACATCTCGCCACTCTTATCTGAAAGGGCGACTGGTTTTCTCTGTGGGCTCGGTGATAATGCGACTGCTGTTTTTTCTTTATCGAGGGCCCTACAGCCTATGTGGTACGAAGGTTTTCTTGGCTTGTCGGCCTGGCAACTGGTGGCAGTCACCCTGTTAATGACTCACGTGACCATCGTTGGCGTCACGGTTTACCTGCATCGCTATTCAGCCCACCGCTCCCTGGAGCTCAATGCCGGCCTGAAACATTTCTTCCGCTTCTGGCTGTGGCTGACCACGGCGCAGAACACCCGCGAGTGGACCGCCATCCACCGCAAGCACCACGCCAAATGCGAGACCGAGGATGACCCCCACAGCCCGGTGATCAAGGGCCTGTCCACGGTGCTGCGCAAAGGCGCCGAGCTGTACCGCGAAGAGGCGAAAAACCCGGAAACCCTGCGCATCTACGGCAAGAACTGCCCGGACGACTGGATCGAGCGCAACCTCTACTCGCGCTACAAGCTGGGCGGCGTGGCGCTGATGGCGGTGATCGACCTGCTGCTGTTCGGCACCATCGGCATCACCATCTGGGCGATCCAGATGATGTGGATCCCAGTCTGGGCCGCCGGGGTGATCAACGGCCTGGGCCATGCGGTCGGCTATCGCAACTTCGAATGCCGCGACGCGGCCACCAACCTGGTGCCCTGGGGCATCCTGGTCGGCGGCGAAGAGCTGCACAACAACCATCACACCTACCCCAACTCGGCCAAGCTGTCGGTGAAGAAGTGGGAGTTCGACCTGGGCTGGGCCTGGATCAAGGTGTTCAGCTTCCTGCGCCTGGCCAAGGTGCAGCGGGTCGCGCCGATCGCCCACCGGGTCGAAGGCAAGGGCCACCTGGACATGGACACGGCGATGGCGATCCTCAACAACCGTTTCCAGATCATGGCCCAGTACCGCAAGCTGGTGATCGCGCCGCTGGTCAAGCAGGAGCTGGACAAGGTCGATCACTCGGTGCGCCACCAGTTCCATCGCGCCAAGCGCCTGCTGTCGCGGGAGACCAGCCTGCTGGAAGAGCGCCACCATGCGCGTATCCAGAACATGCTGGAGCACAGCCAGGCCCTGAAAGTGATCTACGAAAAGCGCCTGGCGCTGCAGCAGATCTGGGCCAAGACCAGCTCCAACGGCCACGACATGCTGGCGGCGATCAAGGACTGGGTCCACGAAGCCGAGGCCAGCGGGATCCAATCGCTGCGCGACTTCGCCAGCCAGTTGAAAACCTACTCGCTGCGTCCCGCCAGCCTCTGACGCTGGCCCGTTCACCTGCCATGGCGAGCCCGGCTGCCGTGGCGGGTGGGCTTCGCTGCCCTCCCCGCCCCATGAACTCCAGCCCGTCCTCCGCGCCACCGTGACCGCCCAGCGGGTGCCAGCTCCCAGACCGCGGCAAACGGGAACTTCGTCGCCAATCCCCTATCTCAAGCAACACTTCGCCATCCAGGCGGGCTTTCCGTGGCCGCTTCGTTTCCCGAGCGGCGAGCGCTTTGAGATCGGTGCCGATGGTCAACAAGAACCCACAACTCCCATCCGCTTTTCCCCAGTGGCCCGAGGCCGCGCAAACCCTGATGGCGCTGATGCATGCCCAGGGCGAGGTCGCCCGGCTGACAGAACGAGAACAGCTGTTCAGCTCGTTGCTGGTCAGCGTCAATGCCGTGCTCTGGGCCTTCGACTGGGAAGCCCGCCAAGTGCTGTATGTCAGCCCGGCGTATGAACGCATCTTCGGCCGCTCCGCCGGCCTGCTGCTGGCCGACGCCAACGAATGGCGCGACAGCGTCTACCCCGACGACCTCGAATACGCCGAGCGGACCCTGGCCCAGGTGCTGGAAAAAGGCGCGGTGGAAGACCGCGAATACCGCATCATCGATGCCCAGGGCCAGGTCCGCTGGCTCAGCGACAAGTGCTTCATCAATCGCAATGCCGCCCCCGGGGACCGGGTGATCATCGTCGGCCTGGCCGAGGACATCACCGAGAAAAAGCACCTGGAAACCGAGCTGCAACGCCTGGCCACCACCGACGTGCTGACCCAGAGCAGCAACCGCCGGCACTTCTTCGAATGTGCCAACCGCGAATTCGAGCAGGCGCGCCAGCAAGGCACGCCGCTGGCCTTCCTGCTGCTGGATATCGATGACTTCAAGGTGGTCAACGACACCTACGGCCACCCCGAGGGCGATAACGTCCTGCAACGTATCGCCGAGACCGGCCGCGCGACCCTGCGCCGTGGCGACCTGTTCGGGCGTATCGGTGGCGAGGAGTTCGCCGCCCTATTCCCCGGTTGCGCCCCGGACATGGCGCGCCAGGTTGCTGAACGCCTGCAGCGGGAAATCCAGCGCCTGACCTTCAGCCATGGCGAGGAGCAGTTCAGCATCACCGTCAGCCAGGGCCTGACCAGCCTCACCGCCGACGACGAAAACCTCGACAGCCTCTTCGCCCGCGCCGACGCGGCGATGTACGAAGCCAAGCGCCAAGGCAAGAACCGGATCGTTTCGGGGTAGGTCGCAACTGCAACCCACCGTAGCCGCTGCCGAGCCCCGCGAGGCTGCGATCGATGGCGTAGCCATCGCCAAGCAGGCTCCGCGTTACATCAGGTACACCGCGTGCGCTAGTTTTGCGGCGGCTGCGCCGCCGATCGCAGCCTCGCAGGCTCGGCAGCGGCTACGAGGTACGGGGGGTTCATGAATTGGCCAAACGCAATAAGAGCTGCGAAAAGAGGTACTGCGAAAGCTCAGCACCTCAGCCGGCTGCGCACCTGTAGCCGCTGCCGAGCAACGCGAGGCTGCGAACGATGGCGCAGCCATCGCAAAGCAGGCTCCGCGTTGCATCAGGCACACCGCGTGGGCTGGTTTTGCGGCGGCTGCGCCGCCGAACACAGCCTCGCGGGCTCGGCAGCGGCTACAGGATTGCGCGGCGTCCTCACGCTTCTCGCGTATCGGTTTTACGCAGGCGAACCAGCTCCGGCAGGCCGATCTTGAGCAGGCGCGCGGTCTTGCTGTCGGCCAGCTCTTCGAGGCCCTCGGAGGGCCGCAGGCGGGCGAGCTGGGCGGAGAGGTTCATCACCAGGGCCTCGCGGGAATAAACCCCGCCACCGAGCTGGTAGGCCGAGGCAATCAGCTCGCGCAGCTCCAGCGGCAGGCGCCAGCGGGTGCGCAAGGCCGAACCATAGGCCGCGCCGAACTGTGCCAGGGCATCGCCGATCTCTTCCATATCGTCCAGCGCGCCACCGGCCTGCTTCCACTCTTGCAGGCAACGCAGCAGCGCCAGGTCCCCCAGGCGATGCAGCATGCCGGCGCAATAGCAGCGCTCCTGGTCCAGGTCCAGCAAGCGGGCCAGGGTCCGGCCGTATTCCGCGGTGTGCAGCGACAGTTCCCAGTAACGCTCGGCGTAATCGCCCAGGGCCGGGTCGCTCAGGCGCGCGCTGCGCTTGAGCGCCAGGCCGAGAATCAAGTTCATGCTCTGCCCGGTACCCAGCCGGTGGAGGGCCTGGGCCAGGGTCTGCACCGCGTTGCCATGGTGCTGGGCGGCGCTATTGGCCGCGGCGATCAGCACCGCGTTGATCTGCGGGTCGGTGCGTACCTCTTCTTCCAGCAGCTTGAGGTCGAGACCGTCGGGGTTGAGGCTGCGCTTCACCGCCAGTTGCACATCGGCGAGCAACGGCGCGCCGTCGGCCAGCTCGCGGCGGCGCTCGAGAAAGGTCCACAGGGTCATGCCCGGCGCCAGGGTCGGCACCTCGCACGACACTTCCTGGCCGGGGTCCAGCAGCAGGTCCTGCAGGCGCTGGGTCAGGCCTTCCATGTTCAGCGGCTTGGTCAGGTAGGCCGTCGGCGCCAGCGGCAGGGCTTCGCGCACGCTGGCGCTGTCGTTGCGGCTGCTCATGAGGATGAACGGCAGCACCGGGTTGCGCTTGCGCTGGCGCACGCTGCGCAGCAGGCCCAGGCCGTCGATGCCGGGCAACTCCCAGTCGGCAATCACCAGGTCATAGGGGTTTTCGGCCAGCAGTTGCAGGGCTTCCTGACCGTCGGCGCACACGTCCAGCCGCGCGTCGCAACGTACATTCAACAACACCTGCTTGAGCAAATCGCGCGACCAAGGGTCCGCCTCGGCAATCAACACTCGCGGTACAGCGGGTAAATCCACAGCAGTCATGCAGCACGCTCCCTGGGCAATCCCTTGCACCTTAGTCAATGCCGAGGCTTGCATACAACGCAAATGCACTGCGCAGCCTCGATCGGCACAAAAAAACCCGCCGAGGCGGGTCTTTTTGTCGATCGGGTCACAGGCGGGATCAGAGCTCGGAGAAGCACTCTTCGATGATCGCCAGGCCCTTGTCCAGCTGCTCGTCCGGCGAGGTCAGCGGAACCAGCACGCGCAGGACGTTGCCGTAGGTGCCGCAGGACAGCAGGATCAGGCCCTTGTCGCGCGCCTTGGCAACAACCTGTGCCACGGCGGCCGCGTTCGGCTTGTGGCTGTCGCCGTTCTCGAACAGCTCGACCGCGATCATCGCGCCCAGGGCACGCACGTCGCCGATTACCGGGTACTTGGCCTGGATGGCCTTGAGGCCGGTCACCAGACGCTCGCCGACCGCCTTGCAACGGTCCAGCAGGTGCTCTTCCTCGAACACTTCCATCACGGCCAGGGCCGCGGCGCAGGCGATCGGGCTACCGGCGTAGGTGCCGCCCAGGCCGCCTGGCGCGATGGCGTCCATGTATTCGGCCTTGCCGCAGACACCGGCCAGCGGGAAGCCGCCAGCGATGGACTTGGCGAAGGTGGTCAGGTCGGCGGCAACGCCCATCTGCTCCATGGCGAAGAAGGTGCCGGTACGGCCAGCGCCGGTCTGCACTTCGTCGGCGATCAGCAGGATGCCGTGCTGGTCGCACAGGGCGCGCAGACGCTTCATGAACTCTTTAGGCGCGACGTAGAAACCGCCTTCGCCCTGCACCGGCTCGATGATGATCGCGGCGATGTCACGTGGCTCGGCATCGTTCTTGAAGATGCGCTCAATGCTGGCGATCGAATCGTCGATGCTCACACCGTGCAGCTCGTTCGGGTACAGCGCGCGGAAGATGCCGCCTGGCATCAGGCCCATGCCGGCCGAGTAAGGCACGACCTTGCCGGTCAGGCCCAGGGTCATCATGGTGCGACCGTGGTAGGCGCCGGTGAAGGCGATCACGCCGGCGCGGCCAGTGGCGGCACGGGCGATCTTCACCGAGTTTTCCACGGCTTCGGAACCGGTGGTCACCAGCAGGGTTTTCTTGGCGAAATCGCCCGGCACCTTGGCGTTCACTTTTTCGCACAGTTCCACGTAAGGCTCGTAGGCCAGGACCTGGAAGCAGGTGTGGGTCAGCTTGTTCAGCTGCTCGGTCACCGCGGCGACGACTTTCGGGTGCAGGTGGCCGGTGTTGAGTACGGCGATACCGCCGGCGAAGTCGATGAACTCGCGACCTTCAACGTCGGTTACCGTGGCGTTCTTCGCGGAGTCGGCGAAGATCGGGTGAATCTGGCCAACACCGCGCGGTACGGCGGCTTCACGGCGTTTCATCAGGGATGCGTTGGTCTTGCTCATAGTGTCCTCATTCGCCGCTCATCGGTCGGCGTGGTTCAAGGATGACGTGGCGGGGAGGCAACCGCGGCAGCATGCGATGATCGACTGCCCCGGCTATCCCGGCCACTACTGAAATATCGTTTACAGCACGCCAGGGGACAGCGCTCTCGTGCCCCTGGCGTTTAAAACCATGCCTTGGCGCGGGTATCAGATGCCCAGGCAGAGGTATTTGATTTCCAGGTAATCCTCGATACCGTACTTGGAACCTTCACGGCCCAGGCCCGAGGCCTTGATACCGCCGAACGGCGCGACTTCGTTGGAGATCAACCCGGTGTTGACGCCGACCATGCCGTATTCCAGGGCTTCGGCCACACGGAACACACGGCCCAGGTCGCGAGCGTAGAAGTACGAGGCCAGGCCGAACTCGGTGTCGTTGGACATCGCGATCACTTCGGCTTCGTCCTTGAAACGGAACAACGGCGCCAGCGGACCGAAGGTTTCTTCCTTGGCCACGGCCGCGTCTTTCGACACGTTGACCAGGATGGTCGGCTCGAAGAAGTTGCCTTCCATCGGCTTGCCGCCGGCCAGCAGGGTCGCGCCTTTGCCCAGGGCGTCGGCGATGTGTTCCTGGACCTTGGCCACGGCTTTTTCGTCGATCAGAGGACCTGTGGTGGTGCCGTCTTCCAGGCCGTTGCCGATTTTCAGCTTGGCCACCGCGGCCTTGAGCTTCTCGGCGAAGGCGTCATAGACCGAATCCTGGATGTACAGGCGGTTGGCGCAGACACAGGTCTGACCGTTGTTGCGGTACTTGGAGATGATCGCGCCTTCGACGGCCTTATCCAGGTCCGCGTCGTCGAACACGATGAACGGAGCGTTACCGCCCAGCTCCAGGGAAACCTTCTTGATGTCCTTGGCGCATTCGGCCATCAGCTGGCGACCGATTTCGGTCGAGCCGGTGAAGGACAGCTTGCGCACGATCGGGTTGCTGGTCAGCTCACCGCCGATGTCGCCGGCGCTGCCGGTGACCACGCTCAGCACGCCTTTCGGAATGCCCGCGCGGTGCGCCAGCTCGACCAGGGCCAGGGCCGAGAACGGGGTCTGCGAGGCCGGCTTGATCACCATGGTGCAACCAGCGGCCAGGGCCGGGCCGGCTTTACGGGTGATCATCGCCGCCGGGAAGTTCCACGGGGTGATGGCCGCGGTCACGCCGATCGGCTGCTTGATCACGATCAGGCGCTTGTCCGGCTGGTGGCCGGGAATCACGTCGCCGTAGATGCGCTTGGCTTCTTCGGCGAACCATTCGATGAAGGAGGCGGCGTAGGCGATTTCGCCCTTGGCTTCGGCCAGTGGCTTGCCCTGCTCCAGAGTCATCAGGCGACCGAGGTCGTCCTGGTTTTCGATCAGCAGCTCATACCAGCGACGCAGCTTGGTCGCCCGCTCCTTGGCGGTCAGCGCGCGCCAGGCCGGCAGGGCCTTGTCGGCGGCTTCGATGGCACGACGGGTTTCGGCAGCGCCCATCTTCGGCACGGTGCCGAGGATTTCGCCCGTGGCCGGGTTGTTCACTTTGATGGTCTGGCCGTTATCCGCGTCGACCCAAGCCCCATCGATGAAGGCTTGCTGGCGGAACAACTGGGCGTCTTTAAGCTGCATGTCGGTTTCCTTAACAGCACCGCGCGGGGCGGAGCGAATTGTGATTGTTGAAAGGCGCCTTGACAGGCTGCCGTCAGGAAAAACTGTTACCGGGCTCAAGCACAGAAATAGCGCCTGTCAGAATAGACGGGCGGATCGGCTCTTTGACAAGAGCGTTTGAAATCTCAAACGAATCCTAGGGTCAACCAGGGGACAGGGCAATAGGCTGTTCGAAAAAAAGAACGAAAACGCCGCTTTGGCAGAATCTTTCGGATCAACGACACCGTCCCTGCGATTGGGAGCAGACGCGCCTACAGGGGGTTGGGCGTACCAAACGCAAAAAACCCCGCAGCCGGAAGGCTGCGGGGTTGTTCCAGGGCCAGGCCTTAGGTGAACGACTTGAGGATCGTCAGCAGGCTGGCGAGGTTGTCGCCGACACCGCCCTGGGCCATTTTCTCGGTGGCCGCCGCGCCTGCGGTGGTGTTGACGCTGTAGATCTGCATCACGCCCTGGTTGGTCGCCGCCTGGGCCAGGGTGTTTTGCTGTTGCTGGGCCGAGACCGAGTTCTGGAACAGGATCGCTACGGATTGCCCCAGGGATTGGTAGATGGTGCCCATCGACATGGCCGGCGCTTCGGCCACGACCTTGACGTTGGTCTGGGTCACGGCGTCGGTGATTTGCGGACTGACTGTACTCATAGGTGAAACTCCTTATTTCAAGAAAGAACAACTTCCGTTAGCGCTCGCCCGATCAAGGGTTGAACGATTTGAGGACTGTCAGCAGGCTGGTCAGGTTGTCGGCCACGCCGCCCTGGGCGACTTTTTCGGTCGCCGCCGCGCCGGCGGTGGTATCGACGCTGTAGATCTGCATCACGCCCTGGTTGGTGGCGGCCTGGGCCAGGGTATTTTGCTGCTGCTGGGCGGAAACAGCGTTCTGGAACAGAATCGCCGTCGCCTGGCCCATGGACTGGTAGATGGTGCTCATCGCCATCGCTGGGGATTCGGCCACCACTTTGACGTTGGTCTGGGTGACCGCGTCGGTAATTTGCTCGTTGACTAATGGCATGGTTCAACTTCCTTTGTTTAGTACACGGCGGGTTCCGTGTTAACCAATGAACGTGGCAAAACACAGGCTGTGAACGAGCAAATGCTCAAGGGTCCTCCGGCGCGTCGCCTGCCTGGTCGATACGGGAAAGCACCGCCTCGACCTGCTGCACCAGCCCCAGCATCCGCGCTTGCACGGCTTCCTCGACGGTCTGGCGGATCAGCTGGTTCTGCGCGCTGCTGAGCATCCGCACAGGCTCCTCCGGCGCATCGATAACCGTCGCCTGTTGCTTGGCCGCCAGCCATTGGCGGATCACCGCTTCGCGCTGCTGGGGACTGCCCAGCAGGCTGCTTTCGCTGACCCTGGCCTGCTCCATCAAGTCGCGGGTGCGTTGTCTCTCGTTTTCGATCAGGTGCTGGGTCTGGTTGAGCACCCGATCCATGACACCCGTGCGCGGCTCGCTGCGCATCCAGGCTTCGAGAATCTGCTTTTCGCCCGCGGACAGGCTCAGGTTGAGCGCATCGGCCAATTGATAAAGACTCGCTAGCGAGTCGGAATTTTCCTGGGGCATCTCGGCCTCCTCCTTGCTCATTAAAGAACGTGCTGCTGCCCAGTCCCGGTGGGGCTCCGGGACCGGGTGCTCATGACGCCAGGACGGCGTGAATCAGGACGGCGGCGCGCCGCGATTGGCCAGGGTGTTGCTGTACTTGGCGATGCTCTCGTCGATCTTGTCGATGGCAACACCCGCCGCTGTCGCCTCCAGGGCGCCGGCCGCTGCGGCAACGGCAGCGGCCGCCCCCACCAGCAGGTCGGTGGCCAGGGCGCCCAAGGCGTCCTCGGCGGCTTTTTCGGGATGGTTTTCGACGATGTTTTTCGTCATCTGCTCGAGCAATACCGCCTGGGCCGCCAGCGCCAGCTTGCTGACCCCGTCGAAATAGCCCGCTGCCGATTGCGCGACCAAGCCGGCGGCCTGGCTGATCATCATGTCCGGGGCAATGGCGATCTGCGCCGGGGCATAGCTGAAGGTCTGCGCGTTGGTGAACTGCACCGCCTCGACGATCTGGCTGTTCAGCGCATCGGTGCTGCCGGTCGGCGGCGCCGCGACCTGGACCATCATGTAGTCGTTCATGCGGTCCATCACCGTGCGCGGCGACTTGCTGGGAGTACTCGGTGGCGGGGAGTCGCCCGCTGGGGTGGGATCGGCAACCTGGGGCCCCGCAGCCGTAGGCTCGGCGGCTTCGGGATTGCTCGGCCTGGGATTGCGCGGTTCGGTATCGCTTGGCTTGGGATCGACCGCCTCGGGGTCGGTCGCCGACGTGGCGTCAGTCTCCGGCTCGACGGCGGCAGCGGGTTTTTTCTTGAACCAGAACATGAGGCATCTCCCCAGGCGTCAAGGCTTCTCGCCGATCTGCATGATCAGCGACACCGCCTTGGAGATCACCGCATTGGAGATCTGATTCAACGCCTGCTGGCTGTTGACCGCGTTCTGCAGGGACAGCCCCGCCGAATGACTGGCCACCTGGTACAGCGAGGCAATGGCCTGGGCCGGCGCCTCGGCCACCACCTTGACGTTGGTTTGCGTTACAGCGTCGGTAATCTGGCTGTTGACCTCTGGCATACATCTCTCCTTGATGGAAGGCGCCAGCGCAGGCGCGCTGACGGTGAACTCGTCGACGGTTTCAGGTGCTCATGACACAAGAACGCCCGGCATCCACGGCTGTGAACGCAAAAGCGCTGTCAACGCAGCGCCGCCCGCAGCAACTGCACGCGCTTGCGCACCAGGGGCTGGGCGATGCCCAGCTCGGCGGCGATCTGCGGGTACGGCAATTCCTCGACAAAGCGCATTTCAAACAACCGCCGCTGGAGCAATGGCAGTTGCTCCACGCGATTGCCCAACTGCACCAGTCGTTCGAACCGCTCGGTGTACTCGAACACCGATAGGCAAGGCGCGGCGAGAAGGGCCTGGTGATCGTGCTCAAGGTCGATCGAATGATCGAACAGCTGCCCTTCACGCTTACTGCGCCGCAGGCTGTCGAGAAACACATGGTCCAGCACCAGAAACAGAAAACCCTGCGGCTCTCGTATGCGTTCCGGGGAACGCCTGAAGAACAGCAGGGCTTTCACGGCCGTGTTGGACAGCCACTCCTGGGCCAGGGCCAGGTTGCCCCTGGCTCGCCGGTTGGCCCGGCGCATCAGCTCGGGGTACACCGCTCGCCAGCTTGCCTCGAACAACCGATCGACCGCCGCCACTTCACGAGAAGATCCCATCGCCAGCACTCCCTGTGCATTCCTTGATGAGCCGACAGTCTCTGATCGCGCAGCAGGCGTTCGCTGTTACCTGGGGAACAGTTGGACAATTAATTCAGCGAGCAGGCCTTGCGCCGCAAATGCTCGACATCGTTGATCACCAGGCGGCCGCTCTGGCAGCTGATCACCCCCGAACGCCGCCACAGCTGCAACTGCACATTAAGCTTCGGCCGGCTGGTATTGAGCATCGAAGCCAGGATGCCCTGGTTGCGCGGCACCGCCGCACAGGTCGCTGGGGCCAGCTCGAAGTCATCGATATTGGCCAGCAGGAACCGCGCCAAACGCGACTCCAGGCGATGCAGGCAAACCAGTTCGAGCAACTCCAGGATCTTCATCAGGCGGGTCATCAGCAGCATCAACACGCGCTGCCAGAACAGCGGCTCGTCATACAGCGCCCGGAAATGCCGCCGCCCCAACAGCAGCACCCGGGTCGGGCCGCAGGCGAAGGCCGAGGTTTCCCGGGCGTGGCCCTCGATCAGCGCCGACTCGCCCACCACCTGGCCGACGCCGGCGCTGCCGACAATCTGCTCGCGCCCGTCCGGGCCATGAATCACCGAATACACCTGCCCTTCGGCGACCAGCGCGATGAAGTCCAGCGCCTCGCTCTTGAGGTAGAGCACCTCCCGGTCACTCAACGAGCGCTCCACGGCATGGGTGGCCACATAACGGATCAATGTGTCCGGCAGCCCCCTGAACAGGTCGGAGCGTGCCAGCAGAGTCTGACGCAACGAAAAATCGAGCATTACCGCGCCTTTTGAATGCATGCGTTCGCCTTGACTGGTAGGAAATCGCTGCGCGAGCACGCAGCGGTTAGAGCGCTTGAAGCCATAGAGCAAAGCAAACAAAGGGACGTCCGAGAGGAGGACTTGTGAATGGGGCGAGGGGGCTTGCGGGTATCGCAAAGGTCAAGATAAACAGCGAGGCGACGACCAATCATCACGCGAAAAAAAACCGCATGGACGCCCCAAGCCGACATGGGTATGATGTCGCCCGCACTGCACTCGTAGCTCAGCTGGATAGAGTACTGCCCTCCGAAGGCAGGGGTCGTGGGTTCGAATCCCGCCGAGTGCGCCAGCCAGAAACGCAAAAGCCCCAGGTCGCATAGCCTGGGGCTTTTTCGTTTCTGGCATTTGAGTGGGTCAAAGAACCTTGGGCAGTTTGTCGATATTGGCGCGCCTAAACTAATCAACCCCTCGCCGCGCAACCTCCAATAAGTCCACCCCTTCCCTGAGCAGCAAATAAGCCGCGTGGGTCAGCCGATAAAGATCAGCATCCTCGACGCCCTTGATCGTCACCGAAGTGAGGCTTTCCAGAAGATCCGTCCCGGCCTTGATCCGCTGATGAGCACAATCCAACACATGCGCTATCGGCTCATCACTATCGATCAGCAGAACAGGACAATCAGGAAAATTGGTTTGCAGCGGTATGTACTTCGACATGACATGTCATCCCTAACTTGGTTAAGAAGACTGCCGATCTCGTCGCCAAACGAGTGGGTGGCAGCCGTACGCGGGTTGGCGAACCGGTAAGTTAGTAAACCCGGCAGACCCTGAGGTCTCCCGCGCACAGCCGCCATGGATCACCATTGCCCGCACACAAAGTGCACACGCAAGGAGTCGATGACACGACTGCGCCTAACTTTAAACGGATCGCCAAATCCGGTCGCTGATTTTTCAGCGACAGGAAGAACTATAGGGAGGGAGGTTTGGGAGGGACAAGGCGGATTGGCTGCATTGGTTGTGAGGTATTTCGCTTCTTGGTGAAGCCTTTTCTCCCCGAAAGCCCTTTAGGTGTCTCCAATCTTTTTTGCGATGATGCCTCCCCTGATGCCATTCACGCGCCCGGCCCACTGCCGAGCGCATACCGTTTCTCGCCAGACTCATGGAAGACCCCACACGATGAATATCCCGAACCTTTCCGGCAACACCGCGCCCTCTCACCAGGCGCGTTATTACTACGGGCCCAACTACAAGAAAATGACCCTGGCGGGCCTGGTCTTCGGCGGGCTTTCGCTGTTCGCGGTGTTCGGCACACCCAGCGAGAACAACAGCGTGATCCGGCTGATAGAGGCCCTGGGGCTCAATGGTCATCTGGTCATGCAACTGCTCGGCGTCCTGGGCGTGGCCATGACCGTCGCCGCCGCGGGGGCGCTGATCTTCCTGCGCGGTGCCGGCAATCGTTATGTGGTGCTGACGGACAAGAAGCTGGTGGCCCCGGTCAGTAACTTCAGTTCGAAGATCCGCGAGATTCGCCTGATCAATATCTCGGACGTCGAGCTGGTGGAAGTCTTCAACCAGCGCTTCATCCGCGTCCAGCACAGCGACGGCAAGATGGAACTGGTGGAGAACATGTTCAAGAACCAGGAACTGTTCTACGACTGCTACAAGGCGATTGCCCTGGCCATCGAGGCCAAGGGCCAGAACGTGAAACGCGCGCCCGCCCGCAAGTAAACGCGCCGGGTTTCAGTCTGGCGTCTGCCGCTGCGGCGCCGCTTCATCCTGATCCGCGGCAGATTGGGCCTGTTGCGGGTCTTCATCTTCTTCACCGGCCTCGAGCAGAAAGTCCTTGCGACTCTCCTTGATGGCCTGGCGGATATCCGCGCCCTTGGTCGGGCAATTCAGCAGTGCAGCGATACGGTCGATGCGTGGCGCCATGGCCAGCCTCTCACTTTCAGGAAACTGCCTCGATAGTGCGCGTTTTCGTGGTGCCAGGCCATTACTTGCGCGCGTTTTGCCCTCAGGGTTGCTGCAAGGCCTCCAGCCGCTCGGCAATTTCCTCGTCGGGGAAGCGCTGCTTCAGGGCGATGATGTACTGGTCGGCGACCTTGTCCTGGCCGATCTTGCGCAACCGCAATACCTCGCGCAGGGCGTCGTCGAGGATCGACTCCGACGCATGGCGTTCAACCGGCTCCTTGCCCTGCTCCTTACCCGGGAATGACGCCAGGTGCCCCAGGGACTCATAAGGCTTGGCGGTGAAAGCTTGCGTGTCATGGGTCAGCGGCAGGCCCGCCCCGGGTGCTGCGGGAGCGGGGGCCGACAAGACGCCAGCGGCCGCATCCGGCGTCGCGGCCAGTTCGAAGCGGTTCGACTCCTCCATGGTTGATTCCGCACGGGCGGATTCCGCAGGGGCAGCGCCGGCGGGCGCGGACTCGGCCTGGCGCCGTGCAAGCTGCGGGGCAGCGGCCTTTGCCATGGGTGCCGGCGCGGGAGCGAATGCCTGGCTCGGTGTCGGTTCTGGAGAGCGCTGCAACACGCCCAGCAGCAGGGTCACGCCGAACAGACCGGCGAACGCCACTTGCCAGCGTGGCTGGCGGCACAGATCGAACCAGCGTTGCCACAGGGAAGGCCGGGGCGCCGGGGCTTCACGGCGGGCCGTGGCCATGATCAGGGCGTCGAGGCTGGCCGGCGGCTCGCCATGGCTGTGCTGGCGAATGTGCTCGAGCATGCGCTCTTCTTCGGTAGGGGGAAGCTGTCGGGCGTCAGTCATGTCAGTACCTCCTCGGCCAGGAGCCGACGCAGTTTTTTCAGCGCATAACGGAAACGGCTTTTCACCGTTTCCAGCGGCGTATCGGTAAGGCTGGCGATCTGCGGCAACTCCAGTTCGCCGTGGGCACGCAGCAGGAACACTTCGCGCTGGTCGGCGGGCAGATCCTGCAAGGCGGCGTCGATGCGTTGCCGTTCACGGCTCAGGCTCAGGTGTTGTTCCGGGCCGCTGGCGTCATCGGCCAGGTCGTGCAACTGCTCGTCGTAGCTGTCGTGCAGCGGGTTGCGGATGCCGTGCTTGCGCCAGTGGTCGATCAGGCGGTTGCGGGCGATCTGGTACAGCCAGGTACGAAAGCTGGCCCGGCCCTGTGGCGCACTGGTGGTGCGGATCAGGCTGAGCCAGGTGTCCTGGTAGACCTCGTCGGCCAGCTCGGCCTTGTCGCACAGGCTCAGCAGAAACCGGTACAACCCCTGGCGATGCCGCTGGTAGAGGACCTCGAAGGCAGCGCTGTCGCCCGCGCGATAACGCGCCAGCAGCGTTTCGTCGCTGCTGGCGGGCTCTGGTCGATTCGCCGCAGGCATGGTCGTGCTGAACTCCTTCTGGTGGCTCGTCATGACGTTACTCACGGCGGCTCAACGCCTCCCCGGAACGGCCCGGCTGATTCGCCGGAGCGGCAGTCTGCAGGCTCTGCGCCAGTTCCACCAGTTGCACGAACTCGCCACGCAGGCCGAAACGGTCTTCGCCCTTGGCCCCGCGAGCCAGGGCGACGGTGTCCTTGAGGCCGAAGTCGCCGGTGTAACGAGCGTCCTTGAGCTGCTGAGCGAACGCCGCCACGGCTGCGGCAAATCTTAGATCATCGCTGGCCTGGACGAGTTTGCCGTGCTGTTGCGACGCCAGGATCGGCCGCTCGATCAGCCGGCTGCCGCCGCCCTGCGGTGCCTGGTAGCGTACCCGCAGCATGGCCAGTTCGTCGTTCTTGATGCTCGATTGCGGCTGCGTGGGGGCCTGGCCATAACGCAGCGGCTCCAGCCAGCCCTGCTCGCCCTTGGGCACGATTTCATACAGCGCGGTGACCGTATGCCCGGCCCCGATCTCGCCGGCATCGACCTTGTCGTTGCTGAAGTCCTCGCGTTTCAGCGCGCGGTTCTCATAACCCAGCAGGCGGTATTCGCTGACCTGGGCCGGGTTGAATTCCACCTGCAGCTTCACGTCCTTGGCCACCACCGCCAGGGTCGAGCCGAGCTGGTCCACCAGGACTTTGCGCGCCTCGCGCAGGTTGTCGATATAGGCATAGTTGCCATCGCCGGCGTCGGCCAGTTGCTCCATCAGGTGCTCGTTGTAGTTGTCCACGCCAAAGCCGAGGGTGGTCAGCGACACACCGCTTTTACGCTGCTCGACGGCCATCTGCTTGAGGCGGTCGAAGTCGCTGATGCCGACGTTGAAGTCGCCATCGGTGGCCAGCAGGATGCGGTTGATGCCGTCCTTGATGAAGCCTTGCCGGGCCATCTGATACGCCAGCTGGATGCCCGACGCACCGGCAGTGGAGCCGCCCGCCGTCAGTTGCTCGATGGCATTGCGGATCTTCGCCTTGTCGCGCCCGGAAGTGGGCTCCAGCACCACCCGCGATTCACCGGCATAGACCACCAGCGACACCCGGTCCTGTTCGCGCAACTGGTCGACCAGCAGCTTGAGGGTGCTTTGCACCAGCGGCAGGCCCTCGCGGCGATCCATGGACCCGGATACGTCCACCAGGAACACCAGGTTGGCCGGCGCCAGTTCGGCGACGGTGCGATCCGAAGCCTTGATGCCAATGCGCAACAGGCGGGTGTGGGGGTTCCAGGGCGACGGCGCGATCTCGGTGGTCACGCCAAAGGGCGAGCCGTCGTCGGGCAGGACGTAATCGTAGGGGAAGTAATTGACCAGTTCTTCCAGGCGCACCGCGCCTTCCGGCGGCAGGCTGCCCTGGTTGAGCAGGCGTCGGACATTGGCGTAGGCACCGGTATCGACGTCGACGCTGAAGGTCGAGACCGGAGCCTGCGCCACGCTGTGGATCGGGTTGTCCGGCAGGTTCTGGTACTGCTCCCGCGGCTCGGCGCGATAACCGGCGGGCAGCGATTCGCGCGTCATCATCGAGGCGTGCATGGGTGCCGGGGCGAGCGCCTTGGCGTTGTTGTATCCGGCCAGGATCACATCGGCGCGCGGGGCCTCGCTCGGCGAGGGCACGGCGGCCTGCGGCTCTACCGCCTCCGGGGCGGGCAAGGCAGCGCCCCGGGTCTCAGGCGAGGACGGGCCGCAACCGGCCATGGCCAACAGCAACCCGGCGGCGCACCCCTGAACGGCGGGGCGAAGGAAATACGGAGGAAGGAACATGGGGGCTGACCTCGGGGGAAATTGATCCATTCCCCCCTTCAGACGAAGCCCCTCGGCGATTCGGGTTAAGCCCCGGAAAATTTTTTCTTAGCGCAGGTAGCGCCGCACCACGCTGCTGTTACGCAGCACGTGGCCGTTGATCTTTTCCAGCAGCTGGGCGCGGGTCAGACCGGCCGGCAAGGCGTCGGGCGCCAGCTCCAGGGCGTAGATCTGGATGATGTAGTGGTGCGCACTGTCGCCCACCGGCGGGCAAGGACCGACGTAGCCGGTGGTGCCTTTGCTGTTGGTGCCGCCCAGCCCTTCCAGGGTGCCCTTGGCCCCCGCGCCCGCGGCGATCTGCCGGGTCGTGGGCTTGATCCCGTAATGCACCCAGTGGTCGATACCCTGGCCTTTGGCGCCGTCCGGGTCGTGCATCACGATGGCGTAGCTGCGGGTGCCTTCCGGGCCGGCGGTCCAGGCCAGGGCCGGCGACAGGTTATGCCCGCCGCAGCCCTTGGCATCGCTGGCGCTGGCCGGGGTGAACAGGCGGTTGTCCGAGACACCGGGCACGTTCAGGGTGAAACGCTCCTGGGCCTGGGCCGGCAACTGCAGGCACAGCAGGACGGCGCCGGCGGCCAGCCAGGTATTGAGAGAGGCAAAACGGGACATACGCGAGCACCTTCTGCGAATGGGTTTATCGGAGCCTGGAAACAGGAGCCTGGAGACTATAGCTGCGCGGCGCAGCGTTGCGCTTGAGCAATATTGGCGCTGATTGAGCTTGAGCCGCCGCCGCTTGTAAACGAAAAAACCCCGGTTTTTTTCAGCTCCGGGGCTTTTTTCGACGACCGCCGGGATTTTTACCCGGCCGCCCTGACCCTGCCACCTTCAACCAGCAGCCGAATCAGCGTTCCACGGAATCCGCCAGCAACGGCGGATGTGGCTGGCGCTCGGGGCTCAGGCGCAAGAAGCCGGTGGTGACAAGGCTGATGCCGCCCTCCTCGTCGTTGTGCACCGTCATGGTCCCGGGCTGGCGCATGCGCGCAAAGTTGGCGGCACTGAGCTTGAAGCTTTCGCTCAGGCGCTGGTCGTCCAGCGCCGGCGACGGCAGGCGGCGCCGGGCAAAACCCTTGCTCTTGCGCTGCTGGTAGCGCGCCCAGAGGATCAGCACGGCGGCGTTGAGCAGGGCCACCCACAGGTAGGTCTGCAAGGTGCCCAGCGCTTCCAGCACGCCGACCTCGATACGGGGGCCGTCGTGGGTGTCGATCAGCGGCCACAGGCCGCGTACCAGCAGGTACAGCAGGCCGATCCAGGCCAGCACGGTGAACGCCGCATCGACGATCACCAGCAATGGGCGTTGACGGGTTCTGATGATTTTCATCAGCGAGCCTCCTCTTCATCATCTATCGGCTTGATGCCACGGTCGGGGCTGACCCAGCGCGCACGCTTGCGGTGTTGGCTGAACAGCACCTTGGGGAAACTGACAAGCGTGGTGAACAGGCTGACGAGCCAGAACACCAGGGGGTACCAAACCACCCAGAACATGGTCTTGCCCAAACCCTTTTCATACCGGCGATCGATCAGGATGCTGACCGCGAACTGCAGCAGGCAGACCATCGCCAGCACCAGCCCGGTGAAGGCCGGCGGCATCAGACGGTCGACGGCGATGGCCTCGGGCATGACGATGAAATGGCCGGCGCCCCAGAAGATCACCGACAGCAGGAAGGTGAAGGCCCAGCCGGTGGACAGGCAGTATTCGAACAGCAGCGGCCACAGGTAGCGGTGGCGCCATTGCCAGATCCCGCGGATGTTCTTGAACAGCACCTCGGCGCCACCCTGGGCCCAGCGCAGGCGCTGCTTCCACAGGCCACGCAGGGTTTCCGGCATGAGGATCCAGCACAGCGCCCGTGGCTCGTAGAAGATGCTCCAGTGATCGAGCTGCAGCTTCCAGCTGATGTCGATGTCTTCGGTGATCATGTCCGGGCTCCAGTAGCCGACCCGGTGCAGGGCCGAGCGGCGGAAGGCGACAATCACCCCGGAGACCGTGAAGATCCGCCCGAACACCCGCTGGGTGCGCTTGATCAGGCCGATGATCGAGGAGAACTCGCCTACCTGGACCCGGCCCACCAGGGTCGAGCGGGTGCGAATGCGCGGGTTGCCGGTCACCGCGCCCAGGCGCGCATTCTCCAGCAGCGGCGCCACCAGGTAGGCCGCGGTGTTCGGCGCCAGCAGCGCGTCACCGTCGATACACACCAGGTATTCGCTGCGCGCCGCCACGGCGCCCATGCGCAGGGCCACGGCCTTGCCCTGGTTTTGTGCCAGGTGCACCACCCGCAGCCGCGGATCCTCCAGCGCCAGGGCGTCCAGCACTTGCGCGGTGTTGTCCTTGGAGCCGTCGTTGATCGCGATAACTTCGATATTCGGGTAGTGCTGGGCCAGCGCCGCGTGGATGGTGTCGGCCGCGTTGTCGCCCTCGTTGTAGCAAGGGATCAGGATGCTGATCAGCGGCTCGCCCGCCAGCGCCGGCGGCAGGGTGTCGTCCTTCCAGGGCCAGTGGCGTTCCCAGTGCAGCCAGAAGTACAGGCCGCCGGCGATCCACAGGCCGGACATGAACAGCGGGTAGAAGAACACGAAGTCCATCAGGAACTGGCCGGTCACCAGGAAGATCAGGCCCAGCGGCACACCGAGGACAATCGCCAGGACGAGCAGGGCTAGCAGTCGATCCAACATGATTTAGGGATTCCACTTGGTGGAGAGCGCGGGACGGATGGTCTTCAGGTCCGGCGAGTTCTCGAGAAAGTTATCCGGGTAGTAGCCGAAGCTGGTCGCGCCCTGGCGCTTGAGCCGGCCCATCCAGTCGGCCATCTGCGCGGCGTCGATATCGCTCGCCGGTTTTTGCGCCCAGTCCCGGGCCTGCAGTTCGAAGACGGTACGGTTGAGCGCGCCGGGGCGTGCCTTGACCGTGGCCACCAGTTGCTCCAGCCAGGCGCCGGAAGCCTTGCGCGGCTGGCCCTCCATCAACGGCATGGCCATCGGCGCGGTCCAGTCGTAATTGGCGAGGAAGTCGTCGAGGTTCTGGGCGAACCAGGCTTCGCTCTGCGGGTTGAGCATCGGCTCGGCGAACAGGTTGCGCGCGGTCAGCACCTGCGGCCCGCGGATCGCCTTGACCTTGGCGGTCAGCTCATGGGTGAAGTCGATCAGGTAGCGGCTCTTGAAGCGGGTCCAGCGCTGCAGGGTCGCCGGATCGGCGCGCAAGGCGGCGATCGAACCGGGCAGGCCGTTGGCGACATAGGCGCGCAGGGCTGCGGGGCTGGCGTCTTCGAAGTCGGAGAACACCGCGTCGTCGTGGTAGAGGATGCCGTCCACCGAGGTCAGGCGCGCCACGTCTTCGTAGATCTCACCGATGATGCGCCGCACCTTCGGGTCGAACGGCGACAGGCGCCGGTACTGGTCGGGGTCGACCGCAACCTGGCCGGTTTCCGGGTCCCAGCGGGTCACGCGTGGCAGGCTCGGGTCGAGGGCGAAACTCAGCACCGGCATCCAGGCGAACACCTTGACGTTGGCCCGGGTGCGCAGTTGCCAGGCGACCCGGTCGAAGATATCGGCGCGCACCGGCAGGTGGCGGTTGGCGAAGTACAGCGAGTGCACCAGGCCATCGCCCTTGGGGTCGGCGAAGGCTTGCAGGAACACGGTGTTGACGCCCAGGTCGGCCATGCGCTGGACCAGCTTGCCGAGGTTGATTTCCTGCTGCTGCGGGTCCGGGTCGTAGACGTTGTCCAGGTCGACATGGGCCACGCGCATCGGGTTGCTGGCCTCGACGCCGACGATGCTGTTGGAGAAGTGGATGGCGTCCGGGTCCGAGGACACCAGGAAGCGCGGGCTGCTCATCAGGTTGTCGAGGGCATCGAGGCCGTCGTCGAGGGTCAGGGCCATGTCGTAGCCCTCCTCGCCCACCACCCGCAGCGCGGTGCCATCGGCGGCGCCATAAGGCCAGACCCAGACCCGTGGGTTGTAGCCGGTGGCGGCGCGGATTTTTTTCGAGATCGCCGCCACGTCGCTGCGCAGGCGCGCCTCGAATTCGGCTTCGCTTTCATAGCGCCCGGTGTTGGCGTCATAGCGCCGGGTGGCGGCGGCCGGTTGCAGGTTGCCCTGGGGGTTGGCCAGCACGCCCTTGTGGTTGGCATCGGTGTGGGCGGCGATTTCCACCAGGCCGGAACGGGAGATCTCGCGGACCTGCTCCCAGGTCAGGAAGTCCGAGCGCTTGCGCGGGGTGCCGGCAAAATCCACCGGCTGGTTCAGCGGGGTATCGACCCACGCCCCCACCGGCGCCAGCAGGGCATGCCAGTTGTAGCTGCGCAGCACCGGCAACACGCGGGTGTAGAAGCTCGCGTAACCGTCGTCGAAGCTCAGCAGCACGGCCTTGGCCGGCAGCTCGGGGCCGCCTTTGCGCGCCGCCATGATCTGGTCCACGGTGACCGGCTGGTAGCCGTTCTCGCGCAGCCAGGCCAGCTGTTCGATCAGGCGTTCAGTGCGCACGGCCACCACCGCCTGGTCGGGGTCGCGGTCTTCGACGTCGTGGTAGGCAATGCCCAGCACGTGGTTTTTCGGCCACGGGGTTTCGCTGGCGGGCACCGGGCGTTGCGCCGGCGCCAGGAAATCCGCGGCGGGCTGGGCGCAGGCGCTGAGAATCAGGGCTCCCAGCAGGAGGATGCAACGGGTCATCGGAGGCATCTTCGGACTCTTCTAGAAGCGGTAGGTAAGGTCGAGGAGCAGGCGCAGGTCGGTTTCCCGGTCGCCGTCATAAGGCCGGTTGAGCACGCTCAGGGCGGCGCCGGCTTCGAACACGTCGTTCCAGGTCACGCGCTGGCCATAGCTGAGCAGGCCGATCGCCCCGGTGGAGTAATCGCGCTGGCTGTAGGTACCGGCGCCCACCTGGAACTGCTGGCTCCAGGAGGTTTCGTAGCGGTGATAGAGCACGTGGTTGACGTTCACCGTCGGCAGGACCGTGAAGTCCGACTTGGGGTTGAAGTAGGGCGTGTCTTCCTTGCTGTTGCGGCTGGCGCCGACTTCCAGGCCCAGGTCGACCTGTACGTGGGGCGTGGCATAGACGCCCTCGCGACCGGTGAGCACCGCTTCGAAACGGTTGTTGCCATCGCTGAAATGCGAGGGGCTCAGGGCCAGCCGCCATTCCCGGCTCTCGTTGGCCCGCCAGCGCACGAAGCCGCTGCCGCCATTGGCGTAGATGTTGCTGTTGAGCGCCCGCAGCGGCGTGTTGGCCGAGAGGTATTCCAGGCTGGCGCCGTACTGCCAGTGATCGTCGATGTCGCGGGCCAGGGACAGCCGCGCGCCCTGCTTGTCGTCGAAGCCGTAGGAGTGGTTGGAGACTTCCGCCTCCAGGGTCATGTCGCGGGTCCGGCGCTCCACGCCGATCCGCTGCCAGCGGTGGTGCCCGGTGCCTTCCTGGAAGTCGCCGGTGGCATAGCCGAGGCCGCCGAACAGGCGCCAGTCTTCATTGATCGGCGGGCTGTAGAGCACCGTCTCGATGCCGAAATCCTTGCTCCCGGAAACCGCGCCGGCGCCGCTGTTGCCACCGCCGTAGCTCTTGCCGCCATAGGTCTCGACCCGCAGCTCGGCCATGTCGTGCACTTGGCGCTGGCGGGCCAGGCGCTGCACCTGACGGTTGTCGGGATAACGCTGCACCACGTCGTCGGTCAGGGCATCGAGCTGACGCCATTCCTGCAGGTCCTGGGCGGTGTGGCCCTGGGCAACCTCGAGGCCGACATCGCGCGGCGCCATGCTCTCGGTTTCCTTGAGCAGGCCCTCGGCGCGCCGCGGCCAGTCCCGGGCCTGGTACAGGTTGGCCTGGGCCACGCGCAGGCCGATATTGCCCGGCGCCTGGTCCACCAGGCTGGCCAGGCGCTGCTCGCTGCCCGGCAGGTCGGCGCTGTAGGTGCCGGACTGCGCGGCGAGCTGCTGGGCGTCCATCCATTCATCGTTGGGGTTGCCCACCGGCAAGCCCTTGAGCTCGACCCGCGGCTTCTGGTTCCTGGCCAGGTCGTCGGCGACCTGTTGCGCTTCCTGCGGGCGGTCGCTTTCCAGCAAGGCGTAATACAGCGCGGTGCTGTCTTCGACGCGGTCGCTGACATCGGCATCCGGCGCCGCCAGCACCTGGCGATAGAGGTCGCTGGCGATCTCCGGCTGGCGCTGGTCCAGATAGGCGGCCGCCACCCAACGCCGGGCGTAGGTGGGGATGGCCACGTCTTCGGCGGTCAGCGTGTGGTACTGGTCAATCACCTGGGCGGTACGCGCCCGGGCCTTGAGCGCGCCCATGCGGTCGATGCGCCAGCGGGTCACGTCGTCCCTGGCCGCCGGGTCCGGGGTCCAGGTGGCGAGCAGTTGATCGTAATCGGCCAGGGCACGGTCGGCGATGACATAGCGCTCTTTCTCGCTGCGGGTCGCCAGTTCGGCCAGGCGCACGCGCTCGGCGGCCAGGTCGCCTTGCAGACGACGTTCTATGACGGGATCGATCAGCCCCGGGCGCTGGCGGGCCAGGCGCAGGGCCGGCTCCGGCAGGCGGGCCCGTTGCAGGGCGAACACGTATTCGCGGGCGACTTCCGGCCGGGTGCCGGCGCGGACGAACGCCTGGTCGAACTCGAACAGCGCGTCATACGGCGAACCGGCGCGGGTCAGGGCGTAGCCCAGGGCCAGGCGGCGGGTGGCGTCGTCGGGCTTGGCCGCCACCAGCTCGCGGGCACGGCGCACGGCCTCCTCCGGCTTGCCGGCGTCGGCCTGGGTCAGGGCCAGTCCCAGTTGCAGGTCGGGGTTACGCGGGTCGCGTTCGAGGGCCAGGCGGTACACCTGGATCGCCGAGTCCCAGCGCTGCAGATTGCGGTAGGCCCGGGCGGTGGCCGTCAGCGCCTGGATCGGCAGCACCCGGCCATGGGCCTGGGTTTCATAGACATTCACGACTTCAGCGTCGAGGCCGGCCCAGCTGGCGATCTGCAGGTGATCGCTGACCAGCCCGGTGCTCAGCCGTTCGGCCGGCACCTGGCGCAAATGGCTCAGGGCTGGTGCATAGCTGCCAGCGCGGGCGTCGAGAATCAGGCGGTCGTAGGCCGGGTCGGCGAGGGCCAGGGTCGGCCACAGCAATTGGCTGCATAACGTCAGGCGCAGCAGCGGTCGCAAACCATAAAGGCGAACAGGATGAACAATGAACGGCATTTCTTCAGCATCCTTACATGGCTAGCCGGGGTCTTGTGTCCCCCCGCCTGATACGTGCCAGGAAGCCGAATCAGATGACTCGGCCAGATTGGGGCGGAGTCTTCCACGCAAGGCTGATGCGGATGCGCAAATGCAATATTTCTTCAGATTCGTTTCTGCGCGAATCCGCGAACGACGTGGCCTGTAGCCATGTTCGAGGAGGCTCTGGGCGGGGATTCTCCAGCCGGATGCAGGCAAAAAAACGCCCGGCAGCTCCGTGGTACAGAGGCCGGGCGTTTCTGGCTGAAAACCCCGTGGAGGGGTTTTCGAGGCTTACTGGATGGTGACAGGGCCCAGTTTGCTCATGACAAAACCGACGAACTGCTCAGGCGTCATTTTCTGGCCGTTGAAGTCCACTTCGTTATTGGCGTAGCGCACCTTGGAGACGATGTCGTTGCCTTCCAGCTTGGCCAGCTGGGTACCCAGCGCCATGCCGCTGACCATGTCGGCGGCCATGCTGCCCTGGTCGGCGATCGCCTTGGCGTCGGTCACGCCGTCCAGCTGCGCCTGCACTGATGCCATGTCGGCGATCATCGGCTTGGACAGCAGCAGGTTCAGGTCCAGCTGGGTGAGCAGTTGCTTGCTCAGTTCGGCCGGCGGCAGCTCCATGGATTGCGGCTTGTTCAGGTCCACCACCAGGCTCAGGCGGCTTTCGCCGTTGGTGGTCTTGAACGAGAGGTTTTCCAGGGCGATATGCGGCTGGGCGGCCAGCAGCTTGTCCAGGTCAGCCTTGACCTGGGCCTGCTCGGCTTCGCTCAGGTTCAGCTCGGGCGCTGGCTCCCCGGCGGCTTCAGCCGCGGCGACGGCGTCTTCGTAGGGTTGCAGCTTGTTCTGGTAGACCTGCATCAGCGACATGCCAGAGGCGATGTCGAGGTTCTTCATGCTCCAGGCCATTTGCGCCGAACCGACGGCTTTGCCGTTGAGGGCGACTTCGCCAATCTTGTAGTCGGCACGGCCGGCCAGGTGGGCGCCCTTCTCGTCGGTGGCGCTCTTGATCTGCGAATTCTTGAAGCTGAGCACCGACTGTTTCTCGCCGAACGTGGCCTTGGTGCTGGTCAGCTCCAGGGTGTTGTCTCCGACGTAGAAGCCATAGTTGCTCTTGGTCAGGTTGCTGGCCAGGGTCAGGCCGTTGAGCTCGACCTGCACCGGCGTCTGGTCTTCGGCGACGCTGTTGAGCTTGAGGCTGTCCATGTAGCCTTCAGCCTTGACCTTCTGCGCTTGGGCGCTGGTCGAGAGGTCCAGCTTCAGGCCGGAGAACTTGAGGGTCGACTTGTCGTCCAGGGCCGTCTCCAGCGGCAGCAACTCCAGGTTGCCGGTGGCGGAACGGTCGTAACCCAGGTTGACCACGCCCTTGAGCGGGGAAACATCCTTGGTGGCGGCGAACCATTTCTCGGTCAGGGCGTTCTTTTCCAGCTCGTAGTGACTGGTGGCCATGACCGGCAGCCATTTCAGGGTCATCAGGCGCGAGAACGGCAGCGGGCCGTGTTCGATGCGGTCGACGAACACCAGCTCGACGCCCTCGGCGCTGTCGCCGAACATCTCGCCCTGGCCCTTGAGGCGGTAGCGCGCGGTGCTGCTGAACAGGTTGCGCTCCAGCGATACCAGCTCCAGGCTGGCGGTACCGTTGGAACCGACCATGGCGGCCTGGAGTTCCTTGTTGGCGTCGGCGATAGAGGTTTGCAGCACCCCTTCCAGCTTGGTCCCGGTATACCAGGCGCCGCCGGCACTGATAGCGCCCACCGCGACGACGATTCCTAACAGTACGCCTGCTGATTTATTCATTATTTGACCCGATCGATCCGTTGTTGAAATGTGTGGTCGTCTTCCCTGAACCCGGCACGGGTTGTGGCTCGACTGTGCGTAAAACTGCCGAAGATTAGCACCGGCCAAGCCAGGCGGCCCAACCTTTCCATGTGAAAAGTCGTGAACAGGGGAAGCGGGAAACACAGCCTGTAGCCGCTGGCGCAGCCTGCGATCGGCGGCGCAGCCGTCGCCAAGCCAGCCAATGCGTTTATCCAGGCAGATCGCGGATTCAGGTTTTGCGATTGCTGCGCAACCGGTCGCAGCCTCGCGGGCTCGGCAGCGGCTACATGGCTACGTGGCGTGTTCGGAGTATTCGACCTCCAGCGCGTCGAGCTGGTGATCGAAGCTTTTCAGGCGCGCGGTCCAGGTGTAGACCAGCACTTCGAAATCGCGGTTGATCACCGCGCCGCCCGGGGTTTCCGAACGCGGGTCGCAGAAGTCCAGTTGATAGCGTTCGCGGGCCATGGCGGCGGCGACATCGGACAGTTCGCGGGCATTGTTCAGCCAGTGGCGACCGTCGGCGGCCTGTTTATCCAGTAATACGCACTGTTTTTTCAGGGCTTCGAGGCTTTTTTCCAGGGGGGTGCCGGTCAACTCGCCCATGACTTCCTGGAAGGTCCGCCCCGGCTGCCAATAACTGCCCCAGAAGTAACGGTCGAACACCGTCTCGACCCGGCGCAGCGCGACTTTGGTGTCCCAGATCGCGACCAGGGTCTTGCCCTGCTCCAGCTGCCTTTTCTTGATTTTCTGGGTCTGGAACGACGTCCAGGCCACGAAGACGATGGCGCTCACCGCAATCAGCGCGCTGGCGCTGTCGAGAAAGATCATGGCCTTGTCGATCTGGTGCGCCAGCATGACACCGTAGAAATAAGTCGCAGAAAGCAGCACCAGTGCGACGATGGCGCACCAGAAGCCGAGAGCATAAGGGTTTTTCATTATTGGAATCCCCATGACCATCACGTGCCTGACCGCTGGCCGAGCACTGGACGCAAGGTGCTCAGCCAACTGTTCAAAGCATAGCAACGGCCTCAGGGTTTGGCGGGGTTCGAGGCTTGCGTTCGTCCGCTTTCCCAGCCACCGCCCAGGGCCAGGAACAGGTCGATCTGACTCATCGCCACTTGGGTGTTGGCCGCGGCCAGCTGGGCCCGTACGTCGGTATAGGTGCGGGTCGCCTGCAGGTCGGCGAGGAACGACTCGCGGCCAGCCTGGAAGAAGCGATGGGTCTGGTCGGCGGCCTGCCGCGCCGACTGCTCGGCCTCGGCCAGGGCGTCGCGACGCTGCAACTGGGCACTGTATTGGGCCAGGCCGGTCTGGGTTTCGCGGATGGCGTTGAGCACCACCCCGTCGAAATGCGCCAGGGCGCCCTGGCTGGCGGCTTCAGCCTGGTGAATGCGTTCGCGGGCGCCGTTGGCCGGTACCGTCCAGCTGATCAGCGGGCCGAAGCCCCAGCGGTTGGTGGAGGGTTTGCCGAGGTTGTCGACGATGCCCACGGTGCCGACGGTCGCACCAATGCTGATGTCCGGGTACAGCGCGCCGGTGGCGACGCCGATATCGGCGGTGGCCGCGGCCAGGCGACGTTCGGCCTGGCGCACGTCGGGGCGGCGCTTGAGCAGGGTCGCGCCGTCACCCACCGGCAATAATTGCGCAATGTGCGGCAGCTCGGCGCAGCTGTCGGTGCCGGCCGGCAACTGGTTCAGCGGCTTGGCCAGGAGCATCGACAAGCGGAACAGGCCGGCCTGGCGCGCCGCTTCATAGCGCGGCAGTTCGGCGCGCAGGGACTTGAACTGGGTCTGCGACCGGGTGACCTGGGTCTCGTCGCCACGCCCGGCGTCGCGCAGGCGCTGGATCAGCGCGGTGCTCTGGGCCTGCAGGTCCAGGGAGTGCTCGGCGATCTCGCGCTCTTCATTGGCCGCGCAAACCTGGGTGTAAGCCCGCACCACGTCGGCCACCAGGGTGATGCGCGCGGTATCGGCCGCGGCCTGGGTGGCATCGGCGTTGGCCTGGGCGGCCTCAATGCCGCGCTGCAGGGTGCCGAACAGGTCGAACTGATAAGAGGTGCTGACGGACAGGTTACCGACGTTGGCCACCGGCACTTTCTCCGGCAGCAGGAAGGCTTCGCCGGACTCCTGCAAGCGCTCGACCCCGGCCTTGACCCCGCCGCTCCAGCCGCCGGCCGCCTGGGCCTCGTCGACCTGGGCGCGGGCCCGCGCCAGGTTGGCCGCCGCGACCCGCAGGTCGGTGTTGGAGGCCATGGCCTGCTGCACCAGCTGGTCCAGGCGCGGGTCCTGGTACAAGCGCCACCAGTCTGCCGGGACCGGCGCCGAGACCACCTTGTCGCTCGATCCGGCCAGCTCGCCCTGTAAATCGCCGCGATGCAGCGCCGCGTCGTCCGGCAGGTGGTAGTCCGGGCCGACCATCTGGCAGGCCGATAGCAGCAGGCCCAGGCCGGCCGTGGCTAAACGCAGGCCGCTGTTCATTGCCCCGGCTCCGACCGGCTTTGCGCCTGATCGTCGATGATCGACACGGTAGCGGTGCGCCCGGCGATCATGCGGAAGTCTTCCGGCACCTCATCGAAGGCAATGCGCACCGGAATCCGCTGGGCCAGGCGCACCCAGCTGAAGGCCGGGTTGACGTTGGGCAGCAGGTTGGAGCCGCTGCTGCGGTCGCGGTCCTCGATGCCGGCGACGATGCTTTCGACATGCCCGCGCAGCCGCGCGCGATCGCCGACCACGCGGATATCGACGCTCTGGCCGATATGAATGCCGTCGAGCTTGGTTTCTTCGAAATAACCGTCGATATGGAAGGAATTGCTGTCCACCACCGACAACACCGGGCGCCCGGCGGTGACGAATTCCTGGGTGCGTGGCGCGCGGTCGTTGACATAGCCGTCCACCGGGCTGCGGATCACCGAACGGTCAAGGTTCAGCTGGGCGCTGTCCACCGCCACCTGGGCCTCGGCCAGGGCCGACTGGGCACGGGCCACGCGGGACTGGCTTTCTTCCAGCTGCTCGCGCGGCACCAGGTTGCCCAGGCCGAGGTTGCGCCTGGCCTCGCGCTGGGCCTGGGCCAGGGTTTCCTGGCGGTCGGCCAGGGACGCCTTGGCCTGGCGCAGGGCCAGGCTGAAGCGGTCCTGGTCGATGCTGAACAGCACCTGGCCGCGCTTGACCAGTTGGTTGTCGCGCACCTGCACCTGCTGGATCAGCCCGGAAACGTCCGGGGCGATCTGCACGATGTCGGCGCGGATATGCCCGTCCCGGGTCCAGGGCGCGAACATGTAGTACATCACCATGCGCCAGACCACCACGACCGCGAAGCTCACCACCAGCAACGTCAGGACCACACGGCCAATGGTCAATAAAGGTTTTTTCATGTCATCAGGTATCGACTGAGTGAGTCCACGGCGCCGAGCAGCAAAGCGTACAGACCAACGTTGAACAAAGCCCGGTGCCAGACCAGGCGATAAAAATGCAGGCGCGTCAGCAGCCCGTGGACCACCAGGTACAAGCCATAGGTAAGGCCCATCAGCACCAGCAGCGTGGGCAGGAATACCCCGCTGATATCCAGATCACCGATCATAAAGGCGCTCCATCGATGCCATGGGGCAGCGGTTCCTCAAGCTCGCCACCGCCGACGAACTCCACACCGGGCAGCAGGGCCAGGCGCAGGCCGCTGAGGGCATGCAGCAGATGCAAACGGGTTTCACGGTCGTCCTGGCTGTGGGCATCCAGGGTGCGACGGGCGCGGTCCAGGGTCATCAGCAGGCCGCTCGGCGCCGGCAGGCGTTCGCCGGCCTTGAGGCAAGCCTTGAAGTAGGTGCCGACCTCGGCCACCACCTGGCGCAACAGCACCTGCGCGTTGCCCTGGGCCCGCGGCGCATAGGCCAGCAGGTCCAGCAGGTTCAGGCCGACGCGCACTTCGCGCAGGGCGCCGCCGGTGTCCTGGCCGGTCATGGCCAGCCGCGGCAGGTGCTGCATCAGGCGGTCGAGCATCTGCACCCCCAGATGGCGGTGTTCGGCCAGGTTGGCGGGCTCGGTCATGCCGACGATGTCCTGCCAACTGAAGCGGGTCATGCGCTTGGCTGCCAGTTCCGAGCCAAACGGCCGGGCGACCAGGGTCCAGACAAAGGCAAACAGCAGACCCATGGGCCCGGCCAGGTTGGAGTTGGCGAAGCTCAGGAAGTCGGCGTCGTAGGCGCCCTGGATGCTGATGAAGGACGAGGTGTTGACGATGGTCAGCAGCATGCCCAGGTAAAAGCGCGGCTGCACCGTGAGGGTGCCGACGCAGATGAACGGCACGGCGAAGGCCAGCACCAGCATCGGGAAATCGTGCAGGTTGGGCAGGATCAGGAACAGGTAGAGGCTGGCGAACAGCACCGACATCGCGGTCCAGAAGAAGAACCGGTAGATCTGCGGCGCCGGGTCGTCCATCGAGGCGAAGAAGCTGCAGGCCACCGCCGCGAGGATCACCGCGCTGCCGCCGTCGGTCCAGCCCAGGAGAATCCACAGCACCGAGGCGACGATGATCGCCAGGACAGTGGAGGCCACCGAATACAGCATCAGCCCGCGGTCGAGGAACGGCGTCAGGCGGCCCAGGCGCCAGTGGCGATAGACCGCGCGCCAGATGTCCTGACTTTCGCATTGAATGGCGTGTTGCAGGCTGCGGCAGTCCTGCCACAAATCGATCCATTCGCCGAGGCGGTACAGGGCGTTGGAAAACAGCAGCTGGCGTCGGTCGTCGAGGGCTTCGGCGTCCGGTTGCAGCGCTTCGAGCTGGCCGCGCAGGGCCTGCCAGCGCTCGACCGAGGCGCCCTGGGCGGTGCTTTCCAGCCATTGCCCGGCCTGGGCCAGCAGCGGCGCGAACTGCTCCACCAGCTCCGGGGTACGTCGTTCCAGGGCGTACAGGGCATCGCCCAGGGCGTCCACCACGGGCAGCAGGTGGATCATGCGCCCGCGCAGTTCCTTGGTATTGCGCACGGTCTGCGGGCGCGCGCCCTCATGGGGCAACTGGCCGATCATCAGCTCCAGGCTGTTGAAGGTGGCGACCATGGACGCGCGCAAGGCGCTGACTTCTTCGGGCTGCACGTTGCGGCTGAGAAAGCGCTGGCTGTAGGTGGCGGCATCGGCGAACCATTTGCCCGCCGAATCGACGAACACCGGCGCCAGCCGCCGCGGCCAGAACATACTGCCGATCACGGCCGCGCAGACGATGCCGAGGAAGATCTCCTCGGTGCGGGCCTCCGCCACGTCCCACACCCCCAGCGGGTTATCCACCACCGGCAGGGCGATCAGCGGCAGGCTGTAGCCGGCCAGCATCAGCGCGTAGCTGTTGGCGGTGCGCAGGTGCAGGGAGAGGAACAGCAGGATCCCGGTCCACAGGGCGATGATCACCACCAACAGGTAGGGGCTCTGCACGAACATCGGCACGAACAGCACCGCCGCCGAGGCACCGAGCAAGGTACCGATCGCACGGTACAGCGCCTTGGAACTGGTGGGCCCGACGAACGGGCTGGAGACGATGTAGACCGTGGCCATCGCCCAGTACGGACGCGGCATCTGCATGAGCATGGCGATGTACAGCGCAATCATCGACGCGGCAAAGGTGCGCACACCGTAGAACCAGTCGCGCGCCGGCGGCACGCCGGTAAAGAATCCGCTCAAGAAGGCACCGCCGGTGGCTGGGCAGCCGACTCGAAGGCGCGGATCACCTTCAGCGCCGCCTCAAGGTCCGCGGGTGTGATGCCTTCCAGCACCTCGCGACGCAGGCGCACCAGCTCGGCTTCCACCGACTGCACCAGCTCGCGGCCGGTGTCGGTCAGGCTCAGGCATTTGGCCCGGCGATCGTGGGGGTCCTCGGTACGGCATGCGTAACCGGCGCTGCACAGCTGGTCCAGCAGGCGCACCAGGGACGGGCTTTCCATCCCCGCCGCCTGTGCCACCGTCACCTGACGCACGCCCTCGCCCAGGCGCCCGATCATCAGCAGGGGCACGGCGCAGGCTTCGGAGATTCCATAGTTGACCAGCGTGCTCTGGCAGATCCGCCGCCAATGCCGGGCGGCGACCACCATGCCACTGCTGATATTCATCTGGAGTGATTCGAGAGAGTCGGGCAAAAGAAGGTTCGCACACTGTTAGTTTGCTAACTATCAATGGTGCATGAGGGGGTTAAACCCAGTCAAGTTTTGAAACAATTTAGCGACCAGCGACTGAAAGCGGCTCAGCGCTTTCGTGCCCGCTCATACACGGCACTGCGTTCACGTTTACCCACGGCCACCACCGAAACCACGACCTGATCCTCGATCACTTGGTAAACCAGGCGATAACCAGAGGCTTTGAGCTTGATCTTGTAGCAGTCCGCCATGCCGTGAAGGGCATCCGCGGGCACCCGTGGCATTTCCAGGCGCTCGGCCAGCTTCTTCTTGAATTGCTCGCGTAGGGTATGACCGAGCTTGTCCCATTCCTTGCGCGCCGAAGGTAGAAACTGGAGCTTATAAGTCATCCAGATTTACCGGGACCGGGGTCTCGTGACGACGGGCACGGACAATCTCCGCCAGTTCAAGATCGTCAAGACGCTCCATCATCGCTTCAAACACGTCGGCCGGGACCATATAGCCCATGACCCGATTGTGATTGAGCACCGCAACCGGACCACCCTGTGCGCTGCTCAGGACAGCCGAAGGATTTTTTTTCAGTTCAGACACGCTGACAGCTTTATCAGCCAATACGCTTTGCATGATTAAGACCTCTAATTTGGTCTTAATTCTGGTCTATTTCCATGGCAACATCAATTCGCGCCTCAAACACCCCGCCCCTTCCTCAACAACACATCCAGCTGATCCACCACTTCCGCCCAGTCGGCGTCGTCGAGGATCTCGTTGCGCAGGAAATCCGCCTGGCTGCTGGTCCAGAAGAAGGCATCCGCCAGGTGCAGTTCTGGCTTGAGCGGCGAATGGGTGGCGATGAAACGGTCGATGCCCTCGGGGTCGTCGGGCAGGCCGAGTTGCTTGAACAGGGCGGGCAGGCTGTGGGATGGGGATTCCATGGGGGCTCCTGAACGGGTTGGGTGTTGGTTGAACCACTGCTGCGCAGTCGATCGCGAGCCAGCTCGCTCCTACAGAAAACAAGCATTTTTGTAGGAGCGAGCTGGTTCGTGAAAAGTGGGTACATACGCCAACGGCGCTAGTAACTGACCTCGCACACCTCGGCATGAGGCACCATTTTCAGGTACTCGTCCATGCTCAGATGCACCAGGTTGTTGTGGTTGCCGGCTTCCAGGTAGATGTCTTTCTGCCGGGTCAGCATCGGATCGATCACCACGTCCAGCCCATAGGATTCGCCCAGGGCCGGTACCGCGCCGCGTTCGCAATCGTTGAACAGATGCGCCAGGGTGCTTTCCCGGGTGATCTGCCATTCGTTGCTGCCGCGCACCTTGCTCAGATCCAGGTGGCGGCTGGCCGGCAGCACGGCCATCAGGTAGTGGCCGTGACTGTCGTCGAGGATCACCGACTTGGCCACGCGCTCGGCGGGAACTCCCGCCACCCGAGCGGTCTCCAGGCTGCTCGACGAATGTGGATGAGCCACCACGTCAAAATCGCAATGCGCCTGTTCCAGGCTGCGTTGCACGGTTCTTGCCATACGCATGATGCACCTCGGTGTCCTGAACGGCTTTGCAGGACTATGGGTTAACGACTGTCACTCCCTTCACAAAGTCTAGGCCGCGCCGCCCTCGCCCACTGACGAACTTCCGAACGGCACGCGAGCAAGAGGCTGCTCAAAATTTGCTCAATCCCACGCTCTACTAGACTCAAGGACAAGGCCAGCGAACGGCTGGCAACCGAGGCACATGACTCTCCAGGAGGGTCGGATGAACGAGCGTGGGTGGCGGGCGACACTGAAAGGGCTGCTGCTGGGTGTGCTGATCGGCCTGCCGACCGGGCACGCCCAGGCCGTGAAGCCAGTGGTGGTGCTCACCGTCAACGATGTGATCAGCCCCGCCAGCGCCGACTACGTGGTGCGCGGCCTGGACAAGGCCGCCGACGAGCACGCCCAACTGGTGGTGCTGGGCATCGACACCCCGGGCGGCCTCGACACCTCGATGCGCTCGATCATCAAGGCGATCCTCGCCAGCCCGGTGCCGGTGGCCAGCTACGTCGCCCCCAGCGGCGCCCGCGCCGCCAGCGCCGGCACCTACATCCTGTATGCCAGCCACATCGCCGCCATGGCCCCGGGCACCAACCTCGGGGCCGCCACCCCGGTGCGGGTCGGCATGCCGGGGCAGCCCGACCCGGGCGGCAACCCACCCGCCGCGCCACGCTCGGACAAGAACCCGGAACCGGACACCGACACCCTCAGCCACAAACAGATCAACGACGCCGCGGCCTATATCCGTGGCCTGGCGCAATTGCGCGGACGCAATGCCGAATGGGCGGAACAGGCCGTGCGCGAGGCCGTCAGCCTGCCGGCCCAGGAAGCCTTGAAGCTGAAGGTGGTCGACTATGTCGCCGATGACCTGAGCGGCCTGCTCAGGCAACTCGACGGCAAGTTCCTCATCGCCGCCGGCCAGGCGGTGCAGCTGCATACCCTGGGGGCGGCGGTGATCCATCACGACCCGGACTGGCGCACCCAGCTGCTGTCGGTCATTACCCACCCCAGCGTGGCGCTGATCCTGATGATGATCGGCATCTACGGGCTGTTCTTCGAGTTCGTCAACCCGGGTACCGCGGTGCCCGGCGTACTCGGCGGCATCTGCCTGCTGCTCGGTTTGTACGCCTTGCAACTGCTGCCGGTGAACTACGCCGGCGTGGCCCTGATCCTGCTGGGCATCGCCTTCATGGTCGCCGAAGCCTTTCTACCGACCTTCGGCGTCATCGGTTTCGGCGGAATCGTTTCCTTTGTCGTCGGCGCGGTGATCCTGATGGACACCGATGTCCCGGGCTATGGCATTCCCCTGCCGCTCATCGTCGGCCTGGCGGTGGTCAGCGCGCTGCTCCTGGCGACGCTGGCGAGCATGGCGCTGCGCGCGCGACAACGCCAGCAGGTGGCCGGCGACGCGGGGCTGGTGGGCAGTGTCACGGCGATCACCGCGGTGCAAGCGGGCAACCCTTACAACGGCTGGGTGCTGTTGCAGGGCGAACACTGGCAGGTCCTGAGCGCAACGCCGCTGCAAACCGGACAACAGGTACGGGTGGTGGCGCGCAAGGGGCTGCTTCTGGAAGTGACGACGGCCGAGGCCGCGCCGCGAGGAGGATGAAATGGGTCTGGAATTGGGTTTTGGCGCGCTGCTGGCGCTGCTGTTGGCGCTGGCGGTCTCGACGTTTCGCATCCTGCGCGAATACGAGCGCGGGGTGGTGTTCCAGCTCGGGCGCTTCTGGAGGGTCAAGGGGCCGGGGTTGGTCCTGCTGATTCCGGTCGTCCAGCAGATGGTCCGCGTCGACCTGCGCACCGTGGTGCTCGACGTGCCGCCGCAGGATGTGATCACCCGCGACAACGTCTCGGTCAAGGTCAACGCCGTGCTGTATTTCCGCGTGCTGGACTCACAGAAGGCGATCATCCAGGTCGAGGATTTCCTCATGGCCACCAGCCAACTGGCCCAGACCACCCTGCGCGCGGTGCTGGGCAAGCATGAGCTGGACGAACTGCTGGCCGAGCGCGAACGCCTGAACGCCGACATCCAGCAGGTGCTGGACGCCCAGACCGATGCCTGGGGCATCAAGGTGGCGAACGTCGAGATCAAGCATGTCGACCTCAACGAATCGATGATCCGCGCCATCGCCAAGCAGGCCGAAGCCGAGCGGGAACGCCGGGCCAAGGTGATCCACGCCGAAGGCGAATTGCAGGCCTCGGAGAAACTCATGCAGGCCGCCGAAATGCTCGGCCGCCAGCCCGGCGCCATGCAACTGCGCTACATGCAGACCCTGGGCGCGATTGCCGGCGACAAGAGCTCGACCATCGTTTTCCCGCTGCCCATCGAATTCCTCAAGGGCATGGCGGACTTGTCGCCGAAGAGCTGAGACGCGTTTGCGGGACTGCGCTGGCCGCCCTGCTGCGCCACTGTTCCAGCGCCGCGTAAGGCGCCTGCGCCCATTGCTCCAGCTGTTCCCGCAGCCGCGCTGAAGCCTGTTGCTGCTTGCCCTGGCGATCATCGACAAAGGCCTGCGCCGGCTGCTTGGCATGCTGGCCGATACGGGCGAAGGCCGCTCTGCGTTGCTCGGCGCCCAGGCCGAGAAAATCGCCCAGGTGGCCGTCCATGGCGGCGGGCAGCTGGCTGTAGTTCAGCGCCAGGCCATGGTGTTCGCGGCAGTGTTCCAACCCCAGCTGCAACAAGCGCCCCAGGCGCCGGGCAACCCAGCTTTCCCGGTCCTGGAAAGGCTCGCCGTCGTCCAGCGCGCTGGGCCCGATCAGGCCCGGCGTCATGTGCATGCCAGCCCGGCGCAGATGCGACACGGCGATTTCCAGCGGGTCGCGATACACAAACAGCCACGGCGTATCGGCGAAGCACTGGCGCAGCAGCGGCAGCTCGCCGATGTTCCAGGCATCGAGCTTGATCACCAGCCGCTGCTCAGTACCACGGCGTACCTGCCCATAGGCCGACAGCAGGCCCACAAGCGCGGCAGCCCGCTCCTGTGGCGCCAGCGAGCCGCGCAGCAGGGCATCCAGCGGCGGCGGTTCGGACACCACGATATGGTCGTCCAGGCAGGCCAGCATCTGGCTGAGCAGGGTCGAGCCGCAGCGCGAGGCATGAAAGATAAAGGCGCTGGGAGCCAGGCCCGGGCTGCGTTGACGCCATTCGGTCAGGGCAGACAAAGGCGTCTGGCGGCGGAACGCCTGATTGAACGGCAGGCGCAGGGCCTCTTCGACCGCCTCGCGGAAAAACGGCTGCGACAGCGGCCTGTCGCCGAACCAGCACCAGTCGACCCGCCACTCGTCACCCGGCTGCCAGAGACGGATCGGCAACCAGCCGCGCAGGTTCAGGCCATCCATTGTTCATTCCACAGACACCGCCCCTGGCGCATGGCCGAACGCAGGTCTTCACGGGTGAACGCCAGGCCACGCTCGGCCGCCAGGGCCAGGGTGCGCTCGATAAAGACTTCGCTGTCGGTCGGCACCTGCAAGGCTTGGCACAGCGCAGTGTCCTGTTCAAGCAGCCGGCAAAACCGCGCGAAGTCCAAGGCCGCGCGGCCCAGGCCAGGCGCCGGGGTGGTCGGCAGGCCCTCGGCAATCGCCTGTTCCAGCCAAGGGTCGGGGCGACAGTCGAGTACCAGATGAATACGTGCCTGAGTGTCGTAGTTATCGACCCGATGCGGGCGCGACAGGTCGAGAAACCAGCACTCTCCCGCCAGCATCGGCATGCGCTGCCCGTCGAGCAGGAAATCCACCCGCGGCGGGCTGAGCAGGGGGATATGCAGGCGCAGGTCGGCGTCCGGGCCGCCCAGGTCGTAGTCGCGGTGTTCATGAATGCGCGCCCCCGGCCCCAGCCGCAGCAGGCGCGCCGAGACGATCCGCAACGGCAAGTGCCGCAATGCCTGTTGCCAGTCCGGGTCCTGCCGCCAGGGCTCGCGCTGCACCGGCAGGCCCTTGCCCGGCGCCAGCTCGGAGGGCGCGTCAAGCGCCGAGATCAAGGCCACGCCGCTCCAGTCGCCCTCGTAATAGCCGCCGTTGAAGTGGCCCTGCCAGGCGCTCGCATCGATTCGCGCCAGGGCGCGCAACAGCCGTGGCAGGTCCACGCTGACGGGCAGGCGGGCGAACGCCGGACGGCTCATGAGGCCGGCAGCACCTGGCGTTCGACCAGCCAGCCGAGCAATTGCCCCAGGCAGTCCTCGACCGACTGAGCCCCGGTATCCAGTTCCAACGCCGCCCGTGGCGGCTCGTAGGGCGCCGAGATACCGGTGAACCCCGGCAACTCGCCGCTGCGGGCGCGGGCGTAATGGCCCTTGGGATCGCGCTGCTCGCAGACCGCCAGCGAGGCGCTGCACCAGACTTCCAGGTAGTCCTCGCCCAGGCGCCGGGCGAACAGCTCACGCTGCTCGATCAGCGGGGCAATCATCGCCAGGATCACAATCTGCCCGTTGTCCACCAGCAGGGCCGCCAGCTCGCTGGCGCGGCGGATATTTTCCCGGCGGTCGGCCTCGGCGAACCCCAGGTCGCGGTTCAGGCCGCCGCGCAAGGCATCGCCGTCCAGCACCAGGCTCTGCCGACCGTGCTGGAACAGCCCGGCCTGCAGCGCCTGGGCCAGGGTCGACTTGCCCGCCGCCGGCAGGCCGGTCAACAGGATCGCCACACCGCGATGGCCGTTTCGCGCCTCGCGCTGGGCGCGGCTGACGCTGGCCTGGGGGGCCTGCAGGTTATTGTCTTTGGGCATGGGCCACCGGCGTACTGATGTTGCCCGCCGCCCAGTCGGCCTCACGGCTGGCCAGCGCCGTGGCGATGGACTGCACCTGGGTCGATTGCACCTCGTCGGGCAGCGGGTCGAGGCCGGCGCTGGCGAAGATCTGCCCATAGGCGTTGCGCAGGTCGGCATAGGCCAGGTCGCGCCGCAGGTCCGCCTGCAAGGTGTTCAGCTCGCCCTGGATCAGGTCCAGTTCGCCGATGCCGTTGGCCTGGTAGCGGTTGCGCAGCTGGCCGACGATCTGCCCGTCGATATCCGCCAGCTCCTGGCTGGTCTTGAACTGGCGCAAGGCGTCGCGGTAGTTGGCGTTGGCCACGTAGACCTGGGCCAGCACGGCAATCGACATGGCCTGGCGACGGGCCGCGGCGACGTCTTCACCGGCCTTGGCGGTGTCGATGGCCGCCGGCGCGGAGAGCACATTGAACAGGTTCCAGGTGACCTTCACCCCGTAGTCGGCCCACTTGTCGTTGACCAGGAACGAGTTGCTGTCGTAATGCCCGCCGGCGGAGAACTCCAGGCCCGGCAGCAGGCGCAGCATGGCCTTGCGGGTTTCCGCGGCGCTGATGCGGCTCTGGTAATCCTGCTCGCGCAGTTCCGGGCGGCTGGTCAGGGCCTCGTGCTCGAGGCGGGCCATATCGACCTTGAGTTCCGGCACCGGGTAATCGTCGCTGGTCGCCAGGGTCAGGTGGGTGGTCATCGGCAGGTTGATCAGGGTCGCCAGCTCGGTCTTGGCCAGGGACAACGCCCGGCGCTGCTCCTCCAGCTGGCGCGTGGCCTCGATCAGCGAGCGCTGGTAGGCCAGGGCCTGCACCGGGTCGCCGATGCGTTGCTGGCTCATGCTCTGGCTGTTGCTGCGGGCCTGCTCGACCCGGCCCATCAGGCTGTCGATCTGCTTGAGCAGGCGTTCGGCCGCCACCGCCCGCCAATAGGCCGAGCGCACGTCCTGGACGATGGTGTTGATCACCTTGCGCCGACGCTCCTGGACGATCAGTCGCTGGTCGCCCTGCTGCTTGGCGTTGATGTAGCTGACGCCGAAGTCCAGCACATTCCAGACCATGGTCAGGTCGGCCACCCTGCGGTCCCGGTCCTGGGAGGTCGAAGGTTCCAGGGACTGGGTGCCGGTCTCCACGCTCTGGCTGCTGGAGGCGCTGACGTTGTTGCGCCCCACATAGCCGGCGGAGAGGGCCATGCGCGGCAGCATGTCGAAACTGGCGAGGTCCAGCTGGCGCTTGGCCAGGGCCTCTTCCATGATTTTCAAGCGGCCCTCGAGGTTGTACTTCACCGCCCGGGCCATGGCCTGGTGCAGGGTCAGCGGGCCGCTCAGCGGTTCCTGGTCCTTGTACATGCTCTGCAGGTCGCTCCTGGCGCGCTGCTCACTGGCACTGCGTTCGATCGGTTTACTGCTGACGGCACAACCGCTGACCATCAGCGCCAACAAGCTGACCCCGAACAACTTCTGACTTTTATTCATCCTTGTCTCGCCCCTGGGTGCCGCATCGTATTTATGTATTGTTTTCAGGCCTGCATTGCGCTGACGCCGGCCTGTTCGAACGCCTTGGCCAGATCGCGGATCGGCCGTTGTTCTGTGTCTTGCATCACTTGCAATTGCTGGGTCAGCGACGGTGCCCCGAACACCCCGCGCCCGCCCTGGGAAAGATCGCCAGTCTTGGCCTTGTCGCCGAAAGACTTCAGCGAACCGCCATCCTCGGCGGAGTCCTGGTCGAACAGCAGCGACAGCGTGCTTTGGCTGAACACCCCGCCATCGCCGCCACCGAAGCCGAGGAAGCCATGGCCATTGCCATCGCCCCCGGCATCGCTGCTGCCGAACACCTGGGCAATGAAACTCGGCGCCAGGGCCCCGCGATTGATGAAAATATCCCCCAGCGGCCGGATGCCATCGCCCAGCACCCGCTGCTCGAACAACGGCGCGAAGGCCAGTGGCGAGCCCAGGTCGCCAACGGGTGGCGTGGTGACCGTGGGTTGCAACGGCACATAAGGCGGCAGCGGCGGAACCACCGGGTCGCTCGAACGGAATTCCGGATCGCCCACCGGCAGCTCCGTGGGTGGGTTGGCCGCCGGCACGGTGTTGATCGCGTAGTTGTTGGAGTCGGTGCTGCCAGCGCCGGTATTGCCGAAGGAGTCGCTCACCCCGCTGTTGTTCAGGGTGATCAGGTTGCTGGTGTCGCTGATATTGGCGGTTGGCGTCAGGGTCGCGGTCCAGGTCCGGCCGCCGTCGCTGCTGCCCAGGGCGCTCAGGGTGCCGTTGGCCACCGTCAGGTCCGAGTTGGTGAAGCCGCTCACCGCTTCGCTGAAGGTGATGGTCACGCTGCTGGTCTGGCCCACGCCGAGGCTGCTGTTGGCGACCACGATGGTCGCGGTCGGCCGCTGGGTATCGATCAGGTAATTGTTCGAATCCGTGCTGCCCAGCCCGGTATTGCCCGAGGCGTCGCTGACCCCGCTGTTGTTCAGGGTGATCAGGTTGCTCGTATCGCTGAGGTTGGTGTTCGGGGTGAAGGTCGCGGTCCAGGTGATGCCGCCATCGCTGCTGCTGAGCGCGCTCAAAGTGCCGTTGGTCACCATCAGGTCGCTGTTGTCGAAGCCGCTCACCGCCTTGCTGAAGGTGATGGTCACCAGGGACGTGTCGCCCACGGCCAGCATCGGGTTGGCGACCACCACGGTAGCGGTGGGGCGCACGGTGTCGATGACGTAGTTGGCCGAGTCGGTGGTACCGCTGCCGGTGTTGCCGACGGCGTCTATCACTCCGGCATTGTTCAGGGTGATCTGATTGCTGCTGTCACTGATGTTGATGGCCGGGGTAAAGGTGGCGGTCCAGGTCACCCCGCCATCGCTGCTGCTCAGGGCCCCCAGGGTACCGTTGGCCACTGTCAGGTCCGAGTTGGTGAAGCCGCTGATCGCCTCGCTGAAGGTAATGGTGACCGTGGTGGTTTCGCCCGCTTTCAGGGCCGTGTCGGCCAGCACGATGGTGGCGGTCGGCCGCCCGGTGTCGATGATGAAATTGTTCGAGTCGGTGCTGCCGCTGCCGGCGTTGCCCGCCGCGTCACTGACCCCGCTGTTGTTGAGGCTGATCAGGTTGGTCGCATCGCTGACGTTGACGTTCGGGGTGAAGGTCGCGGTCCAGGTGATGCCGCCGTCGCTGCTGCTGACCGCACTCAGGGTGCCGTTGCTCACCGTCAGGTCGCTGTTGTCAAAACCGCTGACCGCCTCGCTGAAGGTGATGGTCACCAGGCTGGTTTCGCCAATCGGCAGGATCGGGTTGGCCACCACTATGGTCGCGGTTGGGCGAGCCGTGTCGATGACATAGTTGTTCGAATCGGTGGTGCCGCTGCCCGTATTACCCGAGACATTGATCACGCCGCTGTTGTTCAGGGTGATGACGTTGCTGGTATCGCCGACACCCGCAGTCGGCGTGAAGGTAGCGGTCCAGGTGACCCCGCCATCACTGCTGCTCACCGCGCTCAAGGTACCGTTGGCCACCGTCAGGTCGCTGTTGTCGAAACCACTGACCGCCTCACTGAAGGTGATGGTCACCAGCGAGGTTTCGCCAGCCTTCAGGGCCGTGTCGGCGATCACGAGGGTGGCCGTCGGCACTACGGTTTCGATGCTGTAGTTGGCTGAGCTGGTGGTCCCGGTACCGCTGTTGCCGGCCACGTCGGTGAAACCGGTGTTGTTCAGGGTGATCAGGTTGCTCAGGTCGGTGATGCCCGCCGTCGGGGTGAAGGTGGCAGTCCAGGTGATACCGCCGTTGCTGCTGCTCACTGCGCTCAGGGTACCGTTGGCCACTGTCAGGTCGCTGTTGTCGAAACCGCTCACTGCTTCACTGAAGGTGATGGTCACCAGCGAGGTTTCGCCGGCCTTGAGGGTCGAGTCGGAGAGGACGATGGTGGCGGTCGGACGCAGGCTGTCGATGGCGTAGTTGTTGGAGTCGGTGGTGCCGCTGCCGGCGTTGCCCGCCCCATCCGTAATACCGGTGTTATCCAGGGTAATCAGGTTGCTGCTGTCGCTGATACTGGCAGTCGGGGTGAGGGTCGCCGTGTAGGTGATGTTGTCGCTGGTGCCCAAGCCGCTCAGCGTACCGTTGGCCACGGTCAGGTCAGCCAGGGTGAAGCCGGTCACCGCCTCGCTGAAGGTGATGGTCACGGTACTGGTCTGGCCCACGCCCAGGGCGCTGTCGGCGACCACTATGGTCGCCGTCGGGCGGACGGTGTCGATCGCGTAGTTGTTGGAATCGGTGGTGCCGCTGCCGGCGTTGCCCGAGGCGTTGGTCACCCCGCTGTTATCCAGGGTGATGACGTTGCTGGTGTCAGTGATGCTCGACGTCGGGGTGAAGGTGGCGGTCCAGGTGATGCCGCCATCGCTGCTGCTGACCGCGCTCAAAGTGCCGTTGGCGACGGTCAGGTCGGCGTTGCTGAAGCCGCTCACGGCCTCGTTGAAGGTGATGGTCACCAGCGAGGTTTCAGCGATCTTCAGGTTGTTATCCGCCACCACGATGGTCGCGGTCGGCAGGACGGTGTCGATGCTGTAGTTGCCGGAGTTGGTGGTACCGCTACCGGTGTTGCCCGCCAGGTCGGCGATGCCGGTGTTGTTCAGGGTGATGACATTGCTCGCGTCGGCGATGCCTGCCGTTGGGGTGAAAGTCGCGGTCCAGGTGAGACCGCCATCGCTGCTGCTGACTGCGCTCAAGGTGCCGTTGGCGATGGTCAGGTCGGCGTTGGTGAAACCGCTCACGGCCTCACTGAAAGTGATGGTCACCAGCGAGGTTTCGCCGGCCTTGAGGGTTGGGTCGGCAAGGACGATCGTCGCGGTCGGCCGCACCGTATCGATCGCATAGTTGTTGGAATCGGTGGTGCCGCTGCCGGCGTTGCCGGCCAGGTCGGCGATGCCGGTGTTATCCAGGGTGATCAGGTTGCTGGTGTCGCTGATGCTGGCGCTCGGGGTGAAGGTCGCGGTCCAGGTGATGCCGCCATCGCTGCTGCTCACCGCGCTCAAAGTGCCGTTGGCGATGCTCAGGTCGGCGTTGGTGAAGCCGCTCACCGCTTCGCTGAAGGTGATGGTCACCAGCGAAGTTTCACCGATTCTCAGCGCGGTATCGGCGACCACGATGGTCGCGGTCGGCCGCACCGTATCGATCGCGTAGTTGTTGGAGTCGGTGGTGCCGCTACCGGCGTTGCCGGAGGCGTTGGTGACGCCGGTGTTGTCCAGGGTGATCAGGTTGGTGGCATCGGTGATGCTGGTGCTCGGAGTGAAGGTGGCGGTCCAGGTAATGCCGCCGTCGCTGCTGCTCACCGCGCTCAGGGTGCCGTTGGCGACGGTCAGGTCGGCGTTGCTGAAGCCGGTCACCGCCTCGCTGAAGGTGATGGTCACCAGTGAGGTTTCACCGATCTTCAGGGCGTTGTCCGCCACCACTATGGTCGCGGTCGGCAGGACGGTGTCGATGCTGTAGTTGTTGGAGTTGGTGGTGCCGCTGCCGGTGTTGCCGGCCAGGTCGGCGATACCGGTGTTGTTCAGGGTGATCAGGTTGCTGGCATCGTTGATACCAACGGTCGGGGTGAAGGTGGCGGTCCAGGTGATGCCGCCATCGCTACTGCTCACCGCGCTCAAGGTGCCGTTGGCGATGCTCAGGTCGGCGTTGGTGAAGCCGCTGACTGCTTCGCTGAAGGTGATGGTCACCAGCGAGGTTTCACCGGCGCTGAGAGCACTGTCGGCGACCACGATGGTCGCGGTCGGCCGCACCGTATCGATCGCATAGTTGTTGGAATCGGTGGTGCCGCTGCCGGCGTTGCCGGACAGGTCGGCGATGCCGGTGTTATCCAGGGTGATCAGGTTGCTGGTGTCGCTGATGCTGGCGCTCGGAGTGAAGGTCGCGGTCCAGGTGATGCCGCCATCGCTGCTGCTCACCGCGCTCAAAGTGCCGTTGGCAATACTCAGGTCGGCGTTGGTGAAGCCGCTGACCGCCTCGCTGAAGGTGATGGTCACCAGCGAGGTTTCGCCGATTCTCAGTGCGGTATCGGCAACGACGATGGTCGCGGTCGGCCGCACCGTGTCGATCGCGTAGTTGTTGGAGTTGGTGCTGCCCTGGCCCAGGTTGCCCACACTGTTCTGGACGCCGGTGTTGTCCAGGGTGATCAGGTTGGTGGCATCGGTGATGCTGGCGCTCGGGGTGAAGGTGGCGGTCCAGGTAATGCCGCCGTCGCTGCTGCTCACCGCGCTCAGGGTGCCGTTGGCGACGGTCAGGTCGGCGTTGCTGAAGCCGGTCACCGCCTCGGAGAAGGTGATGGTCACCAGTGAGGTTTCACCGATCCTCAGGGCATTGTCGGCCACCACTATGGTCGCCGTCGGGTGCGCGGTGTTGATCACGTAGTTGCCCGAGTCCGTGGTGCCGCTACCGGTGTTGCCGGCCAGGTCGGCGATGCCGGTGTTGTTCAGGGTGATCAGGTTGCTGCTATCGCTGATGCCGTCGGTCGGGGTAAAGGTGGCGGTCCAGGTGATGCCGCCATCGCTGCTGCTCACCGTGCTCAAGGTGCCGTTGGCGATGCTCAGGTCGGCGTTGGTGAAGCCGCTCACCGCTTCACTGAAGGTGATGGTCACCAGGGAAGTTTCGCCCGCCGTGAGGGTGCTGTCGGCGACCACGATGGTCGCGGTCGGGCGCACCGTATCGATCGCATAGTTGTTGGAATCGGTGGTGCCGCTGCCGGCGTTGCCGGCCAGGTCGGCGATGCCGGTGTTGTCCAGGGTGATCAGGTTGGTCGTATCGGTGATGCTGGCGCTCGGGGTGAAAGTACCGGTCCAGGTGATGCCGCCGTCGCTGCTGCTCACCGCGCTCAGGGTGCCGTTGGCGATGCTCAGGTCGGCGTTGGTGAAGCCGCTGACCGCCTCGCTGAAGGTGATGGTCACCAGCGAGGTTTCACCGACCCTCAAGGCGTTGTCCGCGACCACTATGGTCGCGGTCGGCCGGGCGGTATCGATCGCATAGTTATTGGAGTCGGTGGTGCCGACCCCGGCGGTGCCCAGGCCATTGATGACCCCAGTGTTATCCAGGGTGATGACGTTGCTGGTATCGGTGATGCTCGAAGTCGGGGTGAAGGTGGCGGTCCAGGTAATGCCGCCGTCGCTGCTGCTCACTGCGGTGAGGGTGCCGTTGGCGATGGTCAGGTCGGCGTTGGTGAAGCCGGTCACCGCCTCGCTGAAGGTGATGGTCACCAGCGAGGTCTCGCCGATTTTCAGCGCGCTGTCCGCAACCACGATGGTCGCGGTGGGCGGTGGTGCATAGGCGGTATTGAGGATGCCGCCGTCGTTGTAGATGGTCGCCACCGACGTCGGCGAAGTACCGGTGCTGCCACCGCCCAGCGCTACGCCACCGGCGCCACTGGCCGCCGCGTTGCCGCTCAGCGCGGCGAAGTTGGCCGCGGTGATCAGGAAGGTGCCCTTGTTCCAGACCGCGCCGACGCCGCGGCCGCCAATCCCGCCATTGCTGGCGTTGCTGCCTTGGCCGCCACCACCGCCACCGCCACCGCCCGCGCCGATGTTGTTGCTGATGGTCGAGGTGCCGATCACCGTGAGGGTGCCGCTGGAGGCGTTGTAGATCCCGCCGGCGGCATTGCCGCCCGCGCCGCCGACCTTGTCCCAACCCGCGCCGCCACCACCGCCGCCGATGGAAATCGTGCCGTTGGTGGCCGAGGCGCCGTTGCCGCCGTTGCTGTAATAAGACACGCCCACGCCGCCGGCGCCGCCGGTGCTGGTACCACCGCGACCGCCCATGTGGGTGGCGTCGTAGCCACCGCCATAACCGCCCACGCCACCGCTGCCAGCCTGGCCGCCCAGTGTGCCGGTGCCGGGGCCGGCGGAACCGCCGTGGCCACCGCCCTGGCCGCCCAGCCCGCCGCCGCCACCACCGCCACCGCCATAGAACGCGCCGGTGACACCGCCCCCGCCACCGCCGCCCGAGGCCGCGTTGGAGGTCACGGTGACGTTGTTGAGGGTGAGGTTGCCGGCGTTGAAAATCCCCCCGGCCATGGCGCCGGTCGCGCCATACCCGCCGTTGCCGCCGTTGCCCGAGACCAGGCCCCGGGTGATTACCAGGCCATCGAGGGTCACGGTACTGCCCGCGGTCACTTCGATGACGCGAGTGCGGTACTGGCCGTCGAGGATCACGTCCGCCGCGCCGTCGTTGTTCAGGTCGCCGTCGATGGTCACGTTCTTGTTGACCAGCAGTTCGGAGGTCAGCTGCACCGTCATGCCGCTGCTGAAGGTGACGATGTCGCCGTTCTGCGCCGACGCCAGCGCCGCCCGCAACGAACCCACGCCGGTGTTGGCGTTGTTGGTGGCGGTCCAGGTCGCCAGCCCCCACTGATAATCCTGCATGGCCTGGGTGGACAGCACGTTGGCGCTTTCGATAGTGCCGGTGGCGATCTCCAGTTCCCAGTCGCCCCCCAGGCCGGTGCGGTCGCTGGAGGCGGCCACGTCGCGACCGGTGAGTTGCGCCAGCGAGTCGACGAAACTCAGGCCGCGTTCACCCTCGGCGGTGTAGCAGCCGTAGATCAGGATATCGCCGCCGGCGTTCATGTCCTGGCCGATGTCCGCCAGCACCGCGCTGCGCGCCTGGACGTTGTCAGCCGAGAGGTAACTGTTGCCCAGCCACAGGTCGCCGGCATTGCCGTGGGCGATGATCTGCACCGAACTGACGCCCTGGTGCTGGTCCAGGTAATCGGCGATCTGCTGCAGGCCATCCTGGTTCGCCCCCAGTTGCACCACCTGGGTGCCGGGCGCCAGGCCCTGGAGCAGGCTGTCGGCGTCCTTGACCCGCGAATCGACGAACACCACCGTCAGCCCCGGTACCGCGGTCGGGGTCGCGGCAGGCGCGGCATCGGCCTGGCCATGGGTGTCCTGGCTGACGCTCGGCTGATCGGCGGCGGTCGGCGTCTTGGCCACGTCCGTGGTGGTGTGGCTGTCCGGCTGGGCGACATCGGCCACCGTCGCCGCCACCGCACCGTCGAACAGCATGCGCGGCTCCAGCGGCATGATCATCGGAGAGGCCAGGGCATTCGCCCGCCCGGTGGCCCGCTGATTGACCCGCGACTTGCCTTTGCTCCACCACATGATGCTCACCCGGACTCGAACGTGCTGAAAGGTGCAAATGAAAACCGCGGTCAACGGACCGCGGCGTCGGATTTCATGCGAATGACATTGGCGGCGCTGGATGCCCCGTCTTTCCAGAAGGACAGCTCCGCATACTTCTCGAACAGGTCCGGCGGCAGGATGGTGCGCCGCGACTGCAGCGCCACCCGCGCCTTGACCTTGTGCAGGCCCGCGACCCCCAGCGCCTGGTCGAACTCGGGCGCGTCGTAGGCCAGGCTGTCGAAATCGTGTTCGAACCAGGGTTCGTCGATAAAGTCGTAGATCAGCCGCATCACCCGCTCCGGGGCCTGGCTCAGCAGGTCGTAGTCGACGATCAGCAACGAATCGGCGTTTTCGCCGTAATAGGCCTCTTTCAAGGCGGTCCAGGCATACCCCACCAGCCGGTTGTGCTGGGCCAGGGTTTCGCAGCGGCTGTAGACCGAGTTGCGCTCGACCGCATCGCCGAACAGCTTGGTGTTTTCGAAGGGGTTGGCCCGGTACAGCCGTTCCAGGCTGTCCATGACCCAGGCGACATTGCGCACACAGGCGATGGTCTTGGCCTTGGGAAACAGGTCCTTCAAGGCCGGCAGGCGCGCGCACCATTGGCGATTGGTGTCGAAGACAACAGGTTTATCGGCCTTGTCGGCGTAGTAGGAGTCGAACAGCCCGCGCAGCAGGCGGCGGCGCATGTCGATGTCGATGACCGCGCCGAATTCGCTGCCGGCGCTGCATTGTTCGAGGATGCCGCTGAACAGCGCCCCCACCGGGCTGGTCATGCCGGCGTGAAAGCGCGGGTTCTGCAGCAGGATGGCCGACAGCAGGGTCGACCCTGAGCGCGGTAAACCGGAGATAAAGTGGAACTGCGGCAATCCCTTCACCCTAGCCATAAGTCCATTTGTAGGAAAAAGCGTAGTGCAAGGTCAGAAAACCAACTAGTGGTGCTTTGATATCAATTCGAAGCAAAAACCATAAAAACGTGTGTTTTAAAAACACCCGCCGCTCTGGAACCGAACGTGAACCGATTAAGCCACTGCTGGCCCTGAACTCTGCCTTTCGTCCATCGGCCGGTTCACAGGCCAATCTTTTGCGCAAAACCGCCCAAGGCCGCTATCCAGCAGGTTTCCCAGCCTGGTCGCACAGTGCTTGCACCGACGCCTGGCCCTGCGCCACGCCGCATATAACCAGCAACCGCGCCGTGACCCCGCCGGCGGTGAATTCGCCGGCTTTTCGCCATTGCGCCGGCAGCGGGGCGAATTCGTCGGGTTGGTCGGCCGTGCCGATCAGCCAGACGCGACCACTGCCCACCGGCAACGCCGACAGCCGGTCGAGGTAAAGCCTGTCAGCCTGCTGCTCGACCAGGGTGCCGAAACCATAGGCGTTGGGCCGAGTGGAGACGCCGGCGGGCGTGGGCGGGGTGTAGAGCAGCGGCTGGGTGTCGGTACGGTTGTAGTAGACGTAACTCAGGTACCACAGCAGGTCGCTGGTGACGATCCGGTCGCCGGCCACGTAGCGCTGGTTCACGTAGTCCACCAGCACGCTGATCTGATCGTTGCTATCCACCGTGGCGTTGTTGTTCAGGCCGACCCCCTCGGCCCCGGCGAACAACAGCAGGACCGCCAGCGCCAGCGCGCGAGCATGCACCTGGGCATTCTCCAGCAGCCGGTCGATCGCCATCGCGAAAAGCAGCGGCAGGCCCAGGGCATAGGCCGTCAAGTAGCGCTCGATGAACACCGGCGAAACGAATGACACCGCAAACACCAGCAACAGCGGCAGCACGCTGTAGATCGCCAGCAGCCAGCTCCAGCGCCAAGGCGTGCGGTCGCGCCAGGCGAGCATTGCGACAACGCTCAGCACCAGCAGCGGCAGGCCCGCGAACAGCAGCGGGGAACGGCTTTCGCCATCGTCCTGGGTCAGCAATTGCCAGACCATCGAGGGCAATGAAAGAAACTCCACCGACGGCTCCCAGCCCACGTCGCCGCTGGCTTTCAGCTGGTCGATATGCTGCAGCAGGTCCACCAGCCCCGGCAGCCAGGGGGCGAACAGCATGACGATGGCGAGATTGGCCAGCCACCAGCCCGGCTGGTTGATCGCCCGGCTCGCAGGCGTTTGCAGGCGCAGCAGCAACAGGTACGCCCAGTGGGCAAGCACACAGAGCGCGGTGAAATAGTGGGTGTAGAACGCCGCGCTCATCAGCAGCGTGTAATACACCAGATAGCGCTGGCGTGCGGGCTGCCTGAGCCAGTACACCAGGGCCAGGGTGGCGCCGAGCAGCCACACCCCCAACAAGGCATACATGCGCACTTCCTGGCTGTAGCGCACGGCGGTGGGCAGCAGGGCCAGCAGGAACCCGGCGAGGATCGCCGCGCGGCGGCTCGCGATCTGCGCCACCAGCCACACCCCCAGGCCGACACAGACGATCCCCGGCCAGGCGCTGAAACTGCGAATGGCAAAGATGCCGTCGCCAAACAGCGCGATCCAGCCGCGCAGCAGCATGAAGTACAGCGGCGGATGTACATCGTGGGCGGCATGCACCCAGAGTTCGCTCAGGCCGTAGCGGCTGAGCAGCAGGCTGGAGCCTTCATCGCCCCAGATGGCCGCGGCGGTCAGGTCGTAGAAACGGTTGGCCGCCGCCAGCAGCAAAATCGGCAGCAGCCAGTACGCCCGCAGCACCGCGACCAGGCGCTGTGCGTCGCTCGCCAGCCGATTGGCGATGCCCGGCCCGGCCGTATCCAGCAATTGCGGCTCTCTGCGAAACGCCATGAATGTCCCCTGCACCAACGTTTTACCACCACAGCATCGCTGTTTATCCGGCCAGACATAAGGCACCCCATCACCCCAGGCGACTGGCGGAACAGCGTCTACGCTAACCATTGCTGTCAACGAGCCCGCCTGGCGTTCTGACCGTATCGGTCAAGCTGTCAGGCCAGACACCAGGGATCGGCTCAGGGAGTTCCACTGATTAACCTGAAGGATAAAAAACTATGGAAGTGTTCATGGGCACCATTCAAGCTTTTTCCTTTAACTTCCCTCCCAACGGCTGGGCCTCGTGTTATGGCCAGACCCTGGGAATCTCGCAATACCAGGCGCTGTTTTCGCTGCTGGGCACCTACTACGGCGGCAACGGCACCACCAACTTCCAGCTGCCGAACCTGCAAGGGCGGCTGCCCATCGGCCAGGGTAACGGGCTGGGCCTGACGCCACGGGTGATCGGCGAGGTTTCCGGTACCGAAAACGTCACCCCGACCCTCAACAACCTGCCGTCCCACACCCACACCCTCGCCAGCGTGAGCGCCGCCACCACACTGCAATTGGCCAACCCTGCCAGCAGCCCGGTCAGCGTGCCGACGGCCACCAACTCGTTCATCGGCACCTCCGGCGGCGGGCCGGGCACCGCGACCATCTATTCCGACGGGCTGGGTGCCACACCGGTGCCCCTCCAGGGGGTCAGCACCACGATCTCCGGCACCATCTCGCCCGCCGGCAACGGCCTGCCGCTGGAAGTCATGAACCCGTTCCTGGTGATCAACTTCAGCGTGGCCTTGAACGGCCTGTTCCCATCGCGCAATTGAAGTTCGCGCCGGGGGACATTCCCCCGGCCCTTTTTCCGGCCAGGAGTGGCGCCATGCTGCATCTGCTGCAAAGTGAGCATTTCCAGCCTTTGCTGGGGCAAACCTGCAATCTGTTGCTACCGGACGGCAGCGTGTTGCCGGTCCATATCGAGTCCATCAAGGACACTCCCCAGTCCCGCATGCCGAACAGCCCGCGCATGCCCTTCTGCGTCGAGCTCAACAGCCTGGCGCCGACAGCGTTCGTCGACGGCCTGTGCGACCTGGAACTGCCCGGCGTCGGCCACCTGCAGGGCATGTTCGTGTCGCGGGTGCCGGCCCTGGGCCGCGATCCGACGCTGGGCTATTTCTATATCGCCTTCAACTGAACCGAGCGTGCCTGACGGCAGCGCCCCAGGCACCGGCTCGAACCCGCCGAATTGCGTCGCTCAGCCGCGCGGGCCGGGGTACCACACCAGCCGCTCGGCCGCCGGGTTGGCTTCCTCGACCTGAAACCCCAGCGCCAGGTAATGCCGGCGCGCATGGGGGTTGCTGGCCCAGACCACCGTAGCCACCGGGCAGCGCACCTGCTCGGCGGCTTTCTGCACGCCCTGCAGCACCGTGCGCCCATAACCGCGACCGCGGGCGGCGGGAATGAACGCCAGGTACAGCACACGGATTTCATTGGCGCCGAAATCGGTGGTCAGGGCACCGATGGCGCTGCCGAGCTTTTCGATCACGTAGTGCATGGCGCCGGGGAAGTTCTCCCCCGCCCCCTGCTCCTGGACCTGGAATTGCTGGGCGATCACCTGCTCGATCTGCTCCTGCTCGCCATCGATCCATTGCAGATCGCTGCGCGCCGAACGGTAAAGGCCCTGCAGGAACGGTCCGTCGGTGGGCCGCGACGGACGTACCACCAGGCCATCGGACATGGCCGAATCCTTATGCAACATATGCGTTCTCCCTGAAAATTCCTTGTTTCAGAACCCGCTTTCCCTCACGCCCAGCGCCGCCAGGCGCCGCCAGGCCGTACCGAGCAGCGACTCGCCACGCCCCTGCAACACCACCACGCCGCGCAGCGGCTGGCTCGGCGTGACGCTGGCATCGAGCACCTTGAGCCGCGCGCCGTACTGCGCCTGGACCGGTTCGGCGCGGCGGCTTTCATCGCGGCGCACGGCAATCGGCCCATGGTGATCGGAGGTCAGCGCCTCCTGATCGATATACGCCACGCCGTTGGTATCGACTTCGGTCAATTGCACCTCAAGCGCCGGGTGCATCGGGTCGTCGGCGATAAAGCGGCCCGTGGCGCCCGGCGCGACCCGCCACAGGTCGGCCTCGGCGAGAAAACCACGCAAGCGCGCCCCCGGCTCGACCACCCGGGCCAGCGGCTCCTTGGGCGAAACCCAGCGGCCCACCTGCAGTTGCGGCAGCAAGTCGCGCAGTTGGCCGGCCTCGGGCGCGCGCAGCAGCAGGCGCTCGCGTTGCGCCGACAGGCCGCGGTATTCGGCCACGGCCTCGGCCAGCCGCTGCTCGACGATCCCGGCATCGGCGGCGGTCTCGCTGCGCCCGGCCCGGCGGCGCATCTGCAATTGCTGGATCTCGATTTCCCGCCGGGCGATGGCCTGGCGCGAGGCCAGGTCCGGGGATTCGAGCTCAACCAAAACCTGGTCCTTGCTCACCGCCTGGCCGTCGCTGACATTGACCTGCCGGACCCGCGCCGCCACCGGCGCATGCAAGGCGCTGGCGCGCCCGGCTTCGAGCATCGCCGGCACCTCCACCGAGCCGCGCCAGGGCACCGCCACCAGCAGCAGCGCCGCCAACAACCCCAGGCCGCTGAGCAATACCCGTGGCGCGTGGGCCTGTTCGCGGTGCGTCCACCATTCGCGCCATTCCCGCACGATGGGCAAAAAGATGAACCAGACCAGTTCCACCAGCATCAGGAAGATGCCCAGCAGCTTGAAAAACAGGTGGTACACCGCCAGCGCAATCCCGAAAAACAGCACCGCGCGCCACAGCCACGAGCCATAACCCCACCACAGCAGACGCCGCTGCATGGCCGGCGACCAGGGCTCCGGCGCCGGCTCCCGGTAGCCGAACAAGGCCTCGCGCAGGCGCCAGCGACAGAGGGCGAAGGCCCGCCCTTGCAGGTTGTCCACCTCCCAGAAATCGCTCAGCAGAAAGTAGCCGTCGAAGCGCATGAAGGGGTTCAGGTTGATCACCAGGGTGGTGATCCAGGTGGCGCTGGCGAGCATGAAGGCCGCGGTGCGCGCCGGGCCGTCCGGCAGCAGCGACCAGGCCAGCAGGGCGATGCTGGCCAGCAGCAGCTCGGCCAGCACGCCGCCGGCGCCGATCAGCAAGCGCGCGCGGCGGTCATTGACCCGCCAGGCATCGCTGACGTCGGTGTAGAACATCGGCAGCAGCACCATGAACGCCACCCCCATGCTCTGCACCCGGCAACCGGCGCGCTTGGCCATGAAGGCGTGGCCGAACTCATGGCACAGCTTGGCGAAGAACAGCGCCACGCCGAACGCCAGGGCGCCGCCGAGGCTGAACAGGTGGGGAAAGGTCGCCAGGAAGCGCTGCCAGTCCCGCGACACCAGAAACACTCCCAGCCCCAGGGTCAGGGGCAAGCCGTAGCGCAGCAACCCCGGGCCGAACCGCGCCAGCCACGGCCAGGCGCGATTGAGAAAGGAGTCCGGGCGCCACAGCGGGATACGAAAGAACAGGTATTGGTGCAGCAGCACCTGCCACAGGCTCTGGTGCTGGGCGGCGGCCTTGAGCTCATAGCTGGCGCGCTGCTGCGGATCGAGGGCGGTGATCAGGTCATGGCTGCGCAAAAAACCCAGCAGCTCTTCCAGTTCCGCGCCGCCCAGGGGCAACCCCGGCTCGCGATTGGCGGCGCGCAGCACTTGCCCGGCATCCCCCAGGGACCAATGCCTGAGCAAGCGCATCGCCGCCGCGCCGAGCTTGAAATAGCGGCCGCGCACCGGGTCGGCCAGGGTCCAGCGCGGCGAACCGTCCAGTGCCGGCGCCGCTGGCGACAGCTGCAAGTCCGCGCGCAGGCCCGGCAGGTTCATTACAGGCCCACGCTCTGCCGCAGGCCGGCCAGCGGCCGGCGCAGCAGGTACAGCGCCAGCGGCGCGCGCTCACCGAAGAGCTTGGCCGTGCCGCGCAGGCCGATCCGCGGCGGCGCGTCGCGAAAACGCGCATCGAGGCGGTAGGCCAATTGCCCGCCCGGCGTCGGCTGCGCCTCGTAGGCCGCCCGTTCGAGGCTGGCCAGATGGCGCTGCAACGGGTCGCTGTCGAGAAACAGCGCCACCTGCGCGCCGGGCTCCAGGGCAATGGCATCGCCCACGGCCAGTTCGATGCGCAACTCGGCCTGGTTGGGGTCGGCGATTTCCATCAGGCGCTCGCCGGTCTGAACCGGTTTGCCGGTCCAGCGCTCGGCGTCGGCGAACACCGCGATGCCGTCGCGTTCGGCCCGTACTTCGCTGCGCTTGAGCAATTCGCGGGCGTAATCGCGTTCGGCGCGTTTCTGTTCGACCCGGGCCGCCAGCAGGTCGATCTTCGAGCTGGATTCGGCATCGGCGAAGGCCCGCTGGGAATTGGCCTTCAGTTCCGCCTCAGCCACGCCCAAGGCGCGGGCGGCGACATCGGCCTGGGCATTGAGGGTGGTGTTTTCGAAACGCAGCAGCAGGTCGCCGGTCTTCACCGTCTGGTTGGGCTTGACCAGAAACTCGGCGATCACCCCATCCAGCGGCGCCGCCACCACACGCCCGCCCAGCGGCACCACTTCGGCCGGCGCCAGCACCGACTGCCGCACCGGAATCAGCAAGCCCAGCAACACCACCGCCAACAGCGCCAGCCGGCGTTTGCGGTTCCAGCGCAGGCGCCACGGCTTGCGCGGTTGCAGCGCCAGCCAGGCGTGGCTGTAGGTGTCGCCCAGTTGCGCCAGCAATACTTGTTCGGAAGGGTTCCACGGATTGTCGCGGGCCAGCCACAGGCCACCAAAGAGCGCGCCCTGACGATCGATCAGCGGCAACCAGAACACTTGCGCCGCCGACAGGCTCTGCCAGTCGGCCCGTACCGGGGCGCTCAGTTGCTCGGCCGCGACCACCCGCGCCTGCTGCGCGAGTTCGAGCTTGAACAGTTGGGCCACCGCCTGTTCGACGAAAGCCACGAAGGGCGCATTCGGATCGAGCGCGCTGACGCCAGTCACCGCGCGGACCTTGCCGGCGATCACCAGCGCCGCGTGGCGATAGCCGAACAGTGCCTGGCTGTCGTTGACCAGGCTGTAGGCCAGTTGCTCGACCGTGCGCGCGGCGCGGGTCTGGCGCTCCAGGTCGAGGAACCGGGCGAAGACCTGCTCGGCGGCGCCCGCTACCGGCGCGTTCATTTGAACTCCGCGAACCGCGCCGTGCCGCTCATGCCCGCCAACAGGCCCTCGGCGTTGGGTACGGCCGCCACCAGCAGCAGCGTCTGGCTGCCTTCGTCGATCCGCGCGCCGAGGCGCTTGACCGTGGCGGCCAGCGGCTTGCCGGTTTCATCGGGGACGAAGCTGAAGGTCTGCCCGGCCTTGAGCTTGCCCATCCAGCTCGACGGCACCAGCAGGTGGATTTCCAGGGAACGGTTGTCGACGATTTCCAGCAAGGGCGAGCCGGCCGTCACGCTTTCGTAGCGCTGTACCTTGCGCGCCACCACCTGCCCGTCGAACGGCGCGATCACGCTGCAACGCTTGACCTGCACCTGGTAGACCTGGGATTGCGCCTGGGTCTCGGAGACCTTGGCTGCGGCTCGCGCCACTTCGAAGCGGCCGACCGAGTTGAGCGAAGCCAGCTGGCGGTTGTGCGCCAGCTCTTCGTTGGCGCCACGGCTGGCGGCCTGGGCGGCATTGAGCTGGGCCTGGTAGGCCGAGCAATCGAAGCGCGCCAGCACCTCGCCTTTCTTGAAGGACTCGCCTTCGCTGTAGGGCAACTCGACGATGCGCCCGGACAGTTCGCCGGCCAGTACCGCCTGATCCTTGGCCCGCAGCACGCCGCGCGCTTCGCTGCCGCTGGCCACGGCGGCGCCGGCAGCGCTGTCACTGAGCAGCGGGTCGTCTGGCGCAGGTGTCTGCGCCTGTGCAAGGCACGCCAGACAGGTCAATCCGAATCCCAATCCCAATCCATGAAATCGCCGCATAACCGTAACTCCCTGACGGATGGGCGGAGTCTAAGACAGCAAGCGCAAGCGTCAAGCAAGTGGCCACTATCTTTATCGATCCCGACAACGGCATCGAGCACCCGCCTGACAGCATAGATGCCTTGTCCGGCGCGGCGTGTATCGGGTCGTGTGGGTATTTTAGATGCCAGCGAATGCCTTCTGTATGATTTGCACCACACTTGGACCTTCGACTCCCATCGTTTCGGATTAAGGACAATTCATGCGTATCGGTCTTTTGTCGTCTTTGACACTGGCGCTCGGCGCCCTCCTCTGCAACCAGGCCCAGGCCAGCTCCGACGATTCCTGTTACCCGCGCTGGACCCTGGTCAAAAAAAACCTCGAAAGCTGTAGCAGCCTGCCGTTTCTCAACCCGGGCAACGACAGCCGAGTGAACCTGCGCCTGTTGCTGGCCGACAGCGGTGCCTTGCCCCTGGCGCCGAAAGCGCTGGACGCCGACGACCTGGCCGAAGGGTATGGGCCGGTGCCGTTTTCGGTGTCTCGCCTGAACCCGGCGCCCGACCCCGAAGCGGCGGATGCACCGGCAGCCAGCGCCGACACTGACCTCAACGGCCGCCTGGAAGCCTTGCAGGTGGTGCGCGAAGCTCCTCAGGCGGCCGGCGATGCGTTTCTGTCCGGCGAAGGCAGCCGCTGCCGCAGCAACTCGGACGCCAGCGCCCAGGCCTTCGTCGACCAACTGATCGCCGCCGACCTGCCGGCCAGCGAACGCCAGGCGCTGGCGCAGAGCCGGGTCAAGCTGCTCGCCGCCTGCAACTGGGACAGCCCGCAACTGGCCAGCCTGTTGCCGGCCGACCTGCAGACACCGCTGGGCAAGGGTTTCGCCACTTATCTACAGGCTGCCGGCGACTTCTACAGCGGCCGCTTCAGCGAGGCCGGCACGACGTTCGCCACACTCAAGGACAGTCCGAATACCTGGCTGAAAGAAACCGCGCTGTACATGAACGCCCGTACGCTCCTCAACGGCGCCCAGCAGAACGCCTTCGACGAATACGGCATGCCGGCGCTCGAGCATGTGGATAAGTCCACCCTGCAACAGGCCGAAGCCGGCTTCGACGCCTACCTGCAAACTTATCCACAGGGTGCCTACGTCGCGTCGGCCAAGGGCCTGCTGCGCCGGGTGCACTGGCTGGACGGCAACCCCGACAAACTCGCCGCCGACTACGCCTGGCAAATGACCCAGGCCAAGGACGAGCAGCGCAACCTGTCGCTGGACGATCTGGTGGAAGAAGTCGACACCAAGCTGCTGATGGTCAACCGCAACCCGGTCAGCACGCCCCTGCTGCTGGCGGTCAACGACCTGATGTGGATGCGCGAGCAAGCCGAAGGCCGGCTGACCCGCGCCGCCTTGCAGCAACAGAAGGCGGTCTTCGCCGGGCAACCGGCGCTGTACGACTACCTGCAAGCGGCCTTCGCCCTGTACGTCGACAACGACCCGGACGCCGCGCTGAAACTTCTGCCCGCCGAGCCTGCGACCAACCTCGACTACCTCGCCTTCAGCCAGCAGACCCTGCGCGGCCTGGCCCTGGAAGCGAAGAACGACGGCCCGGGCGCACAAGCCCTGTGGCTGCAACTGCTGCCCCTGGCCAAGCAACCGCTGCAACGGGAACAGCTGGAGCTGGCCCTGGCCATGAACTACGAGCGCAACCAGCAACTGGCCAAGGTGTTCGCCGCCGACTCGCCGATCCAAAGCCCGCAGGTGCGCTTCACCCTGCTGCGCAACGTGGCCGATGCCACGCTGCTGCGCCAGCAGATCAGCCAGGCCGCCGACCCGGTGGAACGTAATACCGCGCAGTTCGTGCTGCTCTACAAGGACCTGCTGCGCGGCCAGTACGCGGCCTTTGCCAGCGACCTTGGGCAGCTTCCCGCCAGCGCCCCTGAAGACAAGCTTGGCTACAGCCTGGGTTACGTCTACAGCAACGGCCAGTCGCTCAAGCTGTTCCAGTGGAACGGCAAAGAGGCCGAGTCCGGCTACGTCTGCCCGAGCATCGCAGAAACCGCGGCGGCATTGGAGAAGGATGGGAAAAGCCCGCAAGGCCTGAACTGCCTCGGTGAGTTCATCCTGCGCAACGGCCTGGACGGCATGCCGCTGGACAGCCAGCCCGACAAGCAGTCCCTGGGCAGCACGCCGTCGGCCTTCAAGGGCGAAGCGTTCTCCCGCCTCGAGGGCTACAAACAGGTGATCGCCAACAGCAAGGCGCCACGCGACGACCGCGCCTACGCCCTGTACCGCGCGATCAATTGCTTTGCATCCTCGGGCAACAACCGCTGTGGCGGCAAAGACGTGGAGCCCGCGGTGCGCAAGGCCTGGTTCCGCCAGCTCAAAGGCACCTTCGCCGACACCCAGTGGGGCAAGTCGCAGCAGTACTACTGGTAAGCATGAGCCGCTTCTGGCGATGCCTGCTGCCGGTCTGGCTGTTGCTGGCCGGCAGTGTCCAGGCGGCGGTCGACGCCCGCGATCACGATGCCTTCTGGCTGTGGAGCGGCGTCGCTCCGCAGCCGGTGCTGAACCAGGCCAAGACCCTGTACATCCTGCAAGGGCAGATCAGCCGTTCGCGTCGCGACCCGAGCGGCAATGTGCACTTCATCGCCCAGGGCATGGCCGTTCCGCGCCTGCGCCAGGGCGAGGTCTGGGTGGTCTATCGCGCCCATACCCTGCACTGGCCGGAACCGGTCTACCGCCAGCTGCTGGGCCAGGTGCAGCGCTGGCAGCAGGCCGGCAACCCGGTGGTCGGCATCCAGATCGATTTCGACGCCCGCACCCGCTACCTCGACGAGTACGCCAGCTTCCTGCGCGACCTGCGCCAGCGCCTGCCTGCGCAGTACCGCCTGAGCATCACCGGGCTGATGGACTGGAGCAGCAACGCCAACCCCGAGGCCATCGCCGGGCTCAAGGGCGTCATCGACGAAGTGGTGGTGCAGACCTACCAGGGCCGCCACAGCATCCCCAACTACGCCGCCTACCTGCCCCGCCTCGACCGCATGGGCCTGCCGTTCAAGGTGGGGTTGATCCAGGGCGGCGAATGGCAGGAACCAGGCTATCTGCGAGACAGCCCGTGGTTCAGGGGGTATGTGGTGTTTTTGCAGAATCCGCGCTGAGGCGCCTTACCAGTCGTAGCTCAGGCTCGAAACCATGGTCCGGCCTTCGCCGTAATAGCAGTCGAATGTGCCGGCGCAACGGTCGACGTAGGTCTTGTTCTCCAGGTTCTTCACGTTGAGCGCCAGCTTCACGCCCTTCCATTGCAGCGGCGACATGCTCAAGTCGTAGGTGAGAGCGGCGTCGTACACGGTGTAGGAAGGAATCTGGAACGCCCCGGCGTAATAGTCGCCATAGCTGCCGCGCACATAACGCGCGCCCACACCCGCGCCAAGACCGGCCAGAGGCGTATCGCCCAGCAGCCTGTAGTTGACCCACAACGCCGCGGTCAGCGGTGGGTTGCCCGCCGGATGCCGGCCTTTGCGCCCATCGTTGTCCTTGGTGTACTTGATGTCGTTGCGCGACATCGAGGCAATCACGTCCAGCGCTTCAGTGAGGCTGGCCTTGCCTTCCAGCTCGATGCCCCGGGAACGCAGCGCGCCGCTCTGGGTGCTGAAACCCGGGTTGCCCAGGTCGCTCGTCAGCAGGTTTTCCTGCTCCAGCTCATAGGCCGAGATCTGCACGAAACTGCTCTGCCCCGGCGGCTGGTATTTCACCCCCACTTCATATTGCTTGCCGGTAGAAGGGTCGAAGGGCTGGCCGCCGACGTTGGTGCCGCTTTGCGGCAGGAAGGATTCCGAATAGCTGACAAAAGGCGCCAGGCCGTTTTCGAACAGGTAGACGATGCCCGCGCGCCCGGTGAACGCCTGGTCCTTGCTGTTGGTGTGGCCGCCATTCAACGGGGTCTTGTTGTCGACCTCGGCCCAGTCGTAGCGACCGCCGAGCACGAAGATCCACTGATCGAGCTTGATCTGGTCCTGCAGGTACAGGCCGGTCTGGGTGATGGTGTTGTCCCAGCGATAAGGGTTGCCGAAATTCAGCGACTGGCCGTAGGTCGGGGTGAACAGGTCGATGATCGGCGGGTTGAAGTCGTACTTGCCGTCGAACTTGGAGTTGAAGTGGTAGTAGTCGAGCCCGACGATCAGGGTGTGGTTGAAGGCCCCGGTGTCGAACTCGGCCTGGGCGATGTTATCCACGCCCAGCACCTTGTTGTGCTGCTTCCAGTCCACGCCGTAGCGGGTGCTGTAGCGCTGGTCGTTGAGCCCGGTCTTGGGGTTGGTGACGAAGCGATAGCCGTGCAGCGGCGCGCGGTAACGGTCGTCGACATCGGCGTAGCGGGTGTTCTGCTTCAGGGTCCAGGTGTCGTTCAGGCGATGGGAAAACTCATAGCCCAGCACGAACTGCTCACGGTCATAGGCGTTGACCCCCGGCTCGCCGAGGAACAGGTCGCGATCGATCTTGCCGTTGGGGTTGGCGAACACCGTGCCCACGCTCGGCAGGCCCTGGGCCTCGGGCACATCGTTGTCTTTCTGGAATTGGGCGAAGAGCGTCAGGCTGGTGTCTTCGCTGGGCCGCCAGGTCAGGCTCGGGGCGATGAACTGACGCTTCTGCTCGACATAGTCGATCTCCGACTGGCTGTCGTTGACCACCCCGGTGAGGCGATAAAGAAACTGGCCTTGCTCATCCAGCGGGCCGCCCAGGTCGATGGCGGCGCTTTTGTAGTCGTAGTTGCCGGCCCGCAGGACGACTTTGTGCAGCGGCGTCTCGGTCGGGCGCTTGCTGACCATGTTGACGATGCCGCCCGGCTGATTCTGCCCGTACAACACCGACGCCGGGCCCTTGAGCACCTCGATGCGCTCCAGGGAAAAGGGTTCGATCTGCAGGGCGCCGCCGGTACTGCCGCCGCCATAGGGCAGGTGCAGGCCGTCCAGGTACAGCGGGGTGGGCGAGAAACCACGGGATGTCGGCTCATCGAAAATCTTCACCCGGTCGGCGAAGCCGCCGCCGGTCATGCCCGGCGTGTAGCGCAGGGCTTCGGTGACGCTCTGGGCCCCGCGAGCGCTGACTTCCGCGGCGGTGATCACGTTGATGGTCTGGGGGATTTCCACCAGCGCCGAGTCAGTCTTGCTCCCCGTGGCGCTGCGCTTGGCGACGATGCCCTGCACCGGCCCCCAGGCACTTTCCTCGACCTGCGCGGCACTGACCTGGGTCGCCCCCAGTTGCAGCGGGCCGTCCTGACTCACCGGCACCAGCAGCCAGCCACCACCCGCCTGCTGTGCCTGCAACCCGCTGCCGGCCAGCAAGCGCTGCAAGCCTTCAGCTACCGGATAACGTCCCTGCAAGCCAGGGCTGCGCTTGCCCGCGGTCATCTGGGCATCCACCGACAACAGAATGCCCGCCGCGCTGGCAAAGCGGTTCAGGGCCTGGTCGAGGTTGCCGGCCGCGATGTTGTACTGGCGCGACTCGCTCTGGCTGGCGGTTTCGGCCTGGGCCATGCCGGGCAGCACCGGTGCCACGGCCAGCAGGCCGGCGAACAGGCCACGGCGCACGGCGCTGGCCAGGGTTTGAGTGGTTGGTGTCGGTTGGTAAGGCATTCCGGAACTCCCCATGAGAATGCGTCTTGATCGGCTTTCAAGAGGTATCCCGAACGGGCTGAAAAAAACGACAAGGGGAAATCCGGATTATTTCAAACGCGAGCCTTCAGGCCCTTGGCTTGAGCGTCACCCAATAACGGGTGACCGCCTGCGCCCGTACCGGCAGCGAGCGCTCCAGCGCGGCGAGAATCGCGTCGCTGTCATCGAGGGGGAAGACCCCGGTCAACAGCAGGTCGGCGACCTCGGCGTCACAGCGCAGGACGCCCGTCCGATAGCGCGACAGCTCTTTGATGAACTGCCCCAGCGGCTGGCGCTCGGCGATCAATCGCCCCTGGCTCCAGCTGCTGGCATTTGGCTCAGCCACCTGCAGCGCTGACACCGAGCCGGCGTCGAACCACAGGCTGTTGCCGGCCTGCAGGTGCAGCGCCGGTGCCTGTCGCGGGCTGATCCGCAACTCGCCCTCGTACAGGCTGACCCGAGTGCCGCCGTCGACTTCCCGCACGGTGAAACGGGTGCCCAGGGCCTGGATATCGCCGGCCGGGGTTTCCACGATCAACGGCCGCGAGCGGTCGCGGCCGCTGCTCAGCTGGATTTCCCCACTGATCAGACGGATGCGCCGCTCCCGGGCGCTGTACAGCAGATCGACGGCCGTGCCGCTGTTGAGGTCCAGCCGGGTGCCATCGCTGAGGGTCAGGTGGCGGATCTCACCGGTTGCCGTGCGCTGGCCGGCCCACGCATTACGCCAGGGCTGGCTGCCTTGCACCAGGTAGGCGCCGCCGCCGGCGACCAGCAGCAGGCCCAGCAGCTTCAGCGCCGAACGTCGTTGTGGATCGGGGATCTCGCGCAACACCGCACGCGCACTGTCGGCCGGCACGCCGCCCAGGGTCTGTTGCAGCTGCTGCAAACGCTGCCAGGCACGCTGGTGCTCAGGGTCGGCGGTTTGCCAGCGGGCAAAGGCCTGGCGCTGTTCGGCATCCAGCTCACCGCCCCAGTGCAGCATCAGCCATTCGCTGGCCTGCTCGACGATGGCCGGGGCGATGGGTGCGTCGCGGTGCCGGCTCATTCTTCGTAGACCACCTGATAACAGGCCTGGATGGCGCGGATCATGTACTTCTGCACCGAGCTGACGGTGACCCCGAGGCGCTCGGCGATCTGCGCGTAGGTCAGGCCCTCGAACTGCGACAGCACAAAGGCCTGGCGCACCTTGTCCGGCATGCGGTCGAGCATGGCGTCGACCTGCATCAGGGTTTCGAGAATCAACGCCCGGGTCTCCAGCGAAGGCGATTGCGGCTCGGGCAGATGGGCGATGCTTTCCAGGTAAGCGCGCTCGATGCGCAGGCGCCGCCACTGGTCGATCACCAGGTTGCGGGCGATCTGCGCCAGGTAACTGCGGCTCTCCAGGTGCCCTGGAAAACGCCCCGATACCAGCAAGCGCAGGAACGTATCCTGCGCCACGTCCGCCGCATGCTCGCGATCGCCCAGGCGCTTGCGCAACCAGCCTTGCAGCCAGCCGTGATGGTCGCGATAGAGACGATGAAGCTGCACCTTGCCGTCAGTCGTTGCTTCCATGAATGGAACCGCACGTGATTGAGAGCAATTATCATTACACTTTTGCCGCCTTCCAGGCAAAGCGCATCTTCAGAGGGCGACGGCGGACTTGCGCGGATCGTGCCCGCCCAAGCGTAATCGGCAACAAGCGCTCATAGTCTTCCCCCCCGCCACGCCTTGCCCCCTTCGCTACGCCGGTGCAAAACGTTCAGTGCGGGAAATGGCGCAATGCCGAGCCAGGGCACAGAAACACTTTTGTTGCGGCCCGACATTGACGTCGATATCAGCCCGGCATAGATCAGCCGTACTCGACCCCGTACGCAGCGATTAAGTTCGCTGGCCGTTGGGGTGAAAAAACCGGCCATCAAGCCAGGGTACTGGTGAGGCGGCTCAAGGCTGTGCAGCCGCCAACGGGTACACCGACTCCCAGCCTCCGCCCAGGGCCTTGTACAGGCCGACCATGGCCAGTGAAACGCCAGTCGAGCTTTCCACCAGTTGTTCCTGGGTGGCGAGCAAGGCGCCCTGGACGGTGAGGACGTTGACGAAGTCCACCACGCCTTCGACGTACTGCTGTTGCGCGGTGCGCAGGGCGATCTGGTTCTGCCGCACGGCTTCGGCGAGGCTGTCGCGGCGCAGCTGGCTGCTGTTGTAGCGGGTCAGCTGGTCGTCGATTTCATGCCAGGCGCGCAGCACGGTCTGCTGGTAGGCGACGGCCGCTTCCTGCTGCTGGGCTTCGCGCAGATGCAGCATGCCGCGCAGGCGGCCGCCGTCGAACAGCGGCAGGCTGAACTGCGGGCCGATGCCGAACTGGCGCGAGCCCCAGGAGCCGAAGTCCGACAGCTGCATGGCCTGGGAGCCGAAGTTGCCCGACAGGGTGATGCGCGGATAAAAGTCGCCCTTGGCCACGCCGATGCTGGCGGTGGCGGCATGCAGGCGGGCTTCGGCCTGGCGGATGTCCGGACGGCGTTCGGCCAGTTGCGACGGCAGGCCGATGGCGACCTGGCGCGGGGTTTGCGGCACCGGCGCATCCGCCGCGAGTTCGGCGTGCAGGGCCTGGGGCGGCTCGCCCATCAGCAGGCTCAGGGCGTTGATCAGTTGCGCCTGGCGCTGCTGCAAGGCCGGCAGTTGCGACTCGATGGTCGCCACCTGCGCGGCGGCTTCGGCCACGTCCAGGTCGGTGGCCACGCCGTCGGCCAGGCGCAGTTGCGAGAGCTTGAGGCTGTGGCGGGCGACGTCAAGGTTCTGCTCGGTCACCGCGCGGGTACTCTGCACGCCGCGCAGCTGGATGTAGTCCTGGGCGGTCTCGGCCAGCACCGCCAACAGCACCCCGCGCCGGTCGTTCTCCGCGACTTCCAGGGTCGCGTCGGCGGCCTCGGTTTCGCGCCGCACGCGGCCCCAGAAATCCAGCTCCCAGGACGCCGAGAAGCCGGCGTCCCACAGGTTGAAGGCGGACTTACCTTCATGACCCGACGGATCGTTCAGGCCTTCGCCGCTGTTGCGTTTACGCGCATAGCCGCCGCTGGCGCTGCTGGTCGGATAACGCTCGGCGGTGATCACCTGGCGCGCCGCGCGGCTCTGTTGCAGGCGGCTGGTGGCCAGTTGCAGGTCGAGGTTGTCGGTCAGCACGCGCCGGCTCAACGCCGACAGCTGCGGATCGTTGAAGACCTCCCACCAGCGCTCGTCCAGGGGACTACTCACCACCTGGCTCGGCGCGGCTTTTTGCGGGGTAGCCCAGGCCTCGACCCGCGGCCCTTCGGGGCGCTGGAAATCCGGGCCGACACTGCAGGCGGCCAGGGACAACAGGCTCAGGGCGAATACCGGCTGGAGCAGACGACTCATCGCTTCACCACCTCACGTGCAGAGCTGGCCTTGCCCAGGGTATCGACGCTCGCTTCCACCGACATCCCGACCCGCAGACGCTCGGCCATCGGCTGGCCGGGCTCCAGCAGGATCTTCACCGGAATGCGCTGCACCACCTTGGTGAAGTTGCCGGTGGCGTTGTCCGGCTTGACCGCGGCGAAGGTCACCCCGGTGGCTGGCGCCAGGCTTTCGACCCGGCCGCGCAGGGTTTCGCCGTCCAGGCTGTCGACCCGCACCTGCACTGGTTGCCCGGGGTGCATGTGGGCCAGCTGGGTTTCCTGGAAGTTGGCCACCACATAGGCCTGCTCCAGCGGCACCACGGCGAGGATCTTGCTGCCCGGCGTGACGTAGGCGCCGACCCGCACCGCGCGTTCGCCGACCATGCCGTCCACCGGCGCGACGATGCGCGTGTAGGACAGCTCATAGCTGGCCATTTCCAGGGACGCCTGGGCGCGCTTCAGCCCGCCCTCGGCGGCGTCACGCTGGGCGGTGAGGATCTCCACCTGCTTGCGTTCCGCCGCCAGCGCCGCGGTGGCCGTGGCCAGCCGCGCGCTGGCCTGGTCGATGCGGGTCCTGGCCTGCTGGGCATTCTGCACCGTGCCGGCGCCGACCCCGGCCAGATGGTTGTAGCGGTTCAGTTCATGTTCGGCGAAGGCCATTTCCGCCCGCGCGGCCACCACCGAGGCCTGGGCCTGGGCGATCACCGAGCTTTGCCGGTCGAGGGTGGCGCGGGCGTTCTGCAACTGCGCCTTGGCCACCAGGGTTTCGGCGTCCGCCGCCTGGGCCGCGGCGCGCAGGTCGCGATCGTCGATCAGCGCCAGCAACTGACCGGCCTTGACCCGCTGGTTGTCTTCCACCAGCACTTCCTTGATGAAACCCGCCACGCGCGGCGCCACCAGGGTGTAGTCGGCGCTCACGAAAGCGTCGTTGGTGGTTTGCTCGGTGGCCTTGCCGGTGACCAGGTACACCAGCACGCCCAGGACCGCGACCGCCGCCACGCTGACGGCGATTTTGTGTTTGATATGGATCGTCATAAAAACCTTCTGTCTCAGTGAACGTTCAAGTTGGCGCGCGTGGCGGATAGATCCGCGTCGGCAGCCAGAAAATCAGCAGGATCAAGGCCGCCGCCACGCCAGCCATGACGTAGTAGAGGTCGGCGGAGGTCAGTACCACGGCCTGTCGGTGCAGGCGCTGGGCGAGGTTGCTGGCGTCGACGGCGCTCAGCGGCGAGTTGCCGAGGCTGTCCACCAGCATGGTCGAGTGAAAGTGCAGGCGGTGAGTGGTCAGAGCATCCAGCACGCCGGTGGCGATCACCGCCGCCAGGCCTTTCACGGTGTTGAACCAGGAGGACGCGAACGGCCCCTCGATCGGCTGGATACTGCCGGTGGAAAGCATCAGCAACGGCAGCACCGCCATCGGCTGGCCGAAGATCTGCAGCAGTTGCAGCACGTAGAAATCGTCGCGAATCCACGCCGAGGTCAGCTGCGCGCCGCCCAGGCACGACAGCACCAGCATCGTCAGGCCGATGCCCAGCACCCAGCGGCAATCGACCCAGCGCAGGTTGCACAGGGCCGCCACCAGGGGCAGCGCGATCAGTTGCGGCAGGGCCATCACCAGCATCACCGGGGCGGTCTGCAACGGCCGGTAGCCCTGGACCTGGGCCAGGAAACTGGACGGAATGATGATCACCGCGGTCAGCACCACCAACACCCCGGCCAGGGTCAGCAGGGCGAACGACAGGTTGCGGATGCCGAGCATCTGCAACTTGAAGAACGGAATCGGTTGCGACCATTCGTTGATCAGAAACAGCACCAGCAACAACGCGCCCCCGCCCAGCAGCAGGCAGATCAGCGGCGAGCCGAACCAGTCCAGGCGATTGCCCTGGAGGATGCCGATCACCAGCATGCAGATCGCCGGGAACCCCAGCAGCAGGCCGCGCCAGTTGAAGGCCTTGAGGCGCTCCAGGCGCAGCGGGTCCTGGGGCAGGCCGTAGGCCACCGCGAGCATCGCCAGCAGACACGGCGGCGCCACCTGCCAGAACGCCCATTGCCAGCCGACGTATTCGGTCCACAGGGCGGCCAGCGGCGTGCCCAGGCTCGGGCCGAAGGTGGCGGTCAGGGCGTAGCCGGCCAGGCCGTAGAGCTTGACGTTGGCTGGCAGGAACCGCAGCGCCACGGTCATCAGCATTGGCGGCAACGCGCCGCCGGCCAGGCCCTGCACGGTGCGCAGCAGCAACAGGCTCTGGTAGTTCGGGGCGAACGGACAGAGCACGCCCAGCACGGTGAACAGGGCGATGGCGCAAAGAGTGAAACGGCGCAGCGAAAAGGTCACCGAACACCAGGGCGCGAAGGCCATGGCCGCCACCGAGGTGGCGGTGTAACTGGCCACCAGCCAGGTGCCTTCGTCATAGCCGATGGCCAGGGCGCCACGGATGTCGGCCAGGGCGATCTTGGTCACCATTTCGTTGAGGCCCGACACCAGCACCGCCAGCAATACGCCGAGCAGGCCGATGATGATTCGCGGGCCGAAGACCGCGGGGCTGACAGCTGCCGGTTTGCTGGCCACTTCAGCGGGTGCCGGCACAGCCACGGCGAGGGAACTCATGAAGGGAACGACTCCGATAGAAATACCGAAGCAGTGTAAAAAGCCCGACAGCTGACGAAAACTGACTTATCGACAGCTTATAAGTGCACCGAACGCAATGATTGCGCCCTCCCGAAACCTGTAGGAGCGAAGCTTGCTCGCGATAGGGCCAGACCTGGCACCGCGATAAATGGCCGCTTCGCGGATCGCGGGCAAGCCTAGCTCCTACAGAGACATGGTTTTTCAGGGCTGGGCGGCGTGCCAGGTTTCGTTGCAGGAGGCGCGCAGGGTTTCGCGGAACCATTTGTGCGCCGGGTCCTTGTCGTAGCGCGGGTGCCAGGCCTGGGTCAGCACCAGGGTCGGCAGGGGAATCGGCAAGGCGAAGGAACGCAGGTGCAGGCCCAGGCGCGACACGCTGAGCAGGGTTTCCTTGGGCACCGGCAGGATCAGGTCCGAGTCCGGCAGCATGAACATCGCGGCATGGAAGCTCGGCGCGATCAGCGGCACCCGGCGCTGCAGGCCCAGGTCGCCAAGCGCCACATCGATCGGCCCGCGGGCGATGCCGCGCCGGGACATGCTGATGTGCGGGAAGGCGGCAAAACGCTCGGCGGTGATCTCCTCGTCGAGCAACGGATGATGCTCGCGCACCAGGCCGACAAAGGTGGTGGAGAACAGGTTCTGCACCTTCACTTCCGGGGTCAGCGGCCGGGTGTTGCTGATGCGCAGGTCGATCCGCCCTTCGCGCAGCGCCTCGTCGTCGCCATCGCCCTCCGGGACGAAACGCAGTTCGCAATGGGGCGCCTGGCGCTCCAGGGTGTCGATCAGGCGGCCGCCATAGACGCCGACGAAAAAGTCGTTGGCGCGCACATTGAAGCGTCGACGCAGGGTGCTCAGGTCGACCTGATCGCCGGAACGGAACACCAGCGCCGCCTGCTCCACCAGGTCACGTACCTGGCCGCGCAGCTCTTGGGCCTTGGGCGTGGGCACCAGGCCGCGGCCGGCGCGCACCAGGATCGGATCGCCCAGTGCCTCGCGGATCCGCGTGAGGGTCCGGCTCATGGCCGCCGGGCTGAGGTTCATGCGCCGCGCCGCGCCGACCACGCTGCCCTCGTCGAGCAGGGCGTCGAGGGCGACCAAAAGGTTCATGTCCGGGAGTTGCATGCCGAGCACTCGTGGCTGATCGGGAATGAGTCAGGCGCAATGCTAGCAGGGTCATTTCAGTCATGGACACCACTCTTCTGTAGCCGCTGCCGCAGGCTGCGATCGAGGACGAAGTCCTCGCCAGATCTGCGCACGCGGTATGCCAGACAACATGTGCTGTCAGGTTTTGCGCCGGCTGCGCCGTCGATCGCAGCCTCACAGGCTCGGCAGCGGCTACAGGATCGTGGAGGGCAGTTCAACCGTGGACACCACTCTGTGTAGCCGCTGCCGCAGGCTGCGATCGAGGACAGAGTCCTCGCCAGGCCTGCGCATGCGGTGTGCCAGGCAGAACGCGCTGTCAGGTTTTGCGCCGGCTGCGCCGTCGATCGCAGCCACGCGGGCTCGGCAGCGGCTACGGGCGCTACGGGCTCAGCGTTGCATGCCCCAGCGTTTCACGGTGACCCGCTCCAGGGTGTCGAACACCAGGTTCTCCACCAGCAGGCCGATCAGGATCACCACCGCCAGGCCGGCGAAGACTTTGTCGGTGTACAGCTCGTTGCGGTTCTGGAAGATGTACCAGCCCAGGCCGCCCTTGCCGCTGGTGGCGCCGAACACCAGTTCGGCGGCGATCAGGGTGCGCCAGGCGAAGGCCCAGCCGATTTTCAGGCCGGCGAGGATCGACGGCAGCGCCGCCGGGATCAGGATGAACAGCACGAAGCGCATGCCCTTGAGCCCGTAGTTGCGCCCGGCCATGCGCAGGGTTTCCGAGACCCCGAGAAAGCCGGCGTAGGTATTCAGGGCCAGGGCCCAGAGCACCGAATGCACCAGCACGAAGATCAAGCTGTTCTCCCCCAGGCCGAACCACAGCAGGGCCAGCGGCAACAGGGCGATGGCCGGCAGCGGGTTGAACATCGAGGTCAGGGTGCTCAGCAGGTCGCGGCCCACCTGGGTCGACACCGCCAGGGTGGTCAGGGCAAAGGCCAGGACGATGCCGATCAGGTAGCCCTTGAGCAGCACGACCAGGGAGATGCCGACCTTGCCCAGCAGCTCGCCGCTGAGCAGGCCGTCGTACAGCGCGCTGGCGGTCTGCAAAAAGCTCGGTAGCAGCAGGTCGTTGTTCTGGTAGCGGGCCACGGCCTCCCAGAGCAGCGCCAGCACGATCAGGATCAGGCTCTTGCGCAGCCAGCCTTGTTGCCACAGGCGCTGACCCAGCGGCAATTCACGCTCCAGCGGCACCGCCAGCAGGGGTTCGAGGACAACTTTGTATTCCTGGCGAACAGGTGATGAATGGCTCATCGGGCGTTCCTCTTAAAGGCTCAATAAGCGATACGGATATCGGTGAAATCCAGCTCGCGCTCGGTTTCCGGCGACTGGCCTTCGTCGAACAGCAGCCGGTGGATACGCCGCGCCGTCTGCTGGAATGCCACGCCGCCGAGGCTTTGCAGGTCGTACTGATGGCTGTGGATTTCCGCCCGCACCCGCCCCGGATGGGGCGACAGCAGCAGGATGCGATTGCCCACTACCAGCGCCTCCTCGATGGAGTGGGTGACGAACAGCAGGGTGAAGCGCACCTCTTCCCAGAGCAGCAGCAACTCCTCCTGCATCTTGCGCCGGGTCAGGGCATCGAGGGCGGCGAAGGGTTCGTCCATCAGCAGGATCTTCGGCTGCATCGCCAGGGCGCGCGCGATGGCCACCCGCGCCTTCATGCCGCCGGACAGGGTGTGCGGGTAAGCGTCGGCAAACGCCGCCAGGCCGACCTTGTCCAGGTAGTGCAGCGCCCGCTCCTCGGCCTCGCGACGGTTGAGGGTGTTCGACGCCAGCAGCGGGAACATCACGTTCTGCTTCACGGTTTTCCACGGCGGCAGTTGGTCGAACTCCTGGAACACCACGATCCGGTCCGGCCCCGGCTGGCTGACCCGTTGCCCTTGCAGGCGAATCTCGCCCTCGCAGGGCTGGATGAAGCCGGCGACCGCCTTGAGCAGGGTCGACTTGCCGCAGCCCGAGGGCCCAAGCAGGACGAAACGGTCGGCGGGATCAATTTCGAAACTGACCTGGTGGGTGGCCCGCACCACGCGCTGCGGGGTGCGGTATTCCAGGCTGACCTGGTCGACCGCCAGCAGCGCCTGGGCTGCCGTGGTCGGGTTGCTGGCCGTGTGGCCTTGCAAGGGGGCGTTCATGGCGATCAGCTCCCTTGCAGCGGCGTGGTGTCCTGGAAGAAGTAGTCCTTCCACGATTGCGGCTTGTTCTTGATCGCGCCCACGCGGTAGAGGAATTCAGCCAGCGGGTAGGTGTTTTTCGGGGTGACGGTGAACTCGAACTGCGGGTTGTCGATGATCTTCAGCAAGGCTTCGCGGTCGATCTTGGCCTTGGTCACGCGGATGTAGGTATCCGCCGCCGCGCCCTTGTCCTTCTGGGCGAAGTCGGCGGCCTCGGCCAGCGCCTCGACGAAGGCCTTGTAGGTTTTCGGGTTTTCGGTACGAAATTTCTCGGTGGCGAACAGCACGGTCGGTGAGTTCGGGCCCAGCAGGTCGTAGGTGTTGAGCACCACGTGCACATTCGGGTTGGCCAGCGCCTGGTCCTGGAACGGCGGGTTGGAGAAGTGCCCGGTCAGCTCGGTGCCGCCGGCGATCAGTGCCGCCGTGGCGTCCGGGTGCGGAACGGCGATGGTGTACTTGTCCAGGCGATTGAATTCCTTGTCGCCCCATTGCTTGGCCGCCGCGTACTGCAGGAACCGCGACTGCACGGAAACCCCCACCGCCGGCACCGCGATGCGGTCCTTCTCGGTGAAGTCGGCGATGGTCTTGACCTTGGGATTGTTGCTCACCAGGTAGTAAGGGAAGTTGCCCAGCGACGCCACCGCCTTGACGTTCTGCTTGCCGTGGGTGCGGTCCCAGATGGTCAGCAGCGGGCCGACGCCGGCCCCGGCAATGTCGATGGAGCCGGAGAGCAAGGCGTCGTTGACCGCCGCGCCACCGGACAGCTGGGTCCAGTCGACCTTGATGTCGATGCCTTCTTCCTTGCCGTGTTTTTCGATCAGATTCTGGTCGCGCACCACGTTGAGCAGCAGATAGACGATGCCGAACTGTTCGGCGATGCGGATCTCGCCTTCGGCATGGGCCGCCGTCGGCGCGACCAGGCCAGCGGCCAGCAGGCTGAAGCCCAGGCCGATGGCGGCCGCCAGTTTGCCCAGGCGCGGGAGGCGTTGAGTAGGTTGGGACATGGTGTTTCTCCTGCCGTGGGTGGTCGATCAGTAAGGGGCGTCGCCCTGGATGGTGGTGCGATAAAGCTTGCGGCGCAGATGGCTGGGGCAGCCGGCGGCCAGGTGGATCAGCGAGCGGTTGTCCCAGAACACCAGGTCATGGGGCTGCCATGGGTGGCGGTAGATGTTTTCCGGCAGCACGCTGTGGGCGTAGAGCTCGGCCAGCAGCTGGCGGCTCTCGTCTTCCGGCAGGCCGACGATGCGGGTGGTGAAGCCTTCGCTGACGAACAGCGCCTTGCGACCGTTTTCCGGATGGGTGCGCACGACCGGGTGCACCACTTCCCGGACCTGGGCCAGTTGCTCCGGGGTCAGGGTCGGGCGCCAGTTGCCCTCGAACTTGGTCTCGCTGTAGCGCGCGGTGTAGGAGTGCGCGGCAGAGCGGCCATCGACCGCCTTACGCAACGCTTCGGGCAGGCTGTCCCAGGCTTTGTGCATGTCGGCGAACAAGGTGTCGCCGCCCTCGGCTGGCAGCTCCTGGGCGTGCAGCATCGAGCCCAGGCTCGGCAGTTCCTTGTAGGAGAGGTCGGAATGCCAGAACTTGCCGGCGTCCCCCAGGCCGATGGACTGGCCGTTTTCGATGATGTTGGAAACGATGAGGATTTCCGGGTGCCCGGCCAGCAGGAACTGTTTGAGCACGTGGATCTGCAGCACGCCGAAACGGCGGCTGAAGGCGATCTGTTGTTCGGGGGTGATGCGCTGGTCGCGGAACACCACGACGTGATGATCCAGGTGCGCGCGGTGAATGCGCGCGAAGTCCTGGTCGTTGACCGGCCGGGCCAGGTCCAGGCCGACGATCTCGGCACCGACGGCGCCGCTGAACGGGCGGATATCAAAAGCTTGTGCGGCGATGGGCGCGGCACTTGGAGAGGGTACGGACATAAATCACTCCCACGCAGAGCACGCCCGGTGGCGCGCGCGTCGATCAGAAACTCACGGAGGTCCCGTGTGGGTTCATTTCGTGCGGCGCGCCGATTGGTCGGCAGGTACGCAGGGAGTCGACTTTATAGATATAAGAACTTAATTTTAAATACCGTTAACGAATAACGATATGGCGATTCGACCGCAGCCCCCAAGGCCGGCACGAGCGCCTGTAGCCGCTGCCGCCAGGCTGCGATCGGCCCCAAAGGGGACGTGACGATTTCAATATCGCTGAAGGCCCTTCGGGCCTTATCGCAGCTTGGCGGCAGCGGCTACAGATGGCTTAACGCTCGTGCAGCGCCTCGGCACGGGCGCGGATGATCGGCTTGAGCAGGTAGCTGAGCACGCTTTTCTTGCCGGTGATGATGTCCACCGAGGCGACCATGCCGGGGATGATCAGCAACGGCTTTTCATCGGTGCCCAGGTGGCTGCGGTCGGTGCGCAGCTTGATCACGTAGTAGGTGGTCTTCTTGTCTTCGTCGGTGATGGTGTCGGCGCCGATCTGTTCCAGCTTGGCCTTCAGGCCGCCGTAGATGGTGTAGTCATAGGCGGTGAACTTGACCACCGCTTCCTGCCCCGGGTGCAGGAAGGCGATGTCCTGCGGACGGATCTTCGCTTCCACCAGCAGGGTGTCGTCCAGCGGCACGATCTCCACCATGTCGCTGCCCGGCTGGATCACGCCGCCGATGGTGTTGACCATCAGTTGCTTGACGATGCCGCGCACCGGCGAGGTGACCAGGGTCCGGCTGACCCGGTCTTCCAGGGCCTTGCCGGTGGCGCTGGCCTTGTTCAGTTCGGTGCGCGCCTCGTTGAGCTGGGTCAGGGCTTCGCTGCGGAACTTGCCGCGGGTTTCGTCGACCTTGCGCTGGACTTCCTTGATCGCCGATTCGGCACGGGGAATCGCCAGGGTGGTGGCGTCCAGTTGCCCACGGGTCTCGACTTCGGCGCGCTTGAGCCGCAGCACTTCCACCGGCGACACCGCGCCCTGGGCCACCAGCGGCTCGGACATGGCGATTTCCTGGCGCTGCAGGCTCAGTTGCTGGCGGTACTGCGCCTGCTTGGAGGTGAACTCGCGCAGTTCCTGCTGCTTCTGGATCAGTTGTTCCTGCAGGCCGCCGACTTCGTCGTGCAACTGCTGGCGACGGCTTTCATACAGCGACTTTTCGCTGGCCGCCTGGCCAGGCACGGCGGCCATGGCATCGGCCGGGAAATTCAGTTCTCGGTTGTCGATCTCCGCGCTCAGGCGCTCGACCCGCAGCAGCATCGACAGGCGATCGGCCTCGGTCTCGCCGACGTTGGACTTGAAGCGCGTGTCGTCCAGGCGGATCAGCGGGGCGCCGGCTTCGACGATCTGCCCTTCCTTGACGAACAGTTCGGAGACGATGCCGCCTTCCAGGTTCTGGATTTTCTGCACCTTGGACGACGGGATCGCCTTGCCCTCGCCCTTGGTCACTTCGTCGATCACCGCGAAGTTGGCCCACAGCAGCAGGAACAGGAAGAAGCCGATGATGCCCCAGATGGTCAGGCGGATAACCCGCGGCGCATCCTCGATCAGCGCCTTGTTGACCTCGGGCAGGGGTTGGTCGTGCAGCGATTCGGTGCCTTTGAAGTAGCGCAGGATCGAGTCTTTGAAACCGGATTTAAGCAACACTGATCTGCCCCTTCTTCAACGCTTCCATCACGACTGCTTTCGGCCCGTCGGCGAGGATCTGCCCGCGGTCGATCACCAGCAGGCGATCCACCAGCGACAGCAGCGAGGCACGGTGGGTGACCAGCACCACGGTCTTGGCTTCCACCACGGCTTGCAGGCGTTGTTTCAAGCGTTCTTCACCCGTGTTGTCCATGGCGCTGGTCGGTTCGTCGAGCAGCAGGATCGGCGGGTTGAGCAGCAGGGCCCGGGCCAGGGCGACGTTCTGCCGCTGGCCGCCGGAGAGGTTCTGCCCGCGCTCGCCGACCTGCAGCTCGTAGCCCTGCGGGTGCAGGCGGGCGAACTCGTGGACGCCGGCCAGTTCGGCGGCCTGCAGCACCAGCTCGTCTTCGACGTAACGGGCGCCGGAGGTCAGGTTGTCACGCAGGGTGCCGGCCAGCAGCTGGATGTCCTGGGCCACATAACCGATGTTGTGGCGCAATTCGCTGACGTCGATCTGCCGGATGTCCACGCCGTCCACCAGCAAGGCGCCGGAGTCCGGGGCATACAGGCCCACCAGCAGCTTGGCCAGGGAGCTCTTGCCCGAGCCGCTGCGACCGATGATGCCGATCTTCTCGCCCGGCTTGACCACCAGGTTGATGTTCTTCAGCGCCGGGTTCTGCTGCCCCGGGTAGGTGAAATTCAGCTGCCGGCATTCGATGGCGCCCTGCAGCACGTTGCGGCTCAGGGGGCGCTCGTCGAAGTTGCGCTCCTGGGGCAGCTCCATCATCTGGTCGACCGAGGTCATGGTCACCCGCGCCTGCTGGTAGCGGGTCAGCAGGCCGGACAACGAGGCCAGCGGGCTGAGGGCGCGGCCGCTGAGCATGTAGCAGGCGATCAGCCCGCCCATGCTCAGGTTGCCGTCGATGATCTGGTACACGCCGAAGACGATCATGATCACCCCGGCCAGTTGCTGGATCAGCAGGGTGATGTTCATCGCCAGGCTGGAGAGCATCTTCACCCGCAGCTCGAGGCGGCCCAGGGTGCCGATGGTCTGTTCCCACTGGTACTGGCGTTCGCTTTCGGCGTTGTTGACCTTCACCGCGTCCAGCCCGGCCAGGGTCTCGATCAGGCTCGACTGGCGCTCGGCGCCCAGGGCCATGGTTTTTTCCATGGTGGCGATCAGCGGTTTCTGCAGGGCGTAGCCGATGCCCAGGGCAATCGGGAAGGCCAGCACCGGAATCCACACCAGGTGCCCGCCGAGGATGGCGATCACCAGGAAAATCAGCAGGGTGAATGGCAGGTCGATCAGGCTGGTGAGGGTCAGCGAGGCGAGGAAGTCGCGCAGGCTCTGGAACTCGTGGATGTTCTGGGCAAAGCTGCCGACCCGCGCCGGCCGGTACTTCATGGCCATGCCGACGATGCGCTCGAACAGCGTGGCCGAGATGATCAGGTCGGTCTTCTTGCCGGCCAGGTCCAGGCACAGGCTGCGCAGGCTCTTGAGAATCAGGTCGAACAGGTAGGCGCCAGTGATGCCGATGGCCAGCACCCACAGGGTGGCGGCGGCCTGGTTGGGGACCACGCGGTCGTAAACGTTCATCACGAACAGCGGCGCGGCCATGGCAATGACGTTGATCAGCAGGCTGGCGGCGATGGCGTCGGCGTACAGCCAGCGCGAGCGCTTCAAGGTGTCGCGGAACCAAGAGCGGGCGCGAGGAATCAGCGAGCCGTGGTTGACGTCGAATTTGTGTTGGGGCTGGGCGAAGAACACTTGCCCGCTGTAATCGTCGGCCAGCATCTGGCGGCTGACGCTGACCTCGCCGCCATCGCTCTCGCTGAGCAGCAGGCGGGCCTTGTCTTCGCCCTGCCAGCCGAGCAGGACGGCGCTGCGGCCGTCCTTGAGCAAGAGCATGGCCGGCATGGCGATGGCAGGAATCTGCTCCAGCTTGCGCCGCAGCAAACGCCCCTGCAGGCCGGCGCGAGCCGCGGCGCGCGGCAGCAGCTCGGCGCTCAGGCGCTGGGAGGGTAAAGGCAGGCCGGTGGTCAGCATGGCCGCGCTGGCCGGCTTCTGGTGCAAGGAGCACAGGGTTAGCAGGGCATCCAGCAGCGGGTCGTCATGCATGCCGCGTGGATCATGGCTAAGTTGCACTCGACTGACTTCTGATTCCACGCTCGGCACTCTTTAACTGTCTATTGGATGAAAAGTACTCAATTCATCCCAGGCAGTTGGACCTTGGGCTTCACATCGTTCTGCACGACGGAAGCCATGGGTGCGACCACTCCCTGGCTCTTGAGCAATTCGCCCATGGTCGCCTTGATTCGATATTGAGTAAATAACTGAATGTTCTTGATTTCCGCCAAACGACGCGAGGCGGTGAACAGTTCATTCTCGCTATCGAGCAAGTCGAGCAAAGTGCGCTCGCCCAAACTGAATTGCTTCTGATACGCCTCACGCACGCTGGCGCTGCGATCGACATATTGCTGGGCGATCGGCACTTGCGCATTGGCGTTGTTCAAGGCGTTCCACGCCAAGCCTAGCTCTTCATTCAGAACACGCAGGGCGTTGTTACGAATATCCAGCGCCTGGGTGGACTGATAGGCCTTGGATTCCAGGTCGGCCTTGTTGCTGCCACCGGCGAACAGGTTGAAACGCATGCGCAGCATGGCCTGCCATTCGTTGTTGTGGCCGTCGATGCCGTCCAGGTTGTTGTCGGCGGTACGCCCAAGCTCGGCATCGAAACGCGGGTAGAAGGTCGACTTGGCGGCTTCGTACTGCTTCTCGGCGGCGACGATGTCGGATTCGGCCGAACGCAGGATCGGGCTGTTTTCCAGCATCTGGCGCTGGGCTTCGTCGAGGCTGGCCGGCAGCAGGGCCATGAAGCCGACCGGGCGCTCCAGCTGGTCCGGCATCTGGCCGACGGCGCTGAGGTAGTTGGTCTGGGCATCGGCCAGGTTGGTCTGTTCGGTGATCAGGTTGTTGCGCGCCTGGGCCATGCGCGCTTCCGCCTGGTCGAGGTCGGCGCGGCTGCCGACGCCACGCTGGGTGCGCAGCTGGATCTGATCGTAGATGCGCTCGTGATTGCGCATGTTGTCTTCGGCCAGGCGCACGAACTCGCGCCGGGTCAACACATCCAGGTACACCTGGGCCACGGTCAGCGCGGTGCGCTCGGAAGTGCCCAGCAACGAGTACGCCCGGGAATTGACGGTGGCTTGTTGACGCCCCACCTCGCTGGAGGTGGCAAAACCGTCAAAAACCATTTGCTGGAGACGTAAACTTGACTCGCTGCGGTTCAGCGTCTCCCAGTGATTGCTCGATCCTGCACGGGTGGTCGGGCTGTCGGTGCCTTCACGACCATAACCGCCCAGCAAATCGACCCGCGGCAAATAGCCGCCCTTGGCCGCTTTGAGCTGGTAATCGGCTGCCAGGCGGCTGTTCACCGCAGCCTGGATTTCCGGATGGACATCCAGCGCTTTCTGCATGGCTTCGGGCAGGGTTTGTGCTTGGGCGAAACTGGCGGCGAGTACGAAGGGTAAGGCTTTGAACAACTGCGGACGCATAGAGGGGTTCCCAGGACTTCTTGTCCCAAATCACAGCAAAACGAGGCGCTGCATCGGATGATGGCAACCGGAATGACCGTATATCGGAAAGTTCAAACCATGAACTGGGTCACACACTTTTAGACAGGTCGCCGCATGAATATCAATGTGACATTACCTTGACGATTGTTTAGGATGACACTCAGAAGGTCAATAGTTTGGCATATGGTTAATAGCAAAAAAATATAGCCAAATTATTGACAAGTGTTCGCGTCAAAATCACGTGTTTCTACACTCTGAAGAACGTCCAGACTGCGTCGGCGTATGCCCGTCAGGAACATGGAAGTCTACTGAACGGTACCCCCCGGAGAATCCTCAATGAGCAGTGTTGTTGCTACCGTCAAAAGCATTGTTGGCCAAGTTTTCGTCGTATCCCCCGAAGGGGTTCGCCGCGTACTCGTTGAGGGTGATCGCCTGTATGTAGGCGACCAGGTCGATACCGGCCTGGCGGGCGCCGTCAGCCTGGAACTGGCCGATGGCCGGACCCTGGACCTGGGTCGCGAAACGCAATGGAGCGGCAGTGCTCCGGACTCCAGCACCGACCTGGCCGAAGCCGCCGAGCAAGCTGCGCCGTCAGTCGCTGAGCTGCAGCAGGCAATCGTCGCCGGTGCGGACCCGACTACCGAGCTGGAAGCCACCGCGGCCGGCCCGACCGCCGCGGGTACCGGCGGCGCTGCGGGCGGCGGCCACAGCTTCGTGATGCTCGACGCCACGGCAGGCCGGGTCGACCCGACCATCGGCTTCCCGACCGTGGGCCTCGGCGCGGCGGGCACCGCGGCGCAAGACACCACCGGTGCGCTGACTACCAATGACAACAGCACTACCACCGAGATCCTGCGCGACTCAACCCTGAGCCTGAGCGCAACCCCGACCATTACCGAAGCCGGCGGCGTACTGGTGTACACCGCCACGCTGACCCAGGCGCCGCTGACCGGCCTGACCATCACCCTGTCCAACGGTTCGGTGATCGTGATTCCGGCCGGGCAACTGACCGGCACCGTCAATGTGCCGCTGGCACCGAACGACACCGTCTACAACGACCCGAAAGAGATCAGCGTGGGCGTCACTGGCATCACCGGCGGCGGTGGCCTGGTCGTGACCGTCGACCCGACGCCAGCCGTCACCCAGGTCACGGACACCGTGGACACCACCACCGTGACCCTGACCGCGGGCTCCAGCGTGACCGAGGGTGGCCAGATCACCTACACCGCGACCCTGACCAACCCGGCCCAGACCCCGGTCACCGTGACCCTGTCCAATGGCTCGACCATCACCATCGACGCCGGCCAGACCGTCGGCACCGTGGTGGTCGACACCCCGCCGAACGACGTCTACAACAATGGCAGCACCGTCAGCACCAGCATTACCGGGGCCACCGGCGGCAACTTCGAGAACCTGGTGCCGAACCCGACGCCGGCGGTGACTACCATCACCGACTCGCCGGACACTACCGGCCTGACCCTGACCGCCAACGGCACCGTCGTCGAAGGCGGCCAAATCACCTACACCGCAACCCTGACCAACCCGGCCCAGACGCCGGTCACCGTGACCCTGTCCAACGGCTCGATCATCACCATCGAAGCCGGCCGGACCGTCGGCACCGTGGTGGTCGATACCCCGGCCAACGACGTCTACAACAACGGCAGCACGGTCAGCACCAGCATTACCGGCACCACTGGCGGCAACTTCGAGAACCTGGTGCCAAGCACCACGCCGGCGGTGACCACCATCACCGACTCGCCGGATGCCACCGGCCTGACCCTGTCGGCCACCGGCAGCGTGGTGGAGGGTGGCCAGATCACCTACACCGCGACCCTGACCAACCCGGCGCAGACACCGGTCACCGTGACCCTGTCCAACGGTTCGACCATCACCATCGACTCCGGTAAAACCACCGGCACCGTGGTGGTCGATACCCCGGCCAACGACGTCTACAACAACGGCAGTACGGTCAGCACCAGCATTACCGGGGCCACCGGCGGCAACTTCGAGAACCTGGTGCCGAGCACCACGCCGGCACAAACCACCGTGACCGATTCGGTGGACAACACCGGCCTGAGCCTGACCGCTACCGGCAGCGTTGTGGAAGGCGGCCAGATCACCTACACCGCGACCCTGACCAACCCGGCCCAGACCCCGGTCACCGTGACCCTGTCCAATGGCTCGACCATCACCATCGACGCCGGCCAGACCGTCGGCACCGTCGTGGTCGATACCCCCGCCAATGACGTCTACAACAACGGCAGCACGGTCAGCACCAGCATTACCGGCGCCACCGGTGGCAACTTCGAACAACTGACGCCCGACACCACGCCGGCGCAAACCACCATCACCGACTCCGTGGACGACACCGGCCTGAGCCTGTCGGCCAGTGGTTCGGTCGCCGAAGGCGGCTCGATCGTCTACACCGCCACCCTGACCAACCCGGCCGGCACGCCGGTCACCGTGACCCTGAGCAACGGCGCAGTGATCACCATTGCCGCTGGCGCGACCACCGGTTCGGTGAGCGTTGCCGCGCCCGCCGACGACGTCTACAAGGACGCCGGCAAGGTCGAAGCCACCATCCAGGACGCCACTGGCGGCAACTTCGAAAACCTGGTGCCGAGCACCACCCCGGCGGTGACGGACATCACCGATACCATCGACACCTCGACTGTTTCGCTGACCGCGACGCCGTCCGTGGCTGAAGGCGGCACCGTGGTTTACACCGCCTCCGTGACCGCTCCAGTGACTGGTTCGCCAGTCGTGGTGACCCTGTCCAACGGCCAGACCATCACCATTCCAGTGGGTGAATCCTCCGGTACCGTCAATATCACGGCACCGAACGATGCCCTGGCCGGCGGCAGCTCCCTGAGCGCGACCATCACCGGTGCAACGGGCGGTAACTACGAGAAGCTGGACGTTGACGGCAAGCCTGCCGAGACCTCGGTTACCGATACCCCGGACACCACCAACCTGACCCTCAGCGCCACAGATACCGTGGCCGAGGGTGGTTCGATTGTTTACACCGCCACTCTGACCAACGCGGCCGGCACGCCTGTGACCGTGACCTTGAGCAACGGTGCGGTGATCACTATCGCTGCCGGTGCGACCACCGGCTCTGTGACCGTCGCAGCCCCGGCTGACGATGTGTACAAGGATGCCGGCAAAGTCGAAGTCAGCATCAAAGATGCTGCAGGCGGCAACTTCGAGAACCTGGTACCAAGCACTACCCCGGCCGTGACTGATGTCACTGACACCATCGATACGTCGACCGTCAGCCTGACCGCGACGCCGTCTGTAGCCGAAGGCGGCACCGTGGTTTACACCGCCTCCGTGACCGCGCCGGTGACCGGTTCACCAGTCGTGGTCACCCTGTCCAACGGCCAGACCATCACCATTCCGGTGGGTGAATCCTCCGGTACCGTCAATATCACGGCACCGAACGATGCCCTGGCCGGCGGCAGCTCCCTGAGCGCGACCATCACCGGAGCAACGGGCGGTAACTACGAGAAGCTGGACGTTGACGGCAAGCCTGCCGAGACATCGGTTACTGATACGCCAGACACCACCAGCCTGACCTTGAGCGCCACCGAAACCGTGGCCGAAGGCGGTTCGATCGTTTACACCGCGACCCTGACCAATGCGGCCGGCACGCCTGTGACGGTCACCTTGAGCAACGGCGCGGTGATCACCATCGCCGCCGGCGCAACCACCGGCTCCGTCACCGTCGCCGCCCCTGCCGATGACGTCTACAAAGACGCTGGCAAGGTTGAAGTCAGCATCAAGGATGCTACGGGCGGCAACTTCGAGAACCTGATTCCGAGCACTACCCCAGCGGTCACCGATGTCACTGACACCATCGACACCAGCACTGTTTCGCTGACCGCTACTCCGTCCGTGGCCGAAGGCGGCACCGTGGTTTACACCGCGTCCGTGACCGCCCCAGTGACCGGTTCGCCGGTTGTGGTGACCCTGTCCAACGGACAAACCATCACCATTCCGGTGGGCGAGTCATCCGGTACCGTGAACTTCACGGCACCAAACGATGCCCTGGCTGGCGGCAGCTCCCTGAGCACCACCATCACCGGCGCTACCGGCGGCAACTACGAGAAGCTGGATGTTGATAGCAAGCCTGCCGACACCTCGGTTACCGATACCCCGGACACTACCAACCTGACCCTCAGCGCCACCGACACCGTGGCCGAGGGTGGTTCGATCGTTTACACCGCGACCCTGACCAATGCCGCCGGCACGCCGGTAACCGTGACCCTGAGCAATGGCGCGGTGATCACCATCGCCGCCGGCGCAACTGCGGGTTCCGTGACCGTCGCGGCTCCAGCCGATGACGTCTACAAAGACGCTGGTAAGGTTGAAGTCAGCATCAAAGAGACCGCTGGCGGCAACTTCGAGAACCTGGTGCCGAGCACCACGCCAGCCGTTACCGACGTGACCGACACCATCGACACCTCGACCGTCAGCCTGACTGCTACGCCTAGCGTTGCCGAAGGTGGTGTTGTGGTTTACACCGCCTCCGTAACCGCGCCGGTTACTGGCTCGCCTGTAGTCGTCACTCTGTCCAACGGTCAGACCATCACCATCCCTGTAGGTGAATCCTCCGGCACTGTGAACTTCACCGCACCGAACGATGCCCTGGCGGGTGGCAGCTCTCTGAGCACCACCATTACCGGTGCTACCGGTGGCAACTACGAAAAACTCGATGTCGACAGCAAGCCTGCCGACACATCGGTGACCGATACACCGGACACCACCACTCTGACCCTCAGCGCCACCGACACCGTGGCCGAGGGTGGTTCGATCGTTTACACCGCGACCCTGGCCAATGCCGCTGGCACTCCGGTAACCGTGACCCTGTCGAACGGTGCGATCATCACCATCGCAGCCGGTGCGACCACGGGCTCTGTGACCGTCGCGGCTCCAGCCGATGACGTCTACAAAGATGCCGGTAAAGTCGAAGTCAGCATCAAGGATGCTGCAGGCGGTAACTTCGAAAACCTGGTACCAAGCACTACCCCAGCTGTGACTGATGTCACCGATACCATCGACACCAGTACCGTTTCGCTGACTGCTACTCCGTCCGTGGCAGAAGGCAGCACCGTGGTTTACACCGCGTCCGTGACCGCCCCAGTGACCGGTTCGCCGGTAGTGGTAACCCTGTCGAATGGCCAGACCATCACCATTCCGGTCGGCGAATCGTCGGGCACCGTGAACTTCACCGCACCAAACGACGCCCTGGCGGGCGGTAGCTCCCTGAGCACTACCATCACCGGTGCCACCGGTGGCAACTACGAGAAGCTGGACGTCGACGGTAAGCCTGCCGAGACCTCGGTTACCGATACTCCGGATACCACTACCCTCAGCCTGACTGCGACCGATACCGTCGCCGAGGGTGGGTCCATTGTTTACACCGCGACCCTCACCAACGCTGCGGGCACACCTGTAACCGTGACCTTGAGCAACGGCGCGGTGATCACCATCGCCGCCGGCTCAAACACGGGCTCCGTGACCGTGGCCGCACCGGCCGATGACGTCTACAAGGACGCCGGCAAGGTCGAAGCGACCATCAAGGACGCTACCGGCGGCAACTTTGAAAACCTGGTGCCAAGCACCACGCCTGCCGTCACCGATGTGACCGATACCATCGACACCTCGACCGTCAGCCTGACCGCAACCGCGACCGTCGCCGAAGGCGAAACCGTGATCTACACCGCGTCGGTCACCGCTCCAGTGACTGGCTCGCCTGTAGTCGTGACCTTGTCCAACGGACAAACCATCACTATTCCAGTGGGTGAGTCTTCCGGCACCGTGAACTTCACGGCGCCAAACGATGCCCTGGCGGGCGGCAACTCCTTGAGCACCACCATCACCGGTGCGACTGGCGGCAACTACGAAAAACTGGATGTTGATAGCAAGCCTGCCGAGACATCGGTTACTGATACCCCGGACACCACCAACCTGACCCTCAGCGCCACAGATACCGTGGCCGAGGGTGGTTCGATTGTTTACACCGCCACTCTGACCAATGCCGCGGGCACACCGGTAACCGTGACATTGTCGAACGGCGCGGTGATTACCATCGCCGCGGGTGCAACCACAGGCTCCGTGACCGTGGCTGCCCCAGCCGATGACGTCTATAAAGACGCTGGCAAGGTTGAAGTCACCATCAAGGACGCCGCTGGCGGTAATTTCGAGAACCTGGTGCCAAGCACTACTCCGGCTGTGACTGACGTCACCGACACCATCGATACGTCGACCGTCAGCCTGACCGCGACTCCTAGCGTTGCTGAAGGTGGAGTTGTCGTTTACACCGCTTCCGTAACGGCTCCGGTCACTGGTTCGCCTGTCGTTGTCACTCTGTCCAACGGCCAGACCATCACCATTCCGGTGGGTGAATCGTCCGCTACCGTGAACTTCACCGCGCCAAACGACGCCCTGGCCGGCGGTAGCTCCCTGAGCACCACCATCACCGGTGCCACCGGGGGCAACTACGAGAAGCTGGACGTCGACGGTAAGCCTGCCGAGACCTCGGTTACCGATACTCCGGATACCACTACCCTCAGCCTGACTGCGACCGATACCGTCGCCGAGGGTGGGTCAATTGTTTACACCGCGACCCTCACCAACGCGGCCGGTACTCCGGTAACCGTGACCTTGAGCAACGGCGCGGTGATTACCATCGCCGCCGGCGCAACCACGGGCTCCGTCACCGTCGCAGCGCCTGCTGACGATGTATACAAGGACGCCGGCAAGGTCGAAGCGACCATCAAGGACGCTACCGGCGGCAACTTTGAAAACCTGGTGCCGAGCACCACACCAGCTGTTACTGATGTCACCGATACCATTGACACTTCGACTGTTTCGCTGACCGCTACTCCGTCTGTGGCTGAAGGTGGTGTTGTGGTTTACACCGCCTCCGTGACTGCGCCGGTTACTGGCTCGCCAGTTGTGGTAACTCTGTCCAACGGCCAGACCATCACCATCCCGGTCGGCGAGTCATCGGGCACCGTGAACTTCACCGCACCAAACGACGCCCTGGCGGGCGGTAGCTCCCTGAGCACCACCATCACCGGTGCCACCGGCGGCAACTACGAAAAACTCGATGTCGACAGCAAGCCTGCCGACACCTCGGTGACCGATACACCGGACACCACCACTCTGAGCCTGACAGCGACTGACACTGTCGCCGAAGGCGGTTCGATCGTTTACACCGCGACCCTGACCAATGCCGCTGGCACTCCGGTAACCGTGACCCTGTCGAACGGTGCGATCATCACCATCGCAGCCGGTGCAACTGCGGGTTCCGTGACCGTCGCGGCGCCAGCTGACGATGTGTACAAGGACGCCGGCAAAGTCGAAGTCAGCATCAAGGATGCTGCAGGCGGCAACTTCGAGAACCTCGTTCCGAGCACCATTCCGGCTGTGACTGATGTCACCGATACCATCGACACCAGTACCGTTTCGCTGACGGCCACTCCGTCCGTGGCTGAAGGTGGCGTTGTCGTTTACACCGCCTCCGTGACTGCGCCGGTTACTGGCTCGCCAGTTGTGGTAACTCTGTCCAACGGCCAGACCATCACCATTCCGGTAGGTGAATCCTCCGGCACCGTGAACTTCACCGCACCGAACGATGCATTGGCGGGTGGCAGTTCTCTGAGCACCACCATTACCGGTGCAACTGGCGGCAACTACGAAAAACTCGATGTCGACAGCAAGCCTGCTGACACCTCTGTTACCGATACCCCGGACACCACCAGCCTGACCCTCAGCGCGACCGATACTGTCGCTGAGGGTGGTTCGATCGTTTACACCGCAACCCTGACCAACGCAGCCGGGACTCCGGTCACCGTGACTCTGTCGAACGGCGCGGTCATCACTATCGCCGCCGGCGCCACCACGGGCATCGTAACCGTGGCGGCTCCTGCCGACGACGTCTACAAAGACGCCGGCACCGTGCAAGCCACCATCCAGACCGCCACCGGCGGCAACTTCGAGAACCTGGTACCAAACACTGCACCGGCGGTGACCAACGTCACCGACACCATCGACACTTCGACCGTCAGCCTAACCGCGACGCCTAGTGTTGCTGAAGGTGGTGTTGTCGTTTACACCGCGTCCGTGACTGCGCCAGTGACTGGCTCGCCAGTTGTGGTGACCCTGTCCAACGGCCAGACCATTACCATCCCAGTCGGCGCCAGCAGTGGTACCGTGAATTTCGTCGCGCCTAACGACGCACTGGCGGGCGGCAGCTCTCTGAGCACCACCATCAAGGAAGCTACCGGCGGTAATTACGAGAAGCTGGACGTCGACAGCAAACCGGCCGAAACCTCGGTTACCGACACCCCGGACACTACTACTCTGAGCCTGACGGCGACTGACACTGTCGCCGAGGGCGGCTCGATCGTTTACACCGCCACCCTGACCAATGCGGCCGGCACGCCTGTAACCGTAACGTTGTCGAACGGTGCAGTGATTACCATCGCAGCAGGCGCTACCACTGGCTCCGTCACCGTCGCAGCGCCTGCTGACGATGTATACAAGGACGCCGGCAAGGTCGAAGCGACCATCAAGGACGCTACCGGCGGCAACTTTGAAAACCTGGTGCCAAGCACCACGCCTGCCGTCACCGATGTGACCGATACCATCGACACCTCGACCGTCAGCCTGACCGCCACTCCTAGCGTCGCCGAGGGTGGCACCGTGGTTTACACCGCGTCGGTCACCGCTCCAGTAACCGGCTCCCCGGTAGTCGTCACTCTGTCCAACGGTCAGACCATCACCATCCCTGTAGGTGAATCCTCCGGCACCGTAAACTTCACAGCCCCGAATGATGCCTTGGTGGGTGGTAGCTCCCTGAGCACCACCATTACCGGTGCGACTGGCGGCAACTACGAGAAGCTCGACGTCGACAGCAAACCTGCCGACACCTCGGTCACCGATACCCCGGACACCACCAGCCTGACCCTCAGCGCGACCGATACTGTGGCTGAGGGTGGTTCGATTGTTTACACCGCCACTCTGACCAACGCAGCCGGGACTCCGGTCACCGTGACTCTGTCGAACGGCGCGGTCATCACTATCGCCGCCGGCGCCACCACGGGCACCGTAACCGTGGCGGCTCCTGCCGACGACGTCTACAAAGATGCCAGTACCGTAGAAGCCACAATCAAAACTGCTACTGGCGGCAACTTCGAGAATCTGGTGCCGAGCACGACTCCAGCCGTCACCAACGTGACCGACACCATCGACACTTCGACTGTGTCGCTGACCGCTACTCCGTCTGTGGCTGAAGGCGGTACCGTGGTTTACACCGCGTCCGTCACTGCTCCAGTGACCGGTTCGCCGGTAGTCGTCACTCTGTCGAACGGCCAGACCATCACCATCCCAGTGGGCGAGTCCTCCGGTACTGTGAATTTCACAGCCCCGAATGATGCCTTGGTGGGTGGTAGCTCCCTGAGCACCACGATCACCGCTGCAACGGGTGGCAACTACGAGAAGCTCGATGTCGACAGCAAACCTGCTGACACCTCGGTGACCGATACCCCGGACACCACCAACCTGACCTTGAGCGCCACCGAAACCGTGGCCGAGGGCGGTTCGATCGTTTACACCGCTACCCTGACCAATGCCGCGGGCACTCCAGTGACCGTGACCTTGAGCAACGGCGCCGTGATTACTATCGCAGCAGGTGCCACTACTGGTTCCGTGACCGTCGCAGCCCCCGCAGATGACGTTTACAAAGATGCCGGCAAAGTCGAAGTCAGCATCAAAGAGACCGCTGGCGGTAATTTCGAGAATCTCGTTCCAAGCACCACTCCGGCTGTGACTGATGTCACTGACACTATCGACACCAGCACCGTTTCGCTGACCGCGACGCCGTCCGTGGCAGAAGGCGGCACCGTGGTTTACACCGCGTCCGTGACAGCCCCAGTGACTGGTTCGCCAGTCGTTGTCACTCTGTCCAACGGTCAGACCATCACCATCCCGGTGGGTGAGTCGTCCGGCACCGTGAACTTCACCGCACCAAACGATGCCTTGGCGGGTGGCAGCTCCCTGAGCACCACCATCACTGGCGCCACCGGCGGCAACTACGAAAAACTCGATGTCGACAGCAAGCCTGCCGACACATCGGTTACCGATACGCCGGATACCACTACCCTCAGCCTGACTGCGACCGATACCGTGGCAGAAGGCGGATCGATCGTTTACACCGCCACCCTGACCAACGCCGCGGGCACGCCTGTGACCGTGACTCTGAGCAATGGCGCGGTAATCACCATCGCCGCCGGCGCCACCACCGGCACCGTGACCGTGGCCGCTCCAGCTGATGATGTGTACAAGGATGCCGGCAAAGTCGAAGTCAGCATCAACGATGCTGCAGGCGGCAACTTCGAGAACCTGGTTCCGAGCACCATCCCAGCGGTCACCGATGTCACTGACACCATCGATACCAGCACTGTTTCGCTGACAGCCACTCCATCTGTGGCCGAAGGCGGCACCGTGGTTTACACCGCGTCCGTGACCGCTCCAGTAACCGGTTCGCCGGTTGTAGTGACCCTGTCCAACGGCCAGACCATCACCATCCCGGTGGGTGAGTCGTCCGGCACCGTGAACTTCACCGCGCCAAACGATGCCCTGGCGGGCGGTAGCTCCCTGAGCACCACCATCACCGACGCTACCGGCGGCAACTACGAGAAGCTGGATGTTGATAGCAAGCCAGCGGACACCTCGGTTACCGATACTCCGGATACCACTACCCTCAGCCTGACAGCGACCGACACCGTCGCTGAAGGTGGATCGATCGTTTACACCGCTACCCTGACCAATGCCGCGGGCACGCCTGTAACCGTGACTTTGTCGAACGGTGCAGTGATTACTATTGCCGCCGGTGCAACTACGGGTTCCGTGACCGTGGCCGCTCCAGCCGATGACGTCTACAAAGACGCCGGCACCGTGCAAGCCACCATCCAGACCGCCACCGGTGGCAATTTCGAAAACCTGGTACCAAACACCACGCCTGCGGTCACCAATGTGACCGACACCATCGACACCAGCACCGTTTCGCTGACGGCCACGCCGTCCGTGGCCGAAGGTGGCGTCGTGGTCTACACCACATCGGTCACCGCTCCAGTGACGGGTTCGCCGGTCGTGGTAACCCTGTCGAACGGCCAGACCATCACCATCCCGGTGGGTGAGTCGTCCGGCACCGTGAACTTCACTGCGCCAAACGACGCACTGGTCGGCGGCAGTTCCCTGAGCACCGCCATCACTGGCGCAACGGGCGGCAACTACGAAAAACTGGCGGTCGACAGCAATCCGGCCAACACCACGGTCACCGATACGCCGGACACCACGTCCCTGACCCTCAGCGCCACCAGCACCGTGGCCGAGGGTGGCTCGATCGTCTACACCGCCACCCTGACCAACGCCGCCGGCACTCCGGTGACCGTGACCCTGAGCAACGGCGCGGTGATCAACATCGCCGCCGGCGCCACCACTGGCACCGTGACCGTGGCCGCTCCAACCGATGACGTCTACAAAGACGCAGGCACTGTGCAAGCCACGATCCAGACCGCCACCGGTGGCAACTTCGAGAACCTGGTACCGAGCACTACGCCTGCGGTCACCAACGTCACCGACACCATCGATACCTCGACCGTCAGTCTCACCGCGACTTCGAATGTGGCCGAAGGCGGCACCGTGGTTTACACCGCGTCGGTTACCGCTCCAGTAACCGGTTCGCCGGTCGTGGTCACTCTGTCCAATGGCCAGACCATCACCATTCCGGTCGGCGCCAGCAGCGGTACCGTAAATTTCGTGGCGCCTAACGATGCCTTGGCGGGTGGCAGCTCCCTGAGCACCACCATCACCAACGCCACCGGCGGCAACTACGAAAAACTGGCGGTCGACAGCAATCCGGCCAACACCACAGTCACCGATACGCCGGACACCACGTCCCTGACCCTCAGCGCCACCAACACCGTGGCCGAGGGTGGCTCGATCGTCTACACCGCGACCCTGACCAACGCCGCCGGCACGGCCATGACCGTAACCCTGAGCAACGGCGCGGTGATCAACATCGCCGCCGGCGCCACCACCGGCAGCGTGACCGTGGCCGCGCCGAGTGACGACGTCTACAAGGACGCCGGCACCGTGCAAGCCACCATCCAGACCGCCACCGGCGGCAACTTCGAGAATCTGGTACCCAGCACTGTACCGGCTGTGACCAACGTCACCGACACCATCGACACCTCGACCGTCAGCCTGAAGGCGACGCCGTCGGCGGTCGAAGGCGGCGCCGTGACCTACACCGCCACCGTGACCTCGCCGGTCACCGGCAGCCCGGTCGTGGTGACCCTGGCCAATGGCGAGAAGATCACCATCGCGGTCGGCCAGACCACCGGGTCGGTGAGCATCACCGCGCCTAACGATGTCCTGGTTGGCCACACGCCACTGAGCAACTCGATCAGCACCGTCAGCGGCGGCAACTTCGAGAACCTGGTGGCCGACAAGACGCCGGTCAGCACCACCGTGACCGACACTCCGGACACCACCAACCTGTCGCTCAGCGCCACCAGCACCGTGGCCGAAGGCGGTTCGATCGTCTACACCGCGACCCTGACCAACGCCACCGGCACGGCCATGACCGTGACCCTGAGCAACGGCGCGGTGATCAACATCGCCGCCGGCGCCACCACCGGCAGCGTGACCGTGGCCGCGCCGAGCGACGATGTGTACATCGACGCCGGCAACGTCAGCGCCAGTATCGCCAGCACCACCGGCGGCAACTTCGAGAACCTGGTGCCAAGCACCACGCCGGCCGTGACCAGCGTCACCGACACCATCAACACCACAACTGTGAGCATCAACGGCAGCACCTCGGTCACCGAAGGCCAGGCCGCGACCTACACCGTCAGCCTGACCAGCCCGGCGCAAACCGAGGTCACCCTGAAGATCAGCTACAGCGGCACCGCCGCCGACGGCTCGGACTTCACCGGCGTGTACACCGTGAAGATCCCGGCGGGCTCCAGCAGCGCCAGCTTCAACGTCGCCACCATCGACGACAAGATCACCGAGGGCACGGAAAACTTCGTGGTCAAGATCGACTCGGCCAGCGGCGGCAACTTCGAGAACCTGGTGGTCAGCGACACCAATGGCAGCGTCACCACTTCGATCATCGACAACGATGCGCCACCGGTCCTCGACCTGGATGCCAACAACTCCAGCGGCGCCACCGGGGCCGACTACAAGGTGACCTTCACCGAAGGCACCAGCGGCCCAGGCGTGTCCATTGGCGATACCGACCTGTCGATCACCGACCCGGACAGCACGATGCTGACCGGCGCCACCATCGTGCTGACCAACCGTCAGCCGGGCGATGAGCTGAACCTGGGCAACAGCGTCAACGGCATCACCATCAATGCCAACAGCCAGGCGGGCACCATCACCCTGACCCTGTCCGGCAATGCGACGCTGGCCGACTACATGCAGCAGATCAAGAACATCACCTTCACCAACAACAGTGAGGACCCGAGCACCACGCCGCGGACCATCACCGTGACGGTGACCGATGGCAGCAACTACTCCAACGTCGCCACCACCACGGTCAACGTGGTGGCGGTGAACGACGCGCCAGTGGCCACCGGCGGCGCCGTGACCGGCACCGAAGACACCGCCCTGACCCTGACCTGGGCCACCTTCGGCGTCAGCGACGTGGACAGCCCTGTGGCCAGCCTCGGGGTGAAAATCACCCAGCTGCCAGGCGACGGCAAGCTGCAATACCTCGACGGCTCGACCTGGAAGGACGTGGCCAGCAACCAGACCTTCAGCAAGGCCGATATCGACGCCGGCAAGCTGCGCTTCACCCCGGATGCCAACGAGTCGGGTGTCGACGGCTACAACGGCAGTGGCGTGGGCAACCAGCAGGCCGACTACGCGCAGATCAAGTTCCAGCCAACCGACGGCCAGGCCCTGGGTACCACCGGCACCGTGAAGATCGACATCACCCCGGTGGCCGATGCGCCGACCCTGGGCGTGGCGAGCAACAGCGTGAACTCCATCGGCCTGCTCAAGGAGTCCTGGACCAGCCTCAGCGGCCTGGGCACCAACGGCAGCGGCATCACCGGCGATGCGCTGAAAACCGTGTTCAACAACTCCGGCAACCCGACCAGCAGCACGACGGTGACCAACGCCCAGTCCGACGCCAGCGTGGCCGGCGGCAGCGGCTCGAAGACCTCCGGCCTGATCTACCTCGAAGCCGGCAAGACCTACAGCTTCAGCGGTGTCGGCGACGACAGCCTGCTGATCACCATCGGTGGCAAGAACGTGGCCACCGCGACCTGGGGGGCCGGTGGCAGCATCAGCGGTTCGTTCACCCCGACCACCAGCGGCTACTACACCCTGGACATCTACCACGCCAACCAGAGCGGCCCGGGCAGCTATGACGTCAACCTGTCGGTCAATGGCAGCACACCGGTCGACCTGAGCAACGCCAACATCCCGATGTACCCGAGCGAAACCGCGCTGAACAATGCCGGCGTCACCCTTTCCGAGCTGCACGGCAGCAACGGCGAGGGCTACTACGACGGCTACAAGCTCAACGAGGGTGCCGAAGGTGGCAGCGTCAAGCTGTCGAAGATCACCACCGCCCTGACCGATACCGACGGCTCGGAAAGCCTGAGCGTGAAGATCGGCGGCATTCCGGCCGGTTCGGTGCTCAGCGATGGCGCCGGTCATACCTTCACCGCGGGCGGCAGCGTCAGCGAAGTCAATGTCACCGGCTGGAACCTGGGTACGCTGACGATCACCCCACCGTCGCACTACAACGGCTCGTTCAACCTGACCGTGACCTCGACTTCCACCGAGTCCCTGGGCGGCTCGGCCAGCAGCACCGCGCAGATCCCGGTCACGGTGTACCCGGCGACCTACAGCGCCAGCGTCGCCACAGCGGGCGACGACAACTTCGTCGGCACCGAGGGCAACGACATCATGGTCGCCGACGTCGCCGGCCTGAACGTGGTGCAAGGCAAGAACTACAACATCGCGTTCATGGTCGACAGCTCCGGCAGCATGAGCGACGCCTCGCTCACCGCCGCCAAGAACTCGCTGACTACGGTGTTCAATACCCTGAAGAACAGCCTGGGCAGCAGCACCTCAGGCACCGTGAACATCTTCCTGGCGGACTTCGATACCCAGGTCAACAAGCAGGTTTCGGTAAACCTCAACGATCCGAACGCCCTGACCCAGCTCAAGGCGATTCTGGACAGCATGGCGTCCGGCGGCGGCACCAACTACGAGGACGTGTTCAAGACCACGGCCAACTTCTTCCAGAGCAGTGCAGCCACCAGCAATACCAACGCCACCAACCTGACGTACTTCATCACCGACGGTAAACCGACGTACTACCAGTCCGGCGAGCAGACCAACCCGATCCTGTACGGCAGCGTCAGGCTCGATAACGTGATCACGACCAGCAACTATCAGCTGGGCGATACCGTCCGGCTGCAACCGGACAGCACGCACCTGATCGATATCAACAGCAGCGGCAGCGTCACGGTATGGACGCAGGCCTGGGGCAGCTGGTCCAGTTACAACGCTGGCACCCTGCATGCCCAGGGCGATGGCACCTATGAGCTGTCCAGCCTGGCCGGCGCGGGCAGCTACACCAACAACGCCACCACCAGCAACTCCAGCAGCAGCTTCACCCTGCTGAGCAACCTGTCGCAGGTGGAAGCGATTGGCCTGAACAACGATGTCAGCCTCAACGACCTGCGGCCGTACGACACCGACAGCACACCACAGACCAATATCGACCCGTCGAACCTGGCCGACGCTATCCTCGGCCATACCGAAGCGACCATGCCGGGAGCCGACACGGTCAGCGGCGGCAACGGCAACGACATCCTCTTCGGCGACCTGGTGAGCTTCAACGGCATCGCCGGCGAGGGCTACCAGGCCATGCAGGCCTTCGTGGCGCAGAAGACCGGCGTGGCCGCGAGCAGCGTCACCACCAGCAACGTGCACCAGTACATCACCGAGCACTACACCGATTTCGATGTGTCCGGGGCCCATGACGGCAATGACACGCTGCTGGGCGGTGCCGGCAACGACATCATCTTCGGCCAGGGCGGCAACGACCTGCTCGACGGTGGCAAAGGCAACGACATCCTGTTGGGCGGTACCGGCAACGACACGCTGATCGGTGGCGCGGGCAATGACATCCTGATCGGCGGCTCGGGTGCCGACACCTTCGTCTGGAAGGCCGGCGACACCGGCAATGATGTGATCAAGGACTTCAAGGCCAGCGAAGGCGACCGTATCGACCTGCGGGACCTGTTGCAGGGCGAGAGCGCCAGCACCATCGACAACTTCCTGAAGATCACCACGGTGGACGGTACCTCGACCCTGCAGGTCAGTTCCGAAGGCAAGCTCAACGCGGCCGGCGGCATTGCCAACGCGGACGTGACGATCAAGCTGGAGGGCAACAACTGGTCCAACACCAACATCAACTCGCTGATCGCCGGTAGCGACCCGACCATCAAGATCGATCACAACAACAGCTGATCCACGGTCGACCGGCCACCCGTCCTGGGTGGCCGGTTCTTCCCACCGTGACGATTGTGCCGCCACGTCGCATACTCGCGACCAAAGCGCGCCGTTGGCCTATGCTGCTGACAGCATGATGCCGGACCATATCTAGAGGGATTCCCCATGTTCTACGTGCAACGCGATGCACAGGGCCAACTGGTTCGCGTGGAGGCCACACCTTACGCCGAGGCCACGGAAACACTGGCGGCCGACCACAATGAGATCCAGCAGTGGTTCGCCAACGAGGTGGTGGAAGTCAGCCTGAAACAACTCAAGCAGAGCGACCTGGAAATGATCCGGGTACTCGACGACTTGATTCAAGTGCTGACCAGCAAGGGCGTGATCCGCGTCACCGACCTGCCACCGGCGGCCCAGGCCAAGCTGATGGACCGGACCCAGGCGCGTGAGGCGCTGGGTGGCCTGAGCCACCTGATCAACGACGATGAAACCGGCCTGATCTGATAATCGCCGGCCAGCGGTTCCCGCACCTGCGCGGGTGCCGCTGGCTGGCGATCTTCGTTCAGCGCCTCAGCGCCAGGGCGCGGGCTCGCCGACCAGGCGGCCCTGGACGCCGTACAGGCCCATCTCGCGAATCACCTGCAACTCCCCTTCGGTTTCCACGCGCTCGGCGATCAGCGGCAGGTCGATGCTGTGGGCGGCGCGCTGGATGGCTTCGATAAACAGGCGCTTGTCGCTTTCCTGGTCGATGTCGCGGATGTAGCTGCCGTCGATCTTCAGGTAGGCCAGGCCCAGTCGCGCCAGGTTGCCGATCATGCTGAAGCGCCCGCCGAAACGCTGCAGGCTCAGGGAGAAACCCAGCTCGCGCAGGCGGCGGGTCAATTGTTCCAGCAGCGCTTGTTCAGGCAACTGCTCTTCGCCGATCTCCAGGGTCAGGCGCGGCCCCAGGCTGGAGTGCTGGCGCAGGATCTCGAACACCTTGTTCAAGGCCTGCGGGTCGGCCAGGGTCGCGGCCGACAGGTTCAATGCCAGCGAGTCCTGATGCCCGGCCATCTGCTTGAGCACCTGTTCGAGCATCAGCAGGTCCAGGCGCGAGGTCCAGCCAAAGCGCTCCAGCCACGGCAGGAAGCGCCCGGCGGCAATGGTCTGGCCCTGCTCGTCGAGCAAGCGCGACAGCACCTTGTAATGCAGCACCAGCGCGGTATCGCGGGTCGCGACCACCGGCTGGAAATACAGCTCGAACCGCTGCTGGCTCAAGGCCCCGTCCAGCAGGGTGTGCCAGGCGTGATGGTCGTCGCCGACGCTGGCCGCCGCGTCGTGGTCCAGGCAGGCCCAGCTCGTATCGCCCTGGGCTTCGGCCTGGGCCAGGGCCTGGTCGCCCAGGCCGAGCACCGCCTGCGGTGAGTCGCCATGGACGAAAGGCGCCAGGCCGATGGAGGCCACGGACACCACGTCGGTGGCGCCGGTGGCGTGCAGGCTGGCCAAGGCGTTTTCCAGGTTCTGCGCCAGCTGCAGCGCCTCTTCGCGCACCAGCCCCGGCGCCAGCACGGCAAATTCGCCACCGCGGATGCGGGTCACCAGGTTGTGGGTTTCCGGGTACCGCGCGCACTCACGCTGCAATTGTTCGCCCACCGCCTGCAGCAGTTGGTCGGTGCGCTGCCCGCCCAGGCGCTGGTTCAGGCCGGCCAGGTCCTTGACCCGCAGCAACAGCAGGTAGCCGGAGCTGGCCTGTTCCGGGTTGCTCACCCGGGCATTGAGCTGCATCTCGAAGTAACGACGGTTGGCCAGGCCGGTCAGGTTGTCCTGGTAGGACTCGACCCGCAGCCTTTCGCTGCGCTCGGCCTGTTCCTGGAACAGCGCCTTGAGTTTCTCGACCATCTGGTTCATCGCCTGCACCACGCGGCGCAGTTCCGGCGTGCGCGGCAACTCGGGCAGGCTGAGGAATTCGCGGCGGGCAATGGCGTGGGATTGCTGCACCATGTAGTCCAGCGGCTTGAGCTGGCGGCGCAGCAGCAAGGCCCCCAGCACCGCGCTCACGGCACCGCACAGCAGCAGCCAGCCGAGGCTGCCCAGGGCGCTTTGCCAGAGCTTGGCGACGGCGAACATCGGATGGCTGACCACCTCGACCCGCGCCGCCTGTTGCCAGCCACGGCTGACCAGGGCGTCGCCGCCGGCCGGCTCCAGGCCGATCAGCTTGACGAACCAGTCCGGTACGTCGCTGACCTCGGGCGTGCCGCTGCGCTCGACCATGACCTCTTCGGTGACCTGGTTGATCACGCGGATGCTTGAGTAGTAGCCGCTGTCGAAAATCGAGCTGACCAGCAGCTCGACCATCGCCGGGTCGTCGATGTTCGGGGTCAGGGACAAGGCCAGCGCCGTGGCCGCGTCCTGGGCATGGGAGCGCAGCTGGTTGACGTACTGGGTGCGCGAACTTTCCAGGCTGACCATGAAGCTGCCGCTGAAGGCGACCACCAGGAACAGACAGATTGCGATCAACAGTTGTTTGAACAAAGACATCTGAGCTCGTGCTCCTAGTGAGTCGTCTCGACCGGAAAACCTTCGGCCTGCATTTTCTTCAACACGTCCTGCCACCGGGACAGGCGCTTGGTGTCACCGACTTTCTTGCTGCCCTTGCCGGGCAGCCACAGGCCCTCGGCATTGAAGGCGTACACCGGCAGCAGGTCGGTACGCTGGCTGGCCGGCTGGATAGCGTCGATCAGGCTGTCGAGGACCAACGGCATGGCCTCCGGGCTTGAATAGTAGGTCAACACCATGTGCGCGCGGTTCTGGCGCAGGGCCTTGACGTAGGTGATGCGCAGCTTGTCACTGGAAACACCGAGGTGGCGCAGGCTGAAATACTTGGCGATCGCATAGTCCTCGCAATCGCCGGCGCCCTTCCACAGGGCCTCGACCGGGGTTTCCCAATAATCCACCTGATGCCACAGGTCGATGTCTTCCACGTAGCGCATGTTCTTGTTGAAGAACAGGTTGACCACCTTGAGCTGTTCCATCTCGCTGGCCTGGTTCTGGGTCGCCAGCAGCTGCTGCCAGGCGTCGATGCGCTTCTGCCCTTCGCCCAGCGGCCCGTACAGTGCGGTGGCGCGGCGGCTGATCTGCGAAAAGTCCCAATCGGCCTGCAGGCCACCCAGCAGCAAGCCGGCCAGCAGCAGCGCCGAAAACAGCCAGCGCAGGGTCCGAGAAAGAGCTAAACGTGCCGCCAATGCGAAGAGTCCATGGGAGCTGTCGTGGGTCGAAGGATGGTGCAGGTTGGTCCGCCAAAAGACAATGGCACCTTACAATCACAGCCCCTCTGGAGACGCTAAGCTGAAAGCAGGGACTTGTTCGTTTATCGGCCAGTGCTTGAGCCTCAGGAGGGCTGCCACGAGAATCAGCGCCGGCAAAATCCACGACAGGGCCCAGACGGCTGGTTTGACAAGCTGCAGGGCGCTATCTAGCGTCCATTGGATCCAAACCTCAGAAAACAGGATAGCGTTAACGTGACAGAAAAACCGAGGCCCTTGAGCAAGATCGCAGTCAGCGGGCCAATCCCCGCCCACCTCGCGCGCTCGGTGATCGAGGAAACCCTGCGCGCGGCGATTCTCGACGGCCGCCTGCCCAGCGGCACGGCGCTGCGCCAGCAGGATCTGGCCGACCTCTTCGGCGTCAGCCGCATGCCGGTGCGCGAGGCCTTGCGCCAGCTCGAAGCGCAATCGCTGTTGCATGTGGTACCGCACAAAGGCGCGGTGGTCGCCGAACTGATCGGCTATGACGCGGTGGAAACCTACGGCCTGCGCCTGCTGCTGGAACTGGAGGCGCTGCGCCTGTCGATCCCGCTGCTCGACGCCGAGGATATCGCCCAGGCCCGTGGCTACATCGCGCAGCTGGAAAACGAAACCGACCACGCCGAAATCGGCCGTCTCAACCGCTTGTTCCACATGTCGCTGTACCACCGGGCGCCGAACCAGAAGCTACTGCGCCTGATCGAGCTCGAGTTGAACGAGGAAGAACGCTTCCTGCGCTTCCATCTGTCTTCCATGGGCCTGGGCAAGTTGACCCAGGACGACCACAACGCCATGACCGACGCCGCCGAGGCCAAGGACGTCGAGCGAGCGGTGGAGGTGCTGCGCGGCCATCTGGAAAAGGCCGCGAAGACCATTCGCGACTACCTTGAACGGACCGCCGAGGGCTGACAGCGATAACGGCGGCATGACGCAGCCACGATGCAACACTCAATGACCGGCACACCGGCTTAAGGAAAAGCAGTGCACGCGCGCAATGACAAATGGCTGATGGTGCTCAACTCCGGCGAGCCGGCGAAAACCCGGCTCATCTGCTTTCCGCAGACCGGCGCGGACCCGGAACAGCTGCGCAACTGGTCCACCGGGCTGGGCGGACACATCGAGCTGGTGCTGGTGCGACTGCCCGGCCACGGCAGCCGCCAGGCCGAAACCCCGGTCGACGACTGGCCGCGGCTGCTGGCCGACACTTTCCCTGCACTGCGCCCTCTGCTGGCCAAGCCCCACGCCCTGTTCGGCCATGGCCTGGGCGGGATGCTGGCCTACGAAACCGCCAAGCACGCCCAGGCGCACTACCCCGGCCAGACCCGCCACCTGTTCATTTCCGCCTGCCGCAGCCCCGACTACCCATCGCCCCGGCCGTTGCTGCACATGCTGCCCGCGGCGCCCTTCCAGGAAGCCATGCTGTCGCTGGGCGCCACGCCGATCGAAATCCCCCGCGACCAGGCCAGCCGGAACCAGTACGAAACGCTGCTGCGCGCCGACCTGAAGCTGTTCGAGTCCTGGCGCGATCTGTCGAGCGGCAACCTCGACATTCCCCTCACCGCCTTCTATGGCAGCGAGGACCCGCTGGCCCCCGCCAGCAACATGGCCAACTGGCGCGAGTTCACCCGCCGTGAGTTCGAGCTGATCGAGGTGGCCGGCAATCACTTCTTCATCAAGTCCCAGCGCCAGCGCCTGCTGCAGATCATCAATATCCACCTGGGCCTGCTCGGCGAATAATCCGCCGTCTTCCTCCCCCGCTCCTGCCCTCACAGGCCCGCCGACGATGGCTCAGCCGGCGATTTGGGCCCACTCTTGCTGTCGCCGACTGAAAAAGGGACGTGAGCGGCGCGCAGGCTTGCCCGCACACGTCGATCTGCAGACCCACGCAAGGAGCCCAGCGACTGGAGGGCATGACCGGGATCGGCTCCCGCATGCCTTCTCCCAGATATTCAACGACTTCAACTCAGCGCTTCGAAGTTTGCTTCGAGTGAGGCATTCACTCAGCGTTAAAAATTCTGACTTATATAAGTCGGAAGGGGCAACTTCACCTCAACAAAACTTCAACCAGAAGTTTTGCAGCAACTTGTCGCACGACAAAAATACAAGTTTGAAAAGTATTATAAAAACAACTTGCCCGACACTTTCTCCTGTATTAGTTTTTTCTCCGCCGACATTAAACAACGTCGAGCAGCCGTTCATGAGCACCTGGCAAGCCTCGGCTTTATTGGCTCTCGCAAGCCCATAACGCCAAGACGACGGTTCTTTAACGGATAGACCGGCCAGCACTATAAAACTTTCAAGATTATCAACTCAGGTTTGAGGCCCCTGTTCGCTCGCAACAAATAAGCACTGGTTAAAAAACCTATACGAGCCGCAACTAATCGGCCAATCAAACACACTTGAACATCTCAGACAGGTAGCCTAAATGAACGCCAGCAAAGAACTTCTCGACGCCCGCAAGGCCACACTCAGCGCCCATCCCATTTTTGCCGAAATCAACACACTCGCGGTTCTTCAACGCTTCATGCAGGCCCATGTTTTCGCCGTGTGGGACTTCATGTCGCTGACCAAGCGCCTGCAACAGGAACTGACCTGCGTGCGCCTGCCCTGGCTACCGCCGCGGGATCCTCGCGCCGCGCGGCTGATCAACGAGATCGTGCTCGGCGAAGAGTCCGACGATCGCCCCGGGCAAGGCCATTACAGCCATTTCGAGCTGTACCTGGACGCCATGCGTGAAGTCGGCGCCACCACCGGGGTCGTGGAACGCTTCGTCGCGCTGCAACAGGAGGGCGTGAGTTTCGACACCGCCCTGCACAGCGTCGACGCCGACCCGGCTGCCAGCGCCTTTGTCCGCCAGACCGTGCACACCGCCGTGCAGGCGCCGGCCCATTGCGTGGCGGCGGCCTTTCTCCATGGCCGGGAAAGCGTCATCCCGCGGATGTTCCAGCGCATCCTCGACGACTGGGGCATCGGTATCGAGCAGGCGCCGACCTTTCGCTACTACCTGCAACGCCATATCGAAGTCGACTCCGACGACCACGGCCCGGCCGCGGAACAGCTGCTGCAGCGGCTGGTGGCTGGCGACCCGCAACGCCAGCAGGAGGTGTACGCGGCGGCCATCGCCGCGGTGGACAGCCGCATCGCCCTGTGGGACGGGCTGCGCCTGAGCATGGCCGAATCGGCAATCGGGGTGAGCGCATGAACACCCTCGACTACCAATCCTTCGCCGACACCTGGGAAGAGCGCGCGACCATCCGCACCCGGCCGCGGCGCATGCTCGAGGACGACGACAAGCTGATCTATCCCCTGAGTCGCCAGCCCCTGGTGCACAGCCAGCACTTCCTCGACCACTGTGCCCATCTGCGGGATTTCGTGCTGGTGCAAAGCCTCTACAAGTTCATCAACGACGTGGTGATCTTCGAGACCGAGCTGGTGGACAAGACTGCCCGCAACATCGCCAAGAATCGCTTCGCCATTACCTTCCCCTTCGCCTGTCGCTACGACGCCATGACCGTGGTGGTGGACGAGGACTACCACGCGCTGGTGGCGATGGACTTCATGCAGCAGACCATCGTCATGAGCGGCATCGAGCCCATCGAGCTGCCCCGGGAAATCGAGCTCAGCCGGGCCATCCCCGCCGCCCTGCGGCTGGCCCCCGCACACCTGCGCGACGCAATGGAGCTGGTCTGCGTGGCCATCGCCGAAAACACCGTGACCAACGATGTCGCCGCCTTCGCCAAGGACGACACGGTCAAGCAGTCGATCAAGGGCCTGATGGCCGACCACCTGCAGGACGAAGGCCGGCATTCGGGTTTCTGGTCGCGGCTGGTGCGCATCTATTGGCACGGCGCCAGCGATGCCGACCGCGCGGAGATCGCCCAGGTGCTGCCGGTGTTCATCACGCAATACCTGACCAACGACATTCAGAAGGACTTCGACTTGCGGCTGATCGAGCAACTGCCCGTCGCCGCCCCGATCAAGCAGGCGCTGCGCGAGGAAGCCGCCGCCCTGGCCTACCCGATCAACCGCCATCACCCACTGATCGCCAACATCCTGCGCTTCTTGCGCAGCAGTTCGATGCTGGATTCGGCCTGCGTCCAGGACGCACTGGCCGACTACCTGCCCTAACGGAGGGACCCGAGCATGAGACGCCTCGACATCGTGTTGACAGGCCGCAGCCAGGCCCTGAACGAACTGGCCATGGAGCTGGAGCGCCACGGCCATCTGGTGCGGTGGCTGGACTCGCCGCAAGCCATCGCCAACGCCGAGGGGCTGCGGCCCCATCTGTTGATCGACGACGGCAGCCTGAGGGATTCACCACCCCTCGCGGCGGACACCACGCGCCTGGAGTTGCGCATCGCCCTGATCGCCCAAGCGGCGCCCGGGCTGCCGCAGGTACGCCTGTTCCACCACCACGGCACCCGGCTGATCGAGCAGGCGAGCCTGCCGCCGGAGGCCAGCGGCAATGGCCAGGCCCTGCGCTGCAGCGCGGTGGCCAGGCTGGTCGCCAGCACCACGCGGCTGGTCAGTGGTTTTTCCCGCGGCGCGGCGTTTTTCCAGCAGCTCGCGGCCCTGGATGAACCCAGCGAACCGCTGCTGGGCCTGGAACACCTGGACTCGCTGGCCTTCGAGCACCGGCACAATCCACAGCCGGCACCGACCTTGCTGCGCGAGATGCAGGTGCCGATCGCCCAGCGCCTCGACCAGAGCCTGCTGGCCTTCGCCCAGCGTCCGGCCTTGAACATCCAGGGCGTCGACTACAGCTACCAGACCCTGCATCGGCTGAGCCGCAACTTGCAGCGGCAGATGCTGCGACACCTGCCTCCCGCCTCTGACCGACCACCGGTGATCGGCCTGTGCCTGCCCAAGTCGGCGGTGCTCTATGCCGCGATTCTCGCGACCTTCGACTGTGGCGCGGTGTACCTGCCGCTGGACCCGGAGCACCCGGCGCAACGGCGGCGCTACATTCTCGACAACGCCGGCGCCGCCCTGCTGTTGCACGACGGCTGCGAAGACCTGGCCGACCTCGAGATGGCGCAACTCGATGTACGCCCCCTGTTGCACGACGCCGCCGAGGACTGCCTCCCGCTGCTGCGCCAGGCGCCGCCACCAGAGGCGCCCTGCGTGGCGATCTACACCTCGGGCACCACCGGCCAACCCAAAGGCGTGTTGCTCAGCCAGGGCAATCTCAGTCACTTCTGCGCCTGGTACATCGGCCATGTCGAGCTGGATCCAGACAGCCGGGTGCTGCAGTTCTCCACCATCAACTTCGACGCCTCGCTGCTGGACATCCTGCCCACCTTCCTCTGTGGCGCGCTGCTGGTGGTCCCCGACCAGGACCAGCGGCGCGACCCGCGGCAACTGCTGGCCCTGCTCCAGCGCCAGCGGGTCAGCCACGCTTTCCTGCCGCCGGCGCTGCTGAGCATCCTGCCCCTGGAGCAGCCGCTGGGCCTGCGGCATCTGGTGACCGGCGGCGACGTCTGCGAACCCTTCGTCATCCAGCGCCTGGCCGACCAGTGCGCGCTGCACAATATCTACGGCCCGACCGAAACCACGGTGCTGGCCACCACCCGCCGCCTGCGCGTCGACGACAACCCGCGCAACCTCGGCCTGCCGATCGCCAACAGCCAGGTGCTGATCCTCGACGAACAGCTGCAACCGCTGCCCGACCGTACCCCCGGCGAGCTGTACCTGGCCGGGCCGGGTGTCGGCCTCGGCTACCTGAACAACCCGGCGCTGAGCGCCGAACGCTACCTGACCCTGGACCTGCCGGACGGGCGCCGACTGCGGGTCTATCGCACCGGGGACATCGGCCAGTGGACCGACAACGGCATCGAGATCTGCGGGCGACGGGACAACCAGGTGAAGATCCGCGGGTTCCGGGTCGAACCCGAGGAGATCGAGCATTGCCTGCGCGACGGCCAGCTGTTCCGCCAGGTGGCGGTGGTGATCGACGAACAGCGGCGGATCCTCGCCTACCTGGCCCAGCCGAACGCCGCCGGCGCTGCGCTGCAAACCCTGCGCGAGCAGGTGCGCCAGCGCTTGCCGGACTACATGCAGCCCAGCGCCTACATCGAGCTGCCGAGCATGCCCTGCACCGCCAACGGCAAGGTCGACCGCCGCGCCCTGCTGGCCCTGCCGCGTACATCCGGCAGCAACCGCCAGCGACGCCTGCCACAGAACGCCACTGAACAGCACCTGCTGCAACTGTGGGCCGAACTGCTGGAACTGCCGGCCGAGGACATCGGCACCGATGACAGCTTCTTCAACCTCGGCGGCCACTCGATTTTGCTATCGCGCCTGCTGCTGGCGATGCGCGAACAGTTCGGCCGCGGCCTGTCGATCAACCGCTTTATCGAGGCGCCGACCCTGAGCAACCTGGCGACCCTGATCGACGGCGCCGCCCACGACGGCCCGGACGCGTCCCTCGATCAGGTGTTCGCCGATGCCAACGCCGAACTCGACCTGCAAGTGCTGCCCACCAGCCAACTGGGCGATGTGCACAAGGTGCTGGTCACCGGCGCCAACAGTTTCCTCGGCGTGCACATCGTCCAGGCGCTGCTGGAATGGGGCGCCAGCGAGGTGGCCTGCCTGGTGCGGGAAACGCCCACGCAATCGGCCGCCGCACGTTTTGCCCAGGCCCTGCGCGACAACCGCCTGGAGCATCTGGACCTGAGCCGGGTGCGGGTGCATGCCGCCGATATCAGCCAGCCGCGGCTAGGGCTGGCGGCGGATGTGTATGAACGCATCGACCGCGAATACGGCGCGCTGGTGCACAACGCCGCCAACGTCAATCACGTGCTCGATTACCCGGCGCTGGCGCGCGACAACGTCGAGCCGCTGTTCGAGTGCCTGCGCCTGTGCGAAGGGCGCAGCAAGAAGGTCTTCAACTTCGTCTCGACCCTGTCCGCCTCCAGCAGCATCGACGCTCAGGGCCGGGTGCTCGAACAGCCGCCCGCGGCCACCCCGCCGATCTACATCCGCAACGGCTACAACCTGTCCAAGTGGGTCGGCGAGCGGATCCTGCAACGGGCCCGCGAACAGGGGGTGTGGGTCAATCTCTATCGCCCGGGCAACATCAGTTTCAACAGCCAGACCGGAGTCTGCCAGCCCCACCGCAACCGCCTGATGCTGATGCTCAAGGGCTCGCTGCAACTGGGCCAGGTGCCGCAGTTGGCGATGAACTTCGACCTGATGCCGGTGGACTTCCTTGCCCGCTTCATCGCCTTCCACGCCAGCCGTTATCAGCCGGCCCACGCGGTGTTCAACCTGCACAACCCGCAGCCTTTGAGCTGGGAGGCCTATGTCGCCTCGTTCCGCGAGGTCGGGCGCGAGTTCCGCATGGTCAGCGTCGCCGACTGGCAGCGCCAGCTGGGCCGGGTCGACCGCGACAACGCGCTGTTCGGCGTCCTCGGCTTCTACCTCAACGGTTTCGAGGAAGACATCGGCGACATCTCGCTGATCGGCCACGCCAACGCCGAGGCCGGGGTGCGGCGCATGGGCGCCGACTACCCGCCCAAGGACCCGGCGCTGCTGCGCAAGGGCTGCCAGTACCTGAAAGACATCCGTTTTATCTGAACCCACCCACGCTGGAGAACACCATGAAAAACCTGCAACCCGACACCCTGATCAAGAACCCGAACACCTGCCAGGTCCTGTCCACCGTGGACATCGGCGCCGATGCCCGAAGCGTCTGGAATATCGTCGGTAACTTCGCCGGCTTCCCAGCCTTCATTCCCGCGTTGTCGCACATCGAAATGACCGGCGAGGGCGTGCGCTCGGTGCGCAAGAAGTTCTTCCACGACGGCAACATCGTGATCGAGCAACTCAACTCACGGGACGACCAGGCGCGGTACATGACCTGGAGCCTGATCTACGACACCCTGGGCATCGGCAACCTGTGGGCGGCCATGAGCGTCGAAGCCTTGCCCGGCGAACGAGCACGCGCCACCTGGCGCATCGTCGCCGACCCGGCCGAAGGCGGTGCCGAGGTGGCGGCCTTCCAGGGGTTCCTGCAAGGGTTTGCCGATGAGGCAATGGGCAATGTGCAAAGGATGTTCGCGTAACGCTGAAAATGCCCCTGTAGCCGCTGCCGCAGGCTGCGATCGACGCCAAAGGCGGCGCAGGATTTGGGGATCGCTGGAAGGCCTTCGGCCTTTTCGCAGCCTGCGGCAGCGGCTACAGGGGGTCGGAGGCCGGTGGAGAGGGAGGCAGTCCGAAGAACGGCAAGGGGTGCCGCTGGGCCGGTGGAGCAGGAAAAAAAACGCGATGAGCCATACCGGCCTCATCGCGTTTTTCAGGGCAGTGCGGGTCAGATCTTGAAGCTGTCCACCAGTTGCTTCAGGCGGTTGGCCTGCAGCGACAGGGCATCGCAATCCTTCAGGGTTTCGTTGAGGTTGGCCACGCCCTGCTGGTTCAGCAGGTTGATCTGACTGATGTCGACGTTGAGGGTTTCCACCACGGCGGTCTGCTCTTCGGTGGCGGCGGCCACCGACTGGTTCATGCCGTCGATCTCGGTGATGCGCTGGGTCACGCTGACCAGCCGCGCACCGGCCTGGTTGGCCACTTCGACGCTCTCTTCGCTGGACGCCTGGCTGGCGTTCATGGTCGATACCGCTTCGCGGGAGCCGATCTGCAGCGAGGTGATCATCTTGTGGATCTCCTCGGCCGATTCCTGGGTGCGATGGGCCAGGTTGCGGACCTCGTCGGCCACCACCGCGAAACCGCGACCGGCTTCACCGGCGCGCGCCGCTTCGATGGCCGCGTTGAGCGCCAGCAGGTTGGTCTGCTGGGAGATGCCTTTGATCACATCGAGGATGTGGCCGATGTTGTCGGTGCTGGCGTTCAGGGTTTCGATCTGGGTGCAGGACAGGCTGATCTTCTGCGACAGCTCGGTCATGGCCAGGATGGTTTGTTCCACCACCTGGCGACCATCGTCGGCCTGCTCGCTGGCGCCGCTGGCGTGCTGCGAGGCATCGGCGGCGTTGCGGGCGATTTCCTGGGTGGCGGCGCCCAGCTGGTTGATCGCCGCGGCCACGCTGTTGGTGCGCGCGCTTTGCTCGTCGGAACCGATGATCGAGGCGTTGGACGAGGCCATCACGCGCTGGGACAGATCATGCACCTGGCGGGTGGCCGAGGACACTTCGGAAATCGACGCATGGATACGTTCCACGAACTGGTTGAACGAGCCGCCCAGTACGCCGAACTCGTCCTTGCTCTCCACCACCAGGCGGCGGGTCAGGTCGCCCTCGCCCTGGGCAATGTCCTGCATTGCGCGGCCCATGGTGGTCAGCGGACGCATCAGCACCTGGATCAGCAGGCTCAGCAGCACGGCAATCGCGGCCACGGCGATGAACATCGCCAGCAGAGCCGAGGTGCGGAACTTGCTCAGCGGGGCGAACGCCTTGTCACGGTCGATGGACAGGCCGATGTACCACTCGGCATTCGGCAGGCCGGTTACCGGGGTGAACGACAGGATGCGTTCCTGGCCGTTGAGCAACACTTCCTGGGTGCCTTTCTGGATACGCACGTTGGCGCCCGGGTAGACATCCTTGAGGTTCTTCATCACCTGGTCCTTGTCCGGGCTGACGATCACCTGCCCGTCCGCGCTGACCAGGAAGGCATGGCCCAGGCCGCCGAAGTCCACCGAGTTGATGATCTTCACCAGGGTTTCCAGGCTCAGGTCGCCCCCCACCACGCCCAGCAGCTGGCCGTCCTTTTTCACCGGCATGGCGATGGTCACCACCAGCCCGCCAACGGCCGCCATGTAGGGCGGGGTCAACATGGTCTTGTCGGCCGCCACGGCCTGCTTGTACCAGGGACGCTGACGCGGGTCGTAGCCGTCGGGCATCTTCGCGTCAGGCCGCTGGGTGAACACACCGTTGGCCTGGCCCACGTAGGTGAACTGGAAGTTCGTGGTGAACGCCGGCTGGTCCACCAACCCCGGGAAGTCGGCGTTGGCGCCCTGGTGGGCGACGTTCTGCGAGAGGTTCTCGAGCACCAGGATGCGTCCGCTCATCCAGTTCTGGACGCTGCTGGAAGTGAGGTCACCCGCCTGCTCGATGGACGATTCGAGGTTCTGGCGAATGGTGTTTCGCTGCAGATAGTCGTTGTACAAAGTGAACAACGCGAATGCCAGAACCACTACACCGGAGGCGGCCAAAAGGATTTTATGGCTGAACTTGAGATTCATGTCATGGGACTTCTTATGCCGAAAGTGGGGATGCGTACGGGATGCAACTTTCCATGTAACAGCGCAGGCGGCGTTCTACGACCGCTCTACTTTGGTGCACGCATGGGTCTCACTGTCTGTCGGCACGAGACGGATAAATCTTAGCGATTTGTCAGAAATGTACCTGTTATCTGCCAAAAACCCGCTGAACGGCAGGCTAGAGCGGTCGCGTCGGACTTTTCCGTAGCCGGTCGCCCTGCGGCTGTTGCAAAATCCCAAACCCTTGATGACAATGCGACTAATTATCATTTGTGACACCTGGGCAGTCGCATCCATGTCATCACCTGAGTTCGCGGTACAGGCGCTTTACAGCCATCACCATGGCTGGCTCAACACATGGTTGCGCAGCCGGCTGGGCAACGCCGCCGATGCCGCCGACCTAGCGCAGGACACCTTCGTGCGCCTGTTGCAGCGCACCGAACGCCTGGAACTCAAGGCCCCGCGCGCCTTCCTGCGTACCATCGCCCGCGGCCTGGTGATCGACCACTGGCGCCGCGAGGAAATCGAACGCGCCTACCTGGAAACCATCGCCCATCTGCCGCAAGCCCAAGCCCCCAGCGAGGAAGCCCGCGCCCTGGTGCTGGAGCTGCTGGAAAGCATCGCGCGCATGCTCGAAGGCCTGAAGCCGAAAGTACGCAAGGCGTTCCTGCTGGCCCAGTGCGAAGGCCTGAGCCACAAGCAGATCGCCGAACAGATGGGGCTGTCCCTGCGTTCGGTGGAGCGTTACGTGGCCGACGCGCTGTTCCACTGCTACCTGCTGCGCTATGAGGCATGAGCGCTGTGGATAACCCTTCGATCAATCTGCGCCGGCCCGTGGACCCCAGGCACCTGGTGGTCAAGCAGGCCATCAACTGGATGCTGCGCCTGCGCAACAATGCCGGTAATCCCCGGCTGCTGCAGCAATGCGATACCTGGCGCGCGGCCCATCACGAGCACGAGCTGGCCTGGCAACGGGTGCAATCGCTGCAGCAGGAACTGCACAGCAACCTGCGGGCGGTACCCGGTGCCCAGGTGGCCTTCGATACCCTGGAAAACAGCGCCCAGCGCCTCGGCCGACGCCAGGCCCTGAAGCTGCTCGGCGGCGTCATGCTGGTGGGCTCCGCCGCGTGGCTGGGCAAGGAGCAACTGGCCTGGCAGCAATGGAACGCCGACTTCGCCACCGCCACCGGCGAACGCCGCGGCTTCCAGTTGCCGGACGGCTCGCGCCTGGAGCTCAACACCGACAGCGCCGCCGACATGGACTTCAATGCCCGGCAACGGCTGATCCGGCTCAGCCGTGGGGAAATCATGCTGACCTGCGGCCTGGACTCGCAGGCGAGCCCTTCCAGGCCGCTGCTGGTACGGACCCGCCATGGTCTGTTCGAAGGGTTCGACGCCAGTTTCGTGGTGCGCATGGAGGGCGACTGCACGCGCCTGAGCGTGACCGCCGGCAGCGTTGCGATTCATTCGCCGCACACCACCGATGGCACCTCGGCCCGGGTACAGGCCGGGCAAAGCTATCGGGTCAGTGCGTCCCAGGCAGTGCCGGTGCCGCCGCTGGACATGGACGTGGGCGCCTGGGCCGATGGCCTGATTGTCACCCGCAACATGCGGCTGGCGGACTTCATCCACGAGGTCGGGCGTTATCGCCACGGTTACCTGGGCTGTGCCGACGAGATCGGCGACCTGCGCCTGTCCGGCGTGTTCCGCCTGGAGGACACCGACAAACTGCTGGCGATCCTCCCGCAAACCCTGCCCGTGCGCCTGCGTTATCGCACCCGCTGGTGGGTCACCCTGGAACGTCTGGCCTGAGACGCTTCAACCCGTTGAAATTTTTTTGGCGGCTTTTTCCCGTGAGTCCGGCTTAGACAGTAAGCACTTCCATCTGCCTTCAGCGACTCAACGGAACCCTTCCATGATTGTGCACTTCCACCACTCCTCTTCTGCACGGCCCACCCTCGGCCTGCGCCATGCCGTGCGCGTGGCCCTGCTTTCCTCGGCGCTGGGCATCGCCGCCTTGCCTTGCCTGGCACAGGCGGCCGAGACGGGCGCGGCCAGCCTCAGCCACAGCTACAACATCCCCGGCGGCGCCCTGAGCGAGGTACTCAACCGCTTCGCCCGCGAGGCCAGCATCACCCTGTCGATGACCCCGGCGCAGCTCCAGGGGCGCCAGTCCGCCGGCCTGAAGGGCGAGTACTCCACCGACCAGGCCCTGGGCCAACTGCTCAACGGCTCCGGCCTGGAAGCGCTGAGCCAGGACGGCAGCAGCTACGTGCTGCGGGCCTTGCCCGAGACCGGCGCCCTGGCGTTGCCAACCACCGATATCAAGGGTTTCGCCCTGGGCAATGCCTTGGGCAGCATGGAAGGCTACAACGCCACCCATAGCCAGATCGCCACCAAGACCAGTACCGCGCTGCTGGAAACCTCGCAAAGCGTGTCGGTGGTGACCCGCGAACAAATGGACGACCAGGGTTCGCAAACCGTGTCCCAGGCCATGCGTTACACCCCCGGCGTGCTGACCAACCCCTACGGCGCGACCCACAGGTACGACTACGTGGCCATGCGCGGCTTCAACGACGGCTCGGTGGACAACATCTACCTCGACGGCCTCAAGTCCATGGGCGACAGCGGCACCTACAGCACCATGCAGGTCGATCCGTACTTCCTGGAGCGAGTGGACATCCTCAAGGGGCCTTCGTCGGTGCTTTACGGCCGCAGCTCCCCGGGCGGCCTGGTGGCACTGACCAGCAAGAAGCCGCTGTTCGAGCCCTACCATCAGATCCAGGCCACGGTCGGCACCCAGGGCCAGCGCGGCATGGGCTTCGACTTCAGCGGCCCGGTGGACGACGACAAGCGCATTGCCTATCGCCTGACCGGGCTGGCGGACCGCTCCGATACCCAGTTCGACCACAACAAGGAAAAACGCTACGCCCTGGCACCGACCCTGAGCATCGACTTCACCGATGACACCTCGCTGACCCTGCAGGCGTACCTGCAACACGATCCGGACGGCGGCTACCACAGCGGCATGCCGGCCGACGGCGCGTTGCACCCGCGCAACGGCCGGCGGATTTCCGAGAACTTCTTCGAAGGCGAACCGGGCATCGATCGCTATGAGCGCGATCAGCAGTCATTCGGCTATCAGTTCGAACATCGCTTCAACGATGTCTTCACCGCGCGGCAGAATTTCCGCTACCTGGACTCCAAGGTGAAGCTGGACCAGGTCTACGGCTACGGCTGGACCACACCGACCAGCAACGAGCTGAACCGCTACTACACCGGCGGCGACGAGAAGCTGCATGCGTTCATTGTCGACAACATGCTGCAGGCCGAATTTCTCACCGGCGCGACCAAGCACACCGTGCTGATGGGCGCGGATTACCAGCGGCGCAAGACGGTGGTGGACTGGACCAGCGGCTCGGTGGCACCGATCAATGCGTTCGATCCGGTCTATGGCAACTCGGCCATCAGTTACTACGACCCCGTCAGCTATCTGCGTCGCCTCGAGCAGACTGGCGTCTACCTGCAAGACCTGATCGAGATGGACCAGTGGCGCTTCTCCCTGGGCCTGCGCCAGGACTGGGTAGAGACCTCGGACGAGAACCGCCTGGCCGAAGCCTCGCGCCCGGTGGGCACCGAGATCAATGACAAGCGCACCAAGCTGACCGGCCGCGCTGGGGCGCTGTACCTGTTCGATAACGGGTTGGCGCCTTACATCAGCTATTCCGAATCCTTCAACCCCAACTCTTACGCGGACAGCGCCGGCAACCCGCTGGCGCCTACCGATGGCACGCAATGGGAACTGGGCCTGAAGTACCAGCCACCGGGCACGGATGACCTGTACACCGCCTCGCTGTTCCGCATCGACCAGGAAAACCTGGCCACCAAGCTGCCCCAGGAAAACTTCTATCGTGCGGTCGGCGCCGTACGCTCCCAGGGCCTGGAACTGGAAGCGCACCTGCAGTTGAACGACAACCTCAAGCTGCTCGGCAGCTACACCTTCACCGATATCGAGTACTCGAAGTCGATGATCAGCACCTTGAGCACGGCCACCGACATCATCGAGAACAAGGGCAACTCACCGACCCAGGCGCCGCGACACATGGCTTCGCTCTGGGCCGACTACAAGTTCGACAGCGGCTCGCTCGACGGCCTGCGCCTGGGTGGTGGCGTGCGGTATGTGGGCTACAGCTGGGCGGATGCGGAGAACACCATGAAGGTGCCGTCCTACACCCTGTTCGATGCCTCCGTCGGCTATGACCTGGGCAAGGTCGGCCTGAAGGGCGTGGATGTCCGGCTCAATGCCAACAACCTGACCAACGAATCCTACATCGCCTCCTGTGCCAGCCTGAGCTTCTGCTACATGGGCGAGGAGCGAAACGTCGCGGCCACGGTCAGCTACCAGTTCTAATCATTTGTCATTCCCCCGAAGCCAGCGCATGCGCTGGCTTTGTCGTCTCTACGGGAAAATTCCATGCGCGCAATTCTGGTTCTACTGCATCGTTATATCGGCCTGGCCACCGCGGTGTTTCTGCTGCTGGCGGGGCTGACCGGCAGCCTGCTGGCCTTCAATCACGAGCTGGACGAGTGGCTCAACCCGCGGTTCTACGAAGCCCCTGCCGAGGGTCAGGCACTGCCGCCTGGAAGCCTGGTCGACCGGGTGCAGACGCAGCATCCGCGCCTGCAGGTCTGGTACATGGAGTATCCCAACGAGCCCGGACATACCGCGCTGCTCGCGGCGGTTCCCCGGAACGATCCGGCCACGGGCAAACCCTTCGACGACCCCAACCAGGTGTTCTATCTGGACCCGGTCAGTGGCGAGCAGACCGGCAAGCGGTTCTGGGGCGCCTGCTGTTTTCAGCGGGAGAACCTCATCCCCTTCATTCTCGAGTTCCACTACAACCTGACGCTGCCGGGTAACTGGGGGCTGGTGTTGATGGGGCTGGTGGCGATCTTCTGGGTCGTCGATTGCTTCATCGCCTTGTTCCTCACCCTGCCCCGTGGCCGGCCGTTCTGGAAGAAGTGGTCGACCGCCTGGAAGATCAAGGGCGGGCACGCCTATCGTCTCAACATGGATCTGCATCGGGCGGGCGGGTTATGGCTGTGGTTACTGCTGCTGCCGATAGCGATCAGCAGCGTGGCGATGAACCTGCCGAGCCAGGTGTTCAAGCCGGTGGTTTCCCTGCTCTCGCCGATCGAACCGAGTGTCTATGAAGCTCGTGGGCGCATGCCCAGCGATCAGTTGGGGGTTACCCGGCTCACCTATCAGCAGGCTTATGAACGGGCCCAGGAAGAAGGCAAACGGCTGGGCCTGACAGCAGCGATCGGCGAGCTGTATTACAGCTTCGAATACAACTTCTATGGCGCCGGTTTCGGTCAGCACGATACCGAGGCCCATGGTAAGTCGTGGTTGTTCTTTCATGGCACCGATGGGCACCTGCTGGGGCAGGAGATCGCCGGGCAAGGCACCTTGGGCGAACGTTTTTATCGGCTGCAACTGCCGATCCATGGTGGCCGGATCATCGGCTTTACCGGGCAAGTGCTTATTGCAGTGTTGGGGTTGGTGATTGCGGTGTTGTCCGTCACCGGGATCTATATCTGGTGGCGTAAATGGCTGGCCCGCAGAAGCAGCAAGATGCGTCAGCGGTGAGGTGATGGATAGAGCGGAGGTGCTTCGCTCTGTTTTGATGCTGTGGAGCATGGGTTGGAGGCTGGAGGGGGGATTCAGCTCACCTGCTAGGTGACCTGGCTCGGATGTAAGCCACAAGGCTTTCAGACGTATAAAAACAAAACCCCTGTCTGCGTCAGCAGACAGGGGTTTCGGAATTCAATCTTGACGATGACCTACTCTCACATGGGGAAACCCCACACTACCATCGGCGATGCATCGTTTCACTGCTGAGTTCGGGATGGGATCAGGTGGTTCCAATGCTCTATGGTCGTCAAGAAATTCTGTGGCCGGACCGTTGGCTCAATAGCCGAACGTACCAGCAAAATCGGGAACTTCTACAAAAACAAAACCCCAATTGCTTTCGCAATTGGGGTTTTGGAATTTAATCTTGACGATGACCTACTCTCACATGGGGAAACCCCACACTACCATCGGCGATGCATCGTTTCACTTCTGAGTTCGGGATGGGATCAGGTGGTTCCAATGCTCTATGGTCGTCAAGAAATTCGGTGTGCCGAGTCGTCTTTCGACGCTTCAGCAAATTGGGCATGCGATAGTTTGTGTGTTTTCTCGAACTTTCGGTTCGTTTCGTCTTCACACACCGCAATCTGGCTGTTAAGCGCAAATTGCTTGGGTGTTATATGGTCAAGCCTCACGGGCAATTAGTATTGGTTAGCTCAACGCCTCACAGCGCTTACACACCCAACCTATCAACGTCGTAGTCTTCGACGGCCCTTTAGGGAACTCAAGGTTCCAGTGAGATCTCATCTTGAGGCAAGTTTCCCGCTTAGATGCTTTCAGCGGTTATCTTTTCCGAACATAGCTACCCGGCAATGCCACTGGCGTGACAACCGGAACACCAGAGGTTCGTCCACTCCGGTCCTCTCGTACTAGGAGCAGCCCCTCTCAAATCTCAAACGTCCACGGCAGATAGGGACCGAACTGTCTCACGACGTTCTAAACCCAGCTCGCGTACCACTTTAAATGGCGAACAGCCATACCCTTGGGACCGGCTTCAGCCCCAGGATGTGATGAGCCGACATCGAGGTGCCAAACACCGCCGTCGATATGAACTCTTGGGCGGTATCAGCCTGTTATCCCCGGAGTACCTTTTATCCGTTGAGCGATGGCCCTTCCATACAGAACCACCGGATCACTAAGACCTACTTTCGTACCTGCTCGACGTGTCTGTCTCGCAGTCAAGCGCGCTTTTGCCTTTATACTCTACGACCGATTTCCGACCGGTCTGAGCGCACCTTCGTACTCCTCCGTTACTCTTTAGGAGGAGACCGCCCCAGTCAAACTACCCACCATACACTGTCCTCGATCCGGATAACGGACCTGAGTTAGAACCTCAAAGTTGCCAGGGTGGTATTTCAAGGATGGCTCCACGCGAACTGGCGTCCACGCTTCAAAGCCTCCCACCTATCCTACACAAGCAAATTCAAAGTCCAGTGCAAAGCTATAGTAAAGGTTCACGGGGTCTTTCCGTCTAGCCGCGGATACACTGCATCTTCACAGCGATTTCAATTTCACTGAGTCTCGGGTGGAGACAGCGCCGCCATCGTTACGCCATTCGTGCAGGTCGGAACTTACCCGACAAGGAATTTCGCTACCTTAGGACCGTTATAGTTACGGCCGCCGTTTACCGGGGCTTCGATCAAGAGCTTCGCGTTAGCTAACCCCATCAATTAACCTTCCGGCACCGGGCAGGCGTCACACCCTATACGTCCACTTTCGTGTTTGCAGAGTGCTGTGTTTTTAATAAACAGTCGCAGCGGCCTGGTATCTTCGACCGGCATGGGCTTACGGAGCAAGTCCTTCACCCTCACCGGCGCACCTTCTCCCGAAGTTACGGTGCCATTTTGCCTAGTTCCTTCACCCGAGTTCTCTCAAGCGCCTTGGTATTCTCTACCCAACCACCTGTGTCGGTTTGGGGTACGGTTCCTAGTTATCTGAAGCTTAGAAGCTTTTCTTGGAAGCATGGCATCAACCACTTCGTCACCTAAAAGGTAACTCGTCATCAGCTCTCGGCCTTAGAATCCCGGATTTACCTAAGATTCCAGCCTACCACCTTAAACTTGGACAACCAACGCCAAGCTGGCCTAGCCTTCTCCGTCCCTCCATCGCAATAACTAGAAGTACAGGAATATTAACCTGTTTTCCATCGACTACGCTTTTCAGCCTCGCCTTAGGGACCGACTAACCCTGCGTCGATTAACGTTGCGCAGGAAACCTTGGTCTTTCGGCGTGGGTGTTTTTCACACCCATTGTCGTTACTCATGTCAGCATTCGCACTTCTGATACCTCCAGCAAGCTTCTCAACTCACCTTCACAGGCTTACAGAACGCTCCTCTACCGCATCACTTACGTGATACCCGTAGCTTCGGTGTATGGTTTGAGCCCCGTTACATCTTCCGCGCAGGCCGACTCGACTAGTGAGCTATTACGCTTTCTTTAAAGGGTGGCTGCTTCTAAGCCAACCTCCTAGCTGTCTAAGCCTTCCCACATCGTTTCCCACTTAACCATAACTTTGGGACCTTAGCTGACGGTCTGGGTTGTTTCCCTTTTCACGACGGACGTTAGCACCCGCCGTGTGTCTCCCATGCTCGGCACTTGTAGGTATTCGGAGTTTGCATCGGTTTGGTAAGTCGGGATGACCCCCTAGCCGAAACAGTGCTCTACCCCCTACAGTGATACATGAGGCGCTACCTAAATAGCTTTCGAGGAGAACCAGCTATCTCCGAGCTTGATTAGCCTTTCACTCCGATCCACAGGTCATCCGCTAACTTTTCAACGGTAGTCGGTTCGGTCCTCCAGTCAGTGTTACCTAACCTTCAACCTGCCCATGGATAGATCGCCCGGTTTCGGGTCTATACCCAGCGACTAAACGCCCTATTAAGACTCGCTTTCGCTACGCCTCCCCTATTCGGTTAAGCTCGCCACTGAATATAAGTCGCTGACCCATTATACAAAAGGTACGCAGTCACAGAACAAAGTCTGCTCCCACTGCTTGTACGCATACGGTTTCAGGATCTATTTCACTCCCCTCTCCGGGGTTCTTTTCGCCTTTCCCTCACGGTACTAGTTCACTATCGGTCAGTCAGTAGTATTTAGCCTTGGAGGATGGTCCCCCCATATTCAGACAAAGTTTCTCGTGCTCCGTCCTACTCGATTTCATGACTAAGAGATTTTCGCGTACAGGGCTATCACCCACTATGGCCGCACTTTCCAGAGCGTTCCGCTAATCTCAAAGCCACTTAAGGGCTAGTCCCCGTTCGCTCGCCACTACTAAGGGAATCTCGGTTGATTTCTTTTCCTCAGGGTACTTAGATGTTTCAGTTCCCCTGGTTCGCCTCTTGCACCTATGTATTCAGTACAAGATAACCATCTTATGATGGCTGGGTTCCCCCATTCAGACATCTCCGGATCAAAGTCTGTTTGCCGACTCCCCGAAGCTTTTCGCAGGCTACCACGTCTTTCATCGCCTCTGACTGCCAAGGCATCCACCGTATGCGCTTCTTCACTTGACCATATAACCCCAAGCAATCTGGTTATACTGTGAAGACGACATTCGCCGAAAATTCGCGATTAAACTCACAAATTTTACCTTAGCCTGAATAAACACCAGTGAAAGTGCTATCCAGTCTATCTTTCTATCACATACCCAAATTTTTAAAGAACGATTCTGATAAAGATCAGAAATCAACATTCACCATCAACTTGATGGAATGCTCATTTCTAAGCTTTAAACGATGGACACCAATCTGTAATGGTGGAGCCAAGCGGGATCGAACCGCTGACCTCCTGCGTGCAAGGCAGGCGCTCTCCCAGCTGAGCTATGGCCCCGTATCGCTACAGGGTGCACCAGTAATTGGTGGGTCTGGGCAGATTCGAACTGCCGACCTCACCCTTATCAGGGGTGCGCTCTAACCAACTGAGCTACAGACCCAATCGTCTTCTTCAATGAATCAAGCAATTCGTGTGGGAGCTTATGAAGCAGCTGATGTCGTCGATTAAGGAGGTGATCCAGCCGCAGGTTCCCCTACGGCTACCTTGTTACGACTTCACCCCAGTCATGAATCACACCGTGGTAACCGTCCTCCCGAAGGTTAGACTAGCTACTTCTGGTGCAACCCACTCCCATGGTGTGACGGGCGGTGTGTACAAGGCCCGGGAACGTATTCACCGCGACATTCTGATTCGCGATTACTAGCGATTCCGACTTCACGCAGTCGAGTTGCAGACTGCGATCCGGACTACGATCGGTTTTGTGGGATTAGCTCCACCTCGCGGCTTGGCAACCCTCTGTACCGACCATTGTAGCACGTGTGTAGCCCAGGCCGTAAGGGCCATGATGACTTGACGTCATCCCCACCTTCCTCCGGTTTGTCACCGGCAGTCTCCTTAGAGTGCCCACCATTACGTGCTGGTAACTAAGGACAAGGGTTGCGCTCGTTACGGGACTTAACCCAACATCTCACGACACGAGCTGACGACAGCCATGCAGCACCTGTCTCAATGTTCCCGAAGGCACCAATCCATCTCTGGAAAGTTCATTGGATGTCAAGGCCTGGTAAGGTTCTTCGCGTTGCTTCGAATTAAACCACATGCTCCACCGCTTGTGCGGGCCCCCGTCAATTCATTTGAGTTTTAACCTTGCGGCCGTACTCCCCAGGCGGTCAACTTAATGCGTTAGCTGCGCCACTAAGAGCTCAAGGCTCCCAACGGCTAGTTGACATCGTTTACGGCGTGGACTACCAGGGTATCTAATCCTGTTTGCTCCCCACGCTTTCGCACCTCAGTGTCAGTATCAGTCCAGGTGGTCGCCTTCGCCACTGGTGTTCCTTCCTATATCTACGCATTTCACCGCTACACAGGAAATTCCACCACCCTCTACCATACTCTAGCTCGCCAGTTTTGGATGCAGTTCCCAGGTTGAGCCCGGGGATTTCACATCCAACTTAACGAACCACCTACGCGCGCTTTACGCCCAGTAATTCCGATTAACGCTTGCACCCTCTGTATTACCGCGGCTGCTGGCACAGAGTTAGCCGGTGCTTATTCTGTCGGTAACGTCAAAATACTCACGTATTAGGTAAGTACCCTTCCTCCCAACTTAAAGTGCTTTACAATCCGAAGACCTTCTTCACACACGCGGCATGGCTGGATCAGGCTTTCGCCCATTGTCCAATATTCCCCACTGCTGCCTCCCGTAGGAGTCTGGACCGTGTCTCAGTTCCAGTGTGACTGATCATCCTCTCAGACCAGTTACGGATCGTCGCCTTGGTGAGCCATTACCTCACCAACTAGCTAATCCGACCTAGGCTCATCTGATAGCGCAAGGCCCGAAGGTCCCCTGCTTTCTCCCGTAGGACGTATGCGGTATTAGCGTCCGTTTCCGAACGTTATCCCCCACTACCAGGCAGATTCCTAGGCATTACTCACCCGTCCGCCGCTCTCAAGAGGTGCAAGCACCTCTCTACCGCTCGACTTGCATGTGTTAGGCCTGCCGCCAGCGTTCAATCTGAGCCATGATCAAACTCTTCAGTTCAAACATCTTTGGGTTTTGAGAAAACCCTAAACTTGGCTCAGCAATCGTTGGTTACATCTTTGATTTCTCGCGGAGTAACTTGTGATGCTGATAATCTTTCTGACTACCAGTCTGACTCCACAAGCACCCACACGAATTGCTTGATTCAGTTGTTAAAGAGCGGTTGGTTAAGTCTTTCGTCTCAACCGAGGCGCGCATTCTACAGCAGCCTCTGTATCTGTCAAGCGGTTATTTTAAGAAGTTTTCAAAGTTTCCCTTGCAACTTCAACCACTTGCGCTTCCGATCTCTCGTCAGCGGGAGGCGAATTCTACAGCGTTACACGCTGCTGTCAACACCTCTTTTTCTCCGCTTTCGACCGAGAAGATCGAATCGTTAACTCGGCGAAAACTGACTGCCCAATCAACTCCTTCGGGCTTCGATGAACTGAAGCGTAACCGCTGTCGAAAACCGCGTAACTCGTTGAATCTCAAGGAGTTTTCCGTTTCGACTGCGCCGGAAGTGGGGCGAATTATAGACTTCCAGAATCTGCCGTCAACCCCTAATTTGCTTTTACTATGAATAAACCTGAAAACACCCCAAAAGGGGGTGTTTTCAGGCCTCTTATATAGAAGGGATCAGATGCTCTCTATATAGAAGAGCGCATTCACACCACGCCCGAGACTCGCAAGGCATCCACAGACTCAAGCTCAAGCCCCAGCACTCGCTGCAGAACCTGGGCGGTATGCTCTCCTAATAGAGGAGGCGCATGACGGTACTCGACCGGCGTCTCGGAGAGACGGATCGGACTCGCTACCTGAGGCACCAACCCCGCCAACGCATGAGGCAGCTCGATCGCCAACCCGCGCGCTTTGACCTGCGGGTCCTCGAACATCTGCGCCAGATCGTTGATAGGGCCGCAAGGCACTCCTGCCTGCTCCAACTGGGCAACCCACTCAGCGGTGGTCTTGAACACCGTGGCCTGACGGATCAATGGAATCAGCACAGCTCGATTGGTAACCCGCAGCTTATTAGTCGCAAAGCGCGGATCGTCCGCCCACTGCGGCTGACCCGCCACCTCGGCAAACTTGCGGAACTGCCCGTCATTCCCCACGGTAAGGATGAAATCGCCATCCGCCGAGGGAAAGTCCTGATAAGGCACGATATTCGGGTGAGCATTACCCAGGCGCTTGGGAGCAACTCCGGTGGTCAGGTAGTTCATCGCCTGGTTGGCCAGACACGCAACCTGTACATCCAGCAACGCCATATCAATGTGCTGCCCACCGCCGTCATGCTGCCGGTGCGCCAATGCGGCAAGAATCGCCACAGTCGAGTACAACCCCGTCAGGATATCCGTCAATGCCACGCCGACCTTCACCGGCCCGGCGCCCTCATCCCCCTCGGGACGCCCGGTCAGGCTCATCAGCCCGCCCAGTCCCTGGATCATGAAGTCGTAGCCGGCACGCTTGGCATAAGGCCCGGTCTGGCCAAAGCCGGTAATGGAGCAATAGATCAGATTAGGGTTGAGCGCCTTCAGCGACTGATAGTCCAACCCATAGGCCGCCAGACCGCCAACCTTGAAGTTCTCGATCAGAATGTCGGACTTGGCCGCCAACTCGCGCACCAGGCGCTGACCTTCCGGCCGAGTGAAGTCGATAGTCACCGATTGCTTGTTGCGGTTGGCCGACAGGTAATAGGCGGCCTCCGTAGTGTTCTCGCCATAAGCGTCCTTGAGGAAAGGCGGCCCCCAGGCGCGCGTATCGTCACCATTACCCGGACGCTCGACTTTGATCACCTCGGCCCCCAGGTCCGCCAGGATCTGACCGGCCCAAGGCCCGGCCAGCACTCGCGACAAGTCCAGCACCCGCAAATGAGATAACGCGCCCATGGTCGTTCTCCTATCAGTAGAACGCCTGGATGCCGGTCTGTGCGCGCCCCAGGATCAGCGCATGGACGTCATGAGTCCCTTCGTAGGTGTTCACCACCTCCAGGTTGACCAGGTGACGGGCGATGCCGAACTCGTCGGAGATGCCGTTACCGCCCAGCATGTCACGGGCCATGCGAGCGATGTCCAGCGACTTGCCGCAGGAGTTGCGCTTCATGATCGAGGTGATTTCCACCGCTGCCGTACCTTCATCCTTCATCCGGCCCAGACGCAGGCAGCCTTGAAGGGCGAGGGTGATCTCGGTCTGCATGTCCGCCAGTTTTTTCTGGATCAGTTGAGTAGCCGCCAGCGGGCGGCCGAATTGCTGACGGTCCAACGTGTATTGGCGAGCGGTGTGCCAGCAGAACTCAGCCGCACCCAGGGCGCCCCAGGAAATACCGTAGCGGGCAGAGTTCAGGCAGGTGAACGGACCTTTCAGACCCCGTACATCCGGGAAGATGTTCTCTTCCGGCACAAAGACGTTGTCCATGACGATTTCGCCGGTGATGGAAGCGCGCAGGCCGACCTTACCGTGAATCGCCGGAGCACTCAGACCTTTCCAACCTTTCTCCAGTACGAAGCCGCGGATATCCCCAGCATCGTCCTTGGCCCAGACCACGAACACATCAGCAATCGGGCTGTTGGTGATCCACATCTTGCTACCAGTCAGGCTGTAACCGCCATCGACCTTACGGGCACGGGAAATCATCGCGCCCGGGTCGGAGCCATGGTTAGGCTCGGTCAGACCAAAGCAGCCGATCCACTCGCCAGAGGCCAGCTTCGGCAAATACTTCTGCTTCTGGGCTTCGGTACCAAATTCATTGATCGGCACCATCACCAGGGAGGACTGCACGCTCATCATCGAGCGGTAGCCGGAGTCAACACGCTCCACTTCGCGGGCAATCAGGCCGTAGCAGACATAATTCAGACCGCTGCCGCCGTACTGTTCGGGAATGGTGGCACCCAGCAGGCCAACTTCGCCCATTTCACGGAAGATCGCCGGGTCGGTCTTTTCATGACGGAAAGCTTCGAGCACACGCGGCGCCAGCTTGCCTTGAGCGAATTGCTCGGCACTGTCACGCACCATGCGCTCCTCTTCAGTGAGCTGTTGATCCAGCAGAAGGGGATCGATCCAGTTGAAGCTTGCTTTACCGCCCATGAGTGAGTCCTCGTGAAATAGGTCAACGTTCGTGGACTGATCCTAGGCCGGCTTTGCGAGCGCGGCAAACGAGGATTTCGCATACTGTTGTGCTAATTTCTCACTCCGTAACAGCCGAAAGCGGCTTTTAGCGATTCCATTAGTGAGATTGCCGTACATGCGCAGAAAGATCCCCAGCACTGCCGCCCTCATCAGCTTCGAAGCCGCCGCCCGTCACGAGAGCTTTACCAAGGCGGCGCAGGAGCTTTCGCTGACCCAAGGTGCAATTTGCCGACAGATCGCCAGCCTGGAAGAGTTTCTCGGGGTCGAACTGTTCCGCCGGTCCCGACGCGGCGTCAAGCTGACCGAGGCGGGGCTCTCCTACAGCCGCCGCGTGGCGACTCAACTGGACGCAGTGGAACGTGACACGCTGTCCGTCATGGGCCAGCAGGGCGCCAACGTCATCGAGCTGGCGGTGGTCCCGACCTTTGGCACCCAATGGCTGCTGCCCCGACTCAAGGATTTTCAGCAGCGACACCCGGAAGTCACGGTCAACCTGACCAACCGCACCCGGCCTTTCCTGTTCGCCGATACCGACTTCGACGCCGCGATTTACTTTGGCGATGCCGACTGGTCGGGCACCCAATCCCATCGCCTGATGGGAGAAAACCCGATGCCGGTATGCAGCCCCGCAACCCTGGGCAACCGCACCCGGCTAAGCGCCGAAGAAATCGCCGAGTTGCCGCTGCTGCAGCAGACCACGCGCCCCTATGCCTGGCGGCAATGGTTCAACTCACAGCACCTGAATATCCCGCGAGACATGACAGGCCCGCGTTACGAACTATTCTCCATGCTGGCGCAAGCCGCCATGCACGACATGGGTATCGCCCTGATCCCGCCATTCCTTATTCAACGGGAGCTGAGGGAAAAGCGCCTGGTGATCGCCAACCCCGAAGCACTGGCGAGCATCAAGGCGTATTACCTGATGATTCCCGAGCGCAAGGTGGAATCAGCGTCTTTACGGGCTTTTCGTGATTGGCTGGTGGAACAGGCACAAGGCTACAGCCTTGAGAAATAGCAGGGCAGGGCGACAAGCTGACTTCGTAGTCAGAAAAAACAAAACACTACAGATATAACTAAATGTCGCATTTAGGCAGACTGTATCGATAAGCGGAACAACCGTCCTATAAGTGCCTAACCACGCGGCTTGTAGGGCTTTTTGAGGGCCATAAACGCCCATTCACATGAGCAATGTGAAAAATGTTTTATTTTCCGTCGAAATCCTTACAAGGCACGGCTTACAAGGGATTGAGCCCTACCCTTGCGACATTCGGTCACGGGGTGACTTGTAGTTAATTTTCCGTCACCCCTCATAACCCCTTGAAGGGCGTAATGTTCGCCTGCAAAATGCCGCGCCCCGCCTTGATTCTGGCGGGATCGTGCTGATCGGCCGCCCCAGCTGCACCATCCGTAGTGCGCTGGCCTTCTAAAAAAGATCGAAAGCAATAAGATCACGCAGGAGATTTGACGTGCACATTGGTGTTCCTCTCGAGACCCAAACGGGTGAAACACGGGTTGCTGCAACCCCGGAAACCATCAAGAAACTGATCGGCCAGGGTCATAAAGTCACTGTGCAGAGCGGCGCCGGCATCAACGCCAGTGTTGTCGACAGTGCCTATGAAGCGGCAGGTGCAACCATTGGCAGCGCCAACGATGCATTCGGCGCGGAGCTGATTCTCAAGGTCGTGGCTCCCAGCGACAGCGAACTGGCCCTGATCAAGAGTGGCACCGTCCTGGTGGGCATGCTCAATCCGTTCAGCAATGAAACCATTGCCAAGATGGCCGAGCGCGGCATCACCGCCTTCGCCCTGGAAGCAGCGCCGCGTACCTCGCGGGCTCAGAGCCTGGATGTGCTGTCCTCGCAAGCCAACATCGCCGGTTACAAGGCGGTGCTGTTGGCTGCCCACTATTACCCGCGCTTCATGCCGATGCTGATGACCGCCGCGGGCACCGTGAAAGCCGCTCGCGTACTGATTCTCGGTGCCGGCGTTGCCGGCCTGCAGGCCATCGCCACCGCCAAGCGCCTGGGCGCCGTGATCGAGGCCTCGGACGTCCGTCCGGCGGTCAAGGAACAGATCGAATCCCTGGGGGCCAAGTTCGTCGACGTGCCTTACGAGACCGATGAGGAGCGTGAATGCGCCGTCGGTGTCGGTGGCTACGCACGCCCGATGCCTGCCAGCTGGATGCAGCGCCAGGCCCAGGCCGTGCACGAACGCGCCAAGCAGGCCGACATCGTGATCACCACCGCCCTGATTCCAGGCCGCAAGGCGCCAGTACTGCTGAGCGCCGAAACCGTGGCCCAGATGAAGCCGGGATCGGTGGTCGTCGACCTCGCCGCGGCCCAGGGCGGCAACTGCCCGCTGACCGTGGCGGATCAGGTGGTGGTCGAGAATGGCGTGACCATCGTCGGCCCGACCAACCTGGCCGGCGCTGTCGCTGCCGACGCCTCGGCGCTGTACGCCCGCAACCTGCTGGACTTCCTGAAGCTCGTCTTCACCAAAGAAGGTCAGTTCGAGGTCAACCTAGAAGACGACATCGTCGCCGCGTGCCTGATGTGCCGCGACGGCCAAGTCATCCGTAAAAACGCCTAAGCAGGGATTCAGACGATGGAAGAGCTTATCTCCCCCGGTATCTACAACCTGATCATCTTCGTGCTGGCGATTTATGTCGGTTATCACGTGGTCTGGAACGTTACACCCGCACTGCACACGCCGCTGATGGCGGTGACCAACGCCATTTCGGCGATCGTGATCGTCGGCGCCATGCTGGCCGCCGCCCTGACCGTGACACCGCTGGGCAAGACCATGGGCACGCTGGCCGTGGCCCTGGCCGCGGTCAACGTGTTCGGCGGCTTCCTGGTAACCCGCCGCATGCTTGAGATGTTCAAGAAAAAAGCCCCGAAAGCCGTAAAAGAAGAGGCGCCCAAGTAATGAGCATGAATCTGGTAACGACGCTCTACCTGATCGCGTCGATCTGCTTTATCCAGGCCCTCAAAGGCCTGTCGCACCCGACCTCCTCGCGTCGCGGCAACCTGTTCGGCATGCTCGGCATGGCCCTGGCGATCGTCACCACCGTCGGCCTGGTATTCAAGCTCGGCGCGGAGCTGGCGACCGTTGGCATCGGCTACGTGATCGTCGGCCTGCTGATCGGCGGCACCGCCGGTTCGATCATGGCCAAGCGCGTGGAAATGACCAAGATGCCGGAGCTGGTGGCCTTCATGCACAGCATGATCGGTCTGGCTGCGGTATTCATTGCCATCGCCGCCGTGGTCGAGCCGCAGTCCCTGGGCATCGTCAAGCAACTGGGTGATGCGATTCCGGCCGGTAACCGCCTGGAGCTGTTCCTCGGTGCGGCCATCGGTGCCATCACCTTCTCCGGTTCGGTGATCGCCTTCGGCAAGCTGTCGGGCAAGTACAAGTTCCGCCTGTTCCAGGGCGCACCGGTACAGTTCGGCGGCCAACACAAGCTGAACCTGGTTCTCGGCCTGGCGACCCTGGGCCTGGGCGTGACCTTCATGCTCACCGGCAACCTCGGCGCCTTCGCCCTGATGCTGGTCCTGGCCTTCGTGCTGGGCGTGCTGATCATCATCCCGATCGGCGGTGCCGACATGCCGGTGGTGGTGTCGATGCTCAACAGCTACTCGGGCTGGGCGGCGGCGGGGATCGGCTTCTCGCTGAACAACTCGATGCTGATCATCGCCGGCTCCCTGGTGGGTTCGTCTGGTGCGATCCTGTCGTACATCATGTGCAAGGCAATGAACCGTTCGTTCTTCAACGTACTGCTGGGCGGCTTCGGCAACACTGCCGACGCCGGCGGCCCGGCGGGCGCGCAAGAGGCCCGCCCGGTGAAGTCCGGCTCGGCCGACGACGCCACCTTCCTGCTGACCAACGCCGACACCGTGATCATCGTTCCGGGTTACGGCCTGGCAGTCGCCCGGGCACAGCACGCACTGAAGGAGCTGACCGAGAAACTGGTACACCGCGGCGTGACCGTGAAGTACGCGATCCACCCGGTAGCAGGGCGCATGCCCGGCCACATGAACGTGCTGCTGGCCGAGGCCGAAGTGCCGTACGACCAGGTGTTCGAGATGGAAGACATCAACTCCGAGTTCGGCCAGGCCGACGTGGTGCTGGTGCTCGGCGCCAACGACGTGGTCAACCCGGCGGCGAAGAACGATCCGAAATCGCCGATCGCCGGCATGCCGATTCTCGAAGCGTTCAAGGCCAAGACCGTCATCGTCAACAAGCGTTCGATGGCCAGCGGCTATGCCGGCCTGGACAACGAACTGTTCTACCTGGACAAGACCATGATGGTGTTCGGCGACGCCAAGAAAGTCATCGAAGACATGGTCAAAGCCGTCGAATAAAACCTGCTCCAGCGCAACACCCAAGACCTCAGCCTTTAGTAGGCTGGGGTTTTTTATTTCCCGCACAAACCCGACAAAAGGCTCTAAATCGCGGCCTTTCATTCGACCTTGGTAGCGGGACGAATTTTTTTGAAATCACTAGACTGCGCATCTTGCTTCCGCTGCCCGAGATAACAATCCATGTACCGTGATCGTATCCGCTTGCCTTCGTTGTTGGATAAGGTGATGAGCGCCGCCGACGCCGCCGCTCTGATTCAGGACGGCATGACCGTCGGCATGAGCGGTTTCACCCGCGCCGGCGAAGCCAAGGCCGTGCCCCATGCGTTGGCCGAGCGCGCCAAGGTAACCCCACTGAAAATCAGCCTGATGACCGGCGCCAGCCTGGGCAATGACCTCGACAAGCAACTCACCGAGGCCGGTGTCCTGGCCCGACGCATGCCGTTCCAGGTCGACAGCACCCTGCGCAAGGCGATCAATGCCGGCGAGGTGATGTTCATCGACCAGCACCTGTCGGAAACCGTGGAACAGTTGCGCAACCAGCAACTCAAGCTGCCGGACATCGCCGTCATCGAAGCCGTGGCGATCACCGAGCAGGGCCATATCGTGCCGACCACCTCGGTGGGCAACTCCGCCAGTTTCGCAATCTTCGCCAAGCACGTGATCGTCGAGATCAACCTGGCGCACAACCCGAACCTGGAAGGCCTGCACGACATCTATATCCCGACCTACCGGCCGACCCGCACGCCCATCCCGCTGGTGAAGGTCGACGACCGTATCGGCAGCACCGCCATCCCGATCCCGGCGGAGAAGATCGTCGCGATCGTCATCACCAACCAGGCGGACTCGCCATCCACCGTCTCGACCCCTGACAGCGAAACCCAGGGCATCGCCAATCACCTGATCAACTTCTTCAAGCAGGAAGTGGACGCTGGCCGCATGAGCAACAAGCTCGGCCCGCTGCAGGCAGGCATCGGCAATATCGCCAACGCGGTGATGTGCGGCCTGATCGAGTCGCCGTTCGAAGATCTGACCATGTACTCCGAAGTGCTGCAGGACTCGACTTTCGACCTGATCGACGCCGGCAAGCTGAGCTTCGCCTCAGGCAGCTCGATCACCCTGTCGAGCCGCCGCAACGCCGATGTGTTCGGCAACCTGGAGCGCTACAAGGACAAGCTGGTACTGCGCCCGCAGGAGATCTCCAACCACCCGGAAGTGGTGCGTCGCCTGGGCATCATCGGCATCAACACCGCCCTGGAGTTCGACATCTACGGCAACGTCAACTCCACCCACGTCTGCGGCACGCGGATGATGAACGGCATCGGTGGTTCGGGTGACTTCGCGCGCAACGCGCACCTGGCGATCTTCGTCACCAAGTCCATTGCCAAAGGCGGGGCGATTTCCAGCGTGGTACCGATGGTCAGTCACGTCGACCACACCGAGCACGACGTCGACATCCTGGTGACCGAGATCGGCCTGGCCGACCTGCGTGGTCTGGCGCCACGGGAGCGGGCACGGGTAATCATCGACAACTGTGTACACCCGGACTATCGCCAGGCGCTGAATGACTACTTCACCGCCGCCTGCGCCCTGGGCGGTCACACACCACACGTCCTGCGCGATGCCCTGCGCTGGCACATGAACCTGGAAGAAACCGGGCGCATGCTCGCTGTGTGATGGGTACAGTCGATGGCTGACGCAAGCACAGTTGTGTCAGCTCATCGACAACCCTTAAACACTTGTCAAAAACTGTACTGCTGTACCGGTACTTTACCCCCTCAAAACCCTGCATTTTTCGAGAAAACACCTTTAAACGCACCTAAATGGTGCCGACAGGTACAGTTGCATCATTTCCGAACAGTACAGCACCTATAAACAGTTAACTGGCCCCTCACAATACAGATGAACTGTATCTAGAGAGACTGGCGCGAGAGGAGGATCATGGGCACCAGTTAAACCACTACCTAATCCCGCCACAAGCGGAAGGATGCACACCATGGAACGTACACTCAGTTCCGAACTGTTCTTCGAAGACAAAGCTGCAAAAACCCAGGCTTCCATGCCTCTGCGCGTTCTCGCCAACCTGATGCTGTGGCAGCGCCGCATCTCCAGCCGCCACCAACTGGCTCGCCTGGATTCGCGTCTGCTGGCTGACGCAGGTATCAGCGAAGCTCAACGCTACGAAGAGCTGAGCAAGCCGTTCTGGCGCTAAGTTAGCGTCGCTGGCTCTGACCCATCGGGTCCACCGCCAGCACCCCGAATTGAAAAAACAAAACCCGTCGCGGGCAACCGCGACGGGTTTTGTCGTTTAAGGCCTGACAATGCCGGAAGCCGCCGGTACAGAAAGGGCATGGCCCGACAGATACAGTTTAAATATAAATGAAACTGAACCAGTACAATTTCATACCGGTGTATCTGTATGCGTGCCTGCATGAATAGCAACATGGTGTCCCAAGTCCCTGACTTCGGCCTGCCGAAAGGACCGCACCATGAACCACATACCAGGACGTATCGCACCTCTCAGCTTTTCCCATCCTCAGATAAGCGTGTGGAAACGCTTGTACCGCGCCTTGTGCCAGATGCAGCAGAACGCCCGAACACGTCGGGTGCTGGCGGGGCTCAACGATCAGCAATTATCCGATGTAGGTATCAGCCACAGCGATCGCATGGCCGAACTGGATAAGCCCTTCTGGCGCTAGTTCGCACCAGGACAGCAGAAGAGGGCTATTCGAACAGATGGGGTGGGCCTAATATCCAGTAGCGTGTAGCGATTTTCCTGAAGGGGTGTCTGATTCATCTGCCCCACAGTGACTACCTGGTGCCCACTCAGCACCACCCTATCTGTTATCAAGGAGTTTTACCTATGTCCCGTCTTCGCCTGCTCAGCGCTGCTGCCTTGCTGGCCTTGGCCTCCAACGCCCACGCCTCCAGCTTTATCGTTACCACCGATGCGGTAGTTGGCGCACTCAAGGCCACTTCCGATGCGACTTCCGACGTCACATCCTCGTTCCGTGACAACAAAATCGTGCGCGCCGCTCGTGACGACGCCGCCAGTTTTGTCGCTACCGAAGGCGCCATTCGCGGTGTGAAGCTGGAAAGCGCGTTTGACCACATCCGCCAGCAGTTGCCACAACTGAGCGCTACTGACGCCCAACTCGCTCAGGCCATCCTGACGATCTGACCCCTGGTCCGGTGACGGGTGCGCCAACGCACCCGAAACCCTGGGCGCTAGCTCTCGCCCGGGCATTGCGCTAGCCTTGCCGCTGGTTTTTCAGCTGTCGAGACTCATGCGTTTTTTCAGATCCTTGCTTACCGTCCCTTCGTTGATTGTCCTGTGTTGGACTGGCTCGGCCGCTGCTTTCGACCTGAGCACGCAAGGCCTGGTCATCACGGGCTACGCCACCAGCAAAGTGACCTCCGCGCCTTTCGACAACAAACGCGTACTGGCGGCCCAGGATGATGCCGCGGCGTTCATTGCCACTGACGGCCACCTGCGCGGAGCCCGGCTGGAATCAGCCCTGAAATACCTGCGTAAAACCCAGCCACAACTTCATGTCGGCGACCTTGAACTGGCGCAGGCAATTCTCGTCCAATAACTATCCCTGTCATCCCGGAGTCGTTCCATGCGTAGCCCGCTGATTGCTGCCACCCTTGGCCTGTTGCTGTTGGCTGATGTGGCCCAGGCACAAACCCTGGTAGCCACCAGTAACATCATCGTTCGAGCCTTTGGTCGTACCATCGATTTCACCTCGGACACCACCACCTCCATCCGCGACTCGAAAATCGTACGTGCCGCCCATGACGACGCCGCCAGCTTCGTCGCCAGCGACGGCGATATTCGTGGCGCCCAACTGGAAGCCGCCTTCGATACCTTGCGTAACCGTGTGCCGCAAGCCCGCGGCGCCAGTGATCAGGTACTCGCCGAAGCCATCCTCGCACTGTGAGGCCGCTCGCCGCCTGGCTGCTGGGCGCAGCGCTGTTACTCTTGGGCAACAGCGCTCAGGCCGGCCTGCAACTGCGGCTCAAGACCGAAGGCTTGAGCCCGGAGCAGCAGCACGCCAGCCAGGCGCTGCTGGATGAAGCAATGCAAGCGCTGCCGCCGCGCTTCATCGAACAACTGGACCGTCGCATCGATGTCGGCTGGACCGACGACATGCCTCACAACGCCTACGGCCAGGCATCGTTGGTCGACGAACTCGACCTGAATCGCAAACTGCTGGCCAGCCTCACCGACGGCAGCGCGGCCACCCAGAAAACCCATCGTCCCCATGGCACCGTGCGCCGGGAAATGCTCGCCACCGTGCTGCATGAACTCACCCATATTTATGACCGTTCGCGCCTGTGGTCGGGTGCCGAACGCACGCTGATCCAGCGCTGCAGTCGCCAGAACAGCGCCTCGGGCCTGATCGGGCTGCCGGACCAGTGCCGCGGCCAGACCGCGCGCCGCTTCACCCTCAGCGACGACCCGCGCCTGCTCGACCTCGCCGGCTGGCCGCAATACGTCGGCCGCCGCGGCGAACGCGAGCAGTACAACCGCCAGGTCGCTCGCAGCCCGGATATCTACGAAACGACCAACCCCAAAGAGTTCGTCGCGGTGAACATGGAGTACTTCCTCCTGGACCCGAGCTACGCCTGCCGCCGACCGGCACTGTACCGTTATTACCAGGAACACTTCGGCTGGGCGCCGAAGGCCAAGGACACCTGCGCCCAGTCCTTCGCCTTCCTCAACGCCGGCAACGACTTCGCCAAGCAGCCGCTAGGCAAGGTCGACCCGGAGCGGGTCTATGCCGTGGATTACCTGCTGGCCGAAGCCAACCAGAACTGGGTCAGCCGCTGGGGGCACAGCATGTTGCGCCTGGTGATCTGCGCACCTGGCCGGCCGCGCGGGCCGGATTGCCGACTGGACCTCGAGCAGCACCTGGTGCTGTCCTACCGCGCCTTTGTCGGTGACGTGCAGCTGTCGAGCTGGGACGGCCTGGTCGGCAAATACCCGTCCCGCCTGTTTATCCTGCCATTGGCCCAGGTCATCGATGAATACACCAAGACCGAGCTGCGCAGCCTGGCTTCGGTGCCGCTGAACCTGTCGCGCAACGAGATCGAAGAAGTGGTCGAGCGTGCCGCCGAGATGCACTGGAGCTACGACGGCAACTATTACTTCCTGTCCAACAACTGCGCCGTGGAAAGCCTGAAGCTGCTGCGCAGCGGCAGCAACAATGCCCAGCTCACCGGGCTCGACAGCATCATGCCCAACGGCCTGCTGGAAGTGCTCAAGGGCCGCGGCCTGGCCGATACCAGCGTATTGGACGATCCTCGCGAAGCCTTGCGCCTGGGGTATCGCTTCGACTCCTTCCGCGACCGCTACCAGGCGATGTTCGAGGTGTTGAAAAAGCACCTGCCGATCAAACAGAACAGCGTGGAAGACTGGCTGTCCCTGAGTGCCGCGCAGCGTCGCCAGTGGTTCGACCAGGCGGACCTGCGCACCAGCGCCGCCTTGCTGCTGCTCGAACAGGCGAGCTTCCGGCGCCAGCTGCTGCTGGCCCAGGATGAGGTCAAGCAGCGTTATCTGGGGGCTCGCGAGCTGCAGAACGGCGGCATGGACAAGGCCAACAAGACCCTGCAGGAAATCCTCGCCAACAGTGGCTTCCTCAGTCGCCCGGCCGAATTGCTCGGTAGCAGCGGTTATGGCTTGCCGCAGCCGAGCGAATGGCAACGCCTGGAAGCGGAAAGCAGCCTGCGCCAGAGACAGCTGCAAGCCCTGACCGGCGATCTGGACAAGGAAGTGCGCGCGTTGCTGGAGCCGAGCCGCGCTGCCGAAATCGCCGCCAACGAGGCCAACCTGAAACAGGTCGGCGAACATCTGCGGACCCTGCACAAGGCCGCGGGCGGGCTGGAACTGCCCTGACGTCAAAAGCTTCGCGGGCAAGCCTCGCTCCTACGAGAATGCGCAGGAACGAGGCTTGCCTGCGAAGCGATCCCACAACCTTACAACGTCTCCTCGGCCTCTCCCGGCAACTGCTCATCCAGGTGCAACCAGGGCAAGCGGCTGTCGGTCCAGATATGCCGCTCGGCCGGCGCCAGCTCCGGATGGTCCAGGGTGGCGATGGTCACATCGATGCTGTCCGGGCTCAGTTGGGTGACCAGCGCCAGATGCGCTCCGCAGTTCGGGCAGAAATACCGCGCACAGCCGGGCGAAGAGTCGTAGCGGGCCGGCGTCCCGGCCAGCCACTGGAAAGCCTGGCGGGGCAGGGTGATCCAGGTAGTCACCAGGCCGCCGCTGACCCGCCGGCAGATCGAACAATGGCAATGGGCGATATCGCACAATGGCCCGCTGAACTGATAACGCAGCTGGCCGCAGTGGCAACCGCCGGTGTGCAACAGGCTCATACAAAGACCTCCCAGCGACTGTTCCGGAAAACTCGGCCAACGGGCCGATCTGGTTGTTTTTTGACCGCACGTCGGCTCGCGACGCATCCACTCATTGCTTTCTACAACGAAAGGTAGCTGAAAGCTTCCGCGATTAGGATCGCCTCCACTGCCGGCAACAGACCGGTTGGCCAATGGGCGTTTTTGCGCCTCCAGGCCCAATTAACAACAACAATGGTGATTCTGATGTCCGTTCGTACCCGCCTTTTCGTCCCGCTTCCTCCAGCCCGTCCCGCGCTTCCCGTTCTGCGCTGACCCCATCCGGTTCGCCATTCCCTAGCCGCGCTACGCCTGGAGTATTCCCATGCTGACTTTCCTTGGCTTCGCCATGGTCATCACCTTCATGTTCCTGATCATGACCAAGCGCCTGTCCGCGCTGATCGCCCTGATCATCGTTCCTATCCTGTTCGCGCTGTTCGGCGGCTTCGCCCCGAAGATCGGCCCGATGATGCTCGAAGGCATCACCAAGCTGGCACCGACCGGCGTGATGCTGATGTTCGCCATCCTGTATTTCGCCTTGATGATCGACTCCGGCCTGTTCGACCCGGCCGTGCGCAAGATCCTCAAGCTGGTCAAGGGTGACCCGCTCAAAGTCTCGGTCGGTACCGCCGTGCTCGCGCTGGTGGTGTCCCTGGACGGCGACGGCGCCACCACCTACATGATCTGCGTGGCGGCCATGCTGCCGCTGTACAGCCGCATCGGCATGAGCCCGCGGATCATGGCCGGCCTGATCATCCTGGCCGGCGGCGTGATGAACATGACCCCCTGGGGTGGCCCGACCGCCCGTGCCGCCAGTGCGCTGCATGTCGACCCGTCGGACATCTTCGTGCCGATGATCCCGGCGATGCTGGCCGGCGTGGTGGCAATCCTGGCGATCGCCTACATGTACGGTAAGCGCGAACGTGCGCGCCTGGGCGAACTGCACCTGCAGGGCGACGAGATCGACCACAGCGAAATCAGCGTTTCGCAGTTTCCGGATGCTCGTCGTCCGAAGCTGATCTGGTTCAACGGCGCCCTGACCTTCGCCCTGATGTGCGCACTGATCGCCGGCCTGTTGCCGCTGCCTGTGCTGTTCATGGTGGCCTTCAGTATCGCGATGATCGTCAACTACCCGTGCCTGCAACAGCAGAAGGATCGCGTCGCGGCCCATGCCGGCAGCGTGCTGGCGGTGGTCGGGCTGATCTTCGCCGCCGGTATCTTCACCGGCATCCTGTCCGGTACCGGCATGGTCGATGCCATGTCCAAGAGCCTGCTGGCGGTGATTCCGGATGCACTGGGCCCGTACCTGGCGGTGATCACCGCGCTGGTGAGCATGCCGTTCACCTTCTTCATGTCCAACGACGCCTTCTATTACGGTGTGTTGCCAGTCCTCGCCGAGGCCGCCAGTCACTACGGCATCACCGCGGTGGAAATGGCACGTGCCTCGATCGTCGGCCAACCCGTGCACTTGCTGAGCCCGCTGGTACCATCCACCTACCTGCTGGTAGCCCTGGCCGGTATCGAGTTCGGCGATCACCAGCGCTTCACCCTCAAGTGGGCAGTGCTGGTTTGCCTGTGCATAATGTTCGCCGCCTTGCTGATGGGGATTTTTCCGCTGTTCAGCACTCTATAAAAAGCAATTGACTCACCGCGCCGGCCGCTAGACTTCGTTCTCGGAAATCTCGACTGGCGCGGTACAACACTCGCTCAAAGGAATACACATGGAATGGCTGACCAACCCGGAAATCTGGGTTGCCTTCTTTACCCTGACCGCCCTGGAAATCGTCCTGGGTATCGATAACATCATCATGATCTCGATCCTGGTCAGCCGCATGCCCAAGCACATGCAGGCACGGACCCGGATTTTCGGTCTGGCGCTGGCCATGATCACGCGGATCCTCCTGTTGCTGTCGATCACCTGGGTCATGCGCCTGACCGCCGACCTGTTCGTGGTCTTCGGCCAGGGTATTTCCGGGCGTGACCTGATCCTGTTCTTCGGTGGCCTGTTCCTGCTCTGGAAGAGCTCCCAGGAGATGTACCACGCCCTGGAAGGCGAGGACGAAACCGCGGAAGAGCCAAGCGGCAAGGGCGGCAACTTCCTCTACACCATCATCCAGATCGCAATCATCGACATCGTGTTCTCCCTGGACTCGGTGATCACTGCCGTCGGCATGGTCTCCCATGTACCGGTCATGGTCGCGGCGATCATCGTCGCGGTGCTGGTGATGATGCTGGCTTCGGGCACCATCAGCGAGTTCATCGACAAGCACCCGTCGCTGAAAATGCTGGCGCTGTCGTTCCTGCTGGTGGTCGGTACCGTACTGATCGCCGAGGCGTTCGAAGTGCACGTGCCAAAAGGCTACGTCTACTTCGCCATGGCCTTCTCGCTGGCGGTGGAGGCGATCAACATCAAGATGCGCACCGCCATCGCGAAAAAGAAAAAGCAGCAGGACCCGGTGAAACTGCGCAAGGACATCCCGGGTCAATAACCCGAGAGCGCAGCAGAAAAAGGGGCTTTCGAGCCCCTTTTTCACGCCCGCGAAAAACCGCTTTCTTCATGACAGTTTTGTTTCAATCGCCGCATCAGCTATGCGATGCTGGCGTACAGACCGTTAGCCAACTACAGCTTAAGTACAGAACGTAGAACAACGCGCGGCACCGTTAACTTGCCCCTCTGGGGCGCTATTCACCACAGGGGGCCGTTATGCTCACCCTGCTCAATTTGCTGTCCGCCGTGGCCTTGCTGATCTGGGGCACGCATATCGTCCGCACCGGCATCCTGCGGGTCTATGGCTCGAACCTGCGCCACCTGATCGGCCAGAACATGGCCAAGCGTCCGTTGGCTTTCATCGCCGGGATCCTGGTCACCGCCATGGTCCAGAGCAGCAACGCCACGGCGATGCTGGTCACCTCGTTCGTCGGCCAGGGGCTGATGGCCCTGACACCCGCCCTGGCGACCATGCTCGGCGCCGACGTCGGCACCGCGCTGATGGCCCGGGTACTGACCTTCGACCTGTCCTGGCTGTCGCCGCTGCTGATCTTTCTCGGGGTGATCTTCTTCCTGTCGCGCAAACAGACCCGCGCCGGCCAGCTCGGGCGGGTAGGGATCGGCCTGGGGCTGATCATCCTGGCCCTGCAATTGATCGTCGAAGCCGCCGCGCCCATCACCCATGCCCAGGGCGTGAAAGTCCTGTTCGCCTCGCTGACCGGCGACATCCTGCTCGACGCCCTGATGGGCGCGCTGTTCGCCATGATTTCCTACTCCAGCCTCGCGGCCGTGCTGCTCACCGCGACCCTGGCCGGCGCCGGCGTGATCAGCCTGCCGGTGGCCATCGGCCTGGTGATCGGCGCCAACATCGGCAGCGGGGTGCTGGCTTTCCTCAGCACCAACATGCAGAACGCCGCCGGCCGCCAGGTGGCGCTGGGCAGCCTGCTGTACAAGCTGATCGGCCTGGTGCTGATCATTCCGGTGCTCGACCCGCTCGCCCACTGGATGGACAGCCTGGACTTCAGCCCGCAAGAAGTGGTGATTGGTTTCCACTTGCTCTACAACACCCTGCGTTGCCTGGTACTGCTGCCGACGGTCGGGCCGATGGCCAAGGTCTGCACCTGGTTGCTGCCGGAACGCCCGGAAACCAATGGCCGGGCCAAGCCTCGCCACCTCGATCCGACCGCCCTGGCCACCCCCAGCCTGGCCCTGGCCAACGCGGCGCGGGAAACCCTGCGCATCGGCGACCTGGTCGAAACCATGCTCGAAGCCGTGCGCGATGTGCTGCACGGCAAGCAGACCGCGATCACCCAGGAAATGCGCAACCTCAACGACGATGTCGAAGTGCTCTATAACGCGATCAAACTCTACCTGGCGCAGATGCCCCGGGAAGACCTGGGCGAGCAGGACAGCCGGCGCTGGGCCGAGATCATCGAACTGGCGATCAACCTGAAACTGGCCAGCGACCTGATCGAACGCATGTTGCGCAAGGTCCAGCAGCAGAAGACCGCGCAGCGTCGCTCCTTTTCCGAAGTCGGCCTGGAAGAACTGGCCGGCCTGCATGAACAGCTGATCGCCAACCTGCGCCTGGGGCTCTCGGTGTTTCTCAGCGCCGATCCGGAAAGCGCGCGCCAGCTGCTGCGGGAAAAACGCCGCTTTCGCGCTCAGGAACGTCGCCTGGCCCATGCCCATGTCAGCCGTCTGCAACGTAAAATCGTCCAGAGCATCGAGACCAGCTCGCTGCATCTGGAACTGATCGCCGATATGAAGCGCCTGAATTCGCTGTTCTGCGGCAGCGCCTATGTGGTGCTGGGTTCCTCCGAAACCGGCGCGCTCGCCGTGGACGATATGGCTGACATCACCCATTCACCCTGAACGTCCACAGTTACCCGAAGTCTGTAGAACTTACGCCCGTCGTAAGGAAGCCCGTTATGCGTTGCCTGTTATTCGCCTGTCTGCTGCTCGGATCAGCCCACTCGTTTGCCCTGGATCGCTTCCAGGTCGAGGGCTACATGCTGCCCAACGGCCTGCAGTTGCTGCTCAAGCCGGGCAACGTGCGCGGCCACGTGGCGATTCGCCTGGTGGTCGGGGTAGGGCTGGACGACTTCGGCTGCGCCGACAAGGAACTGCCGCATGTGCTCGAACACCTGCTGTTCAGCGGCATCGACGCCAGCGGCGAGGGCGGGCTGGAGGAACGCATGCAAGCCCTGGGCGGCGAGTGGAACGCCTACACCAGCAATGCCGATACCACGTTCGTCATCGAGGCCCCGGCGAAAAACCAGCGCAAGGTGCTGGACCTGCTGCTGGCCCTCTTGACCCGTACCGAACTCGACGATAACGCATTGCAAACGGCGAAACGGGTGGTCGAGCGTGAGGACGGCGGGCACTACTCGCACTTGCAACGCTGGCTGGACCGCCAGGACCTGGGCCACACCGCCAGTAACCAGCTGGCGGTGGAGCTGGGCCTGAAGTGCGCCGAACGGGCCGAGGTCGATCAACTGACCCTGGAACAGCTGGAGCAGCTGCGCAAGAACTGGTACGCGCCGAACAATATGACCCTGATCGTCGTCGGCGACCTTGACCGCCTGCTGCCGGCCTACCTGGAACGCAGCTACGGGGCGCTGGAACCGGTGGAGCCCAGCGAGCACCAGGGCCTGCCGGACATTCAACAAACGGCCGCCGCCGAGCGCAGCCTGATCCACGGCTGGGTCGGCGACAGCGCCAAGCTGCACTGGCTGTTCCCCGAGCCGATCCTCGACCGGCAGCACGATGAAACCTTCGATCTGCTCAAGGATTACCTGGACTGGGCGCTGTACCAGAAGCTGCGCCTGCAGCATGAGCTGTCCTACGGGCCGAACAGCGAACGCGAGGTGTTCGGCGGCGTCGGCTTTCTCAGCCTGAATGCCGACCTGGAGCGCGCGGACGTCCCCGAGGCCCGGCAAGCGATCGACGAGCTCAAGGCGCAGCTGCTCAAGGACGGCCTGGAGCCGGCCACCTTCGCCCGTCTGCAACAGGCCGCCATTGCTCGCCAGGCCTGGGCGGTACAGGGCAATAGCGCCCTGGCAGACTACTACTGGGGCGCCTTGAGCGACTATGCGGACGGGCGTTTCAGCGATCCGGCCAAGCGCCTGCAAGCCGTCAGCCTGAAGCAGGCCAACCAGGCCATGCGCCAACTGCTGGAACAGCCCGGCTACCTGCGGATCGAAAAACCGCTGCTGAGCTATGCGGCCTTGAGCGGGCTGATCCTCGGCGCACTGCTATTGATTGTTCTGGCGCTGTTCGGCGGGCGGGCTTATCGCAAACGAATCCGTGCCTGATGCGTCTTTTGTCATGCTAAACCGTTATTCTGTCGGGGATTTTTTCTAGTGTGATCGCCGAATGCCAAACCTGACTCATTACATGCAGCGCATCCTGGAACTGATGAAGCGCTACCCAGGGGTCATTGCGCTCGGCGGTTTCATTTCCGGTGTCGGCAGTTTCATCCTGGTGGACCGCCAACAAGGCCTGGCCACCTGGATCGCCGTGATCATGCTGGTGAGCTGGATCTGGCTGATGCTGGAAAACAGCCTGACCCAGCTGTTCACCAAGATATTCAAGCGGGAAATCCCCCAACCGCTGCTGCGTTACGCAACGCAGATGATTCACCAGGAAAGCCTGTTTTTCGTCCTGCCGTTCTTCTTCATCACCACCGCCTGGAACAGCGGGCAGCTGGTATTCACCGGCCTGCTGGGCGCCTCGGCGCTGGTCTCGATCATCGACCCGCTGTACTACAAATGGCTGGCCCCACGGCGCTGGCTGTTCCTCGCCCTGCATACCCTGACGCTGTTCGCCGCATTGCTGACCGCGCTGCCGATCATCCTGCACCTGACCACCGCGCAGAGCTTCAAGCTGGCCCTGGGCATCGCCATGCTGTTGTCGTTCCCCAGCCTTGCGTCGATCTTCCCGATCCGCAACCTGCGCGGCGCGCTGATGCTGCTGGGCATGACCCTGGCCATCGGCGGCACTGGCTGGCTGCTGCGCTCCTGGGTTCCGCCGGCGACCTTGTGGATCGCCGAGGAAGCCATCAGCACCCAGTTGCAGGACCGCACCCCCGGCGCCAGCCTCAAGGAGGTCAGCGCCAACGACGTGCGCAGCACCGGGCTGTATGCCTACACCGCGATCAATGCGCCGCGCGGGCTGGACGAGCGCATTTATCACGTCTGGCAATTCAACGGTAAAGAGGTCGACCGGGTGGCCCTGGACATCCACGGCGGGCGCAAGGAGGGCTACCGCGCCTGGTCGCACAAGCAGAACTTCCCCGGTGATCCGACCGGCAGCTGGCAGGTCCGGGTGCTGACCGAAGACGGGCAGGTGATCGGCGTGCTGCGCTTCAAGATCACCGGCACCAACGGGCAAGACTCAGCACCTTAGTACAAGGCAAAGTCGTCTCGATCGTGGTATTACGTAGCACTGCGTAAAAACCATGCAAGCACGGAGCTTATGACTCAGAGCACGACGGCCGGCAGTGCCCAACTGGATACGTCGAGTTCCCCCTCGCGGTTGCGAGTCGCGGGGGACTGGACGCTCGTCCATTACACCGAGCTCAAGCACCTCTGCGAAAAGCTCACCGGACAGTACGACGCCAGCACCCACATCGACCTCAACGGCCTCGGCGCCCTGGATACCGCGGGCGCCTCGCTGTTGGTCGAGCTGCTGGGCTCCGAGCGCCTCGGCCAGTCCACCGAACACCCCGATTGCACCTTGTCTTCGGCCGACCGCGCACTGCTGCAGACCGTCTACTGCTCGCTGACCGACTTCTGCGTACCGCTCAAGGAGCCGGAAATATCGGTCGGCATCCAGTTGCTGACCCGGATCGGCAAGGCGGTCGACGCCATCTGGCAGGACAGCCTGAAACTGCTGGGTTTCGTCGGCCTGATCCTCGAAACCCTGGCCCGCGGCCTGCTGCGCCCCAAGCGCTGGCGCATCACGCCGATGGTCGCGCATATCGAGCAGACCGGCCTCGACGCCGCGCCCATCGTCGCCTTGCTGACCTTTCTGGTGGGCGCCGTGGTGGCCTTCCTCGGCGCCACGGTGCTGCAGAGTTTCGGCGCCAGCATCTTTACCGTGGACCTGGTGGCGTTCTCCTTCCTGCGTGAGTTCGGTGTGCTGCTCACCGCGATCCTCATGGCCGGCCGGACCGCGAGCGCCTTCACCGCGCAGATCGGCTCGATGAAGGCCAACGAGGAAATCGACGCCATCCGCACCCTGGGCCTGGACCCGATGGAGCTGCTGGTGCTGCCCCGGGTCCTGGCGCTGCTGGTGGCGCTGCCGATGCTGACCTTCCTGGCGATGCTCTCGGGGATTGTCGGTGGCGGGGTGGTCTGTGCGCTGTCGCTGGATATCTCGCCGGCGATGTTCCTCGCCTTGCTGCAATCGGACATCGGCGTGCAGCACTTCCTGGTGGGCATGGTCAAGGCGCCGATCTTCGCCTTCCTGATCGCCGCCATCGGCTGCCTGGAAGGCTTCAAGGTCAGCGGCAGCGCCGAGTCCGTGGGCGCCCACACCACCTCCAGCGTGGTGCAATCGATCTTCGTGGTGATCGTCCTCGATGCCGTCGCCGCGCTGTTCTTCATGGAGATGGGCTGGTGAACCGTTCAACCCGTCCGCCCGCCGAGGCGGTGATCGAAGTCCGTGGCCTGTGCAATCGCTTCGGCCCGCAGAGTGTGCACGAAAACCTCGACCTGGACCTGTACAAGGGCGAGATCCTCGCGGTGGTCGGCGGTTCGGGCAGCGGCAAGTCGGTGCTGCTGCGCAGCATCATCGGCCTGCGCCAGCCCAGCGAAGGTTCGGTGCGGGTATTCGGCCAGAACCTGCCGAGCCTGGCGGAACATGAGCGCTCGCTGATCGAACGGCGCTTCGGCGTGCTGTTCCAGAAGGGCGCGCTGTTCTCGTCGCTGACCGTGACCGAAAACGTCGCCCTGCCGTTGATCGAGCATGCCGGCCTGAGCCGCGCCGACGCCGAGCACCTGGCGGCGGTGAAACTGGCGCTGGCCGGGTTGCCGCTGTCGGCGGCCGACAAATACCCGGCCTCGCTGTCCGGCGGCATGATCAAGCGTGCCGCCCTGGCCCGGGCGCTGGCCCTGGACCCGGACATCCTGTTTCTCGACGAACCCACCGCCGGCCTCGACCCGATCGGCGCCGCGGCTTTCGACCAATTGATCCTGACCCTGCGTGACGCCCTGGGCCTGAGCGTGTTCCTGGTCACCCACGACCTGGACACGCTGTACACCATCACCGACCGGGTGGCGGTGCTGGCACAGAAAAAGGTGCTGGTGGCGGATGCCATCGACCAGGTCGCCGAGACCGACGACGCCTGGATTCACGAATACTTCCATGGCCCTCGCGGCCGCGCGGCGTATCAGGCCGCTACACAGCTCAACGAGGTATGACATGGAAACCCGAGCCCATCATGTCCTGATCGGCCTGTTCACCGTGATTGTGGTGGTCGGCGCCCTGCTGTTCGGCCTGTGGCTGGCCAAGTCCAGCGTCGACACGGAGTTCAAGGACTACGAGATCATCTTCAACGAGGCCGTCAGCGGCCTGTCCAAAGGCAGCGCCGTGCAGTACAGCGGGATCAAGGTCGGCGATGTGGTCAGCCTGCGCCTGGACCCGAACGACCCGCGCCGGGTCCTGGCGCGGATCCGCCTGAGCGGCGAGACCCCGATCAAGGAAGACACCCAGGCCAAGCTGACCCTGACCGGCATCACCGGGACCTCGATCATCCAGCTCAGTGGCGGTACTCCACAAAGCCAGCCGCTTCTGGGCAAGGACGGCAAACTGCCGGTGATCGTCGCTTCGCCATCGCCGATCGCCCGCCTGCTGAACAACAGCGAAGACCTGATGACCAGCGTCAACCTGCTGCTGCACAACGCCAACAGCATGTTCTCACCAGAGAACGTCGAGCGCATCGGCAACACCCTCGAACACCTGGAGCAGACCACCGGAGCCATCGCCGAACAGCGCGGCGACGTGCGCCTGGCCATGCAGCAACTGGCGTCCATCGGCAAGCAGGCCAGCGCCACCCTGGAACAGACCACCGCGCTGATGCGCAACGCCAACGGCCTGCTCAACGAGCAGGGCAAGCAGATGTTCGGCAGCGCCGAGCTGGCCATGCAATCGCTGGAACAGAGCAGCGCCACCCTCAACAAACTGCTGACCGACAATCAGGACTCGCTGAACAACGGCATCCAGGGCCTCAATGGCCTGGCGCCGGCCGTGCGCGAGCTGCGCGATACCCTGAGCTCGCTGCGGGCCATTTCGCGGCGCCTGGAAGCCAACCCCAGCGGCTACTTGCTGGGCAGTGACAAGAACAAGGAGTTCACGCCATGAAGCGTGCCTATCGCCTATTCGGCCGGCTGGCCCTGGCCGCCGGATTCGCCTTGAGCGGCGCCTGCTCGATCCTGCCCCAGGCCGACCCGGTGGATATCTATCGCCTGCCCGCGGCCCAGAGCGCCACAGCCCGGCCTCAGGGCCACGCGCAGCCCTGGTCCCTGCGCCTGACCAAACCCCTGGCGAGCGACGCCTTGAACAGCGCGAGAATCGCTGTGATCCCCCAAGGCGATGTGATCAGCAGCTACAAGGACGCGCGCTGGAGCGATCCGGCGCCGGTGCTGCTGCGCAATCGGCTGCTGGATGGGTTCCTCGCCGATGGCCGGGTGCAGTTGCTGGGCACCGACGACAGCGATGTGCAGACCGATCTCGAACTGGGCGGCAACCTGCAGGCATTCCAGAGCGAATACCAGGGCAAGGCGGTGGCGGTGGTGATCCGCCTGGATGCGCGCCTGGTGCGCGGCTACGACCAGAAGATCCTGGCCAGCCAGCGCTTCGAAGTGCGCCAGCCGCTGAACGATACCAAGGTGCCGGCGGTGGTCGCCGGGTTTGGCCAGGCCGGGGACGCCTTGAACCGGCAGGTGGTGGAGTGGACGGTGAAGCAGGGCAGTCAGCTGGTCAGGCGCTGATCGCCTCATCGCGGGCAAGCCTCGCGCCTACAGGATGGTCCTGGTAGGCGCGAGGCTTATCCGCGAATCGTTCCGAGCCTTAACCGAAGAACCAGTAGCACACCGCAATCGCCGCCACCACGCCGGCCAGCTCGGCCAGCAAGGCGCAGCCGACGGCATGGCGCGCCCGCTGGATGCCGACCGAGCCGAAGTACACCGCCAGCACATAGAAAGTGGTCTCGGTACTGCCCTGGATCGTCGCCGCGGCCAACGCTGGGAAACTGTCCACGCCCTGGGTCTGCATGGTTTCGATCAACATGGCCCGCGCGGCGCTGCCGGAGAAGGGCTTGACCAGGGCCGTCGGCAGGGCATCGACGAAGCGTGTGTCCCAGCCAGCCCATTCCACCAGATACCGGATGCCGTCCAGGCCGAAGTCCAGGGCGCCGGAAGCGCGCAGCACGCCCACCGCGCAGAGCATGGCCACCAGATACGGCAGCAGGTTCTTGGCGACATCGAAACCTTCCTTGGCGCCCTCGACGAAGGCCTCGTAGACCTTGACCTTGCGCAGCGCGCCAATCACCAGGAACAACATGATCAGGCCGAACAGGGTCAGGTTGCCCAGGATCGACGACAGCGACGCCAGCGCGGTGGCCGACAGCGTGGCGAGCAAGGCCATGAAGCCGCCCAGGGCCAGGGCGCCGGGAATCAGGTAGGCCAGCACCACTGGGTCCCACAGGCGCAAGCGCTGCATCACCGCGACCGACAGCAGGCCGACCAGGGTCGAGGCGCTGGTGGCCAGCAGGATCGGCAGGAACACCAGGGTCGGGTCGGCGGCGCCTTGCTGGGCGCGGTACATGAAGATGGTCACTGGCAGCAGGGTCAGGGACGAGGCGTTCAGCACCAGGAACAGGATCTGCGCGTTGCTCGCCGTGGTCGCGTTGGGGTTGAGGTCCTGCAAGGCGCGCATGGCCTTGAGGCCGATCGGCGTGGCGGCGTTGTCCAGCCCCAGGCCATTGGCCGCGAAGTTCAGGGTGATCAGGCCGATGGCCGGGTGCCCGGGAGGCACTTCCGGCATCAGGCGGGTGAACAGCGGGCCCAGGGCCTTGGCCAGCCAGTCGACGATCCCGGCCTTTTCGGCGATCCGCAAAAAGCCCAGCCACAAGGTCAGGGTGCCGAACAGCAGCACCATCACTTCCACCGACAGCTTGGCCATGGCGAAGATGCTTTCCACCATCGCCGCGAAGATCCCGGCGTTACCGCCGACCAGCCACTGCGCCAGCGCTGAAACGGCCGCCACGATGAAGAAGCCAAGCCACAGGCCATTGAGCATCAGTTATTCCCCCAGAAGATGCGGCGAATGATAGCGGTGCAGACAGAAACGACAAACCCCGGATTGACCGGGGTTTGTCGATGATGACGGCTACAGCTGTCAGCCTTTGGTGACTTCACCGGCCGGCAGCGGCTCCTTGCTGCGCCAGTGCGGCAGGGAGTTCCAGTAGCGCTGGCCCTTGGCGTCGTCGTACATGCCTTCCCAACGCGCGATGACCAGGACCGCCAGGGCGTTGCCGATCACGTTCAGCGCGGTACGGGCCATGTCCATGATGCGGTCGACACCGGCGATGAAGGCCAGGCCTTCCAGCGGAATGCCCACGCTGCCCAGGGTCGCCAGCAGCACCACGAAGGACACGCCCGGTACGCCGGCGATACCTTTGGAGGTGACCATCAGGGTCAGGACCAGCAGCAGTTGCTGGCTGATCGACAGGTCGATGCCGTACAGCTGGGCAATGAAAATCGCCGCGATGCTCTGGTACAGGGTCGAACCGTCGAGGTTGAACGAGTAACCGGTCGGTACCACGAAGCTGCAGATGGCTTTCGGCGCACCGTAGGCTTCCATCTTCTCGATCACCCGCGGCAGCACGGTTTCCGAACTGGCGGTGGAGTAGGCCAGCACCAGCTCATCCTTGAAGATGCGCATCAGCTTGATCACCGAGAAGCCGAACAGGCGAGCGATCAGGCCCAGGACCACGAAAGCGAAGAAGGCGATGGCCACATAAACCAGGATCACCAGCTTGGCCAGCGGCAGCAGGGAGGCGAAACCGAAGTTGGCCACGGTCACCGCGATCAGGGCGAATACGCCGATCGGCGCGTAGTTCATGATCATGTGGGTGACTTTGAACATGCTTTCCGAGACGCCCTGGAACATCTTCACCAGCGGCTCGCGCAGGTCGGCCTGCAGGCTCGACAGACCGAGGCCGAACAGCACCGAGAAGAAGATGATCGGCAGCATCTCGCCGCGGGCCATGGCCGCGAAGATGTTCGATGGGATCAGGTTGAGGATGGTTTCGATGAACGCGTGTTCATGCTGTACCTCGGCGGCGGTCGCCTGGTACTTGGAAATATCCACGGTACCCAGGGTGCTCATGTCGATGCCGGCGCCCGGGTGGAACACGTTGGCCAGCACCAGGCCGACCAGGATCGCGATGGTGGTGACGATTTCGAAGTAGATGATGGTCTTCAGGCCGATACGCCCGAGCTTCTTCGCGTCACCCACGCCGGCGATACCGACGATCAGCGAGGAGATCACGATCGGGATCACGATCATCTTGATCAAGCGGATAAAGATATCGCCCGCAGGTTGCAGGACGTTGCTGATCCACCAGGCTTTTTCGGCACTGAAATGGTTGAGCAGCGCACCAATTGCAATCCCCAGCACCAGACCGATGAGGATCTGCCAGGCGAGGCTTAGTTTTGCCTTCTTCATATCATTACCCTTACTTCAGTTGGACTCGGGCTGATGCGCGAACTGGAACGCTCAATGGCGGAAAAGTCTGTGCATCGGCCCCCGTATAAGGTCACCCCGAGCGAGCATTTACGGCTCTCTGCAGGCGAAAAAAGGCGCAACTATTCCGACGCAAGGGGGGCGCGTCTAATGCCGTAAACGCCTACCCTATGCCGAATCGGCATGAGTTTTTCTAAACGAAACGGGCGTCCCAACCGGTTCGAATGCGACATTTCGGCCTGAGCATCTGCCGTGAAACGGCCATTTCAGGCGGCATTCAGCGTTTTTGAGTGGGTTCGAAATGACCTTCGAAAGAAGGGAAAGTTCTTACGTTAGAACCAGAAATCTCATCTGGAAAAAGCCAAAAGTTTCTCGATGTACGGTCGCAAGGAAACACCGTGAAACGGTTAGGCCACACATCTGGGAATGGTTGCCGCGTCCCCCGCCTGAAAAAGCAGGCCACCGCTCTGCCACAAAGGTTTGTGGCATTCAAACACGACGCAAGTCGTCAAGCCTGAGCGGCTGGCGAACTTGCGCCGCAGTTTTTCCTGACCCGGCCCTCGCGGAGGTACTCCCTGTACCCCTAGGTCACTCCGATCCGGTTTCGATCAGAACGTCCCGGCCCCCTGGTCATGCGCGGCCCCTCCTCGGGGCGGTGCAACAGAAAGCAAGGCCCGGGTGGGCGCTTGCTTTCCATGGTCGAACCTTCGAACAGTCAACTCAGTACCAGTTCGGGTCCTTTTTCAGCTGTTCCTTGAGCAAGCCCTGCATGCCAGCATCCGGCTTGCCGAGAAAGCGGTATTCGGCATGGCGGGTCGGCGACTTGTCCGCGGGCAGGCCCGCCGGCACTTCGACCAACATGGCGTAGGCGTCTTTCTTGTCGAAACTGAACGCCACGATCAGGCGCTGGTTGCGACAGGTATCGCGGGTTTCGCAAAGCGGACCGACCAGGTACTTGTCGCCGTCTTCTTCCACCGCATTCATCTGCTGCGCGTCACCGGACAGGTTCATCACCCATTCCGGCAGGCGCTCTTCCTTTTCGACGACTTCCTGCCAGGTTTCACGGTATTGCGGGTCACTGTTCAACAACTCGTTGACCCGGGTCTGACCGTCGTTGGCCGCCATCGCCATGGCCGCGCCGCCCAGCAACAGGGCGGCGGCCAATGTTTTCAAAGAAACGCTCATGTTCAACCTCGACCACGACGGCCAAAGAAGAAGGAAGCGATGAACATCACCAGGAAAACGACAAAGAGAATCTTGGCGATACCCGTGGCGGTGCCCGCGATACCACCAAAGCCCAGTACCGCAGCGATGATGGCAATGATCAGGAATGTGATTGCCCAGCTCAACATGGTCATTCTCCTTACGCTTCTATTTAGAGGTACTGCCTAGCCGGCCCGCCGTTGCGCACCGACTGTCCTGCCTAGAACACCCAGCGCTCCTGATAAGCCGTGTCGGTAGCAGGCTGAGCCTGGTCGACATCCATCAGAAGCATCGGGGCGGAATCGGCAAACCGAGTGCTGACTGCACTGAAGTGGGTTTGAGTGGGATGAGAAACCGGCAACCTCACAGCTTCTTGCTGCTGGCTTTGCTCCCAACGTGAAAACTGCTGACCGCCAATCAAGGTCACCAGCAATGCCAGGCTGGCGAACAATCCCTGCTGCAAATGCAGGGACGAAACAGACAATGGGGCGAGACGTTGGCGTTTCATCCGGAAGCTCCTCCCATGGGGGTCATTGTTCTCAACGCTTGTTGCTGTGCCTGCGGCTTGTTCAACCGAGCCTGATCAGGTTGTTGCAGCCTGCATGCCAGCTTTTACGATTAGAACAAACTCAATAAAAACAATTACTTGCAATCATATTGGGAGGTTTGCCATACGCCATCCTGCACGATGCCGCCCTGGATACCGTGCGAATTGCACGATCGGCCCGGTACTTGAGGAAAAAAGCGCAGCTGAAAATGCATGGAGTACAGTGGCGAAATCGGGAAAGGACTGCGGGCAAGACCTAAAATCAACAAAAAAACCTATTATTTTCAAGCAATTAGCAATAGACCCCGGAGATAGCTAATCTGCACGCCAGGGAATCGATCAGAATTAACCATGCAACTTGCCCGATTTTTCCGGGACTAAATAAGATCACTCACTTCAGGAGCCTCGGACATGGAATCAGCACCGGAAAATCAAGGCCGCATTCTTCTGGTAGATGATGAGTCCGCGATCCTTCGTACCTTCCGTTACTGCCTGGAAGACGAGGGCTACACCGTCGCCACGGCCAATAGCGCCGCTCAGGCCGATGCCTTGCTGCAACGCCAGGTGTTCGACCTGTGTTTCCTCGACCTGCGCCTGGGCGAGGACAACGGCCTGGACGTACTGGCCCAGATGCGCATCCAGGCCCCCTGGATGCGGGTGGTCATCGTCACCGCCCATTCGGCCGTCGACACCGCGGTGGACGCCATCCAGGCCGGCGCCGCCGACTATCTGGTCAAACCCTGCAGCCCCGATCAACTGCGCCTGGCGACCGCCAAGCAGCTGGAAGTCCGCCAGCTCTCGGCGCGCCTGGAGGCCCTCGAAGGCGAAGTGCGCAAACCCAAGGACGGCCTGGATTCGCACAGTCCGGCGATGAAAGTGGTGCTGGAAACCGCCCGCCAGGTCGCCGGCACCGACGCCAACATCCTGATCCTCGGCGAGTCCGGTACCGGCAAGGGCGAGCTGGCCCGGGCCATTCATGGTTGGAGCAAGCGCGCCAGGAAATCCTGCGTCACCATCAACTGCCCGTCGCTGAACGCCGAGCTGATGGAGAGCGAGCTGTTCGGTCACAGCCGCGGAGCCTTCACCGGCGCCAGCGAAAGCACCCTTGGCCGGGTCAACCAGGCTGACGGCGGCACGCTGTTCCTCGACGAGATCGGCGACTTCCCGCTGACCCTGCAACCCAAGTTGCTGCGGTTCATCCAGGACAAGGAATATGAGCGGGTCGGCGACCCGGTGACCCGCCGCGCCGACGTGCGCATCCTCGCCGCGACCAACCTCAACCTCGAGGACATGGTGCGCGACGGACGCTTCCGTGAAGACCTGCTGTACCGCCTGAACGTGATCACCCTGCACCTGCCGCCGCTGCGCGAACGCAGCGAAGACATCCTGACCCTGGCCGACCGATTCCTGGCGCGCTTCGTCAAGGAATACGCCCGTCCCGCCCGCGGCTTCAGCGACGAGGCCCGCGAAGCGCTGCTCAACTACCGCTGGCCGGGCAATATCCGCGAGCTGCGCAACGTGGTGGAACGCGCCAGCATCATCTGTCCCCAGGAAAAGGTGGAAATCAGCCACCTGGGCATGGCCGAGCAACCGACCAACAACACCCCGCGCATCGGCGCTGCCTTGAGCCTGGACGAGCTGGAGAAAGCCCATATCGGCGCCGTGCTGGCCACCAGCGATACCCTCGACCAGGCCGCCAAGACGCTCGGCATCGATGCCTCGACGCTGTACCGCAAACGCAAACAGTACAACCTGTGAGCCGCCCCTCATGAAGTTAGCGATGAAACTGCGCACGAGACTGTTTCTGAGCATCTCGGCGCTGATCACCGTGGCGCTGCTCGGCCTGCTGCTCGGGCTGGTCAGCGTGATGCAGATGGCCAAGACGCAGGAAGCGCTGATCCGCGACAACTTCATTACCCTGGACCTGGGGCTCAAGCTGCGACAGACCCTGGGCGACCAACTGCTCATCATGCTCAACCACAACCCTGACCGGACGGCGCTGGACGACTCCAGGCAGGAATACCTGGCCCTGCTCGAGCAGGGCATCGAGCATGAACGGCAAAACAATGTGCATAACGGCTTCACCCAGGCACGCGACGACTACCAGCGTTTCTTCGAAGCCTTCGAGCGCGCCGACGGGAGCTCGGCAGGGGTCAATGGCAATACCGAACTGACCCACCGCTTCAATACCCTGCGCAATGGCTTGATCGGCGAACACAAGCAGGCCCTGGACAACATCAATGACATCGAACACCAGGCCCGCAATCGCGCCTTGCTGATCGCCGGCCTGCTTGGCCTGGTCGGGCTGGCCGTGCTGATCATCGGCTTCATCACCGCCCACGGCATCGCCCGGCGCTTTGGCGGCCCCATCGAAGCGCTGGCCAAGGCCGCCGACAATATCGGCCAGGGCAACTTCGACGTGACCCTGCCCCTGTCTGCGGCTGCCGAGATGAACTTGCTGACCCGGCGCTTCGGGATCATGGCCCAAGCCCTGCGCGAACATCAGGCCACCAATGTCGACGAACTGCTCGCCGGCCAGCAGCGCCTGCAATCGGTGCTCGACAGCATCGACGACGGTTTGCTGATGATCGACCGCCAGGGTCACCTGGAACACCTCAACCCGGTAGCCCAACGTCAGCTGGGCTGGGACGAGGAACGCCTCGGACAAGGGCTGGGCAGTGCCCTGCAGCGACCGGAACTGGACGAGCAACTGCAACTGGTATTGCGCGGCGGCACCCTGGAACGGGCGCCGGAAGACCTCAGCGTCGAGGTCGATGGCGAATCGCGCCTGCTGACGTACAGCCTGACCCCGGTCAGCCATCCCCAGGGGCATATCCTCGGCGCGGTGATGGTGCTGCACGACGTCACCGAGCAGCGAGCCTTCGAGCGTGTGCGCAGCGAGTTCGTATTGCGTGCCTCCCATGAATTGCGCACCCCGGTCACCGGTATGCACATGGCGTTCGGCCTGTTGCAGGAACGCCTGCGCTTCCCAGAAGAGTCCCGCGAAGCCGACCTGCTGAACACCGTCAACGAAGAAATGCAGCGCCTGATGCAACTGATCAACGATCTGCTGAACTTCTCGCGTTATCAAAACGGCCTGCAGAAACTCACCCTGGCGCCTTGCACCCTGGAAGAGCTGCTGGAGCAGGCGCGCAACCGCTTCATCGGCGCAGCCACGGCGCAGGGCATCGAGCTTCGGGTGGAGCTCCAGGCGCCGTTGCCGCGGCTGCACGCTGACCGCATGCAACTGGAGCGGGTGCTGGACAACCTGATCGACAATGCCCTGCGGCATACCGCCAACGGTGGTTTGATCCGCTTGCAGGCCCGTAGGCATGGCGAGCGGGTCATCATCAGCGTCGAAGACAACGGCGAAGGCATCGCCTACGGGCAACAGGGGCGGATTTTCGAACCCTTCGTCCAGGTCGGACGCAAGAAAGGCGGGGCCGGCCTGGGCCTGGCGCTGTGCAAGGAAATCGTGCAACTGCACGGCGGGCGCATGGGCGTCTATTCACGGCCAGGGCAGGGAACCCAGTTCTATCTGGCCTTACCCCTCTAGGGGCTAGGCCCCGTCATCCAGGCGCCGCGGCCCCAGGCGGCGCCCGCGGGTAATCAGGTCGATGAACTGCACCGCGCTCAGCGCATGGGCGAACAGCCAGCCCTGGCCAAAACGCACGCCCTCGCTGCTCAGCAGCAACGCCTGATCCTCGAACTCGATGCCCTCGGCAATCACCTTGAGCTGCAGGGCATGGGCCATGCGAATGATGTGCGGGGCGACGCCGCTGCTGGCGGCGTCATGCCCCAGGGCATCGATGAATGCCTTGTCGATCTTCAGGTAATCCACCGGCAGGGTCTGCAGGTATGCCAGGCTGCAATAACCCGTGCCGAAGTCGTCGATCAGCACCTGATGACCAACGTCCCGCAAGGCTTGCAGGTTATGCCGGGCGACCACCACATCGATCAGCCCGCGCTCGGTGACTTCGAAAGCGATCTGCCGCGCCGCCACCCGATGCAGCGCCAACAGACGCGCCATCACTTTGCCGATCCGCGGCACCATGACATCGCAGGCCGCCAGGTTGACCGAGATGTACAGCTGCGGGTTGGCCCGCAACAGATGCCCCAACTGTTCGAGCAGGCGTTGCAGGACAAAATCGGTGATCGGGCGGATCTGCCCGGTGTTCTCCGCCATGGGAATGAACAGGTCCGGGCTGGTCAGGGTGCCGTCCGGACGACGCCAGCGCAGCAGGGCCTCGGCGCCGACACACTGCCGCGTTCGCAGATCGAAGATAGGTTGATACAGCACCTGCAGCTCGCCGCGGCGCAGCGCTCCCTGCAATTCGGCGCCCAGGGATTGGCGCTGCCCGGCCAGTTGAAAGGCCAGGCCGCCAATAAAGACCGCCAGCACCAGGCTGCTGGGCAGCAGCCACCACCACCCCTCGAAAATTTCTCGCTGCATGTTGGTGCGGGGGGTGACGAGCACCATCTGATACTCCGGATTGCTGGTGGGCATCCGGTAGATCAACTGGTCCTGGGTCACCAGCAACGGGCTGCGTCCAATGGGCGGCCACGGTTCGGTCGGCGGCCAGTCCAGCGCCGGTCCCAGCACCGGGATGGCCCGCGAGCCATGGTCGAGAACCACCATCAGGCTGCTGTTGGCGGGCAGGTCGACCATGTCGGTCAGGTGCCCGCGAGACGTCGCCACGCGAAAGTTACCGCGCCCGAGCATCAGCGCCGCGCGGTTTTCATTGGGTTCGGTAGAAGTGTTCAGCCAATAGCTGTAGGTCGGGCCGCGGATATCCGGCGGTCGCATCACGGCCAGGTTGTCCTGAAGCGGCCAGTTGGTGCAGGCCTGGGCGGCATCGATATAGGCCGCTTCATAAATGAAGCGGTAACTGAAGCTGATCTGCTGCAGGGTCACGACCATCTCGGGGCTGCATTCGCGCAGGGGCTGCGCCTCGAGTACGTCCAGGCCTTCACGCAACTGACCGAACAGTTGCTCCAGGCGTTCGAGAAAACGCTGGCCCTGGGCATTCATCTGCTCGCTTTCGCGCAGTTGCGCCTCGTGCATCGCAATGCCCAGGCTCGCCGCCAGCAGCAGGGCCGCACTCAACACAGCCGCACACATCGCCAACAGCCAGGGGCGATAGAACCAACTGCGTAGGGGTTCGCGAGCGGCCAGCATCATTGGATATCCGAGGGTTACCAATGAGTTATAGCTACTGATTGAGAAAAAACCCTGACCGTCGGGCGGGCGTCATTATTTTGTCTGGTTGAGCACCTGCAGGATCGCAGCGCTTTCTGCATCCGGCTGGCCGTCGAAACGCGACGGCCGGTAATGCATCTGGAACGCGGCCAGCACGTGACGGGTCGCCACATCCAGCTCGCCAGTCTGCGGCGTCTCATAACCCAGGCGCGCCAGGCCTTGCTGGAACCAGGCGATGCTCGGCAACTGCGCGGCAAAGAACGCCTGCTGGCGCGCCACCGCCTGGGCGTTCGGCCACCGGCCCAACCCGGCTTCGGCCAGACGCTTCCAGGGGAACAGCGGACCCGGGTCGAGCTTGCGCAGGGGAGCGATATCACTGTGACCAATGATGTGCTGTGGCGCGATGTTGTTGCGCTTGCTGATGTCCTTGAGCAGCACGATCAGGCTCTGTACCTGCGCTTCGCTGTAGGGATACCAGACACGCCCGGTGGGCAGGTCACGAAAGCCCGGGTTGACGATCTCGATCCCGATGGAGCTGGAGTTCAGCCAGGTACGGCCTTGCCACTGGCTCTCGCCGGCGTGCCAGGCGCGGTATTGCTCGTCCACCAGTTTGTAGATGGTCGCCGCCTTGTCGTCGCCGATCAGGTAGTGGCTGCTGACCTGGCCATGGGTCAGCAGTTGCAGGGAACGCTCCATCGAGGCCGAGGTGTAATGCACCACCACGAATTGCACCCGCTCATCGAAGTTGACCGAAGGGTGGCTGGTATCGAAACGCGGACCGCTGGCGCAACCGGCCAGCAACAGAAGGGACAAAGCGAGGACAAGAACTTTCATGGCGGAAGGCAGTACGCTGGAGAAAATAATGCAACAGTGTAACGTACTGCCTTTGCGGAAAACCGACGAAAACACCGGTTTATACAAAATGGAACAAATTATGCGTCAGCCCAGTTCCACCCGGTTGCGCCCCGCCTCCTTGGCCCGATAGAGCGCCTGATCGGCTCTCTTGAGCACCAGATCGCTGCGTTCTCCCGGCTTGAAGGCACTCATACCGATGGACATGGTGATGGTCACCCGCTCGCCCTTGAAGTGAAACGGACAGGCTTCGATGGCCGCCCGCAAGGTTTCCGCCAGACGCGCCCCGACCGGCCAGGTGGTATCGGGTATCAGCAGGACGAACTCTTCACCGCCGAAACGGGCGATGAAATCATTGCCGCGCAGGCGCTTGCGCAGCACGCCGGCGATGATCTTCAGCACCTTGTCGCCGGCCAGGTGACCGTAGTTGTCGTTGATCCGCTTGAAGTGGTCAAGGTCGAGCATCGCCAGCAACAAGGTGTTGCCGTGCTGCTGCCACTGCGCCACTTCATGCTCCAGACGCTCGCTCCAGGCCGCTCGATTGGGCAGGCCGGTGAGGGGATCGATCAGCGCTTTCTGCCGCTGCTCTTCCAGGTGCTCGCGGTAGCCCTGGGCTTCCTGCTCCATGCTCGACACCCGCTCGGCCAGGCTTTGCAGGCGCGCAGCCACTTCCTTTTCGCGTTCGTCACGCTGCTTCTGGTGATGGTCCATGGTGCCAAGCAGGCCTTCCAGATGGCTTTCCAGCACCTGCTTGAGATCGTCCAGATCCGCCGCTTCCTGAACGCTGCTTTGCAGGCCATCGACCTGCTCGCGAATCTGCGTGTCCATCTCCCGCGCCGCCGAACTGCTGTCGGCATGGCCCTCGCTGGCGGCCTGCAGGTTGCTCTGGAAGGATTCCAAGCGCTCGTTGAGTCGCTTGAGATACGCCTCGAACTCATGCTGGCCGCTGTCGGTGATCGCCAGCATCAATACTGCCAGATCGTCGAGGATCGGCAGCAATTCGTACCAGTTCAACCCATGTTGCAAGCGATCGCGCATGGACTCGGCTTGCGGCTGATGACGTTCTGGCAAGCTCAGGTCATCCAGAAGGCCAAGCAGGGTATGTTCGATGTGCTTGGCCACCGAACTGTAGGAGGGCTCCGGCGTGTCGGGCAGGGCATACAGCACATCCTGCTCGGTCTGCTGCGGGTCGATCGCCGCCAGCGCCTCGGCCATGGCCGCCGGCAACGGCAAGCGATCGAGCAGCACAGGCGCCGGGACCGCCTCGGCGGGTGCGGCAACGATCAACTCGTCCGGGTTGGAAGGAGCAACCGCAGCTTCGACAGTCGAAGGCTGCACGGCCGGCGGCACTTCAATGGGTTCAGGCGCGGCTGGCGACGGCGATTCCTGTGAATCCAGCATCGGCGGGGCCGACTCGACGGCGATGGGTTTCTCCGACTCCAGCACCGGCGGTACAAAGGCTTCGACCTGGGCAGCCGTGGTTACCTCGGGCAGTGCTTGCGGTTGTGGCTCGGGCGGCTGGCTGACAGCAGCGAGCTCCTCGACCACAGGCGCAGGGGCTTCGGACGGCCGTGCGGGCGCGACTTCGACACGAGACGGTGGCGTTTCAACCGCAGCGCTTTCAGCCGTTGCCAGTGGCTGTACCGCAACCGGGCTCGCCACCACCGCAGGCATTTCGGCCGCGGACAGGACAGGCGCTTCGTCAGCGTCACGGCCACCAAACAGACGCTGCAGCAAACCTGGGCGGGGCGGCTCCGCGGGGTTCTCCAGCTGGCTCAGCGCCTTGCCTTGCAGGCCGCTCAGCTCACCCAGCAACAGTGGAATTTCCCGGGCTTGGCCGACACGACCATCCAGTTGCTTGGCGAAGTTTTTCAGCGGACGACTCACCTCGCGAGGCAACGGCAGCTTCTGCAACTGGCTGACCAGCGAGGTCAGGGCCGTGCTCATTTGCTCGATGCGGGTCTCGCGGCGCTGCTCGGAGTCCAGCACGGCTTTTTCCAGGCGCGGCAACAGGGCCGCCAAGGCCGCGTCCATATCGTCGGTGCGCACCACCTCGCGCATTTCCTTCATGCACTGATCGACAGCGCGATCAGTACCTTCGGCCGCCAGCGTGCTGCGCACCAGGCCACGGCGAAGCAGGTCGAGGCGGGCATTCCAGCGTCGCTCGAGTTTTTCCTGTTGTTCGATACTTTTGAGGTACTTCTCTTTCCAGCGCTGGGCGTCGTCGCTCATTCATGGGTTCCGCGAGGGGCAGGACTCAGCGCGGGCAATGCATCGGCCGTGAGCGAACCCGGCAGACGAATCTCTACCGCGACCGGCAGGTGATCGGAAATCGGTTGGGCCAGGACTTCGACCCGCTCCAGCGTCAGGCTGGGGCTGAGCAAAATATGATCAAGACAGCGTTGTGGGCGCCAGCTGGGGAACGTCGCTTCCAGTTGCGGCGCCAGCAGACCGAGGTCGCGCAACGGCGAATGTTCCAGCAGATCGCTGGCGTGGGTATTCATGTCGCCCATCAGCACCTGATGCTTGTAGCCGCCGATCATCTCGCGGATATAGGCCAGTTGCCGGGTACGCGTACGGGCGCCCAGGGCCAGGTGCATCATCACCACCACCAACGCCTCGGGACCATCGCCGAAGCGCACGAGGATCGCACCACGCCCCTTGGGGCCGGGCAGCGGATGATCTTCGATCGCCCAGGGACGCAGGCGGCTGAGCACGCCATTGCTGTGCTGGGCCAGGCGGCCAAGGTTGCGATTGAGCTGTTGGTACCAGTAGGGGAAGGCGCCGAGTTGGGCCAGGTGCTCGACCTGGTTGACGTAGCCCGAACGCAGGCTGCCGCCATCGGCTTCCTGCAGGGCGACCAGATCGAAGTCGCCCAGCAGATCGCCGATCTTTTGCAGGTTGTCGGCGCGCCCGTTGTGCGGCAGCAGGTGCTGCCAGCCACGGGTCAGGTAATGCCGATAACGTTCGGTACTGATACCGACCTGGATATTGAAACTGAGTAGCCGCAGACGGCTGTCTGCCGGCAGGCCGGAGGACGCCACATGGTGCTCGTTGACCCGCGGATCATGCAGGCCAACGATACGTTCCGTACCCCAACGTCGCATGGCAGGGGCTCGCTTACTTGGCCGCCCGCTCTTTGGCGATCAGCTGGTCGGCGACGCTCAGGGCACCTTCAGGACCACCGGCGGTGCCCAGGTCGAAGCGGTACTTGCCGTTGACGACCATGGTCGGTACGCCAGAGATCTGATAGGCCTGGGCCTTCTTCTTCGCATCCTCGACCTTGCCTTTGACGGCGAACGAGTTGTAGGTGCTCAGGAACTTGTCCTTGTCGACGCCTTCGCCAGCCAGGAACTCGGCCATTTCCTCTGGGGATGCGAGTTTCTTGCCGCCATGGATGGCTTCGAATACCGCTTTGTGGACCTTGTGCTCGACACCCATGGCTTCCAGGGTGATGAACAGTTGACCGTGAACGTTCCAGATACCGCCGAACATGGCAGGGATGCGCACGAAGTTGACGTCGGCCGGCAGTTTTTCAGCCCATGGGTTGATGGTCGGCTCGAAGGCGTAGCAGTGCGGGCAGCCATACCAGAACAGCTCGACCACTTCGATCTTGCCAGGCACCGCAACCGGAACGGCGCTGCTCAGCTCTACATATTGTTTACCGGCTTCAAGGGGCTCGGCGGCTTGAGCAGTCATGCCAAACAGGCTGGCGGTGACGAGAGCGGCGCTGAGAATCAGATTACGCATGCTTTACTCCTGAACAAGTAAGGTCGCCTCGCGCGGCCTGTTCGCAGACAGGTCATGGCAGGGCTTGAGTTCGCTAGTGTAGCGGCAGACGCCATAAAAAAGGGCGGCCTGAGCCACCCTTTATGCTTTCATCGACAGATTAATCGATCATTAACGTTGCGCAAGATAGACCCTTTCGCAACATGATCGCCGGCCTCAGTGCAGGCCCTGAATGTAGCTGGATACCGCTTCGATGTCCTTGTTGCTCAGCTTGGCGGCGATGCTGCGCATGATCATGGTGTCGCCGTCGTTGGTGCGGTTGCCTTCGCGGAAGTCGGTCAACTGCTTGGCTACGTACTGAGCATGCTGGCCACCCAGGTGCGGGAAGCCGGCAGCGGCGTTACCCGTGCCATTTGGCGAGTGGCAACCGGTGCAGGAAGGCATGCCTTGATCCAGCTTGCCGCCACGGAACAACTCTTCACCGCGAGCCACGACTTTCGGGTCTGCCGCGCCGACGCTGCCTTTCTGGCTGGCGAAGTAGGCGGAGAGGTCGGCCAGGTCCTGATCGCTCAGGTTGGTCAGCAGGCCGGTCATTTCCAACACCTGGCGCTTGCCGGACTTGATGTCGTGCAACTGCTTGTTCAGGTAACGCTCACCCTGACCCGCCAGCTTTGGAAAGTTAGGCGCCATGCTGTTCCCATCCGGACCATGGCAAGCACCACATACAGCGGCTTTCGCCTGACCGGCAGCAGCGTCGCCTGCAGCATGGGCGACACCTGTGATGCCCAAGGTCAACAGCAGACTCACGAGTAATTTGTTCATCAGCTAATCCAACTACGGCTAAGGGTTAAGAGTTATGGACCGGGATCACTCGCTCATCCAAAGGATGATGGCTCGGTAATCCTCGGCACTGCAGTCCATGCACAAACCACGCGGCGGCATCGCCTTGAAACCCTGGGTCACGTGTTGCACCAGCGTCTCCATACCTTGCGCCAGCCTCGGCGCCCAAGCTCCCTGGTCCCCCTTGCGGGGAGCCGTTGGTAGTTGGCCGGAATGACAAGCCCCACAAACACGGTTGTACACAGCTTCCGGATCCTGTGTAGCCTGAGCGCTGTAAAGCGGTATCAGGACGCCGGCAGCCAGCAGCCATTTCGTCATAAAACGACCTTTTCAGGGTTGAGAGCGTGCTGCGTTCTAATGCGCAATCAAGGTCTATCGCTCTCGTGAACTTCATCCTACGCTGGGACAAAGCGCACACAAAATCTGCGGCATTATATACTGGCGCTACTGAAACGGAAACGACACCGCTCGCCGCGTCCATTCTCGGCACCGCCCCTATCGGAAATCCCATGCAACTCAAAAATCCCATTCTTGGTCTGTGCCAACAGTCCACTTTCATGCTCAGCGCCGCCAAAGTCGATCAATGCCCCGACGACGAAGGCTTCGAAGTGGCCTTCGCCGGGCGTTCCAACGCTGGCAAATCCAGCGCCCTGAATACCCTGACCCATGCCAGCCTGGCACGCACCTCGAAAACTCCGGGCCGTACGCAGCTGTTGAACTTCTTCAAGCTAGACGACGATCGCCGTCTGGTCGACCTGCCGGGTTACGGTTACGCGAAAGTACCGATCCCGCTCAAGCAACACTGGCAGCGTCACCTGGAAGCCTACCTGGGCAGCCGCGAGAGTCTGAAAGGGTTGATTCTGATGATGGACATCCGCCATCCGATGACCGACTTCGACCTGCTGATGCTCGACTGGGCCGTCGCCAGCGGCATGCCGATGCACATCCTGCTGACCAAGGCCGACAAACTGACCTACGGCGCGGCCAAGAACACCCTGCTCAAGGTGCAGTCGCAAATCCGTAAGGGCTGGGGCGACAACGTCACCATCCAGCTGTTTTCGGCACCAAAACGCATGGGCCTGGAAGAGGCCTACACTGTACTGGCGGGCTGGATGGAACTGGCGGACAAAGGCGCCGAAACCGAGACCTGAAAGACATACGCAAAACTGCCTGTGGTGTGATCAGGCAAGGCAAAAACTGGCGGAAACGGCTGGGGTCGCATTCGACTTTAGGGGCCTAAATGAGCATTTCCCGCCAGTTTTTAACGCAGCATGATCGCGCCACAGGCAGTTTTGGGGCAAAAAAAACCCCGGACTTCGTATGGGGAGGGGAAGTTCGGGGTCCAAGTTCCGGACCGCTAGGGCGGGGTCCAGATATCTGCCAACACTTAACACAACATAGGAGCATCGAAGGGCTTCACCAGCCATTCAGTTACTCTGAGTGGGCTTTCACTGATTAAGTTCCGGGAGGTTTCAAAAACTATTGGCAATAGTCGATGAAATTTTCCGCACTAATAGCTCTTCGCTAGCCTTCGCCGCGGCACTATGCCGCGGCCAAAGTACTGCCTTCTCGCCTCAGTGCGCCTCATCCCAGTTACTGCCCACCCCGACTTCGACCAGCAGCGGCACATCCAGGGTCGCGGCATTGCTCATGTAGCCGCGAATCTCCTCGCTCACCTTGTCCACCAGGTCTTCGCGCACTTCCAGCACCAGTTCGTCGTGCACTTGCAGGATGACCTTGGCATCCAGGCCTGAGGCCGTCAGCCAGTTGTCTACCGCCACCATGGCCTTCTTGATGATGTCGGCCGCCGTGCCCTGCATCGGTGCGTTGATCGCCGTACGTTCGGCGCCGGCGCGTTCCTGCGGCTTGTTGGAGTTGATCTCCGGCAGGTACAGGCGGCGGCCGAACAGGGTTTCCACATAACCCTGTTCCGCGGCCTGGGCGCGGGTGCGGTCCATGTATTCGCGCACGCCGGGGTAGCGGGCGAAGTAGGTGTCGATATAGGCCTTGGCAGTCTTGGTATCGACGCCGATGTCCTTGCCGAGCTTCTGCGCGCCCATGCCATAGATCAGGCCGAAGTTGATCGCCTTGGCGCTGCGGCGCTGATCGGAACTGACGTCCTTGAGCTCGACCTTGAACACTTCGGCCGCGGTGGCCGCGTGCACGTCGAGGTTGTTGCGGAAGGCATTCAGCAGCCCTTCGTCGCGGGACAGGTGCGCCATGATCCGCAGTTCGATCTGCGAATAGTCCGCCGCCAGCAGCTTGTAGCCAGGCGGCGCGATGAAGGCCTGGCGGATGCGCCGGCCTTCAGCGGTACGCACCGGGATGTTCTGCAGGTTCGGATCGCTGGAAGACAAACGCCCGGTAGACGCGACTGCCTGGTGATAGGAGGTGTGGATCCGCCCGGTACGCGGGTTGATCTGCTCCGGCAGACGGTCGGTGTAGGTGCTCTTGAGCTTGCTCATGGAGCGATACTGCATCAGCACCTTGGGCAGTGGGTAGTCATCCTCGGCCAGCTTGGCCAGCACTTCTTCAGCGGTGGACGGCTGGCCTTTGGCAGTCTTCTTCAGCACCGGCAGGCCGAGCTTGTCGTAGAGGATGACTCCCAGTTGCTTGGGCGAACCCAGGTTGAACTCTTCGCCAGCGATCTCGAAGGCTTCACGCTCTAGCGCCACCATCTTGTCGCCCAGTTCGATGCTCTGCACGCCCAGCAGGTCGGCGTCCACCAAGGCACCCTGGCGCTCGATCCGTGCCAGCACCGGCACCACGGGCATTTCGATATCGCTGAGCACGCTGGCCAGGCTCGGGATCGCGGCCAGTTTTTCATGCAAGACCTGATGCAGACGCAGGGTCACATCGGCGTCTTCCGCCGCGTAAGGCCCGGCCTGCTCAAGAGCAATCTGGTCGAAGGTCAGCTGCTTGGCGCCCTTGCCGGCGATGTCCTGGAAACTCACGGTGGTATGGCCCAGGTATTTCTCCGCCAGGCTGTCCATGTCATGCCGGGTGGCGGTGGAGTTGAGCACGTAGGACTCGAGCATGGTATCGAAGGCGACCCCGCGCACCGTGATGCCGTTGGCCTGATCGCCGCCGATGGCGCAGTTGGCCAGGATATTCATGTCGAACTTGGCGTGCTGGCCGACCTTGAGTTTGTTCGGGTCTTCGAGAATCGGCTTAAGGGCGCGCAGGACGGTGTCGCGGTCCAGTTGTTCCGGCACATCGATGTAAGAGTGGGTCAGCGGAATATAGGCCGCTTCGTTGGCCTGCACGGCGAAGGACAGCCCCACGAGCTGCGCCTGCTGGGCATCGATACCGGTGGTTTCGGTATCGAAGGCGAACAGCTTGGCGTTCTTCAGTTTTTCCAGCCAGACATCGAAACGCGCCTGATCGAGGATGGTTTCGTACTGGGCTTCGACAACCACCGGCACTTCGATCTCGGCCTGAGTCAACAAGTCGGCCATCGGCTCAGAGGCGGCGACACTCAGTTCCAGACGCTTGGCATCGCGCTGCAGCTCGTCGAGCCAGCTCTTGAACTCCAGCAGGCTGTACAGCTCGACCAGTTTGTCGCGATCCGGTTCGCCCAGGTGCAGGTCGTCCAGGCCGATATCCAGCGGCACATCGACCTTGATCGTCGCCAGCTGATAGGAGAGGAAAGCCATCTCCTTGTGCTCCTCGAGCTTGGCCGGCAGGGTCTTGGCCCCGCGAATCGGCAGGCTCGGGACGATATCGAGCTGGGCATACAGCTCGTTCAGGCCACCGTTGACCCCCACCAGCAGGCCGGAAGCAGTCTTCGGGCCGATGCCCGGCACACCCGGGATGTTGTCGGAGGAGTCGCCCATCAGCGCCAGGTAATCGATGATCTGCTCGGGAGCGACGCCGAATTTCTCCTTCACGCCCTCCACGTCCATGCTGCTACCGGACATGGTGTTGACCAGCGTAATGTGCCCGTCCACCAGTTGCGCCATGTCCTTGTCGCCGGTGGAGATCACCACCGGCCGGTCGGCCGCCGCGCTGCTGCGGGCCAGGGTGCCGATCACGTCGTCCGCCTCGACGCCCTCGACGCACAGCAGCGGAAAGCCCAGGGCGATCACGCTGGCGTGCAGCGGTTCGATCTGCACCCGCATGTCGTCGGGCATGCTCGGGCGATTGGCCTTGTAGGCGGCGTACATGTCATCGCGGAAGGTCCCGCCCTTGGCGTCGAACACCACGGCGAACGGGCTGTCCGGGTACTGCTTGCGCAGACTCTTGAGCATGTTCAGCACACCCTTGACCGCACCGGTCGGCATGCCTTTGGAAGTGGTCAGCGGGGGCAGCGCGTGGAAGGCGCGGTACAGGTAGGACGAACCGTCCACCAGGACGAGGGGGGCTTGGCTCATGAGCAGGATCAACCTTTTCGGCGGGTCCGGCGCTAGAATAGCGGGACCGTTGACGACAAAGGGACAAGGTTATCATGCGCACACTAAATCGCTTGCTGCTGGCCAGCCTGATTGCAATCGCGCCGATGGCCGTGATTGCGGCGGAGGATGCGCCATCGGCGGATCCGGAAGTAACCATTCGCACGGAAGGCGACAAGACCATCCAGGAGTACCGCCAGAACGGTTTCCTGTACGCCATCAAGGTCACACCGAAGGTCGGCAAACCCTACTTTCTGGTGCGCGCCGACGGTTCCGATGGCAATTTCATTCGTTCTGACCAGCCGGATATGCTGATTCCGGCGTGGAAAATTTTCGAGTGGTAAACCACTCCTAACTTCAACCGGCGCTGGCTCGACAGCGGCGCCCGTACTGGCAGTTTTTAACCATGTCTGTGTTTACTCCCCTGGCTCGGCCCGAGCTGGAAACCTTTCTCGCCCCTTACGGGCTCGGCCGCCTGCTTGACTTCCAGGGGATTGCCGCTGGTAGCGAAAACACCAACTTCTTCATCAGCCTGGAACAGGGCGAGTTCGTCCTGACCCTGGTCGAGCGCGGCCCGGTCCAGGAAATGCCGTTCTTCATCGAACTGCTGGACGTGCTGCACGACGCCGACCTGCCGGTGCCTTACGCCCTGCGCACCACCGACGGCGTGGCCCTGCGCGAGCTGGCCGGCAAGCCGGCGCTGCTGCAGCCGCGCCTGGCCGGCAAGCACATCAAGGAAGCCAATGCCCAGCATTGCGCGCAGGTCGGCGAGCTGCTGGCTCATCTGCACCTGGCGACCAAGGACAACATGATCAAGCGCAAGACCGATCGTGGCCTGGACTGGATGCAGGAAGAAGGCTCGCAGATGCTGTCCCATCTCGACCCGCAGGCGCGGGACTTGCTGCAGCGGGCCCTGGATGAAATCGACGAGCAGAAGGTGAAGATCCTCGCGCTGCCTCGGGCCAACATCCACGCCGACCTGTTCCGCGACAACGCGATGTTCGAAGGCACGCACCTGACCGGGCTGATCGACTTCTACAACGCCTGCTCCGGGCCGATGCTGTATGACGTGGCGATTGCCCTGAACGACTGGTGTTCCGACGCCGACGGCCTGCTCGACGGCTCGCGCGCCCGGGCCCTGCTGGGTGCCTACGCGGCCCTGCGCCCGTTCACCGCCGCCGAGGCCGAGCTGTGGCCAACCATGCTGCGGGTGGCCTGCGTGCGCTTCTGGCTGTCACGCCTGATCGCCGCCGAGTCCTTTGCCGGACAGGACGTGTTGATTCACGATCCGATGGAGTTCCAGCTGCGCCTGGCCCAGCGTCAGCAGGTCAGCGCGCCATTGCCGTTCGCCCTCTGAAAGCCTCGCGGGCAAGCCCGCCCCTACGTTCTCTTGTAGGAGCGAGGCTTGCCCGCGATAGCGTCAGCCGTCTTTACAACGATTCCAGGCAACCCGCCAGATCGTTGCCCAGCTTCTCCAGCACCTGCTCATAACCCCGCGCGGTGGCCGGGGTGTAGCCGCCCAGCGCATCGAGTTCCGCCAGCTTCACCGGCAAACCCGCCACCAGGGTTTCAGCCAAGCGCGGGCGCAATGGCGGCTCGCTGAACACACAGGTCTTGCCGACCTGCTGCAAGCGCGCGCGCATTGCCGCTACGTGCTGCGCGCCCGGCTGCACTTCGGCCGCCACGCTGAACACACCCGCATGCTTGAGCCCATAAGCGTCTTCGAAGTAATCGAAGGCTTCATGGAAGACGAAATAAGGCTTGCCGGAGATCGGGGCCAGGCGGGCTTTCAAGCGGGCGTCCAGGGCATCCAGGCGCTGGTCGAAGGCCTTGGCGTTGCTCTGGTAACGCGCGGCGTTGGCCGGGTCCGCGGCACTCAGGTCGAGCGCCATGCGGTCGGCGATGACCCGCGCGTTGACCGGCGACAGCCACAGGTGCGCATCGAGGCTGCCTGGACGATGAGCGTGGTCATGTTCGTCGGCTTCTTCAGCGTGCGAGTGGTTATCTTCGGCGAAATGACGGAGTTTCAGGCCTGGCAGGTCCTGCACCGCCAACGCTGGCAGCGTGCGGCCCTTGAGGACCCGCGGCAGAAAGCTCTCCATGTCCGGGCCGATCCAGTACAGCAACTCCACCGACTGCACCTTGCGCACATCGGAAGGACGCAGCGCATAGTTGTGCGGCGAGGCCCCCGGCGGCAGCAGGACCTCGGGCACGGCGATGCCGTCCTGGACGGCGGCGGCGATCAATTGCAGGGGTTTGATGCTGGTCAGGACCCGGACTTCGGCCTGGGCCGAGCTGATCACGAACAAACTGGCGGTAAAAGCGACAAAAAGGGCAAAAAGTCGGGACACAATGACCACTCGAAGAGGCGAGAACGGGTAACATAATAACGTCTCTCACCATTATCGTCGCCGCTCATGCCTAAAACCCCCCTTGCCAGTCGCCCCCACGACCACTCTCACTGCGTACACAGCGCACTGTCCGAGGCCGATGCCCTGTGCGCCCGCCAAGGCCTGCGCCTGACCGCCCTGCGTCGGCGGGTGCTGGAGCTGGTCTGGCAAAGCCACAAGCCGCTGGGCGCCTACGACATCCTCGCCGTGCTCAGCGAACAGGACGGTCGCCGCGCCGCGCCGCCAACCGTGTACCGCGCCCTGGATTTCCTCCTGGAAAACGGCTTGGTGCACCGCATCGCCTCGCTCAACGCCTTCGTCGGCTGCAATCACCCGGAACACGCGCACCAGGGCCAGTTCCTGATCTGCCGCGTCTGCCACGCCGCCATCGAGCTTGAACAGAAATCCATCAGCGACGCGATCATCAGCAGCGCGCGCGATGTCGGCTTCGTCGTCGAAGGCCAGACCGTCGAAGTGGTCGGCCTCTGCTCGGGTTGCCAGGGGGCTTGATGAGCAATGCCTTGATTCGCCTCGACCAGGTCGCGGTGACCTTTGCCGGGCAGGCCGTGCTGGACAACATCCAGCTCAGTGTCGAGCCTGGGCAGATCGTCACGCTGATCGGCCCCAACGGCGCCGGCAAGACCACCCTGGTGCGCGCCGTGCTCGGCCTGCTCAAGCCCGACAGCGGCAGCGTCTGGCGCAAGCCGAAGCTGCGGGTCGGCTACATGCCGCAGAAGCTGCATGTCGACCCGACATTGCCGCTGTCGGTGCTGCGTTTCCTGCGCCTGGTGCCCGGCGTGGACCGCGCGACAGCCCTGGCCGCACTGAACGAAGTTGGCGCCGAACAGGTGATCGACAGCCCGGTGCAGAGCATTTCCGGCGGCGAGATGCAGCGTGTGCTGCTGGCCCGCGCCCTGCTGCGCGAACCGGAATTGCTGGTACTGGACGAGCCGGTACAAGGCGTGGATGTCGCCGGCCAGGCCGAGCTGTACAGCCTGATCACCCGTTTGCGCGACCGCCACGGCTGCGGCGTGCTGATGGTCTCCCACGACCTGCACCTGGTGATGAGCACCACCGACCAGGTGGTCTGCCTCAATCGCCACGTGTGCTGCTCCGGCCACCCGGAACAGGTCAGCGGCGACCCGGCCTTCGTCGAGCTGTTCGGCCAGAACGCGCCGAGCCTGGCGATCTACCACCACCATCACGACCACGCCCACGACCTGCACGGTTCGGTGGTCACCGGGGCCGCGGCCGGCCACGTTCATGTTCACGGAGATAGCTGCAAGCATGGCTGATTTTCTGTTGTACGCCCTGCTCGCAGGCCTGGCGCTGGCGCTGGTGGCAGGTCCCCTCGGATCGTTCGTGGTCTGGCGGCGCATGGCCTATTTCGGCGACACCCTGTCCCATGCCGCCTTGCTCGGCGTGGCCCTGGGCTTTCTGCTGGATGTCAGCCCGGCGGTGGCGGTGACCGTCGGCTGCCTGCTGCTGGCGGTGCTGCTGGTCACCCTGCAACAACGCCAGCCGCTGGCTTCCGATACGTTGCTGGGGATTCTCGCCCCCAGCACCCTCTCCCTCGGGCTGGTGGTACTAAGCTTCATGCATGACGTGCGGATCGACCTGATGGCCTATCTGTTCGGCGATCTGCTGGCGATCAGCCCCGGCGACCTGGCGTGGATTCTTGGCGGCAGCGCCGCGGTACTGCTGCTATTGGTAGCCCTGTGGCGGCCGTTGCTGGCGATCACCGTGCACGAGGAGCTGGCCAGGGTCGAAGGCTTGCCGGTGGCGTCGCTGCGCCTGGCGCTGATGCTGTTGATCGCGGTGGTGATCGCGGTAGCGATGAAGATAGTCGGGGTGCTGCTGATCACTTCGCTGCTGATCATCCCGGCGGCTGCGGCCCAACGTCACGCCCGTTCCCCGGAGCAGATGGCGCTGGGCGCGAGCCTGCTGGGCATACTCGCGGTCTGTGGCGGGCTGGCGTTGTCGTGGTTCAAGGACACCCCCGCGGGGCCATCGATCGTGGTCACGGCGGCCGCATTGTTTCTGCTGAGTTTTGTCCTGCCCCGTCGAGGGGTGTAGACTTGCTCGCTTTTTGCGCAATTAGAGAGTCGCAGGAATGAAGCCGTTCGCCTCCCGTTATCTGCTCCTTGTCGCATTTTCCCTGCTGCTGGGCGCCTGCCAGAGCACGCCGCCGGCTGAAGTGCCCGACGCCCGCGCCACGGCCATCGCACAGCTGCAGCAAAATATCGCCAGCAGCGAACTGGCCACCGCCGAAGACCAGTTAAGCGCCTTGCAGGCCCAGTCGCCCAACGACCCGCAGCTCGAGCAATACCAGCGCCAGCTGGCCGAAGCCTACCTGCAGCGCAGCCAGATCGTGTTGCAAAAGGGTGATGTCAACGCCGCCGCTACGGCCCTGAGCCGCGCCCGCGCGCTGATGCCCAAGGCACCGGCCCTGACCGGCGGCGTCGATGGCGCCATCACCCAGGCCCGTAAAGCCGAGCTGGAAAAAGCCGAAGCCGCGCTCAAGGCAGCTGAAGCCCGGCCGCCAGCCAAGCTGATCGACCCGGCCGCCGAGAGCACCACCATTGCACTGAACCTCAGTGATATCAAACAACTGCGTCGGCAACTCGATGCGATCGCCGCCGATGTGGTGAATTACCAGTGCGACGTGAGCATCCAGGCGCCACGCACCGAAGATTACCCCTGGCTGAAAACCCTGCTGAGCAAGCGGGTGAAAAAGCTCGACGGCGAGTTCGACCTGCAGATCGAACGGCAGATCCTGCGCCACATCCCGGCACAGATGGTGCTGACGCCACGCAAAGCCCAATAACGCCACCTCTGTAGGAGCGAGCGGGCGGCGATCCGACTTGCCCGCGATCAACGCTAACGCGGTGCCAAACCCTTTCGCACGCAAGCTGCGCTCCTACAGAAGCGTCAGCAGCATCAGGCGGGAATCGCCTTGGCCTTCGGCTCCCGCTCCCAGACCCGGTGATGGGCAATCGCGTTGAAGAACGCCTTCAACGCCTTGGCATCCCCGCCGACGATCAACCCCGCATCCACTTCCAGCTTGAGTACATCCAGCAACTGCTTGGCCTCGCCCTGCAAGGCAATCGCCTTGAGGTGCTTGTAGGCTTCGAGCAGGTAATGCAGGGCCACGCCATCGCCGCTCAAGGCTTGTATCGACTTGGCGCCACCCGGCACGAACACCGCGTCGAACGCCACTGACGGCAGCCCTTCCATGGAAGCGTCCACCGGCAGGGTCTTGCCATCCGCCGTGGTCACGGGCGCCGAGGTCGGGCCCAGCAACCTGGCGTGGGCGCCTTCGGCTTGCAGGGCCTTTTTCAAGGCGTCGATCGCCTTGCCGTCGACCCCGTTCGCCGCCAGGATCGCCACTTTGCGGGTCTTGATATCCCCCGACAGCAGGTTGGCCTGGCTCAGGGCCGGCGAGTGATCGGGGGTCAGTTCAGGCACCTCGACAGTGCCCGCCTTGGGCACCGGCAAGCCCAGGTTCTGTGCGACCCGCCTGGCCAGCTCGAGATCGATATTGGCCAGGATCTCGTTGACCTGCCGCGCGCGGATCCACTCGCGCTCGACCTTGCCCAGCTCGAAGCTATAGGCGGCGATGATGTGTTCCTGCTCATGCGTGCTCATGCTCTTGAAGAACAGTCGCGCCTGGGAGAAGTGGTCGCTGAAGGACGGGCTGCGCTGGCGGATCTTGTGCGCGTCGATGCGTTCGCTGTAGCTCTCGAAACCGCCATCCTCGGCCGCGGGCGGCGTCTCTTTCGGCCAGCCGCCATCGATGGAATTGGGCTCGTAGGAGGCCCGCCCCTTATCGATGGTGGTGCGGTGCATGGCATCGCGCTGGCCGTTGTGAAAGGGCGCCAGCGGGCGGTTGATCGGCAGTTCATGGAAGTTCGGCCCGCCGAGGCGGCTGATCTGCGTATCGGTGTAGGAGAACAGCCGGCCCTGCAGCAGCGGGTCGTTGGAGAAGTCGATGCCCGGCACGATATGCCCCGGGCAGAAGGCAACCTGCTCGGTCTCGGCGAAGAAGTTGTCCGGGTTGCGGTTGAGCACCATCTTGCCCAGGGGCGTGATCGGCACCAGCTCCTCGGGGATCAACTTGGTCGGGTCGAGGATGTCGAAATCGAACTTGTGCTCGTTTTCCTCGACTATCACCTGCACACCCAGTTCCCATTCCGGGTAATCGCCGCTCTCGATCGACTCCCACAGATCGCGGCGATGGAAGTCGGTGTCCTTGCCCGCCAGCTTTTGCGCCTCGTCCCAGACCAGGGAACAGGTGCCCACTGTCGGCCGCCAGTGGAATTTGACGAAGCTGGATGTGCCTTCGGCATTGATGAAACGAAAGGTGTGCACGCCAAAGCCCTGCATGCTGCGCAGGCTTTTCGGAATCGCCCGGTCGGACATGGCCCAGATCACCATATGCGCCGATTCCGGCTGCAACGACACGAAGTCCCAGAAGGTGTCGTGAGCCGAGCCACCGGTAGGGATCTCATTGTGCGGCTCGGGTTTGACCGCATGGACGAAGTCGGGAAACTTGATCGCGTCCTGGATGAAGAATACCGGCATATTGTTGCCCACCAGGTCGAAGTTGCCTTCGTCGGTGAAGAACTTCACGGCAAAACCGCGCACGTCGCGCATGGTGTCGCCAGAGCCGCGCGGCCCCTGCACCGTGGAGAAACGCACGAACACCGGGGTCTTCTTCCCCGGATCGCGCAGGAAGCCGGCCTTGGTCAGGGCCGAATGATTCTCGTAGGTCTGGAAGTAACCATGGGCGCCGACACCACGGGCATGGACGATACGCTCCGGGATCCGCTCATGGTCGAAGTGCGTGATCTTCTCCCGCATGATGAAGTCTTCCAGCAGCGAGGGCCCGCGGGCGCCGGCCTTCAGGGTGTTCTGGTTATCGGCGACCTTGACCCCCTGGTTGGTGCGCAACGCCTGTTCGGTGGCGTCGGAGCGGAAGGTCTCCAGGCTGTGCAGCTTGCTGTTGGTGTTGCCGCGATCCAGGGTATCGGTCCCGGCCAGCTGGCTTTTCGGTGCGCTTGGCTTCTTGCTGCTCATCAGGCAAAACTCCTCGTTGGCGAAGTCCCAGCGGGGCGGGGCTTCATCGGTCAAAATCGCCAGGCACGGCACCTGGCTTTTTTCGAGTGGCTTATTGAGTGACTGATGAGGTTTGGCGCCGTTCCTTTTTTATGACCTTTGATCGCGTTATTGCCAAATCGAAGGATGAATACAAAATAAATGCTAAGAACCTCTATACGGACAGGCTAAAATGCGCGCCCGGCTAACCGCTGATCCTTTTCTAACGCGCCCCACAAGGTTCGCTACGTGATCGAGTTTCAAAACGTCCATAAAACCTACCGGGTCGCCGGTAAGGATATTCCCGCCCTGCATCCGACCAGCCTGAAGGTCGAGAACGGCCAGGTATTCGGCCTGATCGGCCATTCCGGCGCGGGCAAAAGTACCCTGCTGCGCCTGATCAACCGCCTGGAAAACCCCAGCGGCGGCAAGATCGTCGTCGACGACGAGGAAGTCACCGCCCTGGACGCCAACGGCCTGCGCCGCTTCCGCCAGCAGGTCGGGATGATCTTCCAGCACTTCAACCTGCTGGCCTCCAAGACCGTGGCCGACAACGTCGCGCTGCCGCTGACCCTGGCCGGCGAGCTGTCGCGCAGCGCGATCGACCAGCGCGTGGCCGAGTTGCTGGCCCGCGTCGGTCTTTCCGATCACGCCAAGAAATACCCAGCCCAGCTGTCCGGCGGGCAGAAGCAGCGTGTCGGCATCGCCCGCGCCCTGGCGACCAAGCCGAAGATCCTGCTGTGCGACGAAGCCACCAGCGCCCTGGACCCGCAGACCACCGCGTCGGTCCTGCAACTGCTGGCCGAGATCAACCGTGAACTGAAGCTAACCATCGTGCTGATCACCCATGAAATGGACGTGATCCGTCGCGTCTGCGACCAGGTGGCGGTAATGGACGCCGGGGTGATCGTCGAGCAGGGTTCGGTGGCCGAGGTGTTCTTGCATCCCAAGCACCCGACCACCAAGCGTTTCGTCCAGGAAGACGAGCAGATCGACGAAAGCGAACAGCGCGACGACTTCGCCCACGTGCCGGGCCGCATCGTGCGCCTGACCTTCCAGGGCGACGCCACCTACGCGCCGCTGCTGGGCACCGTGGCCCGCGAAACCGGGGTGGACTACAGCATCCTCGCCGGCCGCATCGACCGCATCAAAGACGTCCCTTACGGGCAACTGACCCTGGCTATCACCGGTGGTGACATGGAGGCGGCCTTCGCCCACTTCACCGCGGCGGATGTCCATATGGAGGTGCTGCGCTAATGGAACTGCTGACAAGTTTCTTCGCCAATATCGACTGGTACGAAATCTGGCTGGCCACCGGCGACACCCTGCTGATGCTCGGTGGCTCGCTGCTGTTCACCGTGCTGCTGGGCCTGCCCCTGGGCGTGCTGCTGTTCCTCTGCAGCCCGCGCCAGTTGCTGGAGCAGAAGAGCCTCTACGCCCTGCTGTCGCTGCTGGTGAACATCCTGCGCTCGCTGCCGTTCATCATCCTGCTGATCGTGATGATCCCGTTCACCGTGCTGATCACCGGTACTTCCCTGGGTGTCGCCGGCGCGATCCCGCCCCTGGTGGTCGGCGCCACGCCGTTCTTCGCTCGCCTGGTGGAGACCGCCCTGCGCGAAGTGGACCGCGGCATCATCGAAGCCACCCAGTCCATGGGCGCGACCACCCGGCAGATCATCACCAACGCCCTGCTGCCGGAAGCCCGTCCGGGTATTTTCGCGGCAATTACCGTGACAGCGATTACCCTTGTTTCCTACACCGCCATGGCGGGTGTGGTAGGCGCGGGCGGTCTCGGCGACCTGGCGATCCGCTTCGGTTACCAGCGCTTCCAGACCGATGTGATGGTGGTCACCGTGGTGCTGTTGCTGGTGCTGGTTCAAGTTCTGCAAACCGTCGGCGACAAGCTGGTGGTGCACTTTTCCCGAAAATAAGTCGGCCCTGGCCGGCAGGCGTCCGGCACCGGGCGCCTCACAAGGAGCTAGCTGGATGAAAAAACTACTCGTCGCTTTCGCCGCCGTTGCCGCGTTCTCCGCGCACGCCGCTGACACCCTGACCGTGGCCGCCACCCCGGTGCCTCACGCCGAGATCCTCGAATTCGTGAAGCCGGCGCTGGCCAAGGAAGGCGTGGACCTGAAGGTCAAGGTCTTCACCGACTACATCCAGCCGAACGTGCAGGTCGCGGAAAAGCGCCTGGACGCCAACTTCTTCCAGCACCAGCCGTACCTGGATGAGTTCAACAAGGCCAAGGGCACCCACCTGGTAAGCGTTGCCGGCGTACACCTGGAGCCGCTGGGCGCCTACTCCAACAAGTTCAAGAAGCTCGAAGAGCTGCCGGGCGGCGCCAACGTGGTGATCCCCAACGACGCCACCAACGGCGGCCGTGCCTTGCTGCTGCTGGCCAAGGCCGGCCTGATCAAGCTCAAGGATTCCAACAACATCCTGTCCACGGTCAAAGACATCACCGAGAACAGCAAGGACCTGAAATTCCGTGAGCTGGAAGCCGCGACCATCCCGCGCGTGCTGACCCAGGTCGACCTGGCGCTGATCAACACCAACTACGCCCTGGAAGCCAAGCTGGACCCGTCCAAGGACGCCCTGGTGATCGAAGGCAAGGACTCGCCTTACGTGAACATCCTGGTGGCCCGTCCTGACGACAAGGACTCGGACGCCATGAAGAAACTGGTTGCCGCCCTGCACAGCCCCGAGGTGAAGCAATTCATTCTCGAGAAGTACAAAGGCGCCGTGGTACCGGCGTTCTGATCGGTTGCAGAAACACAAACGGGGCGCCTTGAGGCGCCCCGTTTCGTTTCAGTTGCCTGCCGAGCTCCCTGTAGCCGCTGCCGCAGGCTGCGATCGGCTCCGCAGGAGACGTGCTCTTGAGGCCCTCGGAAGGCGCTACGCGCCTTATCGCAGCCTGCGGCAGCGGCTACAGGATTCAGGCGCCCCGGGTTACTTGCGCTGCAACATCACCGGCAGCTGGGCCACCAGTTTCTGGTTGTTCAGCGGCGCGCGGATGAAGCCGCGCTGGGTGCCGTCCGGGCCGATCACCGCCAGGTTGCCGCTGTGGTCGACGGTGTAGTTGGGCTTGCTGGTGTCCGCCGGAATGAACGGGATGCTCACCGCGTTGGCGAGTTTCTGCACGTCCGCCACCGAAGTCGCGGTCAGGCCCTTGAAGTCCTTGTCGAAGTAGCCCAGGTACTGTTTCAGCTGCTGCGGCGTGTCGCGGTTCGGGTCGACGCTGACCAGCACCACCTGCAGGTTATCCACCGCCTCCTTGGGCAGCTCGCTCTTGATCTGGCGCAGTTGGGCCAGGGTAGTCGGGCAGATATCCGGGCAGAAGGTGTAGCCGAAGAACAGCAGGCTCCACTTGCCCTTGAGCTCATTGAGCACCACCGGCTGGCCTTCCTGGTCGGTCATCTTCACATCCGGCAGGTTGCGGCTCTGGGGCAGCAGGATGATCCCGGCGTCGATCAACGCGGTCGGGTCCCCCTGGTTCTTGCCGGTCAGCACTTTGTTGACGGTGAGCCCCAGCACCAGGGCCACCAGCGCCACGAGAATAAAGACGGTTTTCTGAGTTCGAGTCATAGGTTCAACAATAGGTAGTGGTCTACGAGCAGGGCGATAAACAGCAGGAACAAGTAATAAATAGAGTACTTGAAGGTGTTGATCGCCGCGTGCGGCCGACTGCCACGGTACAGCACCCAGGCCCATTGCAGAAAGCGCGCGCCCAGGCCCAGGGCACAAATCAGGTAAAGCATGCCGCTCATGTGGATCGCATAAGGCAGCAGGCTGACCGCCAGCAAGGCGCAGGTGTAGAGCAGGATATGCACCTTGGTGTAGTGCTCGCCGTGGGTCACCGGCAGCATCGGGATATCGGCCTTGGCGTATTCCTCCTTGCGGTGAATGGCCAGCGCCCAGAAGTGCGGCGGGGTCCAGGCGAAGATGATCAGCACCAGCAGCAGCGGTTCGGCGGTCACATGGCCGGTGGCCGCGACCCAGCCCAACAGCGGCGGCGCGGCCCCGGCCAGGCCGCCGATCACGATGTTCTGCGGGGTCGCCCGCTTGAGGAAACCGGTGTAGATCACCGCATAACCGAGCAACGACGCCAGGGTCAGCCAGGCGGTCAGCGGGTTGGTGAACGCCAGCAGCAAGGCTTGCCCGGCGATGGCCAGCAGCAGGGCGAAACCCAGCGCCGCCGCCGGCGACACCCGGCCTTCGGCCAGCGGCCGTTTGTGGGTGCGCGCCATGACTGCATCGATCCGCCGGTCCACCACATGGTTCACCGCCGCCGCCGCGCCGGCGCACAGGGCGATGCCCAGGTTGCCGAACACCAGCACCGTCCACGGCACCCCAGCGCGAGTGGCGAGGAACATGCCCACCAGCGAGGTGATGAGCATCAGCACCACCACCTTGGGCTTGGTCAGCTCCAGGTAGTCACGCCAGATCGCCTGGCTGTGACGCTCGCCGATCAGAGTCGCCATGGCATCTCTCCTTTTATGGTTATGGGCCCGGCAGCGTGTTTGCGCGGGCTCAGCCGCCAGCCCAGCGGCAGGTGCGAGCGGGCGCGGACCAGGCTGGTGCGGGCGTGATAATTGACCAGCACCAGGGTCAGCAGCAGCGCCGCGCCGCCGGCGTTATGCGCCACGGCCACCGGCAGCGGCAGGTGGAACAGCACATTGCTGATGCCAAGGCCGATCTGCGCCGCCAGCGCCACCAGCACCAGCCCGGCGAGGCGGGTCATGCCCACATGTTTGAGTTGCCAGGCCAGGCCGAGCAACACCAGGGTCACCAGCAACGCGCCGATGCGATGGGTCAGGTGGATGGCCGTGCGCGCGTCGCTGTCGAGCTGCCCGCCCAGGTAGTTGGGGCCGATGTGCTGGGTCAGGTGAAAGCCATTGGCGAAATCCGCCGCCGGCCACCACTGGCCGTGACAGGTCGGCAAGTCGATGCAGGCCACCGCCGCGTAGTTGGAGCTGACCCAGCCGCCCAGGGCGATCTGCCCGATCACCAGCACCAGCCCGGCCGTGGCCCAGTATTGCAGGCGCCTGGGCACGATCAGCGCCGGCAGCACCCCGGACAGCCGTAGCGTCAGCAAAAACAGCAGGCTCAGGGTGGCGAAGCCGCCCAGCAGGTGCGCGGTGACGACTTGCGGCCACAGCTTGAGGGTCACCGTCCACATACCGAACAAGGCCTGGGCGAACACCACTGAGAGCAGGAACAGCGGCAGTTTCAGCGGTTGCCCGGGATGATGCCGGTGGGTCCAGGAGCGTGCCGCCAGCAGCACGATCAACAGGCCCAGGGTGCCGGCGAAATAGCGGTGGATCATCTCATTCCAGCCCTTGTGGGCTTCCACCGGGGTGTCGGGAAAATGCAGTTCGGCATGGGCCAGCTGGGCTTCGCTTTTCGGCACGCTGATGAAACCGTAGCAACCCGGCCAGTCCGGGCAGCCGAGGCCGGCGTGGGTCAGCCGGGTGTAGGCGCCGAGCAGCACCACGATCAGCGCCAGCAAGGTGGCAAACAAGGCGAGGCGAAATCCAGGTTTGGCCATGACGATGCCCTTATCCGATGTTCGACAGTTTCAGCAGATGGCGCAGGTCGTTGAGCAGGTCCTTGCCCTTGACCCGGGCGTCGTAGCGCAGGACCAGGTTGCCGTGCGGGTCGACGATCCACAGCAGCGGCGCGCCCTGGTCGCTGGCGCCCTTGGTGAAGGTCGGCAGGTCCAGTGGGTAGCGTTGCAATTGCGGGTATTCGCGCTGCAGCTTGGCCTGGTAGTCGGCGTCCAGCGGCTGGGCGGCGGCCAGGGCGTGGCTGGCCCGGGAGGCGTCGCGGCCGAGGGAGATCTGGATCTGCCGCGCCAGGTACACCAGTTGCTGGCAATCCACGGCGCAGTCCCTGGGCGCGGTAACCAGGATCTGCCAGCGCGTCTCGTCGGCCTGGACCCCGATATCGGCGCGGCTCTGGCCATTGCCGATCAGCTCGCCGTGGTAGCTGCGGCTTTCCGGCACCCAGAACTGCAACTTGTACATGCCCGTGGCGAGGATCATCGGGCCGATCACCATGGCCACGATCAGCAGCAGCTGCCAGCGGCCGCGGCGCCGGTTATGCGGCGCCTGGGCCTCAGAAATGTTGGGTGGATTCATGGCCGCTCCCATGGTGTTTCTCCCTTGCGTTATGCCATCCGAGATAGAGGTACAAAGCGCACAGGGCCAGCGCCATGGCGAACCACTGCACGGCGTAGCCCAGGTGTTTTTCCGGCCCCATGGCCACCACCGGCCATTCGGTCATGTAGGCGCCCGGACCAGCCTCCTGGCGCAGCTCGTAGGCAAAACCGCTGCGTCCCAGTTCGCTCCAGAGCCTGGCCGGATCGATCGTCGTCACCAGCCGCGGCCACTGGGCATTCAGTGGGTCGGCATGCAGTTGAAAGGTCGCGCCGGGGGCGACATAGACCCAGGCATCGAGGCTCAGGGACTGTTCCGGGGTGCTGAACGCCGGTGGCGTGCGCCGGTCCGGCCAGGGCAGCCAGCCACGGTTGAGCAGCAGCCATTGGCCGCTGGCCTGGTCGAGAAAGGGTTGCAGCAGCTCGACCCCGACCTTGCCTTCATGCATGCGGTTATCCAGCAGCAGGCTGTGGGCCGCATCGAAGCGGCCATGCAATTGCACCCGGCGGAAAGCCGGATCAGGGGCAGCCAGCAGCTCATCCACGGTCAAAGGCTCGGCCACCCGCCGTTCGGCGTAGCTGGCCAGCAGCTCGCGCTTCTGTTCGCCCCGCCCCAGTTGCCAGAACCCGAGCGTCACCAGCACCGGCAGCAACGCCAACACCACCAGGGTCGGCAGCACGCCCGGACGAAAACCGTTCATGGCAGCGCCCGAAAGTGGCGAGATCGACTGGCTATACTCAAGCGCATCGCGTTTCTCCCGGAGCCCACCATGCTTAAAGCGGCCATCGTCCTGTTGCTGATCGCCACGCTCATCAGCCTGTTCAGCGGCCTGTTCTTTCTGGTCAAGGACGACAGCAGCTCCCATCGCCTGCTCAGGTCGCTGACCGTTCGTGTGTGCCTGGCCGCGCTCACCGTCGGCTTGATCGCCTGGGGTTTCTTCAGCGGCCAGCTGGTGTCCCACGCGCCCTGGTAACGCCGCGCTCAGAGCACGTAGACGAAGACAAACAAGCCGATCCACACCACATCGACGAAGTGCCAATACCAGCTGGCCGCCTCGAAACCGAACTGATGCTCGGCGTCGAAGTGCCCCTTCATGATGCGCATCAGCATCACGAACAAAATCAGCGTGCCGATGGTCACGTGGGCGCCGTGAAAGCCGGTGAGCATGAAGAAGGTGGCGCCGTAGATGCCCGAACCCAGGGTCAGCCCCAGCTCGTGGTAGGCGTGCAGGTATTCCTCGGCCTGGAAGCCGAGAAACGCACAGCCCAGCAGCACGGTGATCGCCAGCCAGATTTTCAGCGCGCCGCGGTGGCCGTTCTTCAGGGCGTGGTGGGCGATGGTCACGGTGATGCTGGAACTCACCAGCAGCACGGTGTTGAGCAGCGGCAGGCCCCAGGGGCTGATGACTTCCTTGGGCGGTGGGAACAGCTTGGAATCGGGGTTTTCGAGCAATGGCCAGACGAACTCGAAGTTCGGCCAGAGCATGTGCGCGATGCCCTTGCTGCCTTCGCCACCCAGGGCCGGGCCGGCGATATGACGCACGTAGAACAGCGCACCGAAGAAGGCGATGAAGAACATCACTTCGGAAAAGATAAACCAGCTCATGCCCCAGCGGAACGAGCGATCCAGCTGGGCGCTGTACAGGCCGGCGCGACTTTCCTTGATCACCGCGCCGAACCAGCCGAACAGCATGTAGGCCAGCAGCAGGCTCCCGACGAAGAAAATCAGCGGGCCATGGGATTCCGGGCGCGCGGCCTTGAGGTCGTTGAACCAGGTGGCCAGGCCGAACACCGTAACGAACATGCCCACCGTGGCGATGATCGGCCACTTGCTCTGGGCGGGAACGTAATAATGCTCATGAGTTGCCATTTATTGTTCTCCTTATCGGGCACCGTCTTAACCGCCGGTGTTGGTGCTCACGGCCACCGGTGGATGACGCGCGGTGATATCGAACAGCGTGTAAGCCAGCGTCAGGTGCTTCACATCCTTGGGCATGTCGCGGTCAACGATGAAACGTACCGGCATCTCGATCTGCTGACCGGGCTGCAGCACTTGCTGGGTGAAACAGAAGCATTCGGTCTTGTGGAAATACATCGCGGCGCTGCTCGGCGAAATGCTCGGGATCGCCTGGGCGCTCATCGGGCGGTCGCTGGGGTTGCGCGCGATGAAGATCATCTCGTTCACCGCGCCAGGATGAACCACGATGTCGTCGGCCTTGGGATAGAAGTCCCAAACCATGTCGATCGCGTTGGTCGACAGGAACTGCACCCGCACCTGGCGCGAGACATCCACCTGCTGCTCGCCGGAGTACTGCCCGCCGGTCTTGCCGTTGATGCCCAGCGCCTTGCACATCACGTCGTAGATCGGCACCAGGGCAAAACCGAAGACGAACATCGCCGCCACCACCAGCAACAGGCGGGTGACCAGCGTCTTCATCGAAACCTCGGCCATCAGCGACCTCCTGCTGTTTCAGAGGCGAGCGGGCAGCGCGGCAGGCTATTCATTTCACTTCCGGCGGCGTGGTGAAGGTGTGGTAAGGCGCCGGCGACGGCACGCTCCACTCCAGCCCTTCGGCACCGTCCCAGGGCTTGGCCGCCGCGGGTTGGCCGCCACGGATGCACTTGATGACGATGAACAGGAAGAAGATCTGCGTCGCGCCGAAGGTGAACGCGCCGATGGACGACACCATGTTGAAATCGGCGAACTGCAGGTTGTAGTCCGGGATCCGCCGCGGCATCCCCGCCAGGCCAACGAAATGCATCGGGAAGAACGCCAGGTTCATGCCGATGAAGGACAGCCAGAAGTGCAGCTTGCCCAGGGTTTCGTCGTACATGTGCCCGGTCCACTTCGGCAGCCAGTAATAGGCCGAGGCGAAGATGCCGAAGATCGCGCCCGGCACCAGCACATAGTGAAAGTGCGCGACCACGAAATAGGTGTCCTGGTACTGGAAGTCCGCCGGGGCGATGGCCAGCATCAGCCCGGAGAAGCCGCCGATGGTGAACAGGATCACGAAGGCCACGGCGAACAGCATCGGCGTCTCGAAGGTCAGCGAGCCCTGCCACATGGTGCTGACCCAGTTGAAGACCTTGACCCCGGTCGGCACCGCGATAAGCATCGTGGCGTACATGAAGAACAGCTCGCCCACCAGCGGAATGCCGACCACGAACATGTGGTGCGCCCAGACGATGAACGACAGGAAGGCGATACTCGCCGTGGCGTAGACCATCGAGGTGTAGCCGAACAACGGCTTGCGCGAGAAGGCCGGGATGATCGCGCTGACGGCACCGAAGGCCGGCAGGATCATGATGTACACCTCGGGGTGGCCGAAGAACCAGAACACATGCTGGAACAGCACCGGATCACCGCCGCCGGCGGCGCTGAAGAAGCTGGTGCCAAAGTGGATGTCCATCAGCATCATGGTCACGCAGCCAGCCAGCACCGGCATCACCGCGATCAGCAGGAACGCGGTGATCAGCCAGGTCCAGACGAACAGCGGCATCTTCATCAGGGTCATGCCGGGAGCACGCAGGTTGAGGATGGTGGCAATCACGTTGATCGCGCCCATGATCGAGCTGATGCCCATCAGGTGGATGGCGAAGATGAAGAAGGTCACGCTTTCCGGCGCGTAGGTGGTGGACAGCGGGGCGTAGAAGGTCCAGCCGAAGTTGGGCCCGCCACCGGGCATGAACAGGGTCGAGACCAGTAGCAGGAACGCCGCCGGCAGCAACCAGAAACTGAAGTTGTTCATCCGTGGCAGGGCCATGTCCGGCGCGCCGACCATCAGCGGGATCATCCAGTTGGCCAGGCCGACGAAGGCCGGCATCACCGCGCCGAAGACCATCACCAGGCCATGCATGGTGGTCATCTGGTTGAAGAATTCCGGCTGCACGATCTGCAGGCCGGGCTGGAACAGCTCGGCGCGGATCACCATGGCGAACGAGCCGCCGAGCAGGAACATGGAGAAGGCGAACCACAGGTACAGGGTGCCGATGTCCTTGTGGTTGGTGGTCAGCACCCAGCGCATCAGGCCCTTGGCGGGGCCGTGGGTGTGGTCATGATCGCCAACGATTGCATGACCGTGCTCATCGCTCACAGCGTTCATGGCCTGTCTCCTGTAAACGGTTGGGCTGGACGATCGAGGGCGACACGCCCCGAGCGGCTGCGGGAACACGCAATGGACCGGGTCATTTGCTTTGCGCCTGTTTCAGAGCCAGGACATCCTTGGGCGTCACCATGTCGCCCTTGTTGTTGCCCCAGGCGTTACGTTCGTAGGTGATCACCGCTGCCAGGTCGACTTCCGACAACTGCTTGCCGAAGGCCGCCATGGCGGTGCCGGGCTTGCCGTGGAAGACGATGTTCAAGTGATCCGCCACCGGCCCGGTGGCGATCTTCGAGCCCTTGAGCGCCGGGAACATCGGCGGCAGGCCCTGGCCTTCGGCCTGGTGACAGGCCACGCAGGTGGTGTGGTAGACCTTGTCGCCACGGGCCACCAGCTCTTCGAGGGTCCATTCCTTGCTGGTCAGTTCCTTGAGCTTGAGGGCTTCGGCCTTGCGTTCGCCCAGCCAGGTGTCGTAGTCGGCCTGGGTCTTCACGTCGACCACGATCGGCATGAAGCCATGGTCCTTGCCGCACAGTTCGGCGCACTGGCCGCGATACAGGCCGGGCTTGTCGACCCGGGTCCAGGCTTCGTTGACGAAACCGGGGATTGCATCGCGCTTGACCGCGAAGGCCGGGACCCACCAGGAATGGATGACGTCGGCGGAGGTCACCAGAAAGCGCACCTTGGCGCCGATCGGCAGCACCAGCGGCTGATCGACTTCCAGCAGATAATGCTCGCCCTTGGCGCTCTGGTTATGAATCTGTTCGGCGGGAGTGGTCAGGTTGCTGAAGAACTCGACGTCCTGACCCAGGTATTTGTAATGCCACTTCCACTGATAACCGGTGATCTGGATGTCCACATCCGGTTCGCTGGCGTCGTACATCTTGATCAGGGTCGCGGTGGCGGGAACGGCCATGGCCACCAGGATCAGCAGCGGCACCACGGTCCAGAGGATTTCCACTGTCGTGCTTTCGTGGAACTTGGCGGCCACCTGGCCGGTGGAGCGGCGGTGCAGGATCATCGACCAGAACATGGCGCCAAAGACAATGACGCCGATCACCACACAGATCCAGAAGATGGTCATGTGCAGGTCGAATACCGCGTGACTTATATCAGTCGCTCCAGGCGCCATATTCACGGTCCAGGCGCCATGCGCCTGGCTGAATACCGACCACAACAGGAGGCCCATCCAGACTTGTGGATGTCGCATCATTGCGGGTTCCCCTTATCGTTCTTGTTATCCCGCCGGCTTGCACCTGCGGCCAAGGGAGCGGCTGCCTAGACTACGAACTTAAACCGCCGAGCCTTCGCTGCGCATGCAGTCGGGCGTCATCAGCTAACTTCATTCAGACCCGAGTATAGACAGCGACTTCGACCTCGCAATGCGGTGCCGTAAATCCACTGAAACAGTTTGCCGCTGCCTTATAGGCCACGGTTGGAAAGGGATAGGGGATCAATGATGGCGAAGCGATATAACCCAGACGACTAACCATGAAATAATTATGAAAAATACGTCTTAAGCGATTTCGTGAGCAGGCTAACTTATGTCTTCCCTAATTAATTGCCCTTGTTTCCTGGAGTATTCATGAACACCGCCGCATTGCGCGAGCAGATCCAACGAGCCCATCAACATGAGTCCGGCACCGGGCAATTGCGCCGCCAGCTGGAAACCCAATTGCCACACCTGCACCCCGCCATCCAGCTCCCCGAAGTGGACGCCCAGGGGGTGATGACCCGTTTTGTCGCCGCTTATATCGATCAGGTTCCCGACCTGCTGGACGCCGCCAACGAAGTCGCGCGCGAAGCCGGTATCGAGTCGCAGATCAAGCCGGTGCTGAAGATCGCCGAGCAGTTCTTCCTCCAGCCGCCCGCCATCATGGCCGGCCACGAAGGCCTGGACAGCCTGCTGGACGAAGCCTATCTGGCCCATCGCCTGGTGGAAGAGGTCAACGACCTGTACATCACGCACTTCGGCCAGCCGCTGATTCCCCTGGACACCACGGTGGCCAACCTGATCGCCCACCAGTTGATCGGCGAAACCTTCGCCAACCAGCTGGACCAAGCGGTGCACCATGCGGTCGACGCGATGCTCGACGAAGAGAGCTTCGCCCTGGAGTCGGTCGAGGCCTACCGGGAAAAGCTCAACAGCCCCGACACCGATGCCGCCTGGAAACGCTGGCCGTGCCTGTCGCGCCAACTGGGCGTGGAGCTGGAACTCGACCAGCCGGCTGCCTGAGGATTGCAGGTAGCGGCCCTGTAGCCGCTGCCGCAGGCTGCGATCGACCGGTACGGTCGCAGCGATATCACCGACGCTGAAGGTCCTTCGGACCTTATCGCAGCCTTCGGCGGCGGCTACAGGGCTACAGACTTACGCCCGGCTCAGGCCTTTGGCTCCCAGCTTCGAGGCCGGGCTCACGCCCACATTGGTGTGCAAGCGCCCCTCCAGCCGGCGCTTCAACCCGCGCGACTCGATCACCAGCTTCGAGCCCTTGGCCGCATTGGCTCGTCCCCACTCCTCGAGCAGCTCCAGGCAGGCATGGTCGATGTAGCCCAGATTATTGAGCGGCACATGCACCGTGGTGCCCGGTGGGATGCTGCCCAGCGCCTGGGTCAGGGCCGGCACCTTGAGGAAGGTCGCGGCGCCCACCAAGCGTAGTTCCATTTCGCCTTCGGCGGACAGGTCCACCAGGCTGATCTTCAGCCGCGAAGCGCCCCAGGCCAGCTTCACCAGGGTCAGGCCGAAACCGATCAGCACACCGGTCAGCAGGTCGGTGAAGACAATCGCCAGCGCGGTCACGCCGTAGATCAGCATCGGCATCGGCCCATAACGACCCAGCTTGCGGAACGACTTGAGGTCCACCAGCTTGAATCCGGTGTACACCAGCACACCCGCCAGGCTGGCCACCGGAATGCTTTGCAGCACGCTGGACAGCAATAGCACGAACGCCAGCAGCCACAAGCCGTGGAAGATCGCCGACAACCGCGTGGTCGCGCCCGCCTGGACGTTGGCCGAGCTGCGCACGATCACCCCGGTCATCGGCAGGGCGCCGAGCAACCCGCAGAGCATGTTGCCGATCCCTTGCGCCGACAGTTCACGGTCGAAATCCGAGCGCGTACCGCTGTGCATGCGATCCACCGCGGCCGCGGACAGCAGGGTTTCGGCGCTGGCGATAAAGGCCACGGCAAAGGCCGCGATCAGCAGCGTCGGGTCCGCCAGGTTGAGCAGGTCGGCCGGGCGCAGCCAGTCGATCGCCTCGGCAAGGTTTTCCGGCACCTCGACCCGCTTGACCTGCAGCGCCAGGGCCAGGCTGGCAAAGGTCGCCAGGCCGACGCCCAGCAGGGCGCCGGGGATGAAACGCAGCGAATGCGGGCGCAGTTTTTCCCATAGGAACATCACCGCCATGGTCGACAGGCCGAGCAGCCCGGCCTGCCAGCCAAAGCCACCGCCCAGGCTGGGCAAGGCCTGGGCCACCGCCTCGGGGAAGCCCGCGAGGTTATCCAGGCCGGACGCCTGGGGCTGGGCGTCGAGCATCACGTGCACCTGGGAGAGCACGATCAACACCCCGATCCCGGCAAGCATGCCGTAGACCACCGCCGGCGCCGTGACCCGAAACCAGCAACCCAGGCGCAGGCGCCCGGCCACCAGTTGCAGGAAACCCGCCAGCAGCAGGATCGGCCCGAGCATGGCGATACCGTGCTGGCGTACCAGCTCGAACACCAGGACCGCCAGCCCCGCGGCCGGACCGCTGACCTGCAAGGGCGAACCGGCCAGCCAGCCCACCACCAGGCCACCGATGATTCCGGTGATCAACCCCTTGGCCGGCGGCATGCCGGAAGCGATGGCGATACCCATGCACAAGGGCAGGGCCACCAGAAACACCACCACGGAAGCGAGCAGCTCCCGTGGCAAAACAGCTTTCAATTGTGCTGCACGCATGATGATTCTCCCGAAGCTTTCTTCAGGCGTGGCAAAGCCTGACCGCGCAGACGGCAGTCATGGCTGAACCCCACTGGGATTTAGGAGGATTTAGAAGCGCGCTTTAGGCGTCGCAACCGGGATCGGATGGCGTCCGTCCAACGGCAGGAAACACCCTTGATCCGCGTCGTAGGCTTTGATTTCGCTGGTTTCGATGTTGTACACCCAGCCATGGATGAACAACTGGCCGTTGGCTATGCGCGAAGCCACCGAAGGGTGGGTACGCAAATGCTGCAACTGGGCGATGACGTTCTCTTCGGTCAGCACATGCATGCTGGCGTTCTCGTCGGCGCAGTCGCAGTTCTCCTGGACCATGGTCTTGGCCACTTCGGCGTGGCGCAGCCAGGCTTTGACCGTCGGCATCTTTTCCAGGCTCTGCGGGTTGAGCACCGCGCGCATGGCGCCACAGTCGGAATGGCCGCAAACGATGATGTGGTGCACACCCAGGGCCATGACCGCGTATTCGATGGCCGTGGACACACCGCCGTTCATCTGCCCGTAAGGCGGTACCACATTACCGACGTTGCGGGTCACGAACAGGTCGCCCGGGGCGCTCTGGGTAATCAGTTCGGGGACGATGCGCGAATCCGCGCAGGCAATGAACATCGCCCGCGGCCGCTGGGCCGTGGCGAGTTTCTTGAACAGTTCTTCCTGCTGTGGGAAGACCTCGTGATGAAAATGCAAAAAGCCGTCAACGATTATCTGCAGCGCTGCATCGGCGCTTTCGGCGACCTCCGGGGACGCTGAAGCCGACGCAGCCAACGGCTGTTTATCCTTGTCACTCATGATTCATCCTCTTTTGACGGATTAGGTGAATTTTCCAGTTTTATCCGGCACGACGCCAGCGATTGATTAAAAAACAACCAACCCGCTGACAGCGACCCATCGGTCACTTGGTGAACAAGGTAGCCTTCCAAACTTAACTCAAACTGAACCGGCCGCTCTAAAACGCCACTATTGGCGATGCAAAAAGGTGACCAGCGTATAGACGACGGTGCACCGGCTCTACTCCACCATAGGCCAATACCTCCTAGGCTCTGTACGAAAAGTGGCTGCGCTCGGCCATGCTGCGTTAAAAACAGGCTCGTGCGCGAGTCCGATCGGAATGCTCATTTAGGTCCCTAAAGTCGAACGCGACCCCGGCCGTTCCTCGCCTGTTTTGATTCGCTGCGCTCACCCTTCGGGCCAGCCCTTGGCTGTTACTCCCGCTGGTCGTTGCGCCTTGCCTGACCTTCGCTCGCCGACTTTTCGTACAGAGCCTAGAGCAACGACATCTGCCCACCCGGCGGACAGAACGCCGTGCAATCGAGGTTGTAGCCTTCGCGCCGATCGAGCCCCAGGCGTTTGCTGGCCTTGGCGAAACGCTGCGCCAGCAGGGCCGCGAAGGGGCCTTCGCCGCGCATCCGTGCACCAAAACGGCTGTCGTACAGCTCGCCGCCGCGACACTGGCGGATCAGGCTCAGGACATGGGCCGCCCGCTGCGGATAGTGGGCGTTGAGCCATTCCTCGAACAGCGGCGCCACTTCCAGAGGCAGACGCAGCATCATGTAGGCGGCGCTTTGCGCGCCCGCGGCATGGGCCTCGGCGAGCAGGCTTTCCAGCTCGCTGTCGTTGATCATCGGAATCATCGGCGAACACAGCACGCCCACGGGAATTCCCGCCTCGCGCATCACCCGGATCGCCCGCAACCGCGCCTTGGGCGCCGCCGCCCGGGGTTCGAGGATGCGCTTGAGCTCGTCGTCCAGGGTGGTCAGGCTGATCATCACCGCCACCAGCCGCTGCTCGGCCAGTTCGACCAACAGGTCGAGGTCGCGCAGGATCAGCGAGCCCTTGGTGACGATGGTCACCGGGTGCCGGTAGCGCAGCAGCACCTCCAGGGTCCGCCGGGTCAGTTGGTGTTCGCGCTCGATAGGCTGGTAGGGGTCGGTGTTGGAACCCAGGTTGATCGGCGCACATTTATAACCGGGCTTGGACAGCTGCTGTTCCAGCATCGCCGCGGCATTGGTCTTGGCGATCAGCTTGGTCTCGAAGTCCAGCCCCGGCGACAGGTCCCAATAGGCGTGGCTGGGCCGCGCATAACAGTAGATGCAGCCGTGCTCACAACCGCGATAGGGGTTGATGGAGCGGTCGAAAGGCAGGTCCGGCGAGCTGTTGCGGGTGATGATGGATTTCGCCGTCTCAAGGCGCACCTCGGTGCCCTGGGTCAGCGGGGCTTCCTGGTACCAGCCGTCGTCGAAGGCCACTGAGCGCTGGGGCGCAAAACGGTTGTGCGGGTTGGTCGCGGTGCCACGGCCGCGCGGGGGCAGGGGGCTGGACATGGGGAGGCACTCCATTACTGTATTTATATACAGTAATGGAGCATGAAGTATCTGCCTAGCGCCACTGGGCTGAAAACGCTTTTGGAAACGCGCCTGGCGGCGCGCATCGCGGGCAAGTCGGATCGCCGCCTGCTCGCTTCTACAAGGCGGTGCGAAACCCTGTAGGAGCGAGGCTTGCCCGCGATAGCGGCATATCAGCCACCGCTGTGCGCGGTCACCTGCCCCAGGTCATCGTTCGAGGTGCTTTGCAGGTCGCCCTTGCGCAGTCCCGCCACATCCGCGGCCTTCACCTCGGAACCCTGGTTGCCCCAACTGGTGCGGATGAAGTTGACCACATCGGCCACCTCCTGGTCCGACAGGCGCCAGGCGAAGGCCGGCATGGTGAAGGTCGATGGCGCGGTATGGGTCGCCGGCAAGGTACCGCCCTTGAGCACGATGTGGATCAAGGACGTGGCATCGGCGCTTTGCAGCACCGGGTTGCCCGCCAGCGCCGGGAACACCCGGGTATAGCCATGGCCGTCGGTACGGTGGCACGCCGCGCAGTTGTCGATGTACACCGCCGCCCCCGGCTTGCTGTCGTCACCTTTCCACAACGCCTCGGCCACCGCCTTGTCGTACTGGTGCGGCTGGTCGTTGGCGTCCACCGCCGGCAGCGACTTGAGGTAACGGGCGATGGCCGTCAGGTCGTTCGCGGACATGTACTGCATGCTGTGCACCACCACGTCGCTCATGCCGCCGAACACCGCGCCGCGGTCGCTGCGACCGGTCTTGAGGAACTGCACCAACTGCTCTTCGCTCCAGCTGCCGAGGCCGTCCTTGTGGTCACCGCGCAGGTTCTTGGCGATCCAGCCTTCCAGCGGCGCGCTGCCGGCCAGGAAGTCGCTGCCTTCGCTGGCGCTCAGGGCTTTCTCCTGCATGGTCAGGGCGCGCGGCGTGTGACAGGCGCCACAGTGGCCGAGGCCTTCCACCAGGTAGGCACCGCGGCTGACCACCGGGTCTTGCGCAGCCTGCGCCTGGCCGCTGCCTTGCGCGCTCGCTACGCTCGGCGCGAACATCCAGCGCCAGCCGGCCAGCGGCCAGCGCATGCTCAGCGGCCAGGGGATGTCACTGTCGCGGTTCTCCTGGACCACCGGCGCCACGCCTTGCATGAAGTAGGCATACAGCGCCTGCATGTCGGCGTCGCTGACCCGCGCATAGGACGGGTAGGGCATGGCCGGGTACAGGCTGCTGCCGCTCTTGGCCACGCCATGGCGCACGGCCTTGTCGAAGTCGTCGAAGCTGTACTCGCCGATGCCGGTCTTGTCCGGGGTGATGTTGGTGGAATAGATCGTGCCGATCGGGGTTTCCATCGGCAGGCCGCCGGCGAACGGCTTGCCGTCCTTGGCGGTATGGCAGGCCACGCAGTCACCGGCACGGGCCAGGTATTCGCCCTGCTTGATCAAGGCTTGCCGATCGGTTTCGGCGGCGCAGAGGGAAGCGCTGCCGAGCAGCGCCAGGGTCGCGATAACGAGGGTTTTCATGGTCATCGCTCCTTATGCCTGGACCAGCGGGCCGGGGTTCTTCAGGTACTGCTCGCGGATCGCGCGGGCCGACCAGTAGGTCAACGCGGCCACCAGGCCGGTTGGGTTGTAGCCCAGGCCCTGGGGGAAGGCCGAAGCGCCCGGGACGAACACGTTGTGCACGTCCCAGCTCTGCAGGTAACGGTTCAAGGCACTGGTTTTCGGATCGGTGCCCATGATCGCGCCACCGTTGAGGTGGGTGGTCTGGTAGGACGCGGTGTTGAAGTGCTCGCCGACCTTCTTGCCCAGCACCGCGATGGCCTTGGGGTTCATCGCCTCGGCGATCTTGCCCATCTTCTCGACCATGAAGCGGTTCATCTTGATGTCGTTTTCCTGCCAGTCGAAGGTCATGCGCAGCAGCGGCAGGCCGTAGGCGTCGCGGTACACCGGGTCAAGATCGAGGTAGTTGCCACGATAGGACTGGTGAGCGCCGTGGGCGTCCATCGACACCTGGTGGGTGTAGTAGTCGGCGGTGGCCTTCTTCCAGGCGCTGCCCCAGGCCGGGGTGCCCGGCGGGTTGGAGGTGCCGGCGATCGGCCGGCTGCCGGCCTGGTTGACCCAGAACGGCGAACCACCAACGAAGCCGTGGGGGCCGTGGTCGAAGTTGTCGGCGTTGAAGTCGTCCACCGCCACGCCATTGCCGCCGGCACCGATGAAGTTGTTGGTGTGCACGTCCTTGTCGAAGTAGGCCTTGATGGTGGCCATGTTCTGGTAGGCGAAGTTCTTGCCCACCACGCCTTCGCCAGTGATCGGGTCGTAGGGCTTGCCGATGCCGGACAGCAGCATCAGGCGCACGTTATGGAACTGGAAGGCACCGAGGATCACCAGGTCCGCCGGCTGCTCGATCTCACGGCCCTGGCCGTCGACGTAAGTGACGCCGGTCGCGCGGGTCTTGGTGCTGTCGAGGTTGACCTTGAGCACGTGGGAGTTGGGGCGCAGCTCGAAATTCGGCAGCGGCTTGAGGGCCGGCAGAATGTTCACGTTCGGCGAAGCCTTGGAGTACATGTAGCAGACGTAGCCGCTGCAGAACCCGCAGAAGTTGCACGGCCCCATTTGCGCGCCATAGGGGTTGGTGTACGGCCCCGAGGTGTTGGCCGACGGCAGGTTGTACGGCTTGTAGCCGACTTCGCCGGCGGCTTTCTGGAACAGCTGGGCGGAGTAGGTGTTCTTCTGCGACTCCAGCGGGAAATGCTCCGAACGGTCCGGCGCGTAAGGGTTGCCGCCCTTGCCTTCGCCGACCAGTTGGCCTTTCACGGTCCAGGCCTGGCCCGAGGTGCCGAAGACTTTTTCCGCGTAGTCGAAGAACGGCTCCAGTTCTTCGTAGGTGACGCCGAAGTCCTGGATGGTCATGTCCTTGGGGATGAAGTTCTTGCCGTAGCGTTCTTCATAGTGGCTGCGCATGCGCAGCTCGATCGGGTCGGCGCGAAAATGCACGCCGGACCAGTGCAGGCCAGCGCCGCCGACGCCGTTGCCCGGCAGGAACGCGCCCAACTGGCGGTTCGGCAGGGCCACGTCGTTGACGCTGTGGCGAATGGTCACCGTCTCCCGGGAGATGTCCTGGAAGAGTTTCTTGCGCACGCTGTAGGTGAGTTCGTCGATCACCTGCGGGTAGTTGCCGTCCGGGTAGGTGTCCTGCATCGGCCCGCGCTCCAGCGCCAGCACGTTGAGCCCGGCCTCGGTCAGCTCCTTGGCCATGATCGCGCCGGTCCAGCCAAACCCGACGATCACCGCGTCGACCTTCTTCATTACCGTTGCCATGCTCAAGCCCTCTCGCCGCGAATCGATACTGCCGGGAAAGGGTATTGCTCGTTGCGTTCCACCCAGTCCATGAAATCGGCGCGAGCGCCGGGGAAACCGATCAACGTCCAGCCGACCATGCCTTTATTGCCGCCGTGGATCGGGTCGCAGAAGAACCCTTCCTTGGTGTTTTGCAGCAAAAGGTTGAAGAAAATCTTCGGCGGAACGCTGTCGAATGGGGGTTTTCCCGCTTCGAGCTGCTTGAGCAAATCGTCTCGGGTAGCGCTGTCTTGCGCGGCAAATGTTTTACCGTTGAAAGCTTTCGACCAAGCATCCGTCGCAGCAATGCCCAAGCGATAGATCTCCTTGGGTACCAGCTTGCTCTGCCAGCCCATCTCCGGCGCGGCGTCGGCGTTGAACGGGCCTTGCATGTACCACAGGGCGCCGGCGGCGTAGGGGGTGTTCATCTGCCGGTCGATGTATTCCGGCACGCCGGCTTCCAGGGCGCCCGGGCCTTGTTCGTCGGCCGGGATCAGGCGCTCTACCGCGGCCTGGACAAAGGCCCACTCTTCGGCGGTGAAATAGGTCGGCTGGTAAGCCTCGGTGCTGGCCGGGGTTCGGGCCGGCTCCACTGGCTTGGGCGCTTCGGGGGCGGCCATCAGCATCGAGCTGCCAAGACCGGTACTGGCGACCGTGACCACCGGGATCAAGGTCAGGGATTTGCGCAGAAACTCACGCCGCGGGTTGTCTTGATCGTGATCAGACATGGGGGGTGCACCTCACACTAGGCATTCACGGGTTGGGCAGCCGCGTCATGGCGTGGCTTGTCGTTCTGGCGGCGATTGGGAGCGCCGGGAAACACAGTTCAGCAAACTTTGGTTACAAATGGTAGCAGGCTAAGCATTCGAATAAATCGTTTGCGCGGGAAAAAAGTCGCGATTGCCGAGAAAAAACCTCTATCGCAGCGGCTTCACGTTTCTTTGACGAGCGCCTCACAGGGCGTTGACCGGCCCGGATGGAAGCTAGGCTCCCTCCATCCCCATTTCCGCTCACGGCCTTGCGCATGCACAACTTTCGTAGCCTTCCCGCCCTCTGCCTGTCCCTGCTGACGCTGCTTGCCTGGCCCCAGGCCCAGGCCGCCGAAACCGGCGCGACCCGCCCGGCCCAGTGGGCCCAGCCGGTGGAAACCCAATACAACCTGTACCAGATGTCGCCGACGCTCTACCGCAGCGCCTTGCCGGACGGCGGCGCCGTGCCTTTGCTGGAAAAGCTCAAGGTGGGCACGGTGATCAACTTTCTGCCGGAGTCCGACGCCAGCTGGCTGCAGGCCCCGGCAATCAAGCAGGTGCAATTGCCTTACCGGACCAATCACGTGGACGACGCCGACGTGCTAGCGGCCTTACGCGCGATCCAGAACGCGGAAAGCGAGGGCCCGGTGCTGATGCACTGCAAGCACGGCTCGGACCGCACCGGCCTGATGTCGGCGATGTATCGGGTGGTGATTCAGGGCTGGAGCAAAGAGGAGGCGCTGAATGAAATGACCGGAGGCGGGTTTGGCGACAGTTCCCACTTCAAGGACGGCATTCGCTACATGATGCAGGCCAATGTCGACAAATTGCGCACTGCCCTGGCCAATGGCGATTGCAGCACCAGCGTGTTCGCCACCTGTTCGGTGAAAAGCTGGTTCGAGACGGTGAGCGCCAGCAAGCCGGCGAATTGACCGGCTGCGTGGGGCTGCAGAATTGAGCTTCGACCGCATCCCGGTAGGAGCCAAGCTTGCTGGCGATCAAAGCACCGCGGTGTATCTGATACACCGCTATCGCGCGCAAGCTGCGCTCCTACAGGGGATTTGCAGTTACTTGGGCTCGTCGGTCTTTTTCTTCAACTTGGGGTTGGGGAAAAACTGCACCGACTGGACCTTGGCATCCGGCGCCTTGAGGGCCGTGGTGTTGACCCGCGTGCCCAGTTCCTTGGGCACCGACAGCCCCTGTTCATTCAGGGTGTCGGAATAACCGCAGGCCACGCACTCGCGATGGGGAACGTCGTCTTCGCTCCACATCATCAACTTGTCCTGCTCGCTGCACGCCGGGCAGACCGCCCCGGCGATAAAGCGTTTTTTCGTCTTCACTGGCCCCTCGCTCATGCCGCTGCGTCCTCGGTCAGGCCGCTGTGGCGCAAGAGTGCGTCAATCGACGGTGCGCGTCCGCGGAAGTCGACGAACAGCACCATCGGCTCCTGGGAACCGCCACGGGCCAGGATCGCCTCGCGGAACGCGCGACCGGTCTCGGCATTCAGCACGCCTTCTTCCTCGAACTTCGAGAAGGCATCGGCCGACAGCACTTCGGCCCACTTGTAGCTGTAGTAACCCGCCGCGTAACCGCCGGCGAAGATGTGCGCAAAGCTGTTGGGGAAGCGGTTGTAGGCCGGCGGACGCATCACCGAGACCTCGTCGCGCACGCTTTCGAGCACCTGCAGCACGCTACGGCCGTCGCCATGGGTGGCATGCAGTTCGAAGTCGAACAGCGAGAACTCCAGCTGGCGCACCATCATCAGGCCGGACTGGAAGTTCTTCGCCGCGAGCATTTTTTCCAGCAGGTCCTGGGGCAGCGGCTCGCCGGTCTCATAGTGACCGGAGATCAGCGCCAGGCCTTCCGGCTCCCAGCACCAGTTCTCCATGAACTGGCTCGGCAGCTCCACCGCGTCCCAGGCCACGCCGTTGATGCCGGAAACACCGGCATGTTCGACGCGGGTCAACAGGTGGTGCAGGCCGTGGCCGAATTCGTGGAACAGGGTGGTGACTTCATCGTGGGTCAGCAGGGCAGGCTTGCCGCTGTCGGCCGGGGTGAAGTTGCACACCAGGTTAGCCACCGGGCTTTGCAGTACACCGTCAATGGTGCGGCGACGGTCGCGGGCGCCGTCCATCCAGGCACCGCCACGCTTGTTGGCGCGGGCATACAGGTCGAAGAAGAAACGCCCCACGTGCTGGCCGTTTTCCTTGATCTCGAACAGGCGCACGTCCGGGTGCCAGCTGTCGAAGCCTTTCAGTTCGGCGATCTCGATGCCGTACAGGCGCTGGACGATGGCGAACAGGCCGCCGAGTACCTTGTCGATCGGGAAGTAGGCGCGCAGGGTTTCCTGGGCCACGCTGTAGCGCTGCTCGCGCAGCTTCTCGCCGTAGAAACCGCTGTCCCAGCTTTGCAGGTCCGGGCAGCCTTGCTCGGCGGCGTAGGCCTTGAGCTGTTGCAGGTCCTGGGCAGCAAACGGTTTGCTGCGCTTGGCCAGGTCCCGCAGGAAGCTCAGCACCTGGTCGCTGGACTCGGCCATCTTGGTAGCCAGGCTCAGCTCGGCGAAGTTGGCGTAGCCCAGCAGCTGGGCCAGTTCCTGGCGCAGGTCGAGGATTTCCTGCATGACCGGGCCGTTGTCATTCTGGCCGGCGTTCGGGCCCTGGTCCGAGGCGCGGGTGCAGTAGGCAGCGTAGACTTCTTCGCGCAGCGCGCGGTCTTCGGCGTAGGTCATTACCGCGTAGTAGCTGGGGAATTCCAGGGTGATCAGCCAGCCTTGCAGGTCCTTGGCCTGGGCCGCGGCAGCCATCTGCGCCTTGGCCGAGGCGGTCAAGCCGGCCAGGGCCGCTTCGTCGGTGACGTGCTTGGTCCAGGCCTGGGTGGCGTCGAGCAGCTGGTTGGAGAAGCGGCTGCCCAGCTCGGAAAGCTTGCTCTGCACTTCGGCGTAACGCTTCTGCTGCTCTGGCGGCAGGTCGATACCCGACAGGCGGAAGTCACGCAGGGAGTGTTCCAGGATGGTTTTCTGCGCCACGTCGAAACCGGCGGCTTGCGGGCTGCCCGCCAGGGCTTCGAAGGCCTGGAACAGCTCACGGTTCTGCCCCAGCTCGGTGGAATAGGCGCTCAGGGCCGGCAGGCAGGACTCGTAGGCCTCGCGCAGTTCGGCGCTGTTGCACACGGCATTGAGGTGGCTGACCGGACTCCAGGCCGCGCCCAGGCGGTCGTTGAGTTCGTCCATGGCCAATACCAGGCCGGCCCAGGTCGGTTGCGCGCCCTGGTTCTTGAGGATTTCAGCGATGGCGGCGCGGTTGTCAGCCAGGATCTGTTCGATGGCCGGCTGTACATGCTCGGCGCGGATCGCCGAAAACGGCGGCAGGTCGTAGGGCTGCAGAAGAGGGTTGTTCACACTCACGGTTGGCACCTTGGCTGGAAGAAACATTGGGCCATCTTAATTACAATCGACGCCCACCGCAGCTATCGACCCCATTAATAAATGTCAGAGCAGGTATCCAACTTGGCCATTCGCAACTATCAGAACCACACGCCCATCCTTGGCCCGCGGGCCTTCGTCGACCGCTCGGCGGTGGTGATCGGCGACGTCGAAATCGGCGCCGACAGCTCGGTCTGGCCACTGACGGTGATCCGCGGCGACATGCACCGCATCCGCATCGGCGCCCGCACCAGCGTGCAGGACGGCAGCGTGCTGCACATCACCCACGCCGGCCCCTTCAACCCGGACGGCTTCCCGCTGCTGATCGGCGACGACGTGACCATCGCCCACAAGGTGATGCTGCACGGTTGCAGCGTCGGCAGCCGGGTGCTGATCGGCATGGGCAGCATCGTCATGGACGGCGCGATGGTGGAAGACGATGTGATCGTCGGCGCCGGCAGCCTGGTGCCGCCGGGCAAACGCCTGGAAAGCGGCTTCCTCTACGTGGGCAGCCCGGTGAAACAGGCCCGCCCGCTGACCGACAAGGAACGCGCCTTCTTCACCTACAGCGCCGCCAACTACGTGAAGCTCAAGGACCTGCACCTGGCCGAAGGCTACGACCAGGCTTGAGCCCCGATCCACTGCCCAGGAATCCCCATGCATTACCAAACCGTTCTGTTCGACCTCGATGGCACCCTGACCGACCCGCGCGAAGGCATCACCCGCTCGATCCAGTTCGCCCTCGGCAAGCTGGGCATCGACGAACCCGACCTGAGCAAGCTGGAACACTTCATCGGTCCGCCGCTGTTGCAGGCGTTCATGCAGTTCTACGGCTTCGACGAAGCCAGGGCCTGGGAGGCGGTGAATTTCTACCGCGAGCGTTTCAAGGTTACCGGCCTGTATGAGAACCGCGTGTTCGACGGCGTCACGCCCCTGCTGGAAACCCTCGGTGGGCAAGGCCGCCAGCTGTACATCGCGACGTCCAAGCCATGGGTGTTCGCCCGCGAGATCGCCCGGCACTTCGATTTCGCCCGGCACTTCAAGGTGATCTACGGCAGCGAACTGGACGGCACCCACACCGACAAGGTCGAGCTGATTCGCCACCTGGTCAGCGAGGAAGGCCTGGACCCGAGCGATACCCTGATGATCGGCGACCGCAAGCACGACCTGATCGGCGCCCGCCGTAACGGGCTGGATGCGGCGGCGGTGGGTTATGGCTTCGGCAGCCACGAAGAACTGAGCGCCGAGGCGCCGGCCTACCACTTCCAGACCCTGGATGAGCTGCATCAGGCGTTCCTGCAGCGCTGAGCCACCGGCCATCGCGGACTCCTGATCGACGCTCGCTTGCCCGCGATGGCGTCCCTTTCAGGCGGCGTTCATCAGTGATTGCAACGCCGCCTTGCGCTTTTCAGCCGGCAGCGCGCCGAGCTTCTCCACGGCCTGGTAAAAGGCCGGCCAATCCCCGTTCACCTGCCTGAACAAGGCGGCGAATGCCGGTACCCACTGGTCGTACAGGCCAAAAGGCAGCAGCCTGGCATTGTTCAGCGGGGTGTTGATCCAGAAGTCGTAGCGCGCGTCGCCGTGCCATTGGCTGTCCTTCAGCTGCCGGTAATCCCGGCGCAGCTGTTCGAATTCGGCGGCCTTGCGCTGGCGCATCTGCTCGGTTGGCAGTGGCAGGGCATACAGGCGTTCCAGGCGCTGGCGGGTATCGAGGATCAGCTGGATGAACTGGTCCTTCTGCTTCACCAGGGCATCGCTGGCCGGCGCCAGGCCGCGGGCCACGCGCCATTGTCGGGTGCCTTCCTGCTCGACGAAGGTGGCGAAGGATTCGTTGAACTCGGTGTCGTCCTTCACATAAAAGCGCTGATGGGCCAGCTCGTGGAAGATCAGAGTCGCCAGGCGCTCGTCGCCCCAATGCAGCATCGAACTGAGGATCGGGTCGTTGAACCAGCCCAGGGTCGAATAGGCCTCCACCCCGCCGATGGCCACATCCATGCCCTGCTGTTTCTGCAAGGCCGCCTCGCCACGGGCCGCGCCCTGGCTGTAGTAGCCGCGATAGGCCACGCAGCCGGCAATCGGGAAGCAGTGGGTCTTGGGACTCAGGGAAAACTCAGGGGTGCTGAATACATTCCACACCACGTAGGGCCGGCCGATGTCGGCGTAGAGGCGATAGCTCTGGTTGTCCGGCAGGTGCAGGTGCTGGCTGGCAAAAAGCCGGGCTTTCTGCGACTGCGCCAGATGGGCGCGCAATAACGGGTCGCGAGTCGGGTCGGCGATGACCTGCTCGACCGGTGTGCGGGCCTGCAACAGCTGCCATTGGCCACTGGCCAGCTGGCCGTAGTAACCCACGCTGGAACAACCGTTGAGCGACAAAAGCAGCAAGCCCGGAAACAAAAAGCGCAAAAGATGATCAAGTAACCCATGGCTTGAACGCGGCCTAATCAAATCGAATCATCCTTCGAGAGTCTGCCCCCAAGACTATCTCGCCTGCCTGGAGTTTCGCTATGCGCGTGTTGCTGCTGACCACCGGACTCTTGACCTTGAGCGGCTGTGCCGGATTGCCCGCCCCCGATCCGACGCAAGCCTGGATCGACCTCGACACCCACCAGGACACCGCCCTGCAGGCGCTGGAGGTCGACGAAAAGGCCTGGGTGGACCGCCGATATTTCGAGGTACAGCCCGGCAACCATGAGCTGAAGGTGCGCTACCAGTTCGCCGTGGAGCCCACCAATATCGGCCCGGACAGCGAACCGCTGTGGCGCGACTGCCAGCTGAATGTGAAATACAAGGACTTCAACGCCGGCCAGCGCTATCAGTTGCAGACCGGCAATATCGGCTTCCGGCCCTGGGCCAAACTCTATGACCAGCAGCGCAATCTGGTGGGTACCGGCCAACCGGCGGGCTGCCAGCGCACCTGATCGGCGCTATGCTTGAGGCCTTTCCCCGGACGGCCCGACCTCATGCGCCAACCCTTGCTGCTGCTTGCCCTGACCGGCCTCGTTGCCTGCTCCAGCCCCCTGCCGGCGGTGGACCCGCAGCAGGCCTGGGTCGATTTCGCCACCCCGACGCCGGGCGGCAAGCTGCTGATGGCCGAGCGCCTGGACAACCAGCGCCTGACCGACGGCCGCTATTTCCAGGTCACCCCGGGCAGTCATGAGTTGATGGTGCGTTTCGATTTCGAGGTGTTCAGCGGGCGCCTCGGCATGATGAACGATCCGGCCGAGCGCCTGTGCTACCTGAGCGTGCGCTACGACCATTTCGAAGCCGGCCAGCGTTACCTGCTGGAAGCCCGCTCGCTGGGTTTCACTCCCAGTGCCCGGCTGTACAACGCCAAGCGTGAGCTGCTGGCCGAAGACCATAGGGTCAACTGCGTGATCTGAACGATCAGCTGTCGTTGCGCTGATAGATGATCGCCTTGGTGCCGTTTTCACAGGTACCGACCACCATGGCCACGTCGTGCTTTTCGGCTTCCTCCTTGCTGACAATCTCCAGGGTGTAGGAGGGCACGGCGTTGGCCTGGATCTTGATTTCAATCTCTTTCTTGAGTTCTTCGCAATCCTTCGGAGCCGCCAGGGCCGAGGTGGCCAGCGCGCAACAAACAACTGCCAGGGCAAAACGTTTCATGATGTGGAGCTCCCTTTGATGCAGCGCCCATGGTCATGGGCTGAGCCTGCAGTCGTGCATTCGACCACATTTTCATGAAGCGAGTTCTGACGCCGCGCATATCGGGTGCGGGAGTTTCGGCAGGAGTGCAATCGCGAGCCAGTTCGCGCCTATGGGTTCGAAGGCGTGAGCGAGCTGGCTCGCGAAGCGATAGGGCAGGTTAAAACACCGTCAGCTGAGCAGCGTCGCATCCAGGCTGATCCTGGCATTCAGCACCTTGGACACCGGGCAACCTTCCTTGGCCTTCTTGCTCAGCTCATCGAACTGCTGCTGGCTGGCGCCGGGAATCTTCGCCTTGAGGATCAGGTGCACCGCGGTGATCGCAAAACCGCCATCGACCTGGTCCAGCGTCACTTCGGCATTAGTGTCGATACTGTCGGCCTTGAGCCCGGCCTCGCCGAGAATCATCGAGAAGGCCATGGAAAAACACCCCGCGTGCGCGGCGCCGATCAGTTCTTCCGGGTTGGTGCCCTTGCCGCCCTCGAAACGCGCCTTGAAGCCGTAAGGGGCATCGCGCAGTACCCCGGTTTCCGTGGAAATCGAGCCAATGCCAGTTTTCAGGTCGCCTTCCCAGTGAGCCGATGCTTTCTTGATGATGCTCATGTCTGTCTCCTCGAGAACGGGCGCGAAAGGCCGCGCCCTTGTGGTTTTCTGCTACTCAGGGTTCTAGAGGATAGAAGGCCCGGCGAAGTTCATCCTGTCTGAATCCGCCGTTTGTCCGGACAGCAAATTCAGCCTGGCTATTGAAACTCGGGTATATGCCCACATTGCATGAAACAGGCTTACAGCATTCGGCAGGTTTTGGCTCATGACAAAGGCCTGCACACCAAAGGAGAAGCAGGTTCATGAAACCACTGTCCGACGTTAAGTTTTCCACCCTCGACCTGGTCCCCGTGCGCGAGGACGGCAGCCCGGCGCAATCGCTGCGTAATTCCCTGGACCTGGCCCGCCATGTAGAGAAATTCGGCTACACCCGCTTCTGGGTCGCCGAACACCACAACATGGACGGTATCGCCAGCTCCGCGACCTCGGTGCTGCTGGGCTACCTGGCCGGCGGCACCTCGAGCATTCGCGTCGGCTCCGGCGGCGTGATGCTGCCCAACCATGCGCCGCTGGTGATCGCCGAGCAGTTCGGCACCCTGGAAAGCCTGTACCCGGGGCGTATCGACCTGGGCCTGGGCCGCGCGCCGGGTTCGGACCAGATGACCGCCCGCGCCCTGCGCCGCGAACGGTCGGGCAGCGCCGACGACTTCCCTGAAGATGTGGCCGAGCTGATGGCCTACCTCGGCCCACGCACCCCGGAACAACGGGTGATCGCGGTGCCGGGAACCGGTACCCAGGTGCCGGTGTGGTTGCTGGGCTCGAGCCTGTTCAGTGCGCAACTGGCCGGCGAGCGCGGCTTGCCTTACGCCTTCGCCTCGCATTTCGCACCGCGCTACATGCACGAGGCGATTCGCGTGTACCGCAATCACTTCAAGCCTTCGGCCGTGCTCGACAAGCCTTACGTGATGCTCGGCGTGCCGCTGGTGGCGGCCGACACCGACGAACAGGCCGACTATCTGGCGACCTCGGTGTACCAGCGGATCCTCGCGTTGATGCGCGGCCAGAGCCTGGTGCAGCGCAAACCGGTGAAGAGCATGGACGGCCTGTGGCTGCCCCATGAAAAGGAAGCGGTGGGCAGCTTCCTCGGCCTGGCCATGATCGGCAGCCCGGCGAAGATCCGCGCCAAGCTCGAAGTGCTGATCGAACAGACCGGCGCCGACGAGCTGATCTTCACCTGCGACCTGTACGAGCACGCCGACCGCCTGCATTCCTATGAATTGCTGGCGCAAGTGATGAAGGGTTGAGTCTGCAATCGGGCCGAAGGACTGGGTGATCCAGAGGCCTTGCGCGCCCTTCGGTCGCGATCGCAGCCTGCGGCAGCGGCTACAGGGGCACGCCTGGCCTGGCTAAACGCCGGGCAAAAAAAAGCCGACGCAGCGCGTCGGCTTTGTTCATTGCTACAAGGGCTCAGCCACGCTTGTAGACGATTTCCTTGGTACCGCCTTCGCAGGTACCGACCACTTTGCCGTCAGTCGCGCTGCCTTTTTCGACAATTTCCAGCGAATAACCCGACGCGCCTTTGGCGTCGATCTTCGCGGCGATTTCGCTTTTCAGCTCTTCGCATGGCTTGCCGGCAGCAAGGGCTGTTCCCGCGACACTCAACAACACTAAAGCCATTACCTGTTTTTTCATCGGTCACATTCCCTGGTCGAATCAAATAAGCGTCAAGCCCCGGCCTGCTCGGCATCGAGGCAGATATAGCGCTTTGCCATTCCCTATGGCAATCGGCCAGCGCACAAGTTCAACAGCCTAGTCCAGGTTCAGCTGTTGGCAATGCGGAAACCGACTTTGAGCGTGACCTGGAAATGCGCGGCCTTGCCATCCTTGATATGCCCACGGGTTTCCGTGACCTCGAACCACTCCAGGTGCTGGATGCTTTTGCTGGCTTCGGCCAGCGCATTGTTGATGGCGTCTTCGATGCTGCTAGGGGACGAACCGACCAGTTCGACTTTCTTGTAGGTGTGATGATCAGACATGGCGTGCTCTCCTTATGAGGTAGATCAAAGCCTAGCAGCGATTACCAGCAACACTGGAATAAGCCCCGGCCCATCGTCATGCAGATTTAATGCACTTTCGCCAGGCCGCGCAGTCGGACCCTACAGACCCTCAATCAACAATGCAGGAGAGCCACCATGGCCAACACTTCGTTACGCAAAGCCTCATTGGAAAGCATGGAAGCCGAGATCGAAAGTCTGCTCAAGTCCCTGGAGAGCCTCAAGGACGACGCTTCGGACGAATCGCGCAAAACCCTCAAGGCGCTGAAAAGCAACGCCGAGAGCGCGCTGAGACATTCGCGCAGCCTGCTCAGCGATGCCTATGAAGAAGTCAAAGTGAAAACCCGTGAAACCGGGATCGCCACCCGCGACTACGCCCAGCAGCACCCCTGGACCACCGCCGGCGTCGCTGTGGGCGCGCTGGGCCTGCTGGCCGCTTACCTGCTGTGCAAGCGCGGCAATTAAGGCGTCTGACGCAGTTCGTTGCTGAGCCACTGCGCCAGTTGCCGGGCGCGCCCGTCCGCGGCGCGCTTGGGTAGCCACAACGCCAGTTGCCCCGGGGTTTCACAGAAGCCCCACGGGGCAACCAGGCGTCCGGCACGCAGGTCCTCGGCCACCAGCGGCTGCGGCGCGATCGCCACGCCCAGCCCGGCCACCGCGGCCTCCAGCAAATAATACAAATGCTCGAAACCCTGGCCGAACTTCAGCGCCCCGGCGTCGATGCCGTTCTGCCGTGCCCAGCTGGGCCAGGCCTGCGGGCGCGAGGTGGTCTGTAGCAACGTCTCGTTGAGTAGCGCACTGGCCGGCGCCTCGCGCAGTTGCTCGTAACGGCTGTAGCGCGGGCTGAGCACCGGGCCGATGCGCTCGCTGGCCAGCTCAAAGACCTGCATGTCCGCCGGCCACGGTGGCTCGGCGAATACCAGCAAGGCGTCCAGCCCCGGCCGGCGCGGGTCGAGATCGCCTTCGCCGGCCGACAGGTGCAGGCGCAGGTCCGGCAGGTCGGCGTTCAGCCGCCCCAGGCGCGGAATGAACCAGCGCGCCAGCAGGCTGCCGGAACAGCCGAGCACGAAGGGCGCATCGGCGGTGCTCTGGCTCAGCTCGGCGCAGACCGTGCGCAGGCGCTCGAAGGCATCGCTGCTGGCGTCGCGCAGGCGCACACCGGCATCTGTGAGTTTAAGGCCGCGCCCTTCCTTGACGAACAGGCTCACCCCAAGATGCTCTTCGAGCACCTTCAACTGGCGGCTGACCGCACCATGGGTGACGTGCAGCTGTTCGGCCGCCTGACTGACGCTGTTCAAGCGGGCGGTGGCTTCGAAGGCCCTGAGGGCGTTCAGCGGAGGCAGGTCGTGGCTCATGGGATATGTGAGTTTTCCTGACAGGTTATGGCGATCTTATCGGTTTTCAGCCTGGGACGTCAGGGGTAGAGTGAACGCCATTGTCTTTCCAGCATTCACCCTTTTGACCAATCACCGGGAGCGCCCCATGAACCAGACCAACCTGCGCAACGGTCCTGATGCCAACGGCCTGTTCGGCGCGTTCGGCGGCCGTTACGTCGCCGAAACCCTGATGCCGCTGATCCTCGACCTGGCCCGCGAATACGAAGCGGCCAAGCAAGATCCGGAGTTCCTCAAGGAACTGGCCTACTTCCAGCGCGACTACGTCGGCCGTCCCAGCCCGCTGTACTTCGCCGAGCGCCTGACCGAGCACTGCGGCGGCGCCAAGATCTACCTCAAGCGCGAAGAGCTGAACCACACCGGCGCGCATAAGATCAACAACTGCATCGGCCAGATCCTCCTGGCGCGGCGCATGGGCAAGAAACGCATCATTGCCGAGACCGGCGCCGGCATGCACGGCGTGGCCACTGCCACCGTGGCGGCCCGTTTCGGCCTGGACTGCGTGATCTACATGGGCACCACCGACATCGAGCGCCAACAGGCCAACGTGTTCCGTATGAAGCTGCTGGGCGCCGAAGTGATCCCGGTGGTCGCCGGCACCGGCACCCTGAAGGACGCGATGAACGAAGCCCTGCGTGACTGGGTGACCAACGTCGACAGCACCTTCTACCTGATCGGCACCGTGGCCGGTCCGCACCCTTATCCCGCCATGGTCCGCGACTTCCAGGCGGTGATCGGCAAGGAAACCCGCGAACAGCTGCAAGCCCAGGAAGGCCGCCTGCCGGACAGCCTGGTGGCGTGCATCGGCGGCGGTTCCAACGCCATGGGCCTGTTCCATCCGTTCCTCGACGACAAGAGCGTGCAGATCATCGGCGTCGAAGCCGCCGGCTACGGCATCGAGACCGGCAAGCACGCGGCCAGTCTGAATGGCGGCCTGCCTGGCGTGCTGCATGGCAACCGGACCTTCCTGCTGCAGGACGAGGATGGCCAGATCATCGACGCTCACTCGATTTCCGCCGGCCTCGACTACCCGGGCATCGGCCCTGAACACGCCTGGTTGCACGATATCGGCCGTGTCGAATACACCTCGGTGACCGACGACGAAGCCCTGGCCGCGTTCCACCAGTGCTGCCGCCTGGAAGGCATCATCCCGGCCCTGGAAAGCGCCCACGCCCTGGCCGAAGTGTTCAAGCGCGCGCCGAACCTGCCCAAGGATCACCTGATGGTGGTCAACCTCTCGGGCCGCGGCGACAAAGACATGCAAACCGTGATGCACCACATGCAACAGTCCCAGCAGGAGAAACACTGATGAGCCGCCTGCAAACGCGCTTTGCCGAGCTTAAGCAACAGAACCGCGCCGCCCTGGTGACCTTCGTCACCGCCGGCGACCCGGGTTACGACGCTTCCCTGGCGATCCTCAAGGGCTTGCCGGCCGCCGGCGCCGACGTGATCGAACTGGGCATGCCTTTCACCGATCCGATGGCCGACGGCCCGGCGATCCAGCTGGCCAACATCCGCGCCCTGGAGGCCAAGCAGAACCTGGCGAAAACCCTGCAAATGGTTCGCGAGTTCCGCGCCGGCAACAACGACACGCCGCTGGTGCTGATGGGGTACTTCAACCCGATCCACCACTACGGCGTACCGCGCTTCATCGCCGAAGCCAAGGAAGCCGGGGTCGACGGCCTGATCGTGGTCGACATACCGCCCGAGCACAACGCCGAGCTATGCGACCCGTCCCAGGCCGCCGGCATCGACTTCATCCGCCTGACCACGCCGACCACCGACGATGCGCGCCTGCCGAAGGTGCTGAACGGCAGCTCGGGCTTCGTCTACTACGTCTCCGTGGCCGGTGTGACCGGTGCCGGTTCCGCCACCCTGGAGCACGTGGAAGAGGCGGTGACCCGCCTGCGTCGCCACACCGACCTGCCGATCAGCATCGGTTTCGGCATCCGTACGCCGGAGCAGGCCGCGGCCATCGCCCGCCTCGCCGACGGCGTGGTGGTGGGGTCGGCGCTGATCGACCAGATCGCCAATGCCAGCAGTTCCGAGCAGGCGGTGGATGGTGTGCTGAGCCTGTGTGCCTCCCTCGCCGAAGGGGTGCGTCAAGCCCGTGTCAGCCAAGGGTAAAGTTCCTGATACAGAGGAATTCGCCTCAGAGTCCACAGACTAACCAGCAAGACCAAGGGGTTCAGAACCAGGTTCTGAGCCCCTTTTTGTTGTTCGTGCTCTGAGGAAGACCCGATGAAAATGCCCAAACGCCTGATTGCCGGTCTCGGCGTGCTGATGCTCAGCGCCAGCCCGCTGCTGCACGCGGTCGCGGACCCACGTGACGACCACGACCGCGGCGGCCCGCAACCGGGTCGCTACGACAATCGAGGAGACAATCGCGGGGATAATCGGGGCGATGAACATCGCGGCCCGCAGGCCGACCGCCGTGGTGGCCCGCCCCGGGATTTCGGCCCGGTGCGCGAGACCATTCGCGACAACCACGCCTACTTCGTACGCGGCGCGCCACCGCCCCACGGCATCCATCTGGTGCGCGGCCAGCCGCTGCCCCGCGGCTACTACGGCGAACGCCTGGACAACCGCGCCCTGGCGCACCTGCCGTACTACCCGGGTTATGAATGGCGGCGCATGGGCGCCGATATCGTGCTGATCGCGGTAGGCACGGGGATCGTCTACGAGATCCTCGATGGCGTGTTGTATTGACCGGGGGCTGATGGCACTTGCTCGCGAAAAACCTCAAAAAATTGACAGGTCCAACGGCCGGATCGCCCCCATCCAGACCGCATGCTCCGTGTGATCCTTCAGGTCGTCGCCGGTATCGGGGTGCAGGAATACCACCAGCCCGTTGCGATTGAGCGCCAGCCACGGCAACACCTCGCCCAGGTATTGCGGCTCGAACGCCAGCTGGCAGCTCCAGTCCGGGTGCGGGCCGACCGGCCGTTCATGCACCCGCCCCATCTTCAACGGAAACAATTGCGCCGCCTGCTCGCACAGGGCCCGCGCCTGGTCGATGGTGCTGGCGTCAAAATAGACATGGGCGTGATAGCCCTTGATGCGTTGCATGGAACCTCTCATGACAAAGTCGAACCCTGGCGACAGCCCACAGGTCATAACCTTACCAGTGTAAAGAAACGGGCCGCGCCATGAAAAATGCCGAAACCCCGGTGGTCAAGCTGGTGCTCTACGGTGCCATGAGCAGCCTGGGTAGCGCGCTGATGGCGGAATTCCTGCGGCGCCAACATGAAGTCATCGCCATTCTCGACGACCTGACGGCCCTAGCCCCCCTTCCCGGTTTGCGCACCAAATACGGGGACCTGTTCGATGCCGAGCGGGTCAGGCAAAGCGTGGCCGGAGGCGACGTGGTGGCCTGCCTGCTGGATGCTCCGGGGCTGCCCATGGGCCTTGAACAGCAGGAAAACCTGCTGCTCGAACCCCGGGAGCAACTTCGCGCGGTCGAAGCGCTGATCGCTGGCATGCAGGCCGCGGGCGTCCGGCGCCTGTTCCTGGTGGGGCATTTCGAGGTGCTGGAGCAGCCGGAGATGGAAGGCTACCCACCCCGCCAGATGGCCGAAGCCATCCTCGATGCGTTGCAAGGCAGCACCTTGCGCTGGACCCTGGTGAATACGCCACAAAGCCCGCCCGGGCTGACCTTGGAACACTTCAGCCACTCCACCGACAGCCTTGCACCCGAGCGGGTCGAACCGGTGCAGCGACTGGCGCGGGTGGCTGCCGGCATCGCCGATGAACAGCAACTGAACCTGCATGTGGGCGAACATGTGAATTTCGTGTGTTGAGCCTCGATCTCAGACCGCAATCGAAGGCAAGGCCAGCCCGGCCAGGGATTGCGCACTGTCGGCCTGCTCGGCCATCAGCCAGTCGAAAAACCGCTGGATCAGCACCCCGCGACGTTTGCGCTGGGGCAGGACCACGTAATAGCCGTAGCGGGAGATCAGCGTTTCGCTGATCGGCCGGCACAACAGACCTTGCGCCAGCAAGTTATCCACAAGGTGGCGCCAGCCAATGCCCACGCCCTGGCCACCGATCGCCGCCTGGATCAGCAGGGTGTAGTTGTCGAAACGCAGCTGCCCCGGCGCCGGCGGGGTGGCGATCCCCAGTTCGCGGAACACGCCGCTCCAGTCGAACCAGTGGCTGCTGTTTTCCCCCTTCAAATGCAGCAGCGGAAACTCCAGCAGCGAATGGGCGCCGAGGGGCAACGGTCGTTCCTTGAGCAAGAGCGGGCTGCACACCGGAAACACTTCCTCGTTGAACAGCCAGTGGCTTTCACCCTGCTTGAAACGCCCATCGCCAAACAGCACGGCAACGTCGATATCGGTGCGCAGCATGTTGTGGCTGCGCTCGCTGGTGACCAGGCTCACATCCACCTGTGGATTGGCGGCGTGGAAGCGATGCAGGCGCGGCATCAGCCAGTAGGCGGCAAAGGCGAAATCGGTGGCCACCTGCAGCACCTCGTGCTGATGCTGGGCAGTGATGGCGCTCAGGCCGCTGTCGATGCTCTGCAAGCCAGCCTGCACCTGTTCGAACAACTGGCTGCCGGCCTCGGTCAGTTCGATGCCCCGGTAGATGCGGTCGAATAGCCGGGTGCCGAGCTGTTCCTCCAGCCGCTTGATCTGCTGGCTGATAGCCGGTTGGGTGGTGCCCAACTCCACCGCCGCCGCGGTAAAGCTGCGCTGGCGCGCCGCCGCCTCGAAGACGCGGAACAGGTCCAGGGATAGATCGCCAAGCGCTTCATACATAAGCTGTGCTTATCCTAGTCATTGCCGTACAGGGGCTTTACCGCGAAAGCCACGGGTTACATCCTCGATCGCAGCACTTTCGCATAACTGCCCACTATGGAATGCCGCGAATACATGAAGCGCAAGAACATTCTTTTCATCATGGCCGATCAAATGGCCGCGCCAATGTTGCCGTTCTACGGTCAATCGCCCATCAAGCTGCCGCATCTGAGCCGTCTCGCCGCCCAGGGCGTGGTATTCGACGCCGCCTACTGCAACAGCCCGTTGTGCGCGCCCTCGCGTTTCACCCTGGTCAGCGGCCAGTTGCCGAGCAAGATCGGCGCCTATGACAACGCAGCCGACTTCCCCGCCGACGTCCCGACCTACGCCCATTACCTGCGCCGCCTGGGCTACCGCACGGCGCTGTCAGGCAAGATGCATTTCTGCGGCCCGGACCAACTGCACGGCTACGAAGAACGCCTGACCAGCGATATCTACCCGGCCGACTATGGCTGGGCGGTGAACTGGGACGAGCCGGACGTGCGCCCGAGTTGGTACCACAACATGTCCTCGGTGCTGCAGGCCGGGCCATGCGTGCGCACCAACCAGCTGGATTTCGACGAAGAGGTGGTGTTCAAGGCCCGCCAGTACCTGTTCGATCACGTTCGCGAAGACGGCGACCAGCCGTTCTGCCTGACCGTGTCGATGACCCACCCGCACGACCCGTACACCATTCCCAAGGCCTTCTGGGATCTGTACCGCGACGAAGATATTCCGCTGCCACAGACCCCGGCCCAGGACGCGCTCGACCCGCATTCCCAGCGCCTGCTCAAGGTCTACGACCTGTGGGACAAGCCGCTGCCTGTGGATAAAATCCGCGATGCGCGTCGTGCCTATTTCGGTGCGTGCAGCTATATCGACAGCAACGTCGGCAAACTCCTGGAAACCCTGGAGGAAACCGGGCTGAGCGACGACACCATCATTGTCTTCTCCGGCGACCACGGCGACATGCTCGGCGAGCGCGGCCTCTGGTACAAAATGCATTGGTTCGAAATGGCCGCGCGGGTGCCGCTGCTGGTCAGCGCGCCGGGGCAGTTCGACGCCGGACGGGTAAGCCAGGCGGTCTCGACCGCCGACCTGCTGCCGACCCTGGTGGAACTGGCCGGAGGCCAGTTGCAACCGGGCCTGGCGCTGGATGGCCGCTCCCTGGTGCCGCACCTGCAAGGGCAGGGCGGGCATGACGAAGTCTTCGGCGAATACATGGCCGAAGGCACCATCAGCCCGCTGATGATGATTCGCCGCGGCCGCTACAAGTTCATCTACAGCGAAGACGACCCGTGCCTGCTGTTCGATGTGGCCAACGACCCGCGCGAGCAGGAAGAACTCAGCCAATCGCCGCAACATCGCCCGCTATTCGAGGATTTTCTCCGCGAGGCGCGGGCCAAGTGGGATATCCCGGCCATCCATCAACAGGTACTCGCCAGCCAGCGCCGCCGTCGCTTCGTCGCGGGCGCCTTGAGCCTGGGCAAGCTGAAGAGCTGGGACCACCAGCCACTGGTCGACGCCAGTGCGCAATACATGCGCAACCACATCGACCTCGACGATCTGGAGCGCAAGGCTCGTTATCCACAACCCTGCCAAAACCAATAACGTAAGGGGAAGAGCATGCAAAGGTTATCCACAGCAGTGACGGCCGCGCTTCTGGCGCTGGGCAGTGTTTCGATCCCGGCCCTGGCCTGGGCCGAACAAGGTTGCGAGACCGTGAAGATGGCCGACCCGGGCTGGAGCGACATCGCCGCCACCAACGCCATCGCCGGTTTCCTGCTGGACGGCATGGGCTACAAGGCCAAGATCGACACCCTGGCGGTGCCGATCACCTTCGGCGGGCTCAAGGACGGCCAGGTGGATGTGTTCCTGGGCAACTGGATGCCGGCGCAGCAGGGCTTCTACGACAAGTTCGTGGCCAATGGCGATGTCACCCAGCTGGCGAAGAACCTGGACGGCACCGAGTTCACCCTGGCGGTGCCGGATTACGTCTGGGACGCCGGCGTGCATGACTTCAACGACCTGAATAAGTACGCAGACAAGTTCGACAAGAAGCTCTACGGCATCGGCTCCGGGGCCCCGGCCAACCTGTCGTTGCAGGAGATCATCAAGAAGAACGACTTCGACCTCGGCCAGTGGAAACTGATCGAGTCCAGCGAACAGGCGATGCTCGCCGAAGTCTCGCGGGCGGTGAAACGGCAGAAGTTCGTCACCTTCCTCGGCTGGACCCCGCACCCGATGAACGTGCAGCTGAAAATGCATTACCTCAAGGGCGGCGAGAAGTACTTCGGCGACACCGGCAGCGTCTACACCCTGACCCGCAAGGGGTATGCACAGGCCTGCCCGAACGTCGGCAAACTGCTGGCCAACCTGAGCTTCACCCAGGAAATGGAGAACAGCATCATGGCCGAGGTGGCCAACAAGAAGGTCAGCAACTTTGACGCAGCCAAGGCCTGGATCAAGGCCAACCCGGCAGTGCTGGGCAAGTGGCTGGACGGGGTGAAGACCCTCGACGGCAAGGATGCGCTGCCGGCGGTGCAGGCCAAGCTGTAATCCACCTGTAGCCGCTGCCGCAGGCTGCGATCGACCCGAAGGGGCGCAGGGTTTTCGAGCCCGTTGAGGTCCTGTGGACCTATCGCAGCCTGCGGCAGCGGCTACAACCGTCACTAACGGGCCTTGCACGCTCCGATCTGACACTCCACCCTGACGCCTTTCGCCCCATCCCGACCGCGAGGACCCATGGCCTGGCCCAATCGCCATTCACTCTTGCCCTTCCTGAGCTGGCTGCCCCGGCAGACCCGCGCCAGCGTCGGGCGCGACCTGCTGGTGGGCCTGAGCGGCGCCATCCTCGCCCTGCCGCAATCGATCGCCTATGCGCTGATCGCCGGCCTGCCACCGGAATACGGCCTGTATGCCGCCGTCGTCCCGGTGCTGATCGCTTGCCTGTGGGGTTCTTCCTGGCACCTGATCTGTGGCCCGACCGCGGCGATTTCCATCGTCCTCTATGCCAGCGTCAGCCCCCTGGCGGTGCCGGCGTCCCAGGACTACATCACCCTGATCCTGCTGCTGACCTTGCTCGCCGGCCTGTTCCAGTGGCTGCTGGGGTTGTTGCGCTTCGGTGCGCTGGTGAACTTCGTGTCCCATTCGGTGGTGCTCGGCTTCACCCTCGGCGCCGCGGTGGTGATCGCCCTGGGGCAATTGCCCAACCTGCTGGGCCTGGACTTGCCGAGCGAAGCCACCGCGCTGAACAGCCTGACCTCGCTGTTCGCCCATCTCGATGCCGTGGATAAACCCTCGCTGATCCTCGGCCTGGGCACGCTGGTCGTCGGCCTGGCCCTGAAGCTGCTGGTGCCGCGCTGGCCCTCACTGCTGATCAGCCTGATCCTCAGCGCTCTGGTGGTGTGGCTGTGGCCGGCGCTGTTCGGCCAGGTAAAACTGGTCAGCGCCTTTACCGGCCGGCTGCCGCCGTTCAGCCCGCTGCCGCTGGACCTGGACATGATCCTGCGCCTGCTGCCCAGCGCCGTGGCGGTGGGCATGCTGGGGCTGGTGACCAGCCTGTCGATCGCCCGCTCGCTGTCGGCACGCTCCGAACAGTTGCTCGATGCCAACCAGGAAGTCCGCGCCCAGGGCCTGTCGAATATCGTCGGCGCGTTTTTCTCCGGCTATCTGTCGTCCGGCTCTTTTACCCGCTCCGGCCTGAGCTACGAGGCCGGCGCCTGTTCGCCGCTGGCCGGAGTGTTCTCAGCATTGTGGGTGGCCCTGTTCGCCGTGGCCGGCGCGGCACTGATCGCGCATATCCCGATCCCGGCCATGGCCGGGAGCATCCTGCTGATCTGCTGGGGCCTGGTGGACCACCGCGGCATTCGCGCGCTGTTCCGGGTCAGCCGCGCCGAGTTCGTGGTAATGGGCCTGACCTGTGTCGCCACCTTGCTCCTGGAGTTGCAGACGGCGATCTACGCCGGGGTCTTGGCGTCGCTGTTCTTCTACCTCAAGCGCACCTCACAACCGCGCGTGCAGCATGGGCGCGAAGGCGACGAGGACATCCTGCGGGTCGGCGGCTCGATCTTTTTCGGCGCCAGCCATTACCTGCAAGTGCGCATGCAACGCTGCCATGCGCCGCGCCTGGTGATCGACGCCCGGCAGATCAACTTCATCGACTATTCCGGGGTGGCCATGCTGCACCAGGAAGCCCGCCGCCTGCTGCGGCAGAACCGCAGCCTGACCCTGCGTCGCGCGCGGGCCTCGGTGATCGAAGAGTTGAGAAAGCTCGAAGGCGCGGAGAAATGCCCGATCCGGTTTGAGGATTGATTGCCGGTTGCAGCGCGGTTATAGCGGCGAAGCGTTCGCGGGCAAGCCTCGCTCCTACAGAAACGCTTGCTTCCGTAGGAGCGAGGCTTGCCCGCGATCAACAATGACGCGATCTGTCAGAGCGCCAGCTGGCGCCGCAGCTCCGCCAGCACCGGCGCGGTGTCCGGGCGCACGCCGCGCCACAGGAAGAAGGCTTCCGCCGCCTGCTCGGCGAGCATGCCCAGGCCATCCATGGAAATCGCCGCGCCGTATTGGCTGGCCCAGCGACAGAAGGCGGTCGGCTCCTTGCCATACATCATGTCGTAGCACACCGTCTGGCCCGGCTCGATCAGGCTGGCGGCAATCGGCGGCACGTCGCCGGTGAGGCTGGCCGAGGTGGCGTTGATGATCAGGTCCACCGGCTCGCGCAACCAGTCGAAACCACTGGCCGACACCGGCCCCAGGTCGCTGAACAGCTCGGCCAGCAGCTCGGCCTTTTCCACCGTGCGGTTGGCGATGATCACCGACGCCGGCTGCTCCGCCAGCAGCGGCTCCAGCGCGCCACGCACCGCGCCGCCGGCCCCCAGCAGCAGAATGCGTTTGCCCTTGAGGCTGAAGCCGGCGTTGACCGTCAGGTCGCGCACCAGGCCCGCGCCGTCGGTGTTGTCGCCCAACAGGCTGCCATCGGCGAGCTTGCTCAAGGTATTCACCGCGCCGGCGCGCTGGGCGCGGGCGGTCAGGCTGTCGGCCAGGCGATAGGCATCCTCCTTGAACGGCACCGTGACATTGGCGCCACGCCCGTCCACGAAGAACCCGCGGGCACAGCCGGCGAAATCGTCGAGGGGCGCCAGCAGGGTGGTGTAGACCAGCCGCTGCGCCGTCTGCTCGGCGAACAGCCGATGAATCAGCGGCGACTTGCTGTGGCCGATCGGGTTACCAAAAACGACGTACTGATCCATCCAATAAAACCCTCATGCACATCCCTGTAAGGAACCAGCTTGCTGGCGACAGGGACGCTGCGCTGTTCTGTTCAATCGCATTATCGTCCAGCGCCGGCCAGCCGGCTGCAACGCTTTACGCAGAGCCCGCCAGCCAGTCGCGGTCCTGCAGGAAATATTCGGTCAGGCGCGCTTCTTCGCTGCCCGGCTCGGCTTTCCAGTCGTAGCCCCAGCGCACCTGCGGCGGCAGGGACATGAGGATCGACTCGGTACGCCCGCCCGATTGCAGGCCGAACAGGGTGCCTCGGTCATAGACCAGGTTGAACTCGACATAGCGACCGCGACGGTATTCCTGGAACTCGCGCTGCTTCTCGGTATAGCCCAGGGCCTTGCGGCGCTGGACGATCGGCAGGTAGGCCTCGAGGTAGGCGTCGCCGATGGCGCGCATGAAGGCGAAGCTGGTGTCGAAGTCCCACTCGTTGAGGTCGTCGAAGAACAGGCCGCCGATGCCGCGCGGTTCATTGCGATGCTTGATGTGGAAGTAGCTGTCGCACCAGGCCTTGTAGCGCGGGTAGACGTCCGGGCCGAAGGGCGCGCAGGCCTTTTGTGCGACGCGGTGCCAGTGCACGCAGTCTTCCTCGTTGGCGTAGTAGGGGGTCAGGTCGAAACCGCCGCCGAACCACCAGACCGGCTCTTCGCCTGCTTTTTCGGCGATGAAGAACCGTACGTTGGCGTGGGAAGTCGGCACATGCGGGTTGTGCGGGTGGATCACCAGCGACACGCCCAGCGCTTCGAAGCCACGGCCGGCCAGTTCCGGCCGGTGGGCGCTGGCGGACGGCGGCAAGCCGCTGCCAAACACGTGAGAGAAGTTGACGCCGCCTTTCTCGATCACTGTGCCGTCGGCAATCACCCGGGTGCGCCCGCCACCGCCAGCCGGTCGGGTCCAGGCGTCTTCGACGAAGCGCGTACCGCCGTCTTCGGCTTCCAGGGCGGCGCAAATACGGTCTTGCAGGTCGAGCAGGTAGGCTTTTACGGCCTCGGTGCGGGTAGTCATGGCATCACCTTGAATCGGGCAAAGCTACGCGGCGCCAGGGATACAGCGGAGGGCCTGCGCAAATGGGCGCGTAGCATAACACCGCACAGGGGCCCGCCGCAGTTGACGGCGGTCAAGCAGTAGGAGTCCGATAAGGCACTTTCGCGACACGACCGAGGAGAACATTGCAGATGGCCAGACGTATCCAGTTTCGCGCCCATGGCGGCCCGGAAGTACTCGAGTATGTGGATTACCAACCCGCCGAACCGGGCCCGCAACAGGTCCGCGTGAGCAACAAGGCCATCGGCCTGAATTTCATCGACACCTACTACCGCAGCGGTCTCTACGCGCCACCGGCCTTGCCATCGGGCCTGGGCGCCGAAGGGGCCGGGGTGGTCGAGGCCGTGGGCAGCGCCGTGACCCGCTTCAAGGTCGGCGATCGCGTGGCCTATGGCAGCGGCCCGCTGGGCGCCTACAGCTATGCGCATGTGCTGCCCGCGGACAATCTCGTGCACCTGCCGGACAGCATCAGCTTCGAACAGGCGGCCGGAGTGATGCTCAAGGGCCTGACCGTGCAATACCTGCTGCGCCAGACTTACGAGCTCAAAGGCGGCGAGACCGTGCTGTTCCACGCCGCCGCGGGCGGGGTCGGGCTGCTCGCCTGCCAGTGGGCCAAGGCCTTGGGCGTGAAGCTGATCGGCACCGTCAGTTCGCCGCAGAAAGCCGCGCTGGCCAAATCCCTCGGTGCCTGGGAAACCATCGACTACAGCCATGAAGACGTGGCCAAGCGCGTGCTGGAGCTGACCGACGGCAAGAAATGCCCAGTGGTCTACGACGGCGTGGGCAAGGACACCTGGCTGACCTCGCTGGACTGCCTGCAACCACGGGGCCTGATGGTCAGCTTCGGCAACGCCTCGGGCGCGGTAGAGGGGGTCAACCTGGGCATCCTGGCGGCCAAGGGCTCGCTGTACGTCACCCGTCCGACCCTGGGCACCTACGCCAACAACGCCGAGAACCTGCAGGCCATGGCCGACGATCTGTTCTCCATGATCGCCAGCGGCAAGCTGAAGATCGAGATCGGCCAGCGTTATCCGCTGGCGGAAGCGGCGAAGGCGCAGACCGAGCTGTCGGCGCGACGCACCACGGGTTCGACCATTCTGTTGCCTTGAAATGCATCGCGGGCAAGCCTCGCTCCTACGGATGTGGGTCGTAGGAGCGAGGCTTGCCCGCGATAAACGACGATGCGGTGTCAGGCCGGACGCACGATCTTGCCAGTCACCAGGTCGCGGATCAGGCTCGGGTTCTTGCGCCCACCCAGGCTGCCGCCCAGGACCATGTCCAGCTGCCCGCGGAAATACTGCTCGACGCGAATCCGCGTGCGGGCCGCAGGGCGCCCCTGGGGGTTGGCCGAGGTGGAAATCAGCGGCCCCACCAAGGCGCACAACTCACGCACCAGTGGATGATCGCTGACTCGCAGGGCCACGGTGTCGTGGACCCCGGTGACCCATTCCGGCAACAGATTCTGATGGGGGACCAGCCAGGTGTTCGGGCCCGGCCAGGTGCTGGCCATGCGATCGAGCCATTCCTGGGGAAAATCCTCGAAGAGAAAATCGAACTGGCGGATGTTGTCGGCGATCAGGATCAGGCCCTTGTCCACGGAGCGCGACTTGATGGCCAGCAACCGGTCCACCGCCTCTTCGTTCCACGGGTCGCAACCCAACCCCCAGACTGCTTCGGTTGGATAGGCAATCACCGCCCCTGCGCGAATTTCTCGTGCGGCTTGTTGCACACGCCAACTGCTGACCATTGCTGACTCTCCGGATTAAGGCTGTGCGCAGTTTACCGATCCTGCCTATAAAGCCTAGGGTCTGTACGAAAAGTCGGCGAGCGAAGGTCAGGCAAGGCGCAACGACCAGCGGGAGTAACAGCCAAGGGCTGGCCCGAAGGGTGAGCGCAGCGAATCAAAACAGGCGAGGAACGGCCGGGGTCGCGTTCGACTTTAGGGGCCTAAATGAGCATTCCGATCGGACTCGCGCACGAGCCTGTTTTTAACGCAGCATGGCCGAGCGCAGCCACTTTTCGTACAGAGCCTTAGCCTTTTGCCCGGGCAAACCAGCAGCCGCCTTCGCACGTCGCATGGCCCTCCAGCTCCAGTTCGGTGAGCGCCGCCAGCACCCTGGGCAGGCTCCAGCCACTGGCCTGCACCAGGCCCTCGCTGGTCTGCGGCGCGGCATGCAACAGCGCCAGCAACGGGTGAGCGGGCGCAGCTGTTGGCGGGGCCGTGGATAACGGCAGCCGTTGCCAGCCACGCAGGGCTTCGAGGATATGTTCGATGGTTTCCACCAGCACCGCGCCATCGCGAATCAGCTGATGACAGCCCCGGGCCCCGGGGTGATGGATCGACCCGGGTATCGCATACACCTCGCGGCCTTGCTCGGCGGCGAGCCGGGCGGTGATCAGCGAACCGCTGGCGACGCTGGCCTCCACCACCAGCACGCCAAGGGACAGGCCGCTGATGATCCGGTTGCGCCGGGGAAAGTGGCTCGCGTGGGGCCCGGTCTCCAGAGGGAACTCGGAAACCAGCGCGCTGCCCTGGGCGATCATGGCGTCGGCCAGGCGCCGGTTGCGCTGTGGATAAAATTTTTCCAGGCCGGTGCCGAGCACGCCGACAGTCTGCCCGCCGACCTCCAGGGCGGCCTGGTGCGCTGCGCCATCGATCCCCAGCGCCAGGCCGCTGGTGATGACAAAACCGGCCGCGGCCAGGCTGCGGGAAAAGGCCGCGGCGGTGTCCATCCCGGGCCGCGAAGCGCGACGGCTGCCGACCACCGCCAACTGCGGTTTTTCCAGGATGCGTGGGTCGCCGGCAACAAACAGCAGCGGTGGCGCATCGGCGATTTCATTCAACAGCGGCGGGTAGTCCGGCTGGTCCCACATCAGTAAATGCTGGCCCGGACGCTCCAGCCAGGCCAATGCATGGCTGGCGCTATCACGCACTTCGGCGTTGCGCCGAGCCTCGGCCGCGCCCGCCGGCAGACCCAGCGCGCGCCAGGCACTGGCCGGTGCGCTGATGGCCTTGGAGGCCGAACCGAAGGCTTCGAGCAGCAGCTGAAAACGCTTCGGGCCGAGGTCCGGCAAGCGGTGCAAACGTAGGCGGGCTTCCAGTTCCGCGGGGGAAACCGGAGCCTGGGCAGACAGTGACATAGGATCATCCTTGATCGTTATAAGCCCGGTCGCAGCTGGAATAAGCTGTGGATAACTCTGTTGGTAACTTGTTGAGGGTTTTTACGGGTTACGGACTTTGTCCATGATCGACAGGGAACGGGAAGCGTTGAGCACCAGGCCGTAACTGAGCTTGTCGTAGGTGCGGAAAACCATCAGCAGACCGGCCCGCTCATCCGGCATTTTCACCTGTCCACCAGCCACCCGGTCGCGCACGGTTTCGCCGGTTTTCATTACCGCCAGCACGTTGCCTTCAGCCAGGCCATCGCGCCGTCCCTTGTCCAACGTCACCACATCCAGCGCACCGATCTGGGTGACACCCCGTGGCACGTCGATGATCAGGCCCTCGACCGCCCGGCTCGGCGCGCTGGGGACAAAGGTCGAGTTGATGGTCCGCGGCTCGCTGCTGAACAAACGGTCGCCCAGGCGCACTTCCTGGGTGGTGCGCTGCAATTGCAGGGTGGCGATATCGCCCTCGACCGCGACCACCTCGCCGCCGCCGATTTCGTCGGCATTGATTCCCAGCAGTTCGCCGCTCTGCGGATCGGTGTAGGTCTTGCCCTGGCGGAAGATGCCGTAGGCCGATTGCTCCGGGTCGAAGCGGCCGCGCGCGAAGATCCGGTCGCCGGTGCCGCTGAGTACCCGTTCGGCATCGCCGGCGACTATGTAGGGCGCGCTGTCGAAGGCGTCGGCCCGGTCGAGGATGCGATTGCTCAGCAGAAAGCTGTCGATGGCCTGCAGTGGAATGCTCGGGATCGCCTCGACCAGTGGCGTGCGACGCACCTGGGGCGAGAGCTTGACGGTGCCCCGAGAAACGCCGCGCTCCAGGGTCAGGCGTGGTTCGCCATCGACCCGGACCAGCGCCAGGGAGTCGCCGGGGTAGATCAGGTCGGGGTCGGCGAGGCTGGAATTGGCCTGCCAGAGCGCCGGCCATTGCCAGGGATCGCGCAGAAAGCGATTGGCGATGCTCCACAAGGTATCGCCCGCCACTACGGTGTAGCGCTGTGGATAACCCTCCCGGAGCGGCACCTGCGCCTGGCCGAAACCGGCCCAGCCCACGAGCAGCAAGGCGAGTAGTGATTTCCTCATGCGGTGAATCCCTTTATTATGTGTATTCGCGTGAAACGCCAGCGCCTGTGCGCTCCCTGCTCCTGACCGAGCACGTTTTACAACGGTTGCCCTTCCAGAACCCGCAAGGCCTCCGACTCCGAACTTACTTCACACGTGTAGCAATTACGCTTATGGCCATTTTAAACATCCTCGAATTCCCCGACTCGCGCCTGCGCACTATCGCCAAACCAGTGGCCGTAGTGGACGACGAAGTGCGTCAGTTGGTCGACGACATGTTTGAAACAATGTATGAGGCGCCCGGCATCGGCCTGGCCGCTACCCAGGTCAACGTGCACAAGCGCATCGTGGTCATGGACCTGTCCGAAGACCGCAGCGAGCCACGGGTGTTCATCAACCCCGAGTTCGAAGCGCTCACCGACGAAATGGGCCAGTACCAGGAAGGCTGCCTGTCGGTACCGGGCTTCTACGAGAACGTCGATCGTCCGCAACGCGTGAAAATCAAGGCCCTGGACCGTGACGGCCAACCTTACGAACTGATCGCCGAAGGCCTGCTCGCGGTGTGCATCCAGCACGAATGCGACCACCTCAACGGCAAATTGTTCGTCGATTACCTGTCCACGCTCAAACGCGACCGGATCAAGAAGAAGCTGGAAAAGCAGCATCGTCAGCAAGCTTGATTCCCTTCTTCCAAAGGCTTGCAGCGGCAAGCCTTTTTCTTTTCCGCGTGTTTATTACCGAGAACTCCCATGACTGAGCCACTGCGCATCGTCTTTGCCGGCACCCCGGAATTCGCCGCCGAACACCTCAAGGCCCTGCTCGACAGCCCTTACGAGATCGTCGCGGTCTACACCCAACCGGACCGCCCGGCCGGGCGCGGGCAAAAGCTGATGCCGAGCCCGGTCAAGCAGCTGGCGCTGGAGCACCACATCCCCGTGCTGCAACCGCCGACCCTGCGCGACCCGCAGGCCCAGGCCGAACTGGCGGCCCTCGCGCCGGACCTGATGGTGGTGGTCGCCTACGGCCTGATCCTGCCGCAGGCGGTGCTGGATATTCCGCGCCTGGGCTGCATCAACAGCCACGCTTCGCTGCTGCCACGCTGGCGCGGGGCGGCGCCGATCCAGCGCGCCGTGGAAGCCGGCGACGCGCTGAGCGGCGTGACCGTGATGCGCATGGAAGCCGGCCTGGACACCGGGCCGATGCTGCTCAAGGTCAGCACCCCGATCAGCGCCACCGACACCGGCGGCAGCCTGCATGACCGTCTTGCCGAAATGGGCCCGCCCGCCGTGGTGCAGGCCATCGCCGGCCTCGCCGCCGCAACCCTGCAAGGCGAAGTGCAGGACGACAGCCTGGCCACCTACGCCCACAAACTGAACAAGGACGAAGCGCGGATCGACTGGAGCCGCCCGGCGGTGGAGCTGGAGCGTCTGGTGCGAGCCTTCAACCCCTGGCCGATCTGCCACAGCACGCTGAACGGCGAAGCGCTGAAGGTGCTGGCCGCCAGCCTCGCCGAAGGCAAGGGCGTGCCGGGCACCATCCTCGGCGCCAGCAAGGACGGCCTGCTCGTCGCCTGCGGTGAGCAGGCGCTGTGCCTGACCCGCCTGCAATTGCCCGGCGGCAAGGCGCTGAACTTCAGCGACCTGTTCAACAGCCGCCGCGAGAAATTCGCCACCGGCACCGTGCTCGGACAAGCGGCGGACGCCCAATGAACCCGCGTCTGGCCGCCGCCAAGGCCCTGACCTCGGTCCTCAACGGCAAAGCCTCGCTCAACAGCTCGCTGCCAATCCTGCTGGACAAGGTCGAAGCGCGCGATCGCGGCTTCACCCAGGACCTGGCTTTCGGCACCGCGCGCTGGCAGCCACGGCTGGCGGCGCTGGCCGCCAAACTGTTGCAGAAGCCGTTCAAGGCGGCCGATGCCGACGTCGAGGCGCTGCTGCTGGTGGGCCTTTATCAATTGCTCTACACCCGCGTCCCGGCGCACGCCGCCATCGGCGAAACCGTGGGCTGCGCCGACAAGCTGAAAAAGCCCTGGGCCAAGGCACTGATCAATGCCGTGCTGCGCCGCGCCCAACGCGAGAGCGAAGCACTGTTCGCCGAGCTGGAACGCGACCCCGTGGTGCGTACCGCCCATCCGCGCTGGCTGCAAAAGTCCCTCAAGGCATTCTGGCCCGAGCAGTGGGAAGCGATCTGCGCCGCCAACAACGCCCACCCGCCGATGATCCTGCGGGTCAACCGCCGCCATCATTCCCGCGCCGCCTATCTCCAGCTGTTAAGCGAGGCCGGCGTTGCCGCCAAGCCTTGCGTCTATAGCCAGGACGGCATCGTGCTCGATGAAGCCGCCGACGTGCGCGTCCTGCCGGGCTTCGCCGAAGGCTGGATCAGCGTGCAGGACGAAGCCGCGCAACTGGCCGCCGAGTTGCTGGAACTGGCGCCGGGACAGCGGGTGCTGGACGCCTGCTGCGCGCCCGGCGGCAAGACCTGCCACATCCTCGAAGTCGAGCCCGCGCTGGCCGGCGTGGTCGCGGTGGACCTGGAAGCCAAGCGCCTGGTGCGTGTCCAGGAGAACCTCGACCGCCTGAACCTTCGCGCCGAGCTGATCGCCGCCGACGGCCGCGATACCGCCGCCTGGTGGGACGGCAAGCCGTTCCAGCGCATCCTGCTGGACGCGCCGTGCTCGGCCACCGGGGTGATCCGCCGCCACCCGGATATCAAGCTCACCCGTCAGGCCGACGACATCGCCGCCCTGGCCAGTCTGCAAGGCGAACTGCTGGACGCCATGTGGTCGACCCTGGAAGTCGGCGGCATCCTGCTGTACGCCACCTGCTCGACCTTGCCGACCGAAAACACCGAGGTCATTGAGGCTTTCCTGGCCCGTACCCCGGGTGCTCGCGAACTGGACATCGCCGGGCAACTGGGTCAGCCTCCGGCCGGCCTGAAGCAGCCCCACGGTCGCCAGCTGCTGGCGCAAGAGGGCGGCCACGACGGGTTCTACTACGCCAAGCTGATCAAGATTGCCGCCGCGCGCGGTTAAGAAAGGTTCGAAGGGAGTGACTGGATGAAGATCATCATCCTCGGAGCAGGGCAGGTGGGCGGCACGCTGGCAGAGCATCTGGCCAGCGAAGCCAACGACATCACGGTGGTCGACACCGACGGCGAACGCCTGCGCGATCTCGGCGACCGCCTGGACATCCGCACCGTACAGGGCCGCGGTTCGTTCCCCACGGTACTGCGCCAGGCCGGCGCCGACGATGCCGACATGCTGGTCGCGGTGACCAACAGCGACGAAACCAATATGGTCGCCTGCCAGGTCGCCCATACCCTGTTCCACACCCCGACCAAGATCGCCCGGGTCCGCGAAGCGGCCTACCTGACCCGCGCCGGCCTGTTCGACAACGAGGCGATTCCGGTCGACGTGCTGATCAGCCCGGAACAGGTGGTGACCAACTACATCAAGCGCCTGATCGAACACCCCGGCGCCCTGCAGGTGATCGACTTCGCCGAAGGCAAGGCCCAACTGGTGGCGGTCAGGGCCTATTACGGCGGGCCGCTGGTGGGGCAGCAACTGCGCCAGCTGCGCGAGCACATGCCCAACGTCGACACCCGCGTGGCGGCGATCTTCCGCCGTGACCGGCCGATCCTGCCCCAGGGCGATACGGTGATCGAGGCCGACGACGAAGTGTTCTTCATCGCCGCCAAGGCCAACATCCGCGCGGTGATGAGCGAGATGCGCCGCCTCGACGAATCCTACAAGCGCATCGTCATCGCCGGCGGCGGGCAGATCGGCGAACGCCTGGCCGAAGCCATCGAAAGCCGTTACCAGGTGAAGATCATCGAGATGAATCCGGCGCGTTGCCGCTACCTCTCGGACAACCTCGACAGCACCGTGGTCCTGCAAGGCAGCGCCTCGGACCGCGACCTGCTGATGGAAGAGAACATCGCCGACGCCGATATCTTCCTGGCCCTGACCAACGATGACGAGGCCAACATCATGTCCTCGCTCCTGGCCAAGCGCCTGGGGGCGAAGAAGGTGATGACCATCATCAACAACCCGGCCTATGTCGACCTGATCCAGGGCGGCGATATCGACATCGCCATCAGCCCGCAGCTGGCCACCATCGGTACCCTGCTGGCCCACGTGCGCCGTGGCGATATCGTCAGCGTGCACTCGCTGCGCCGTGGCGCGGCAGAAGCCATCGAGGCGATCGCCCATGGCGATGCCAAGTCGAGCAAGGTGATCGGCCGCGCCATCGAGGACATCGCGCTGCCGCCAGGCACCACCATCGGCGCGATCATCCGCGACGAGGAAGTGCTGATCGCCCACGACGACACGGTGATCGAAGCCGGCGACCACGTGATTCTGTTCCTGGTGGATAAAAAACATATCCGCGATGTGGAGAAGCTGTTCCACGTGGGCTTGAGCTTTTTCTGATCCAACGCCGTCCTGTAGCCGCTGCCGCAGGTTGCGAACGCCCCGCAGGGGCGCGGCGATCTCCGGCCCGCAGAAGGTCCTCCGGACCTATCGCAGCCTGCGGCGGCTACAAGAGTCCACAGGAGTGACAACGATGCTCGAATCCCTGGAAAAAATGCTCGCCAAGGGCATGGATAACTCGCTGCTGCGCTTCGGCCTGGGCAAGGGTTATCTGGATCTGCACGAATACGCCAAGGCCGCCGAGCACCTGCAACGCTGCGTCGGTTTCGACCCCAAGTATTCGGCGGCGTGGAAGCTGCTGGGCAAGGCCTATCAAGGCCTGGAGGACTATGCGGCGGCGCGCCAGGCCTGGGAGCAGGGCCTGGAAGCAGCCCGCGGGCATGGCGACAAGCAGGCGGAAAAGGAAATGACGGTGTTCCTCAAGAAGCTCGAGCGCCAGGGCAAAGGCGCACTGTAGCCGCTGCCGAGCTTGCAAGGCTGCATACGAGGACGTAGTCCTCGCTAAACCTGAACACCGGGATTGTCAGGAGAATCGCAGCGCCTGGTCTTGCGAGCGCTTCGCGGCCGATCGCAGCCTCGCAAGCTCGGCAGCGGCTACAGAGGCGATGTCCGGACGCTTCACAGGTAACGCAGGCCGATGCCCTCGGCGTCCACCAGCACCACCTCCATCTTCACCCGCGGCGCGTTCATCGGCAGGCCTTGCACCTGGCCGTAGACCACCGCGCCCTTGGGCAGCGCCGCCAATGCCGGGTGCTTGACGTACACCCCGCTGGCGGACAGGTTGCGCGTCTGGCCCAGGCACTCGCCGAAGCTTTCGTGCTGGATCTTGATCCTCAGGGATTTGCGCGAATCGGGCATATGCTGTGCTCTGCTTCAGCCTTTGTGGATAACCTTGGGCGAAAGGTTATCCACAGATCGTGCCAGGCGGTCAGTACCAGCGTTCTTCGCCGGGCGGACGTTTCTTGAAACGCTTCATGCTCCACATGTACTGGCTCGGATAAGCCCGCACATAGCGCTCGACCACCTGGCTCATCGCCGCGCAGGAGGTTTCGGTGTCGGTGCTGTACATCGCGTCCGGCGCGGCTTCGAGGATCACCTTGTAACCCGAACCGTCGGGCAGGCGCAGCGCGTGCAGGAACACCCCGACCGCCTTGCCGCCGGCGAGCATGTTCGGCACGAACTTGCTGGTCAGCGCCCGGGTGGCGAAGAAGGGCACGAAGATCCCGGCGGATTCGGCCGGTTCCGGGTCGGCGGGAATGCCCACCGCACCACCTTTGCGCACTTCCTTGATAACGCTGAGGATGCCTTCCTTGGTCGAAGCCGCCACCCGGTTGCCCAGCTGGACCCGCTGTTTGCGCAGCAGTTCGTCCACCGCCTTGAGCTTCGGCGGGCGGTAGAAAATGATCGGTTTGCACTGGCTGCAATAGAAGTGGTTGAGCACTTCCCAGTTGCCCAGGTGGCTGGTGATGCCGACCACGCCCTTGCCCGACGCCAGCGCTTCTTGCAGCACCTCGAGGCCCTCGACTTCACGCACCAGGGCGATCGAGCGCTCGGCCGGCCAGATCCAGGCGCAGGCGCTTTCAGTCAGGGACTTGCCGATGTCTTTCAGGCTCTGCCCCACTAAACGCTCGCGTTCGGCGGCGTCCATCTGCGGAAAGCACTTGGCCAGGTTGATCCGCACCACATCGCGGGAACGGTTGGGGGTCTTCCACATGATCCAGCCGATGGCCGAACCGACCGCCTGCACCGCGCGCCAGGGCAGCAGGGCAAACAATCGCAGAGCGCCTACCAGCAGGGCGCCTTTAAACTTATCCACAGGTGACTCCTGATATCCGGGTCATGAACCTTGTCGCAAGCGGGCTATTCTAACCGGCCGTTTGTCAGGATGGCGTAGCGATCGCAGTCGCGGGTGTGGTCCATGACCATGCCCGAAGCCTGCATCAGTGCATAACAGATGGTCGGCCCGACAAAGGTGAAGCCGGCCTTTTTCAAGCCGCGGCTCATCGCTTCGGCCTCTGGGGTAACCGCCGGGACTTCGCTGCGATCCTTGAAATGATTGATTTTCGGCACCCCGCCGACGAACGACCAGAGGAATTCCACCGGGTCTTCCAGCGCCATCCAGGCCTGGGCGTTGCGCCGGGCGGCAGCGAGTTTGAGACGGTTGCGGATGATCCCGGGATCGAGCATCAACTCATCGATTTGTGCATCGCTCATCTGCGCCACGCGCTGCACATCGAAGCCGAACAGCACCTGGCGATAACGCTCGCGCTTCTTCAGGACGGTGATCCAGGACAGGCCGGCCTGGAACCCTTCGAGCAATAACAACTCGAACAAACGCTGCGCGTCGCGTAGCGGCACGCCCCACTCCTGATCGTGGTACGCCATGTACAGGGGATCTTCGTTGCACCAAAAGCAGCGTGGCATAAGGCTCCAGTGGGCGTGCGCACAACTGAATCGGGTATACTCCCGCTCTTTAAATCGCAGCCCAAGTAACAGGTGAATTTCGTGAGCCAGCCTACGCCAGCCGTGCGTACCTTCCAAGACTTGATCCTCGCCCTCCAGCAATACTGGGCCGAGCAAGGTTGTGTGGTACTTCAGCCCTACGATATGGAAGTAGGCGCCGGCACTTTCCATACCGCCACGTTCCTGCGCGCCATCGGCCCGGAAACCTGGAACGCCGCTTATGTGCAGCCCAGTCGTCGCCCGACTGACGGCCGCTACGGCGAGAACCCGAACCGTCTGCAGCACTACTACCAGTTCCAGGTGGTCTTGAAGCCGAACCCGGAAAACTTCCAGGAGCTGTACCTGGGCTCGCTCAAGCACGTCGGCCTCGACCCGCTGGTGCACGACATCCGTTTCGTCGAAGACAACTGGGAATCGCCGACCCTCGGCGCCTGGGGCCTAGGCTGGGAAGTCTGGCTCAACGGCATGGAAGTGACTCAATTCACCTACTTCCAGCAAGCCGGTGGCATCGAGTGCTACCCGGTGACCGGCGAGATCACCTACGGCCTGGAACGCCTGGCCATGTACCTGCAAGGCGTGGATTCGGTCTACGACCTGGTCTGGGCCGACGGTCCGTTCGGCAAGGTGACCTACGGCGACGTGTTCCACCAGAACGAAGTGGAGCAGTCGACCTACAACTTCGAACACGCCAACGTCGAGAAGCTGTTCGAACTGTTCGATTTCTACGAAAGCGAAGCCAAGCGCCTGATCGAGCTGGATCAGCCGCTGCCGTTGCCGAGCTATGAAATGGTCCTCAAGGCCTCGCACACCTTCAACCTGCTGGATGCCCGTCGCGCGATCTCCGTGACCGCACGCCAGCAGTACATCCTGCGTGTGCGCACCCTGGCGCGTTCCGTCGCGCAAGCCTACCTGCTGGCCCGCGCCAAGCTGGGCTTCCCGATGGCAACCCCGGACCTGCGTGATGAAGTGTTGGCTAAGTTGGAGGCGGCACAATGAGTGCGCAAGATTTTCTGGTTGAACTGGGCACTGAAGAACTGCCACCCAAAGCCCTGAACACCCTGGCCGAAGCCTTCCTGGGCGGTATCGAAAAAGGCCTGCAGGCCGCCGGCCTGAACTTCGAAACCAAACATGTCTACGCCGCGCCACGCCGCCTGGCAGTGCTGATCAGCGGCCTGGCCACCCAGCAGCCGGATCGCAGCATCAACCTCGACGGCCCGCCGCGCCAGGCCGCCTTCGACGCCGAAGGCAACCCGACCCAGGCCGCCCTGGGCTTCGCCAAGAAATGTGGCGTGGACCTGAGCGAAATCGACCAGAGCGGGCCGAAGCTGCGCTACAGCCAGAGCATCAAGGGCAAGCCGACCGCCAGCCTGCTGCCGACCATCGTCGAAGACTCGCTGAACGACCTGCCGATTCCGAAACGCATGCGTTGGGCCGCGCGCAAGGAAGAGTTCGTGCGTCCGACCCAATGGCTGGTGATGCTGCTGGGTGACCAGGTCATCGACTGCACCATCCTCGCCCAGAAAGCCGGTCGCGACTCCCGTGGCCACCGCTTCCATCATCCGCAAAGCGTGCGCATCACCTCGCCGGCCAACTATCTGGACGACCTGCGTGCCGCCTATGTGCTGGCCGATGCCAACGAGCGTCGCGAGCTGATCAGCAAGCGCACCGAAGAACTGGCGCGCCTGCAGGAAGGCACCGCCATCGTTCCAGCCGATTTGCTGGACGAAGTGACCGCCCTGGTGGAATGGCCGGTGCCGCTGGTGTGCTCGTTCGAGGAGCGTTTCCTCGAAGTGCCGCAGGAAGCCCTGATCACCACCATGCAGGACAACCAGAAATACTTCTGCCTGCTGGACGTCGACGGCAAGCTGCTGCCGCGTTTCATCACCGTGGCCAACATCGAAAGCAAGGACCCGCGCCAGATCATCGAGGGCAACGAGAAAGTCGTTCGCCCACGCCTGACCGACGCCGAGTTCTTCTTCAAGCAGGACAAGAAACAGAAGCTCGAAGACTTCAACCAGCGCCTGCAGAACGTGGTGTTCCAGGAGAAGCTGGGCAGCGTCTACGACAAGGCCGAGCGCGTCTCGAAACTGGCTGCGTTCATCGCTCCGCGCATCGGCGGCGACGCCCAGCGTGCCGCGCGTGCGGGCCTGCTGTCGAAGTGCGACCTGGCCACCGAAATGGTCGGCGAGTTCCCGGAAATGCAAGGCATCGCCGGTTACTACTACGCCCTCAATGACGGCGAGCCGGAAGACGTCGCCCTGGCGCTGAACGAGCAATACATGCCGCGTGGCGCCGGCGCCGAGCTGCCAAGCACCGTCACCGGTGCCGCCGTGGCCATCGCCGACAAGCTCGACACCCTGGTCGGCATCTTCGGCATCGGCATGCTGCCAACCGGCAGCAAGGACCCGTACGCGTTGCGTCGTGCCGCGCTGGGCGTGCTGCGCATCCTGATCGACAAGAAGCTCGACCTGGACCTGACCGAAGCCGTGGCGTTCGCCGTCAGCGCGTTCGGCAGCAAGGTCAAGAGCGCCGGCCTGGCCGATCAGGTCCTGGAGTTCATCTTCGACCGTCTGCGTGCCCGTTACGAAGACGAAGGCGTGGATGTCGCCACCTACCTGTCGGTCCGTGCCCTGAAGCCGGGTTCGGCCCTGGACTTCGACCAGCGCGTGCAGGCCGTGCAAGCCTTCCGCAAGCTGCCGGAAGCCGCCGCATTGGCTGCGGTGAACAAGCGCGTCTCGAACCTGCTGAGCAAGGTCGAAGGCAGCGTGCCGACCACCGTGGAAGCCAAGTACTTCGACAACGCCAACGAGTTCTCCCTGTACTCGGCGATCCAGCAAGCGGACCAGGCCGTGCAACCAATGGCCGCGGCGCGTCAGTACAGCGAGACCCTGGCCCGCCTGGCCGCCCTGCGCGAGCCGGTCGACGCCTTCTTCGAGAAGGTGATGGTCAACGCCGAAGACGCCAACGTGCGGGCCAACCGCTACGCGCTGCTGGCACGTCTGCGAGGTCTGTTCCTCGGTGTCGCCGACATCTCGTTGCTGGGGTAAGGCGTACGTGAAACTGCTGATTCTCGATCGGGACGGAGTGATCAATTACGACTCCGACGCTTACATCAAATCGGTGGAGGAGTGGATTCCGCTCCCCGGCTCGGTCGAAGCCATCGCGCAGTTGAGCAAGGCCGGCTGGACGGTAGCAGTCGCTACCAACCAGTCGGGCATCGCTCGCGGTTACTACGATGTCGCCACCCTCGACGCCATGCACGAGCGCCTGCGCGCTCTGGTGGCCGAGCAGGGCGGCGAACTCGGCCTCATCGTGTACTGCCCCCATGGCCCGGACGAAGGTTGCGCCTGCCGCAAACCCAAGCCCGGCATGTTGCAGACCATTGCCCGGCACTACGCAGTGGATCTGGCTGGTCTATGGTTTGTGGGCGACAGTCTCGGTGACCTGGAAGCCGCAAAAGCCGTCGACTCTCAGCCAGTTTTGGTAAAGACCGGGAAAGGCGAAAAGACCCTGGGGAAAACCCTACCGGTAGGCACCTTGATTTTTGACGACCTGGCGGCAGTTGCCGCTGAACTTATCCACAATTAGAGTCCTTCTGAGATCCTGACCAAGGATTGTTCGGGAGTGCGCTTTTTTAGAGGCGGGCAATGCCCGCAACGGTAAACGCCGCTATGTCGATCCTGCAGGCAATCAGAACCTTCTTCTTTTACCTGCTGCTGGGCACCAGTTCGTTGCTGTGGTGCTCCCTGAGCTTTTTTATCGCGCCCTTCCTGCCGTTCAAGGCGCGCTATCGCTTTATCAACGTCTATTGGTGCCGCTGCGCGTTGTGGCTGACCAAGGTGTTTCTCAAGATCAACGTGGAAGTGAAGGGCGCGGAAAATATCCCCGAGCGTCCTTGCGTGATTGTCTCGAACCACCAGAGCACCTGGGAGACGTTCTTTCTCTCGGCCTATTTCGAACCGCTGAGCCAGGTGCTCAAGCGTGAACTGTTGTATGTGCCGTTCTTCGGTTGGGCCATGGCCATGCTGCGTCCGATCGCCATCGACCGCGACAATCCCAAGGCCGCGCTCAAGCAGGTCGCCAGCAAGGGCGACGAGCTGCTCAAGGACAATGTCTGGGTGCTGATCTTCCCGGAAGGCACCCGGGTGCCTTACGGCCAGATGGGCAAGTTCTCCCGCAGCGGCAGCGCCCTGGCGGTCAATGCCGACTTGCCGGTGCTGCCGGTAGCGCACAACGCCGGCAAATACTGGCCGAAGACCGGCTGGCTCAGGCACCCCGGCACTATCACCGTGGTGATTGGTGCGCCGATGTACGCCGAAGGCTCCGGTCCACGGGCCATCGCCGAGCTCAACGACCGGGTCGCGGCCTGGAATGAGCAGGCGCAGCGGGACATGGGTTCGCTGCCTCCGGTAGCCGCGGCGCCGGACAAAATGGCCATTTGAGTTTCTGTGGATAACCTGTGTACCGTTTTATTGGAAATCGCTATATAAAATCCATAACTATATGATTTATATACATATTTCATAAACCCATAAAATACCGGAAAAGGTGCATAAGTTTTCTGGATACGAAAAAACCGGCCTGGAGCCGGTTTTTTTTTCGCCTGTCGATATTCAGTCCGTGAGCAGAGGTAATTGCAGGCTGAAGGTCGTCCCCTCGCCGACCACACTACGGCAGACAATCCGCCCTTCATGCCGGTCGACCACCGCCTTGACCATCGACAACCCCAGCCCCAGGCCTTCGCTGCCTTGGGCCGAGGCGAAGCGCTGGTACTGCACGAACAGCTGCGGCAGTTCATCGGCCGCAATGCCTTTGCCCTGGTCGGTGATATCGCAGGTCAGCCAGCCTTCCGTACACGCGACTTGCACCCGGACAGTCGAGCCCGACGGGCTGTACTTGATGGCGTTTTCCAGCAGGTTGAACAAGGCCCGGGTCAGCAGGGACTGATCGGCCAGCACCATGCCTTCGGCATCATCGTCGAGGTCATGCACCAGCTGGATGTTTTTCAGCTGGGCGATGGTCATGGCCTGGTCGAACGCGTCCAGCACCAGCATGGCGAACATGCTCGGCTGGAACTGATAGGCCTCGGACTCGGCCTTCGCCAGTTGCACGAAGGCTTCGGTGAGCCCCAGGGCGCGACGCACCTGGAGTTCGATCTGACTGTAGATCCGCGTGTCGCCCGAGCCCTGGTGCCGCTGTACATCGAGCAAGGCCAGGATCGCCGAATGAGGCGCGCGCAGGTCATGGGACAGGAAGCGCAACAGGGTTGCCCGCTGCTGTTCGGCGTCCCGTTCCAGGCTCAGGTCGGTGAGGCTCAGCAGCCAGCCGATCGGCGTATCGCTGTCGATCGGCAGCAGGGGCGCCAGGTCCACGCGCAGGCTGCGCTGCTCGATATCGCGAAATTCCACAGGCTGCAGTTGCGACAGGGCAGGGCGTTGCTCGTCCTGCAAACCGGGATAACCCAGGCCGGCCAACTGCCGGACCAGGTCCTCGCCGATCAGCGCGTTGCCGAACACTTCGCGAGCATTGCGGTTGGCCAGCAGCACGCGACCGTCCGGATCGCTGATCAGGGTGGCCACCGGCAGGTATTCCAGGCCATCGGCAATGAAGCGGCGGGTGTCGCGGGTGCGACTCAAGGCCTGTTCCAACGCCACGATCTGCCCCTGCAGCACATCCCCTGCGGGAGCCTGGGTGCGTCGGCGTTCGGGCAGCACCTTAGGCTCGCTGTCCAGGCGCGCCAGCTCCCAGCCGAAGTAGGCCAGGATCACGCTCAGGCGGCGCCAGTTCCAGATCAGGTACGCCAGCAACATCCCCAACAGGCTGGCCACCGGTGGCCACCACAGCCCCAGACGCAGCAGCCCGGCCGAACCGAGCAGGGCAGCCGCCATGCAGGCCAGGGTCAGCCACAACGCATGCCGCGGCCGCACCAGCAGCAATCCCAGCAAGGCCGCCACCAGCAGCACCGACAGCGCCGCGACCGGCCATTGCCCGAGAGCGACGATGGTGCGCTGCTGCAACAAGCCATTGAGCAGGTTGGCCTGGATCTCGATACCTGGGGTGGTGCCGACACTGGCCGACTGCGGGGTGACATAGCGGTCACCCAGGCCGGGCGCGGTGGTGCCGATCAGGATCAGCTTGTCGCGCAACAGCTCCGGCGGGACTTCGCCGCGCAATACGCTGACATAGGGAACACTGGGGAAACCGGCATGGGGACTGATGAAGGGGATGCGTACTGGGTTGCTGCGCAGCCAGCCCTGGGCGATCTGCGCGGTGTCCGAACCGGGCATCGACAGGGCCGTGCCCGGGTATGCCTGTTGATAAAGCAGCCAGGCCAGTTGCGCCTTCGGTGCCTGCGGTGGGCCTTCGCGCAGATAGACGCTGCGAACCGTGCCGTCGGCGTCGGCCTCGGCATTGATATGGCCGACCGCCTTGGCGCACTGACTCAACGGCGGCACCGGTTCGATCTCGCCCAGCGGCTGGCCGTAGCGGGCCACGCTCTCGCGCAGCAGGGGCAGGAATACCTTGCCCTCGCGGCAGACCGCCTGGGCCAGTCGTTGATCGTTTTCGGGAACGCTGTCGGGTTCGCTGAAGATCACGTCGAACAACACACCCTGGACCTTGGCCGCCGTCAGCCGATCCAGCAGGTCGGCGTGCAGGGTGCGCGGCCAGGGCCACTGGCCCAGCTGCTGCAGGCTGTAGTCGTCGATGGTGATCAGCAGCAGCCGCGAATCGACCAGCAGCGGGCTGAGCCGCCGCAGGTTGTCATACAGCAGGTTATTCAGCGCCAGCCCGTGGCTCAACGACAGCAGGGCGGTCAAGGGCAGCAGGATCAGGCTGACCCATGCCCATTCCCGCACCAGACCGCCAAACAGTCGCTGGGCTTGCGTCGGCTCCCGGCCCTCGGGTCGGCGCCAGCGCCTCACCGACAAACCGCCGCGCACTTACTGAACACGCGTGGTCCTGGGGTAATAGAAGATGTCATAGACGCCCGTCTCTCCTTCGAGTCCGTGCTCATCGAAAGCAGAAAGGCGGACATGATAAAAAAACGCTTCCAGGCCGCTGAAGTTGACTTCCGGCGTGCTGGAGAACTGTTCCTGCTTGATATTGAGGAAACTTTTGTCAGTCGCCACCTGGGCCCGGTAACGCTTGGCGCCCGGCAAGGGCTTCATGATCAGCTGCCAGACCGGCAGATCGCCCGTCTGGCCCGCCTGGCCCATCAGTTGCGGTGCAGGCAACAGATCGACTGGTTTCAACGGGCCTTCTTTCTGGATACGCAAACCTTGGCGAGCCATGACCTGGACTTCACCGGGAACCGGCCCGACCGGTTTATCCACAGGGCGTTTCTTGCCCTTGGTCTTTTTCGGCGCTTCGTCATCTTCGCGGTTGACCGCTACCTGGCCGTTGAGCACTTCCACCAGCGACAGCTGATCGTCGTTACGCACCCGGAAGTGCGTGCCGCGTACGCCCAGCACGCCGATCGGCGTGACGATCTGGAAACGGTCGTAATCGCTCGGGCGCTTGATGACATAGGATTCGATCTGCCCCTGCTCGAGCGCGACCTGGGGGATCGCATGTTCTTCGTTCAGGTGCAGGGTGATTTGGGAACTGGAGGGCAGTACCACCAGCGAACCATCGCCCAGGGACAGGCTGACGAATGCCGAAGGCGAGGTCTTCACCCCTTCGAGTTCATCGACGCTCATGCCTTCTTCCAGGGGTACCTGGTTGCCCTTGGCATCCAGCTTCCAGGCTTCGCCCGTGAGGTGCTCGACCGTCGCCGGCAACGGCTGGCCACGGCATTGCTGGTTTTCATCGATATAGGGAGGGCGCTTGGGTGCTGCAACGGCAGCCTGCACCGTGGAAAAGGCCAGTGCGCTACCGAGAAGAAACGACACGAGCATGGCCCGGTGGCGGATGTGCAAGGAGGTCATGGGTTCATAGGTCCGTAGTCGCGCTCTTCTGAAGTCCGTGCCATTAGAACTGCATTGTTAGCGTTCTGACCATACCTCTCGAACCAAGGCCGGCCAGGGTCATTCCCTTACGGGATAAACAGCACAACCGCTGGAGAGCGGCTGCGCTGTTTGGCTCCATGCCGGCCGGATGCGAATCGGCGCATCCGGCCGCACAGGTCAGTCCCGCTCGATGGAGATCAACCGATAGGCCAGGGCTCCCAGCCCTGCGCCCAACAGAGGTGCTACCCAGAACAGCCACAGCTGGGACACTGCCCACTCACCGGCGAAGAAAGCTACCGCAGTGCTGCGGGCCGGGTTGACCGAGGTATTGGTGACCGGAATGCTGATCAGGTGGATCAGGGTCAGCGTCAAGCCAATGGCAATCGGAGCAAAACCGGCTGGAGCACGCTTGGCGGTGGCACCCAGGATGATCAGGAGGAACATCGCCGTGAGCACAACTTCGGTCAACAGCGCAGCAAACATCGAGTAACCACCAGGCGAGTGCTCACCATAGCCATTGGCCGCGAAGCCCGCCGACGCGTCGAAACCGACCTTGCCGGAAGCGATCAGGAACAGCACGCCACCCGCGGCGAGTCCACCGAGAACCTGGGCGACGATATAAGGCAGCAGCCGGCTACCCGGGAAACGCCCACTCAACCACAGGCCAACCGAGACCGCGGGGTTGAGGTGAGCCCCGGAAATCGGACCCAGTGCGTAAGCCATGGTCAGGACGCTCAGGCCAAAGGCCAGGGCTACCCCCAGATAACCGATCCCGAACTGCGGAACGCCGGCCGCCAGAACGGCGCTCCCGCACCCGCCCAGGACCAACCAGAACGTACCGAAAAACTCAGCGCCGAATGTCTTCATCAGAGGCCTTCACAGATAAAAAATGAGGAGTTGTTTGTTGGCTGGCGCCGCCGTGGGGCCGCGCGGGAGAGGAGGGATGACACATCCCTGTGTCGAAGCATTACGTCCTGAGGAGGCACTCCCTGTATTCCCCTGTACTGCAAATCGAGGCCAAGCCTCGGTCTGACGCCCGCCAATCCGGCGGTTGACACTCCCTGTGTCGGAGCACTTCCGAATGCCCCTGTGTGCCACTCAGCGACTACGAATTTACCGGCATGGTGTGGAGGCCGGGCCGGTTTGCAATATTTGTTCAGAATTGTCTGATCTAGAACACCCAACGCTGCTGCTCCTGATAGACCATAGGCTGGGTCATCTGTGGCGCGCTGATCGGGGCGAATCCCTGGGAATCGCTGAATCCGATAGTGGTTACGGATGGGCTGAAATAGCGCTGCACCGGCAAGGCGTAGTCCGAAGACGGCAGCGCAGGCTGCTCCGCGGTCGAACCCAGGCTCAGGCAAGCCGCGAGCATCAGTACGATAAATCGAGCCAGGTCCGCTGCCCGCGCAATGCCTGCGTAGAGCAACCGCCCCTTCCCCAGGATGTTCCCCATAGTCCTTTTCCTTGCACGTTCGAGCCGGTATCGTTCTGCAATGAATGCAGGCCGGATGGACAGTGCTCCTGTCGGCTACCGGCTATATGACATCAGCGTACCGAGCAAAGGTATGAACCAGAGCAATTCGCCACAATTGTTCAGATTCGTCTGATCAGCCTAAACTCAGCGCCAGGTAAGGCCTCAAATAAAGCAATCAGCATTCTCTCGCGATAAAAGGAACTGCCCCGCATGCGTGTCGCAATACTGGATGACGAGCCCGCCGAACTGGCGCGGGTGGAACAGACACTGCGACAGATCCCCGGCCCCGGGGAACAGCCATGGACGCTGCACAGCTTCGAGCGTGGCGAGGATCTGCTGCGGCAGCTGCGGCGCGAAACCTTCGACCTGCTGATTCTCGACTGGCAGCTGCCGGACCTCAGCGGGCTGTCGTTGCTGCGCTGGACCCGTGAACACATGGAGGCGCCACCGGCGGCCATCATGCTCACCAGCCGCGATGCCGAGAGCGATATCGTCCAGGCCCTGAACACCGGTGCCGACGACTATGTGAGCAAACCTTTCCGCCCCAACGAACTCAAGGCACGGGTAACCGCCGTCCTGCGGCGTCACGGCTTGCAGCGATCGGCAGCCGTCGAAGTGCAAACCTTCAACGACCTGGCCTTCGATGACGCCGAGCTGACCGTAACCCGTGCCGGCAGCCCGATCAGCCTCACCGAACGCGAGTACCGCCTGGCCCGCTGCCTGTTCGCCAACCTGGGTCGGCCGTTATCCCGGGAATACCTCTACGAACGTTTCTGGACCCACGAGGAAATCGTCTCCTCCCGTCCCCTGGACACTCACATCTACCGCTTGCGCAACAAGCTGGGGTTGACCGCGGATCGTGGCTGGCAGTTGCTGACCATCTATGGTTATGGCTATCGCCTGGAAAGTGTTTCGGCGGCCGAGTAGGGCGCCCCTTTTAACCAGGCAATAAAAAAGGTCAACGCTGAGCGTTGGCCTTTTTTATTTCGGCGATGCAACCCGGATGTAGGTTCACAAAATAGATGGTTCGGGAGCCCCAGCAAACACTGGTGAAGAATCACCTTTTTTGTGAGTCAGCCTACTCGTCTCACACAATAGTTGGTTCCACGTGGAACATGGGGCACACCGCGTCATGGGGGCGGAGACGCTACAGCCAATAGGCCAATCCCCGTAGCTTAATAAAGGCTCATGTCAGCCACTCTAGGCAAGGTACGCGGCAGCTTTTTAAAGATGTCACACAACTCCGTTCCCCCGTTTTAGCTCAATACGCAGTAGCGAAGCTCAACGCACTAATCGTCCTCCTGAACGTACTGATCCTTGGGCATGGATAGCGCTTGATTCAGACATAGAGGCTGTGAACGGACACACCCGATTGCACAGCCATCTCCGAGACAGAAGCTACTTTCGATCACTTATTGACCATCTGCCTTTTTTAGTTCTTCGGGCTGGCGCAGCTGTTCGTGTGGCACCTCCTATAGGCGCCTCATTGTTTGGCTTGGAGGCTTTAACCTTGGGGTATCGTGATTGATGGAAATCATGTGAGATTCGCTCCCGGAATGAAAATGACGACAGCCCCGGATATACCTACTTTCATGCACGACAGTCTGCACAAATGGATATTAATACAGTATGTGTTTATATACAGTTAAGGCGTAGTATGCTCACGAGCAAGCCCAGCATTATCTGAGCTTCACCGCTTAGGGCAGTGTGTACTTTGGGCGATAATCGATCCGATAGATATGAGGTGAGAATGGAAAGTCTACCGAGCATGCTTGGCGTCGTTTTGGGCGTGGCACCAGCATTTATAATCCTAAGTGCAGTGAAAGGCATGCAGCCTTGGCGCATTTGGACATTGATAGCCGGCCTTGCCTTGGTCGCAAACGCAACACTGATGCTAGGGATGATGACGGATTTTGCGCCTCTTTTTAAAGCTTTGCAGAGCCAGGGCACTCTGACAGAAGAAGTAGCATCGAACGCCCAAAAGCATCTGGCCCTCTGGGTCGTTATGTTTCCGGCGATTGTCGGCGCTATTGGTGCAAATTATCTCACCGCTTGGTTTCAATCAAAAAAACCATGAGCTTTGCCTGTCCAAACCGTGGGATTAGTGCCCAAGAGAGCCTGAATAGCTAGCGTCAGGTCAGGCTTCGCTAGCATTAAGGCACTCTCCAACCATGGCTTGAATGTCTAGAAACCAGGGGCGATTCAGATGATAGAGTTACGTCATTCCGAAAGCGTCCCCGTTGACGCCTTCTTCTTGCGAGGCGAACTTTCCTTCTTGGGTTTGGGCACTTCTGCTCCTCGCTTGGTGAGGTCAATACCGATGACCTGTATATCCTCAACGTGGGGATAGCGGGGAGCGAGGAACAGCCAATGCTGCTGCAATGCGGTAACAAGTTCGTTGAAAGCTACCCTTTTATTACCAGGAAGTGTCCAGTGTTGCCGCTGACCGAAAACTGACCCAGTAAAGGCTGTTCTGCCGACTGAAAACTGCCCAGGTTCCAATAGCTTCTACACAGAGAGCAGGCGAGTAGCCCCTTATCCCTGCCGCCGAATAAATGCCTCGATCAACTTGCTGACCTCGCCAGGACATTCGAGCCCCGCCAGGTGCGCCGCGCCTTGCATTAGCACGAATGACGCCCCCGGAATCACCTGCGCCATAGCACGGGTCTCGGCCACGGGGAAGGTCGCGTCCTCAATGCCGGCCACGACCATCACCGGCGTGCGGACCGTGCGCAGCAGCGCGTCCTGAGATGGGCGGCGGATCACCACACTTTCCACTGCCCAACGCACCGAGCGGAAGTCGACCCGCGCTAGCGCGGCGCGGACCTGGGCCACCACCTGGGGCCGGTCGCGGCGACTGGTGGGTCCTAGGAACGCCGCCGTCGCGCTGGTACGCAGCGGCCCGCGGATGCCCCGCAGCAGGCGTCCGAGCGACACCATCAGCCTGAATTGCAGGCGCTGGGCAGGGCCGCAAGGAGAGGCCGTGCCGTTCATCAGCACGGCCACGCCCACCCGCCCCGGGTAACGCGCGGCGAAGGTCCCGCCGATCATCGCGCCCCATGAATTGCCGACGTAATGGGCGCGATCGATGCCCAGCCCGTCCATGACCTGGACGATGCATTCGGCGCAGGTAGAAAAGTCGAAATGGCGTGTGAGCGCCGTGCTGCCGCCGTGACCGGGTGGGTCGATCAGCACCACCCGGTAGCGCTCGGCCAACCGCTCCGCCACCCCCTGCCACATCGTACCGTCCATCAACAGGCTGGGCCAAAACAGGATCGCCGGTCCGTTCCCGCCGACGCGCACGCGCAACTGCCCGAGCACCGTCGGCAGGGTTCTGTGTTCAAGGCGTTCTTGGTTCATGCTAGGCCCTCGGCGCGTATGGAGAGCGTGCAGCATAGGCTGCCGACAGCCCCGACGTAGCGCGTGAATACCACCCGATCCGATGGCGAAATGTCGCTTGATCTTAAACCTGGCTTTAAACCTAGGCTTGCGAGAACTTCACCGATCGAGTTCTGTCCCATGAACCTCTTCGACCCGCTGCAACTGCCCAACGGTGCCACTGTTCCCAACCGCCTGTGCAAGGCGGCGATGGAGGAGAATATGAGCGATGCCGAACATGCTCCCTCCGAAGCGTTGTTGTGCCTGTATCAGACTTGGGCCGACGGCGGCGCTGGGTTGATCCTCAGCGGCAACGTCATAGTCGACCGCCACGCGCTGACCGGCCCGGGCGGCGTGGTGCTGGAAAGCGACCGGCAACTGCAGCACTTCACGTAATGGGCCAAGGCTGGGCGCAGCCGGGGCGCGCAGTTCTGGTTGCAGATCAACCACCCCGGCCGGCAGATGCTCGCCAGCCTTGGTCAGCCAACCATGGCGCCGTCGGCGGTGGCGCTGAAGCTCGGTGCCCTGTCGCGGATGTTCCAGGTGCCGCGGGAGATGATCGAGGCGGACATCGCTGAGGTTGTCCGTCGCTTCACCCACACCGCCGTGCTCGCCGAGCAGGCCGGCTTTACCGGCGTGCAGATTCATGCCGCCCATGGCTACCTGCTCAGCCAGTTCCTCTCGCCGCTGAGCAACCGCTGGGGCGGCTCGGTGCAGAACCGCGCCCGCCTGCTGCTGGAGATTATCCGCGCGGTGTGCGCGCAGGTGGCGCCGACCTTCTGCGTGGCGGTCAAGCTCAACTCTGCGGATTTCCAGCGCGGCGGCTTCGATGTCCACGACGCACGACGAATGTTGGAGATGCTCAATGAGCGGCCGGTGGACCTGGTGGAACTCTCCGGTGGCAGCTATGAGGCGCCGGCCATGCAGGGCGACACACGCGACGGCCGGACCTTGGCCCGCGAGGCGTACTTCCTAGAATTCGCCCGCGATATGGTGACCTGCGCGCGAATGACGCTGATGGTCACCGGTGGAATCAGCCGGCGCGAGGTGGCACAGCGTGTGATTGCCGACGGCGTCGCCATGGTGGGCATGGCCTCGGCCCTGGCCATCTATCCGCAACTGCCCAAGGTCTGGCGCGACCATCAGGGCATGCAGGCCCGCCTGCCGATGATCCGCTGGAAGCACAAGCTGCTGGCGGCCCGCGCCTACATGGCCAGCATCAAGTACCAGATGCGCGCTCTCAGCCGTGGTCGCGCGCCGAGGCATGACTGATGATCGAAGCACCTAGGCGGCGTGCATCAAAAGCAGAAACATTACGGTCGAAAAAATCCACGCATGAGCACCATTGCCTGAGCGTGAAATGCAACAGTTCCGAGTTGAGCAAGCTGTATCAGCGCCGGGGGCAAAAAACCAAGGTTTTGCTTCACAAGCGGATGATCCACACCGTCATCGGCCTACCCGACGGGTTGTTCTCCGGATCTTCGACTGCTGCTTCAGTGATGATTCTCAATACGGTGAAACCATCCGACTCCATTCGATTCGTGAAGGTGACAGATGAGTTCACCGCTAGCGGCCCCGAAAAACGCACTGAACTGACCAAGCTTCCACAGTTACTGAGCACCGTGAACAATCCGATGGCGATCAAAATCGCCGTTAGCGAGATTGTGCCAGACGATTGCAACCTTGAAGTTAGTCGATACCTGCCGGATGAAGAGATATGCAAACTGAGCGCGGCACTGTCCATTCAGCCCACCAATAAATTGATCGACCATGGGGCCATATTTATAGATCAATACATAGAAAAACCCCGGCACGAGGCCGGGGGCTTTCATTAGAGAGCGACAATAACCCGCCCACTCGCGACACTTAATGTGCCCATCGACACCGGGTCAGAAGTCCAGGTTGGATACCGCCAGGGCGTTGCTTTCGATGAAGTCGCGACGAGGCTCGACCGCATCACCCATCAGGGTGTTGAAGATCTGGTCGGCGCCGATGGCGTCTTCGATGGTGACCTTGAGCATGCGGCGCACGCTTGGGTCCATGGTGGTTTCCCACAGCTGGTCCGGGTTCATCTCACCCAGACCTTTATATCGCTGGATGGTGTGGCGTTTGGTGCTTTCGGTCATCAGCCAGTCCAGGGCTTCCTTGAACTCGGTCACTGCCTTCTTGCGCTCGCCGCGCTGAATATAAGCGCCTTCGTCCAGCAGGGAGCTCAGTTGAGCCCCGAGGGTGACGACGGTCTTGTAGTCATTACTGCCGAAGAAATCGCGGTTGAAGGTGACGTAGTTCGACAGGCCGTGGGAGATCAGTTCGACCTCTGGCAGCCAGACATTACGTTCACGGTCTTCACGCAGACTGGCCTTGTAGACCAGGCCGGACTTCTCGACGGTGCGCAGGCGGACTTCATACTGGGCCAGCCAATCCTGCATCGCCGCGTGATCGGAGAGTTGCTCCAGGCTCACGGCCGGCAGGTAGATGAAGTGCTCGGTCAGCTCTTGAGGGTACAGGCGCGACAGACGCTTGAGGGTCTTCATGACCATGCGGAAGTCGTTCACCAGGCGCTCCAGCGCCTCGCCGGAAATACCCGGTGCTTCTTCGTTCAGGTGCAGGCTCGCATCTTCCAGGGCCGACTGCGTCATGTACTCTTCCATGGCGTCGTCGTCTTTGATGTATTGCTCTTGCTTGCCTTTCTTGACCTTGTACAGCGGCGGTTGAGCGATGTAGATGTAGCCACGCTCGATCAGCTCCGGCAACTGACGGAAAAAGAAGGTCAGCAGGAGGGTACGGATGTGCGAACCGTCGACGTCGGCGTCGGTCATGATGATGATGTTGTGATAACGCAGCTTGTCGATGTTGTACTCTTCGCGGCCGATGCCGCAACCGAGTGCAGTGATCAAGGTGCCGACCTCTTGCGAGGAAATCATCTTGTCGAAGCGCGCTTTCTCGACGTTGAGGATCTTGCCCTTGAGCGGCAGGATCGCCTGGGTCTTACGGTTGCGTCCCTGCTTGGCGGAGCCGCCAGCAGAGTCACCTTCCACCAGGTAGAGTTCGGAAAGAGCAGGGTCTTTTTCCTGGCAGTCCGCCAGTTTGCCCGGCAGGCCGGCGATATCCAGCGCGCCTTTACGACGGGTCATCTCACGGGCTTTACGCGCCGCTTCACGGGCACGGGCGGCGTCGAGCATCTTGCCGACCACCAGCTTGGCTTCGTTCGGGTTTTCCAGCAGGAAGTCGGAGAAGTACTTGCCCATTTCCTGTTCGACCGCGGTCTTCACTTCGGAAGACACCAGCTTGTCTTTGGTCTGGGAGCTGAACTTCGGATCCGGCACCTTGACCGAAATGATCGCGGTCAGGCCTTCGCGGGCATCGTCACCGGTGGTGGCGACCTTGTGCTTCTTCGCCAGGCCTTCCTGTTCGATGTAGTTGTTCAGGTTACGCGTCAGTGCCGAACGGAAGCCCACCAGGTGGGTGCCGCCGTCGCGCTGCGGAATGTTGTTGGTGAAGCACTGCAGGTTTTCGTTGAAGCTGTCGTTCCACTGCAGTGCGATTTCCACGCCAATGCCGTCTTCACGCTGCACATTGAAGTGGAACACCTGGTTGACCGCAGTCTTGTTGGTATTCAGGTATTCAACGAACGCACGCAAGCCGCCTTCGTACTTGAACAGTTCTTCCTTGCCGCTGCGCTCGTCCTTCAGAACGATACCAACACCGGAGTTGAGGAAGGACAGTTCACGAATCCGCTTGGCCAGGATGTCCCAGCTGAAGTGGATGTTCTTGAAGGTTTCGCTGGAAGCCTTGAAGTGAATCTGGGTACCGGTGGTTTCGCTGTCACCGACGATAGCCATAGGCGCCTGAGGCACACCGTGAACGTAGGTCTGTTCCCAGATCTTGCCACTGCGGCGAACGGTCAAGACCAGTTCTTCGGACAGGGCGTTCACTACCGACACACCCACACCGTGCAGACCGCCGGATACTTTGTAGGAGTTATCGTCGAACTTACCGCCGGCGTGCAGCACGGTCATGATGACCTCGGCTGCGGAAACGCCTTCTTCTTTATGCACGTCTACCGGGATGCCGCGACCGTTGTCGCGCACGGTAATGGATTCGTCCGGGTGGATGATGATGCTGATGTCGTCGCAATGGCCGGCCAGAGCTTCGTCGATCGAGTTATCGACCACCTCGAACACCATATGGTGCAGACCGCTGCCATCGTCGGTGTCACCAATGTACATACCGGGACGTTTGCGTACGGCATCCAAACCTTTCAGCACTTTAATGCTGCTCGAGTCGTACGTGTTTTCTTCGCTCATGCCTTCACTCCCGATGGTCGTGGGTCTGGGTGATACGGCCCTGTTCCACGTGGAACAGGGCAACTGGCGTTTCCGTCTGCCAGCCTTCCCTCAATAATTCGTGGTCTACACAGGTGATGAACACCTGGCAGCGTAAGTCTTCCAACAAGCGACAAAGTGCGCGGCGATGCTGCTCATCCAGTTCGGACGGCAAGTCATCCACCAGATAAATACACTGACCGCGCCGGGCCTGGCTGACCAGATGCCCCTGGGCGATCCGCAAGGCACAGACTACCAACTTCTGCTGACCGCGGGACAAGATGTCCGCAGCGTTGTGTGCGCCCAATCTGAGACGCAAATCAGCACGTTGGGGGCCGGCCTGGGTATGACCCATTTGCTGATCACGATGGAGGGATGTCGCGAGCACTGCACTGAGCTCTCGCTCTTTATCCCAACCACGGTAATAGCTAAGCGTTAAGCCCTCGAGCTCTACCAGCTCGCTCAAGGTCCGCTCAAAGACTGGTTTCAAGGCTTTGATATAAGCGCGGCGGTATTCATCAATTTCAGCGCTGGCCTGACACAGCTCCCTGTCCCAGGCTGCTTGCGAAGCGGCGTCAAGTGTACCATGCCGCAGCCATGAGTTCCGCTGCCGCAGGGCCTTCTGCAAGCGCTGCCAGGTTGACATGAAGCGGGGTTCCACGTGGAACACGCCCCAATCAAGGAACTGGCGCCTGATTTTCGGAGCACCTTCCAGCAGGCGGAAACTGTCCGGGTTGATCAACTGCAGGGGTAGGATCTCCGCCAGTTGCGCGGCGCTGCGGGCGTTCTGCCCGTCGATACGGATCTGGAATTCGCCCTGCCGGTCGCGAGATATCCCCAGGCTGCTATGTCCGCCTTCTGCCAGCTCGACCTGACCGAACACCGTACAAGCGAGTTGTTCGTACTGGATCACCGGCAATAAACGGGCACTGCGAAACGAGCGAGCAAGCCCCAGCAAGTGGATGGCTTCCAGCACGCTGGTTTTGCCACTGCCGTTGGCGCCGTAGAGGAGGTTGATGCGGGGGGAGGGGGAGAAGGTCACCGGGTGTAGATTGCGCACCGCGGTGACCGAGACGCGACTGAGGGACATCTAGCTTCTGCTGAGCATGATTACAGGCGCATCGGCATGACAACGTAGGCCGAGTCATCGTTGTCGGATTCCTGCACCAGCGCACTGCTGTTGGAATCGGACAGGATCAGGCGTACCTGTTCGGTGGTCATCACGCCCAACACGTCGAGCAGGTAGCTCACGTTGAAGCCGATCTCCAGCGAGCCGCCGTTGTATTCCACGCCTACTTCTTCTTCCGCCTCTTCCTGCTCCGGGTTGTTCGCCTGGATTTTCAGCTGACCGTTGGCCAGTTGCAGACGGATACCGCGGTACTTCTCGTTGGACAGAATCGCGGTACGGCTGAAGGCCTCACGCAGCGCCTGACGGTCGCCCAGTACCAGCTTGTCACCGCCCTTCGGCAGCACGCGCTCATAGTCCGGGAACTTGCCGTCGACCAGCTTGGAGGTAAAGGTGAACTCGCCGGTGGTAGCACGAATGTGGTGCTGACCCAGCACGATGCTGACGATGCCATCCGGCTCGGTGAGCAGGCGGGCCAGTTCCAGGATACCTTTGCGCGGTACGATCACCTGGTGGCGATCCGGCTGACCGATATCGGCCTGCATCGAGCACATGGCCAAGCGGTGACCGTCGGTGGCCACGGCGCGGATGATGCCGGCGGAGACCTCCAGCAACATGCCGTTGAGGTAATAACGCACGTCCTGCTGGGCCATGGCGAAGCTGGTGCGCTCGATCAGGCGACGCAGCTTGCTCTGCTCCAGCTGGCAGGTCAGCGAGCCCGGGCCTTCTTCCACGGTCGGGAAGTCGTTGGCCGGCAAAGTGGACAGGGTAAAGCGGCTACGGCCAGCCTTGACCACCAGCTTCTGCTCGTCGACCTTGATGTCGATCAGCGCATCGTTCGGCAGGCTCTTGCAGATGTCCATCAGCTTACGCGCCGGGACAGTGATTTCGCCTGGCTCCGCCGGCTCTTCCAACTGCACGCGACCGACCAGCTCGACTTCCAGGTCGGTACCGGTCAGCGACAGTTGCTGGCCTTCGACAACCAACAGCACGTTGGAAAGTACCGGCAAGGTCTGACGACGTTCGACGACGCCGGCGACCAGTTGCAGGGGTTTCAACAGGGCTTCGCGTTGAATGGTGAAATGCATGGTCTAGTCCCTTGCCTTAATAAGCTGCGCTGGAGTCATCAAGTGGTCAGAGTACGCAGCAGGTTCTTGTAGTCCTCGCGGATGTCCGCGTCGGATTCCTTAAGTTCATTGATCTTGCGGCATGCGTGCAAGACCGTGGTGTGATCGCGGCCGCCAAACACATCGCCGATTTCCGGCAGGCTGTGGTTGGTCAGTTCCTTGGACAAGGCCATGGCTACCTGGCGCGGGCGCGCGACAGAACGCGAGCGACGCTTGGACAGCAGATCGGAGATCTTGATCTTGTAGTACTCGGCGACAGTGCGCTGAATGTTATCCACAGAGACCAGCTTGTCCTGCAGGGCCAGCAAGTCTTTCAGCGATTCGCGAATCAACTCGATCGTGATATCGCGCCCCATGAAGTGCGAGTGGGCGATGACACGCTTGAGCGCACCCTCCAGCTCACGCACGTTGGAGCGAATCCGCTGGGCAATGAAGAACGCCGCATCGTGAGGCAGTTCGACTTTGGCCTGGTCGGCTTTCTTCATCAGGATCGCGACGCGGGTTTCCAGTTCCGGTGGCTCTACCGCCACCGTCAGGCCCCAGCCGAAGCGCGATTTCAGGCGTTCTTCCAGGCCTTCGATCTCCTTCGGATAGCGGTCACTGGTGAGAATAACCTGTTGGCCGCCTTCGAGCAGGGCGTTGAAGGTGTGGAAAAACTCTTCCTGGGAACGCTCCTTACGGGCGAAGAACTGGATATCGTCGATCAGCAACGCATCCACCGAACGGTAGAAACGCTTGAATTCGTTGATCGCGTTGAGTTGCAACGCCTTGACCATGTCCGCCACGAAGCGCTCGGAATGCAGGTACACGACCTTGGCATTCGGGTTCTTCTTTAATAGGTGGTTACCCACAGCGTGCATCAAGTGGGTCTTACCCAAACCTACGCCCCCATAAAGGAAGAGCGGGTTGTAACCATGCTTGGGGTTGTCGGCTACCTGCCAGGCCGCGGCGCGGGCCAGCTGGTTGGACTTGCCTTCCACGAAGTTTTCGAAGGTAAAGGTGCGGTTCAGGTAACTGGTGTGTTTGAGCGCACCTTCCACCTGAACGGTGCGCTGTTCGGCGCGTACTGGAGCCTGCTGCGAGCTGGCCCCCGCCATCGGGTCGAAGCTGTCACGAGAGGGTTCTTCGCTGACTTCGGCGGCTTTCTGGGTCGCCGGTTTGGTCGGTGCGGCCGGAGCCGGCGCAGCGACCGGGGCGGCAGCTGCCTGCTGAACCTGAGAAGCAACCGCGGCGGCCAGCGGAGCATTGGGTGCCGCACGAGGAGCGGAACTGCGTTTGCTGCCTATTAATAAGGAAAGCGCCGGCGCCATGCCATTGCCATGCTCATCCAGCAGCTCGAGCACGCGGCCCAGGTACTTTTCGTTGACCCAATCGAGAACAAAACGATTCGGTGCGTATACACGCAACTCGTCGCCTTCGGCTTCGACCTGTAGCGGACGGATCCAAGTGTTGAATTGCTGGGCAGGCAGCTCATCACGCAGAAGCTCCACGCACTGCTGCCAAAGTTCCACTGACAC